>NZ_JBBOYD010000001.1:2502500-3702500 GCF_038007965.1 Niallia sp. FSL W8-0635 | reverse complement strand
GCAGAAATCATTTTATTATGGATAAGAAATAACAACCCTACAGGGGAAATAACTGTTAAAAAAGATGGAGTTCTGTATCAAAATAAAAAAATGAAGGAATGATATTATGAGTAACACAGTTGCGACAAATATTGAAAAAATAGCAATTAATACAATTCGTACATTATCCATTGATGCCATTGAGAAATCGAATTCTGGTCATCCGGGAATGCCGATGGGGGCAGCTCCACTGGCTTACACATTATGGGCAAAAGAAATGAATCATAATCCTGCTAATCCTAATTGGTTCAACCGTGATCGTTTTGTCTTATCAGCTGGACATGGTTCCATGCTTCTTTATAGTCTTTTACACTTATTTCAATATGGTGTGACCATTGATGATTTGAAAAATTTCCGCCAATGGGAAAGTAAAACACCTGGTCATCCGGAGTATGGGCATACACCAGGTGTAGAAGCTACAACCGGTCCACTTGGACAAGGAATTGCGATGGCTGTCGGGATGGCAATGGCAGAAAGACACTTGGCAGAAAACTATAATAAAGACAATTTTTCAGTAGTAGATCATTACACATATAGTATCTGTGGTGATGGTGATTTAATGGAAGGTGTATCTGCAGAAGCGGCATCACTGGCAGGTCACTTAAAATTAGGAAGATTAGTAGTATTATATGATTCCAATGATATTTCTTTAGATGGTGATTTACATCTATCTTTCTCTGAAAGTGTTCAAAAGCGTTTTGAATCATATGGTTGGGAAGTAATCAGAGTAGAGGATGGAAATAATATAGAGGAAATTCATAATGCTATAAAAGCGGCAAAACAATCGGATATCCCTACGTTAATCGAAGTGAAAACAGTTATTGGATATGGTTCACCAAATAAAGGCGGAAAATCAGCATCACATGGTGCACCACTGGGAGCATCAGAAACACAATTAGCGAAACAAACGTATGGTTGGTCTTACGAAGAAGCATTCCATGTTCCAACAGAAGTTTCTGAGCATTATGCAGCATTAGCGCAAGAGGGAGCAGACAAAGAACAAGCTTGGAATGAATTATATCAAGGCTATAAAGAAGCTTATCCGGAGTTAGCAACGCAATTAGAAACGGCAATCAAAGGAGAACTACCAGCAGATTTACATGAAAGTCTACCAGAATTTAATGCTGGAGATGCAATGGCAACAAGAGATTCTTCTGGTAAAACCATTCAAGTGGCTGCAAAAGAAATTCCATTCCTATTCGGAGGGTCGGCTGACTTAGCAGGATCAAATAAGACTTTAATGACTGCTGAGAAAAACTTTGCAATCGATGGTTATGCAGGCAGAAATATTTGGTTTGGTGTACGTGAATTTGCAATGGGTGCAGCGTTAAACGGCTTAGCACTACATGGTGGAGTGAAGGTATTTGGAGCAACATTCTTCGTATTCTCTGATTATTTACGTCCGGCAATCCGCTTAGCAGCATTAATGAAATTACCTGTGACTTATGTATTCACACATGACAGTATCGCAGTTGGAGAAGATGGTCCAACACATGAGCCAGTTGAACAACTTGCTTCCTTACGTGCAATGCCAGGTCTATCCATTATTCGTCCAGCAGATGCGAAAGAAACAGTCGCAGCATGGCAACTTGCTTTAGAGAGCACAGATACACCAACAGCGTTAGTATTGACACGTCAAAACTTACCAACATTAGATTTAACAAAAGCGGAAGCATACGAAGGAGTGAGAAAAGGTGCTTACACCGTTTCAACTGGTAAAGATACAGCTCAAGCATTAATCTTAGCATCAGGTTCTGAAGTGTCGCTAGCAATCAAGGCACAAGCAGCTTTAGAGGAAGAAGGAATTTCTGTGAATGTTGTAAGTATGCCAAGCTGGGATCGCTTTGAAACACAATCAGCTGAGTATAAAGAGAGCGTATTACCAGAAAGCGTTCATGCACGCGTTTGTATTGAAGCTGGTTCTTCTCTTGGGTGGAGAGAATATATTGGACCTAAAGGTGAACATATCACAATTGATCATTTTGGAGCATCTGCACCTGCGGATAAACTATTCCAAGAATATGGATTTACAGTAGACAATATAGTAGCGAAAGTTAAAGCTTCTATAGCAAAAACAAAATAAAAAGTAATATAAAGCCAATGACCTTAAAAATCAGGTTGTTGGCTTTATTTATGAAAAATAAAAATCTAAATTTAATAGATACAAAAAGAGATAATATTTCTTCCACATAGTCTTTCTATTACCATATTAGTAGAATATAATAGATTTATACTATAAAAGATTAAATTCCTTAAAAAAAGGAATAAATAGATGGGAAGCTTAATGTAAGGATGGGGGAAGTTTTATGTGGCAAGATTGGTTGCTCGAGCTTTTAAAAGGATTTGGTAAGCTATTTTTGAATCCTGTTTTCTATTTATCGTTTTTATTAGCTGCTTATTTAGGGGTTGCTAGAGTAAAAAAAGAAAGAAGAAATTTTACGGTAAGAGCACAAAACGCTTATTTTGAACTGAAACAATTGTTGCCAATGGGGATTATCGTCGGACTTTGTGTATCCGTTCTTTCTATCGGACTTGTTTTAGTAGTTCCAATGGAATTTATAATTTTTACAGGGATTATTACAATCGTATTTGCGCTAATTGGAAAAACGAGAATGTTATCGCCTGTATATTCAGTTGGATTAGGAATAGTTGTTAGTAGTGTTTCTCTTTACCTTGGTTGGGATTATCTTTTGTTTTCGAAAAGTAATCTGAATTCATCCGAATATATATTTCCAACTGCAGTTATTCTACTAGGATTTTTCATTATTTCCGAGGGAATATTCGTTCGTAAAAATGGAGTGAAAGGAACTTCACCAAGGCTAAAGAAAAGTAGACGTGGTCAAGCTATTGGTGTCCATCTATTAGAAAGAGCATGGATTTTACCAGTATTTTTATTTATTCCTTCAGGGGTATTATCGATTCCGTTTGAATGGTGGCCAATGTTTACTGTAGGTAATCAAACATATTCACTTCTCTTGGTTCCTTTCTTGATTGGATCAAAAATTGAAGTTCAAGGGGAACATCCTATTATTGCTATTAGAAATGTGGGAAGAAACATCATTATTCTTGGTTCTATCATTATAGTAGGGGGAGCTGCAGCTTATTTCTATCCACTTGCATCTATTGGTTTAATCGTAGTAGCAATTCTTGGCCGAGAGTGGATTACAAGCAAGCAGAAAAACAAAGAAAAGAATAGATCTTTCTATTTTTCTAGAAAAAATAATGGGGTAGTAATATTAGGAATTGTGCCAGATTCTCCAGCTGATAAAATGGAGTTGGAAATTGGTGAGATGATTTCTAAGGTAAATAGTATTCCAGTTCAAGATAAAAACCAGTTATATAAAGCATTACAAAAAAATTCAGCCCATTGTAAACTAGAAGTATTTGATGCTAATGGTGAAATTCGTTTTGTGCAAAGGGCTTTATATGAAGGGGATCATCACGAATTAGGATTATTATTGATTCCTGACGAGAAAGTACATGGAAATGAAGCCGTCTAAAGGTTAATAAAAATCGAGTAATCCATTACTAGGATTTACTCGATTTTTTATATTTAATCATTTTTATATTGTACTAGTGTCAATTACGAATCGATATTTAACATCTGAAGCTAAAACACGTTCATATGCTTCATCAATTTGATCAGCTGAAATTACTTCGATTTTTGGAACGATATTATGTTGAGCACAGAAATTTAACATTTCCTGTGTCTCACGGATTCCTCCAATCAAGGAACCAGCAAAGGAACGACGATGCCCGATTAGTGATTGTACATTCAAAGATAATGGTTCCCCAGGTGCACCCACATTTACCATCGTACCATCGAGTGTAAGTAATGAAAAATATGCATCAAGGTTGATTTTTGCACTTACAGTATTGAGAATCAAGTCAAATGTTCCAGCAAGTTTCTCAAATGTTTCTGGGGCACTTGTAGCATAGTAATGGTCTGCACCGAATGCTATTCCATCTTCTTTTTTCTTCAATGACTGCGAAAGAACCGTTACTTCTGCTCCCATAGCATGTGCAATTTTTACAGCCATATGTCCTAGACCACCCATGCCGACAATCGCTACTTTCTTGCCTGCACCTGCTTCCCAGTGATTTAATGGAGAATAGGTTGTAATACCAGCGCAAAGTAATGGTGCTGCAGCATCAAGTCCAATATTATCCGGAATACTAACCACAAAGTCCTCTGTTACAACAATGTGGGTAGAATAACCACCTTGTGTTGGTTCTCCATACTTATCTACACCAGCATATGTAGGGATATTTCCTTTCAGGCAGTATTGTTCTTCTCCGCTTAAGCAATTCTCGCATTTTCCACATGAATCTACCATACATCCAACGCCTACACGATCGCCAATTTTATATTTAGTCACCTCAGAACCAACCTCTGTAACAATTCCAGCAATCTCATGTCCAGGGACAAGAGGATAGTTAACAGGACCCCATTCCCCATGCGCGGTATGGATGTCGGAATGACAAATGCCAGCATATTTAATCTCGATTAGAACATCATGTAAGTCTAGGTCACGCCTTTTAATTTCAGTTGCTTGAAATGGTTTATCAGCACCATAGACTGCTCTTGCTTTAGCTGAGATCATAGTAAAACCTCCAAAAATAAATTTTTACAAGAGAATGAACACGTGATGCATCTGTTCTCTTTGTTTAGTTTCCAAATCTAGAATAATCCCTATAGTTAACTCTAGGTCAAGTGATAAGTTTTTATCCTTAGTGATTTTTAGTTAAAGCTTTGACAGGTCATACGGAGCATGGTAGGATGCTCCTTAAATATAGAGTTAACAAAATGTCTATCTAAAGGGGGAGAAGATACAAGGATGAATACATATTCGATCAGTGAAGTTGCCAAGAAATTGAATCTAACAGTTTATGCCTTACGTTACTATGACAAGGAAGGACTAATGCCTTTTGTAGAACGTACTTCTAATGGGACTCGATTGTTTAAAGACTCAGATATTGAATCACTTAAAGTCATCCAGTGTCTAAAATCTACAGGGATGCCTATTAAAGAAATTAAAGGTTTTATCACTTGGTGTTCAGAAGGAGACTCCACTTTACAACAGAGATATGCTATGTTCTTGGAGAGAAAAGCTGCTGTAGAAGCACAGTTAGAAGAATTAAAGAAGACAATGGATGTCATCAATCATAAGTGTAATTACTATATGACAGCTATTGAAGCTGGGACGGAAGATATTCATAAAAGAAATAAAATAGGTAGTTTTAATTAAAGGTTTTTTTAGGTGAGACTAATATATAACTAAAGTAAAAGAGGGCTAGAATGAAATTAGACGAATTTAAAATAGGACAAAGCTTTAAAACAAAATCTTTTAAAGTGACAAAAGAAGAAATAATGAAGTTTGCAGGAGAATTTGATCCTCAATATTTGCATGTAAATGAAGAGAAAGCAAAGGAAGGTAGATTTAATGGAATAATTGCTTCTGGAATACATACTTTAGCTATTTCTTTCAAGCTGTGGGTAGAAGAAGAGAAATATGGGGAAGATGTCATTGCGGGAACAGAAATGAATAATATAAAATTTTTAAAACCAGTTTTTCCAGGTGATGAACTCTATACGATTGTAAAAGTTCTTGAAAAAAAGCAAAATAAAAGTGCGACTGGAATTCTTACAGTATTGCTTAGCACGTATAATGATAAAGAGGAAGAAGTTTTTGAAGGGGAATTATCAGTTCTAATCAAAAAATGAATAAAAAAAGAATGAGTAGTCGATTAAAACTATTCATGAAAACTACCATTAGCTTCTTTAAAGAAGCTAAATGGCAGTTTTTTTGCTAATGAAGAAAAATAAAAAAAATTTCTAACACTTTGTGAACTTTTGCACAAACTTTAAAATTGATGATATACTTTGGAAGATGAACGGATTAATGCAATTATCATCAGATTATGAAATTATTTGGAGGGAAACAGATGAAAAAGAAATTAACAGCTGCCCTTATTTTTGCTTTTTCTTTCGTACTTGTTATTGCTGGTTGTGGAAATGAAAAAACAAATAGCACACAGAAACAAGAAAAAGAAGAAAAGGAAGCGGAAGTAGTATCAGGAGCTTCTCAAACAAACTATACACCATATGAAGAACTTAAAGACAGCTACGATATTATCATTGTTGGAGCTGGTGGTGCTGGGATGACTGCAGCTTTAGAAGCACAGGCAAAAGGATTAAATCCAGTTATTTTTGAAAAAATGCCTGTTGCTGGAGGAAATACAACAAAAGCTTCTTCTGGCATGAACGCATCTGAAACTAAGTTTCAAAAAGAGCAGGGCATTGAAGATAATAATGATTTGTTTTACGAAGAGACATTAAAGGGTGGACATGGAACAAATGATAAGGAAATGTTACGTTTCTTTGTCGATAACTCAGCAAGCGCGATTGAATGGTTAGATACAATTGGCATTCGTTTGAATAATTTAACCATTACAGGAGGGATGAATGAAAAACGTACCCACCGACCTGAAGATGGGTCAGCAGTAGGACAATACATAGTGGATGGTTTGTTGAAAAATGTTCAAGAGAAGGATATTCCTCTTTTTGTAAATGCAGAAGTGAAGGGAATAACAGAAAAAGATGGAACTGTAAATGGAGTAGACGTACTATTCAATCAAACGGATGAAAAATCCATTACGGCAAAAGCTGTGATTGTAACGACAGGTGGCTTCGGCTCTAATATGGATATGATAAAAGAAGTAAGAAGTGATCTAGGCGACTATGTAACAACAAACCAAGCTGGTAGCACAGGTGATGGAATTAAAATGATTGAAAAATTAGGTGGAGCAACTGTTGATTTAGAGCAAATTCAAGTTCATCCAACTGTACAACAAGAGGAATCTTACTTAATTGGTGAAGCTGTTCGTGGAGAAGGAGCAATTATGGTTTCGGCAGAGGGTAAAAGATTCACGAATGAACTTGATACACGTGATAAAGTAACAGCTGCAATTAATGAGCTTCCAGAAAAATCAGCTTACTTAGTATTTGATTCTGGTGTGAAATCCCGTGCGAAAGCTATTGAACAATATGAAAAATTAGGATTTGTGCTAGAAGGAGAAACAATAGAAGCACTGGCTGAGAAAATGAATGTTTCTTCAGAGGAACTAAAAGTAACATTAGATACTTGGAATAAAGCTGTTACTAATAAAGACGATCAAGCTTTCGGAAGAACAACAGGAATAGAGAATGACTTGGCTAGTACACCTTTCTATGCTATAAAAATTGCTCCTGGTATTCATTATACAATGGGTGGAGTAAAAATTAATACAAATACAGAGGTTCTTAACGAAGATGGTCAACCAATTTCAGGATTATTCGCTGCAGGAGAAGTAACTGGTGCTCTACATGGGGAGAATAGAATTGGCGGGAATTCTGTGTCAGAGATTATTATCTTTGGACGTCAAGCAGGTATAAAGTCCGCAGATTATGTAAAAGCTCAATAGACTATCTATGTAAATAACTCCTACCGATTAATAATAAATGTTTGGCAGGATAAAAGGTTCAAATCGTTTATGATTTGAGCCTTTTATTTTGGAATAATCCCTTTTTGGGGAGTTCTCCTACTAGAATGAATAATTGCATTAATTGTGGACATTGGACAAACGCTTTCCGTCATACGCTAAATGAAAAGGGGAGTTGGGAAAGATGAATAAAGAGAATAAAAAACAAATAATCATTGTAGTAATGGAAATTTCAAAAATGAAGCGATTTGTCATGATGGATATGGGAATTGGTACTTTATCCTATTACTTAATTAAAATGATTAATGGAAATATTATTATTGATCTAGTTGGAAGCACCATCATTACTGAAGGTGTAAAAAGAGTGTATAAGGGGATGAATAATAAAAGAAAAAAGACCATTACATAGGAGGATTCTATTAAGCTTATTTTTATAAAAAAATAAAATAGAGGAAAGATTTTTTTCTTTTTACGTATAATTTAAACAAATCATTTTAATTATTAATCAGAGATTGGATTTGTGTAATTCGCTTTGAAGGTAAATATAATCTATACATATATGAATTGACGAATATTTGGAAATTGGTTAAAATTTTTCCTAAGAGAAACATTTTTAAATGAAGGTATAATTTTTATATATATGAAAAAGCGTAGGAATACTACAGGATAAAGGGGGATTTATATGCCCGAAAATTTATTGATTGCATTTGGTTTGACATTATTAGCAGGTTTGGCTACTGGGATAGGAAGCGTACTTGCCTTTTTCACATCAACAACGAATACAAAGTTTCTATCTTGGATGCTCGGTTTTTCTGCCGGAGTGATGATTTATGTATCGATGATTGAGATTTTTGTCAAATCAAAAGATGCATTAGTCGGATCATTAGGAGCACAAGCAGGGAACTGGCTTACTGTTGCAGGATTCTTTGGCGGAATATTGTTAATTGCTTTAATAGATAAATTTGTTCCAGAGCAAGGAAATCCACATGAGTTGAAGAAAGTGGAAGAAATTAATAAATCAAATGTTACGAAAACTGACCATTCTCTTTTGAAAATGGGGAGTTTTACAGCACTTGCTATTGCTATTCATAACTTTCCAGAAGGGATTGCAACCTTTACTGCAGCACTTCAGGATCCAGGACTTGGTGTAGCAATTACAGTAGCTATTGCGATACATAATATTCCAGAAGGAATTGCCGTTGCAGTACCAGTTTATTTTGCAACAGGTGATCGAAAAAAAGCATTTAAACTTTCCTTTTTATCAGGTTTAGCAGAGCCAGTCGGCGCCATTGTAGCTTTCCTTATATTAATGCCATTTCTAAATGATGTTATGTTTGGATTAATCTTCGCAGCAGTAGCAGGCATCATGGTCTTTATTTCACTGGATGAATTATTGCCAGCAGCAAAAAAATACGACGAAGGGCATCTATCTATATACGGTCTCATTGCCGGAATGGCCGTTATGGCAGTAAGTTTGTTATTGTTTATATAGAGCTAGTTTGATTTGTTAACCAATGGAATAGTCAATTGGATTGTAATTTTCATAAAGAAAGCTTTTAAAGTTTTGAACTTTGAAAGCTTTCTTTTTTCATCAAGATAACCTCAATTATTCAATCACTTCTTCTCCAATAAATTATTTTCCTTCTCCATTTTCTCCACTTCTAACTTTAATTTATTCGTTTCCAATAAAAAATTTTCATGCTTTAATTTCTCAAGCTCTAATTGATCCTTTACGATTGCTCTTTTTAATTTTGATTGTTGTTCCAAATGTGAAGTTATGATACCAGCTAGGGGAATAGAGAATACAGCTAAAACAATAATGACAGTAATCATTTTTTAACTCCCTTGTTATTTTTTAACTAAATAATACGACTGAATTAAGCAAAAGTTTCAATTAATGGAAGTAGGATTCTTCTTCTCCATACTTGGCATTTTTTGACTGAATAACAAGAGAAGTAAATGAAATGATATTAAAGTGGCAAAAAATTTAAGGGTGGTGGCAGCTCAAATGACGGTAATAACAGACGTAAAACAAACAATGGCAGGGCTGAAAAGTGCTCAAGCTAGTTTAGAAACTTTTGCTCTATCTACTGATAACCAATCTGCAAAGCAAATATATCAGACTGCTGCACAACAAACACAACAAATTATTGATTCCTTAAATCCAAGGCTACAAGAAATCGAGAAAGAAGAACCACAATATGCACAACAATAAATCATGCTAAGAGAAAATCGAGAAGCCGTTTCTAGGAGAATTGACTTCCCTTCTAAATAAACGGCTTCTCTTTTATTGGAGGGAAATCATGACTGTTGCATCAAATGTAAAGCAAACTTTAGCGAGTTTAAAAGGTATTGAATCCCAGCTATCTGCCTTTGCTCTTCATTCCATGGAGGAAGAAGCTCAAAAGGCTTTTCACGAAGCAATGGTATTAGTTGGTGAGATTAAAAATGATATTCAGCTAAGGGTTTATCAATTAGAGCGAGAGGAAAAGCAATAAGCTCTTCTTAATGGGAAGGTGAAAACATGTTTACAGTAGTTTTACGAGCGTTGCTTTTTGTTATTGTTTTATTTATTACTACAAAGCTATTAGGAAAAAAGCATATTTCTCAGCTATCACTTTTTGAATACATAGCAGGTATTACGTTGGGGGATATTGCCGGAGAGGTAATTCTAAACTCCAGTCTTAGTGTTATGCATGGAATACTTGGGATATTCGTCTTTGCAATCATCTCGTATTTAGCTGATGTAATTTCCTTAAAAAGTAAGACATTACGTAATGTAATAGAAGGTACTGGAACGGTATTGGTGGAAGATGGAAAGCTCCTTGAAGAAAATTTGAAGAAGGAGCATTATACGATTGACGATTTTTCTACACTTTTACGACAAAAAGATGTTTTTAGCTTGTCCGAAATTGAATATGCTGTTCTTGAACCAAAGGGAATGCTCAGTGTTTTATTGAAGAAGGAAAATAGACCAATCACTCCGAAAGACCTAAATATAAAAGTGCCAAGTGAAAAAGCGCCTCAAACGATCATTATGGATGGCAATATCGTTTATGAGTCTTTAACAAAAGCGGGAAAAACACCAGCTTGGTTGCATATGGAATTAGAGAAATTAGGTGTAACACTAGATAATGTATTTCTAGGACAAGTTGATTCCTATGGTGAACTTACAATTGATATTTTTGATGATAAAATCAAGCTGGCAGAAGCACAGGAAAGACCACTACTGCTTGCGACAATAAAAAAAGTTCAAGCAGATTTGGAAATGTATTCGCTACAAACAGGCAATAAAGATGCGAAAATAATGTATGGAAAAAATGCGGATAAAATGGAGCAAGTAAAAAATACAGTGAAAATGTACTTAGGAGAAAATTTCTAATGAAAAATAGATGAAAGAGATGGATATATCATCTATTATAGAAGGGAGGATAACTATTTGGATATTACAAAATAAGTGTGTAGGTGAACAGGATGGATAGACAGGATCAAAAAGCATTAGTAGGAGAAGCTGCCGCGATTCAATATGTAAAAAATGGAATGACGGTTGGGCTAGGGACAGGATCTACAGCATTTTATGTGATAAAAAAAATGGGCGAAATGATTAAGGCAGGAATGGAATTAAAAGGGGTTGCGACGTCAAAGGCTACAGAAAAATTGGCGAGTGAATATGGAATTCAACTAATTGATATAAATGAAGTAGAAGAATTAGATATTGCAATTGATGGTGCAGATGAAATTGATGCAAATTTCTTTGCCATAAAAGGAGGAGGCGGAGCATTATTGCGAGAAAAAATAATCGCTAGTGCTGCCAAAACCTTTATTGTTGTTGCAGATGGAAGTAAGAAAGTTCAATCTTTAGGGCAATTTCCTTTACCTGTAGAAGTAGTTCCGTTTGGATATAAACAAACAGAGAGAGCTATTGAAAAATTAGGTTGTAAAACAGAAATACGGATGAAACATGAAGAGATTTATCTAACGGACAATGGCAATTATATTGTTGATTGTACTTTTCCTAGTATCGAAAACCCCAGTCAATTACATCAATCATTGAATAACATAGTCGGAGTAGTGGAAAATGGCCTTTTTATTAATATGGTTGATGTATTAATCTCTGTTAATAAGCAAAATGAAATTAGTGTTGCTATAGCGAAGAAGTGAAGGAATAACGGACACTAGCATTTGGCGATGGAACGAATCGTTAAATAGGATTACCCTCACCTCAATAGGTGGGGGACCACTTCTTAAAATCATGATAAGTTTAATAGATCGTTTAACAAAAATAAATGTAAAAAAGTATGCATGAAGCTTATTTTATTAGATATTTATTATTTTTATTTTGTAAGCGTTTCTTTTTTTGTTCATAAGATATATCATCTTAGATAGGAAGATCCTTATCTAGAAAATACCCAATAAAAAGAAGCCATAATGTTGGAGAAATTGCGCTAATAAGGGAGAGATAAAATGTCTTTACGAGAAGAAGCTTTACATATGCATCAGGCCAAACAAGGGAAATTGGAAATCCATGCAAAGGTTGAAGTAAATAATGCTCAGGATTTAAGTTTAGCTTATTCTCCAGGCGTGGCAGAACCATGTAAAGAAATTTTTGAAAATCCGGAAGCTGTATATGATTTTACGATGAAAGGCAATATGGTGGGCCTTGTAACAAATGGTACCTCTGTACTTGGTTTAGGGAATATTGGAGCAGCGGCATCTCTTCCAGTTATGGAGGGAAAAGCCATTTTGTTAAAAAGCTTTGCTGGAGTGGATGCATTTCCGATTGCTTTAAATTCAACAGATGAAGATAAGATAGTGGAGACCGTGAAATTGATGGCTCCTACCTTTGGTGCAATCCATTTGGAAGACATTGCTGCACCTCATTGTTTTGAGATAGAAGAGCGTTTAAAGCAAGAATTAGATATTCCTGTTTTTCATGATGATCAGCACGGTACTGCAATTGTAACTTTAGCTGGACTTGTCAACGCGCTTAAACTTGTAAAAAAAGAAATGAAGGATTTAAAAATTGTTATAAATGGGGCTGGCGCTTCAGGGATAGCCATCGCAAAACTTCTCTTTTCTTCCGGTGTAGTCAATATGATTTTGTGTGATACAAAAGGAGCGATTTATAGTGGGAGACCAGTTGGCATGAACCCTGCAAAAGAATCTGTGGCAACATTCACAAATGGAGAAAATGAAAAAGGTTCACTGCGTAATGCTATTAAAGGAGCGGACGTATTTATTGGAGTTTCTGTCGCAGGTACCTTAACAAAAGAGATGGTCCAAACGATGAATAAGGATGCGATTATTTTTGCGTTGGCAAATCCGGTACCAGAAATAAGTCCTTCTGAAGCGAAAGAAGCAGGTGCAAGGATAGTCGGAACAGGAAGATCTGATTTTCCGAACCAAGTAAACAATGTATTGGCTTTCCCAGGCGTTTTTCGTGGGGCTCTAGATGTTCGAGCAAGGATTATAAATGAGGCAATGAAGAAAGCAGCGGCAGAAGCAATCGCGGGTTTAATTGCGGAATCAGAGCTGAGTGAAGATTATGTCATTCCAAGTCCATTTGATCCAAGAGTAGCTCCAGCCGTGGCTGCCGCCGTTGCGAGAACCGCGATAGAAACAAATGTAGCAAGAATTCAGGTCGATCCAGAACAGGTAAGAATCAAAACAATGAAACTGACAACGATAAGAAATAAATAGAGGAAATGAGAAAGAGGCCGGCTCATGGAGGAACAGCCTCTTTTCTCATTAAAGTGTACGTGTTTCGCTTACTTCTTGTGTAGGAAGAATAGTAGTACTAGTGCTTTGTTTATTTGTTTTTACTCTAAAAAGAAGATTTAAAAGAATAGCTGCAATGCTTCCAGTAATAATTCCGTCACTTACAATGATACGAAGTGCAGAAGGGAGTTGATCAAATAAAGTAGGAACAGCAGTTGCACCTAAACCGATGGAAATAGAGCAAGCCATGATCAATAAGTTAGCTTGATTTGTAAAATCTACTTTACTAAGCATTCTGATTCCAGAAGCAACAACCATCCCAAACATAACAACCGTTGCTCCCCCTAATATAGGCGTCGGTATAATGGTAGCAAATGCAGCAACTTTTGGAATAAGTCCTAGGAAGACTAGGATTCCTCCAGCAGCTACAACAACATTGACGGTTTTTACTTTGGAAAGCTGTACAAGACCAACGTTTTGTGCGAAGGTGTTATACGGAAATGCATTAAATAATCCCCCTAAAGTAATAGCTACACCTTCTGCACGATAACCTCTTGTTAAATCCTTCTCGCTTAGAGGTGTTCCGGTAATCTTACTTAGTGCAAAGAAAACACCAGTTGATTCAATGACAATGACTAAACCAACAATTAACATCGTAAGGATTGGGCCAATCTCAAAGGTAGGGGTACCAAAGTAAAATAGTTCAGGGAAATGGAACCAACTCGCCTCTTTTACTGGGGAAAGATTAACTTTTCCAAGAAAGGCAGCAACAACAGTACCAACGATAATTCCGATTAAAACAGACAATGATTGCATAAATCCTTTTGTGAAGCGGTTTAGTAATAAAATAAATAATAAAACCCCGAATGAAAGAATTAGATTTTCAATCGAACCAAAATCTTCACTAGTTGCTCCTCCTCCCATATTTTTAATGCCAGATGGAATGAGCGATAAACCAATAATGGTGACGACTGTTCCAATTACTACAGGAGGGAACAATTTCGTGATTTTACTGAAAAACGGAGCGCAAATAATCATAAAAAGTCCAGTAATAATGATGGCTCCATAAATAGCAGTTACTCCATAGTTTGTTCCAATGGAAATCATTGGTGTAACTGCAACAAAGGAGCTACCAAGAACAACGGGTAATCCGATTCCTAAATATTTATTTTTCCAGGCTTGAAGCAATGTGGCAATTCCGCATGTTAATAAATCAATTGCAACGAGATAAGCAAGTTGTTCAGTTGTTAAATTCAATGCTCTTCCGACTAATAACGGAACGAGTATAGCACCTGCATACATGGCAAGCACATGTTGTAGTCCTAAAGAAAAAATTTTCAAACCCTTTTCTTTGTTTTCAGCCATTAGTTACACTCCTTCTTCTTCTAATGTCAATAAACTTAACAATGTTCGTTATGATAATTAACATCATAATCAGAGAGAAGAAAGAAGTCATTGGTTATATTGTACAAAATATTTAGAAAATATAGATTATATATCTAAGGAGACTACATTATCTTTGCGTTTGTTTTTTTCCTTCATTTGTTTTTAAAATCGATTTTATCCGGAAAGCAAACCGAAGATGGAAGGTAGTTTCTGGATCTTTAAGGCTTTTTCCTAAAAGTTCTTCACATTTTTCTAAACGATAGATGACTGTGTTGCGATGCACGTAAAGACGTTTTGCTGTTTCAGAAATTTGGCAATGGGTTTCTAAGTATACGGATAATGTGTTGAGTAATATTTGTTCCTCTTCCTGTTGTTGATTGCTTGTAAATGATTGAAAGATATAATCGTAAAATTCCTGAAGGTCCTTTGTTGGAATAATTCTTAACATCTCAAAGACATCTTTTGGCCGGTGAATTTGGATAAAGGGAATATTTCCAGAAAGCTGTCCAATATGTAATGCACTAAGAGCTTCTTTATAGGCATTAGGTATATTTAATAAGCGCTGAAAAACATTGCTAATACCAAAGGACATAGACCGTTTAAAGGTATTCCCAATATAATCTTGAATATTTTGCAAATATGGAAGAATCGAATGGTCTAAATCATAGGTTGAATGGGCGACTTCCATAATAATAATGCAATGATCGTCTTTCATAAAAAGCTGGGAGGCAAAAGGCGCCTTTTTTATTTCCGTTTCCAAATACTCATATATATAATCTACTTCAACAGAATGCTGTGTAAAGGATATGTATTGATCACTGTTATCCATTTTGCCAATAATCGTAATCGAAGCTTGTTCCTTTTTTAAAGAAAATTCTCTTGCTCTACTTTCAATCTCCTCAGCAAAGGTAAATTTCCCTTCCACAAAATGAGCGAAGAAATCATTTCTTGCCCTTCGTGAATATTGCTTCACTGTATTTTCTCTCATTAGCTCAAACGATAAAACGTTGGTAGCTTGTTCAATGGTAAGCAGTAAACTTTTATCTTCAACCGGAATTTCTCCAAGTACAACGAGAAATGCTGGTTTTCTCATATGAGTATAGATTGGAAAAATAGTAAAAACCTCTTCTGTATTTCTACTAGAAAAACAAGAATAGGGCGAGCTTGGTAATAAAATTTCATATCCTTTTGCATGAAGGGAGCTAAAATAGTTTTCAATTGAATTTCTAGTATGAGAAGAGGTGTGCATTTGGAAATGTGCATCAAGTAAAATAATTCGTTTGTTAATCATTTGCGATAAGTCGTCGACAAGCCTTTTTATGCCTTTTCCCTTTAATATATGCTGTGTGAATTTCCGGTGTGTTTCAAATGCAGTAGTTAATTCTGCTGTCCTCTGACTCAGCATGTAATTCAAAGAGCCATTAACAATTTCACCAAGTGACGTTTCTAATGGTATTTCTAAAAGTGGAAATCCTTTTTCATTTGCAAATTGTATGGCTTCGTGTGGAATATGTCCTAAGAATCTTTTTGCCTTAATTCCAAGAGCAGTGCAACCTTTTTCTTGCATACTTTTTATTAAAGAAAGCAAAATATCAGGTTTATCTTTTAGATGGTAGGCGGTAGTGACTAATAAATCGTTCGGATGTAAATATTCCACGATATCAGGTGCATCCATCATCGTAATATTCTTTATCTCCTTATTTAAGCCAGTGTGACCTGCAATGACTTCAACAGTATCAAAAACCGGTTTCTGTAGTATCTCTGTTAGTTTCATTTTATTCCCTCCTAAAAAGAACACTTATTTATAAGACGCTTCCGCATTTCTTGTTGTCTAGCTCCAGCGCCTATCGCCAAAACAAACTTCCAAGCATCTCCCTACGATAAGTCAACATCCCCTCCCTATCGTTCGCAGTGTTTCCTTTATCTCAGTCGATGCTTCTCCAGTTTGTAAGGCGATAAACAAGGCGCTTCCGCATTTCGTGTTTAGTTATTTTACACAAAGTATTTAGATAATTCTAACACTTTATCCAATGTATTGCTAGCGGGTGCTTATTAAAATAATGGTTACATAATAATAGTGCGTAGTTAAAATTGGCATTTTTATGCAAGGAGAAAGTTATGGGAATATAACAAAATGAATTAGTCAATTCCTTTATTTTGAATAGGTTAAAGCAATTGGAAGATCACCGGAGAGGAGCGATAGAAATGAAGACTTCTATTGAAATAGATACAAAAGAGGTGGGCAAGTGGGTGGAATGGCTGGCTACATTTGGGGCTACCAAAAATGGAGGGGTTACAAGACTTCTTTATGATGAAAATTGGCGGTTAGCACAGCATTCTCTTTTACAAAAAATGAATGAAATGGGTTTAAGCTCGTATTTTGATGGGGTTGGTAATCTGTTTGGTCGGCTGGAAGGAACGCTGCAGGAAGAGAAAAAAATTTTAACAGGTTCCCATATTGATACAGTGATAGATGGAGGAAAATATGATGGTGCATATGGAATAATAGCAAGCCTTGTCGCTGTCCATTATTTAAATCAGCATTATGGAGCTCCTAAAAAAACGATAGAAGTTGTATCGTTATGTGAAGAAGAAGGGAGTAGATTTCCTTTGGCTTTCTGGGGGTCAGGATCGATAACAGGAAAATATACCAAGGAAGATTGCAAAGGATTATATGATACGCGAAAAAATTCCTTTTCTCACGCAATGTCCTCTGTGGGATTACAAGCAGATAGCAAACCAGTGAAAAGAGAAGATATAGATAGTTTTATAGAAATACATATAGAACAAGGGGCGGTATTAGAGAAAGAGCATAAGTCTATTGGAATCGTATCTCATATTGTTGGGCAAAGAAGGTTTACTGTCAAAGTAACGGGAGAGAGTAACCATGCAGGTACGACCCCAATGCCTTATCGAAAAGATAGTATTCTCTTAGCTGCGGAATGCATTACCTATGTAATCAACCAAGTTACAGAAATTGATCCGCA
Source organism: Niallia sp. FSL W8-0635 (assembly GCF_038007965.1). Classification (GTDB taxonomy): domain Bacteria; phylum Bacillota; class Bacilli; order Bacillales; family Cytobacillaceae; genus Niallia. The sequence continues at coordinate 3,684,888 of NZ_JBBOYD010000001.1, read as the reverse complement.
GTTAGTTGCGACGGTTGGGAAAATAGAAGCCTTGCCTAATGTTCCTAATGTAATTGCAAAGGAAGTTACGTTTACATTAGACGTCAGGCATCATCAAGAAGAAGTGCTAGATTATTTTTGTGAGAAAGTTTTTTCTTATTTTAAACAGAAAAGCATAGAAACAGGAATGGATGTTGAGTGGGAACAATGGATGGATGTCCAGGCTGTTGCAATGGATGATAAATTGACAAAACTAGCTTATAGGATTGTGGAAGAAATGGATATTCCAAACCGAAAAATGATTAGTGGAGCCGGGCACGATGCCCAAGTATTTGGAACATATTGCCCAACAGCCTTACTGTTTGTTCCGAGCGTAGGGGGAATAAGCCATTCACCCAAAGAACACACCGATCTGGAAGATTTAAAAAGAGGTATTCTTGTTCTTATTGAATTATTGCATCGATTAGCTTATTAATTTATATGCATATTTCTATAACTAAAGGAAAAAGGTATTCATCTGTTGAAAACAGAAGAATAAATGAATTATTTCTTTAAAATTTTGCTATATCAAAAAATAAATCTAATAAGGAAGGACATAAACAATGACCTTTTCAGAATTAAACACTCCATTAAGAACAATAATGACACCTGGTCCAGTGGAAGTGGATCCAAGAGTATTAAGAGCCTTGAGCACACCGATTTTAGGGCAATTTGATCCCGCGTTTACGGCAATTATGAATGATGTAATGATAATGATACAGCAAGTTTTTCAAACGAAAAATCAGTGGGCATATCCGGTAGATGGAACATCAAGATCTGGACTTGAAGCTGTATTGGCTAGTGTGATTGAGCCAGGTGATAAGGTATTAATCCCGATTTACGGAAGATTTGGACATTTATTAACGGAAATAGCTGAAAGATATGGCGCAGATATTCATTTACTTCATTGTGAATGGGGAGAAGTTTTCGATCCAGAAATAATCATTTCAGAAATGAAAAAAGTGAACCCTAAAATAGTAGCCCTTGTTCATGGAGAAACATCAACGGGATGTATGCAACCGTTAGAAGAGGTTGGGAAAGCATGTCGTGAACAAGATATTCTATTTATTGTTGACGCAGTGGCAACCATTGGAGGGGCAGATGTTCAAACAGATAATTGGTGCATAGATGCAGTGATAGGTGGAAATCAAAAATGCTTATCTGTGCCATCAGGCAATGCCCCAATTACTTATAATGACCGTGTAGAAAAAGTATTAAATGCACGGAAAAAGGTAGAAAGAGGGATAGCGACAGACAGTGAATTAACAGAGAAAAAAGTACATGCGCCAATTCGCTCCAACTATTTAGACTTAGCGCAATTACAGGATTATTGGAGTCCAAGAAGATTAAATCATCACACAGAAGCAACTTCCATGCTATACGCACTTCACGAAGGATTAAGAATTGTATTAGAGGAAGGCATGGAAAATAGGTTTGCACGTCATCAATACCATGAACAAGCATTAATCGAAGGAATAAAAGGAATGGGGCTAGAATTATTTGGCGATAAAAGATGGAAATTGCCGACCGTTACATGTATTAAAGTACCTGAAGGAATCGATGCAGAGTCTGTTCGAAGCATGATGCTCCAGCAATTTGGTGTGGAAATCGCAAGCTCTTTTGGTCCTTTGCACGGAAAAATATGGAGGATCGGAACAATGGGCTATAGCTGTCGAAAAGAAAATGTCTTATTCGTACTTGCTAGTTTAGAAGCATGCCTGATTAGACATGGAGTAAAACTTCCGTCAGGTCAAGCACTTCAAGCGACATTAGACTTTTATTCAAGAGACTCAAAATAAAAGGTAACAGAGGAGCGGTCTCAGTGCCCGAGAGGAGAGGAAGAGAAAAAGGAAGAGCAGGTAACAGAGGAGTGCCTCCCTCAGCCCCCGTCTCTCCTTCGAACAAGCAGAAAAAGTAAGAGAGTACATCATCTATTATCAAAAGAATAAAAAAAATCCATATTGACAATAATGAGTCTATCCGATATGATTTTTCACAAAGAAATGAATAATGAAACTATAAAAAGGAATAGTATACAGCCATGTCTATTAAAAGAGAGGGTCTAATTGCTGAAAGGACCTATAGAATACCTGTTGAACCTGCCTTTTTCGTTCTGTATCGAATAGACAATGTTTAGAAAGATTCAGCGGTTCAATACCGTTACCATGGATGAGTGTAAAGCTTTGCTTTGAATTAGGGTGGTACCGCCATTTTTTGGTCCCTAATGATAGGCGAGGCTTTTTTTATTGTTTTTTTTCAAAAAAAACCTTTAGGAATAGAAATGTAGCTTTAATAATGAGTATAAATAAGACCCAATATTTTAGGAGGCAAATAAAATGGCAAAGGATTTTGTAAAAAGCATAACTAGCATGGACGAGGATTTTGCTCAATGGTATACAGATGTTGTAACAAAAGCAGAACTTATCGATTATTCAAGCGTAAGAGGTTCCATGATTATTCGCCCATATGGAACAGCAATCTGGGAGAATATTAAAGAGGCATTAGACAAACGCATTAAAGAAACAGGTCACGAAAATGTTTATATGCCACTTTTTATTCCAGAAAGCCTTTTACAAAGAGAAAAGGATCATATCGAAGGATTTGCACCAGAAGTAGCATGGGTTACTCATGGAGGAGACGAAGAATTAGCAGAAAGACTTTGTGTGCGTCCAACCTCTGAAGTGCTTTTTGCAGAGCATTATAAAAATATTATTCATTCCTATCGCGATCTTCCTAAGCTATATAATCAATGGGCAAATGTTGTACGCTGGGAAAAAACGACGCGTCCATTTTTACGTACATTAGAATTTTTATGGCAAGAAGGGCATACATGTCATGAAACGGCAGAAGATGCGGATAGAGAAACTATTCAAATGCTTGAGGTATATGCGGAAATTTGTGAGAAATACTTAGCGCTTCCTGTTATCAAAGGAAGAAAAACAGAAAAAGAAAAATTTGCAGGGGCAAAATATACGTATACAATTGAAAGTCTTATGCATGATGGAAAAGCATTGCAATCAGGAACTTCACATAATTTAGGCGATGGCTTTGCGAAATCCTTTGGTATTCAGTTCTCTGATAGAGAGGGGAATTTGCAGCATGTTCAACAAACATCTTGGGGCTTTACGACTCGAATTATTGGTGCCATGATAATGGTTCATGGAGATGACCGTGGCTTAGTTGTCCCACCAATGATTGCTCCAACCCAAGTAATGATTGTACCAATTGCTCAGCATAAAGAAGGGGTATTGGATTTTGCCTATGATTTACAGAAGAAATTAAGCGGTGCAATTCGAGTTGGCATTGATGCAAGTGATAAAAAGCCTGGTTGGAAATTTAATGAGTATGAAATGAAGGGAATTCCCTTGCGTCTAGAAGTAGGACCAAAGGATATCGAGAAAAATCAAGTTGTGCTCGTTCGTAGAGATACAGGAGAAAAACAATTTGTTTCAATGGATGGACTAGAAGATACAATTACCCAATTTTTAAAGGATATCCAAGACAATCTACTGCAGAAAGCTACAGATCATAGAGAAGAGAACACGCATGTTGCTGTATCGTTTGACGAATTTAAACAATGGATTGCCAAAGAAAAGCCAGGATTTATTAAAGCAATGTGGTGTGAAGATCAAGCCTGTGAAGACAAAATTAAGGAAGAGACAAGTGCAACGTCTAGATGCATGCCGTTTGAACAAGAAGCAATCGCAGATACTTGTGTTTGCTGTGGCAAGAAAGCAAGTAAATTAGTATATTGGGCAAAGGCATACTAATACTATCCATTTACAAAAAAATGACACAGGAAAAGACGTATGAATATGTCTTTTCTTTTTTTATTGTCCAATACTTATTCAGCGTAAGCATCAGAGTCATAATAGACGGAAAAATTCCGCTTAATTAGTAATTAATAGAAAAAAAGGCTGAAATAGACGGAGAGATTCCGCCTATTGGCTCTAAATCTTCAGAAATGGGAGTTTTTGCTGTATGTAACCGGAAAAACTCCCCTTATTTACTTCAAAAAACCCTTTATTCTGTATGTAACCGGAAAAATTCCGCTAATTTTACTTTCGCGGTTCCTCGGAAAAGGAGAAGACACCCTACTAAAAAGAACCATACCAACTGTAGAGAGAGTTTTTATACCAATAATGCTGCCAATACAATGGTCATTTCAGTGCCTATTTAAAAATAGGGACTTCAAAACGGAACAGTTAAATAAAATAACCGCTTCGTTTTTTATTTTTCCTCGCTTTTAGTCTGGCTCTATATGAACATGTACCTCTAATGCATTAAATTCATCTATTAAAGCATTTTCGACAGCGGAAGAAATATCATGAGCATGAGTAATATCCAGCTGCTGGTTAACAGTAATGACGACATCGACAACTGGGCTGTTTCCGTAGTTTCTTGCTTTAATTTCTTTTACGGCTTTTACACCTTTCGTACGCAAAATCGTTTTTTTGTATTGATCAATTAATAAAACATCAAACCCATCTGTTAAATAGTGGGTTGTTTCTCTAAAAATACTCCAAGCTGTTTTACATATTAATAGTCCAACAATGCAGGCAGCAAGAGGATCTAAAAAGGTTAATTTTAATTGTGCTCCAATAATACCTATTGCTGTTCCAAAGCTAACCATTGAATCTGAGAAGTTATCCTTTGCAGCAGCTTTAACTGCTTGGCTATTAATTTTATTGCCTAAACGTAAATTGATGCGATAAACGCAAAACATTACAGCACCACAAGCAATCGCGGTATATGCTGCAACTAAATCAGGTGCTTGCCTTGTCTGGCTAAAGAACGATGAAACTGCTTGGAATAAAACTTGCAAACCAACGCTCATCATAATAAATGAAGCAATTAGTGAAGCGACAGTTTCGGCTTTCCAGTGACCATAAGGGTGATCTTTATCAGCGGGTTTTTGGGAAAGGCGCAAGCCAATTAATACTGCAACAGAAGCAATAATATCCGTGAAATTATTCCATCCATCAGCTTTTAATGCTTGAGAACCAGTACTGTTCCCAATAAATAATTTCACTGAAGCTAATATAATATATGTAAAAATACTTAATATCGCAGCTCTTTCTCCGAGTTTTAAGTCTGCATATTTTTTATTCATCTTCGAATGCCCCCTTAATTAACCCACTTATCATATCAAGTCCTTATAGGGTGGGTCTAGAGCAACGTTTTTATACATATCAACAAAATTGTTAGAAAGGTAAAATAGTTAGCCAGAGGAAAAAATTTCATCTATATAAATAACTTAATATAATAGGGAGAAGTGTCTAAAGATTAGGAAAGATATTTAGTTATGGGGAAAATATTGGTGGAAGTTAAATATCCCCCAAGGCTAACTTTAGATAAGCCTTGGAGGAGAGTAATCATTTATTCCTTTTCTTTAACATGTACTTTCTTACTTGGCCAAAAGGCAGCATTTCCTAATAAAGAAGTTATTGCCGGTACTAAAAACGGTCTTACGATAAATGTATCTAATACAATCCCAATAGCCGTTATTGTTCCAAAATGGACAAGAACCTCCATAGGTAGAGTAGTCAAAACCATAAAGGTAGCTGCTAAAATGACTCCTGCAGAAGTAATAACCCCGCCTGATTCAGCAACTCCCTCTTTTACTGCTTGTAAGAGAGGCATCACTTTCCGCTTTTTCCAAATGCTTGATATCATGAAAATATTATAGTCTTCTCCTAAAGCAACAATAAAGACGAAGGAGTACAAGGGGATTAATCCTTGAATTGCTTCTACGCCAAATCCATAATGAAGAATTACCCAACCTAAGCCTAGAGCACTAAAGTAAGAAAGAAGTACAGATGCGATTAAATAGAATGTTGCTGTAATAGATCTCAAATAAACAAGTAACAAGACAGCTATCATGATTAAAATAATTGGAATAATTAATTTTGCATCTTGATTTGTTAATTCTCTTGTATCATATTGTTCTGCAGTTATTCCAGCAAGCCAAATATTATCATGCGGATTCTTTATGCCACTTTCTCGAAGTTTGTCTTCTAAGGTATCACGAATAATAGGTAGTTCATCCATCGCTTGATTTGAATAAGGATTTGTTTCTAATTCAATCGAATATTTTATTAAATTTGGATTGTTTATTCCTGCTTCTTCCTCTGAAACCGCTGCAATGAAATCTAATTGCTTTAATTCTTCTCCGACATTAAACTTTTCTCCTTCTGTATCAATAATGACAGACACCGGAGCGAGTTCTCCTGCATTAAAATGTTCTTCAATTAAAGTAAAACCTTCTCTTGAAGGCATATCTTCAGGGAAAGAGGACAATAAATCATACGTATATTCTGTTTTAATGGAAAAAACAGCAAAAACCCCAAGTATTAATGTTGTAAGAATTGTTACTTTCCAAGGATGCTTTGTAACTATATTGCCTATTGAGTTCCCAATAGACTTTCTTTTTCGAGGTGATTTTTTTTTATTGCTTTTCATTAAATCTTCCTCTAATTTCGGAACAAATGGATAAAAAGATAGTCTCCCAATAATAGCAAGAATAGCAGGAACTAGGCTTAGACTAGCCAACATCATAATAAATATAGCCAAGCTAAATGGGATTGCAAATCGTTGAACGGCACCATACTGGGCAAACAATAGGACAAGAAGAGAAAAGACTACCGTTAATCCACTCATAGCTACAGCTCCACCAGATCGATGCAATGCTCTTTGCATCGCAACTTCCTTAATTGCTTCTGTCGTTAAATACGTTCTATATCTACTAATAATAAATAGGCAATAATCCGTTCCTGCTCCAAAAAGTAACACAGTCATAATAGCAATACTTTGAGAATCGAACTCAATCCACTTATGTTCACCCATAAACCCAAGCAGAGGACTGATTACTCCATAGGCAATACCAACTCCAAATAAAGGAATGACAGCTAAAATAGGAGAACGGTAGATGACAAGTAAACAAATAAGCACGATAATAATGGTGCCAATGAGTAATGATAAATCTCCTTGGCTAAATAACTCAGTAGCATCTATGGAGATACCGACAGGACCAGTTGTTCTAGCATGTAATTTCGTTTCATCATTTAGTGTAGTGTTAAAAGGATTTCGGCCAAAAATCTCAGTTGCATCACTTTCTAGCTTTTGAATACTTTCTTTTAATTCACTTGTTGCTAAGTTGTTTTCAAATAAAATCGGGAGAACCAACGTAGTTCCATCCTCTGAGATTTGTTGTCTAATTACCTCTATTGGTAGTTGGTGATAAGGAATAATTGCTGTTTGATGAGCAAGTGGTACAACAGTTAATTGGTTTGTAAGCTCTTGTATTGTCTCTATATCCTTATCAGATAAACCATTTGAGCGATACCATGTAATTAAAGCGGGGGTTCCTTGTTCATCAGGAAATTCTGCCTTTAGTTTTTCTTCTGCTTGCTGTGATAAAGCACTTGTTGGAACATTGCTAGCTAAGTCATTTTTTTGTGAACTAGCTTGAGGGAAGAGCACACTTAATATTCCAACAAGTAGAATCCAAGTGATTAATGTTATCCATTTTCCTTTTCTACCAGTAACCGCGACAAAATAACGACTAAGATAATCTTTCATTTTTTCACTCCTTAAAAAGACCGAACTTATCACTTGATAAGTTCGGTGTAAAAAAACTTATCGAGCGATAAGTTGAGTATATAATTATTTTTTCAAGAAATGAAGTGTTTTTTTTAAACATTACCTATCTACTATTCCAAATAAAAATAAATGAACGATTAACTGTGCTTTACGTTTGATTTCCTTTTTTTGTTGCTCCTTAGAAAAATCATTTATATAAGAAGGTTTCATGGCCGTTTGAATATATTGAAGAAACACGAAGGCTATCTCTTCACTAGTACTTTCTATTTTTTGTAAGGAAATTTTATTGTCTTTTTCAGCCTTATCAAACACTAGCATAATTGGATTTAAAAATCCCTCTTGCCAGCGATTTCTTAATTGCATTTGTATATCATTCGGCATTTCATGTTGTAAATCATGGAACATCTGCATGAGATCTTCTTGATGATTTTCTAAAAAGTAAAGCGAAATTTGGTAGATACATTCTTCTAGATTCTGAAATTCTTCTGTGATTTTTAATAAGGCATGTTCTGTTTGTGAAATGGAAGTATTAATTACTTCTTTATAAATATTTTGCTTATTCTTAAAATGATGATATAAGGCAGGCTGTGTAATTCCACAACGTTCTGCAATCATCCGTGTACTAACCTTTCGATATCCCAATTCCATAAATAACTGATAGGAAACACGGATAATAAATTGATAGGTATCATGATCAGCGCTGGTTCTTTCTCTTTTATTATTCAAATTGTAAACCCTTTCATTGTTGGTTTTATCACATTTAATATTATAGGAAAAGTAAGAAGATATTTCAAATTTGTATAAAATGTGAACAATATTGTGAAAGGTTTAACAATGTTTTATGAAATTGCTTGAAGGTTTTAACAAGTCATTATATGATATACATGTAAAGAGAAAACAACTAGAAAATACAAAAAGACGCAACAAAAATGTTAGAAGCTAGTAGGCAAATAAACTACTATATTAGTAGTTTTTCTTTAAAGAATCATTTGTGAATTATTTCACAATTATACCGCTTTTTAAAAGTGGTTTTTCTTTAAAGTAACTTGTGAATAATTTCACATTATTATCATTCTCTATATCGGAGGGATCTACTATGTCAGTTGTGGAAAAAGAAGTTAAAGCGAAAAATGAGCAAGTTGATGCACAAACCGTTATTAATGAAATGGCAGCAAAAGGAAAGAAAGCACTTGAAGAATTTATGTCTTTAGATCAAGAGCAAGTGGATACGATTGTAAAGGCAATGGCTCTAGCTGGTTTAGATAAACATATGTATTTAGCGAAACTAGCGGTTGAAGAAACGGGCAGAGGTATTTATGAGGACAAAATTACAAAGAATATTTTCTCTACCGAATATATCTACCATAATATTAAATACGATCGCACAGTTGGGGTAATAAGCGAAGACCAACAAACGGGAATTGTTGAAATTGCCGATCCAGTTGGTGTAGTTGCAGGAGTAACACCGGTTACGAATCCAACATCTACTACAATGTTTAAAGCAATTATTGCGATAAAAACACGTAATCCCATTATATTTGCTTTCCATCCATCTGCACAGAAATGTAGCAGTGAAGCAGCAAGAATCTTAAGAGATGCAGCTGTTAAAGCAGGAGCGCCAGAAAATTGTATACAATGGGTAGAAAAACCTTCCATTGAAACAACAAAAGCATTAATGAATCATAATGATGTTGCATTAATACTTGCAACTGGTGGACCAGGAATGGTTAAATCTGCATACAGTTGTGGAAAACCTGCACTTGGAGTTGGAGCAGGTAACGTACCTTGTTATATAGAAAAAACAGCAAAAGTGAAGAGAGCAGTTAATGATTTAATCCTTTCTAAAACTTTTGATAATGGTATGATTTGCGCTTCTGAGCAAGCGGTAATCATCGATACAGAAATCTATGATGAAGTTAAAAATCAATTGGTTCGTAATAGCTGCTACTTCTTAAATAATGAAGAGTTGGCGAAAGTAGAAAAGCTAGTAATTAATGAAAATACATGTGCAGTAAATCCGGATATCGTTGGTAAATCAGCTCATTATATTGCAGGATTAGCAGGAGTAAAGGTACCTGAAGATACAAAAATTCTTCTTGCTGAATTAGAAGGTGTTGGACCAAATTATCCACTATCAAGAGAAAAATTAAGCCCAGTACTTGCGTGCTATAGAGTGGAATCAACAGAAGAAGGAATCAAACGAGCAGAAGAAATGCTAGAATTCGGTGGATTAGGACACTCAGCAGTTATTCACTCAGAAGATCCAAAAGTAGTAGAAAGCTTTGCACTAAGAATGAAAGCATGTCGTATTATTAACAATGCACCATCTTCTCAAGGGGCAATTGGTGATATCTACAACGCCTTCATGCCATCTTTAACACTTGGCTGTGGCTCTTATGGTAAAAACTCTGTATCTACTAATGTAACAGATATTCATTTATTGAATGTAAAAAAACTAGCTAAAAGGAATGTAAATATGCAATGGTTTAAAGTACCTTCAAAAATATATTTTGAGAAAAACTCTGTACAATATTTACAAAAAATGAAGGATATTTCAAGAGTGTTTATCGTTACAGATCCATACATGGTTAAATTCGGATATGTAGATAAATTACTTTATAACTTAAGAAAACGTTCAAATCTAGTGCAAGTAGAAGTGTTTTCAGATGTAGAACCAGATCCATCTATTGAAACGGTTGTCAGAGGAACAGAAATGATGGCTAAATTCCAACCAGACTGCATTATCGCACTTGGGGGAGGATCTCCAATGGATGCAGCAAAAGGTATGTGGTTATTCTACGAACATCCAGATGAAGAGTTCTTTGGATTAAAGCAAAAATTCCTAGATATTCGGAAAAGGGTTTATAAATATCCATCATTAGGAGGAAAAGCTAAATTTGTAGCAATTCCAACTACTTCTGGTACTGGATCTGAAGTAACATCTTTCGCTGTAATTACAGATAAAGAACAGAACATTAAATATCCGTTAGCTGATTATGAATTAACACCAGATGTAGCAATCATCGATCCGCAATTTGTTATGACTGTACCCCCTGCTGTTACAGCAGATACTGGGATGGACGTATTAACACATGCTGTGGAAGCATATGTATCTAATATGGCAAATGACTATACAGATGCATTAGCTGTGAAAGCAGTTCAGTTGATATTTGAATATTTACCAAGAGCTTATCGCAATGGGAATGATGAGGAAGCGCGGGAAAAAGTGCATAATGCATCTACAATAGCTGGGATGGCTTTCGCGAATGCTTTCTTAGGAATTAACCATAGTTTAGCACATAAATTAGGTGCGGAATTCCATATAGCACATGGACGTTCAAATGCTATCTTATTGCCACATGTTATTCGCTACAATGCAGAGAAGCCGAAAAAATTCACTGCATTCCCTAAATATGAATACTTTAAAGCAGATGAACGTTATGCAGAGCTTGCAAGGATTCTAGGATTGCCAGCTAATACAGTGGAACAAGGGGTAGACAGCTTTGTTAAAGCAGTAATTAGACTTGGAAAAGAATTAAATATTCCAATGAGTATTGCGGCACAAGGTGTGGATCCAAAAGAATTTGAAGCTAAAGTGGATTATTTAGCGGACCGTGCCTTTGAAGATCAATGTACAACAGCTAATCCTAAATTACCATTAGTAACAGAGTTAGCAGACATTTATAGAAAAGCGTATAAAGGGGTTTAATATCCTAGTGAAGCATAACATTTTGGCCAAATCATTCTTGATTTGGCCATTTCCATTTCTATTAGGAACTATATTGCGTTTAGGTTGCTACACCAGTAATTTTTAAGGATGCTTTACGTAAATCAATATAGGAATCCTTTAGACGGACAAGAGGAAGATGTGGTTCATTTTGATGGATAAAAATGATTTCTGCTGTCTCATTATTTGATAAGGTGACCTTTTGAAAGAGTTGCTTTCCCATAATAAAATTAGTAAATGGTATGACAATAGCAGGATTTAGTGCATTTCCATATGCTTCATTCACCAATTCATTAATAGCTTCAAAGTATGTTTTCTTTTCTTTATAGGTATGTGTAGTACACATGCTATTAAACTTGTCTGCTACCGAAACAATTTGAATCAGGAAAGGAATATCCTTTTCTGTTCGACGAGAGGGGTAGCCTTTTCCATTTATTTTTTCATGATGCAATAGGGCAGTTCGTGATATTAATATGTCCAATTGCGAAACTTGAAATAAAATGCTTTTTCCATAAGTCGTATGTTTTTGGATTTCCTTATATTCTTTTTGTGTTAAGCGATCTTGTGCTTGTAAGAGGGCTGGATTAATTTTTAGCATGCCGATATCATGGAATAGACCCATCTGACTTAGTAGATGGCATTCCTGTCTAGATAATCCTAAAATCTTCCCAATGATTGCTGAAATGATGCCTACATTAATGCTATGTTGATATATATAATCCTTTGGTGGAACTTCTGTGTGAATAATATCTAAAATTGCTAATTCTTGAAGGGAAAAATCAATTGCTTTTTCATAGTTATGTAGAAATCTATCAACATTGTAATTTTCTTGTTCTATGATAAAGTGGAAGGTTTCTTTCACTTCATCTATTAAATTAGTAAACGTATTATTTATGGAGGAAGGAGGGGTGTCTTCTGTAGAGCTAATTACATCAAATGGATTTATCTGATGTTTAGTAAGTAATTCTACATGCTTTTTTGTAAGAGTAGAGCCCTTTTTAAGTAGAAATAAACCTTCAATGGAGTTAGAATAAACATCTTCTTTTATACGATATCCAATAATATCTGTAGTAACTTTTTCCATATCTTTTGTCTCCTTTATTAAATGGCTATTTTGCTACGGTGCATCCCCTTCTTAGTAAATATTACCTTACCTCAACCTTCGATAAAACAGACTTTGTGACTAGATGGAATAATCCTAAATACCTATTTTAGTAGAAAATACTTGGGACTAAGATCTTCAGCAATGTTTTCCTATTATAATAACAATATATTTACCCGAAAAGAATAGAAGAAATCGATTGATTTTAAGAGATTTAAAGATATTTTTAGAAAGGGGAATACACAACAGATGGATAAAAATCAGCCGAAGGAAAATAATACGTTTTATATACATAAGGAAAAGCAGTATCAATACCATATAGACATGATTCATAATGAATTGATGAAGTACCAAACAATAAATATACCTAAACAAAATATAGCTATAAAAAATCATGATTTGGAAGATTGGATAGTAGGAAAATTAAGCCCGGAGGAAATCGCGGAGATTACCTTTTTGTTAGAAAACGCCAAAAAAAGAGCTTCCTCCCTAAAAGCGATTTTTCAAGTGATTGCCACAGGTTTATTAAAAAGCACGTAAGAAATTCTTCTATCTTCCTCTTACTACCAAAAGGCTTCTCACTTGTTTCACTATAATGACAACTATATAATAGTATATATTTATCCATAAATACCAAGAATTTAGGTTCAAAAACAAGTAGGGAATAACTGAAAAAAGTTATGGAAACTTCTGTTATTCTACTTGGAAAAGTCGCTATCATAAACGAGTGAAGAAGGTTGTTTCTTGTATTAGGAGGAGAACTAGTTGGAACAATGTATGAAAAGTCTATATACCTATTTAAATGATCATCTTGTAGACATGCGTGAGGAATGGTTAAAAATATTAGAAAATAGTTCATCTAATTTTTATTCCATCGATAAATCAACAGCTAATTTGGAAGAACTAGTTACAGCTCACCAAATTCTTATAGAAAATGTAATTAAGGTTTTTATTGAGGACGAAGCAGAGTATTCAGCAAATATTTCTAAATGGGCTGTTAAAGTTGCGGAAAAGCGTGCGAAAGACTTGGTACCTATTTTGGAATCCATCGAACAGCTTAATGTCGTTAAAGGAATTCTTTCATCCTATGTAGAAAAGTTTTCTGAAGAATCTACTGATCATTTAACGATATCTACTTTGTTTGAATGGATACGATTGATCCATTATGCATTCGATTTATTTGTAAATATATTTATTAGCTCTTACGATGAATATAAATTTCAGCAATTAACAGCACAGCAAGAAACAATTTATGAATTAAGCAGTCCAGTTATACCAATTACAAAGGGGATTGGTGTTCTCCCGCTAATTGGAGATATTGATACGAAGAGAGCTCAATTAATCATGGAAAATACTTTGAAGGAATGCAATGAAAAACGATTTAATCATTTATTTATTGATTTATCAGGGGTTCCACTTATCGATACAATGGTGGCGCATCAAATTTTTCAGGTTATTCATGCACTACGATTAATTGGTGTAAAAGGGTATCTTTCAGGGTTAAGACCAGAGGTAGCGCAAACTGCTATTCAACTAGGTGTGGATTTTAGCCAAATTCCAATGTTCAATAATTTAGCAAGTGCTCTTGAAAGTTTTGGGTTAATGGTTAATGAAGTGAAATATGTTTAAATAGAGGTGTATATAGATGGGGAAGTATCTAGCTGCACTATTTTTTCCGTGCTTATTAGTAATTCTCTTTTCAAGAGCAACATATTATCCAATTATTGGTTTGGTTTTAACTGTCGCCTTAATTGCTGCATCTGTTTATAAAGGATACACAGACACGTTTATATTAATTGTTGTAGATGCTTTTTCCATGACAATTGGATTTATGATTAGCAGGAAATGGAAAGAGAAAGTAGCGAATAAATAATGTTTAGCTACATTTCAAAAAAGAGTGAAAAAAGAATAGAGAAGGAGAATGACTAAACGATTTTACGTCGATAAAGATGATAGGTATTTTCGTATAGTCATTTTTTTTGATTCATTCATTAATAAATCATATTCTAAAATAAATCGAATGTTTGTTCTCTTTTTTGTGGTTTGAAATGGATGGTTTGTGGTAGAATGGTGATATATTGATTACATAATTAAGTATAGATAGGACTGTTAACATAATCATTAAAGGATGAAGAAAAACTTTTAGCAGATTAAAAATAATTTTTCATATAGATTGTCTACCAAAATGTACGTTTTTCGAAAGTTGATAGATCGGAGGATGGGTTAGTGAGTCATGATTTTGAGTTAGTTTCAAAGTATACGCCTCAAGGAGATCAGCCAGAAGCAATAAAAAAACTAATATCAGGAATTAAAGCAGGGGAAAAAATTCAAACCTTGCTGGGGGCAACTGGTACAGGTAAAACCTTTACAGTAAGCAATGTTATTAAAGAAGTGAAAAAACCAACCTTAATCATTGCTCATAATAAAACATTAGCAGGTCAACTATATAGTGAGTTTAAAGAATTTTTTCCTAATAATGCAGTGGAGTATTTTGTAAGTTATTATGATTACTACCAACCAGAAGCGTATGTCCCACACACGGATACGTTTATTGAAAAGGATGCTAGCATCAA
The DNA here is from genome assembly GCF_038007965.1 of Niallia sp. FSL W8-0635. GTDB lineage: Bacteria > Bacillota > Bacilli > Bacillales > Cytobacillaceae > Niallia. The sequence continues at coordinate 3,669,866 of NZ_JBBOYD010000001.1, read as the reverse complement.
TGATGAAATAGATAAACTCCGCCATTCGGCAACATCCTCTTTATTTGAAAGGGATGATGTGATAATTATTGCCAGTGTTTCCTGCATTTATGGATTAGGTTCTCCAGAAGAGTATCGAGAAATGGTTGTTTCATTAAGAACGGGTATGGAATTAGAAAGAAATCAACTACTTCGTAAACTTGTTGATATCCAATATGATCGAAATGATATTGATTTTAAACGAGGAACTTTCCGTGTACGTGGAGATGTGGTAGAAATTTTTCCGGCTTCTCGTGATGAGCACTGTATCAGAGTAGAGTTTTTTGGAGATGAAATTGATCGAATTCGTGAAGTGGATGCCTTAACTGGTGAAATATTAGGAGAAAGAAATCATATTGCTATTTTTCCAGCATCTCACTTCGTAACAAGAGAAGAAAAAATGAAAATAGCGATTGAGAACATTGAAAAGGAATTAGAAGAACAATTAGAAAAACTACGAGAAAATAATAAATTGTTAGAGGCTCAACGTCTAGAACAGCGCTCACGCTATGATCTTGAGATGATGAGAGAGATGGGTTTCTGTTCGGGAATTGAAAATTACTCAAGACATTTAACATTAAGACCTCCTGGATCTACACCTTACACTTTATTAGATTATTTTCCAAAAGACTTTCTTCTTGTCATTGACGAATCTCATGTTACATTGCCGCAAATCAGAGGAATGTATAATGGGGATCAGGCAAGGAAAAATGTGCTAGTAGAGCATGGTTTTCGCTTACCGTCAGCACTTGATAACCGTCCATTAACTTTCGGAGAATTTGAAAAGCATATTAATCAAATGATTTGTGTTTCCGCAACACCTGGTCCGTATGAAATCGAGCATACGCCAGTTATGATTGAACAAATCATTCGCCCAACTGGATTACTTGATCCGACCATTGATATTCGTCCGATTGAAGGACAAATCGATGACCTAATTGCTGAGATACATGAACGAATCAAACGAAATGAACGGGTATTGGTGACGACATTGACGAAAAAAATGTCAGAGGATTTAACGGATTATCTGAAGGAAATTGGAATTAAAGTTCAATATTTGCATTCCGAAGTAAAAACATTAGAACGGATTGAAATCATTCGAGAATTACGTCTTGGTAAATATGATGTTCTAGTAGGAATTAACCTATTGCGGGAAGGATTGGATATTCCAGAAGTATCATTAGTCACTATTTTGGATGCGGATAAGGAAGGATTCCTACGTTCGGAACGCTCTTTAATTCAAACAATCGGACGTGCAGCGAGAAATTCAAATGGGCATGTCATTATGTATGCAGATAAGATGACTCATTCGATGGAAGTGGCAATAAGTGAAACGAAAAGACGTAGAGAAATCCAAGAGAAATACAATGAAGAACATGGGATTACGCCCCAAACAATTCAAAAGGGTATTCGAGATTCTATTCGTGCTACACAAGCAGCAGAAGAACCAGAAGAATATGCAACATCTGTTAAACTTGATAAATTGACGAAAAAGGAAAAAGAGGCAATGATTGCCCAAATGGAGAACGAAATGAAGGAAGCAGCAAAAGCTCTGAATTTCGAAAGAGCAGCAGAGCTTCGCGATTTATTGCTTGAATTAAAGGCAGAGGGGTGAGCAAATAATGGCAATGGATAAACTTATTGTAAAAGGGGCAAGAGCGAATAATTTAAAAAATATAGATATAACTATTCCAAGAGATCAATTAGTAGTCATTACTGGTTTATCTGGTTCCGGGAAATCTTCCCTCGCTTTTGATACCATTTATGCAGAAGGACAAAGAAGATATGTTGAATCTTTATCTGCATACGCACGACAGTTTTTAGGGCAAATGGATAAGCCGGATGTGGATTCGATTGAAGGGTTATCCCCTGCTATTTCTATTGATCAGAAAACAACTAGCCGAAATCCACGCTCTACGGTTGGTACAGTAACTGAAATTTATGATTATTTAAGATTATTATTTGCAAGGGTAGGAAGACCAACTTGCCCTCAGCATGGTATCGAAATATCTTCCCAAACAATTGAGCAGATGGTTGACCGCATTCTAGAATATCCGGAAAGAACAAGACTTCAAGTACTTGCACCAGTTGTATCAGGTCGCAAAGGCTCTCATGTAAAAGTGCTCGAAGATGTGAAAAAACAGGGGTATGTTCGATTACGAATCGATGGCGAAATGTTTGAAATTGGTGATGATATTACCTTAGATAAAAATAAAAAACACAATATTGAAGTAGTAATTGATCGCCTTGTTGTAAAAGAAGGGGTTGCTGCAAGAATGGCAGATTCCCTTGAATCTGCTTTGCAATTTGGAAATGGAAAAGTGATTATCGATGTTATTGGTCAGGAAGAGTTGCTATTTAGCGAACATCATGCTTGTCCGATTTGTGGATTCTCTATCGGAGAATTAGAACCAAGACTATTTTCCTTCAACAGTCCATTTGGAGCATGTCCTGATTGTGATGGTCTTGGAAATAAACTAGTAGTAGATGTTGATTTAATCATTCCTAATTGGGATTTGACTCTAAAAGAAAATGCGATTGCTCCATGGGAATCGATTAGCTCTCAATACTATCCACAGCTCCTTGAAAGTGTATGTAATCATTATGGCATTGATATGAATATACCAGTCAAGGCAATACCTAAAGATTTAATGGATAAGATTCTTTATGGATCAGGAAAAGAATATATCCATTTTCGATATGAAAATGACTTTGGGCAGGTCAGGGAAAATGATATCCAATTTGAAGGTGTTATAAGAAATGTCGAAAGAAGATTTAAGGAGACAAGCTCTGATTATATACGAGAGCAAATGCAAAAATACATGGCTGAACAGCCTTGTCGTACATGTAAAGGCTATCGTTTAAAGAAAGAAGCGTTAGCTGTATTAATTAATGGCCAGCATATTGGAAAAATCACGGAAAAATCAGTTGTTGAATGCTATCAATTTATGGAGCAGGTTGATTTAACTGAAAAAGAAAAACAGATTGCTAACTTGATTCTTAGAGAAATAAAAGAGAGAGTTGGATTTTTAATAAATGTTGGTTTAGATTATCTTACTTTAAGTCGAGCAGCAGGGACCTTATCTGGTGGAGAAGCGCAAAGAATTCGTTTGGCAACACAAATAGGTTCAAGACTTACTGGTGTGCTCTATATTCTAGATGAACCTTCTATTGGTCTTCATCAAAGAGATAATGATAAATTAATTGAGACATTGAGACAAATGAGAGACATTGGAAATACATTGATTGTTGTAGAGCATGATGAAGATACAATGATGGCAGCAGATTATTTAATCGATGTAGGTCCTGGTGCTGGGGTCCATGGAGGAGAAATTATTTCAGTTGGAACACCAGAGGAAGTAATGAATGATCCACAATCGATAACAGGTCAATATTTATCAGGAAAAAAATTCATTCCACTTCCATTAGAGAGAAAACAAAGTGATGGCAGATTTATTGAAATAACTGGTGCAAAAGAGAATAACTTAAAAAATGTAAATGTTAAAATACCACTTGGAATGTTTATCGCTGTTACAGGCGTTTCTGGTTCTGGGAAAAGTACGTTAATTAATGAGATTCTCCATAAAGGCTTAGCACAAAAACTTAACCGTGCAAAGGCAAAGCCAGGTCAGCATAAAGAAATTAAGGGAATAGAGCAATTAGAAAAGGTTATTGATATTGATCAGTCTCCAATTGGACGAACACCTAGATCTAATCCGGCAACTTACACTGGAGTTTTTGATGATATACGTGATGTTTTTGCAACGACAAATGAAGCAAAAGTACGTGGATATAAAAAAGGACGTTTTAGTTTTAATGTAAAGGGCGGAAGATGTGAAGCCTGCCGAGGTGATGGAATCATTAAAATCGAAATGCATTTCCTTCCAGATGTTTATGTTCCATGTGAAGTATGTCACGGGAAACGATATAATCGAGAAACCCTGGAAGTAAAATATAAAGGGAAAAACATTTCAGATGTATTGGAAATGACAGTGGAAGATGGTGTAGCTTTCTTTGAAAATATACCGAAGATTCATCGCAAACTTCAAACGATTGTTGATGTTGGCTTAGGATATATTAAGCTTGGACAGCCAGCAACAACCTTATCAGGTGGGGAAGCACAAAGGGTGAAATTGGCTTCTGAATTACACCGCCGATCCACTGGGAAGTCTTTTTATATTTTAGATGAACCGACTACTGGCTTGCATGTTGATGATATTTCTAGATTATTGACAGTACTTCAACGATTAGTCGAAAATGGTGATACAGTACTAGTTATTGAACATAATCTCGATGTAATAAAGACTACAGATTATGTGATCGATTTAGGTCCAGAAGGTGGAGATAAAGGTGGTACCATTTTAGGAGCAGGTACACCGGAGGATATTGCAAATCTTAAAGAATCCTATACTGGGAAATATTTAAAGCCAATCTTAGAGAGAGATCGACAAAGAATGAAGGATTATATAGAAGAAGCAGAAAAGATTGCTACAACTTAATATAGAAAAAAGGGATGGGGAAAGTAGAAGAGTCGGTTATTATATGGTAAAATCCGACTTCCTACAAAATGACCTTATCCCTTTTTTTATTCAGGAGAATTCTTCTGAAATGATAAATAATGACATAAAATAAAAAGGATTCTTAAGTAAAGTTCATAGATAAATAAAAGTATTGAAACTTTTCAGAGGGATAATTCGTATTAGAATGAAGAAACGAAAATTTTGAATACTATTTGCTTGAGATTCTAAATGGATGGTAGTAAAGATTAATGGGCTCTATTCAAAAACGAAAGTAACATGCCGACAGCATTGCTATCTCAACGATTCTTACTAAATAATATCTTTATATATACAGCAAATCATTTAAATAATTCACATAGTATCATTAATGCATTCCTTGTATGTAATGTATGTCTAATTATTAGCGTATTAATTTATTTTTTGAGGAGGATTTAACGTGGCTGACGAGAAAAAACGGATTTTAGAATTAGTGGAAAGTGGAAAATTGACAGTAGATGAAGCGTTAAAGCTAATGGAAAAGGTCGATGAAGTGAATGAAAAGAAGTCACTAAATGAGGAAGAACAAAAGATTTTAGAGGATTTTCAAGAAGAGGCAAAGTTCCACGAAAAGAAGAAAGAATCGAATCCAAATTATGGATTTAACTTTCAGGCAGCAAAAGATAAGCTTTTTGACTTCGTTGATACAACGATAAAGAAAGTAAAAGAAGTAGACCTTGATTTAAATTTTGGCCATTTTGAAGAAGTATCTCATATTTTTCAATATAATAATATTTCACCAAAAAAGCTCGACATAGATATTCCAAATGGAGAAGTAGAGCTTATTCCATGGGATCAAGAAGAAGTGAGTATTGAGTGCAAAGCAAAGGTATATCGAGTGAATTCTTTAGAAGAAGCAAAAAAGGTATTTTTAAAGGAAGTACAAGTGAATGTCGATGATGAACAATTAGTAGTTAAAACAAATCATAAATGGATGAAGGTAAAAACTAAAGTTTACATCCCACAAACTTCTTATGAATCGGCAATCATTCGACTATTTAATGGACCGATTACAACATTTGATGTAAAAGCGGAAAAATTGTATGCTAAAACGGCTAATGGTAAAATAACGCTAAATGCTGGTGAAAATAAAAAGGTAGAAGCGGATGCTGCGAACGGCAGTATTAAAGTAGAAAAAGGAAATATAGAAAAGCTTGATGCCGAAACGATTAATGGATCGATTTCAGTGGATGGTTACTTTAATAAAGTAGATTTACAATCTTTTAATGGAAGTATTTCATGTACCAATCATGCTGAGACTTGTGAAGTGCTAGAACTCCAAGGAACAACAGGAAGTATTGAAGTAAGCTTGCCAGAAACCGTAGCGATTAGCGGGGAATTAAAAACGAACTTTGGCGGATTTAATGTAGAGTTAGATGGTATACAAATAATAGAAGAGAAAAGTGAAGTTCTTCAAAAAACGCTACAATTTAAATCGATACAAACGAGTGATCATCATACAAAAATGGAAGCAAACACGAAAACTGGCTCGATTAAAGTAAAAAAAATAGAAAAAGTTAGTAATTAATGATAGAAGAAACCGATAAACTAAATAATCGTTAGATGGCGAGAGAATAAAAGATTATACAAATGCTAATTATATCTTCTATCGTATTTATCCCACTTTAAAACTTCAGTAAGATTCTCCCCTCTTTACTAATGAGAATTTGAAGGAGATAGGGGGAAATCAACTAACCATCAGTGGGGATAATAAAGTCCCACTGATGGAAGTTTTATTTTATCGGTTTCTACTATGCAAGATGAGGAGTAATTGGAATGAGATGGATAATAGGGATACTGATTAATGCTATTTTCTTCGTGGCATTAGCCGGGTTATTTCAGAATCATTTTTATTTATCAGGGATAGGTGCTGCCATTGGAGCAAGTGCTGTGTTATCTTTGCTAAATATTATTGTAAAACCAATATTAATTTTATTAACATTACCTGTAACAATATTATCGCTAGGTCTATTTTTATTTGTGATTAACGCAATCACATTGTCGCTAACAGACAGATTGATGGGGAGCAGTTTTGAAATATCTAGTTTTGGGATGTGCTTACTTTTTAGCATTTTACTTTCACTATGTAATATCATTGTTCAAAATACAGTTCTTCGAGGAGAAAAAAGGTGATTTGCTGCTTAGTAAAGGTGGGGAAACTATTTCCCTTCTTTACAGGCAGTTTTTTTCTGTTCAAAATTCATGGAAAGCAAGTAGAAAAAGGGCATCATGGACGTTTGTATCAGTATAGCTTCTTATACTCTCTACCTATTTCCATTAGGGGTATGTAAACAATTCTATCTAAGTAGTCTTGTTTTCCTAATATTTTGATTGAATTCTAGCATATATTTATCGTTTAATGCTAAAATAAGGTGAATATAGAAATCTAAATAATGACTAAAATTAAACAGTTTTATTCTGTTTATAAAAACTAACAGCAGTGACCTTTAAAGGAGGAGCTTCATGGCGGCAAAAGTATTAATAAAAGATGTTATTGAAGAGTTTGATTTAGAAATTGTAAGTGGTGAAGAAGGAATTAATCGACCGATTACGGTTAGTGATATATCAAGACCAGGTCTTGAAATGGCTGGCTATTTTAACTACTATCCAGCAGAGCGTGTTCAGTTGTTAGGGAAGACCGAATTATCTTTTGCTGAACGTTTAAGTGATGAAGATAGAGCAAACCGATTATCGAAATTATGCAGTGATACGACTCCAGGAATTATCATTACTCGTAATATGGAAGTTCCTCCACAATTAATGGAGGCATCAGAGGAGTTGGCAGTTCCAGTATTACGATCTAAACATAAAACATCTCTTTTTTCGAGTAGACTGACAAATTTCTTGGAAAGAAAATTAGCTCCTACAACAGCTGTTCATGGTGTCCTAGTTGATATTTATGGTGTTGGGGTTTTAATTACAGGAAAAAGTGGTGTTGGTAAAAGTGAAACAGCTCTAGAGCTTGTTAAGCGTGGTCACCGTCTAGTTGCTGATGATTGTGTGGAAATTCGTCAAGAAGATGAGAATTTAATTGTTGGAAGTTCACCAGAGTTAATAGAGCATTTATTAGAAATTCGCGGATTAGGCATTATTAATGTCATGACTTTATTTGGAGCTGGTGCTGTTCGTACCCATAAGAAAATTTCTTTGGTTATGTCTTTGGAATTATGGGAGCAAAACAAGCAATATGATCGTTTAGGCTTAGATGAAGAAAAAATGAAAATAATTGATACAGAAGTGACAAAGCTTACGATTCCAGTTCGACCTGGTCGAAACTTAGCTGTTATTATTGAAGTAGCTGCAATGAATTTCCGTTTAAAACGAATGGGTGTAAATGCAGCAGAACAATTTACGAATAAATTAAATAATGTTATTTCTGATGAAAGAAATTAAAGAGATAACAATAAAATGGGAACTAAAGGTAAGAGAGAATTAGTCTATTTATCAAGCCTTTAAGAGAAATCCCTGGGAAATAGGAGGAAATCTGATGGAAGATATACGACCAATCGATCCAATTGCTTTTTCATTAGGACCAATTGATGTCAGATGGTATGGACTTATTATCGGTTCTGGTTTAATTTTGGCTCTTATTCTTGCAATGCGAGAAGGAAATAGAAGAGGATTAGGAAAAGATGACTTTCCAGATTTAATGTTATGGGCAATTCCAATCTCCATTATATGTGCGAGAATTTATTATGTCCTTTTTGAATGGGGCTATTATAAGGATCACCTAGGGGATATTCCGAAAATCTGGAATGGAGGAATCGCCATCCATGGTGCATTAATTGGGGCAATAGTTACTACCTATATTTTTACAAAGAAAAAAGGCATTTCCTTCTGGAAAATGGCCGATATAGCAGCACCTAGTATTATCCTCGGACAAGCAATTGGTCGTTGGGGAAACTTTATGAACCAAGAGGCACATGGTGGGGAAGTTACACGTTCCTTTTTAGAAGGTCTGCATTTGCCAACCTTTATTATTGATCAGATGTATATTAATGGAACTTACTATCATCCAACTTTTTTATATGAATCATTATGGAATATCGTTGGATTCGTGATTTTACTAGCTTTACGTAAAGTGAACTTACGGAGAGGAGAAATCTTCTTATCGTATGTTATTTGGTATTCGATTGGAAGATTCTTTATAGAAGGTATGAGAACAGACAGCTTAATGATTGGTGATTTGCGAATGGCTCAATTAATTTCTTTAGCCTTAATTGTATTTTCAGTGGTCGCAATTACTTATAGAAGAAAAGCCAGATTTGCAAGTGAACGCTATTTAGATACAAATGGTTAATGGTAGAAAGGGATGTTTGAGGTTGACTGGAAAAATTAATACGGCATTATTTGATTTAGATGGAACGCTAATTAATACGAATGAATTAATTATTTCCTCTTACTTACATACGCTTAATCATTATTACCCAGGAAAATATGGGCGTGAAGATGTGATTCCTTTCATGGGACCACCATTATTAGAAACATTTGAAACCATTGATAAAATACGGGCACAGGAAATGATGACAATGTATCGAGCATATAATATTGAAAATCATGATAATATTGTTACGATTTTTGATGGTGTATATGATGCAATCAAGGAATTGAAGGAAAGAGGCTTTAAACTTGCGATTGTATCAACTAAGCTGTCTGATGTGGTGGAAATGGGCTTGAAATTAACGAAGCTAGATGCGTTTTTTGATGTAGTTGTGGCTTTAGATCATGTGGAAAATGCAAAGCCAGATCCAGAGCCAGTCCTTCTTGCGCTCGAGAAATTGAAAGCATCACCATCAGAAGCAATTATGGTTGGAGATAATAAGCATGATATTTTGTCAGGAAAAAATGCAGGTACATTAACAGCGGGGGTTGCATGGACACTTAAAGGAAAGGAATTTTTGCAGGAATATAATCCTGATTATATTTTTGATAATATGAAAGATATCCTTTCTATTCCTGAAGTCCAATCGTTATGAGAAAGACGACAAGATATCCAGTTAGTGGACCGAATTCTTTATGGCATGTTTATAAAACGGTTCCCTTTTTAAAGGTAATAAAGAATTTTATCGTTATCCAAATAGCAAGATATATGCCCTTTTTAAAAATGAAGAACTGGATGTACCGTAAGCTTTTGAAAATGAAGGTTGGAGATCACACTTCCTTTGCTTTGATGGTAATGCTTGATATTATGTTTCCTGAAAAAATTAAAGTTGGAAGGAATAGTGTGATAGGATACAATACAACGATTCTTGCCCATGAATATTTAATAGAGGAGTACAGGCTGGGAGAAATTGAAATTGGAGATGAAGTAATGATTGGTGCCAATTCAACGATTCTCCCTGGTGTGAAAATTGGGGATCATGCCATTATATCGGCAGGAACCCTTGTACATAAGGATGTCCCTGCAGGAAGCTTTGTTGGCGGAAATCCAATGCAAGTTATTTATACAGCAGAACAAATGGAAGAGCGCAGAAAAAACGAACCTTCTTATGTATTAGATGAGTAAATAGAAGATAGCCTATCTGTCCGTTATTCCAAGATTGATAATCTTTGGAGTAATGAATGGATAGGTTTTTTTGAAAATATCTGAATTAATAAAAAATAAGGTGGTTAAGTGAATTTTCTTTTAAATTTGAACTTTTCCCTTGACCTAACATAAGACGAAGAGTACACTAAAAACAACTCTTTAATTTGGTAGTATATTAGCGAACTAAAGCATTCGGAATTTTAAAACATGAGGTGAATGATGAGCAGCTTATTTATGTTTGAAAAGCCATTAGGTATGAGAGATACATTGCCAGCTATTTATGAAAGAAAATATAAGGTAAAACACAAAATGGACGCAGAGATAAAGAAATGGGGCTACCAATTTATTGAAACCCCAACATTGGAATATTATGAAACAGTTGGTACGGCGTCTGCTATTTTAGATCAACAGCTTTTTAAATTATTAGATCAGCAAGGACATACGCTTGTTCTTCGTCCAGATATGACAGCTCCAATAGCTAGGGTGGCTGCATCTAAACTACTAACAGAAGACATGCCATTGCGACTTGCCTATAATGCATCCGTTTTTCGTGCACAGCAACGAGAGGGTGGAAGACCGGCTGAATTTGAGCAGATAGGTGTTGAATATATTGGTGATAAAACAATTAGTGCGGATGGAGAAGGAATTTCTTTACTCGTTTCCACACTTCAACAAGCAGGTGTAAAAGATTATCAAGTATCAGTAGGCCATATTGGTTTTGTGCAGGCTTTTTTCCAACAAATCCTTGGAACGAAAGAAAGAGCAGATAGTCTAACGAAATATTTATATGAGAAAAATTATGTTGGGTATCGACAGCATGTGGAACAGCTTGCTTTATCAAGCATTGATAAGCAGCGTTTAACTGACTTCTTAAAGCTTAGAGGCAGAGAAGAAGTGATTGGGTTTGCTTATCAATTAATGGAAGGAAACCAAGGTATAAAAGCAATAGATGACTTAAAGCAGCTTTGGGAAATCCTTGTTGATTATGAAGTGGCGGATAGAGTGACATTTGATTTATCCCTTGTTAGTCATATGAGTTACTATACTGGTATTGTGTATGAGGTATATGCGGAGGGTGTAGGTTTTCCAATTGGTAGCGGAGGACGTTATGATCTCTTATTAGAGAAATTCGGAAAAAGAACAGGGGCAACTGGTTTTGCTATTCGTGTTGATCGATTATTAGAGGCTTTGGGAAATGTGAAAAAAACAACAACTACTCAGTGCATTTTATTTAGTAATGAACGCAGAAAAGAAGCATTCCAATTGGCTCAGGAGAAACGACAAGCAGGAATCCATGTCATTACGCAAGATATTAACGGAGTGAAAGATGTGGATGCTTGTACGAAGCAATACAGTGAAATTACGTTATTAGTTGGGAAAAAAGGAATGGAGGTTGTCAAATGAACGATATGCTAACTATCGCCATGCCAAAGGGAAGAATTTTCGAAGAGGCAGCTGACTTATTAAGAGATGCAGGCTTTCGTTTACCAGCTGAATTTGATGACTCTCGGAAATTAATCATTGATGTGGAGGAAGAAAATTTTCGCTTTATCTTGGCAAAACCAATGGATGTGCCAACGTATGTGGAACATGGTGTAGCAGACTTAGGGATTGCTGGAAAAGATGTCATGCTAGAAGAAGAAAGAGATGTTTATGAGCTGCTAGACTTACATATTAGTGCTTGTTATTTGGCAGTAGCTGGTCTTCCAAATACAGAGCTTAATGAGATTGCACCAAGGATTGCAACGAAGTATCCGAATGTAGCAGCAGCTTATTTTCGTGAGCAAGGGTCTCAAGTAGAAATCATTAAGCTGAATGGTTCTATTGAGCTTGCACCTATTATTGGGTTGACCGATCGGATTGTAGATATTGTTTCAACTGGAAAAACATTGGTTGAAAATGGACTCGTAGAATATGAAAGAATTGTAGATATAACTTCAAGATTAATCGTTAATCCTGCCAGTTATCGATTAAAAGATGGGCGAATAAGTGAATTAGTAGAAAGACTTCAACAAGTAGTAAGGGCGAAGCTGCTATTGAAATAACGAGAAAGGGGATTTCAAGATGAGGATTGTGACAGAAATAGAGAATATTAGCTTAAAACGTTCTGTTGATGCAGGGACAGTTGAGCAGCGTAAAGCCGTCATCGACATAATAGAAAACGTAAAACAAAGTGGTGATCAAGCACTTATCGAATATACAAAAAAATGGGATGGAGCAAAGCTATCAAGTCTTCTTGTAAAGGAAGAAGAGATAGCAGTTGCCTACGATAATGTGGAAAAGGACATGGTTTCTATTATCAAGGAGGCAGCTGCAAACATTAAAGAATACCATCAAAAGCAACTGAAAACTTCATGGAATTTCACACAAGAAAATGGATCAATCCTTGGTCAAAGAATTCTGCCTTTAGATTCAGTTGGAGTGTATGTACCAGGCGGAACGGCAGCCTATCCTTCCTCTGTCTTAATGAATGTGATTCCGGCAATTGTTGCAGGAGTAAATCGGATTGTTATGGTATCTCCGCCTAATGAAAACGGAACACTACCTCCTGCAGTATTAGTAGCGGCTGATATTGCTGGAGTGAAGGAAATTTACAAAGTTGGTGGAGCACAGGGAATTGCTGCTTTAGCATACGGAACAGAATCTATTGAAAAGGTCGACAAGGTTGTTGGTCCTGGAAATATCTTTGTTGCCCTTGCTAAAAGAGAAGTATTTGGAGATGTTGCTATTGATATGATAGCAGGTCCAAGTGAAATCGCGATTATTGCGGATAATACTGCTAGCGCAAAAGAAATAGCAGCAGATTTATTATCACAGGCAGAGCATGATGAAAGAGCTTCCTCTGTACTTGTGACGACTTCACGAGAACTAGCTGAAGAGGTTTCGCATGAAGTAGAGATACAGTTAAGTACTTTGCCACGAAAAGAAATAGCAAAAAAATCAATTGAAAAATATGGATTAATTGTCGTAGTAGAAACACTTGAAAAAGCGGCAACAGTTATTAATACAATTGCCCCAGAACATTTAGAAATAATCACTGAAAATCCGTCTGATATCCTAGAAAATATTCGACATGCAGGGTCTATTTTTTTAGGAAGATATAGTTCAGAGCCAGTTGGAGATTACTTCGCTGGAACTAACCATGTATTGCCAACAAACGGTACAGCAAGATTCTCCAATCCATTAAATGTAGATGATTTTCAAAAAAAATCCAGTGTCATCCAATACAGTGAAGTAGCATTTCGAGAAAATGCTCACAAAATAGCCAAATTTGCTAGATTAGAAGGACTAGAAGCACACGCAAGAGCGATAGAAGCACGAGATTTGTAAGTGAAAAGTTGTCGCCAAGTAGAAATCAAGGGACTTTATTGAATAGCTGAAATTTAATTCAAAATAAGTAGACAATCTTAATAAATTTGCAGGTCATAGCAACGTATTTTACAAAAAATCCATAAATTTATGAACCTACATAACAGGAGGAAGGAAAAATGGGAAGAACCGCTGCAATCAATAGAAAAACAGGAGAAACTAACATTCAGTTATCTTTCAATGTAGACGGGGAAGGAGTTTCCGAAATCGATACTGGCGTGCCATTTATGAATCATATGCTAGATTTATTTACAAAACACGGTCAATTTAATTTGACAGTACAAGCGAATGGCGATATTGAGGTAGATGATCATCATACTACGGAAGACATCGGGATATGTCTTGGAATGGCGCTGAAGGATGCTCTTGGTGATAAAAAGGGCATTAAACGATATGGAAATAGCTTTGTGCCAATGGATGATACATTAGCCCAAGTTGTAATCGATTTAAGTAATAGACCACATCTAGAATTTCGTGCGGAATTTCCAAGTGATAAGGTAGGAACCTTTGATACAGAACTTGTACATGAATTCCTTTGGAAATTCGCATTAGAAGCTAGAATGAATCTTCACGTTATTTTACATTACGGACAAAATACGCATCATATGATTGAAGCAATATTTAAAGCGATGGCTCGTGCCTTAGACGAAGCAACGACGATTGACCCTAGAATCAAGGGGATTCCTTCGACGAAAGGAATGCTGTAAATGATCGGGATTATTGATTATGGAATGGGAAATCTGTTCAGTGTTAGTAAAGCGTTGGAACGATTAAATGCTCCTTATTTTATTTCTGAAGACAAAGAAGCGTTGTTACAAGCAGATGCGTTAATTCTTCCTGGTGTAGGTGCGTTTAAAGATGCGATGGCAAAATTAAAAGAAACAGGCTTATCTGAGATGATTGAGGCATTTGTTGATAGCGGCAAACCTTTATTAGGAATATGTCTAGGAATGCAGCTATTGTTTGAGTCAAGTGAGGAGCATGGCTTTAGTGAAGGATTGAAGTTATTGCCAGGAAAAGTGGTTCGTTTTTCTGGAATCACAGAAGATGGTTCGCCATATAAAGTACCTCATATGGGTTGGAATAAGCTTCATTTTAAGAAGGATTCATTGATAACACCGAATATGGACGATGATTTTGTATATTTTGTGCACTCTTATTATGCAGATACCAAAGAGGAAGTAACCATTGCGAGCTGTACCTATGATAAAGAGGTTCCGGCAGTGGTAGGAAGAAACAATGTATATGGCATGCAGTTTCATCCAGAGAAGAGTAGTAAATTGGGTATACATCTATTAAGCAACTTTGCTAATTTAATACAGGAAGGATGAACCTACATGACTTTTACTTTATACCCTGCTATTGATATGCGGGGCGGAAAATGTGTCCGTCTGCTTCAAGGAGACTATGAAAAAGAAACAATCTATGGAGATTCTCCGTTTGATATGGCAAAAAGCTTTGTGGAGCAGGGTGCTAGCTGGATACATATGGTTGATTTAGATGGTGCGAAGGATGGTAGGAGAGTAAATGACCAATTCGTTATTGATGCAGCCAAAAAATTAGGTGCTCAAGTACAAATTGGGGGAGGAATTAGGCAAGAAGGAGATATTGTCCATTATTTAGAAAATGGTGTAACACGAGTCATAATCGGCAGTATAGCTGTTTCCAATCCAGAATTTGCGATGGAGATGATTCGCAAATATGGAAAGGGAATCGCCATTGGAATCGACGCGAAAAACGGTTTTGTTGCAACACATGGCTGGCTGTCTACTTCTGAGGTGAAAGCTGTCGAGCTCGGAAAACGTTTTGCAGATGCCGGAGCGGAAACCTTTATTTTTACGGATATTGCAACAGATGGCATGCTAAGTGGTCCAAATGTGGACGCAATCGAAGAAATGGCTATGATTACCAAAAAAGAAGTAATTGCATCAGGTGGGGTAAGTAGTATTGAGGATCTTAACCGACTTAAGGAAATTCACGCTAAAGGTGTCGGTGGTGCAATCATTGGTAAAGCCTTATATGAAAGAAGATTTACATTAGAAGAAGCTTTAGCGCAAATGAACTGACAAAGTCGAAGGAACTTTTCAACAAGCTCATTGTGAGAGGGGTTTTATTATGTTAACCAAGCGGATTATTCCATGTTTGGATGTAAAAGACGGACGTGTTGTAAAAGGAATTCAGTTTGTTCAATTAAGAGATGCTGGAGATCCAGTTGAGTTAGCTCGCTTTTATGATGAACAAGGAGCAGATGAACTCGTATTTCTCGATATTTCTGCATCCCAGGAAGGACGAAAAACGATGGTAGAGGTCGTCAAGGAAGTTGCGTCCCAGCTTGCTATTCCTTTTACTGTTGGTGGGGGCATCCATTCCTTAGAGGATATGAAAAAGATCCTTCGGGCAGGTGCAGATAAGGTATCTTTAAATACAGCAGCAGTGTTAAATCCTACTTTAATTGAAGAGGGCGCTAATTTTTTTGGCTCTCAATGTATTGTCGTTGCGATTGATGCAAAATATGATACTGAACTTGGCTCATGGCGTGTTTACACACATGGCGGAAGAAATCCAGTAGATAAAGATGTTATTACATGGGCAAAAGAAGTTGTAGCACTTGGGGCTGGTGAAATCTTATTAACTAGCATGGATTCGGATGGAGAGAAAAATGGCTTTAATCTAGCATTGACAAAAGCGGTAAGTGAGGCGGTTTCTGTTCCGGTAATTGCTTCAGGGGGAGCTGGCAATGCTGAGCATTTTGAAGAAGCGTTTAAAGAGGGAAAAGCAGATGCTGCTCTAGCTGCCTCAATTTTTCACTATAAAGAAACATCCGTTCGCGAAGTAAAGGAATATTTGAAGGAAAAGGGAGTGCTTGTTAGATGAATGTCGAGGAATTGAAGTTTGATGAAAAAGGATTAATTCCTGCTATTGTACAAAATGCTACGACAAAAGAAGTGTTAACACTTGCATATATGAATAAGGAATCCTTAGAAAAATCCTTGCAAACAGGAGAGACTTGGTTTTATAGTCGTTCACGACAAGAGCTTTGGCATAAAGGAGCAACAAGCGGAAATACACAGCAAATTGTCGAGATTAAATATGACTGCGATCAAGATGCGTTAGTAGTATTCATTAAGCCAAATGGTCCTGCTTGCCATAATGGAACAACAAGCTGTTTTGTAGAAAGCATCTACCAAAACAAAGAAACAACTTCTCCAGATTATCAGATACTAGCTAATTTAGAGAAGGTTATCGAAGAAAGAGATAATAATCGCCCTGAAGGTACATATACAACATATTTATTTGAAAAAGGAGTAGATAAGATTCTGAAGAAAGTCGGTGAAGAAGCAGCAGAAGTTATTATTGCTGCGAAAAATCGCGATGCAGAGGAATTGAAGTGGGAAGCATCTGATCTTCTTTATCACTTATTTGTCTTATTAAGAGAGCAAAAACTTCCATTTTCAGAGATTTTAAATGTACTAGAAGCACGTCATGAAGAGAAGCAAGGAAAGTAAAGAAAAAGGTAGACGGTTCATTCGGTGAAAAAGAATGGGTCTTCTACCTTTTTCTTTTGTATGGTTACCCCAACTAGTGTTATTCAGGCTGCTTTGTTTTCTAAAAAAACCTTTTATTCTAAGTAATTATCTATTTAATATCAGCTATTTCTTATCAAAAAATTATTTGCTGCTAAATCGCACACTTTTTTTCCAAAAAAGGATTGACTCTTCTCCGAAATGAACTTAGTATGGTATAATTGTTTAGTTAACAAGAACCATTTATTTTAGCATGTTATTTACCTCTTGCTTTATAAGGGAACATATATATATATTGGAGGATTTATGAATAAAAACTCAAGTAGAGTACAACCAGTGGGTAAACTTATTACATTTAATCCTACAGGCGAATTTTATTTCAACAAAGGAATTAAAGCATATCATCAAAGAGACTATTATAAATCCCTTAAATATTTGCAAAGAGCACTGGCATTGGAACCAGGAGAACCGATGATTGCATGTCAGCTTGCAGTCGTTTATGCAGATATTGGAGAATATCAAAAATCTAATGAACTTCTCCATGTTATTATTGAAGAATTAGATGAGGATATGGTTGAGTGTTATTATTTCTTAGCGAATAATTACGCCCATTTAGGATTTTTTAAAGATGCATATTATCATGCAAAATTATATTTAAGTCTGGATAAAGATGGGGAGTTTGTAGAGGATACAGAGGACCTTATGGAGGTTCTTTCTTTGGAATCAGAAGAGCTTGAGGAAGAAGAGGCTTATGAGGAAGAGGATCTTATTACAAGACAGGAACAGGCAAGAGCCTTGCTTGAGTCTGGCAACTTTCCACAAGCTATAGAAGTGTTGACGAAAGTTATTCAAGATTATCCAGAGTATTGGTCGGCTCATAATAATTTAGCGTTAGCTCATTTCTATCTTGGTCAAGCGGAAAAGGCAAGTGAGATTTTAGAGCATGTTCTAACCAAAAATATCGGAAACTTACACGCTTTATGTAATAAGCTCGTATTTGCTTATTATCAAAATAACGACTCTCACGTTACGGAATTAGCAGCTATCTTAAGAAAGATTAACCCTATTTCCATTGATCATCAATTCAAGCTAGGCACTACTTTCGCACTTATCGGCGAATATGATACTGCTTATTTCTGGTTGAAAAAGATCTATAAAAAAGGATTCCAAGGGGATGGTTCTTTTTATTATTGGTTATCTTATGCAGCTTACCACACAGGAAATAAACAAACTGCGAAAAAAGCATGGAAAAAGGTAATCGATGACCAACCTGAAAAAGAAGGGCAAGAGCCATGGAACAACTCGGAACATAAGATTAGTGGATTTGAGGACCATCTTAGCTCTATTCTGAAAAGATTTGAAAGCAATCATGTAGAGGAACGTTTATTTGCGACTTTCTTAACTTCTGTCTCTAGTCTAAAGGAAAAAATCCTTTCGTCTTCTTCTATTCAGCAAAAAAATGTTTTTACGAAAATAGAACAGGATTATTTATCTTTTGTTAAATCTGGTACCCAAATAAAGGATCCATTCTTATATGTTGCACATCATACAGCAGAGCAAATCTATTCAAACCATCATCCTATTGGAACGGAAGAGACTAGTCTGTATTTATTATGGTTTTCAGCTATCTTGGAAATGCAAACAGCAGGAGCGTTATATAAAAATTGCATAGCCAGTGCAGCTGCTATCGATTATCTGTGGAATCAAACGCGTGATTCAAAGAAAACCCAGCAAGAAATTGCCGATCAGTATGGGCTTTCCACATCAACTTTACAGAAATATATAAAGTCGATGAAAAGCTATATGCAATCTATCTATAGTTAATATTTGTAATTTTACTTTGTTTTATACGGTTAATGAAAAATAATTCATATAGAAGCAGTTTAATTCGTTTAGAATTTAGCTGCTTCTTTTTTTACGATTGCAAAACAATATAAAAAAATATTTTTGAATAAAAAAAATCCAATCCCTGATTGCTACCTGTCAGCAAATAATAATTTGGTGTTATTTAAAAATTTTTCAAGGTTGAGCAGATTTTTGGACGGATAGGGGATTGATTTTATAGGATAGTAATAGATAATCATACTTATAATAAGAAATGAAAATTAATTTAAGCATGGATTCTTTTATCTAAGCGTTAATTTAGTATAATAAATGCGTTAGTTAATGGGAAAAGGAGTTTTTGAAAATGACAGAAGAAATAATTTATGATGTTATTATTATTGGGGCAGGTCCAGCTGGAATGACAGCGGCTGTTTATACATCTCGTGCTAATCTTTCTACTTTAATGATTGAAAGAGGAATACCTGGCGGACAGATGGCGAATACAGAAGAAGTGGAAAATTTCCCCGGATTTGAAAGTATCTTAGGTCCAGATTTATCCAATAAAATGTTTAATCATGCAAAAAAATTCGGTGCTGAATATGCTTATGGTGATATTAAAGAAGTAGTAGATGGAAAAGAATATAAAACAGTTAAAGCTGGTTCGAAAGAATTTAAAGCAAGATCTATTATTATTTCTACAGGTGCAGAATATAAAAAGGTTGGAGTACCTGGTGAAAAAGAATTAGGTGGTCGCGGTGTATCTTACTGTGCAGTATGTGATGGTGCGTTCTTTAAGAATAAGCGTCTATTCGTTATCGGTGGAGGCGATTCAGCAGTTGAAGAAGGTGTATATTTAACTCGTTTTGCATCTCAAGTGACAATTGTGCACAGACGTGATGAATTAAGAGCACAGAAAATCCTTCAAAAAAGAGCGTTTGATAATGAAAAAGTAGACTTTATTTGGAATCATACCATTAAAGAAATCAATGAAAAGGATGGAAAAGTGGGCAGTGTGACACTTGTTTCTACTGTGGATCAAACAGAGCAAGAGCTAGAGGCTGACGGCGTGTTTATTTATATTGGCATGGTTCCATTATCTAAACCATTTGAAAGCTTAGGGATTACCAATGAAAATGGCTATATTGAAACAGACGATCAAATGGAAACGAAAGTACCTGGAATATTTGCGGCTGGCGATATTCGTGAAAAAACACTTCGTCAAATTGTTACTGCAACAGGTGACGGAAGTATTGCTGCTCAAAGTGCACAGCACTATGTGGAAGAACTAGCGGAAGCGTTAAAACAACAAGCATAAAACGTTTTGAAAGTGTCATTCCGTTTTAATTGGAATGTAACAGTAGTGAAACATATTTGGGGTATCATATAAATAGAAATTGACCCCCTTTTAAGATATATATTTTTTGCATAGGCATTTATCGCCTATGCCTTTTTTTGTTTGGGCAGATTTTTGGTTTGGCTGATAAATGGTAACTTTCGCGAATAACTCCGAAGTTTTCGCGAATATCACGTTAAATGATACAAATACTTCCTTTTCATTCAAAAAAATCTTTCGAAGGGTAATAAATTCTCCCTCGATTTTCACCTGTATAAGGTAATTTCATTGAAACAAGAAGCCGATTAGCGGTATCTTTGGAAGTAATATGGACAAATTCACGAAATTCCTTACTGGTAATAGAAGGTTTGATTAAGAGGAAATAATCCTCCACTGCTTTTATATGAGCCAGTTTATCAAATGTGGAACAGGATGGACAAAACCAGTTACGCATTTTTCTTATCATCGCAAATTCTTTACAGTGAGGGCATTGAACACCTGTTCTAATGTCTTTTTTGTTCATTCCGTATTTTTCCAATATATTAGTGTTTTCTGAGGTATGATGCTTGCGAAGAAATTTGGAGATTTTGCGTAGGCTTTTTTCATCTATAATATTTACTTTATATTTTCTTTGTAACTGATCCCATTTATCAAGAAAACTATGACTGTGAAGAACATGATTTTTTATGGAGGGATGTCCTTTTATGATTGTAGAGGGTTTGGAAATAATAACGAGGGGTTCAATGGGGGAATAGTAAAGTGGTGTTTCTGTAAGAAATGCTCTAATTGTCGCTTTAATCTTTTTACTTGAGAGATTGGATCTAAGTATCCCTCTTCTTGATTATTTCTAATTCGGATAAACTGGTTTAAGGTTGTATCAAAAATTAATGTGCCTAAGTAGTTTTTACAATTAATAATGACAAAAAAGAAACGAGTCAGCAGGAGATAGTCTATTTGAAAATAAGATTTTCCATTGTATAAACGAAGATTATGAATAATAAAGCAGTCTTTATCTGGTAGAAAATCAAGGTAGTAGGTTAGTTCCTTTTCACCTTTATAGCACGTAAATGAATAAAGACATCTTTTTTGATGGTCAAATCTTTACCTCCACGTTGTAAGAGAGCTTCCATTTTTCTTAACTTCAAACTCTTTTTTATAAAATTAATATACAAGAACAATACACATCCTTTTCTAGAGATTACATCATTCATTCTCCGTAATGAATGAAGAATCCTTCCTAATTGGAAAAGGCAATTTATTGTGAGGGCATGACAATAATAGTATAATAAGAGGAATGGATATAAGAAGTGCCTACATACAGAGAAAATCGGGGTGAATAATTTGCAACGTGTGACGAATTGTTTATTACTTAAAGATAATAAAGTTTTGCTGCTACAGAAGCCGAGACGCGGTTGGTGGGTGGCACCTGGTGGAAAAATGGAGCCTGGGGAGTCAGTGCGGGATTCCTGTATTCGTGAATACAGAGAAGAAACAGGTATTTACTTAAGAAATCCTAATATCAAAGGGATTTTCACCTTTATTATTAAAGATGGAGATAAAATTGTATCGGAGTGGATGATGTTCACCTTTTTCTCTACGAACGCTGATGGTGTCAATGTAGATGAATCAGCTGAAGGGAAAATTGTCTGGCACGATTTAGATAATGTAAAAAACTTGCCAATGGCAGAAGGCGATTATCATATATTAGACTACATGATTCATGGGAATGGAATTATCTATGGAACCTTTACTTATACACCTGACTTTGAATTAATTAGTTACCGTTTAGATCCAAGCTAAAATTTATAGGAGGGAATAAAAATGAGTGCAAGTGAACCACAAATCGTAATTATCACAGGAATGTCAGGGGCGGGAAAGACAGTTGTTATCCAAAGCTTTGAAGATTTAGGTTTTTTTTGTGTAGATAACCTACCTCCTACCCTTTTACCTAAGTTTCTTGAACTTATGAAAGAGTCTGAGAATAAGATGAATAAGGTTGCTCTTGGGATGGATTTGCGAGGCAGAGAATTCTTTGATGATTTATTTACTGCGCTAGACGATTTATCAAATTCCTGGGTAGTACCGAAAATTCTTTTTCTAGATGCGGATGACAGCGCCCTAGTTAGAAGGTATAAGGAGACTAGAAGAGTTCATCCCCTTGCACCGTCTGGACTTCCTTTAGAAGGAATTAAACTCGAAAGAGAAATGTTAGAAGAGCTAAAAGGCAGAGCACAAATTATATATAATACATCACAGAGCACTCCAAGAGAACTTCGTGAAAAGATTTTAAAAGAGTTCTCTGTAAATAAACAATCTATCTTTACTGTAAATGTGATGAGTTTTGGATTTAAGCATGGACTTCCTATTGATGCAGATTTAGTATTTGATGTGCGTTTTTTACCAAACCCTCATTACGTGGAGCATATGAGACCGAAAACTGGTTTAGATGTGGAAGTATCCAGTTATGTGTTGAAATGGACAGAGACAGGTCAATTTTTAGAAAAAATAATTGATTTGTTAACGTTTATGCTCCCCCAATATAAGAGAGAAGGAAAATCGCAGCTTGTTATAGCGATTGGCTGTACGGGGGGACAGCACCGGTCTGTTGCATTAGCAGAATATATTGGGCATCATTTTGAAAAGGAATATAATATTGCTATTGCTCACCGTGATATGGAGAGGAGAAAGGACCAACAGGCATGAGTGAAAAGGAACAGCCAAGAATTGTAATCATCGGTGGAGGAACAGGTCTTTCAGTGCTTTTACGTGGATTGAAAAAATATCCAGTAGATATAACGGCGATCGTAACAGTAGCCGATGATGGAGGAAGCTCTGGAAGACTAAGGGAAGATCTGGATATCCCTGCTCCTGGAGATATTCGCAATGTTTTAGCCGCATTATCAGATGTGGAGCCGCTAGTGGAGGAGATGTTTCAGCACCGATTCACAAATAGTAAAGACTTAGATGGACATTCATTAGGCAATTTAATTTTAGCTGCAATGACTTCCATTACTGGTAATTTTACCTATGCAATTCAAGAAATGAGCAAAGTACTTAATGTTCGTGGTAAAGTATTACCTGCAACAAGTCATAGTGTGATCTTAAATGCATTAATGGAAGATGGAACCGTTGTTGTGGGAGAATCAAGTATTCCAAAGGCTGAGAAAAAAATAAAGAGGGTATTTTTAACTCCAGAGGATTCTGCACCACTTCCTGAAACCATTCATGCAATCCAGCAAGCAGATTTAATAGTGATGGGTCCTGGAAGCTTATATACAAGTATCTTACCGAATTTGGTTGTCCCAGAAATCAAAGAAGCAGTTCGAGAAGCGAAAGCAAAAAAAGTATATATATGCAATATAATGACACAGGCAGGAGAGACGTTAGATTTTACGGCAAGTGATCATGTGAAGGCGTTGTATGATCATGTAGAGCAACCGTTTATTGACACGATTATCGTGAACAAAACGAATATCCCTGCAAGTGTACAACAAAGATATGATGAAGAAAAAGCAAAGCCTGTGGTTTTTGATATAAATCGACTTGAACGGATGAAACTAGATGTAATAGCTGGCGATATCCTCAAGCTTGATCAAGGTGTTATTCGTCATAATACAGTAGAAGTGGCGAAAATCCTTTATTCAATAATAGAGTAATTGGATTAGATAACATCTGCTTTTTTTCTAATAAGGGGGGAAGGGCATGTCTTTTGCGTCAGAAACAAAAAAAGAATTGACAACAATTGAAACCAAAAATTGCTGCGGTAAAGCAGAATTATCAGCACTGATACAAATGAACGGGACACTTTCCTTTTCCAACCAGAGGCTAGTTGTTAATATACAGACAGAGAATGCAGCTATAGCTAGAAGAATATATACCTTAATTAAAAGATATTTCGACATACCTGTTGAATTGCTTGTGCGAAAAAAAATGCGTTTAAAAAAGAACAATGTATATATTGTACGAATTTCGAATAAAGGCAAAGAAGTTTTAGAGGAATTGAGTATTCTTAAAGAAGGCTTTGTCTTTACCCATGAAATCTCACCAGAGCTAATTAAGAAAAAATGCTGTAAACGATCGTATTTAAGAGGCGCCTTTTTAGCAGGTGGCTCTGTAAATAACCCAGAAACATCTTCTTACCACTTAGAAATTGCTTCCTTATATAAAGAGCATATAAATGCACTTAGTGATTTAATGAATACATTTGGTCTAAAAAGTAAGACATTAGAAAGAAAAAAAGGGTTTATTGCTTATTTAAAGGAAGCAGAAAAAATCACCGAGTTCCTCAATATTATTGGAGCGCATGGTGCACTACTTCGCTTTGAAGACATTCGCATTGTTAGAGACATGAGAAATTCAGTAAATCGATTAGTAAATTGTGAAACAGCCAATTTAAATAAAACAATTGGGGCTTCCTTAAGGCAAGTGGAGAATATTCGATATATTGATAAAACAGTTGGACTGCAAATTCTTCCTGATAAGCTTAGAGAAATTGCAGAGCTTCGAGTTGCCTATCAAGATGTAACCTTGAAGGAATTAGGAGAAATGGTGTCTTCTGGTAATATCAGTAAATCTGGTATCAATCATCGTTTAAGAAAAATTGATGAAATTGCAGATAATCTTCGTCGTGGAGAAGCTGTGAAATAATAGAGGTGGATAATATAATATATTATCCATTTCTTTTTTACATACAAAAATTAATATCAGAAAATTCTTCTAAACTGAATATTCTTTCCCTTGGATAGAGCAAAAAACTCTATTTCCTTGTATAATAGATATATTACTACTTTGAAGATGGGGAGGAAGTTCGATGGTAGAGCAAGAAATTACAGTTGGTTTAAAAGCGGGACTACAGGCGAGACCGGCAGCTTTATTTGTACAAGAGGCAAGTAATTATTTATCAGAAGTATTTATTGAAAAGGATGGCAGGAAGGTAAATGCTAAGAGTATTATGGGAATAATGGGCTTAGCAATAAATTCTGGTGCAACGATTAAACTAATTGTTGAGGGGAGCGACGAAGTGGAAGCGCTTCAGAGTTTACGCGAATTGCTAAAGTAAATCTTTTGATGCATAAAAATCTCTCCTTATATAAAAAAGGTTGTTCCAAAAAAATGGAACAACCTTTTTAATGAGATTATTTATTTTTTTTATCTTCAAGAGAATTACGGCTAATAACATGGTCAACTAAACCATATTCTTTTGCTTTATCAGCAGTCATAAAGTTATCGCGTTCTGTATCTCTTGCAATAATGTCAATAGGTTGACCAGTGCGCTCAGATAAAATACCGTTTAATTTATCACGTAAGAATAAAATACGTTTAGCAGCAATTTCGATTTCCGTTGCTTGACCTTGTGCTCCACCAAGTGGCTGGTGAATCATTACTTCACTGTTTGGAAGAGCATAACGCTTCCCTTTTGTACCAGCAGCAAGTAAAAATGCTCCCATAGAAGCAGCCATACCAATACAGATTGTTTGAACATCTGGTTTGATATATTGCATCGTATCATAAATAGCCATTCCAGCAGTGATACTTCCACCTGGGCTATTGATATAAATAGATACATCTTTTTCAGGATTTTCTGTTTCTAAGAATAAAAGCTGTGATACGATAGAGTTAGCTACATTATCATCAATAGCACTACCAAGCATAATAATACGGTCTTTTAATAAACGAGAGTAGATATCGTAAGCGCGTTCTCCTCTGTTTGTTTGCTCAATAACTGTAGGAATTAAATTCATTTAAAATCCTCCTTTATAATGTTTGTTCGAAAAAAATAAGTATTTGTTTCTTCAGTAAGATGCAATACATCAAAACTGTATGTATTCCTAATGATACACGGATGGTCAATTAAGGTCAAACGTAAAAGCCTAAATACCCCAAAATATCATTCGACATCTTTTTTTAATGACCGTTTTTTGTAAAGTTGGTTGATAAGTATACTTTTATTAAAAAGCAATCTTTAAAAAAACTTCTTAAAAGGGTGTAGGTTCTGAATGTTATCATTAGTTCTATCCCTTTAATTTCGTCTACAATCCTTTCTCCATGATACCCATTGCTCTTTTTTTTAAACATCGTCTATTGCATAAACTAGGAACTTCGCTTATAATATGAAGGCGTAACTTTAATGTTGGGTAAGTTTATGCCATGCCCTCGTGGTGCAACGGATAGCACGTAAGATTCCGGTTCTTAAAATGGGGGTTCGATTCCCTCCGAGGGCGTTAAAAGATTGATAGATAAGGGTTTTTTTGAGGTTTGTGTATTCTTTGTCCGACACTTCAAAAAAACCCTTATTTTATTTTACTTTATTTGCTTTAAGCAGTCGCTCATAAAACTATTAACTTTTTCGTTATTTAGTAGCTCTGATCGTCTGGACATATGGCCATAAGTATTTAATAAAATGGATTTGTCGGTATCTCCAAGGCGAGCTCCAATATAATTTATATATGAAATATTAGATTCCCATAAAATAGTTTCATGAGTATGCCTAAACATATGTGGAGTAGTATGTAAAAGATTATGGCTTTTACATACAGTATCTAGAGCAATTACATAGTTGGACATCTTAACTAACGCACCTATTTGATTGATAAAAAGAAAGAGTGGATGAAGATACGCTCACAAGTAGTACTAAAACTTAAAACTCGTCCACAATTGCATAAGGTCTAAGTCCTTCGCTTCAGTAAATGCTTCGCTAATGGTAGATGTCTTTGACAAGTGATTAATACTTTTGGTCGTGCGATTTCTTTCATCCTCATATATCCACATTGTTCTGTAATCATACAAATATGCAATTTTATGTTTTTTTCTGTTCCTTTTTCGACCGTACCTTGTTTATATGTCTCAAACCACCATTGTAGAAATTCTTCTAAAGTTTGTCCGGAAGCTGCATGTTATAACCCATATGTCTATAAAAAGTTCTTCGGAGAAATATTCTTCTGTTTGGTTTGGAAAAGAAAAGATTAGATATCTGGAATAAAGGAGAAATTTATGAGTGAAAAAAACTTAGTAGCATGGGTTCCTAATATAGATATTAAAGGAGAGTTACACTTAGTTGAATTTAAATATTTAAGAGGCTTACAAATAACTGTAGAAGACAATCAGGATAATACATATCTAATACTATTCAATAAAGAGAAAAATGGTAATTATATTTTAGCATGTAGATTTGCAGATGAAATGAAGAGAAGCGATTTAGCGGTACCAGCACAAAAGGCTCGCAGTAGCCAACTTATTGAAGGTGCATGGTCGTTATATAAGGAGATTAATTCAGATTTTGTAGATTGGTATGATCAGTTACCCGGTCCAGGAAGTGAACATTATAATATCGAACATTATGTAATTATTACTTCGGATGAAACTTTTGAAATATTGAGTGAAACTGAACCAATAATAATTAAATTTCCTTAGAAGGAAAAAGCCCAACTCATGTGAGGAGGGCTTTTTATCTTATACATAAAACGTTTTATTTTATTTTAAAATTTTGTTCGCCTAATTTATCGCCACCTACACCTTGTGTAGCTATTAATGTTACAGGAGTTTCTAAATCATCTAATTCATAAGCTACTGCGTTCTTAACTGTTCCGTCTTTTTTAATTGTTTCTAGTTGAGAATCAAGGAATTGATCATCTGGAAGCCCAGCTACTTCAAGCTATTAAACTACCAGCTTATCATGCAATTATTTCGGTTCGGGCAGGAAAGGAACTTCAGCCAGCATTTATTTGTAATATGAAACCTCCAGTCAAAAAACAGTATGATAATTCACTCTTAACTAAAAGGCATGTAAGAATGTTTGGAAGAAATTGGAGTGGATTGCAGAAGAGTTTATAACTTTCGTTTACCTTTT
Source organism: Niallia sp. FSL W8-0635 (assembly GCF_038007965.1). Classification (GTDB taxonomy): domain Bacteria; phylum Bacillota; class Bacilli; order Bacillales; family Cytobacillaceae; genus Niallia. The sequence continues at coordinate 3,641,869 of NZ_JBBOYD010000001.1, read as the reverse complement.
GTCCGAACGTTTGTTATATATCATTGCATTTTATTATTCAAGAAAAAATCAAAAGCAGTACGGACAAAGGAGTGTTTTCTTCTATTATAATTGGTTTTAAACCATCATAATGGGGCCGAGGACGTTAATAAATGCAAAAGGTTGTTTGGAGGATTCGTCTATTTTATTCGAATCCTCCAAACAACCTTTTGATTTTTCCTCTATGAATCTTCTAAATAAATGGTTAAGATTCCCTCGATTTTCTCTACATGTTATATGTTGATTTTAAAACGAAAATGAGAATAGTATCAAAAGGAAACAACATCCCCCAGTTCTATTGTTGGTTACTACTAATAATAGTGATAATATAAATTCCTACCTTATTATAATCAAATAAAGATTCAATATTAAAGAATGTTTTTCATATATATCAAAAATGTCCCTTTTTCTAACTAATTCTTCGTAATGGCAATTTTCTAAAAATCAAATTCCTTTTCTAAAAAAATAATTATAAATGAAGAGTATAATTATTAATTTTTTCCAAATAGTAAGAAAAGAAAGAACGACACTTTTTCGTCAAATTTTACAAAAAATAGACACATATCAGTTGAATTCATACTATACTGGTGTTAGAATTGTTCATGTAGCAGGGAGTTATTTTTTTTGTAGTATCCGGGACGTAAAATGTCTATGCGGGACTTCTGACGACCACTGTAAGTGAAGGAGAGCATCAAGCATGGTTTCATTTATTGAGATTCAAAAAAGATTATTACCTGATTTACTTACAGTTATGCAAAAAAGGTACTATATTCTGCAGTTTATTAAGAATATGCAGCCTGTCGGTAGAAGAAGTCTGGCTGTGAGCCTAGGACTGACCGAAAGAGTCTTGAGAAGTGAAGTCGAGTTTTTAAAAGATCAGCAGCTTATACATATTTCAAACATCGGCATGACAGTCACTTTGATAGGGGAAGAAGTGTTGGAAAGTCTTTCTAGTGTAATGAGAGAAGTAACGGGTATTAACGAAATGGAGCAGCTACTGCAAAGTAAACTGGGCATTAGCCGGGTTATTATCGTAGCTGGAGATAGTGATCATTCTCCGTGGGTAAAAAAAGAATTAGGACTTGCGACAGCAAATTGTATGAAATCTCTCCTAAAGGGAAATAATATCATCGCAGTTACTGGTGGGACTACTATGTCTTCTGTTGCTGAGGCGCTAACACCAAGTGTTGCAGATGGCGAGTTATTATTTGTTCCTGCTCGTGGTGGAATAGGAGAAGATGTCAAAAATCAGGCAAATACAATTTGTTCAATGATGGCAGACCATACTGCATCAAAACATCGAGTTTTATACGCTCCAGATGAGGTTAGTGAAGAAATGTATAAGAGCATTTCTACTGATCCTCGAATCAGTGAAGTACTAAAACTAATTCGTTCAGCAAATCTTCTAGTTCATGGTATTGGCGAGGCACTTACGATGGCAAATCGTAGAAGTACAAGTAAAAGTGATCTAGAAAAGATTAAGAATGCAGAAGCTGTTGGTGAGGCATTTGGGTATTACTTCAATGAAGAGGGAGAGGTTGTTCATAAGGTGCAAACAATTGGCCTTAGACTAGAAGACTTATCTTCCGTACCTAATATTATTGCTGTAGCTGGGGGAGCATCTAAGTCAAAGGCTATACGTGCTTATTTAAAAGAAGCACCACCTTCAACCATTTTGATAACAGATGAAGGTGCCGCTAAAAAGTTGATATAATGGGAAATCCCTTTATATATTTAATCTCTTAAAATTAGAGGAGGAAATTTACAATGACAGTAAAAGTAGGTATTAACGGTTTTGGACGTATCGGACGTTTAGCATTCAGAAAAATCATGGAAAACCCAGAATTAGAAGTGGTTGCAATCAATGATTTAACTGACACTAAAATGCTAGCACATCTTTTAAAATATGATTCATCTCAAGGAACTTTCCAAGGTGAAATTGAAGTTCATGAAGGTTACTTCTTAGTAGACGGTAAAAAAGTTGTTACAACTGCTGAAAGAAACCCAGCTGACCTTAAATGGGGAGAACTTGGTGTTGATACAGTTATCGAATCTACTGGATTCTTCACAACTAAAGAAAAAGCAGAAGCACATATTCAAGCAGGTGCTAAAAATGTAGTTATCTCTGCTCCAGCAACTGGCGAAATGAAAACAGTTGTTTACAATGTAAACCATGACGTTCTTGATGGAACTGAAACAGTTATCTCTGGTGCTTCTTGTACTACTAACTGTCTTGCTCCAATGGCACAAGTTCTTCAAAATAAATACGGTATCGTATCTGGTTTAATGACTACAATTCACGCTTACACTGGCGACCAAAACACTTTAGATGCTCCACATCCAAAAGGTGACTTCCGTCGTGCACGTGCAGCTGCTGAAAACATTATTCCTAACTCAACTGGTGCTGCTAAAGCAATCGGTTTAGTATTACCAGAACTTCAAGGTAAATTAGACGGTGCTGCTCAACGTGTTCCAGTTAAAACTGGTTCTTTAACAGAGCTTGTTACTGTTCTTGATAAAAAAGTTACAGTTGAAGAAATCAACGCTGCAATGAAAGAAGCTGCTAACGAATCTTTCGGTTACACGGAAGAAGAGCTTGTTTCTTCTGATATTATCGGAAGTAGCTTTGGTTCATTATTTGATGCAACTCAAACTAAAGTTATCACTGTTGGTGATCAACAACTTGTTAAAACCGTTGCATGGTATGACAACGAAATGTCTTACACTAACCAATTAGTAAGAACTGTTAAGCACTTTGCACAACTTGCAACAAAATAATTTCCCTTTTTAAATGGAAATATGTGCGAGTTAATAAGCACCCCCTTTAATCTAACAGCGGAAACAACTTTGTTTCCGCTATTTTAAAAATATGCAGTGGAGGGTACCTATAATGAATAAGAAAACAATTCGTGATATCGATTTAAAAGGAAAAAAAGCATTTGTCCGTGTTGACTTTAACGTACCAATGAAGGATCAACAAATTACGGATGAAACAAGAATTCAAGCTGCACTTCCAACAATTAAAGAATTAATGGAAAATGGTGCAATTGTAATTCTAGCAAGCCACTTAGGACGTCCGAATGGCGAGGTAGTAGAAGAGTTACGTTTAACTCCTGTTGCAACTCGTCTTTCTGAATTACTTGGCAAAGAAGTTGCTAAAGCAGATGAGTCATATGGAGAAGCTGTTAAAGCACAAATCAGCAAGTTATCTGAAGGAGATGTAATCCTTCTTGAAAACGTACGTTTCAATGCTGGGGAAGAAAAAAATGATGCAGAATTAGCAAAACAATATGCAGAGCTTGCTGATGTATTTGTAAATGATGCATTTGGTGCTGCACACCGTGCACACGCTTCAACAGAAGGAATCGCACACCATATCCCAGCTGTATCTGGATTATTAATGCAAAAAGAACTTGATGTTCTTGGCAAGGCTTTATCAAACCCAGAACGTCCATTCACTGCTATCGTTGGTGGAGCGAAAGTTAAGGATAAAATTGGTGTAATTGACAATCTTCTTGATAAAGTAGATAACCTAATTATTGGCGGAGGATTAGCTTATACATTTGTTAAATCTCTTGGTCATGAAATTGGTAAATCTTTATTAGAAGAAGATAAAATTGATCTTGCTAAATCTTATATGGAAAAAGCAAAAGAAAAAGGCGTTAAGTTTTATATGCCTGTTGATGTTACAGTTGCAGATGATTTCTCTAATGACGCTAACATCAAAACAGTTTCTATTGAAGAAATTCCAGCTGATTGGGAAGCATTAGATATTGGTCCTAAAACACGTGAAATTTATGCAGATGTTATTAAGAGTTCTAAATTAGTAATTTGGAACGGACCAATGGGTGTATTTGAATTAGATGCTTTCGCTAAAGGTACAAAAGCAGTAGCAGAAGCGCTTGCTGAATCTCAAGATACATATTCTGTAATCGGTGGTGGAGATTCTGCAGCAGCTGTTGAAAAATTTGATTTAGCTGATAAAATGAGTCACATTTCAACTGGTGGCGGTGCTTCATTAGAATTCATGGAAGGTAAAGAACTTCCAGGTGTAGTGGCTTTAAACGACAAATAATATCTTTATAGATATGCATGAAAGGATGTAAACAATGCGCAAGCCAATTATTGCAGGTAACTGGAAAATGAACAAAACACTTCCTGAAGCGACTGAGTTCATTCTAGAAGTAAAAGCTTCTGTACCATCAAGTGAAAAAGTAGATACAGTTGTATGTGCTCCTGCGTTATTTTTAGGACAATTAGTAGAATTAACAGATGGCACAGATGTAAAAATCGGTGCTCAAAACATGCATTTCGAAAAAAATGGTGCATTCACTGGCGAAATTAGCCCAGTTGCATTAGAAAATATCGGTGCTAAATATGTAGTGCTTGGTCATTCTGAGCGTCGTGAGTTCTTTAACGAAACAGATGAATCTGTTAACAAAAAGACACTTGCTGCTTTTGAAAATGGCTTAACTCCAATCGTTTGCTGTGGTGAAACACTTGAGCAAAGAGAAAACGGCGAAACAAATGATTTCGTTGCATCTCAAGTAACAAAAGCACTTAACGGCTTAACTCCAGAACAAGCGAAAGCAACAGTTGTTGCATATGAGCCAATCTGGGCAATTGGAACAGGAAAATCTTCTACTTCTGCTGATGCAAACGAAGTATGTGCACATATTCGTAAAGTAGTTAGTGAACAATTTTCTCCAGAAGTTGCTGAGAGCATCCGTATTCAATACGGCGGTAGCGTAAAGCCTGAAAACATTAAAGAATATATGGCACAGCCAGATATCGACGGAGCATTAGTAGGTGGCGCTAGCCTAGAAGCTCAAAGCTTTTTAGCTTTATTGGAGGCAGGTAAGAATGAGTAAATCTCCAGTAGCTTTAATCATTTTAGATGGTTTTGCTTTAAGAAGCGAACGCATGGGAAATGCAGTAGCACAAGCAAATAAGCCTAATTTCGATAAATATTGGAACTCTTACCCTCATGCTACTTTAATAGCTAGTGGGGAAGCAGTTGGTCTTCCAGAAGGACAAATGGGTAACTCAGAAGTTGGACATTTAAATATCGGTGCCGGCCGGATCGTATATCAAAGTTTAACAAGAGTTAACGTTTCTATTAGAGAAGGCGAGTTTTACAAAAACGAAACTTTCGTTAATGCAATTAAGCATGTAAAAGAAAACGGCAAAAATCTTCATTTATTTGGATTATTATCCGATGGTGGAGTTCATAGCCATATTGAGCATATGTTTGCACTTCTTCGTTTAGCTAAAGAAGAAGGTGTAGAAAATGTATATATTCACGGTATTCTAGATGGTCGAGACGTCGGTCAAAAGACTGCTGAAAAATATATTAAAGCAACACAAGAAAAAATCGCAGAATACGGTGTAGGTCAATTTGCTACTATTTCTGGACGCTACTACTCAATGGATAGAGATAAACGTTGGGATCGCGTAGAAAAATCATACCGTGCTATGGTATATGGCGATGGACCAGCATACTCTGATCCATTACAAGTAGTAGAGGATAATTACAATAACGGAATCTTTGATGAGTTCGTACTTCCATCTGTAATCACACAAGAGAACGGGGAACCAGTTGCGACAATCAAAGATGAAGATGCTGTTATTTTCTATAACTTCCGTCCTGACCGTGCGATTCAAATTTCTAATACTTTCACAAATGAGGACTTCCGTTCTTTCGATCGTGGAGAAAAACATCCAAAAAATCTTTACTTTGTATGTTTAACTCATTTTAGTGAAACAGTAAATGGGTATGTTGCATTCAAGCCAACAAACTTAGATAACACATTAGGTGAAGTTCTTTCGCAAAACGGATTAACTCAACTTCGTATTGCTGAAACAGAAAAGTATCCACATGTTACTTTCTTTATGAGCGGTGGACGCGAAGCCGAGTTCCCTGGTGAAAAACGTATCTTAATCAATTCACCTAAAGTGGCAACCTATGATTTACAACCTGAAATGAGTGCGCATGAAGTTACAGATGCACTATTGAAGGAAATTGAAGCAGATAATTTTGATGCAATTATTCTAAACTTCGCTAACCCTGATATGGTTGGGCATTCCGGAATGCTTGAGCCAACAATCAAAGCGATTGAAACAGTAGACGAATGTTTAGGAAAAATTATCACTTTAATTGAACAAAAGGGTGGTAAAGCAATTATCACCGCTGACCATGGTAATTCTGATGAAGTGGTAACACTTGACGGAACACCAATGACAGCACACACAACAAATCCAGTTCCTGTAATCGTAACAGATAAGAATGCTGAATTACGTACAGATGGTATTTTAGGAGATCTTGCTCCTACTATGTTAGATTTATTAGGAATTGATAAGCCAGCAGAAATGACTGGTACATCTATTATTAAAAAATAAGTTATAAATTAAAGGAGAGAATAAATATGCCTTATATTCAACAAGTTTATGCTCGTGAAGTATTAGATTCACGCGGTAACCCAACAGTAGAAGTAGAAGTATTAACTGAATCAGGATTCTTTGGTCGCGCACTAGTTCCATCTGGTGCTTCAACTGGTGAATACGAAGCAGTTGAATTACGTGATGGTGACAAATCTCGTTACCTTGGTAAAGGTGTTCTTAAAGCAGTAGAAAACGTAAACGAAGTAATTGCTGAAGCAATTATCGGTATGGACGTTACAGATCAAGTTGGAATCGACAGAACTATGATCGAACTTGATGGTACAGAAAACAAAGGTAAATTAGGAGCTAACGCAATCCTTGGTGTATCTATGGCTGCTGCACATGCTGCTGCTGAAGTTGTAGGTCTTCCATTATACCGTTACCTTGGTGGATTCAATGCTAAACAATTACCAACTCCAATGATGAACATCATCAACGGTGGTTCACATGCTGATAACAACGTTGACTTCCAAGAATTCATGATTTTACCAGTAGGAGCTCCAACTTTCAAAGAAGCTCTACGTACTGGTGCAGAAGTATTCCATGCTTTAAAATCAGTTCTTTCTGCTAAAGGTTTAAACACAGCTGTAGGTGACGAAGGTGGATTCGCTCCAAACCTTGGTTCTAACCGTGAAGCATTAGAAGTAATCATCGAAGCAATCAAAAAAGCTGGATACGAGCCAGGTAAAGACGTATTCTTAGGAATGGACGTTGCTTCTTCTGAATTCTATAACAAAGAAACTGGTAAATACGATCTTGCAGGAGAAGGCCGCACTGGTTTAACTTCTGAAGAATTAGTAAGCTTCTACGAAGAATTAGTTAGCGAATTCCCAATCATCTCTATTGAAGATGGTTTAGATGAAAACGACTGGGAAGGTCACAAATTATTAACAGACCGTATCGGTTCAAAAGTACAATTAGTAGGTGACGATTTATTCGTTACAAACACTAAAAAATTAGCTGAAGGTATTGAAAAAGGAATTGCAAACTCAATCCTTATCAAAGTTAACCAAATTGGTACTTTAACTGAAACTTTCGAAGCTATCGAAATGGCTAAACGTGCTGGCTACACAGCAGTAGTTTCTCACCGTTCTGGTGAAACAGAAGATGCTACAATCGCTGACATCGCTGTTGCTACAAACGCTGGTCAAATCAAGACTGGTTCATTATCTCGTACAGACCGTATTGCTAAATACAACCAACTTCTTCGCATCGAAGACGAGCTTGGCGAATTAGCAGTATATGATGGTCTTAAATCTTTCTACAACCTTAAGAAATAATTTAAGTTAAGGTTCCTTAACTTGATAAGCACTCTAGCTTTAGGAGTATCCTTATAGCTAGGGTGCTTTTTTATTTATTTAGTTATTAAAGGGAAATAGAGAATGGTGTAAGTCACTATAGCAAAAAGGAAAGGCAAGAAAAGGTAATAGAGAACCTCCTCTGAGCCCAAAAACAAGAGCCCCATCAAGAAAAGGTTACAGAGAAGCATTCTCTAAGCCCAAAAACAACAAGAGTTGCATCAAGAATAGGTAACAGAGAAGCGTCCTCTAATCCCAAGAGCCCAAGTACCTTTAGAAAAAGTAACAGACCGAAAAACTATCAAACACCAATCCTTAATTAAAAGCGTCCTATCCAAAATATAAGCCCAACAAATACATTCTACTAATTATTATGACAAAGACGCGACATACTATTGTGACAAAACATAAAATATGATACATTTAAAGTAATGTAGGTTGGTTTTAATGGAGGTGTTTGATATGATACACACAGTTTTGATTACTTTATTGATTATCGTGGCGATTGCATTAATCGTAGTAGTACTTCTTCAAAATGGTAAGAGTGCTGGACTATCTGGAGCAATTTCTGGTGGTGCAGAGCAGTTATTTGGTAAGCAAAAAGCACGTGGTTTAGAATTAATCCTTCACAATGCAACAATCGTTTTAGCAATTTTATTCTTTGTATTAACGATTGCAGTTAGTTATTTTGATCTATAATAACGAAATTCGGTATAGATAAAAAAACCTGGCCAAGAAAGGTCAGGTTTTTTTTCGGAAAACAAATTGGTTTATACATAAGTGTTGATTAAAATGAAGGAATGACCATTAATAAGGGATAATCATATTACTGGATTCTTCCATTTCTTTTTTACTAAAATAGAAGGATAGTTCTTTTTCTAACAAACATAGTAATTTTAATTATATATAAGGGTGAAGGAGAAAATAATAAGATAAAGGAGCGCTATCAAATGAAAATAGTAGAACAGAAACCATTAACGTTTAAAGGAGATAATAATCGTGCTGTGCTGTTACTGCATGGCTTTACAGGCAATACATCTGATGTGCGTTTGCTAGGTAGATATTTAAATACAAAGGGGTATACATGCTATGTTCCTTTATATAAAGGTCATGGTGTGCCGCCAGAGGAATTAGTGGAGTCTGGACCGAAAGATTGGTGGAAGGATGTAACAGAAGCCTACCAGCATTTGAAAGATATGGGGTATGAAGAAATTGCCGTTGGTGGACTATCCTTAGGAGGGGTATTTTCCCTTAAATTAGGTTACACTGTACCTGTAAAGGGTATCGTAACGATGTGTGCTCCAATGTACATTAAGAGTGAAAAAGTAATGTATGAAGGAGTACTCGAATATGCCCGAAATTATAAGCAACGTGAGAAGAAATCAGAAGAAGTCATCGAGCAGGAAATGGCACAGTTTAAGCCGATGAATACACTAAAGGAATTACAGAATCTAATAAAAGAAGTGAGAGAATCTGTTGATCTTATTTATTCACCAGTTTTTGTTATCCAAGCCCGGCATGATCAAATGATTGATACAAATAGTGCTAATATTATTTATGAAGAAGTGGAATCGATTCACAAAGACATAAAGTGGTATGAAAACTCACGTCATGTTATTACACATGATAAAGAGAAGGAACAGGTTTTTGAAGATTTCTATCAGTTTTTAGAAAAACTAGATTGGAAAGAATGAGAAGCAAAGGAGGTTTTTTGTTTGGAAGATATAATCAAGGAAAATGTCGAGAAGTTATTAACCTATATGAAAGACGAAGCTTATAAACCATTAACGGTACAAGAATTAGAAGAGGCTTTTGGAATAGAGGATTCTTCACATTTTAAAGACTTCGTGAAGGCACTTGTTCAGATGGAAGAGAAGGGACTCGTTGTTCGTACGAGAAGCAATCGTTATGGTTTACCGGAAAGAATGAACCTTATCCGTGGTAAACTTGCAGGTCATGCAAAAGGGTTTGCTTTCGTTATCCCAGAAGAACAAGGGATGGATGATATTTTTATTCCACCGAATGAAGTGAAAACAGCATTAAACGGAGACATTGTTTTAGCTCGTGTAACTTCTGAGAGTTCAGGGCAAAGAAGAGAAGGTACAATCGTCCGAATTATTGAAAGAGGCGTACAGCAAATAGTTGGTACATATTCGGAAAGCAAGCATTTTGGCTTTGTGATACCAGATGATAAGAAAATAGCCACAGATATTTTTATCCCAAAAGGTAGCACAAAAGGGGCTATTGAAGGGCATAAAGTAGTTGTTAAATTAACTTCCTATCCAGAAGGCAGAAAGAATGCAGAAGGGGAAGTTATCAAAATACTTGGCCATAAGAATGATCCAGGTGTTGATATCTTATCGGTAATACATAAGCATGGATTACCACTAGCTTTTCCTGATAATGTGCTAGATCAAGCGAATAGTGCTCCAGATACGATAGATGAAAAGGAAATTGCAAACAGACGCGATTTACGTAATGAAACAATTGTCACCATTGATGGTGCAGACGCAAAAGATTTGGATGATGCGGTTACTGTTACAATTTTAGAAAACGGTCATTATAAATTAGGGGTTCATATTGCCGATGTTACTTACTATGTAACAGAAAATTCCCCTATTGATGTGGAAGCAGAGGAAAGAGGAACGAGTGTTTATTTAGTAGACCGCGTGATTCCAATGATTCCGCATCGTTTATCAAATGGAATATGTTCCTTAAATCCAAAAGTAGATCGCTTGACTCTTTCCTGTGAGATGGAAATCTCACCAGAGGGGGAAGTAGTGAAGCATGAAATTTTCCAAAGTGTCATTAAGACGACAGAGAGAATGACCTATGCTGATGTGAATTCGATTTTACACGAAAAAGATGAAGCATTGAGAGCTAAATACGAAGGGCTAGTGCCTATGTTTGAGCGTATGGAAGAGCTAGCTGCAATTCTTCGTAAAAAACGGATGACACGCGGTGCAATTGACTTTGATTTTAAAGAATCAAAGGTACTTGTAGATGAGGATGGAAAGCCACAGGATGTTATTTTACGAGAACGTTCTGTTGCAGAAAAACTAATCGAAGAGTTTATGCTCGTTGCCAATGAAACAGTGGCTGAACATTTTCATTGGATGCAGGTTCCGTTTATTTATCGTATTCACGAAGATCCAAAAGAAGAAAAGCTACGAAGATTCTTCGAGTTTATTACCAACTTTGGCTATATTGTGAAGGGGACAGCAAATTCAGTACATCCTAGAGCATTACAAGAAATAATTGAAGCAGTTCAGGGAACTCCTGAGGAGATGGTTATTTCAACGGTAATGCTGCGTTCCATGCAACAGGCGAAATACTACCCTGAGAGTCTAGGTCATTTTGGTTTATCAACTGAATTCTATACGCATTTTACTTCACCTATCAGACGTTATCCAGATTTAATTGTACACCGCTTGATTCGTACGTATTTAATTGAAGGGGATATTAGTTCTGCTACGCAGGAAAAATGGAATAGCCGCTTAACGGAGATTGCCGAGCACTCTTCCAGTATGGAAAGAAGATCAGTAGAGGCAGAGCGTGAAACAGATGAGTTGAAGAAATCAGAATACATGCTTGATAAAATCGGTGAGGAATATGATGGTATTATTAGCTCCGTTACGAATTTTGGAATGTTTGTAGAGCTAACCAATACAATCGAAGGACTCGTCCATGTTAGCTATTTGACTGATGATTACTATCGTTATGATGAACGCCATTTTGCCATGATTGGGGAAAGAACAGGAAAAGTCTTCCGTATTGGAGACGAAATTACAGTGCGTGTCGTAAATGTAAATAAAGATGAACGCGCAATTGACTTTGAAATTGTCGGCATGAAGGGAACACGCCGCAGAGATCCAAAGAAAGACGGCAAGGTATTCTCCACTGGTAGTGTCTCTCGTGCACCGCGCAAAGGTAAATCAGATAGAGACACGGATCGTAAAGGAAAACCAGGAGAATCGCGACGAAAAGGAAAGAATGATAGAAAACACTTTGAGAATGCACCAAAAGCAAAGAGAAAGAAAAAGAAACGTTAACGGTAAATAGGCATATTTTATGCATGTGGTTCCTTTTAAAGAAGAAACCACATGCAGGGGATGTTTGAATAATAGACATTCTTTTGTTAAAATTATTGGCAGAGTAGGGGGAAGAGGCATGCCAAAAGGTGAAGGGAAATTAGTTGCACAGAATAAAAAAGCAAATCATGATTACTTTATTGAAGAGACTTACGAGGCAGGACTTGTTCTTCAAGGTACAGAAATTAAAGCAATTCGTGCTGGAAGAGTAAACTTAAAGGAATCATATGCGCGCATTATTAATGGAGAGGTATTCCTGCTCGGGATGCATATTAGCCCATATGAGCAAGGGAACCGTTATAATCATGATCCTTTAAGAACAAGAAAGCTTTTATTACATCGAAAACAAATCAATAAATTAATTGGGGATACAAAAGAAGTAGGTTACTCTCTAGTCCCGCTAAAAATTTATTTTAAAAATGGTTTTGCAAAGGTTTTGATTGGTCTAGGTAAGGGTAAAAAGAACTATGATAAGCGTGAAACCTTAAAACGTAAAGAAGCAAATCGTAGCATCGAACGTGCTTTACGTGAAAGGCAAAAAATGTAATCCAAAACTTTACAATTGAAATACGCTTCAGTTATGTTATAATTAGTTATGTCGATAAGACAACATAACTTTAAGCTCCTATTTCAGAGCTTCCGAAACGTTAGCTTAAATGCTAAGAATCTTGTAATGTAACAATTACCTGATTTTATCCTAATAATGGGGACGCTACGGATTCGACAGGGATAGTTCGAGCTTAGGTTGCGAGTCGAGGGGATCGGCCTCGTTAAAACGTCAAAGCCTATAACTGGCAAACAACAAAACAACTTCGCTTTAGCTGCTTAATAGCGCTTAGCGGTTCCTCCCTCCATCGCCCATGTGGTAGGGTCAGGGACTCACTTTAAGTGGGCTACGCCGGATTCCACCGTCTGAGGAAGAAGGAAGAGAACAACCAGACTAGCTTATCGGACGCCTGTCAACAGGCAGAAGAATAAGCGAATTGCGAATATGTTGACTACACTCGTAGAAGCTTAAGTGCCGATGTTTCTGGACGTGGGTTCGATTAATTTTAGTCGCCTTGTATGGTAACATACAAGTGAAAATCTGGCTTTATCGGTGAAACCTAAGTCACATTAACTGTGATAAGGCAATGCCGAGCGGTATGTGAAGTAATTCAACAGCCGTGTATCGACTTATAGGCTGCCAAGAATTTGGTAGCACTAGGATACGGAATTCTACATTTAAAGTAAATTTATATTTCGTATAAGACGCCAGAGGACCTAACTAAATATTACAGGTTCAAGATATAGTCAGTGCCATGACGAAAGCATGGAATTGCACGTCCCACCGTCTCCACCAAATACATATTTGGTGGTTTTTATTTTGTCTAAAAAAATCAGAGATTAAAGAATTCAGATTCAAAATATTGTTTCTCTTTAAGCATTATTTTATTATATTTTCCATTTCTAGGTGTAACTTTATTGTAGTTATTTAAAATCCATAGGGCTCTATTTCTTTTCTTATGGATTCGTAAAAAGGGAGAGATTCGCTCCAAAATAAAAAATACATCATTTTTCTTTTTTATTACTAACGTATAAGAATTCTTATGAATATCAGGTTCGTAGTTCTTTTTCCGTATTAATACACCACCTATCAATTGGTGAAGGTAATCTAGTAACTCTTTATCTGTGGAGGGGATAGTAATACATAGTCTTCTGTATTCCCCCTTATGCATTTTTGTTAAAGTAATACTACCTTCTCCATCAATAATTCCTGCGAGATATGCAGCCTCCCATTGTTCCAATATATTACCTCCTGAGTGATATTTATGTATAAGAATATTTTAGAAAAAATAGAACGTCAACAAAAAAATGTTTTTTTCTGGGCTTTGTAAAAATAGACAAGCAATAATACTTGATTTAAATAAGAATATACACAACCTAAAAATCATTCATCAGGTTGTTTTTTTATTGACAAAAATTTATCCTAATGCTAGGATGAATAAGTCCTAATATTAGGATAAATATTTTTAGGGTAAAGGGAGAGAATATAAATAATGATATTATCAATTATTTTACAAGTTTTATTAGGGGTAGGATTCCTAATGTTTGGCTTTATGAAGTTGGGTTCAAAGCAAATGGTTGAGGGATTCAAGCATTATGGGTATCCAGGATGGTTTAGAGTGTTCACAGGTTTAGTGGAAATTCTTTCAGCTGTATTCGTTATTGTAGGTATTTGGAATGAAACAGTGGCTGCTTGGGGCGGATTATTAATCGTTGTCACAATGATTGGAGCAATTATTACACATATTAAAATTAAAGATGCGGTTAAAAGTATGATGATGCCAATCATTTTATTACTATTAGGGTTCATTGTATTATTTATTAATTTTGAATCATTGCTTTAAGTCTAGTAAAATAAAGAGTGAATTCAATGAATGAGTAAATTCCAGGATACTATTAGGAGTTTGGCAATAGTTGAAAAGAAAAAAAAATCTGCTTTCGTTGAATCTAAAGGAAAACTTCAAATACCAATAGCGATTCCAACTGAAGTTAATTATCCTTTATATAGATAAATAAAATGACCTAAATATTTAAAGGAGGTTAAGTCGTGGAAAATCAAAATGATCTGGATTTGAGATTGTTTCGCATATGGTTGAAGGCTTCCAAGGCTGTTGTTACCAATATTCAGAAGGATATTGAAAGTCATAAAATCAATAGTGAAAATTTTATGATTCTTGAATTGCTTTACAGTAAAGGACCACATCCTGTTCAAAAGATTAGTGAGGTTTTTTCAATCCCTAGTGGAAGTATTACCTATGTAGTAGACAAGCTAGAAAAGAAAGGGCTTGTAGAAAGACAGCCCAACCCCAATGATAGAAGAGCATCTAACGTCGTCCTGACGAAGGAAGGACGAGCGCTGTTTGATGAGATTTTTCCTAAACACGTTGCAACCATTTCGGAAAATTTATCCTTTATCTCAAATGAGGAAAAAGTACTGCTAGCTGATCTATTAAAGAAAATTGGAATGGGTGCAGAAGGTTTGGAGAAATAGATAGTCTGGGTAATATTAAACGAATTTGTGTTAAAGTTTAAATCGATAATTTAGATTATAATTCAATATATAAGTGTAATTACGAATAGCAGATGCTACCTAAATTGTAGTATTTGCTATTCTTTTTTTATTTTTATTGGAATGGGAAATCTTCTAAGCATCAAGTGGGGAAAATTACAAAGCTAATTGTGTTTTCCTGCTTGATAAAAGAGGAATAATTATAAAGACTCCCATTATCTTAGTTGAAGTGATTTGTAATTGCGTTTCTCTGTTTGTATGGAATGGGAAGAATTGTCTAATTTCAACATACTTATCGTATATACTGTAACAACCTAATTCATACTAATTATGTTAATGAAGAATCGAAAAGGAGGCATCATAATATGCCAAATGAACCAATTACCATACATGCCATTATCAATGGAGAGAAAGTACCAACGGAAAAACAGGCTCCTCGTGAAAATCCTACCCATCCTGATGAGATTGTAGGATACGCTCCACTTAATACGAAAGAGGAAACGGTACAAGCGATAGATGCAGCATATGATGCTTTAAAAAAATGGGCATGGACGAAAGTAGAGGATCGAATTGAAAGAATGGAGCGGGCTATCCAAAAAATAAAGGACGCAACCCCTGAAATAGCTACCTTATTATCAAGAGAACATGGGAAGGCATTATATGATTCTAAAGGAGAAATCGCTATTTCACTTATGTGGATGGAATTTGCTTGCAAGAATGTGAAGAAGGTTGTTAGTCCACAGGAAAAAGTGCATGAAAATGGAAGAACCATTATTACCTATGATCCAGTGGGGGTTGTTTCTGCCATTTCACCATGGAATTATCCAATTTCTTTATCCACCATCAAAATTGCTCCAGCATTATTGACTGGAAATACTATGGTTGTTAAACCTAGTCCATTTGCACCTTTAGCTGTTAGCAAAGTGGTTGAAATAATTGCAAATGAATTTCCCCCTGGTGTTCTCAATCTTGTCCATGGGGATGCAGAAGTGGGTGTGGAGCTAACATCTAATCCTAAGGTTGCGAAAATTGCCTTTACTGGTGGAACAAAAACTGCCAAAAGTATTATGAAAGCTGCATCAGAAACAATCAAAAAGATGACCTTGGAGCTAGGCGGAAATGATGCTGCAATTGTCTTAGAGGATTTTGATGTTAACGACGAAAGAGCTATGAGAAGAATGGTCATTTCAAACTTTTTAACAGCAGGACAAATTTGTATGATTGCTAAACGGATATATGTCCATCGTTCCATCTATGATACCTTTGTAGAAAAATATATAGAAGCTGCAAATAAATGGATAAGGGTTGGTGATCCTTTTAATCCAGATGTGACTGTCGGTCCTGTAAATAATATAAACCAGGTGAAATATGTACGCAGCCTTGTAGAAAATGCTAAAAGTAAAGGTGCAAAAGTTATTCCATTAGGGAAAATACTAAATCCGGACCTAATGGACAACGGTTATTTCCTTCAGCCAACTTTAGTACTAGGAGCAGATTATCATGATCCGATTGTAGTCGAAGAGCAATTTGGACCAACTGTACCAATATTGCCATTTGATGATGAAGAGCAAGTAATCGAATTGCATAATGAAAGTATATACGGTTTAACAAGCTCTGTTTGGGGTGAGGAAGAGCATGCTGTAAATGTAGCACGCAGAATTGAAGCAGGTACAACCATGATTAATACAGCGGCTGTTCAAGGTCTGGATGTTCAGTTCCCATTTGGAGGAGTGAAGCAGTCTGGTGTAGGAAGAGAGTATGGGGAGGAAGGATTAAAATCTTATGTAGAGACACATGTCATCAATCTTCCGAAAACGCTAGAGTTACCATATATTCCTGAGTAAAGCAGCAAACTTAGTTTGAAAAATGTATTAATCGGAATAAAAGCAATAAAAATAGGGACTATTTCCTTCACTTAGGAAGTAGTCCCTATTTTAGCTGTTACTTCTTCGTTTTTTTCCCTATTTGAACATCTTCTCCATCTACATCATCAATTACGGCACCAATCTCCCCTTCTGTATATGTATCAGTAGCTTGTTCATGAGTAGTTGCCAAGCCAGAAGAAAGTTGGTCCTTTTTTTCATAATCACTTGGATCAAAAACACGTCCTGCAACTTCCGTATTTTGATCAGCATTCTTTTTTTTCAATGTGAACACTCCTTTTCGTAATAACTTCTACAGATGTATTTTCTTCTAAATGTTAAAAAATTACTCATGGAATTTTTGTTTTAGTGAAAAAGAATAGCATCTAGTATCTTATAAAGTTGAGAAAAAAAGTATTTTATTTTGGCTTCGAATTCAAAAAAAGATGTGTGGTCAAATTTATTAGGGGCACTATCATTAGTGTTGTTTAGATAACTCCTTTTCTAATGGCTGCAAAATAATGAAGTTAGAAATAACAACATAAATTTAATCATAATATACGTACATTTTAAAATTAAAAATAAAAAAGTACGTATAAAAAATGTACATAAAAATTTGTGAATCGTAATATACCTAATGATGAAAGCGTTTTAATTTTAGGGGGTGATCTTGTCAATCTATATAAAATACTTGAATTTCTGGCATTATAAAAATCGAATGGGGGCAAATTTTATGAGGTTACCCAAAAAAGGATTTTTCTATTTTGTTATTCTATTGATGACTGTTTTAGTTGTTGGTTGTTCGAGTTCCTCTAGTGGTAATGGGAAAAAAACAGAAGAGGTAGAATCAGTAGTTACTACAGTAGGTCCAGAAGATGGGGCGAAAATGGACATGTGGTTGTTCGTTGATTTACATCAAAAGTTCTATACGGAAATGTTAAATAAATGGAATGAGGAAAACCCAAATAAGCAAATACAAATTAAGTTTACCGTATATCCTTATGCAGATATGCATACAAAGCTTACTTTATCCGTTCAATCAGGTGAGGGGATTCCCGATTTAGCAGATGTTGAAATTGGCCAATTTCCTAACTTTTTAGACGGAGAAGTACCATGGTTGGCATTGAATAGCTACGTAGAACTGTATAAGGCGGATTTAGTGACATCCCGATTAGATGCGTATGAAAAAGACGGTAATTACTATGGAGTACCGACACATGTTGGGGCTACTGTGATGTATTATAATACAGAAATTTTAGAAAAATATGGTATTGATTATACACAAATTAAGACATGGGATGATTTTACAGCTGCAGGTGAAAAATTAAAAGAGGCTTCTAATGGTGAAGTTTATATGACTTCAGTTGATACTGGTGGCGCTGACTGGCTAACTTTAGCTATGTCTGAATATGGAGAATCGTGGGTAGAAAATCCTGATAAAGCAAATGTGGAGCTAGATTCTTTAAATAATATGCTAACAATGCAACAAAGCTGGTTGGAAAGTGGTATTGCAGAAGTAACTCCAGGGGGACAAATTGATACAGAGCAAGGCTACGCAACAGTTGCAAAAGGGGAAGTGGCTGCATTCCCTAAAGCGATTTGGTATATGTCTCGATTTACAGACTATATGCCAGAAATGTCTGGTAAATTTGCTATTGCACCAGCCCCTGTATTTGAAGAAGGACAAAAACGTTCGAATGGTGCAGGTGGTACAGGAACAGTTGTCTATAAAGAATCTGAAAATGCTGAACTAGCAGCAGAATTTATGACTTGGGCAAAATTGACGGAAGAAGGCGGAGAGCAAATTTGGAATATCCTTGGTTTTGACCCAGTGAATACGAAGGTGTGGACAAACAAAGAAATTACTCATAATCAAGAGAACGAATATGTTCAATACTTTGTTAATAATCCATTCGATACATTACTAGAAATTCAAGATGAAGTAAATCTAATTAAAACAGTGCCAATTACTACTACTATTAATGAAGCGTTTAATTTAACCACATTAAATGAAGTTCTAGAGAATGGCGCTGAGGTAAAGCAAGCACTTGAAGATGCACAGGCAGAGGTAGATTTTGAGCAAGAATAAGCTAAGTCTTTAAGATTGCCTCATATAGGCAATCTTAAAGACTCTTGATAGAGAAGGAGAGGAATGAATTTGAAAAAGATCCAAGCTTTTTTATTCTCTCAGAAGATTGCACCTTATGTGTTTATTTTACCGTTTATCGTTAGCTTGTCTTTCTTCTGGATATATCCAATGTATTCGACCATAAATATGAGTTTTCATAATATTGGAAACGGATACAGTGAGTATATCGGGCTTGCAAATTATGAAAAGCTATTAGGTGATAAAGTATTTCATATTGCTGTTAGAAATAGTGTCATCTATACGATTTTTACGTTAATTATTTTGATTCCTATTCCAATGCTCTGCGCATTTTTATTAAATTCGAAAAGTGTAGTTGGTAAGAGAATTTATAAATCCATTATTTATTTGCCAGCATTGGTTTCAGTAGTTGTTGCAGGTATTTTATTTCGATATATGTTTAGTGAAATGGATACAGGTCTTATGAATCAAATCCTGAATTTTTTTGGCCTTGAGTCAAAACAATGGCTGAAAAATTGGGGAACGGGGATGTTTGCACTTCTATTATTAGCAACGTGGAGATGGACTGGTGTAAACACTTTATATTTTGAGGCTGGGTTAAGCTCGATTGATGAAGTTCTTTATGAATCAGCAAAAGTCGACGGAGCTAATGCATGGCAGAGATTTTGGCATATCACTTTACCATTATTAAAACCAACAAGAATTTATGTTACAACGATTAGTATATATGCTGGATTAGCCATGTTTCTTGAAAGCTTTATGATTTATGGAAGCAATAATTCTCCCAAAAATATAGGATTAACGATTGTTGGATATTTGTATAGACGAGGAATTGAAAAGAATGATTTAGGATATGCCTCTGCTGTTGGCTTAGTCTTATTGATTGTTGCTTTATCTATTAGCATGGTGTACCTGGTTTCAAGCGGCATGTTTAAAAAGGAGGCCAAATAGTATGAGCAAGAATAATTCTAATCCTTTATCAAACTCCTCATTAGAAATAGCAAAAGTAAAAAAAGATGGTAAAAATCCTTTAGTGAAAGCTTTGATTAATGGCTTTTTTATCATCATGTGTGCTAGTGTGGCTGTCCCTTTTATCTCAGGCTTATTTGCATCTTTCCGTCCAGGTCAAATGTTAATAAGAAACGGCCTAAATCTAAATTTGGATTTTGAAAATTGGTCATTAATCAATTATAGCTATCTTTTTGATGGAAGTACTGGCTACATGGATTGGTACAAAAATAGTTTGATGATTACCATTGTTTCGGTGATTTTGACGTTAATTATCTGTTATTTTGTTGCCTATGGCTTTGCAATGTACAACTTTAAGTTTAAAAACTTATTGTTTTTCCTAGTAATTGCGACAATGATGGTTCCATTTGAAATATTGATGTTGCCATTATATAAGGAAATGATTAGTTTTGGACTAATAGATACCTATGCAGGGGTTATCCTTCCAGGTTTAGTACATGCCTCCACCATTTTTTTCTTTAGGCAATATCTTTCAGGCATACCAAAAGAACTCTTGGATGCAGGAAGAATCGATGGAAGCAGTGAGTATGGAATTTGTGTGAGAATTGTTATGCCCATTTCTAAACCTGCGTTTTCAGCTATGGCAATTCTGAGTTCAATGGGGGCATGGAATAGTATGCTGTGGCCATTAATTGTTTTGCGATCAGCAGAAAAATTCACATTACCTATAGGGTTAAATACTTTATTAACTCCTTATGGAAACAATTATGATGTCCTAGTTGCCGGATCCATCTTCTCCATTTTGCCTTTATTCATTTTGTATTTGGTATTCAATAAGTACTTTGTAGAGGGAATGACAGCCGGTGCAGTAAAAGGATAAAGCTTGGAGAAAATGGCTGAAATAGTTGATAAAGAGGTGGGGTGAACGATGAAAATAAGATATGATTCTCCATTTTGGGAACGGATGGGAAAACTCTATTACATTATTGTTTTAAATTTCCTGTGGATACTGTTTAGTCTACCATTAATAACAATTGGTCCTTCTACTGTTGCGCTCCATCGTTGTATGTTTTCTCTTATCAATGGGAAAGAAATGAATGTTTTCACTGAATTTTACCAATCATTCAAGACGAAATTTGTTAGAAATATGATGGTTGGTCTTATCGTTGTCGGTTTTGGTATGTTATTGCTATCTTCTCGTAATTTTTATTTTGAAATTGCAGCCAATACCTCCCTTACCATTTACTATTTTTATATCTTTCTAGTTTTTCTATTTGCATTGTTTTTAGTTACTGTCTTTCCAGTTTTAGGAACATTTGATGGGACGGTTTTAGAGCTATTACGAATCTCCCTCTTTTTATCGATTAAACATTTACCAATGAGCATCTTGATGGTGGTAATAGCCTACTTGATTATTTACTTCTGTCAAATGTTGATTCCATTAGCCTTAATAGGAGTCGCGCTTATAGCGTTTATTAACAGCCGTATTTATCTTAAAAGAGTCGCTAATAGTTTGGTAATCGAATAAGGAGTTTTTTAATCGAATTTTTTCTAAAAAAATTCGATTATGCAAATCAAAATACATTGGAAAAGGAATGAGAGAAATATGACTGAAAATATCAAAACTGCAAAAATGGTAATCGATAAATCTTTTAAAATATCGGAAATTGATTCCCGTATTTATGGTTCATTTATAGAGCATTTAGGGCGTGCTGTGTATGGAGGCATCTATGATCCAGGTCATCCATCAGCGGATAGTAATGGATTTAGACAAGATGTGATGGAGTTAGTGAGGCAACTACAAGTTCCTATCGTTCGTTATCCAGGAGGAAATATGGTATCTGCTTATAATTGGGAAGATGGAGTAGGACCAAAGGAGAAACGTCCAAAGAAATTGGAACTAGCATGGAATTCCATCGAAACAAATGAAGTAGGTACGAATGAATTTTTTGAATGGGCAAAACAAGTGAATTCTGAAGTAATGATGGCTGTAAACCTTGGAACACGGGGAATTGATGCAGCTCGTAACCTTTTGGAATATTGTAATCTTCCAGGAGGTACATATTGGAGTGATCTAAGAAAACAACATGGATACAAGGACCCGCATAATATTAAAGTTTGGTGCTTAGGTAACGAAATGGATGGGCCATGGCAAATTGGACATAAAACCGCCTATGAATATGGAAGACTAGCTGCAGAAACAGCGAAGGCGATGAAAATTGTGGATCCACGAATCGAACTCGTAAGTTGTGGTAGCTCCAATACAGCTATGCCGACATTCCCAGAGTGGGAAGCAGTATCATTGGATCAGACATATGATTATGTAGATTATGTGTCACTACATACCTATTATGGTAATCGTGATAATGATACTGCCAATTTCTTAGCAAAATCATTAGATATGGACGATTTTATCAAAACCGTTATTGCAACCTGTGATTATATTAAGGCGAAGAAGAGAAGCAAGAAAAAACTGCATTTAAGCTTTGATGAATGGAATGTATGGTTCCACTCTAATGATCAAGATAAACAAATAGAACCTTGGAGTGTGGCACCTCCACTTTTAGAGGACGTTTATAATTTTGAAGACGCATTGCTTGTTGGTAGTTTGCTAAATTCTTTAATAAATCACTCAGATAGAGTTAAAATAGCTTGTCTTGCCCAATTAGTAAATGTCATTGCACCAATAATGACAGAAACAGGTGGCGGCTCTTGGAAACAGACCATTTTCTATCCATACTATTATACATCTGTATATGGTCGTGGGACTGCAATCCAAGCTATCGTAGATTCACCAAAATATGATTCAAAGGATTTTACGGATGTACCATACTTAGATCAATCCATTGTCTATAGTGAGGAGAAAGAGGAACTTGTTATTTTTGCTGTGAATAGAAGCTTAGACAACCAATTAAATGTCGATGTGGATATTAGGTCATTTGAGGGCTATTCCATTGAGGAGCATATTGTTCTTGCAAACGAAGATCCTAAGGCAATTAACACCCTTCAACATGAAGCAGTAAAACCTGTTGCCTCTAAGGAATCTTATATGGAAGATGGTAAATTAGTACTTGTATTACCAAAAATGTCTTGGAATGTCATTCGGTTAAGAAGAAAATAATTTACTGATTTTTCATAGTAGGAGAATTAGAGAGAGAAGGAATATACTCTTTAATTCTCTTTTTTGTAAATGCAGACAGGAATTTATAATCATTCTCTAGTTAAGTTACGAAACTACTCTTGAAACCTAGCAAAAAAAAACATAAACTTCCATCCAACAAACAGGAAGGAATAGCGATGTTTCATCTAGAAATAATGTATTCGAAAACAAAACTAGTTATTTATCATTAATAGAAATAGATAAAAGAAAGTGCTATTTGGGGATTTTACGAGAATGGGGTGGTACGTTGAAAATTGTTGTGGCAGCTGACTCATTTAAAGGTAGTGCATCTACTTTTGAAATTTCAGATTATATCGAAATAGGAATTAGAAGAGTACAGCCTGATGCCATTGTTCTTAAAATTCCTCTGGCGGACGGTGGAGAAGGAACGGTTGATGCAATTGTTACTGCAACAAAAGGTAATTATGTGACGAAAGAGGTAACAGGTCCTTTAGGGCAAAAAGTAAAAGCGAAATTTGGCATTATTAATGAAAGAGTTGCGATTATTGAGATGGCAGAAGCATCGGGATTAACACTCATTAAGGATGAAGAAAGAAACCCATTTAAAACAACAACTTTCGGTACAGGAGAACTAATTACAGCAGCACTAGATTATGGAGTAGATGAAGTAGTGATTGGTATTGGAGGAAGTGCAACAAATGACGGTGGAGCGGGGATGGCGCAGGCTTTAGGCGTATCATTGAAAGATAAGAATGGAAAAGAGATTGGCTATGGAGCTGAATCCCTTGAAAAATTATCTGTGATTGATATTACTAAAATCGATCCTCGTCTTCAGTCAACGAAAATCACGGTGCTATCAGATGTTACAAACCCGCTATGTGGAGAAAATGGTGCTTCCTATATTTATGGGCCTCAAAAGGGAGCAACACAAGAAGACCTTGAAACATTAGATAATTTATTGAGGAAATTTGGAAATAAGCTCGAAACGGAATTTCAAATTAATTTAGTAAATAGACAAGGTTCAGGAGCTGCGGGAGGTTTAGGAGCAGGTTTAATGGCATTTTGTGATGCTAAGATTTATTCAGGAACAGAAAGAATATTGTCCTATATTAAATTAGATGATCATATAAAAGATGCAGATTTAGTCATCACTGGAGAAGGAAGAATGGATAACCAATCAGTGAATGGTAAAGCACCTTTAGGGGTTGCTAAAATTGCTAAAATGTATCATTTACCAGTTGTTGCTATTGTAGGAAGTGAAGGGAATCAGCTAGAGAATGTTTATAAAAATGGAATTGATTTAGTCATAGACATTGTAAATAAACCGATGACATTGCAAGATGCGATGGATAATGTTAGAGAATTAACGGCCAATGCAGGGGAAAAAGCGATAAGAGCTTTTCGTTTAGGAAGGATGGAAATGGAATAAATAATACAACAAAATACAGTGAAACTATCAATCAGTAAGGATGGAAAATCCCTACTGATTGGTAGTTTTACTTCAAATTCCGACTCAAAAAAGCTTTCGTACGCGCAGATTGTGGATTTGTAAAGAGACTATTTGGAGAACCCGACTCTTCAATTACCCCATTGTCCATGAAGATGACTTTGTTTGCAACTTCCTTGGCAAATCCCATTTCATGGGTAACGACTATCATCGTCATTTTTTCTTCTGCTAAGTCTTTCATCACTTCTAACACTTCACCAGTCAATTCAGGGTCTAGTGCAGATGTTGGTTCATCAAACAGCAAAATTTCAGGTTCCATCATTAATGCCCGAGCAATGGCAACCCGCTGTTTTTGTCCACCTGATAATTTAGCTGGATAAACGTTTATGAAATTGGAAAGTCCGATTTTCTCCAGTATCTTCATGCTTCTGTCATGAATGGTAGCGGCTGATTCTTTCTTGACTAATTTCGGTGCAAGCTCAATATTTTCTTTGACGGTAAGATGCGGAAAAAGATTGAAATGCTGAAAAACCATCCCCATCTTTGTTGTAATCTGTTTAATTTTTTGGGGCTGTGAATAGATTCCGTCTTTCACTAACTCTTCCCCGCAAACACGAATACTACCACCATCTATTTTTTCTAAATCGACAAGACAACGAAGCATCGTACTCTTTCCAGAACCAGATGGACCAATAACTGCAACCACATCATTGTTGTTGACTTCAAAGGTAATCTGCTTTAATACATCGACCTTGTCGTATGATTTCTTGATATTTTCTATTTCAATAATTGCCATAAAAATCCGTCCTTCTTATTCAAATTTAAATCTATGCTCTAGCCATTTAAATAGTGCTGTTAATAGGAGTGTCATGATTAAATAAATTATTCCCGCAATGAAAAATGGCACAATTGTAAAATCACGGTTTACGGCAGTTTGTGCAAAATGGAGTAATTCTGGGACAGCAACAGCGTAGAGTAGGGCTGTATCCTTCACTAATGTAACCGATTCGTTTGCCACAGCAGGAAGGGCGATGCGAAACATTTGTGGTAACACAACACGTGTTGTTGTTTGCCACTTATTTAAGCCAAGAACTTGAGAGGCTTCAAACTGGCCTTTATCAATAGCAAGTAGGCCTCCACGGAATATTTCGGCAAAATAAGCGGCATAATTCAAAATAAAACCTAGAGCGGCAGCGACAAAACGATCTAACACCAAATATTCTCCGATTCCTGGAATCATCGGCAAACCAAAACAGATAAACAATAATTGAAGCAATAGTGGAGTACCACGCATAATATAAACATAACAGCTTGCCAGCCAAGCAACTGGCTTGATACTGGACCTTATAGCAAGGGTTAAAAGAAAACCTAGTGGAATGGACAACACAATAGCGATAATAAATAAAAGGACGGTTGATTGCGCTCCTTCTAACATCGGTTTCAGTATGGACATAATATAATCAAACGACATTTCTATTCCTCCAACAAAACAAAACAGGGTTTCGTAAAGAAATCCTGTTTTGTTTACGATTCATTTGCGAGTTTACTTTAATACTTTATTTTCTCCAAACCATTTTTCCGAAACTTTACCAGCTGTTCCATCTTCATTCATCTCATCAAGCGCTGTTTGGAGCTTCTCTAATAAAGCTTCATTTCCTTTTTTAACACCAATTCCATATTCTTCTGGAGCCAGTGATTCATCCAGCACTTTAAAGGTATCCTGTTCTTTCGTCATATAATAATCAATAACAATTTCGTCAATAACGACCGCATCTAAGCGACCAGATTTTAAATCACTTAATGCTAAAACATTATCGGAAAACTCGGTAACTTCTTTAATCTTTGATTTAATAGGACTACCATTTAATGCATCGGATGCAGAAGAAAGAGATTGAAGACCAACAACCTTTCCTTCTAATTCATCTAATTTCGTTATATTTGAATCAGTTAAGGTTACGACTACTTGTGCATTTTTTAAATAAGGCTTTGTGAAAAGAACTTTTTCTTTCCGTTCATCCGTAATCGTATATCCATTCCAAATTAGGTCAATTCGACCACTGCTTAATTCGGATTCCTTCGTTTTCCAATCAATCGGTTGGAATTCTACTGACATATTCATTTTTTCAGCAGCTGCTTTAGCATAATCGATATCAAAACCAACGATTTCATTATTCTCATCTCTAAAACCCATTGGAGCAAATTTATCATCAATACCAATTACTAAAGTATCATCCTTTTTATTTGAGGAATTGTTCGAACAAGCTGCAAAAACGAAAATTACAGATGCTAAGATAAGTAAATTCATTGCTAAACGTTTCATGTTGTATAAAGCCACCTTTATGAAAATTGAAATGTATATTTCTACAAATAAATGTTTCGATTATTTCTTATTATTATCAAAATCCTTTAGTTCGATAATATGTTAGAGTGATAAAACGATAAATAGAATTTACCATACAAAAAAAGTAATTGTCAATAAAATATTTTAGTATATTAGTAGGATAAAGGATTAAGCGGAAGAAATAGCCAATGCTAAAAAGCAATAGGTGAAGAAAGAATAGGAGTATTGCTGATTTGAAAGGTAAATATTAAATTTATGGGAATAAAAAATAATGAGGAGGTAAAGCGTCAATGAATAGCGATCAAGGAAGTAAAAACGAGGAAATAGCTATTCGCTATCTCCCGAAAAGCTATGTAAATGATATTTCAATCACAAACATTCAACTACTATTACACCATGCCATTATTTGAACTAAAAGGTGTATTAGGTATGTATGTTTTAGATAAAATAAGTTTATCCTCTTTCAAAATGTAAGGGTGGGTTTCTAATAAAAGTGCTGTTAAAATATGAGGCATTTTCAGTTCTCCATACGCACAGATTAATGGAAAGGAAATCTGGTTGACTGCAGTATCTACAATTCTTTCAAACTCTCCAATTAAATGGTAGGGTTCCTCCATCGTTGCCCATTCCACATGTGCCCATGATCGAAAGGAGATATTATTATCTATATAGGGCTGAACAGTTTTATTAAAGTATTCTGTGATTGCCGGCGGATGATACCCTCCACTGGAGAAATAAAAATCCAAACTATTAACATAATGTAGCTGTTTCATTTGTGCAGAAGTAATTTTAGGTTTTAAATGTTCATAAATCCTGTTGAAATTTCGTTCATTCTCAACCAGAATAACATATTCTCCTGCTTCAATCCCAGCATGGATAAAGTGAATTACTTCTTCCATGTAGTTTCTCATGCCGGTATAGAAAAATAAAACATGTAATTTCTCTTTCCCTTCAAAAAACAGCCTCTTTTTATGTTCCAATTAAGCACCTCATTTATTTTTAATAATCCTATTATAGTAGATTATTAAGAGGAAGATAACTAAAATCATCAATTGCTAATGGTAGGGTAAGGAAAAGGATTAGGCTAATAAGAAAGGACAAAAAAAGAAAAAGCAGAAAAAGTTAAGCGTTAGCGAACATTTTTCCACTTGAGAGAACCACATCCAGTATGAGGGTGTGCATTTGGGTAGTCTTTCGTTAGTTTTTCATTTAACTCTGCTATAGATAGATTTTCTAACATGTCAGCGGATAAGCCACTATTACAAACAATTTTTTGAATCAGAATATTTTTAATGGATTTCGTTTTATCATAATAAACCATTGTTTTTCCTCCTAATTCAGTATATTAAGGAAAGAGTTCTAAATTTATAGGTTAATTGGAGTCTTCCTTCTTTTATTATATCTTAAATAATCGACTATTCCAAGTGGTTAAGGCGGAATAATTTTTTAGAACAACTTTTTTGGAGGAGTATTCAGATTTTCCTATTGAGGCAAACTTTACGATTCGTTATAATGAGGCAAAAGAGTGGGATGACTGACAATTTTGATTTTTGTCAAATGCAAAGGGGTGGAGAAATGAGTGACTATAAAGTAGTATTATTTGATTTAGATGGGACGATTTCCGATCCGAAAGTAGGAATAACGAAATCTGTACAGTATGCTTTACAGAAGCTTGGGAAAGAAGAACTTGATTTAGCTAGGTTGGAAAGATTTATTGGCCCGCCACTACAAGAATCATTTCCGAAATATTATGGCTTTAATCAAGAAATGACAAATCAAGCAATTGCCTTATATAGAGAGAGGTTTAAGCAGAAAGGCATGTTTGAAAATGAATTATATTCAACCTTCACTACATTGCTTGACTTGCTGAAGGAAGAAGGCAGCATCTTGATTGTTGCGACTTCAAAGCCAACTGTTTTTGCAGAAGAAATTTTAAAATATTTTCGAATCGATCACTATTTTGCCCATATCGTTGGCAGTAATATTGATGGGACAAGAACATCAAAAACGGAAATCATTCAATACATATTAGCATTATATCCATCGTATCAGATTAGTGATTTTATTATGATAGGCGATCGTGAACATGATATTATCGGAGCAAATAATGTAGGAATTGACTCTATAGGGGTCACATATGGATATGGTTCGTTTGATGAGTTAAGCAAAGCAAATGCAACATTTATTGTGGAAAGTATTAGTCAATTAAAAGATATATTAATAGGTAAAAAGAATAAAAGAAAGCTTGAAATCAGTCTAGTGACGGAGGAGGATGCTCCACTTGTACATAAGCTAATGCTCGAAGCTTTTGAAGATTATCGATATATCGAGGTACCTTCAAGTGCATTGAATGAACCAATAGACAAATTAATAACCGCACTTAAAAATGGGACAGAGCAAGCAATCCTCTATCGATTAGATGACATTCCCCTTGCTTCTGCCCGTCTGCAGTTAAAAGAAAAATCTCTTTATTTTTCCAGACTTTCTGTCACTCCTTCAGCAAGGGGAAAAGGCATAGCTAAAGAAATGCTAGCCTGGATGGAAGAATATGCGTTACTAAATGGTAAACAGAAAGTGGAATGCAAGGTTAGAGCTAATGTACCAAAGAATATTCAATTATATAAAAACGTCGGCTTTGTTATAACAAAAGAGGAAGAGGCAGATAATCCAAATGGTAAGCTAGTGAAAACAGTTGATATGGAAAAGCAGATAAAAAGGGAAATCCCTTCAACCATTTAAATCGTTTTAATTTAAAAGCCATTTCTTTTTGAATTGCCCAGTACATGTTAGACACCAAATCTAACATGTACTGGGTTTTTTACTAAGTTGAATCACCAGTAAATTTCTGTTGCTCCTTTTCCGTTCTTGGTAAGTGTCAAAACAAATATCCATCCCAAAAATAAAATCTTTATACAAAAGCATGAAAGATAATCTATAATGAATGAATATACTGAAAATTCTGCTTCGGATAGGTAGAAGGGGAAAAGAAATAAGGAGGAAATAGCATAATGAACTACAAATTTGCCAATCGAATAGAACGAGTAAAACCATCAGCTATTAGAGAATTACTAAAACTAGGCGCAGATCCATCTATCATTTCATTTGGCGGTGGTTATCCAGATCCAGAGATTTTTCCGATTGAAAAGCTAAGAAAAGTATATGATCAGGTTTTACAGGAAGAGGGGAAATTGGCACTGCAATATACAGGGACAGAAGGATTAATGGCATTAAGGGAAAAGCTAGTGAATCGAGTGCAGAAAATAGGAATAAGCTGTGATGTGGATAATCTGTTTATTATTCAAGGTGGACAGCAAGGATTAGATCTAGCTGCCAAAGCTTTTATTGATCATGGAGATGTCATTATAACGGAGAATCCAACTTTTTTAGGAGCGCTTGCTGCATTTAATCCATATGAACCAGAATACATAGGCGTATCAATGGATGAAAATGGTATGCGAATGGACGAACTTGAGGCTGTCTTACAGAAGCATCCCAATGCGAAGCTTATATATACGGTTCCTGAATTTCAGAATCCTACAGGAGTCACAATGAGCCTGGAGAGAAGAAAGGCATTAGTGGAATTAGCGAATAAGTATAATGTTGTGATAGTGGAGGATAGCCCGTATCGAGAAATACGATATGAGGGAGAAGATCTACCTGCTATAAAAAGTTTTGATACAGAAGGAAGAGTTATTCATATTGGAAGCTTTTCGAAAATTCTTAGCCCAGGATTACGTCTTGGCTGGTTAATTGCTGATAGTGTATTAGCTGAGAAATTAAGCTTATTAAAGATGGCTTCCGATACGCAAAATTCCACTTTAAATATGTATGCAGTGAACCGATTTATGGATATGTATGATTTGGATAAACATATTGCTCATATACGTGATACATATAAATATAAAAAAGAGGTGATGTTTCAAACCTTACGTGAAACCTTTCCAAAAAGTATAACCTATACAAATCCACAAGGCGGATTATTTACATGGATTACTTTTCCAGAACATATTGATACGAGAATCTTAATGCAGGAGCAAAGTCTACCAATAGCTAAAGTGGCATATGTTCCTGGAGAAAGCTTCTTTCCATGCATGCAAGAGAAAAATCATTGTCGAATTAATTATTCGTATATGTCTGAGGAAAATATCGTCAAAGGTATTACGAATTTAGGAGAAATTGTTAAGGAATTATGTTAGGAACCTTCCTATCATTTTACGAAAAATATTAGTAGCTTACTTTTAATAACTTTTTAATAATAAGTAAGTCGTATTATTTGCAATTAAATAATCTCAGTATTAGGATAAAAAGTAATAAAAATTTTTTGAAAATATGGAGGTTAAAATCATGAAAATTGGAATTATCTTAGGTAGTACACGTCAAGGAAGAGTAAGTCCACAAGTTGGAGCATGGGTGAAAGAAATTGCTGACAAGCGTGGAGATGCTGAATATGAAATCGTTGATATTGCAGCGTTTAACTTACCATTTTTAGGTGCAGCTGAAGGGCAAGAAAATGTTGCAGCTTGGAATGAAAAGCTAGCTAGTCTTGATGGCTTCGTGTTTGTTGCTGCCGAGTACAATCATAGTATTACTGGCGCTTTAAAAAATGCTTTAGATTCTGCAAGAGAAGCTTGGAATAATAAAGCAGCAGGTATTGTAAGCTATGGCTCAACAGGTGGAGCTCGCGCGGCAGAGCATCTAAGAGGAATTTTAGGCGAATTGCAAATTGCTGACGTTCGAGTTCATCCAACACTTTCTTTATTTACTGATTTTGAGAACTTCACAACATTTAAACCATCTTCTCTTCATCTAGAGAATATGAATGCAATGCTTGATCAAGTAGTAGCTTGGTCTACTGCATTAAAAACTATTCGTGGGTAATATAGTACATAGAGTAAAGCTAAAATAGCTTTACTCAGGCTGTCGAGAAAGTCTCGACAGCTTTTTTTATAATTTCACTATACAATATATAGTGTGTTGATAATGCGTTAAAAACTATATGTTGTGGACAAAAACAATTAAATAATCAAAAACCCCCTTTTTCAAAGTCAGACTTTTAAAATTGTACCGCACCCCAAAAGTTAGAGTTAAGAATCTAACTTTTGGGGTGTTTAATTATGTCTAAATATAATGAAAAATTTAAGTTTATGATAGTGAAAGAATATCAAGAAGGTAAACTTGGTTATAAACTTTTAGCTAAAAAACATGATATTAAGTCTCATAAGCAGATTATTAATTGGGTGAAAAATTACGAGAAATTCGGAATGGAAGGGTTAACGAGGAAAAAACAGAATAAAACTTATTCTGTTCAATTCAAGCTGAATGTATTAAGCTTTATGAAAAGAACAGGATTTTCAGTTACGGAAACTGCCCTTGAGTTTGGGCTAACCAATCCTCCAATGATTACTGCGTGGAAGAAAGCTTTTTTGGAGGAAGGTGCTGAGTCTCTTGAAAAACCGAAAGGACGGCCACCTATGTCTGATAAGGCCAAGAATAAAAATAAAAAAACGATAGAAGACGCAGACGAGTCCTACGAACAAAAATTAGAGCGAGAAAATGAGCTTCTTCGTCTAGAGGTGGCATACTTAAAAAAGTTACGAGCTTTTCAGATGAATCCGGAAGACTATCTCGAAAAGCACAAACAGCGTTATCATTCGAACTTAAAGAAAAGTTCAGACTAAAAGATGTTCTACAAAGAGTCGGAATTCCTGAATCCACCTATCATTATCATGTAAGTATGATGAAAAAGGAGAATCCGGATCAGGAACTAGAAGAATGTATTCAATCATTATTTGAGGAACATGATGGCAATTACGGGTACCGTCGTATCCAATTGAGCTTAAAACAACGTGGTTTAATAGTGAACCACAAGAAGATTCAACGCATTATGAATAAACTTGGACTCAAATGTAATAAGTTTAGTAGAAAATCACGAAAGTACAGTTCTTACAAAGGAACGATTGGTACGATTGCCAAGAATCGTATCAATCGTCGTTTTTACACAAATGTGTGCTATCAAAAATTAACAACAGATATCACCGAATTCAAGTGCTTAGATGGTAGAAAACTGTATTTAAATCCAATTATGGATATGTTCAATAGGGAAGTTATTTCGTATGGGATAAGTATGCGTCCAACTTTAGAATTGGCCCTCAAGCCACTCGAGGAAGCTTTAGAGATTGTAAAAGAATCAAAATACAGAACGACAATTCATTCTGATCAAGGTTGGCATTATCAACATAATAGTTGGATTAAAACCCTAAAGAAACATAGGGTGTTCCAGAGTATGTCGCGAAAGGGAAACTGCTTGGACAATTCACCTATGGAGAACTTTTTTGGATTATTAAAACAGGAAATGTACTACGGGAAGGCACGCTGCTCATTTGAGGAATTAAAAAAGAGAATAGAAGAATATATCATTTATTATAACAATAAACGCATAAAGCAAAAATTGGCTGGAATGAGTCCGGTTCAATACCGAATTCATACCAGCCAATTAGCTGCTTAATATAAGCTCTAACTTTTAGGGGTCACTACAAATAGGGGGTTTTTCTACAATCTGAGTAAAGCTAAAATAGCTTTACTCTTTTTTGTGGGATTTTTTCAGAAAAAATATTTTAAGAATTCGTCAAATGGGTAATATAAATAAGTAAAATTTTTTCAATTGGAGGAGAAAAATGAGTGCATTTTTAGAAGCGATAAAAAATCGTCGTTCTTATTATGGTATAAGCAAAGAACAGGTAGTGTCTGATGAAAAAATTCAAGAAATAGTGAATGAAGCAGTGCTGCATACACCATCCTCTTTCAATTCTCAAAGTACAAGAGTTGTTGTTTTATTAAATGAACAGCATGATAAACTTTGGAATATGACAGCAAAGGAATTGGAGAAAATTGTTCCCGCTGAGAATTTTTCCTCAACAAAAGAGAAAATAAATTCCTTTCAAGCAGGATATGGAACGATTTTGTTTTTTGAAGATCAAGAGGTCGTAGAAGGACTCCAAAAGCAGTTTGCGCTTTATGCAGATAATTTCCCAGTTTGGGCAAATCAAACGAATGCGATGCATCAATTCGTCATTTGGACTGCATTAGAAGAAGTGGGATATGGTGCTTCTTTACAGCATTATAACCCGCTTATTGATGAAGCAGTGCAAGCGGAATGGAATATCCCTCCTACTTGGAAGCTTATTGCACAAATGCCATTTGGTAAGCCGACAGCAGAACCAGGAGAAAAAGAATTTAAGCCGCTAGAAGATCGTGTAAAGGTTTTTAAATAAGAATGTTTTGAGAAAGGCTCCTGTAACAGGAGTTTTTCTATTGGGCTTAAATGATACCGACATCGAGCAAAATCTCAGTAAAATTCCTGCTATTGTGATAGGATGATAGCATCACTATAAAGAAGGTGGAAAAATGAAAATTGAAGTATGGTCAGACTTTGTTTGCCCATTTTGCTATATTGGTAAACGTCGTTTAGAGATTGCGTTAGAACAATTTCCCTTCAAAGACCAAGTTGAGGTTGAATTTAAGAGCTTTGAATTAGATCCTAATGCGGAAGCTTATTCAGGAAAAAGTATCCATGAAGTACTTGCTGGTAAATATAGAATGAGTATCGAGGAAGCGAAAAATGCAAATGAAAATGTTGGGAATCAAGCTGCAAGCACAGGCTTAAGCTATGATTTTGATAATATGAAACCAACGAATACATTTGATGCACATCGGTTAACAAAATATGCGAAAACGGTTGGAAAAGAAAAAGAGCTAACAGAGAAATTATTGCAGGCTTATTTCACAGAAGGAAAACTAATAAGTGATTCTCAGGTATTGGTGGAAATCGGAAAATCAGTAGGGCTGGGAGAAGCAGAGCAACAAAAAGTATTAGCTGATGCTACTAGCTTTGCAAATGATGTCAGAATTGACGAAGCACTTGCTAGTCAAATTGGCGTAACAGGAGTTCCATTCTTTGTTATTAATCAAAAATATTCTGTTTCTGGAGCACAACCTACTGAAACCTTTAAACGTGTTCTCGAACAAGTTTGGCAGGAAGAACACCCAGCTCCTAAATTTCAAGATTTGTCTGGAACAGATGCTCAAGGTGTAGTATGTACGGATGAAGGCTGTGAAGTTCCGAAGAAATAATTGTCTGTAATATATACAAAGTAGAAAGAGATGGTCTATAAATAGGCTATCTCTTTCTGCTTTTATCCACTTTATAGCTATAGCTCTCTATTATCAACGCTAATTTGAAAGCGTTTTACAAAAAAATGTACGAATGGTAAAGAAATGTACTATACTATAAATAGACATATCAAGCATGAGTTTTTAAAGTATAGACTTTTAAATCTAAATGATTATAATTAAAATATCGTTATCTATTCGTTAAAGATTAAAGGATATGGCAAACATATTTTATAGAATTATTTTTTCTAATTAAGGTGGCTCGTTTATGAATAAGTATGAAGCGATAGCAATAGAAGTTAAGCGTCGAATTAAGGAAAACTTTTATCCATTGGATCATCCGATACCTGATGAGATTTCCTTGTCTAAAGAGTTTTCCTGCAGTAGGATGACCATGAAAAGGGCATTAGATAAACTAGTGATGGAAGGGCTTCTTTATCGAAAAAGAGGGCATGGCACCTTCATTGTTCAATCTGCTCTACACGACAGCCGAGTAAATGTTTTGTCAAATGAAATTATGGGATTGTCAAAGCTATTAGAGGGCGAGAAGATAGAGAGTAAAATCATTAAATTCGAAGTTCATTTTCCATCAGAAGAGGTTGCGGCACATTTAGCAATAGATGTGAAAACACCTGTGTATTATTTAATAAGATTAAGATCAGTGAAAGAAGAACCATATGTTTTAGAAATTACTTATATGCCAACAACAATTATTACAGGACTAAATGATGATGTTTTATTTGGATCCATTTATGAACATATTACAAAAACATTAGGATTAACGATTGCTGGATCTCATCGAAAAATAAGAGCATGTAAATCTACTGAGCTAGATCATGAACATCTTGCCTGTGCATTAGATGATCCAATCCTTGAAGTAGAGCATGTCGGATATTTGAATAATGGGATGCCATTTGAATATTCCTTTTCCCGTCACCGATATGATAAATTTGAGGTTACAAGCGTAAATTTAAAACGTTAAGAGGATGAGTATTTATTTCAAAAAAATGAAAAATTGAGCAGTTGTCACAAGGGCGAATTCTTTGTGATGGCTGCTTTTTTGATAATGTTTTTTCTCGGGAAAATTACATATACAGAACAGCGTTAATATAAGGATAAAAAAATTAGATAGAAAAACTATTTACATTTACGTTGCGTCAACGTTTACGATGGAAGAGTCAGGAGGTGAACAGATGGAATACACCGTACATGCATTAGGGAAGTTAGCGGGAGTAAGTACAAGAACATTGCGATATTATGATGAAATAGGCATTCTCAAGCCGGCGAGAATCAATTCATCAGGATATCGTATCTATGGACAGAATGAGGTGGATCGATTACAGCAAATTCTGTTTTACCGGGAGCTAGATGTACCATTAGATACTATTAAGAAAATGATGGCTTCCCCTTCTTTTGACGTCAAAGAAGCATTAAAGGAACATCACGAAAAACTCCTGGCTAAAAAAGAACAGCTACATCAGTTAATTGCGAATGTAGAAAAAACGATGGAAACAATAGAAGGGAGAAGGACGATGTCTGATAAAGAAAAATTTGCTGGTTTTAAAAAGAAAATGATAGAAGATAACGAGACGAAGTATGGAAAAGAAATAAGAGAAAAGTATGGAGAAGAGATTATTGAACAATCCAATGCTAAACTGATGAATATGTCAGAAAATGATTATCGAAGCATGGTTGAAGTGGAGAAAACACTATTTTCTACCTTGCAAGAAGCATTAAAGGAAGGGAATCCTGCTGGTCATGCTGGGCAAAAAGCAGCGGATTTGCACAAGCAATGGCTTTCTTTTACATGGCCTGAATATACAATGGAAGCACATGCAGGCCTTGCAGAAATGTATGTTGCTGATAATCGTTTTACTTCTTATTATGATAAAGTCCAAGTTGGCGCAACTGCCTTTTTGCGGGATGCTATTTTGATATATACCGGGATGACTTCTGAAAGTTAGCTAAATAAAAAATCTCCTTGAGTGTCTTTCAATCAAGGAGATTTTTTTAATAATCACAAAATTAAGAAGCATTCCGAACTTTTTTCGATTCTACTTTACGAGAAGTCATATATCTCCAACCTGTAAGAAGCAGGCCAACAAAACAAAGACTGCTCGAAACGAGAAATACAACATGCATCCCACTAAGAAAAATATCAGGTCTACCAGGAATAAGGGCAGTTACTCGATAGCCTGCTTTTATACTCATAACAGAAAATAATATACTTGTTGCAAGGGAAATTCCGACAACCATTCCTAAATTACGAACAAGCGAATTAATGCTGCCGGCAATTCCTAGTTGTTTCCGTTCCACAGTCGACATAATTAACGAATTATTAGGGGATTGGAAGAGACCAGTGCTTGCTCCAAGCATAATAATCCATAATGCAAGACTTATCAGTGTGCTTCCTTCATGAAGGAAGGTTAAGCCAATTTGTGCTACAATCATTACTAATAGTCCTACAAAAGTAATAGCCTGTCCGCTTATTTTATCGGATAATGAACCACTAATAGGAGCAACAATCGCCATCGTAATGGGAAAGAGCATAAGAATATAACCCGAATGTAATGCTGATAACCCTAGAATATCCTGTGTGTAAAAAGGAGATAGGATATTAAAACAAAAATTAGCGATAAAGACAATAAACGCACAAAAAATACTGATGGAAAAAAGCGGATTCTTAAAGATAGAGAGTTCTAACATTGGACTTTCTTTTCGATATTCCACAATGATAAAACTGATGAATGTAAGAACCCCGATTATAATAGAAGCGATGATGAACCAGTTTGCATATCCATATTGTTGACCAAGTAATAAACCGCCGATAAATAGAATAATGGAAAAACTGAATAATAAGCTTCCTGCTACATCTATCTTTGTCTTTGTTATTGTTACATCTTTAGGCAGTATCTTCCACGCTAAAGCAATAGCAATAAAACCAATTGGTATGTTTATCCAAAAGATATATTCCCAACCTAAGCTCGAGATTATAATGCCTCCTAAGCTTGGTCCTGTAATACTCCCTAAGGAGACAAACGTTCCAATTAACCCTAAAGCTTTTCCTCTCTCTTTTACAGGGAAAATTTCCGTCACAATTCCTTGACTGTTTGCCATTGTCATTGCCGCGCCAATTGCTTGGATAATCCTTGATATGACTAAAAAGGACAGTGTATTACTTAGTCCACAAAGGAATGAGCCAATAATAAATAGAATCGATCCCCACTTAAAGACGTTAATTTTTCCAAACATGTCCCCTAATTTTCCGAAGAAAAGAATAACGGTACAGATTGTAAGTAAATAACTAATAACAATCCATTGGGAACTGGCAAAGGCAAGACCTAACTGTTTTGAAATAGTCGGGAGAGCAATATTTACAATACTAGCATCAAGGGTTCCCATAAAGGTAAATATATTTAATACGGTAAAAATGAGCCATCTACGTTGATGAACATCGTTGTTGATTTCTTTTATGGAAGGTTGCAAATAATCACCTCTTTTATTTAGTTGCTTAGGCAAGCTATTATTGCTTCATTTTAAAATAAGTTAGTTGCGTACGCAACTATTTTTTTGTATGCTACAATCAGTGAAATTAGTCTTCACTTTCCTAAGTGAAACTATCCGAGGGGGAACCAATATGAATGAAATGCCAATTGGAAGGATTATTTCGATGATTCATAGGCAGAACCAAAAATTCCTTTCGAAGGAATTGAAACCATTCGAAATAGGAAATGGTGGGCAGCACGCTTTTTTAAAAACGATTATTGCCAAGCCAGGGGTTAATCAAGATGAACTTTCCTCTCTATTAAAGTTTGATAAAGCAACAACTGCCAGAGCGGTAAAGCATTTAGAAAGCGTCGGATATATTGAGAGACAAACAGATAACAATGATCGGCGTTCAAATAATTTATATCCAACAGCAAAAGCACATACTATTTTTCCGAATATACAAGAAGTCTTAGAAAGGCTAAATGAAGAAATTACTAGTAATTTGACAGGTGAAGAAGAATATCAATTGCTTCAATTATTAAAAAAGATTTATCCTACTCTTAACGGAGAGTAAGGCACTCACCTGCATGCTTTAGGAGAATCCGATGAAGATAGGTGGGAGATTAACTGCCCGTATAGGTCCGAATGGTTCAACTAACGGGCAGTAGGGGAATCTCCTCGCTTAATGTAAGAGTGAATCATGTTACTTTTCAGTTAAATATTCAGCTAAGCTTAGCCAATTATTTTCAATCAATGTTGGAAGCTGGCTCTTGTTCCCATTAGATATACACGTAATAATTTCCTGATGTTGTTTAATGGACTTTTGTCCATCGAAGGCATTAAATTTTACTAACTCAAGTCGTCTAATTTTTGGAAGAAGGCGATCTAAGGCTAGCGTTATTTCTGGATTCTGAGCTGCTTCTAAAATAATCCTATGAAATTGATCATCCAATTGAATTGCTCGATACTTATCCTCTGCTTTTAGAGCTTCAGCAAATTTGCTATTTATTGTAGTCATTTGTTCGGTATGATCGGCAGTCAAAGTGGAGAAAGCTAATTTCGCTGCTAATCCATGGAGAGCGGCTACTACAGTAAAGGCATGCATTGCTTGGTCTACTTCAATTAGGCTAACAATTGTTTCAGAACCTGGAGAAGTTACAATTAAGCCTTCATCCTCCAATTTTTTGAGAGCTTCTCGTACAGGTGTCCTGCTTACTCCAAATTGTTCAGCCAATGCTTTATCGTTAATTCTCTCACCAGGCTTCAATTCAAGATGAATGATTGCTGATCGTAACCGGTCATATATTTGTTCTCTTAATGATAGACGAGGAATTTGAGTAATATTTTTCATAGCAATAATATATCATATTTCGGTTATATTAGTGGAAAAGAGTGAGTTTAATGAATGATTCACAAAATTGTCAAATCATTTCATTTTACATTTATACCATACGGGGGTATAATATAAATATGAGAAAGAACACAGGGGGAATTTTATTGGACAATAACGAGCTTGAAATAGAAAGCTGCCATGTTACAAGTGACCGAAGAAGTCATCATTCAGATAAAGTAAAACAGAATTTAGTCACCAGGTTAAATCGTATTGAAGGCCAAATTAGAGGGATAAAAGGCTTAATAGAAAAAGATACGTATTGCGATGATGTTATTACACAAATTTCTGCAACACAATCTGCTTTAAATAGCGTTGCCAAGATATTGTTAGAAGGCCATTTGAAAAACTGTGTAGTGGAACGTATCCAAGAGGGAGACATGGAGGTTGTTGACGAGGTATTAACAACCATTCAAAAATTAATGAAAAAATAAGGAGTGTTCAAAATGGAAAATGTAACGTTAAAAGTAGAAGGAATGTCTTGTAATCATTGTGTAAATGCGGTAGAAGGAAGTGTAGGGGAGCTTGCAGGCGTTTCCGCTGTGAAAGTAAACCTGAAAGAAGGATTAGTAGATGTAGCATACAATGCTAGCGAAGTTGCACTTGAAACAATTAAAGAAGCAATTGACGAGCAGGGTTATGATGTAAAGTAATACAATATTAAAAATGTGCGGTTTCAGCACATTTTTATTTTCAATCATATATACCCTATATAGGTATAAGGAGTTTTGCGATATGGCCGAACAAAGTATTATGAAGAGTAAGGGCAAAATAAAGGAACAAACTTTTGAGATTACGGGAATGACATGTGCAGCTTGTGCCACTCGTATTGAAAAAGGGTTAAATAAGATGCAAGGTGTAGAGCAGGCAACAGTCAATTTGGCGCTTGAAAAGGCAACCGTTAAGTATAGAGAAGAGCAACTTTCAACAAATGAAATTAAAGATAAAGTGGAAGGATTAGGCTATGGAATAATCACAGAAAAACTGGAATTAGATATTTCAGGAATGACATGTGCAGCCTGTGCTACAAGGATAGAAAAAGGGTTAAATAAGATGTCTGGCGTTAATAAGGCAACTGTTAATCTTGCATTAGAAAATGCAACAATTGAATACAATCCAGCAAGTGTTGCTACAGATGAATTAATTGAAAAAATAAATAAGCTTGGTTACGGGGCAACGAAGAAGGAGTCTAAGCAAGCAAGCCTAAATAAAAAGGAAGCAGAATATCAAAGACAAAAACGGAAATTTATTTTTTCCATGGTTTTATCTCTTCCTCTATTATGGGCGATGGTTGGTCACTTTACATTTACTGCCTTTCTCTATGTACCAAAGATATTCATGAATCCGTGGGTACAAATGGCTCTGGCAACACCGATACAATTTTTTGTAGGGAAGCAGTTTTATGTAGGAGCATACAAAGCATTAAAAAATAAGAGTGCCAATATGGATGTTCTTGTTGCATTAGGAACTTCCGCCGCTTATTTTTATAGTGTTTATCTTTCCTTCCAGACTTTAGGACATCTTGGTCATCCTGTTGGTCT
The DNA here is from genome assembly GCF_038007965.1 of Niallia sp. FSL W8-0635. GTDB lineage: Bacteria > Bacillota > Bacilli > Bacillales > Cytobacillaceae > Niallia. The sequence continues at coordinate 3,600,530 of NZ_JBBOYD010000001.1, read as the reverse complement.
ATATTTTGAAACAAGCGCCATTCTAATTACGTTAATTATTCTTGGTAAATTATTTGAAACGAAAGCAAAGGGACGATCCTCGGAAGCGATAAAAAAACTTATGGGACTTCAAGCGAAAACTGCTATTGTATTTCGAGATGGAGAACAGAAGGAAATTCCTCTTGAAGAAGTTTTAGTAGGAGAAACACTACTTATTAAGCCTGGAGATAAAATCCCTGTTGATGGAGAAATCATCGAAGGACAGTCAGCGATAGATGAATCGATGCTTACTGGTGAAAGCATACCAGTCGATAAGCAAGTGGGAGATTCAGTAATTGGCGCAACCATTAATAAAAATGGTTTCTTAAAAATGAGGGCAACAAAGGTCGGCAGAGAGACAGCACTTGCGCAAATTATTAAAGTAGTGGAAGAAGCACAAGGATCTAAGGCACCAATACAACGCTTGGCAGATCATATTTCAGGTATTTTTGTTCCAATTGTAGTAAGTCTTGCACTTATTACGTTCCTTTTCTGGTATTTCATCATGACACCTGGTGATTTTGCAGAAAGTCTCGAGAAGCTAATTGCGGTATTGGTTATTGCTTGTCCTTGTGCACTTGGTTTAGCTACTCCGACCTCTATTATGGCTGGATCAGGTAGAGCGGCAGAATATGGGATTTTATTTAAAGGTGGAGAACACCTTGAAATGACACATAAAATTGATACCATTTTATTAGATAAAACTGGAACGGTCACAAATGGAAAGCCTGTATTAACCGACGTAGTAACAGAATGGAAAGAAGCAGAATTGCTATCCTTAGTTGGGGCAGCAGAAAGCAAATCGGAGCATCCTCTTGCTGAAGCGATTGTCAAAGGCATAACTGGTCGAGGGATTGTACTTCATGATTCAACTGAATTCGAAGCAATTCCTGGCTATGGAATACGAGCAAACGTGGATGGAAACGATATATTAGTCGGAACTCGACGATTGATGGATCGTTACCGTATCAATGTTGGAAAAGTTCTTCCTAAAATGAAAGAGCTTGAATCCCAAGGGAAAACCGCCATGCTTATAAGTATTAATGGGAAATATGCAGGTCTTTTAGCTGTGGCAGATACGATTAAAGAAACATCAAAAGCGGCAATTAAACGATTGAAACAGATGAATCTGGATGTCATCATGATCACTGGAGACAACCAGCAAACTGCGGAAGCAATAGGAAGACAAGCTGGTATTGAACATATCATTGCAGAGGTATTACCTAATGGAAAGGCAGAGGCTGTTAAAAAGCTACAACAACAAGGTAAAAAAGTAGCTATGGTTGGGGATGGAATAAATGATGCACCTGCTCTTGCCCTCGCGGATATAGGAATGGCAATCGGAACTGGTACAGATATTGCTATGGAAGCAGCCGATATTACTCTAATCAGAGGAGATTTACAGGCAATTGGGGATAGCATTTTAATAAGCAGAAAGACAATGATTAACATTAAGCAAAATTTATTCTGGGCATTCGGCTACAATACCCTTGGAATACCTATTGCAGCAATAGGTTTGTTAGCACCTTGGCTTGCTGGTGCTGCTATGGCATTTAGCTCCATATCGGTTGTATTAAATGCTCTTCGCTTGCAGCGTTTGAAGCTTTAAAGTTTAGTTTTTTCCATAATTAACGGACAGGAAGACTTTTATCTTTTTTAATGAGAATTCGAGGAAGAAGGGTCTGATTGTCTTAACTTACTATCTGTGTGGCCCCGCTGTTGAAAGTTTCACTTTAGGAAAAGATTTTCTGTTGTGTTCATAATCTTAGCCACTTTATCTCATACTAGAATTGTACGTTGATACTACTAGTGGGAGGTTACGAACATGGCGAAACAGAAAAAATCTGAAGTGAATAACCAATGGGCAACTGCCAATACAGAAGTTACAAGTAAAAAACAGAATAAGACAGCAACTGATAACCAATGGGCTTCTACTAATAAGAAACAGTAGTTGATTGGATAGGGGTTTTTGAGAAAAATAAAAGCATACCAATGGATGATTTGGTATGCTTTTATCGTTGATAGAAACTTTGAAAATTACTTTGCTGCTTCCTGCATTGCTTTAAAACGTTCGATATCATCTGGATTACCGAAGCTTCGTTGATTAGTATCTAAGGAAGTAATCGTTTTAATATCATCTGCATCGAGTGTAAAGTCAAATAAATCAGCATTTTCAATAATACGATGCTCATGTACAGATTTAGGAATAATAATCGTATCTCGTTCTAAATGCCAGCGTAAAATAACTTGAGCAACTGTTTTATTATGCTTTTTTGCAATCTCCGCTAAAACTGGTAATTCAAATAATCCATTTTTACCTTGTCCAAGTGGAGCCCATGCTTCATGTGCGATATTATGCTGTGCCATATAATTTCTTAATTCAACTTGTTGGAAAAGCGGATGTGTTTCTACTTGGTTTAACATTGGTGTTATTCTTGCTGTTTCAGCCAATTTCTCAAAATGGTGAATTTGGAAGTTACATACACCAATAGCACGAACTAGTCCTTCTTCGTAAAGATCCTCAAGCGCTCGCCATGTTTCCTCGTAACCAGGTGCAGCCCAATGAATAAGATATAAATCTAAATAATCAAGCTGTAATTTTTTTAGGGATTCATGAAATGCTTTCTTCGTTTCTTCATAGCCGAAGTCCGTTACCCAAACCTTTGTCGTAATGAATAATTCCTCACGAGGTACATCAGCAGCTTTTATAGCATTTCCTACAAATTCCTCGTTTTCATATCTTGTTGCCGTATCAATAGAACGATAGCCATTTTTAATAGCTGCAAGGACACTTTGTTCACATTCTTTTGGATCATTCACTAAAAAAACACCAAAACCCAAATAAGGAATTTCTACTCCATTACTAAGTATTTTTGTCGAATTGATTGATAATTCCATTATTTCACCTCGTTAGAATAGTTTTTACTATCCTAAGAGTATCGGTTTCTGGTTGATTTTTCAAATAATTGAGATATGGAGCGGGCGAGAAAATTAAGAGGCGGAGTTGCAAGTAAAAGGAGGAGAGTCGCAAGTAAAGGGAGGGAAGTTGCAAGTAAAGGAAGGGAAGTTGCAAGTAAAGGAAGGAGAGTCGCAAGTAAAGGAGGGAGAGTCGCAAGTAAAGGAGGAAAGTCGCAAGTAAAGCAGAAAAAGCCGCAAGTATCTGTTCAAGATCGTCATAAAATTAGTTTGAAGTTCTACCAAAAAGGGTAATTTACTAACAAATCAAGAGTCTTAAAGCATTAGTGACTTTAAATAAAGAAAAAACCCTCCAAGATAGAGGGGTTTTCAACAAGATGTTATTATTTTACTGTCTCTGGTACACTTAAGCCTAAACCTTCAGCAACTTTTGTGCCGTATTCAGGGTCTGCTTTGTAGAAGTGACCGATTTGACGAAGTTTGATTTCTTCTAATTCTACTGGTTTCATTGCGCCAACAATGTTTGCCACTAATCTTTCACGTTCTTCTGTAGACAATAAGCGATAAAGATCTCCTGCTTGTGTGTAATGATCGTTATGATCATATGCAACACTTTCTGCTACTCCAGATACTGCAAATGGAGTTGTTTTGTTTTCAGGTGTTTCTTTTGGACCGCTAAAGCTATTTGGCTCGTAATAAACAGAACCGCCACCATTGCCATCAAAGCGCATTTGGCCATCGCGTTGATAGTTATTTACTTCATTGCGAGGACGGTTAATTGGAAGTGCATTATGGTTTGCACCAACACGGTAACGATGTGCATCACTATAAGCAAATAAACGACCTTGTAGCATTTTATCAGGAGATACTTCTACACCAGGTACTAATGTTCCAGGAGAGAAAGTAGCTTGCTCCACTTCTGCAAAGTAGTTTTCTGGATTACGATTAAGTACCATACGACCTACTTCAATTAAAGGATAATCTTTTTGTGACCATACTTTTGTTACATCGAATGGATCAAAACGGTACGTATCTGCATCCTCTAATGGCATGATTTGAACATAAAGTGTCCAAGCAGGAAAATCTCCTTTTTCAATCGCATTAAATAAATCTTCTGTATGATAATCAGGATTTTCCCCAGCAAGCTTAGCAGCTAGATTTACATCAAGGTTTTTAACCCCTTGTTCTGTTTTGAAATGATATTTAACCCATACGCCTTCTCCATCTTCGTTCACCCATTTAAAGGTATGGCTTCCGAATCCGTGCATATGACGAAGTGTTGCAGGAATACCACGATCTGACATAAGAATGGATACTTGGTGTAGAGATTCAGGTGAGTGAGACCAGAAATCCCATACAGCTGTTGGGTTTTTTAAGTGTGTTTTTGGATCTCTTTTTTGTGTATGGATGAAATCAGGGAATTTAATTGCATCACGGATAAAGAATACAGGTGTATTGTTACCAACGATGTCATAATTTCCGTCTTCTGTATAAAATTTCACTGCAAATCCACGTGGATCACGAACAGTATCAGCAGAACCTAGTTCCCCAGCAACTGTTGAAAAACGAATGAACATTGGTGTTCTTTTGCCTACTTCAGATAGGAAGTTAGCTTTTGTGTATTTTGTTAAGTCATTTGTAACCTCAAAATAACCATGAGCTCCAGCCCCTTTAGCATGAACAACACGCTCCGGTACACGTTCTCTATTAAAATGAGCTAATTTTTCAAGTAAATGTACATCTTGTATTAATGTTGGCCCACGATGTCCAGCAGTAATAGAATTTTGGTTGTCCCCAACTGGTGCTCCCCAGCTAGTTGTTAATCGATTATTTGACATATAAAAATCACCTCATAATTTAGTTCTTTAGCATATGTATATTATAATATCATCTATAAATAAAAAATCAATATAATTTTATAATTATTATAAATAAGTTTTTGAGATTAATAATGTAAAAGGGTTTTATAAGTTAATAAGGCTAATAACTTGACAAAATGAAAGGGTTGAATGAAATGACTAATAGAGAATAGAAATGCATGAATGAGAATTAAGACGTAGAATAGAGCTGAATTTATCTTTGAGGAAGATTATCGTTTTATTCGCTACATTTTATGAAAGGAGTATCCGTTTTATTCCTAATAATCTGCTAGGATATAGACTGTATTTCCCTTATAATGAAAGAAAGATTTTTGGCGGACATAGATTATAGGGGGCTTGAAGTTGCAAAAGGAATTAGCGAAAGAGAAAAGTATTTTATTAATTGGATTTATGGGAGTAGGAAAAACAACGATTGGAAAGGCGTTAGCAAATAAACTTCAAAGGGACTTTGTCGATATTGATCATCAATTAGAAAAAGAATATAACATGACGGTGACCGAAATTTTTCATCATTATGGAGAGGAATTCTTTCGGAAAAAAGAGAAAGAGATGATTATAGCTTTATCCAAACAGACAAAAAAAGTTATATCTCTTGGGGGGGGAGCATTTTTACAAGAAGATATTCGGGAAAATTGTCTAGAAAATGGCATTGTCTTATATTTAGATATGCCTTTTAAAGCATGGAGGGAAAGAATTCCATTTATTATCGATAGTAGACCGGTGCTGCAAGGGAAATCAGAGGAAGAGATAAAGAAATTATTTAATGAGAGAAAGGCAATCTATGTTAACCATCATTTGAAAGTGAAATTGGATGGGAAAGAGCTAGTGGAAATAGTAGATTCCATTATAGACTCATTAGATCTTGTTTAAATAAAAGAGAGAAGAATGTTGTTGGAGGGAAAAAGGTGAGTAAAAGTGTAAAAGTGAGAGATGTTTTGATTGGTGAAGGTATACCGAAAATATGTGTTTCCCTTATTGGAAGATCAATCCAAGAACTAAGGGAAGAGGCAGTATTACTCAAGGAGCTTCCAATCGATATAATGGAGTGGCGTGTGGATTATTTTTCAGAAGTAGATAATATAAGCAGTGTGATAGAAGCTCTTCATCTATTAAGAAATACGGTTGGAAATATTCCCTTATTATTTACTTTTCGAACAGCTAATGAGGGTGGAGAAAGACAAATAGAGAAGGAGGCATATTTTCAGTTAAATAACAGAATGGTAGAAACAGGGCTGATTGATTTATTAGATTTGGAATTATTTATGGAAGAAGCAGCAATTGTAGAAACGATCAAGCAGGCGCATGGTCAGGAAATTAAAGTGATTCTATCTAACCATGATTTTGAAAAAACACCATCAAAGGCGGAAATAATTTCTCGATTACAGAAAGCAGAACAATTAGGTGCGGATATTCCGAAAATTGCGGTTATGCCTCAATCTGTTAAAGATGTTTTAACCTTACTAGACGCAACGGCAACGATGAAAGAAATGGATGGAAATTTACCGATTGTCACAATGTCTATGGGAGGAAAAGGAACTCTAAGTAGAATGGCAGGAGAAATATTTGGCTCTGCTATCACTTTTGCAGCAGCAAAAAAGGCATCAGCTCCAGGGCAAATTCCAATTGAAGAATTGAGGTATATATTAAATAGTTTACATAAAAGTTTATGACAAAGATTTCACATAAGGACCTAATGTAAATCGGTTCTTATGCGAAATCTTTTTTTAGTCTACTTCAGACGTTTTCTTTCAGCGAAATAATAAATTGGTAGCATTCAAAAGACATTTTTTCTATAAAACTTGATAAACGAAAGAAAAAGTTGGTACACTCAATTTTAAATGATACCCTGTAATGGAGAGGAAAAAAATGAACGTAAACGAAAAGTTAGCACATACAAAATCATTCTTTGCAACGCAAGAAACATTGTCCTATACATTCCGGATGGAGCAACTGGAAAAATTGAAAAATGCTATTTTAGAAAAAGAGCAAATATTAATAGAAGCCCTTCAGAAAGATTTGGGAAAACATCCTTTTGAGTCGTATACATCGGAAATTGGATTTGTGCTTAATAGCATAAGCCATACAATGAAACATTTGAAAAAATGGATGAAACCAAAAAAGGTAAGAAGTACATGGAGTCTATTCCCTTCCAAGGGAGAAATTCTTTACGAGCCATATGGAACAGTTCTAATTATTGGTCCTTTTAACTATCCATTTCAATTATTGATTGAACCATTAATTGGAGCAATTGCTGCAGGGAATTGCGCAATATTAAAGCCATCAGAGCTGGTACCAACTGTTTCAACTGTAGTAACAGAAATGATTAATACTACTTTTGAGCCTTCTTATATTTGTTCTATGGAAGGAGGAGTGGAGACAAATCAAGCATTAATACATGCCAACTTTGATTATCTTTTCTTTACAGGTAGCACGAAAGTAGGGAAAATCGTGATGGAAGCAGCGGCAGAGCATTTAACACCTATTACGTTAGAGCTTGGCGGAAAAAGTCCAGTTATTATAGATGAAACAGCAAATTTAACGATAGCAGCTAAGCGAATTATCTGGGGGAAGACGCTGAATGCAGGTCAAACTTGTGTGGCACCAGATTATATTATGGTCCATGAATCTGTCAAAGAGGCATTAATCGGTGAATTGAAAAAGACACTAATAAGTTATTTTGGAGAAAAGATTGAAGAGAGGGAAGATTTCGGCAGAATAGTAAGTGAACGACATTTTCTTCGCTTAAGAGATATGCTAGAAGCAGACCAAAAAGGCATTTTAATTGGAGGAAAGTATAGCATTGAAACACGATTTATGGAACCAACTGTACTTGATGCAACATGGGAATCTGCCACAATGCAAGAAGAAATATTTGGTCCGCTTTTACCAGTTTTAACGTACACAAAATTAGATGAAGCAATCGAATCAATAAAAAAGCTAGATAAGCCTTTGGCACTCTATCTATTTACGAATAGCAAGGAAACAGAAGAAAGGGTTATTCCGGCGATATCGTCAGGGGGAGTTTGTGTTAATGATGTACTGACGCATATTGTTCCTCCGAGTTTGCCTTTTGGTGGAGTTGGTGCGTCAGGGATGGGAGCTTACCACGGTGAATATAGTTTTACTACATTTTCTCATCAAAGAAGTATACTCAGAAAGAGCGTGAAAGTGGATATCCCTATTCTTTTTCCACCATATACAGAAAAAAAGGAAAAGATTATTCGTAAAGTGCTAAAGTAATGATCATTTAGGAGGACCTCTGTTGGTTAAAACACTACTAGAAGAAGCGAAAATATTTATTGATACAGCCTATAAGGAAATGAACAGATCAGAAGAAGAGATTGAAAAGCGAATAGCACAAGTGGAGAAAGCAATCGATGAAAAGGGCTACTATGAGCATACAGAGGAAGAATTAGTATATGGTGCTAAAATGGCTTGGCGCAACAGTAATCGCTGCATCGGTCGGTTGTTTTGGGAAAATCTACATGTACTAGATAAACGGCATGCTGAAACAGAAGAAGAAGTAAAAGAAGCCTTGTTTCATCATATTGCCTATGCAACAAATGGAGGAAAAATAAAGCCGACGATTACTATTTTTGAGCAAGAAAAAAGAGATTCTAGTATCCGAATATGGAATCATCAACTCATTCGTTATGCAGGATATGAAACAGAGAATGGAATCATTGGTGATCCAGATTCTATCGCTTTTACAAAAGAGTGCTTAAAGCTAGGTTGGATAGGAAAACAAACAAATTTTGATATCCTCCCCCTTGTCATTCAAAAAAATGGACAAAAGCCGAAGCTGTATGAAATCCCGAAAGAAATTATTTTAGAAGTACCTATTCAACATCCAGACTATTCATGGTTTGAAGAATTAGGCTTACAGTGGTATGCGGTGCCAATTATTTCTAGTATGCGCCTTGAAATTGGTGGTATTTCTTATACGGCGGCTCCATTTAATGGCTGGTATATGGGAACAGAAATTGGAGCAAGAAACTTGGCGGATGAGAATCGTTATAATATGCTTCCAACCATCGGGGAATGGCTTGGGCTCAACATGAAAAAGAATGCTACACTTTGGAAAGATAAAGCGTTAGTCGAATTAAATATTGCTGTATTAGATTCATTTCAAAAAGCAGGTGTAACGATTGTGGATCATCACACAGCTGCACAGCAATTTAAGACATTTGAGAATAAAGAAGCAGAAAAAGGGAGAGAAATTACTGGCAATTGGGCATGGCTAATTCCACCGCTATCTCCCGCAACAACCCATATTTTTCATAAAAGATACAATAATGAAGGCAAAAAACCCAATTATTTTAATCAAAAATATCCATTTATCTAAAAGATAGAGAGGAACTTAGTCTATCGATTAACGAGCTTAGTTCCCTCTAAATTCAGTAATACCAAACGTTTGATTATAATTATAACCATTAAAATAAATATCTAAATCATGAAAATATCGATGCAGATTTCGCATAGCGGCACGATCATCCGTTTCCACTATAACTTTAGCATTTGTAGCAATGTCCTCGATATCTTGTGCAATCTTATCATCGGAAACTTTGATATCTTTCATCTCTTCAAGAATGGATAGAGCGGCTTCTTTTTGTTCTTCGTAGCTAGTCGTTTCCAGTCTACCCCAACCTAATGTTTCATTATAAAAGTCATGCCAATTAGAAATAAATGTGTGTCCACTCGTGCCATCGGCCAAAGCAACAACTTCCTCATTGACAGGAGTATTGACTTTTTCTGTGTTAAAAGATTCTTCTACTTCGGCGGAAGCTTCCTTTACGACAGATCGTTCATTCTTTGTTTGTAAAGGTGAATTACTGTCAAATAGTGTTTGCATAATAAAAAAGGAAGAAACGCCGATTGCGGTAACGGAAAGTAGAATAATAATAGTCCAAGTCCAAAATTTCATCTGTAGAATATTCCCTCCTTTTGAAATACTCAACTATTAGTCTATCATTTGTAAAATATGAATTCAATGACTCAAAATGCATCAGCAAGCTAATAACAAATTTAACTACCTGCTTGCATAAATTCACTAAGCTTGGACAAGGTAACAAAAAAAGGAGTGTTTCGTATGGAAGGTGAAAGACATTTACCGATAGAATTTAGTAATCATATGCACGACTCGTTAACCCATTTACAAGAGAAAATTGGGGAACTTAAGCATACAATGAATGAAAAAGATTGCTGTATCTTAAATGATTTTGAAGAAGTAAATAAGTTATTTAAAAGTATTCACCATAGTACTGCTACCTTCTATTTGCAATTATATTTAGAGCCTTATACAAAGGATTTAGAAATTCTTACAGCATGTGCTCAATCTTTATCGGAAAAGCGACATGGTGCACTAATTGCCATTAAGCGCAATAATGAATTAGAAACACTTGTTCATTCTGGAATTCCTTTGCATGCAAAGTTATCTCCGTCTCTATTAGAAGCAATTTTCTACCCAGGTAATCCTTTGCACGATGGTGGGGTGTTGATCGAGGGAGATTCGATTATTTCAGCTGGAAATATTTTTCCTTCCTCTGTTCATTACAAGGGTAAGGAAAAATTAGGGACAAGACACCGTGCAGCCATTGGTTTAAGTGAGATATCTGATGCGTTAGTTATTGTCGTTTCCGAGGAAACAGGCAGAATATCGTTCGCCTTGGGGGGGGTTTTATATCCGATCCAACCTGGTGGAATAACCAGCTAGGATCGAACCATCTTAAGGTAGAGGAATCAAATTATATTTACGAAAATAGTAGTATATTTCCAAATGGAATTAAAATGTTTTTTGATTCTAAACTGAAAAAAGACCAATATTGGTCTTTTTAATTAAAGCTATAGGATATTCTTCAAGGTTTCTTGCAGCGTACCTCTTGTTTCAGCATTTTTTTCGAATTGAATGCCAGCATGCACCATTTTTTTCACTAACTCTGGCCTTAATCCAGTCAGAATAGCTTTGCAACCCATCATTGATATCCCTGCTAATATTTTTTCGAAGTAATCAATTACATCCATTTCCATTATGGCTATACCAGAAAGATCTATAACTAATATTTGGATTTTGGAATCTCCTATATCATTAAGTACCTTTTCCTCAATTACTTTAATTCTGTACGAATCAATATAACCGATTAACGGTAAAACGGAAATAGATTGTTTAATTGGAATAATTGGTACAGATAAATGTTCAACCATTTCTCTTTGTTTATGTAACATCTCATCCTTGTAGTGAGAATAGCTAAGAAAAAAGGTATTTAAAAATTGATCTATTTTTTCATTGAATATTTTTTCCATTCCGTAATAATCATCGCGATTTTTCATGATGTCTTTTTCTTCATCAATTATCCGTATAAAGTGCCAGAGCGTTCTTCGTATAGCTTGCACCCATTCAAGCTTTAATTCAAGCGTTAAAGAGTGTTTTGCCCATGCAATTCCTTCTACTTTCGCAAAAGAGATTAATTCTTCTTCCTTCTGATCGACTGTATAAAAAATTAATTTTTTGGCGTTTTTTAATAAATCGATGTTTCCTTTGTTTAATATGTCAGTAATCTTTGTTGATACATTTATTGCTTCCGTAAGAAGTTTTTGATTGAATGGAAATTCATTTTCATTAATGAATGTTTTTAATTCTTCCTTTATGTAAGTTATGGTATTCATTTTCCGCTACTCCCGTTTATTAATTGAGATAGAAAGCACTATTTTTCCGCTAGTAATTATTTTTAATATGTGGTATCTACCCTATTGTTTAGAAATTAAAACCTAAAATTTCATTTTTTTAAGAAAATAAAGAGTGGGGATGTAGCAAAGAATCTAGAATCTTAGGGGGACTTAATAGATAAATATTCCTTGCCTTTTACCATGCTGTTTATCCTATGTAAAGGTTTTCAAAAGTGAGGTACAATAGATTAAAAAAGGGAGTTGATGGAATATTGGTACATATCTTAACAAATGGTGTCTATCGTTTTTGTGAATGGGTAATGCGATTGGCTTATTTAAATATCCTATGGGGGTTTTTTACTGCTTTAGGATTTGGTTTATTTGGGTGGATGCCAGCAAGTATAGCAATGTTTTCTATTACAAAAAAATGGGTCAACAGAGAGACTGATATTGCTATATTCCCAGTATTCTGGAATAGCTACAAGGAAAATTGGCGGAAAGGGAATATCCTTGGGATGATTTGTACAATGATTTTCTTATTATTTTACATTGATTTTCGGATTATCAGTGATTTGGGTCAAACATTCCCTATTATTCTCTTTCTTGGTTTATTTCTATACTTTATGACTACTTTCTTTTATCTTCTACCAATCTTCACCTATTATGAACTTAGATTATTTGAGTATCTAAAATATGCTTTTTTTATTGGATTTTTACGTCCACTTCATACATTAGGAATTTTTCTAGCCGTGTTTTGCGTTACTTTAATTGCTTCCCTACATATTACGCTTCTATTGTTTTTCAGTGTTAGTTCCAGTGCATTTGTTATTACATGGATTGCAGGGAAAGCGTTTGTTAGTATAGATAGTCGTTTGCAAAGGCTCAACCAGGATCGAACTATTTGAAGCAAAGAGGAGCTCAGATATGAAAAACTGGTTTATTTCTATTCTCAATAAATATAAGCAGCTGAAAATTAAAAACAAGCTCATTCTAACGATCTTATTAATCATGATAGGATCTTTATCCTTTATCTTAGTTGGATTCCAATATGCATTTCATGTATACGATCAACAATATTATCAAAAGACGACTGAAGTATTACATATGTCCTCCAACCAATTAGAAAAAGAATTAAAGAATATTGAAGAGATATCCTTTTCGGTTATGACAGATAATAAGATTCAAAGAATTTTGGCGGAAGTAAAAAAGAATGATAATCCATACGAGCGATACCAGCTGGAAAATGAACTTTGGGATTTAATGACTGATTATGTTGGGTCTTCTAAGTATATTCATTCTATTCATTTGCTAGATGTAAATGGAGCAGAGTACCGTGCTGGAGGATTTTCTTCGCCAATCATCTATAATCAGAAGGAGAAATGGATAGAGATTGCAGAGGAAAATAACGGAGCGAACCAATGGGTAACAGAAACAACTAGTAACAAAATTTTTGCAATACGTAAAATAAGAGCACATAAAAATTTGAGTTTAGACAACTTAGGTACGCTCCTAATGCAAGTGAATCTAGACAGAATTGTGGAAGATAGTATATCTGAAGAAAATAAACAGACAAATAATATGATGATTAGTAGTGACACAAATCGTTTTTTTTACAAAGATTCCTCAATAGAGCTTGAGAAAATCCCATATTTACCGAAAACGGAAGTCGGTTATCAAATTAGAACTATTAAAGGCAAGAAATACTTTATTACTCATTCTACGAGTTCTCACGTTAGCTGGGTTTACTGGAACATTGTCTCATTTGATTCTATTATTTCGAAAGTGAAAACAACTAAATACGTCATGGTAGGTATTTTCCTGCTTTTGAATGGCTTGGTTTTATTGATGGCAATTGTTTTCTCCGGTAAATTGACTAAACCAATTGAACAGCTTGTGCTAGCAATGAAAAATGTTCAAAAAGGTAACTTATCCATTACTAATGTGTTAAAACCAGCAGACTCAAAGGATGAAGTTGGTATTCTTACGAATCATTTTATTTTGATGATTAACCGCATAAATAGATTGATAAAAGAAAATTACGAGACGCAGCTTTTGATTAAAGATACAGAGTTTAAGGCATTGCAGGCACAAATTAATCCCCACTTTTTATACAATACCTTGGAGACGATTAATTGGCAGGCAAAAATAAATGGGCAAAAGGATATTTCAAGCATGGTGGAGTCTTTAGGCTATCTAATGCGAAATGCCATGAAGATGAAAAATGATGTTGTGCCACTTGAAGAAGAAATTTTCATCGTTTCCCATTATATAAGAATTCAAAAATATCGTTTTGGAGATCGATTAGTTTTTCGTGAAGAAATTTCGCCAAATACAAAAAATTGCTATATTCCTAAATTTATGATTCAGCCACTTGTGGAAAATGCGGTTCATTATGCCCTTGAAAGAATGATAGAGACCTGCGAAATAAATGTGCAAGCCTTTTTAAAGGAGAACATCCTTCATATTATTGTAGAAGATAATGGTCCTGGAATGGAGGAAGCATTATTAGAACGGGTTCTGAAACAGGAAGGGAAAGCAAAAGGAAATGGAATTGGATTATCTAATATCGATGCTAGAATCAAGCTTTTATATGGAGATGCATTTGGCTTAACGATCAAAAGCAAAGCAGGAATGGGAACGAAGGTATGTCTAAGCATTCCAAATGAATGGCGGTGATGGTTTGTATAAAGTTATTTTAGTGGACGATGAAAGAATCATATTAGACGGTATTGCAAGCATCATTAACTGGGAAATGCTCGAAACTACGTTAGTAGGAAAAGCTGCTAATGGGATGGAGGCTTATCAGTTAATCACTGATTTGCGACCACATATTGTCATATGTGATATTAAAATGCCTGGTATGAATGGAATTGAATTAGTTTCGAAAATATCCGTAGAATTCCCTTCTATTCATTTTATCCTTTTATCGGGATTTTCGGAGTTTCATTATGCAAAAAAAGCAATGGAGTTTGGGGTGAAGCATTATTTACTAAAGCCTTGTAATGAGTTTCAAATTATGGAAGCGATTGAGCAGACTATTAGAGAGATTCATATCACAGAAAAAAGAGAGTCTCATTTAAAAGAATTGAGAAAGAAGATGGACACTGTTCAGCCCTTTGTAAAAAAACAATTATTGACAGAACTTGTTACAAGTAAGAAGTCTGAGAAAAAGACTTTAGCTTATTATGAAAGACTTTTTCGCATTAAATTAGAGAATAAGCAAATTTGTGTAGTGCTATTTCATTTAGAGAAAGAATTCACCTATGAACATTTATTTATGCTGGAGAATATCGGAAACGATATTTTTGAGGCCCCCATTCTTTCATCCAATATCGGAGAATATATTTTGTTCTTGTTAGATCAAAGTAATAGCCAAGAAGATTTACAAGAAAGAATGGAGCAAATTCGAAAAAATTTTTATGCTGTCTATGAAATGGATATGACTATTGCTGTCAGCAGAGTGGGACCTATTACACAAACAAAAAAGCTTTATCAAGAAGCATTAGAATGTCTCAGTTATCGTTTTTATTTAGAAGAAGGCAGTATTATCACGAAAGAAGATATTCAGGAAGAACAAGAAACCGATAGTTTTGATTTTGATGAATTGCAAGTGTTTTTACAAATAAAGTCAGGTAATTGGGACATGGTCGAAAAGGAAATGGACGACGTATTCTATCAGCTTGCAGCTAAACGAGATCCCATTCATTTGACAAGAGCCTATGTCATTCAGCTTTTCCTTGCTATCATTCAAACCTGCTATGGCAAAAAACTTTCCGAATATATGAGGGAAATTCCTTATTTGCTGGAAGCAAAGACTATTCAGGAGATGAAGGATTTTCTTCTTCGCCATACAAAAGATATCACCTTTTCTTATTATGATAAACATAAGTCTTCACAGTCCTTTTTAATGGAGAAAATAAAAGAAATAGTTGATCAGGAATTGAGTAATCCTGTTCTTTCTTTGAAATGGGTAGCTAAACAAGTCTATATGAATGCAGATTATTTAGGAAAGCTCTTTAAACAAGAAACGGGAGAAAAGTTTTCGAGTTATGTAACGAGAATGAGAGTAAACAGAGCGATTGAAGAAATAAAAAACACGGATGATGTCAAAATTTTTGCACTTGCAGAAATGATTGGGTTTGGCGATAATCCCCAATATTTTAGCCGAGTTTTTAAAAAGCATACTGGATATACCCCATCTGAATTTAAAAATGCAAATTAAAAAAGAACTCCTAATCATTTTGTAGAGAATGGATTAGGAGATTTTTTTTGGAAACCTCTATTTTTTAAACAAGAAATCTCTGCTTTTTCCATTCCATGAAAGATAAATAACGCGTAAAATCTTAATGAAAGCACTTACAATACAAAAAGAAGAGGGGGATTGGATGAAGAAAATTCTCGTTTTAGCATTAAGTTTGTTTATGGTCACGGCATTTAGCGGTTGTAGTTCAACGAGCAGTAATGATTCAGGAGGTGATGATGGCAATGAAAAAGTTACCCTTCGCTTTGCATGGTGGGGTGGGCAGCCACGTCATGATTATACAACGAAAGTCATTGAAATGTATGAAAAGGAAAATCCAAATGTCAATATCGAGCCAGAATTTGCAAACTGGGATGACTATTGGAAAAAGCTAGCTCCTCAAGCAGCTGCCAACCAATTACCTGATATTATTCAAATGGATATGGCCTATTTATCCCAATATGGAGAAAAAGGTCAGTTAGAAGATTTAACACCATATTTAGAAAATGGGACAATAGATACTTCGAATATTCCTGAAAATAATATTTCCGGAGGGAAAATCAAAGATCACCTTTACGGATTGCCAGCTGGCATGAACGTATTGTCGGTAATTTCTAATGATCAGCTTTTGAAAGATGCGGGAATTGAGATTAATAGCCAAACATGGACATGGGAGGATTATGAAAAAGTAGCATTGCAGTTACAAGAAAAACTAGGGATATATGGATCGAACGGGATGCATCCCCCAGATGTGTTCTTCCCGTACTATTTAAGAACACAGGGAGAACGTTTTTATAAGGAAGATGGTACAGGATTAGCTTATACGGATGATCAATTATTTGTTGATTATTTTGAAAGACAATTGCGTTTAATTAATGGAAAGGCATCGCCAACGCCTGATGAACAAGCACAAATTAAAGGGATGGAAGATGACTTTATTGTAAAAGGTGCAACTGGATTCACATGGAACTGGTCTAACCAATACTTAGCATTCTCGCAATTAACGGAAGCGCCATTAACAATTAATTTACCGCCAGAACAAGAAAAGGAAAGTGCTTTATTCTTAAAGCCTAGTATGCTATTTTCGATTCCAAAAAGTTCAAAGGTAAAAGAAGAGGCTGCTAAATTTATTGATTACTTTGTGAATAACATTGAAGCAAATAAAATCATTAAAGGAGAAAGAGGAGTCCCTGTTTCAACGGAAGTATCAGACGCTATTAAGTCAGAGCTTAACGAATCGGAGACGAAAATTGTGGAATACGTAGAAGCTGCAGCACAGCATGCAAGCGAAGCAGATCCACCTGATCCAATTGGCAGTGCGGAAGTAATGAAGGCATTAAAGGATGTTTCCGATCAAATCCTCTTTAAACAAATCAAACCAGAAGAAGGAGCAAAGAAATTTAGAGACCAAGCAAATGAAATATTAGGGAGAAATAAATAGTATTCCGTTTGTTATAACAAATGCACGAAGAGTTCCCATTTGAATGATTCGTGCTCTATTTCTAATGGAGAAAGGAGTTGTGTTTGCAATGAAGTCTCGCGCATTTAAAGACAATTTGTCAGGATACGCATTTATCTCGCCATTTATTATTGGGTTTACTGCCTTTACCGTTGTGCCAATGCTAATTTCTTTATATTTATCCTTCACGAATTATGATCTATTTACAACTCCAAAATGGATAGGGCTTGCCAACTATAAAGAAATGTTCTTTGGAGATGAAAAGTTTTGGAAGTCCTTAAGTGTAACTTTTTATTATGTCCTAGCGGGTGTTCCCCTTCGTCTTATGTTTGCTCTTTTTGTTGCGATGCTCTTAAATCAAAGCAGAAAAGGAATCGGGATTTACCGTGTGCTCTTTTACTTGCCGTCCATCATCGGCGGCAGTGTGGCAGTTGCTATTATGTGGCGTAATATTTTTGGCAATGATGGTGTGATAAATGCTTTATTATTCTTTATGGGCATTGATAAAAAAATCCTCTGGTATCAAGATCCGACTAGTGCATTATGGACATTGATTTTGCTTGCAGTATGGCAGTTTGGCTCATCGATGCTTATTTTCCTTGCAGGATTAAAGAATATTCCACCAACTTTCTATGAAGCAGCTAGCGTTGATGGAGCAAGTGCTGCACATAAATTCTTTAAAATTACGCTTCCGCTGTTAAGTCCGATTATCTTCTTTAATCTTGTCATGCAAACCATTTCTGCATTTATGACTTTTACACCTGCTTATATTATTTCTAAAGGGGAAGGCGGTCCTCTAGATGGAACCCTGCTTTACCCATTATATTTATTCCAAAAAGCATTTAACTTTTTTCAAATGGGATATGCATCTGCAATGGCATGGGTCATGCTGATTATTGTTGGATTAACGACTCTCATTTTATTTAAGACTTCATCCTTATGGGTTTATTATGAATCGAAGGAGGATTGACGAAATTGGAGACATATAAACAAACAACTACAAATATAATCGAGCCAAATATAGAGAAGAAAAGCAAAAGACTAAAACCAAAAAAGTTTCTATTTCATATTGTGACAAGTGCTATTGCATTAATCATGCTTTATCCAGTCATTTGGCTAATCGTGAGTTCCTTTAAGGAAAGTTCTTCCATCTTTGTGACCGCTCATTCCCTTATTCCTGAAAAATTTATATGGACGAATTATGCTGATGGCTGGAAGGGGATTGCGGGGCAATCCTTTGGTACCTTTATTAAAAATTCATTGATTATTGTTGGGCTTTCCACAATAGGAGCAGTCGTGTCCTCATCATTAATTGCTTATGGATTTGCAAGAATACAATTTAAAGGAAAAAGCTTTTGGTTTGCATGCATGATGGTAACGATGATGCTTCCGCATGAAGTGTTAATGATTCCTCAATATATTATTTTTGCTAAAATTGGCTGGATTAATAGCTTTAAACCAATTATTGTTCCCCAATTTTTCGGGCATGCCTTTTTTATCTTTTTAATTGTCCAGTTTATTCGGACGATACCTGTCGAGTTAGATGAAGCAGCTAGAATAGATGGCTGTGGTCGCTTTAGTATATTTTTTCGGATTATTTTGCCTTTGATCACCCCAGCCTTAGCTACTTCCGCTATTTTCTCATTTTATTGGAAATGGGAAGATTTAATTAATCCGGTTTTATATTTAAACAAGGCAGAGTTATACCCTGTTTCTTTAGCGTTAAAGCTATTTCTAGATACAGAATCTGCATCAAACTGGGGAGCAATGTTTGCAATGTCGGTAGTTTCCTTAGTACCTGTCATTTTAGTATTCTTCCTTTTTCAGAAATATATTGTGGAAGGTATTAGTACGAGTGGCTTGAAATAAGTAGATTGGATGAGCTTTTCAGAACAAAATCTATTGGATAACCAAGCTTTTTTTATGGAGGGAATAGAAATGGTTGATACTAAAAGAATAGTGGATAAACAAGATGTGATTGCTTCAATAAATAAATTGATGGGAAATCTAGCTAGTATTAAGGATCAAACTGGTGAGTATTTGCTGCACTTTGATGGAGTAGTTGTAGATGATAAGAGCTGGGAGGTATGGAATTGGCCGCAAGGTGTAGGTCTATATGGAATTTATAACTATTGGAAATTATCAAATGATTCAAAAGCAAAGCAAATAATGACAGACTGGTATACAAAGCGATTAGAAGAAGGGGCTCCACCGAAAAATGTCAATACGATGGCACCATTACTTACATTAGCCTATTTATATGAAGAAACAAAAGATCAAACATACCTGCCTTATTTAAATGCATGGGCTGACTGGGTTTTATATGATATGCCAAGAACAAGAGAAGACGGTTTACAGCATATGACGTACGGGCCTGAAAATAAAAATCAGCTATGGGACGATACTTTAATGATGACTGTCTTGCCTCTCGCAAAAATCGGTAAACTCCTTCATAACCAAGCCTATATAGAAGAAGCGAAAAAGCAATTTCTTATTCATATCAAATATCTTTCTGATAGAAAAACAGGTCTATGGTATCACGGCTGGACGTTTGAAGGGGATCACCATTTTGCAGAAGCATTGTGGGCAAGAGGAAATTGCTGGATTACCATTGCCATCCCTGAAATAATTGACATGCTAGATTTGCCAGAGGGTGATTTTTTTCGCGAATATTTGCTAGAAACATTAACTAGACAGATAGAGTCATTGAAAGAGTATCAACATGAATCTGGGATGTGGCATACGTTAATAAACGACCGTACCTCTTATTTAGAAGCCTCTGCAACAGCAGGTTTTGCTTATGGAATCCTAAAGTCTGTTCACAAACGATATATTGGAACGGAATATAAAGAGGTTGCGCTAAAAGCTGTCCATGCAATCATGGAAGAAATAAATGAACAAGGAGCATTACAAAAAGTTTCAGTTGGGACTGGAATGGGAGATACACTTGATTTTTATCGCCAAATTCCGATGACTACGATGCCATACGGACAATCCTTGGCAATTTTATGTTTATCTGAATTTTTATATAGCTATTGCTAACATTATTTTGTTATAAAAGGAGGAGATAGGACTTGCAAAAGTTATATCATGGTGCAGCATTTTACCCTGAATTATGGGGAACAGAGATTGTGGAAGAAGACATTCTTCATATGCAAAAAATTGGCATAAATGTAGTGCGGATAGGGGAATTTATTTGGTCTTATATCGAACCAAATGAAGGAGAAATTGATATTTCATTTTTGGTCGATATTATTAAGCGATTAAAAGACCATGGAATTGATACGGTAATGTGTACGCCGACAGCAACTCCGCCAATCTGGATGTCTTATCAACATCCTGAACGAATGCATGTAGATAAAGAAGGAACGGTTATGAGTCACGGAGCAAGACAGCATATTTGCACAAATAATGCCTATTTCAGAAAGAGAGCAGCAATCATAACAGAGGCACTTGCAGAAGGATTAGGGAAATTGCCTGGTATCATTGGCTGGCAGCTAGATAACGAATTTAAATGTCATGTAGGGGAGTGCTATTGTGAGACCTGTAAAGCTCAATGGCATTCCTTTCTAAAACAAAAATATCAAACAATTGAACAGTTAAACACTGCGTGGGGTACACAAATATGGAGCCAGTATTATCAAAGCTTTGAACAAATTCCTCAGCCCACTGCGACACCTTTCTTGCACAATGCTTCTTTGTCAACCATATATAAACGGTTTACACATGAGAAAATTACAGAATTTGCAAACGAGCAAGCCGCCATTATCCGCCGATATTCAGACGCCCCTATTACACATAATGCGACAGTCTTTTTTGATTTAGATCAATCACTGCTATTTGAAAATCTTGATTTTGCATCGTTTGATACATATGCAGTTAAAGAAAATATCAGTTCTTTTTTTATGCTATGTGATCTATATAGGAATATAAAGAAAGACACTCCATTTTGGCTGATGGAAACAAGTACTTCCTTTAGTGCATCTCTTGAAAGATATGCAAGTCCACATCCAGATGGATATTTACAAGCAGAGGCTACGTATGCATACGCGGCTGGGGCAGAAGGCTTTTGCTACTGGCTTTGGAGACAGCAGCGCACCGGCTGTGAGATTACGCATGGTTCTGTTGTTAGTGCTTGGGGGCAACCAACCATTGGATATACTAATGTTTTGGAGGTGGAAAGAATTCGAAAAGAACTAGAACCATTCCTTCTTTCCACCAAGCCTATGCAAGCTGAGGTAGCAGTTTGCTATTCCGATCGTGCAAAAGCATATTTTCAAACAGAACCATTCAACGGTATTCAATATAAACAAATTGTAACCAGCTTCTATGAACGATTTATTTCATTAGGCATTCATCGAGACTTAATCATGGAACAAGCGGATTTAGACGGTTATAAGTTATTGTTTACGCCGTTTATCCCTTATCTTTCCTCTGAATATATACAGAGGGCAATAGAGTTTGTAGAAAAGGGAGGGATATGGATTGTTGGTCCTCTTTCTGGTGGCCGCACGATAAACCATACAAATCATACAGACTGTGCGCTTGGTGAACTAGAGAAGCAAGTTGGTGTCCATGCCTTATTTACGAATCCGTTAGATGGAACAAATACTTACGGGGAAGCATTTGGAATAACAGCTGAATTAGGACTATGGAGTACAATCTTTGATACAGAGAACGGAGAGAATATAGGGCTGATCAAAGAAGGATTAGGTGCTGGAAAAGCTTTTATAAAAGAAACAAAAAAAGGTAAAGGGAAGATTATCATGCTTGGCAGCTTGCCGGTGGGACAACAGGGAGAAAAAATGATAGAAGCATTAATCCAACATTATGTAAGGCAAGCAGCAATTAAAATGGAAATAAAAACTACTCCAGGCACTGTTATGATTCCAAGAGTAGATAAGGATGCCTCTTATTATGTCATTGTTAATATGGATGGGAAAACTGGTAAGGTAACACTACCGAAAAAGAGTATGGTATGGAAAAGTAATCAAATCCTAGAAAGAGGGACATATGAAATTCCGCCATATAACTATAGAGTAATAAAGTACTGTTTTTAGATTTTAAAGGCTCCTAATAGACTGTAAAAATATAAAGGCTTATTAGGAGCTTTTTGAAATTTGTTATGAAGGTGCTATTATTCCTACTTATTAAAAGCTAGTACTAAGTAACCAATTTATTAAAATAAGACAAACAACAAAATAAAATAGCTTGAAAATGACGGTTGCTATTTAATGGGAGATATCTTATAATCAAAATTAACAACGTTGTTATTTTTCAATTCTTTTTTTGTTCACTATTGAAACCGCTTTATAATTATCGGTTTTACCTCGTTTTATTATTTCAATTCATCTTGGCTATAACATTATTAAACTGTAAAAAGTATATTCCTTTAAAATGAAATCGTTTACTAACAGAATGAGCATACTATCATTATCAAGGTTTTATCGTTTTGACACTCTTTCCTTATTCAAAAGGGTATTTTAAATTTTTGTCAAAAAGGGGGAATTTATATGAAAAAAAGCTTTACTTGGATTTTATTAGTCATGTCTGCTTTACTCGTCTTTACTGGATGCTCAAATCAATCAAGCTCTTCTGGTAAATCTAGTGGTGCGGATGGAGACAAAATTGAACTTCGATTCACATGGTGGGGTGGTCAAGAAAGATCACAAAAGACACAAGAAGTTATTAAACTATATGAAAAATTACATCCAGATGTGAAAATTGTGCCTGAATTTTCTGGTCTTGAAGGATACTTTGAAAAATTAGATACACAGTTAGCTTCTGGAAATGCTCCTGATATCATTCAATTTGGTGGAAATTTAAATGACTATGTCCTTAAAGGAGTAGTCTTGCCTCTAGATGAATACATAGGGAAGGAACTAGATTTAAGTAAACACCCTGAAAACATGATTAGGGCTGCTACTTATGATGACAAATTTTACGGGGTAGTTCTTGGTGTAAATGCTGGTGGTTTAGTGATGAATAAGACAGCATTTGACGAAGCGAATGTGCCGATACCTGCTGATGATTGGACATGGGAAGATTTAGAGAAAACGTCAAAAGAGATTACGACGGCATTAGACAAGAAGTATGGAGTCCTAGACTTTGATGAAGACGGCTTTGGTATGTTCCTAGCACAAAGAGACAAGGTTGCTTATGATAATGGAAAAGTTGGCTTTGAAGAACAGGATGCAAAGGAATGGTTCCAGCTCTGGCAAGATATGAGAGAGAGCGGAGCAGCAGCACCTGCTGAATTACAAACACAAAACCAAGATGATCCTGCACAATCGTTAATTGTTAGAGGCGATGTTGCAATGCAATTTATTTTCTCGAACCAATATGCTGCTTATAACAGTGCAACAAAGGATGAGTTGACATTCCATATTCCTCCATATGATGGCGAAACAGGAAAAAATGGAGTAACGCTATTGCCAAGCCAATTTTTAGCTGGAAATGCAAAAACAGAGCATCCGAAAGAAGTAGCTGAGTTCCTTGATTTCTTTGTTAATAATATCGACGCAGGGGAAGTTTTAGGAATGGATAGAGGAATTCCAGTTAATTCTGAGGTTCGTGAAAAGGTTAGCAGCTCTGCTACAGATGAAGATAAAGTAGTTCTAGATTATATAGATCTTGTTACAAAAACATCAGATGCAGAATATACACCGCTTTACCCTGGATATGTGGAAGAACAAAAGCTTTATAAGCAAACCGTTGAAACCATCGCATTTGAAAAGGATTCTGTAGATAATGCTTCTGAAAGATACTTTAAAGAATTAAATAAGATAATCGAGAGACATTCAAGGTAACTGTATATATAGAGGAGAGGATCGGTAACTAACCGATCTTCTTAAACTAGATTAATAGAGGGGGATAGGGATGTCATTACGAGCGAAAACGAAAAATAGTCTGATTGCATACGGTTTTTTAACACCCTGGCTCATCGGTTTTTTCGGTTTGGTATTAGGTCCGATGATTGCATCATTGTATTTATCTTTTACCCATTATAATTTGTTAAATGCACCAGAATGGATTGGTTTAGAAAACTATAAAAATATGTTTTTTGATGACGATAATTTTTGGGATTCTGTTCACGTAACAGCTAAATATGTTGTGTTATCTGTCCCAACTCAATTACTTTCTGCATTGCTAGTAGCTCTTTTACTGAAAAAGGGATTAAAGGGAATTGGGATCTATCGAACGATTTACTATTTGCCTTCTTTACTAGGTGGTAGTGTTGCGATTGCTATTCTCTGGCGCAATATGTTCGATTCGAATGGCTTAGTTAATTCCTTTTTAGCTCTTTTTGGGATACAGGGTAAAGCCTGGATTTCCCATCCTGATTATGCCTTGTACACATTAGTAATTTTATCTATTTGGCAATTCGGTGCTTCTATGATAATTTTCCTAGCTGGTCTAAAGCAAATACCGGAAAACTTATATGAGGCAGCAGAAATAGATGGAGCTAATAAATTTCAGTCCTTTATCCATATTACGATGCCAATGCTATCACCAGTTATCTTCTTTAACCTCGTAATGGAAGTTATTAAGTCACTACAAGCGTTCACATCTGCTTATATTATTAGTGGAGGAACTGGAGGACCGATTAACTCTACTTTATTTTATACGCTTTACCTTTATCAAAACGGCTTTTCCTTTTTTAATATGGGCTATGCAGCTGCAATGGCTTGGATACTTGTGCTTGTATTGGCAATCATTACAGGAATTCTATTTATCACTTCTAGATATTGGGTGTATTACGAAGATGCAGGGGGGAAATAGCAGATGATTGTAAAGAGAAGAATACAAAGAGCTTTTGTTTATCTATTTGTAAGTCTCATAGGAATCCTTATGCTATATCCAGTCCTATGGCTCCTTTCTAGCTCGTTGAAGCCAGAAGCACTCATCTTTAGCCAGCAAGGATTATGGCCAAAGGAATTTACACTCGAAAACTATGCTAGAGGCTGGTACGTTATCCAGGATTTAAGCTTTGCTACATTTTTTAAGAATTCCTTATTGTTAAGTAGCATTAATGTTGTCGCAAACCTTATCTCTTGTTCAATGGTAGCTTATGCATTTGCTAGATTACAATTCCCGCTTAAAAAAGTATGGTTTGTTTGTATGCTTACAACTTTAATGCTTCCTGTTCATGTTACCTTGGTACCACAATATGCCATCTTCCACTATCTTGATTGGATCGATACATTTTTACCGTTAACGGTTCCTAAGTTTTTTGCAACAGAAGCCTTTTTTATCTTTTTAATGGTGCAGTTTATTCGTGGAATTCCAAGAGATTTAGATGAAAGTGCGATTATGGATGGGTGTGGTATTGTTCGTATTTATTTCCGAATCATTCTTCCGCTTGCAACACCAGTTCTTATTACAACGGCTATTTTCTCTTTTATATGGACATGGGATGACTTCTTTAGTCAAATGCTTTACTTAAATACTACATCGAATTATACGGTGACATTAGGACTTAAACTTTTCTTAGATTCACAAGGCCAATCTGCTTGGGGACCGATGTTTGCGATGTCCATTCTGTCTATACTTCCAATTACGATTATTTTCTTTATCTTTCAAAAATACATCGTGGAAGGTATTGCGACTACTGGGATTAAGGGATAAGTTGGGACTCCTTTACAATTTTTAAAGAGGTGCTATTCATATGATTAATCGTAAGGCTGTAGTATCAAGACATAATCCTAAATATAAACGAATAGAAAGTCTAGCGCCATTAGCCGTTGGGAATGGAAGCTTTGCCTTTTCGGCAGATATAACAGGGCTGCAATCCTTCCCGAAAGAATATCAGGTACCACTTGGAACACAATCCGAATGGGGATGGCATTCCTCTGGTGGAAGAGATTTGTATAGGAAAGAACAGCTTACTCAGCAAAGGTTGGATACATATGGCCGAGTGGTAGAATATCCATTGTTTCCTAAGGAGCAAGAGGAAGAAGCCTATCATTGGCTGAGGCAGAATCCACATCGTGTCCATCTTGGTATCATTGGCTTTCGTTTATTAAAGGAAGATAACCAGGAAGCGAATATGAATGATATTTACAATATTGACCAAGAGTTAAATCTATGGGAAGGGACTCTATTAAGCACCTTTTATTTAGAAAATAAACCTGTTTCTGTTGTAACGATTTGTCATCCTGAATCAGATGAAATTGGTGTTCATATATGTTCTCCTTTGATTTCACTTAGTCAATTACAAATAACCTTGTCATTCCCCTCGCCAGAAATGACATCGGTGAAATGGGAAGAATCGATTTTTCCAAAGGAATATTCCATAGATCAAATAGAGGTGCTGAGACAAACGGAGTCATCTGTTTTTTTACGTAGACAAATGGATGAAGATAGTTATGAGGTAGGCTGGACATGGTCGGGTGGGCAATTAACCAAAGATAGCAATATGCGATATGTGCTTATTCCTGATAATAAGACAGCGGAATTTTCCTTTTCCATGAGCTTTGCTGAACACGCACCAACAAATCACTCCTATGATCGAATTTTTTCCGCTAGTAAGAATCATTGGGAAGAATTTTGGAATAGCGGTGGAGCGATTGATTTTTCTGGAAGCACTGATTCGAGAGCGAATGAACTTGAACGGAGAGTGGTCTTCTCGCAATTTTTAACTGCCATTCATGATAGTGGAACTGCACCGCCACAGGAAACTGGTTATATGTATAATAGCTGGTTTGGAAAGTTCCATTTGGAAATGCATTGGTGGCATGTCGCTCATTTTGCATTATGGGGGCGTGAATCAATCGTTGAAAAAGCGATGGATTGGTATGTATCACATCTTTCTATTGCAAAAGACTTAGCTAAAGAGCAAGGCTATGAAGGGGGGCGATGGCCAAAAATGATTGGAGTGGATGGCAAACAAAGTCCATCACCAATTGCACCTCTTTTGATTTGGCAGCAACCACATCCAATCGCCTTAGCTGAATTATGTTATCAAGCTAATCCAAAGGAAGAGCTATTAGTAAGATGGGAAGAAGTTATTATAGAAACAGCTGACTTTATGGCATCTTTTGCAGTATGGGATAAAGACAAAGAGGCATATATATTAGGACCTCCATTAATTCCAGCGCAGGAGTGTCATGATCCAGCAATAAGTTTAAATCCACCATATGAATTAGAGTATTGGAAATATGGTTTAGAAGTTGCCACTGAATGGGTGGAGAGGTTAGGAAGAAAAGCTAATCCTAAATGGATAGAGGTAGCGAGAGCAGTAGCAAAACCACATCAAATAGATGGAGTGTATTTAGCCCATGAAAATTGCGTGGATACCTTTACACAGTTTAATCACGATCATCCATCCATGGTGGCAGCACTTGGAATACTAGAAGGCACCTTAATTGATCCTCTAGTAATGAAACAAACACTAGAACGTGTAGAAAAAGAATGGCAATGGGAAACTGCCTGGGGATGGGACTTTCCTATGTGTGCAATGACAGCAGCACGCCTTGGTGATAGTGAAAGAGCAGTTGATTTTCTATTAATGGATAAAGTGAAAAATATGTATTTACCAAATGGGCATAACTATCAAAATAGTAGTTTATCTTGTTATTTACCGGGAAATGGTGGGCTATTAACTGCTGTAGCTATGATGGCATGTGGGTGGCGAGGAAATGAAGATCAACATATAAAAGGATTTCCGCAAGATGGAACATGGCAAGTAAAGTGGGAAGGGCTACATCCTATTTTGTAAGTTTACTTAGAATGGTGGGAAAAAGCATGGTAAAAACACAAGATATCCAAATACGTGATCCGTTTATATTTCCAGATCAAAAGTCAGGGAATTATTATTTATTTGGCAGTACGGATAAAAATATTTGGGGAAAAGGAACAGGCTTTGATGTTTATGTAAGTCCTGATTTAGAAAATTGGGAAGGACCTTATCCAGTATTTCGTCCAGAGGAAGACTTTTATTCGGAAGAAAATTTTTGGGCGCCAGAAGTACATGAATATAAAGGAAAATACTATATGTTTGCAACCTTTCTTAGAAAAGATAATGGTTGTAGAGGAACAGGCGTCCTCGTATCGAATCAGCTTATGGGACCGTTTAAACCCCATAACACTTCACCTTTAACACCTGAAAATTGGTATTCATTAGATGGGACGTTATTTATCGATAAGAATGGAAAACCTTGGCTAGTGTTTTGCCATGAATGGGTTCAGGTTAGTGATGGGCAAATTTGTGCCGTGCAGCTTCAAGATAATTTAATAGATGTGATTAAAGATCCTATTATTCTATTCCATGCTTCGGATGCAAGATGGCCAACTTCTTTTCAACACAAAAGATTTCCAGGGCGAAACAATTATGTGACAGATGGTCCATTTGTCATCACACTTCCTAACGGAGAATTAGGAATGCTATGGGCGAGTTTTATCAATAATGTCTATGCACAAGGTGTTTCACGGTCTAGGACTGGTACTATTCAAGGACCATGGGAGCATGATTCCGAAGCAATCTATCAGAATAATGGTGGACATGGAATGATTTTTCAAACCTTTGAAGGAGATTTCAAGTTAACCCTACATGCTCCTAATGACACACCGAATGAACGTCCACTGTTCTTAGACATAGAAATTAATGATAATGGAAGAATCAAAGTGATGGGTGCGAGTGAGTGTAAGTTTAACAAAAGATAGATTTAGGAGGATGATGAAACATGACTAAAAAAACATATGCATTAGTAGGAACTGGAGGAAGAGCAGAGTTTTTTTATGGTGCAATTGCCCGTGATTTTAGAGAAACAGCTGATTTAGTAGGTTTTTGTGATTTGAATCAAACGAGAATGGATTATGCGAATCATTTATTAGCAACGAAGTATGATTATAAAGCTGTTCCAACGTATAAAGCAGACAAATTTGAAGAAATGCTAGAAGAACTAAAACCAGATTATTGTATCGTTACGACGATGGATCGGACGCATCATACATATATAATAAAGGCTATGGAAATGGGATGTGATGTCATTACTGAAAAGCCTTTGACGATTGATGAAGAAAAAGCGCAATCTATTTTAGAGGCGGTTGAACGTACAAATAGAAAGCTGCGTGTAACATTTAACTATCGGTATGCCCCGCATAATACGAAAATAAGAGAGCTAATTGAAGATGGTGTCATCGGGGATGTTCATGCAGTACATTTTGAATGGCTTCTTAATACAGAGCATGGAGCGGATTATTTTAGAAGATGGCATCGTGACAAACGAAATAGTGGGGGGTTACTTGTTCATAAATCGACCCATCATTTCGATCTCGTCAATTTCTGGTTGCAATCTTATCCAGACACTGTTTTAGCAATGGGTGACTTAATGTTTTACGGAAGAGAAAATGCCGAAAAGAGAGGGGAGACCCAATTCTATCAAAGGGCATATGGAAGTGAATATGCAAAATCAGATCATTTTGCTTTGCATTTAGAGGAAAATGAGCATTTAAAGGAAATGTATCTGCATGCTGAAAAGGAAGATGGATATCAGCGCGATCAAAGCGTTTTTGGAGATGGAATTAGCACAGAAGACACTTTAGGTTTAATCGCTAAGTATAAAAATAAAGCGATTCTTACTTATTCCTTACATGCTTATGCACCTTGGGAAGGCTTTAATGTTGCCTTTAATGGAACAAAGGGCAGAATAGAAGTAAATGTAGTAGAAAAATCATATGTCAATTCTGGTGGAAATAAAGAAGAAGAAGGGGCATTATCCTCAAAATCTATTACGGTTCACCCAATGCTAGGAAAGCCTTATGAAGTGGAAATAGAAGAAGGAGAAGGAGGACACGGTGGGGGAGATCCAGTATTACTTCGCGATATATTTGGTGAGCCAGTCGAGGATCGATTTAATCGTGCAGCCACACATATTGATGGTGTGAAATCCATCCTAACAGGAATTGCGGGAAATATTTCCATTAAAACTGGAAAGCCTGTTAAATTAGATTCCTTAGTGAAATTTTAGTTTAATCATGTTGATTACTAGATTAAAATAGTGCTAGCTTTATTGGATGGTTGAAGGGGGATGCAAAAAAGTGAGCGGATTTGCCAATAGTATTTATCGTGGGTCAGATATGATTATGAAATTAGCCTATTTAAATCTTTTATGGATTGGATTTTCATTGTTAGGTGGCATTATTTTAGGCGTGTTTCCTGCAACAGTAGCACTATTTACTGTCATAAGGAAATGGATAATGGGAAATAAGGATATTTCTATCTTTCAAACATTTTGGCAATGCTATAAGCGCGATTTTGTCGGCATAAATGTTATCGGTCTTGTGCTAGGAATAATTGGCTTTGTTTTAGCTGTAGATATCTATTATTTCAGTTCCATCAATTCTCTCCTTTCTAAAAGCATCCTAATCATTTTTGGTATTTTAAGTCTTTTTTACTTAATCACTATTCTATATCTGATCCCGACCTATGTTCATTTCGAGCTCAAAGGCTTTCAATATGTGAAGTATGCTCTGATATTAGGGATAACCAATATTGGGGGAACAATAGTAATCATTTTAGGCTGTGTTGCTGTTACCTTTGTATATATGAAGCTTCCGGCAACTTTACTATTTTTTAGTATGAGTGTAATTGGCGTAATTGTCATGTGGCCCGCTTATAGAGGATTTTTAAAAATAAATAATCAGGGACAAATGGATTTAGTAAAAGCGAATAAGTAGCTACAAGAAAAAACGAGGAAACTAACATGGTAAAGGGTTCCATTTTCGGGTGCATTCTTATTAAATGACACAAGAATTGGCGTATGAATTGGCATACGTCTTTTTCCTTATTTATCAACGTTTCTACGAAATTTCATTAACTTTGTCATAGCGATTGACATCATTATTAAGATGGACAATAAGTATTGTACAATTAAGAAAGACGGTCAAGTCTACTGTCATTTGTAGTACCATTTTGAGTACCAATTTTATTGATCTTTGCTGCGGATTCCCTCATCTAGAATCGAGAGAGTTCGCACTTATCGGTTGGGAGATAAGGTTAAGCACCTGAGTTGAAAAATAAACGGAAAAATTTCGCTTATTTGGTAATTATTATTTAAAAAAGCTAAAATAGACGGAGAGCTTCCGCCTATTGACTCGAAAAATATGAAAATGGTAGGTTTTGCTTTGCATTAACCTACCCTTATTTACCCTGAAATGAGCTCTATTCTGTATATAACTGGAAAATCTCCACTTATTTTCCTTTTGCAGTTTACTCGATTCAGGATAAGACACCTTAATTAAAAGGGAGTGAGTTTGATCCCATAATCCAAGGAACCCTCATTTTAAAGGTGTTGAACAAGAAGTTGTTATTCTTAATTCTGGTTCAAGAAAAATGGTTGTTTCAATTTCTTTGCCACTTATAACATTCATTAATACTTCGATTATCTTATCACTTATTTTATCTAATGGTACTCCTACGGTAGACAATGGAGTATCGAAACGATCTATTGCTGTAATATTATCATAACTAATAATAGAAATATCATTTGGGATGGAGAGCTTCTTTTCGTATATTGCTTGAAGGGCACCTCGAGCAAGATCATGACTACCAGTGAGAATAGCGGTTGGTAGTTTAGTGGAAGCAAGTAATTGTTTAGTAGCCTCGTAGCCATCGTATTGGTCAAAATCTTGTACCTTCACTATTTGATCTGGAAAAGATGGTAATCCTAGATTGGAGATAGCTTGAGTAAAGCCTTGTACCTTTTCTCTTTGCAGCTCTTCTTTTTCTACTTCCCCAATATAGCTAATGTAACGATGCCCGATATTGTGAAGGTGTTGCACAGCAATGTAAGTAGATTTTAGACGATTCACATCAATGATGGGATAGACTGTTTCTTTGTTTGCTAGTCCATAGGTGACAATAGGAACATCTGATGTATAGGAATCGATGGATTGACTGGAATCAAATACTAATATGGCATCCACTTGATAACGATTAAAGATTTTTAAAGCTGACTCTACTTCATTAATCGATATTAATGTCGTATAAGAAAGCTGCTCCAGTTTCTTGTTAATTGTTGTAATAAGTGTAGAAAGAACGGTTTGTTCAATGGTTGGCCATACAACGCCAATTGTAAATGATCTTTTTGATACAAGACTTCTAGCGGCCACATTTGGCTGATAGCCTAATTCATTGGCCACTGCTATAATTCGATCTTTCGTAGGCTTTTTTACTAATGGGCTATCTCGAAGTGCCTTTGATACTGTAGAATAACTTACACCAGCAGTTTTAGCTATATCTTTAATTGTGACACTCATTTTTCATTCCCCCGATTTACTAAACGAAAAATAACAACGTTGTTATAATATTATATCGAGTTTTTATTTTTTTAACAAGAAGGATTTTCTTCTAAAAGGTAAGAATCATGCTTAAATTATTAAAGGAAAAATGCTATGATTCCAATATTACTGATTTTTCTTATTAATTCTCTTGTGTGAGATGTTTTTAAAAGATATAATAAAACTAACTTATAAAAGAAAAGAGGTGGGAAGGATGTTAAGTTCAACTGTTTTAGTGCAAGGTTATATGATAGAAAGTCTATATATTAACCGTGCAAAATTTGCGATGGTAGTTGTTAACGGGATAAGTGTGCCCTTTTTTAAACAACTAAATAGCAAACTAAAACAGTGAAAACATCTCTTACCCACATCTATATGGACGGTTAAAGGAGTGCATTTTCATGCGCTCTTTTTTTAATGGCTTACCAAGTCATCTATTAATAGAAGGAACTATATATGGATCTTTCTAAAAGTACATTTAGAGGTATTTATATTTAATGGAAAAGTGTATCTGGCTTTTTCCTTAAATGTTGCCATGGAGAACTTTGTTTTCCATGGCTTTTTTGCGTTGCTAAAAAGTGGACTAAACCGTCCATGGAAGAGTCAGGGAAAAGAGATAATCATAGAAAAAGGAGCGAGCGGTATTATGATTATTTGCAGTGTCAATCATGTAGCGAAGATGTACGGAGGAAATACAATATTTGAAGACATATCATTAGAAATAAAGGAAAAAGAAAGAGTTGGTCTTGTTGGAAGAAATGGGAGCGGAAAGACCACATTATTTCGATTACTTGCAGGAAAGGAAACCCCCGATGCTGGACAAATCCATTGGAAGAAAGGATTAAAGATTGGATATTTAGAACAAATTCCGGAATATGAACAATCTATGAAGGTGAAGGAAGTATTAAAAAAGGCATTTTCTGACCTCGAAACGATAGAAGGGAAGATGAAACAGATGGAACAGGAAATGGCGAGGGATATCAACCCAGAACAGCTATTGCTATTAATGGAGGAGTATGGAAAATTGCAGGAGTATTTTACGAATGCTGGTGGATATGAAATGGAAGCAAAAATAGAGAAAATGGTTAATGGGCTAAAAATTGAGCAGTTAGTCATGAAGGAATATGGAGCTTTAAGTGGAGGGGAAAAAACAAAGGTTGGTTTAGCGATGCTACTCCTCCAAGAACCTGATTTTCTTTTATTGGATGAACCGACGAACCATTTGGATTTAATGGCAGTCGAGTGGCTTGGGAAATTTCTTCAGGATTATAATGGTACCATTTTAGTGGTTTCCCATGATCGCTACTTTTTAGATGAAGTGATTCAAAAGGTGGTAGATTTAGAAGATGGAGAAGTAACAACCTATCATACTAATTTCACAAATTTCACAAAGGAAAAGGAGGAAAAACTTTTAAGAGAGTTTCAGGCATATGAGGAACAGCAAAAGAAAATCAAGAAAATGAGAGAAGCAATCAAACGACTTCGTGAATGGGCGAATCGGGCAAATCCGCCTAATGAAGGGTTGCATAAGCGAGCGAGAAATATGGAAAGGGCTATTGAAAGAATGGAAAAACTAGCTCGCCCTATTATAAATAGAAAGAAAATGAATTTCGATATGGAAGCAAGTGACCGAAGTGGGAAGGATGTTATTCAGCTGAAGAATGTATCAAAAAGCTTTGGCGACCAGCTATTGTTTCAGCAAGTTCAAATGCAAATAAGCTATAAAGAAAGAGTGGCAATTATTGGAGAGAATGGATCGGGGAAATCAACTTTGTTGAAGATGATACTTCAACAATTAGAGCCAGATAAAGGTGAAGTTAAGATTGGAAGTAATGTGAAAATTGGTTATCTTTCTCAGCATGTATTAATGGAAATGGAAGGAGAAACAGTGATCGAAGCTTTTCGAAATGAAGTGCATGTGACAGAGGGAGAGGCTAGACATATTTTAGCTCAATTCCTCTTTTATGGTCATTCTGTTTTTCAAAAGGTAAGCAATTTAAGCGGTGGAGAGAGAATGAGGCTTCGTTTAGCTCAGCTTATGTATCAAGAAATCAATCTATTAATTCTAGATGAGCCAACCAATCATTTAGATATTGAGTCTCGTGAAGTATTAGAAGAGGCTTTAGAAGATTTTGATGGCACGATTCTTGCTGTTTCCCATGATCGCTATTTTCTAAATAAGCTATTTCAAAAGATTTATTGGATTCAAGAAAAGGGAGTTCATTGTTATGAGGGGAACTATACGTATGCAAGAGAAAAGTCAAAGGAAAGACAAACGTCAAAGAATCTACTAAGTAATTCCGTAAGATCAAAAAAAGAGAAAGCACCGATTAAGGAAAAACAGGAGAGGGAAGCTACTTTTAATCAAATTTATTTGGAAAAGGAAGTAGAAGGAGTGGAAAGAGAGATTGCAGAATTAGAGAAAAGAATGGAAATAGAAACGGATTGGGATAAATTGGAGAAGTTGTTTTCTGAAAAGGAGGAGCTTGAAAGGCAGTGGGAGGAACTATATGGGCTTATGAATCGTAAGTAAAAAGGAGAAAGGCTGTCAATCATTCAGCCTTTCTCCTTTTTTATAAATTATCTGTACAACGTTTACGAATATACCCTTTATCTTTATGATAAAGGACTAATGCGACGATGAGAATAATTGCCGATACCCATATGGCTTTATTGCCAAATTGAGTGGTTGTAAAGGTTCCTAGTAATGCCCCAAATAAAAAGGAGCCGATAATAATGGAAAACTCTTTAAATTGGATCTTCGCCTCTTGACTTTGTTTTGTAAAAGCAGCATAAGCAGCTTGAGTAGCAGTTCTTAGGTTCCCAGTAGTCATTGTTGAATTATATGCCCATTTATCTAATTTGTTGAATGTCGATATTTGTAAAGAAGATACAAATGAGATGCTGGTTGTAACAATGATATTCGGAACAGATGTTGGCAAAAATCCGACTATAATTAAGACGATACATTCTAAAATAAGGATCGATCGTCTATAGCTATATAGGATTTCCCTTAGAGATGGTATTTTGACAATTTCAGAAACCAAGACTCCTAAGACAAAGGCTATTAATGGAGGGATATAATGGAGGGATTCCGCCCATTCACCAGTTGCAGCGTTGACCGCGAATAAAACGATATTCCCTGTTTGTGCATTGGCAAATACCCCATCTCTACTAATAAATGTATAAGCATCTAAAAAACCACCAACCATTCCTAATAGAGCAGCTAAGAATACGGAATTCGAAGATAAGGAAGGTATTGGTTTGATTTTATCAATCATGAATAATTACGCTCCTTGCAGGATAATTCTTTCCAATAAAAATGTTTAGGAAAAACATTATTATCTTATCATAAATCATGGAATGTTTATTTGAACAAAAAATGAATTTTCCCTAAAAGGATAGTTTTTCTTTCATAGGAACAAAATAGAATATGTCAAGAATTTTGATGGTGGTAAAATGTAAAGTTTTTGTAAACTCATTATTAAATTCATGTAAATAATATACGAGAATAGTGTAAATGCTTGTCGTAACTTGTTATGATAACTTGGTATCTGTCTTAATAGAATTAGGATTTAGGGGGACAAACTTTTGGAAATAAATTATCAAGAAATGATCTTCCAGTTTCTTGGGGGATTAGGGGTATTTCTTTTTGGTATTAAATATATGGGGGATGGCTTGCAGAATGCTGCAGGGGATCGTCTGCAAGAAATCTTAGATCGGTTTACTACCAATCCATTCATGGGCGTATTGGCTGGTATATTTGTTACGATTTTAATTCAGTCTAGTTCAGGAACTACAGCAATAACAGTAGGGTTGGTAAGTGCTGGATTTATGACATTGCGTCAAGCAATTGGTGTTATCATGGGGGCAAATATTGGTACAACTGTTACTGCATTTATCATCGGTATCGATATTGGGGAGTATGCTTTACCAATTATTGCAGCAGGAGCTGTTCTTTTATTCTTCTTTAAAAATCCAAAAATCACTTCATTCGGACAAGTTGTATTTGGGTTTGGAGCATTGTTTTATGGACTAGAACTAATGAGTGCTGGTATGAAGCCGCTACGATCATTAGAAGCTTTTCATGAGTTAACAGTAAATATGAGTAACAATCCAATACTTGGGGTTGTAGTTGGAACGGTCTTGACATTAATCGTCCAAAGTTCTAGTGCTACAATTGGAATTTTACAAGAGTTATTCGCAACAGATGCTATATCTTTGAAAGCATCTTTACCAGTTTTGTTTGGTGACAATATTGGAACAACGATTACTGCGATTCTTGCTTCCATTGGTGCATCAATAGCTGCAAGAAGAGCTGCTATGGTTCATGTACTCTTTAACATTATTGGAACAGTAATATTTGTAATTATTTTAGCACCGTTTACTCATTTCATTACGTATTTGCAAGGAGTATTAGGTTTAAATGAACCGATGACGATTGCTTTTGCCCATGGGATTTTTAATGTATCTAATACGATTATTCAATTCCCATTTATTTTTGCATTAGCATGGCTTGTGACAAAGTTAATTCCTGGAGAAGATGGAGCTATTATTACAAAACCGCAACATTTAAACACAACCTTTATTGAACATTCTCCTTCTATCGCTTTAGGGCAAGCAAAGGAAGAATTAGAAAGAATGAAGGATTTCTCTATTAAAGGATTAGAAGAAGCATATAAGTACTTACAAACAGGAGAAAAGAAGCATAAAGAAAAAGCGCTCCAATATGAACAAGGAATTAATAACTTAGATAAGGAAATAACGCAATATTTGGTAGAGCTTTCTTCCAAAGCTCTTACTCCACATGAAAGTGAAGAGTTCTCTATCCTAGTTGATTCAATCAGAGATATTGAAAGAATCGGTGATCATATGGAAAACATCGTGGAGCTTGTGGAGTATAAAATCAATAAAAAAGTAGAGTTCTCCACAGAGGCGAAAAATGAATTAGAAAACATGTATCGCTTTACAGTAGATACATTAAAAACTTCCTATGATAGCTTTTTCGCAAAAGATGTAGAGCTTGCTAAAAAAGCTATTACAAACGAAGAAGAAATTGATAAAATGGAAAAACAATATCGTAAAAAGCATATCAGCCGTTTAAATGAACGAAAATGTAGCGGCGATGCAGGCATTGTTTTTGTCGATATTATCAGTAATTTAGAACGAGTAGGCGATCATGCTGCCAATATTGCAGAGGCGATAGCAATCGTTAAATAAAGAATGTTAATGACCACATGGGTGAATTCTCATGTGGTCTAATTTTTATTTTACGAAAAAAGCTTTATGTTAAGTTAGGTAGAAAATCAATTAATAATAGGGACATTTTCTTAGGTAACTTCATTTGGAAAATAGGTAAAAATAACGAAATATTCCAATTCTATGAATAAATTTACAAAAAGCTAGTGTAGATTTTACAATATTAAGTTATCTTTATATAGTAATTAATTCTATTAAAAGCGTTTTACAGAATAAATGAATAGAAGAGATTACGATATTAATAGGTTGAAGGAGGAAAAAAGATTGAAAGGAAATAGTAGAAAAAGATTATTCGCAATATTTTTAATTTTTTTATTAGTTTTTTCGAACATCTTTAGCACACTTTCGGTAAAGGCAGCCTCAGAAAACATAACGGCAACAGATTTATTTATTTCAGAATACATAGAAGGTGCTTCCAATAATAAGGCGATAGAGTTGTTTAACGGAACTGGAAAAGATTTGGATTTATCTTCTTATTCCGTTGAACTCTATTCAAATGGAAAAACAAGTGCAACATCGACTCTTCGTTTAGAAGGAACTTTAAAACAAGGTGAATTATTTATTATTGCTCATTCATCTGCTAATGAAGCTATTAAGGCAAAGGCAAATATGGTGAGTGGTGTAGCAAACTTTAATGGAGATGACGCCATTGTTTTAAAACATAATGAAGAAAACATTGATGTATTTGGGATAGTTGGCGAACAGCAAGAATGGGGCAATGGACTAACAAAAGATCATACCCTTGTAAGAAAAAATAATATTACATCTGGAAATAAAGGAAATAATCAGTTCGATCCATCAGTAGAATGGGATATATATAATCAAGATGACGTTTCACATTTAGGCAACCATCAGTTTGGAGGCGTCCTATATGGAAAAGAAGAAACACCTTCAGATGAAGTAGAACTGTTATCAATCAAAGAAGCTCGTACAAAGACAGGACAAAATGTAACAATTGAAGGAATTGTTACTGCTGACAATACAAGTATAGGTGGTGGAAAACTATCTACTTATATTCAAGATGATGAGGCTGGCATTAATGTTTTTTCACAGAATGCAAGTGCTTTCCCTGCATTAACAGAGGGACAGAAAGTAAAAGTTACAGGGAAAGTAACAGAATACAATAAACTCTTAGAAATTGTCCCAGCAGAAGATGGGATTGAGGTAATTTCTGAAAACAATGAGTTACCTGTACCAGTTACTATGAATCTAGCAGATTTAAATAATGCTAGTGTAGCAGAATCAAAAGAAGGACAGTTAGTGAAAGTAAAAGGTTATGTTCAAACCGTTCCTGAAACTGCTGCTGGTGGCGGATATAATGTGACGGTGTTAGATGAAAGCTTTAATGGAACGACTATTCGAGTAATGGAAGAAACCGAGGCAATTTCTTCTATCCAATCAGGAAAATGGTATGAGTTCACAGGAATTCTTAGCCAATATAATACCTATCAAGTTTTACCTAGAAAAGCTAGTGATGTTCATTTATTGGCAGAACAACCAGCTTCCCCATCTGCAAAAGGAGAATATGTAAGCACTGTAAGCAGTGTGGTAGACGGTGATACAATCCATTTGCAATCTCCAGTATTAGGGACAACGAAGGTTCGCTATGTGAATATCGATACACCTGAAACGTACCATAGTCCAAAGAATGAAGCAGATGAAAATCAATTAGAACACGGGAATAAAGCGAAAGAGTATTTAAATACGCTTTTAAAGCCAGGTGATGAAGTAATTGTAAAAGTAGGGGAAGAAGCAACAGATGATTATGGACGTCTACTTGCACAAATTATTCGTAAGAGTGATCAATTAAATACCAATCTTGAAATGGTGAAACAAGGATATGCATCGACATACTTTATTTGGCCAGTTGCTGATGAAGCGGATTATGAAATGTTCCAATCAGCAGTGAAAGATGCAAAGGATAATCATAAAGGGATTTGGGATAAAGAAAATCCTTTAATAGAACAACCTTTTGAATTTAGAGCAAGAGAACAAGGAAAAGGCTTGTTACGATATGTAGGAAATTCTGAAACAAAGAAATATGTTTTACCAGAAGAGTTTAAGGAAGTACCAGTGGAAAGTCGTGTTTTCTTTGCAAGTGCCAATGAAGCAGAGAACAATGGGTATACTGCATTAAATGCTAGTGAAGAGAAGGACACGATTAAATTACAACTCCTTAGTGTAAATGACCTTCATGGCAAGGTTACAGAGGAGTATGATGATGAAGCGAAAACGAACAAGATTGGTAGAATGGATTATTTAGCAACTTACTTGCGAGAAAGAGAAGCTACAAATCCTAATACACTAATTGTACATGCTGGTGACATGGTGGGTGGTAGTTCACCACTTTCTGCACTGCTTCAAGATGAGCCTACTGTGGAGATGATGGAATCAATTGGTTTCGACGTAGGTACTGTTGGTAATCATGAGTTCGATGAAGGAGTAGACGAAATGCTCCGTTTAATCAACGGTGGGGATCATGTAAATGGAACAAAGGAGTATGATGGAATCAATTTTCCAATGGTAGCAGCAAATGTTGAATACAAGGATACTGGCAAACTAGTAATTGATCCATATGCTATCAAAGAAGTAGAGGGAGTCAAGGTTGGATTTATTGGGGTCGCTACAACAGAAACGCCTAATATGATTATTGCAAAAGGGAATGAAAATGTTCGTTTTACAGATGAAGCGCAAGCGATTAATAAGTTTGTACCAGAATTGCAATCACAGGGTGTAGAAGCGATTATTGTGCTAGCACATGTTCCTGGAAATCAAGCAGGTGAAAGCGCGACTGGTGATATTGCTAAAATTGCCACAGAAGTAGATGATGCTGTTGATGTTATTTTCGCAGCTCATAATCATGTGAAAATAAATGCAGTAGTGGATAATAAATTAATTGTTCAAGCTGGTGAATATGGAAAAGCTTTTGCAGATGTAGATTTAGAAATTGACCCGGAAACAGGGGACATTGTGACAAAATCAGCTGAAATCGTGGATGTAGTTCAAACTGGAGTTACTCCAGATCCTGAAGTTTCTTCCATTTTAGCAAAATACCAAGAATTAGTTGGTGCAAAACTAAATGAAGTAATTGGTGTAGCTGCGACTGATATGGTAGGTGGATATGCAACAAAAGAAGCGGAAGGGGATAACCCTGTAGGAAATTTAATTGCTGATGGCATGAAGGCAGCGATGGATAGTGATTTCGCTTTAATGAATGGTGGCGGAATTCGCGATGATATAGTTGCCGGGGAAATAACTTGGAATGATTTATTTAACGTACAACCTTTTAATAATACATTAGTAAAGTTAGAGATAAGTGGTAGTGATTTAGAAGAAATTTTAAATAGTCAGTTTAGTAGCTATGGTCCAGATGTTAGTATTGGTGGATTTTCATATACTTGGGATAGTAAGGCTGGAAAATATGGAAAAGTAGTAGATATATTCTTGCCTAATGGCGAAAAAATAGATTCGAATGGAAACTATACGGTAACTGTGAATAATTATATGGCTGAACACTCATCAGACCAATATCTTCTTCAAAAGCTTGGAGAGAACCCAATTCAAGGTGGAGAAGATTTAGAAGCAACTGTAGCATTTGTAAGAAGCTTTAATGGCCCTATCTCTTACAATACGGGAAGAATTAAGGAAATAAATGCAGAAACCCTTCCATCCATTTCTGGTCAGTTCCTTGGTGTGAATGATTTGCACGGGAAAATTGATGTAACAGGAACAGTTAATGGTGTTAATTATGGAAGAATGGATTATTTGGCTGCTTACTTAAGACAAGCAGAAGCAACGAACCCGAACACATTATTATTACATGCAGGGGATATGATTGGTGGCAGTTCACCAGTATCAGCCCTTTTACAGGACGAACCAACTGTTGAAATTATGGAATCATTAGGCTTCGATGTAGGAGTAGTAGGAAACCATGAATTTGACGAAGGAGTAGACGAGATGCTCCGCATGATTAATGGAGGAGAGCATCCTAACGGAACAAGTGGATATGATGGAATGAATTTCCCAGTTCTTGCAGCTAATGTGGAATATAAGGATTCTGGTGAATTAGTATTAGATCCATACGCGATAAAAGAAATAGATGGAGTAAAGGTTGGCTTTATTGGAGTTGCGACAGTAGAAACACCGAGTATGATTGTAGCTACAGGCAATGAACATATTCGCTTTACCGATGAGGTAGAGGCAATTAATAAGTATGTTCCTGAATTGCAAAAGCAAGGAATTGAAGCAATTGTTGTTTTAGCACATGTTCCTGGCGACCAAGAAGAAGGAACAAATGAAATAACGGGAGAAATTGCAGATATCGCACGCGAGGCGGATGATGCTGTAGATATTATTTTTGCAGCCCATAATCATGTAAAGTTAAATGGCGTTGTCGATAATAAATTGATTGTTCAGGCATGGGAATATGGAAAAGCCTATTCGGATATTGATTTTACGATAGACCCAGCAACAAAAGATTTTGCTGAAAAAACAGCAGAGATAGTGGATGTTGTTCAAGAAGGTGTAACACCTGATCCAGAAGTAAAAGCAATATTGGATAAGTATCTGGAGCAAGTTGGTCCAAAGCTAAATGAGGTAATTGGAATAGCTGCTACAGACATAACAGGTGGCTATGCACAAAAAGGAGAAGTTGGCGATAATGGTCTTGGCAATCTAATTGCTGATGGAATGAAAGCCGCGATGGACAGTGATTTTGCCTTAATGAATGGTGGAGGAATTAGAGATGATTTAATGGAAGGCGAGATTACTTGGCAGGAACTCTTTAATATTCAGCCATTTAATAATACCCTTGTTAAGTTAGAAATTACTGGTCAAGAGCTAAAAGAAGTATTAAATACACAATTTAGTTCCTATGGTCCAGACGTAAGTATTGCAGGCTTTAAATATACTTGGGATGCCTCTTTAGGACAATTTGGACAAGTTGTGGATCTCTTCATGCCAGACGGAACAAAGCTGGATTTAGAGAAAACATATACTGTAACGGTTAATAGCTATATGTATCCACATAGTACCGATTCCTATTTGTTAAATACGTATGGTAAAAATCCGGTTCAGGGATCTGAGGATTTACAGGCGACAGTGGATTTCATTAAATCCTTCGATGAACCAATTGCTTATACTGCTGAAGGACGTATTTCAGAAGTTTCAGATACAGCAGAAGAACCTGAAGTAGATCCCGAAACACCAGGTAATGGAGAAGAAGATCCAGGAGAGAATCCGGAAACACCAGGTAATGGAGAAGAAGATCCAGGAGAGAATCCGGAAACACCAGGTGATGGAGAAGAAGATCCAGGAGAGAATCCGGAAACACCAGGTGATGGAGAAGGAAATCCAGGAGAGAATCTGGAAACACCAGGTGATGGAAACGGTGAATCTGATAAGGAAACAGAAACTTCATTAGGTGACAACCAGGATACAGTAAATCAGCAAGAGAACGGAAAAGGAAATCTATTGCCAAATACAGCGACAATGACTTACAATTTAATCATCGTAGGATTATTATTGTTTGTAATAGGGTTTGTTGTTTTCTATAGAAATAATAGAAGAAAGGCATAAGATAAACATGAAATGGACGAAATGGTTATCCCTCCTACTTATAGTAGGAGGAGTACTTTTTATTGGGTATGGTGTCTGGAATATTATGGACACGAAAGCGCTAACAGAGAATTCTTTATCGGAAGCTAAGGTAGCCATCGAAAAAGGGAATGAAAAATGGGTAGATAAAGATAGTGACCGTTTTATTCCATCTATTGGTGATGCAGTGGGACTATTGGTAATCGATAAGATCGATGGTGAATTACCGATTGTAGAAGGTACCGATCCAGATGATCTAGAAAAAGGGGTCGGCCATTATAAAGGTAGCTTCTATCCAGAGGAAAATGGACAAATTGTCTTGTCCGGTCATCGCGATACAGTATTTAGAAGAGCGGGAGAATTAGAAATCGGGGACGAGCTTAAAATTGTTTTGCCATATGGTGAATTCTCTTATCAAATCACTTCGACTAAAATCGTCGAGGCAGATGATCGATCAATTATTACATTAGATAATACAAAAGAAGAGCTTATCTTAACCACATGTTATCCATTCCGATTTGTAGGAAATGCACCACAGCGATATATTATTTATGCAGAAAGAATGTAAATATAAGATAGGCAAATAATTAGGTACATCACTCTAACGTTAGTGGTGTACCTTTTTTAGTTTTTTGCTGTTTTCTAAAGGCAATAGAAAAATCGAAAATACCTTATCTTAAAAATGGGGAAGAAATCCAAATGGCTAAATATGAAGAAATTGTAAAGATGGAACTTTATACATTCAAATTCGTAATAGTAAGAACCAAGGTAATTAGCTTTTATATGTTTCTAATAGGAAGGGGAGAAATTAGATGGCATGGTTGCTTCTACTAGCTGTTTTTATTATTTGGTTTATAATATTTTTACGTAAAAAACTCACTTTTAAATTTGGTTTATCGCCTAAAGTATTAGAGGTACAGCCGATTAAAGGATTAAAAAAATTAAATGATGATTTAGAACAATCCCTTACTAGAAGCTATATGGAAAATGT
Source organism: Niallia sp. FSL W8-0635 (assembly GCF_038007965.1). Taxonomy (GTDB): domain Bacteria; phylum Bacillota; class Bacilli; order Bacillales; family Cytobacillaceae; genus Niallia. The sequence goes on along the minus strand of NZ_JBBOYD010000001.1, from coordinate 3,556,227 downwards.
AGAAAATAGAGTGAAGGAAGAGAATAAATTAAAAGAAAATGAGTATGAATGGCGTTTACTTGATTTGAAACGTTATTTTATTTTAACTTCTCTCTTAAAAGAGGCACCGATGTTTAGTAAGAAAGTGGATGAATTATGGCATCATATGCTTATGTTCACTCGTGAATATGATGATTTTTCTAAAAAATATCTAGGTGCTACTCTTCATCACAGCCCCAATGTTAAAGCGAAATCTGATCCCGATTTACGAGGGTTCTTTGATTGGGTGTATGCAGAGCTTTTTCTGATCAGAAAAGAGAATATCTATTTATATAAGGGCTTTTTCCGGTATCCTGTGAATCCAACTGTTATTGAGGACTTTAAAAATTTATCAGAAGAAGAACTGCTTGATCTATATTTTAAAAGTGACACGAAATACCTAAATACTGTACTCGCGCTTATCGCATCTATGAAAAAAACAGTAAGGAAAGTAAGGGATTATCAAAAAAGCGTCATATATGACAAAATGGAGAAAAGTAAAAGAGAACAAAAATTTAACTCTATGGTTGTTCCTTTTTTATCCGTTTCTTATTTTCATTATGAGGAATTTGCAAGTTATTTAAAAGTAGGAAGTGATAGTTCTGCAAGTTGCACCAGCTGTGGATCTGGCTCTTCTTGTTCGTCCCATAGCTCCTGTTCATCCGACAGCTCTTGTTCAAGCTGTGGTGGGGGTTCGGATTAAGTGAAGAGGCTACAGGTTTAATTAAGGTATCATCTAATTTTACTGATTGTCTATTTTTCAGGTTATTTTTATGTTGCATTCTCGGTTTTGAAATGACAGGTATTAACAATTGGTGACAAAGACCGATAAAATACTTAGCGTTAAATTTATGTATTCGGAGGCTGTTTCATTGTTAAATGTTTTTAAAAAAAATCAAGACACCTGTATAAATTTGCTTAACCAAATTAAATCAAATGAAGCTAATGTTAAGATTGCTGTGAATCCCAATAGTGAAGTTGGCAAAATATTGAAAATGGCTAAGCTCACCCTAAATGAACTTGCTGCAATTCAGTTATTACGACCATTTGTTCAGGATAACATTGATCGTATTGTGGGAAATTTTTATGGGAATTTAGCTTATGAGTCTAGCTTAATTAAAATTATTGAAGACAATAGTACAATAGAGCGGTTAAAAAAGACACTGAGTCAACATATTATCCAACTTTTCTCTGGAAAGATAGATGATGGTTTTGTAAAGCAACGACACATAATTGCACATGTTCACGTGCGGATAGGTCTACAGCCCAAGTGGTATATGTTAGCTTTTGCTGACTTAGCCAATAGCTTATATGAGATTGTTTTGGAAAACACTACAAATAAAGATGAATATGCAGTGTTCTCTGGAGCAGTCAGTAAGATATTATCTGTTGAACAAGTTATCGTATTAGAAGCTTATGAAAAGGAAAATGAGCGTATCAAGCAAGAGTCTGACTTAGCAAAAGAGGCAGTTCAGAATCAAGTTAAGGAGACTGCCGAAAATCTCGCTGCTATTTCAGAACAGTCTAGTGCCTCCTTGCAACAGGTATCCGTACAATCAGGTCAAATGGTAGCCTTTGCACAGGCTGGTTCCATGTCTGCACAAGCTACCGAACAAAAATCCTTGGATGCTCAGCAACGTCTTATGGAACAGATGAAAGTGATGAAAAATGTGGAGAAATATATGAGTCAAGTGAATGAACAGCTTGAAATGCTTAAAGGAACATCTGCCAAAATCCAAAATGTAACTATGATTGTTTCATCTATTGCTGATCAAACCAATCTTTTGGCATTAAATGCAGCCATAGAAGCAGCTAGAGCTGGGGAACATGGAAAAGGGTTTGCAGTTGTAGCAGACGAAGTGAGAAAGCTTGCAGAGCAGACAAAAAGTAGTTTAGAAAATGTAAGTAAGCTCATTTCTGAAACAAACGAAGGAATAGAAGGAGTATATCTATCAATGGGCCAAGCGAATACTTTGGTAACTAGTGGTGTTGAGGGTATCAACGAATTAGATCAATTTTTTGATCAGGTGATTAATTCTATGGGAGACATCAAAAACGGAAGTATTCAGATTGAAAAGGAGTTGCAATCACTTGTCACTGTTATGGAAGAAATTACAGATGGTGTCAGCAGTGTTGCAACCTCTACTGATAATTTAACTGAAATTGCAAAACAAATGTGAGAAAAAAAGTCAGCAGATTAATTTCTGTTGGCTTTTATTTTACTCGGTTTGTCAGAAAGAGGTACCAACTGCAAAAGTGGTGAATTTTTATGTATAGTACACAAAAAAAGGAAAGAATAAGCAATAAATGCTGTATCTTTCCTTTTTTTTAACTGCTATTCCAAATTAGCATGTTTTCCATACATTTTATTGGAATCTAATTCTTTTAATTCCATGTATTTTAAAATCACACTATCCAAGACGATTAGGAGTAATTGTTCAAACATAGAACCCATTGGCTGTATGCTCTTTGCTTCTTCATTGCCTCTATCTTTTGGTGAACCAGGGATTTTAATAACTTGATCCGCTAATTTACCAACAGTTGAATCAGGAGAAATAGTAAGAGCGGTAATATTTCCACCAATACTTTTTGCTTTTTCCACTATAGTAATGATACTTTTCGTTTCGCCAGATCCGGTTCCTACGATAAGAAGATCATCTTTTTCATAAGTAGCGGTAACCGTTTCTCCCACAACATAGGCATCAATTCCCATATGCATCATTCGCATTGCAAATGATTTAAGCATAAATCCAGAACGACCAGCGCCATAAACAAATACTTTATTGGCAGTAAGAATACGTTCGACGAGTTTTTCTAAGTCATCATTAGCAATGAGTGTCCCAGCCTGAGATAGCTCTTGGATAACACGATCAAGGTAATCAGTTGTTTTCATTGATTTATCCTTGAGCAATTAGTTCTTTAAATTTAGAAGCAGCTTCGCTTAAGTTTTCTTGGCTAGTGATTCCTCCACCAACGATTACTAAATCTGGTTGTGCTGCAATAACTTCAGGCAATGTATCAAATTTAATTCCACCTGCAACAGCAGTTTTTGCATTTTTTACAACACTTTTAATAGCTTTTAAATCTTCAAAAGAGTTTTTCCCAACTGCTTGTAAATCATAACCAGTATGAACACAAATGTAATCTACACCAAATGCATCTAATTCTTGTGCACGGGCTTTAATATCTTTTACAGCAATCATGTCCACAAGAATTTCTTTGCCATGTTTTTTTGCTTCTGCTACAGCACCTTTAATAGACTCATCTTCTGCTACTGCTAAAATAGTAACAATATCAGCACCAGCATTAACTGCTTGGCTAACTTCATATCCAGCTGCATCCATAATTTTTAAGTCAGCTAAAAAAGATACGTTAGGGAATGCTTCTTTCAGTTGTTTAACTGCATGAAGTCCTTCGTTAATTACAACCGGTGTTCCAATTTCCACGATATCTACATGTTGCTCAACCTGTGATACTACCTCGATTGCTTGCGGGATATTTACTAAATCTAATGCTAATTGTAATTTCATTTTGTTTTGCTCCTTTTCGTTTTTTCGTTATATATTGTGTTATGCTGTGTTGAAATATGTTTAATTTCTGTACAATCGTTATTATACGTTTTATAATCCATGTAAGTAAGTACGCACTTTATTTTTATATAGTGCCTAAAAGTATACTAAGTGAATTTTGGATGAAGGAGGTTTTTTGATGGAACGAATGGCTGGCAAAGAATTCAATTGTGAGAAAGAGCTAACTTTAAGCATAATAGGCGGAAAATGGAAAATGCTCATTCTCTGGCATCTGGGAAAGGAAGGAACAAAGCGATTTGGTGAATTAAAGGCTTTGATACCTGGGATAACGCAACGTATGCTTGTCAATCAATTACGTGAATTAGAAAATGACTATATTGTAAAAAGAGTTGTCTACCCTGTTGTGCCACCAAAAGTGGAATATTCCTTAACAAAGGAAGGCGAATCTCTGATGCCAATTTTAGATGCTATGTATAGTTGGGGACGAAATTATATGGACACTGTGCTAGAGAATCCTCCAGTTATAAAGGAACTAGAGTCATTGGATAAATAAATTTTATATATAAAAGAAAATCCTCCTTGTGAGGTTTTTTTTGGTAGATTGGATATTAAAGCTGATTTGGAAAGAGTGTAATGCCCTCTCTGAGCCCGAAAAGCAAAAGATAAAGAAGAAAAGGTAATAGAGGAATCGTCTCAAAGCCCAATTCGACAAAAAAGTCCTCCAAAAGTTAACGGAGATGGCCTTGCAAAACATCTTTTTTTAAAAGCATCAATTCCTCTAAATGTAATTTTTTATTGATATAAAACATTTCCTATGGTATATTCAACATATGTTGATGCAATCGTTTGCACAAAAGAAGCAAATTAAGCTGCAAAATTTTTTAAAATAAAATGATAACGTTTACTATAAGTGTTGAAAAGGATGGAGGTGCAATCATGGCAGTAACTATTAAAGATGTTGGTAAATTAGCAAATGTTTCTCCTTCTACAGTTTCAAGAGTCCTTGCAAATCATCCTAAAATAAGTGATGAAACAAAGCGTAAAGTTCGAGAAGCAATGGAGGAATTAGGATATCATCCGAATCTTCAAGCAAGAAGTTTGGTAGTTAAGAGCACAAAAACGATTGGGATTGTTATGCCGAACTCAACGGAAAGAGTATTGGAAAACCCGTTTTTTCCAGAAGTATTAAGAGGAATATGTTTAGAAGCAAGAAAAAGCCAGTTTGGTATTTATTTAACGACTGGAGCAACAGAAGAGGAAATATTACAAGAAGTCATAGAGATGGTTCAGGGCAAAAGAGTGGATGGAATCATTCTTTTATATAGTAAAACAAATGACCAGATTATGGATTATCTTTTGCAAAAAAAATTCCCGTTTACTGTCATTGGTAGACCGTATCAGAATGCCGAAAGAATTACGTTTGTGGACAATGATAATGTGTTTATTACGAAACAAATTACGGAGCATTTAATACGGCTAGGACATAAAAAAATCGCTTTTATTGGTGCAAACATGGAAATGGTTTTTACCATTGATCGTTTAAAAGGCTTTAAACAAGCATTGAAAGAAAATGAAATTGCTTATCAAAAGGAATTAATTGTATATGATAAGGAATTAACTGGACGAACGAAAGAAAAGCTCGCTGAAATATTGAATATGGAGAATCGACCGTCAGCACTTGTTGTCTCCGATGATTTTATCGCTATTGAATTAATTAGCTATGCAGAGGAACTTTCTATATCTATTCCAGAAGATTTATCGATTGTAGCCTTTAACAATATTTCAACCGGTAAGTATATGAAGCCTTCGTTGACAAGTGTTGATATTAATATTTTTCAGCTTGGTGTCGAAGCAACGAAATGTTTACTAGATGATATTACGTATCCGAATTCTGTAACGAAGCGGATAACAGTGCCAGCAAAAATGGTGGAACGAAACTCTTGTTGTCAAGTAGCGGAGTATTACAAGCTCTAAAGTGGTAATAAAACAGAAACTAGATGTAGAAAGGAAGAAATATAGTGACGCAAAAGTGGTGGAAAGAAGCAGTAGCTTATCAGATTTATCCTAGAAGTTTCATGGATTCCAATGGAGATGGGATTGGGGATCTAAAGGGAATCATTACAAAGTTAGATTATTTAAAAGAACTTGGAATTGATTGCATATGGATTTGCCCAATGTATAAGTCTCCAAATGATGATAATGGTTATGATATTAGTGATTATCAGGATATTATGGATGAGTTTGGTACAATGGATGACTTTGATTTACTTTTATATGAAGTTCATCAACGTGGAATGAAGCTAATTATTGATTTAGTTATTAATCATACTAGTGATGAACATGAATGGTTTGTGGAATCTCGTTCTTCTCTCGATAATCCGAAAAGAGATTGGTATATATGGAGAGATGGAGTTGACGGAAAGGAGCCAAATAACTGGGAAAGTATTTTCGGAGGCTCTGCATGGAAGCTTGACGAAGCAACAGGACAGTATTTTATGCATATTTTCTCTACAAGACAACCGGATTTAAATTGGGAAAATGAAGATGTAAGAAAAGCTTTATACGATATGATTAATTGGTGGTTAGATAAAGGAATAGATGGTTTCCGAATTGATGCGATTAGCCATATTAAAAAAGAAGAAGGATTAAAAGATATGGATAATCCTTTAGGCTTAGACTATGTACCTTCTTTTGATAAACATATGAATGTCGAGGGAATTCAAACATTTTTAGAAGAGTTAAAGGAAGAGACATTTGCTAAATATGACATTATGACTGTCGGAGAAGCGAATGGCGTTAAAGTAGAAGAAGCAGAGCTTTGGGTTGGAGAAACAAAAGGGAAATTTAATATGGTCTTCCAATTTGAACATCTTGATTTATGGGATAATGAAAAAAATTATGGCGTAGATGTCATGGAACTGAAGCAAGTATTAAATAAATGGCAAAAAGGCTTAGAAAATAAAGGGTGGAATGCTCTATTTATCGAAAACCATGATAAAGCAAGATCTGTTTCCACATGGGGGAATGATAAGGAATACTGGCAGGAAAGTGCGAAGGCATTTGGCATGATGTATTTCTTTATGCAAGGAACTCCGTTTATTTATCAAGGGCAAGAAATCGGAATGACAAATGTTCAATTTCCAACGATTGAGGAATATGATGATGTGGCAACGAAAAATCTTTATAACCTGAAACGTGGAGAAGGCTTTAGTCATAAGGATATAATGGAAATTATATGGTCTTCTAGCCGTGATAATTCTAGAACGCCAATGCAATGGTCAAGCGAGGCTTATGCAGGTTTCTCTAAAAATACTCCATGGATGGGAATCAATCCTAACTATTTAGACATTAATGTAGAAAATCAAAAGAAAGATCCAGATTCTATTTATCATTTTTATAAGAAGATGATAGAGTTGAAAAAATCAGGCCCTATTTTAACCTATGGAACGTTTGATTTAGTAGATGAGGATAATAAACAAGTATTTGCATATACTCGAACGCTAGATGATAAGAAAATGGTGATTGTATCTAATTTATCAGCAGAAGAGGCAGTATTTGAAAATCGTGTTGTAGAATTAGAGCATGAAAATCTATTGTTAGCGAATTATGAAGTAGAAGAACATGAGCCAACTACAACTATTACATTGAAACCGTATGAAGCAAGATTGTATACATGTAAGTAATTTTCTAATTTATTGTAAAGGGGCTTCCAAAAAGTCAGATAACTGGCAAATTGGAAGCCTCTTTTTTATAATAAAGCGTTTTGTGAAATAACACTCCATTTTACCCTTCTAACTGAATCACTGCCATCGTACACCGCGAGATGCAAATTAATTTTTCTTGTTCATTTACTATTTTTATCTCATATACCATACTAGATTTTCCTTGATGAATGACGTTGGCTGTTGCTGTTACGATTCCTTCTTTAACAGAGCGGATATGATTTGCATTTATTTCTTGTCCAAAAACAGCCTGCTTATTAACATCAACAAGATTTGCAGCTCCAACGCTTGCAGCAGTTTCTGCTAGAGCAACGGAAGCACCGCCATGAAGGTAGCCAAATGGCTGCTTTGTTCTAGCATCTACTGGCATTGTTGCAATGCATGTACCGTTCTTATCTACCTCGACTATTTGGATTCCTAAACTTTCCATAAGCGTATTTTTCATTGAGATGTTTGGAAACATAATCTTATTCTCCGTTTACTTTTTTCCTTATTATAGCATAGAGAAGCTTTGATGTTAGCTATCACTAGGCTTCACCCTTAGTTGTGGAATAAAGGATAAGGTTAGTTCCTTTATCTTTTTAGAATGAAAATTTTTTGTTGACATAAAAATAACAATAAAGTTAAAATGTTTAATAGTTAAGTTATTTAACTAAATGGATAAGAGGTGACTATTATTAATCGAACAGATATAAATAAAATAATTGATCGATATGTCAGTATAAATTTTTCAGTTAATCGTAAATTTGATCAGCTAATAAGGCAGGAAATTGGCGATGTTCTTACAACAGAGCAGCATTTTACGATGCGTCATATAAACAAAGTGGAAGTCTGTACATCTACGGAGCTTGCGACTGTCTTCGGTGTAAAGAAAAGTGCTATTACGCCCATTATCAATCGCCTAGTTGAAAAGGGATGGGTGGAAAGAACAAGAGATGAAAAGGATAGGCGTGTCATATATTTAACGTTAACATCTGAAGGAAAAGTGACTTTTAGCGAAATGGAGAAAAAAATCCAAAGTGTAATTGAATCTGTCATCTCGAAATTTGATTATACTGAAATTCAAAATTTCTTAGACACATATGCGAAATTAGATGGACTGATTGAGGGAAATAAGGATAAAGGTTGGAGGGAAGAAAGTGAATGCTATTTTAAAAGGTAAATGGTTTATTCTTGGAGTATGGGTTATTGCTATAGTCGGTTTATTTATGATAGCTCCAAATATGGGAGATTTAGTGAAGGAAAAAGGTCAGATTACTATTCCTGATGAGTACTCCTCTTCCCAAGCAGGAAAAATTCTGGATGAAATTCAAAATCAGAAAAATGTAGGGGAGCAGTCCACTGTAGCACTTGTCTTTCATAATGATAAGAAGTTGTCCGAAAACGATATAAAGGAAGCAGAAAAAGCGGTTGAAGCATTAGAAGCAAACAAAGAAGAGCTTGGAATTACAGATATTCTTTCTTCTTTTAATAATAAAAATCTTGAAGAGCAATTGGTTTCAGAAGATGGAAAAACGATACTTACTTCCTTAACGATAAGCTGGAATGGCCGAGAAGCAGATGAAGTAAGTGATGCATTATATAAAACAATAGAAAAATATGATGTGGATCACTTTTATACGAGCAATTGGATGATTGATCAAGATTTAGTTAATAGTTCTCAAGAAGGGTTAAAGAAAACGGAAGGGATAACAGTTGTCTTCATTCTCGCTGTGCTATTAATAGTATTTAGATCAGTTATTGCACCATTTATTCCTTTAATCACAGTAGGTGTAACCTATTTAGCATCTCAGTCCATCGTGTCGATTCTAGTGGATAAATTTGATTTTCCGATTTCCACTTATACGCAAATCTTCTTAGTGGCTGTTCTCTTTGGGATAGGAACAGATTATTGCATCCTGCTATTAAGTAGATTTAAAGAGGAAATGATGCATAGGGAAAGTATTTGGGAGTCGATCGTAGAGACGTACAAGAATGCAGGGAGAACCGTATTTTTTAGTGGGATTGCTGTAATGATTGGGTTTGCTGCAATTGGATTTTCAAAATTTGTGCTTTATCAATCTGCTTCTGCAGTAGCGGTTGGAGTAGCTATTTTATTAATTGCCTTGTTCACGGTGGTACCAATTTTTATGCTACTGCTAGGTAATAAATTATTTTGGCCGTCTAAAGGGTCAGCTGAGCATGGAGATAGTAAGATTTGGGCAATAGCAGGTAATTTCTCCTTAAAAAGACCGTTATTGTCCTTACTAGTTGTCGCATGTATCTGTGTGCCTTTCCTTGTCACATATGATGGAGATCTTTCTTTTAATTCCTTAGAAGAAATTAGTGATGATTATTCGTCTATTAAAGCATTTAATGCAATTGCTGACAGTTTTGGTCCAGGAGAATCGATGGCAACAACTGTTATCATCAAAAATGATGATGAATTAGACACGATTGAATATTTATCTTTAGCAGATTCTATTACTAATGAATTATCCAAGGTAGATTTGGTAGATAAAGTACGTTCTGTAACAAGACCAATGGGAGAATCGATTGAAGATCTTTATATTTCTAAGCAAGCAGAGGTATTAGAAGAGGGCTTGGATCAAGGAAAAGAAGGAATTGATCAAATTAGTGAAGGACTACACAGTGCAGGAGATGAGCTGCAAAAATCAGGACCACAGCTAAATGAAGCCGCAGATGGAATCAATGGACTCATACAAGGAACAAATGATGTAAAATCTGGTTTAGGAGAAATTCAAACCAATTTGAAAAAAATTGAAGATGGAATTCGATTAGGGGCTACTGGATCCGACCAAATAAAAGCAGGATTACAAGAAGCAAAAACAGGTGCGGAGGCATTATTAACAGCCCATAAAGATCTACAAGGTGGCTATGAGAAGGTAGAAACCAATTTATCTACGATTCTCGAGGAATATCAAAAAATTAGTTTAGGGTTAGAGCAATTAGCAAGTGGTCTAAATAAAGTTCCAGAAGAAACATTTGGTTATCTAGAAAATAAATATACTGGATTAGCTAATGAACAAGGTTATGTAGGCATTAAATCTGGATTTTTAGGAGCGCAGCAACAATTGCCAGCCATTAGTTCTGGTGTGAATAAACTAAATGCAGGTCTAACTGAACTTCAATCAGGAATTAGCTTAGCAAATGATGGTTATGCAGAAATAGTAAAAAATCAAAGCAATCTAACGACTGGATTACAACAATTAATTGATGCTATCGAACAACAACAAAAGGGATTAGGACAATTAGCAGAAGGCCAAGGGCAAATCGTTGCCAATATGCCTAAATTAACGAACGGATTAAGTAGTATCAATGAGGGACAAAAGCAATTATTGGATGGTTTTAGTGACATTGGCGGACAGCTTGGCCAATTAACAGATGGACTAACACAAAGTGCAGAAGGCTTAGATCAAGTTTCCGATGGATTAGGTTCTGCTACAGATTATTTATCTGGTTTATCCAAGAATGAAACAAATAGCTTCTACATTCCTGAAGATGTATTAAAGAGCGATGAATTTAAGGAAGCGTTAGATACGTATTTATCTCCAAATAATAAAATAATGACTTTTGACGTTATATTTGCGGATAATCCTTATTCTAATGAAGCAATCGATCAAATTGATACGATTAAGGATAGTGTGGAGCGTATAACTAAAGGGACGAAGCTAGAAAATGCAGAAGTTGCTGTTTCGGGAATTACCAGTACCAATGCAGACCTTCGAACGATGTCAAATGCAGATTATACTAATACTGTTATTTGGATGATGATTGGAATTTCCATTGTATTAATCTTTTTATTCCGTTCCATTATTATGCCAGCCTATATTATTGGCTCATTAATTTTAACGTTCTACACGGCACTTGGAATTAATGAAGCGATTTATGTCAATATGCTTGGCTATTCTGGAATCAGCTGGGCAGTACCATTTTTTGGATTTGTAATTTTAGTGGCTTTAGGTGTGGATTATAGTATTTTCCTTATGGATCGTTTCAATGAATATAAGGATTTGACAATAAAAGAAGCGATGCTAGAAGCGATGAAGAAGATGGGAACTGTGATTATCTCAGCAGCGATTATTTTAGGTGGGACATTCGCAGCGATGATGCCATCGGGAATGCTTTCCTTATTGCAAATAGCTAGTATAGTCTTGGTTGGATTATTCTTATATGCATTTATTATCTTGCCATTGCTTATCCCTGTACTTGTAAAGAATTTTGGAGAAGCAAACTGGTGGCCATTTAAGCGAGTAAAAGACTAAAAAAAGCTGGGACATAAGTATTCCATCCATTAATAAACCCGAATAACCGTACGGTAGTTCCGTATGATTGTTCGGGTTTATTTTGGTTTATAAAAGGCTGTTTCAGTAAAAATGGTGTTATTATCCGCAGCCTGAATACACTTCGCTTTCCATGGGGCGAGCGCCGAGCCTCCTCGTCACTACGTTCCTGCGGGGTCTCGGACTTTCTCGCAGCTCCCATAGGAGTCTACGTGTATTCAGGCTGCTCCATTTTTCTTACTAATTTATTTTTTCTTGGAAAAATGATTAGTTTTTACACATGACTATATTTAAAAACATAAATAACCAGTATGATAAAGTAGCCTTTATTTAAGCTCTAAATTATAGATTGTTCGTCTGTACAGATTGGCTATTTAGTTTTGTCCCAGCCTTTTATTACTCAATAGATTTTTCATTAGAATCATTTAATTTACTGTGCTTATAACCATATGCAATATAAATAATTAATCCAATTACTAGCCAAACGGCGAAGCCCTTCCAAGTGAAGGTGCTTAGCTGGAGCATTAAATAAACGCAAAAGATAACAGCTAGCCCTGGGATAAATGGTACGAAAGGTGTTTTAAAACCACGTTGCAGGTCTGGTTGGGTATAGCGTAATACAACAACACCAAGTGAAACCATAGTAAAAGCAAATAATGTTCCGATATTTGTTAGTTCTGCTAAACGATCTAGTGGCACAAAGCCTGCAAATATAGCTACTAAAGCGGATGTTATCCATGTACTGACAATAGGAACTTGGGTTTTCTTACTAACCTTTTGCATAGATTTTGGAAGCAAACCATCTTTACTAATTGCATAAAAAAGGCGAGTTTGTCCAAACATCATTACCATGAGTACGGTAGTGATACCGATGATTGCACCAAGCGAAACAAAACCAGCTACCCAATTTTGATTTATATAGCTAAGAGCAAAGGCAACAGGATCTTTTACATTTAATTGATGATAAGGAACAATTCCTGTTAGAATAAGCGATACAATAATGTAGAGTACGGTACAAATAGCTAAAGCTGAAATTATCCCAATAGGTAGATTTCTTTGTGGATTTTTCACTTCTTCTGCGGCTGTGGAAACAGCATCAAAGCCGAAATAAGCAAAAATAACAACAGCTGCACCTGTCGTAATACCAGAAAAACCAAATGGTGTAAATGGTACCCAATTATCTGGTTTTACATACCAAACACCAACAAATATAAAGAGTAAAACGACTGCTAATTTAATAAATACCATAATGATATTCCATTTAGAGGATTCTTGAATTCCTCTCGTTAATAAAAGTGTAATAATAAAGACGATAATAATGGCAGGGACATCAATAAATGTACCATTTGCAGGGTTAAAAGCACTTGTCATAAAGGTAGGCAAATGAATGCCAAAACCTGATAATAGGCTTTGGAAATAGCCTGACCAGCCACTGGCCACAGCTGCAGAAGCAAGTCCATATTCCAATACTAAATCCCATCCTAAAATCCAAGCAATTACTTCTCCAAATGCTACATAGCTATAAGTATAGGCACTACCGGACTGTGGAATCATTGATGCAAACTCCGAATAGCATAAAGCAGCAAAAGTACAAGCTAGGCCGGCAATGATAAAGGAAAGAATAAGAGCTGGTCCTGCATATTTAGCCGCAGCAACACCAGTCAATACGAAAATTCCAGTACCAACTATTGCACCGACTCCTAACATCGTTAAATCAAATGCGCCGAGTACACGATTTAGCGAGGTGCTTGTACTTGAAGTTACTGCCTTTTTTCTAAAGATTTTCATGTAAACCTCCTGATGATAAAAAATTGCGAAAATTATATAAAAATATCGACCGTATAAAAAAACGACTTTCCTATTTTACTAATTATCATATAGACTGTAAAGAAAGATTTTTCTAAAAAATATAGAAATTTATTCCTTTCTGTTACAATTTCGTGAAAATCAAATGCTAAAATATAGGGTGGTACTAGCAATACTCAAAGAGAATCAACGTCATAAAAAATTCAATCGTTTTTTCTTGTTATTTTTCTTTAATGGATTGATAATGAAGGATGAAAGAAAATTTCATATTAGTTAGGCATTTTAAATCGTCAGGGGTCTTTTGTGTGGAAACATTGGTGCAATTTTTTCAAAAAAGAGGGGTAAAAAGATTTTTTATTTTGTTTTTAATTGGTTTGTGCCTTTATTTTGTTCGAAGTATGATAAATCTGCTTTTATTTACTTTTATTTTTTCCTTTTTAATGGATAGACTTGTTCAGTTTTTTACAAGTAAGTTTGCCATAAAACGGACAATTGCTGTTATCTTGCTCTATTTTTCCGTTTTATCGCTACTTATATATGGAATTTCCACCTATTTGCCTGTTGTCATTCAGCAAATTTCTGTATTAGTTATTCAAATTACAGATTTTTATATGCAACCACATGATAATGTTGTATTAAATTTTATCGTTAACATAATTAATAATTTAAGTATTACTACTTATTTGCATCAGGGTTTCAGCTTTATATTTAAGTATTTTACAAATATATGGGGAAATCTTCTGCAAGTGTTTATGGCAATTGTGCTTAGCTTATTTTTTCTATTAGAAAAGGATCGATTGCGATTATTTGCGATTCGTTTCCATACTAGCAAAATAGCGCCGATTTATTTTGAATGTATGTATTTCGGAAAGAAATTTGTTGCTACTTTTGGAAAAGTAATTGAAGCACAATTTATTATTGCAATCATTAATTGCCTTTTAACGACAACTTCTTTATATTTCCTAGGCTTTCCTCAATTATTTGGCTTAGGCATTATGATTTTTTTGCTTGGGCTTATACCAGTGGCAGGAGTCATTATTTCTTTCATCCCATTATGCATTATTGGCTACACCGTTGGAGGAATAACCCATGTCATTTCGGTTGTTGTCTTAATTATGGTTATTCATTCGATTGAGGCATATATTTTAAATCCAAAGTTAATGTCTTCTAAGACTGATTTGCCAGTATTTTTCACATTTATTGTTCTTATATTTTCTGAGCACTTCTTTGGAGTCTGGGGTTTAATTGTAGGGATTCCTATTTTCATATTTTTGCTGGATATATTAGAAGTGAAGAGCGATAAAAAATGATTGAAGCATGGGGAAATAAATGAACGAAAAAAGTCATCTCAAAAATGAGATGACCTTTTTCGTTCATGAATAACTACCAACTGTTTTTATAAGAATACCACGATAATAATAACGGCAATAATAATGCGGTAAATTGCAAATGGTGTTAATTTTATTCGATCAATTAACTTTAAGAAGAATCGAATGGAAATTAATGCAAAAATAAACGCACTGATAAAGCCAACAATAAAGAATGGAAGAGAAGCTGATGTGATATATTCCCAATTGTTTAATAAAGAAATAAAGCTTGCTCCAGCCATAATCGGAACAGCCATGATAAATGTAAAATCAGCTGCAACACGATGGCTTAGTCCCATAAGTACTCCACCAGATATCGTTGATCCAGATCTTGAAAACCCTGGCCATAAGGCAATACATTGAAATAATCCAATGAAAAATGCTTGTTTATTTGTAATTTGGTCCAAAGAAGTCGTTGTTGGTTTCTTTTTCTTTTGTGTGTAATCTGCGATAATCATCAAAATGGCACCGACAATCAAAGCATACACAACTGTTTCAAAATTAAATAGATGCTCATCTATGTAATCATCAAAAAGGAGTCCTAAAACACCTGCTGGAATCAATCCGATAAGAACTTGTACTAGGCTTAATTTATGCCCGGTTACTTTTTCACCATTAATCGTTTTTTTCAAACCTAGAATATTTAGGAAGCGATCTTTGAAGATGATGACTACTGCTAAAATCGATCCTAATTGAATTACTACTTTAAAGGTATTTGCTACTTCAGGTGAAAAAATTTCTCCTGATTTTAACCATAAATCATCAACAAGTATCATATGTCCTGTTGATGAAACAGGTGCAAATTCAGTTAAACCTTCTACTATGCCTAAAATAAAGGCAACTATTAATTCCCATAATTTATCCAAGCCTTTTTCACTCCTATTTATCAATTAATATAAAAATTATATTTTTTGCGGAAAAACATACACCCAACTATCATATCAAATATTTAGCAAAAGCTGAATGCTATGTGAGGTAAAATTTCTGCTATTAAAATTTTTACATAGAGTATAACGTAGAAATTGTTTCGTGAGTTTCACTAATTTTCCCAAAGTTCCTTCAGGTTAAAATGCTTAATAATCGGAATGAAGGTATACTTAGGAGAGTAAATATAGAGGGGGAGAGAATGATATGGCTCAAAAAGGAATTCTATCTCTTGGTGATGCGTTTATTGATTTTGTTTCACGAACAAGTGATAATAACAGCTTTGATAGAAATTTAGGTGGAGCTTCTGTTAATGTTGCTGTACATATAAGTAGATTTGGTATTCCAAGCTTTTATATTACAAAGTTAGGGATTGAAGAAGATAGCAAATTTGTGGAAGAGGAGATGCAAAAGGAACAAATAAATTTGGATGATAGTGTTCGTACATCAACAAAGAAAATTTCTAATGTTTTTGTCCATCTTGATGCATTTGGAGAAAGGCATTTTCATAATTACGAAAATGAAACTCCAGATGAAGTCGTATTGGAAACAGACATTAAAGGAGAATCTTTTGAAAATAAATCTATTTTCTATTTCGGATCTGGGACACTTTTTCATCCACATGCAAGAGCAGCAACAAAAAAAGCAATAAGCTTAGCAAAGGAAGAAGGGCTGTTAATTGCTTTTGATGCGAACATTCGGCTGAAACGATGGAATAGGGAAGAGGAATGCAGACAGGTGATTAGGGAGCTTTTGCCTCTTGTTGATGTTCTAAAGTTATCAGAAGAAGAGCTTTGTTTTCTAATGGAGGTAGATACAGTGGAGCAAGGGATGGAACAGCTGGCAAATTTCCATATGCCATTTCAGCTTGTTACACTAGGAGAAAAAGGAGCTATTGGACAATTGTTTGACCAAGAAAAAGTGCATGTACCTGCCGAGGCAGTGAAAGTTTTAGATACTAATGGCTCAGGCGACGCATTTATGGCAGCTATTCTATCTTATATACACGAAAAGGGATTTCCTCATACGAAAGAAGAGATGGTGAATTATATAGGACATGCGAATAAGCTAGGCGCAATGGTGGCAACTAAAAAGGGTTCCCTGCCTACCCTGTATAATTATCAAACACTTGTTCTTTAAGAAAAAAACAAAAGCATCTTACATAGAAGGAACAATCAGCATTATGGCAGAATTCTAATGTAAGGATGCTTTTTTGTAACTTTTTTAAGTCTAAAGACGTAGATAAAAATAATCCAAGAGTTTGTTTCAAGTATTAGATATTCTTTATATGATAGAACAGAGGATTTGAAAAAGGTTTTGTTGCAAAATGAACTAATGAGGATATGGAACTGTGTGTGAAATCCATTGCAGAAATAGCTTAAATTAGTTCTGTACAAAGAGATTGAAAATTGCGAATTTAATAAAGGAGGGATGTTTGAGTGACGGAACAAAAAGTCTATATTATTTTAACGGATACAGGAACTTTATTCACACGTTGTATTAAATTATTTACAAGAAAGCCCCATAATCATGCATCTATTTCCTTTGATCCGCAATTAAAGGAAGTGTATAGTTTTGGGAGAAGGAGACCTAGAAATCCCTTTATCGGCGGCTTTGTGAAAGAAAATGTACAACATGATTTTTTTCGAAAAAGTCGTTGCATCATTTATTCGATCTCCGTGACGGAGACACAATATGAAAAGATGAAAAGTAAGATTGAACAGATGGAGAAGGAACAAAGAAATTATCGTTACAATCTTATTGGACTATTATTTATTTTGTTTAAGATACCCTATAACCGAGAGAATGCTTATTTTTGTTCTCAATTTGTCGCCTCGATTTTACATGAAAGTGGTGTATTATTTTTTAATAAACCACCATGTTTAATAACACCGTATGATTTATTAGACGAATACAATATGCAAAGAGTTTATGAAGGGAGATTACATCAATATCCCCATGTTTTTATGAGAACAGCAGTATAAGGCTATTATTTTTTATTTATAACATAACAGATTCATTTAACCTAGAAGAAAGCTAGGTAGTAATAGGGAGTTAATTCCTTAATAATTCCGATGGATGAAAAACGATTAATTAAATCTTAAATAATAGATTTTTTATATAAATGGAAAAAAGTGACCGTTTAAATGGTCGCTTTTTTTGGTATGAAATGGATATATCACTATTGGTTAAAGTCAGAACTTTTGGTGAAAATAAAAGTTAGAATGAAAGCTTTGACAAAGGCAATTCCATATAATATGATAGCAATTGCTGACAAATCTTATCGGAATTAGGAGGATTAAGATGAAAAAATTAAGTATATTGTTTAGTTTATTACTAAGTTTCACAATTGTTTTGTCTGCATGTGGGAGTAAATCAGACAATGAATCAAATGATTCTGCAGATAAAAATGATAACAAAACAGATCTATTAGCGCAAATAAAAGAAAATGGGAAATTAGTAGTTGGTACGGAAGGTACATATCCTCCCTTTACTTTTCATGATGATTCAGGGAAATTAACTGGATTTGATATAGAAATTGCACAAGAAGTTGCAAAACATTTAGGTGTGGAAGCTGAATTTATGGAGACACAGTGGGATGCCATGTTTGCTGGTCTTGATGCTAAGCGATTTGATATGGTTGCAAACCAAGTAGGGATAAGAGCAGATCGACAAGAAAAGTACTCTTTCTCTGATCCGTATATTTCATCTGCTGCTGTTCTTATCACAAGAGAAGATTCAGATGTAAAAAGCTTTGAGGACATTAAAGGATTAAAGTCTGCACAGTCTCTAACAAGTAATTACGCAGAAATCGCAAAAGATAACGGTGCAGAAATCGTTGGAGTTGATGGATTTAATCAAGCGATTGAATTATTGAACGCAAAACGAGTTGATATTACGATTAATGATAAATTATCTTTCTTAGATTTTAAAAAGCAAAAGCCTGATGCAAAAGCTGTGATTGCAGATACTGCTGAAGATGTGTCTCAAAGTGGTTTAATGTTTAGACAAGGAAATGATACGCTAGTAGAAGCGGTAAACAAGGCCTTACAAGAAATGATTGATGATGGTACGTATAAATCAATATCGGAGAAATGGTTCGGAGAAGATGTACTTAAATAGTATTTTCACAGACCCAGAAGCATTTCAGCGATATTACGATATTGCAGTTAGTTCCCTTCTCCCTTTGGTGAAGGGGGCTATTTTATATACGATACCACTATCAATTATTTCCTTTATCATTGGGATAATCCTTGCTGTATTAACCGCTTTAGCTAGATTATCAAGTATTAAAATTCTGCAAATCATTGCGGGAATTTATGTTTCCATCATTCGAGGAACACCATTACTTGTGCAGCTTTTCATTATTTTTTACGGATTACCGAATATTGGTATCATCCTCGAACCGTTTGTAGCAGCAATTATTGGTTTTTCCTTAAGCGTTGGAGCTTATGGATCAGAAATAGTCAGAGGATCCATTCTAAGTATTCCGAAAGGTCAATGGGAAGCTGGATATTCCATTGGCATGAGCTATGTCCAAAATTTAAAAAGAATTATATTGCCGCAAGCTGCACGTGTTTCGATTCCGCCATTGTCTAATACATTTATAAGTTTAATTAAGGATTCATCTCTAGCAGCTTTAATCTTAGTGACAGAAATGTTTCGAAAGGCACAAGAAATAGCGAGCACGAACTATGAATTTTTATTGCTTTATTCAGAGGTTGCTCTCTTGTATTGGCTTATTTGTTTTCCTCTTTCTATTATTCAACAGAGTCTGGAAAATCGATTCGGACGTCACTTGAATAAATAAAACGACACTTCCATTAAGAAGTTCAAAAATCGATATAGAAAGGAGAGAATAGCATGATTTCAATCAAGGGATTATCTAAGCATTTTGGTGATTTACAAGTATTAAAGGACATAAATCTAGAAGTAGAAAAAGGCAAAGTAATTGTCGTAATTGGACCATCTGGATCAGGGAAAACAACAATGCTACGTTGTTTGAATATACTGGAAACACCAACGGCAGGTCATATTACGATTGAGAAAAAACAATTAGATTTTTCGAAAAAAGTGACGAAAAAGGCAGTAACAGATTTTCGAAAATTAACGGGAATGGTTTTTCAAAGCTATAATCTTTTCCCACATAAAACAGCGATTGAAAATGTGATGGAAGGTCCCATTACGGTGAAGAAGCAATCGAAGGAAAATGCAAGAAAAAAGGCTGCTGATTTATTGAATAAAGTTGGCCTCGGTGATAAAATCGATTACTATCCATTTCAATTGTCAGGTGGTCAGCAACAGCGTGTCGGTATTGCACGGGCACTAGCGATGGAACCAGAAGTGATGTTATTTGATGAACCGACTTCCGCATTAGACCCTGAGCTTGTTGGGGAAGTGTTGAAGGTAATAAAAGAACTAGCAAATGAAGGAATGACAATGATTGTTGTCACGCATGAGATGAAATTTGCGCGCGAAGTAGCAGACGAGGTTATTTTCATGGATGGTGGCTATATTGTGGAAAAAGGAACACCTCATGATATCTTTTCTACACCACAAGAAGCAAGAACGCGACAATTTCTGCAATTAATTCAATAAAAAAATGAGTTGCAAAGGAATCTTTGGTAAAGATCTTCCTTAGCAACTCAAAACAAAAGGGGGAATTACACTTTGTAGTATCATTGTGGTCCCCTTTTTCTTTTTTTATACATAAAAATTAAATTTTTTTGCTGGATTCTAAATGTTTGTAACGTATTCTATAAAACAGCTACTTTTTGAATTTACATGAGTTCTTTTAAACGAAGAATATTATTGTTCATCATGAATTTTCTTATGAATGACTTCCTCTTCTAATAAATTGAAGAAAGCAACAGCTATTCCTGAAATAAACGAAGCAAAGGTGTAAACGGATAAACCAGTCATAGCATAGAAAAGAAACGTCGTGAAGATAGTCAACAAGCAGCAATAGATAATCAAGTTTACATATACGGGGTTTTTCATTTCGAACCTTCTTTCCGCTATTCATATATTTTAGTATATGTAGAGAATAATAAATATACTACCGCTAAAGGATGATTGCCCTTTTTTATGGATAAAGGGGATAAGCCCTCACTCATTTTACAAAAAAGCATATTTAATAAGTATAAGGAATAGCTTGTATCACCTTCTAAAGAAGCTGAATACACAGTCATATTCTTTATACCGTAACCCCATAACCTCCTCTCACTTTGGGCATAGCCGTTCGTTGGGCTATGCCTCTTTTTTATTAATAAACGATTGTTTAAAATTGCTTAAAACAGTGTTTTTTTGTAAAATAGGTATAAACAACTATTTGTTTTGAGAAAATTTCATTAACTTACAAATTTATGCTTCTTTAGTCATATTTGCAAAAGAAGTGTAAGCAAAAAAGTTAGATGTTAATAAAAAATGATAGGTGTTAAGAACTATAAAGAGGTCAGGAAGGTATTTTTATATGAAGAAAAGAACCATTTTTCGTAGTTTGCGAACAAAGATGATTGTCATAATATTTTTTGCTACATTATTTAGTACCATGATTTCGTTTAAGCTTCATGAACTTATTCTCGAAGCAGGAGTTTTCCCGGAAGCATTTAGTATTTTTGTAAATACGATTATTAATCTAGTGTTTGTAACGGTTATTGTCGCATTATTTACGCGACGAATAATAATAACTCCACTTAAAAAATTATTGAATTTTACGAAGAAAATTACAGAAGGCAATTTAGATATAGAGATTAAAAAGACATCGAATGATGAAATCGGTCAATTAACAGATGAGTTTATTTTAATGAAAGAATTTATTAGTAACTTAGTTCAGAAAGTAAATGAAACATCAGAACAAATTAACTCATCTGCCGAAAAATTAACGGCTAATACGGTAGAAACAAGCTATGTATCGGAGCAAATTTCTTCTGCCATTCAAAGTGTTGCTGCAGGTTCTGAAGAGCAAACAAAAGGAATGGAATTCATTGTTGATTCGGTAGCAGTTGTTAATAGCGAAATAAAAGATATTGCAAAAAATACAGAAGAAATGGTAAAAAGCACAAATAATACAGTGTTGAAGGCAAAAGAAGGACAAGAAGTAGTGGATAATACGGTAACACAAATGAGCTTAATCCAAAATTCTGTGATAGAATCGAATGACTCCATTGTATTATTACAGGCACGCTCTCAAGAAATTGGTCAATTTCTAAAAGTTATAACAGAAATAGCTGATCAGACAAATCTATTGGCATTAAATGCAGCTATTGAGGCAGCAAGAGCTGGTGAGGCTGGTAAAGGTTTTGCAGTAGTAGCCGAAGAAGTAAGAAAATTAGCCGAACAATCCAATCAGTCTGCTAAGCAAATTGCTGTTTTAGTTAATGAAATTCAAAAAGATACCCTTTCTTCTGTAAAAACAATGAAAAGAGTAACAGAGGAAGTAAAAGACGGGATTAATATTACAAATGACACAAAGGAAAAGTTTACTGTTATTTCAGATTCTATGTTATCAATGAGCAGTCAAATGGAAAATATTCTAGAGGCTGCCAATAAGATTTCAACGAATATTGTAGAGGTGGCAGGATCTGTGGATCAAGTTACTGGTATCGCAAAGGAAAATAGTCAAAATTCCATGAGTGTATCAGAAGCATCCCAAGAACAGTTGGCAGCAATTGAAGAAATTACGTCATCTACTAAATCCTTAGCCAAAATTGCTGATGACTTAGTGGAATTAACAAAAACGATACATGTACATTAATTAAAGGATAAGGAAGCTTATTAATTCAGTCTACGGAATACTAGCAACAAAGTTTACGAAAGACACCTTACTTTAATAAATTCTATAAAGAAAAAATCAAATAAAAAGAATGGTCAAAGACAGTTACAGATCCAGTAAAATTTTTCTGTGAGATGAACGCTTTTGATCATTCTTTTTTTTTAGGGAAATATAAAAGGAACAAGAACTTCTATGACAATTGAGACAGTTTTTATTCAATTTGGTTAAAGTTAGGAATCAAAATAATAAATTTCACGAAAATGATTGTCGAAAGTTGTTATTTCATGCAAATACAAATATAATGGGGAATTGTAAATATGTATATTACTCTATTCATTTAGGGGTAAAGATAAATAAAAAAATGGATTATTTATAGGGTGAAATAAATTTAACCCACTGTTAAAAGTTTTACTGAACGAGGAGCAATGACAAAATGTCCCCAAAAAATTCATCGAAATTAGATTATACACTTGTTCTAATATTAATGCTTTTATGTTTAACAAGTCTTATTGCTATATATGGAGCAAATTCATCTTATGTGTTAAAGCAGGTTTTATTTTATGGAGTTGGTATAGGAATTATTATTGGCGTAATTCGTTTAGATTCGGATCAGCTAAAAAAACTAACTTGGTATCTGTATGCATTTGGTCTTTTATTATTAGTATTGCTAATTCTCGCACCGGAAAGCATTGCCCGAGAAATTAATGGCGCGAAAAGCTGGTTTACATTACCTGGTTTTTCTTTGCAGCCGTCTGAATTCGTAAAAGTGTTTTTAGTATTAGCCTTATCTCGATTAATTGTAGAACATCAAGAAAAATATATTGTGAAAACCATACAAAGTGATTTCTTTTTATTATTTAAAATAGGGGGTGTAACAGCACTTCCGTTGTTCCTAGTAATGTTACAACCTGACTTAGGTACCTCCTTAGTTTTCCTTGCGATTATGCTCGGCATGGTTTTTATCTCTGGTATTTCGTGGAAGATTCTAACGCCTATCTTCTCGACTTTTGCAGTCATTGCTACAGCGGTTCTGTATCTTGTTATTTGGCATCCTGATTGGATTACAACATATTTCGGAGTTAAGGAATATCAAATGGGAAGAATTTATTCTTGGTTGGATCCATATACGTATCAAAGCACGACAGGCTATCACTTAACACAATCCTTACTTGCGATAGGTTCTGGACAAACAACAGGGAAGGGAGTTGGCACAAGTGAAGTAGTGCTTCCAGAAAATCATACTGATTTTATTTTTAGTGTGGTAGGGGAAGAGTTTGGATTTATTGGTGCTAGTATTATTATTAGTTTATTTTTCTTGCTTATCTATCACATCACAAAAGTGGCATTGGAAACAAAAAATACATTTTATACTTGTATGAGTGTAGGCATCATTAGTATGCTTTGCTTTCATGTTTTCCAAAATATTGGGATGACAGTAGGTATCCTTCCGATTACAGGAATTCCACTCCCTTTTATTAGCTATGGAGGTAGCTCATTGATGGGGAATATGCTATCAATGGGGTTAATTTTTTCGATCAGGTATCACTATAAAAAGTATATGTTTTCAAGTGATGAATAAAGCGTTTTTCTTAAATAACGAAAAGAGGCTGACAGGGTGCAGCCTCTTTTCGTTTATTCTTTCTCAATTCTTAAAATGAGGGGGAAAGAAAAGGAAAGAATCTAAATTATTATGGAATGCAATTAATGATATTGATAATCATTATCATTAGGTGTATTCTTATAATAATTCAATTTATTTTATTTGTCAACGCATAGAGATGGAGGAATGAAAATGAATGAAAAATTTAGAGAAGAGTTTGAAGCATTACTGAGCAATTACACGGAATTACTACTTGGAGAAGAAAATGAAGAGCTTAATGAAAAAGTACAAGTATGGATGCTTTATTCTTTTATGTCAAAAAATATGCCAGGCTTGGTGAAGCATTGGAATGCTAAATTTCCTGATGGCAAACAAAACATTATCCAAATAATAGCTGAAATAAAAAAAATGAACGAGATGAGAAAACAAAATCAAAAGTAAAACATATGCTATATAGAAAGCTGGACAAAGTGTAAAAAACATACCACCCAATCCTTAGGTGGTATGAATAAAAAAGGTTACTGCATAGTAGTGTTTCCATAGGGAAATTGATTACTATACCCTTTAAATTGTTGATAGGATTGTTGAAGCTTTTGCTGATCAACCGCTTCAAGCTTATACCAACCCTTTTGAAACATTAAATCATACAATTCTCTTTGCATATTTTGTGTTTCAGTAAATATCGACAACAAGTCTTGATATAACGGTTCATTACTAGCTTCATTTAAAGCTGTTGAATAAGAATCCGTCAGATATTTTTCAGTTGCAAGCATATCATTAGTAAAATCACGATCATTCATTTGTGGTGTTTTTGGTACCTGGGCTTCAGGATTTTGGATTGATTGTTGGTTGTTCATTTCCTTTGTCCTTCCTCACAAGATTATTATTTCATAAATCTGATTACTGATTCATCCCCATTTTTATGTGAGAAGATGCTCATTCTACGAAAGACAAGGTCGAAATATAGTTTGCATTCAATTTAGTAGAATGAGCATAATGAATCAACAATCTCTTCTATTTCGTAAGTAATTATTGTGGTTGTTGAGACATCGGCTGACTATTTGTATTTAGATGATTAAGTATTCTTTCATAATGTTGCTGATGCATTTGTCCACATTTTTCAAGATGGGATTTAATAGCCGGATCTTGGGCACTTTGGGCAAAGAAATGTGCTTTTTTCATCGCTAATAAATTCCAAGAAAGCATATCTGTTAAGTAAAGGGAATCTTTGACTGTAACCATAACAGGTGGTTTCATCATCATCCCGTTTGGTTGTGTCATATTATTGGGTTGTTGCTGCATCAAAGTTCTACCTCCTAAATAAACTATTGCTTTTTATACTGATTATTTTGACTGTTAACTTTTCCACCACCATCTGCCTCAACGGTAGGACCAGCATTACCTTTCACACTAGCTGCACTAACCCCTGCTTTAGAAGGATTCTTTTTAAGACGGGCCATCTTTCTATTCACCTCCCTTTTCTTGTTTCATTTTTAGCATTTCCTATTTTTCATATTTAATGAGCAGATAGCTTGGAGATTAAATATGACATATCCTTCGTAAAATCATATACATGTAAAAATGAAAGGCGAATAATTCAATGAGTAATCATCTAAAAGAGCATAAAGAAATTTTAAGATATTTTTCAAGGAGGAAGTAAGGTGAAAGAGATAAAATCAGCTGCGGTTATCGGTTCTGGAGTAATGGGTGCAGCGATTGCGGCACAGTTTCTTAATGCAGGGATTTCTACGGTTTTACTGGATATTGTGCCAAACCAGTTAACAGAAGAAGAAAAACAAAAAGGTTTAACGAAAAAGGATGAAGTGGTTAGAAATCGATTTGTACGGCTAGCCGTCGAAAAAATGAAAACAGACACTCCTAGTCCACTCACTTCCATTGATAACTTAGCGCATTTAACAATTGGCAATCTAGAAGATGATTTCTCTTTATTAGGGGAAGTAGATTGGATAGTAGAAGTAATAATTGAAGATGTTCACATAAAGAAGGAACTCTTTAAAAAAGTAGATAAATATAGAAAAAAAGGTTCAATTGTTAGCAGTAATACTTCTGGGATATCTATTAATGAGATGAAAGAAAATCTCTCAGCAGATTTCCAGGCTCATTTTTTAGGTACCCATTTTTTTAATCCGCCTCGGTATATTAAACTACTTGAAATTATTCCTACAAAAGAAACGGACCCAGATGTTGTGAAAATGATAAGTGAATTTGCGGAGGAATCATTAGGTAAAGTGGTAGTAAAAGCAAGTGATACTCCTAATTTTATTGCAAACCGTATTGGCTCTTATGCATTTTTAAATATTGTTAAAGAAATGATGAAGGCTGATTTAACAATTGATGAAGTGGATCAATTAACGGGGCCACTCATTGGCCGACCAAAAAGTGCTACCTTTCAAACCTTGGATATGGTTGGGTTGGATACTTTCTATCAGGTCATTCAAAATATGCAAGGGAAAATGAAACTATCAGAAGAAATGGAGATGTACCAAATCCCCGTTTTGTTAGAAGAAATGCTTAAGAGAAAGATGTTTGGCAGAAAAGTAAAAAAAGGAT
This sequence comes from Niallia sp. FSL W8-0635, assembly GCF_038007965.1. Classification (GTDB taxonomy): domain Bacteria; phylum Bacillota; class Bacilli; order Bacillales; family Cytobacillaceae; genus Niallia. Next base: position 3,529,631 of record NZ_JBBOYD010000001.1, on the reverse strand, counting down.
TTTATAGAAAAACAGAGGAAGGATTAAAAGTTCTAGATTATCATACGTTCAAATACAAAAATTTGACTGTAACGAAAGAACAATTTATAAGCCAATCGCTTCCGTTGTTTTTAGAGGAGAAAAATAAAAAAGCGCAATTTTTATGGAAAGGGATTGCTCCATTTTTGCTATACTCGGCAAAAATGGTTGGTGAAATTACCGATTCCATTTATGAGTTAGATCTGGCTGTTCAGTCTGGATTTAACTGGGAAAATGGTCCGTTTCGCTTGTGGGATAAATTGTCTTTAAAAGATACGGTTCAACGTATGGAAGAAGAATCGATGAAGATTCCTTTATGGATTAAAGAAATGATTAATCAAGGATTTGAACAATTTTATAAAGAAATTAATGGGATAGCTCATTATTATCATCAAGGAGAATATTGGCCAATTCCAAAAAGTAAAGATCAAATAAGCATTTATGAAAGTAAAAAACAAAGAGGTGCTCTTCTTTCCAATGATGGGGCGAGTTTAATTGATATAGGCGATGGGGTGTTATTACTCGAATTACACAGTAGGAATATGAGTATTGGTGTCGATATCCTTTCCATGATTGAGAAGTCGATAGCACTGGTAGAAACACATGAATATAAAGGCTTAGTTATAGGCAGTGAAAAAAAGAATTTTAGTCTTGGTGCTAATTTAGCATTAATGCTGCTAGAAGCCCAAAACGAAGATATGACGGAATTAGAGCTAGCCGTCCGCCGTTTTCAACGAGCAATGAAACGCATAAAATATTGCGGAAAACCAGTTGTAGTGGCTCCTTATCAAAGAACGCTAGGAGGAGGAGCGGAAGTTTGTCTCGCTGCCAGCAAGGTCCAAGCATCTTTAGAAACATATATAGGTCTTGTGGAAACAGGAGTTGGGCTTATTCCAGGTGGTGGAGGAACAACAGAACTGTATTGTAATAGGCTGAAACAAAAACAAAATCCATCAATTGAAGAATTATTCCAGCTTACAGGAGAGGTATTTCAGACAATTTTAACAGCTAAGGTATCTACTTCTGCCGTTCTCGCAAAAGAAATAGGTTTCTTAACGGAGAATGATGGAATAACAAATAATGAACAATTTTTATTAAGAGATGCCAAAAAAGCAGTTCTGCATATGGTTAATGAAAAGTATGAAGCACCGCAAAAAGAAAAGATAATGGTTTGTGGTAGAGCGGGATATCAATTCTTAATGAATGAAATAGAAAAACTACAAAAAATCGGTTTTATATCTGACTATGATGTTTTTATCGCAAGTAATCTTGCAACAGTTCTTACTGGTGGCGATGTTGAGTGTGGCGTATTGGTAGAGGAGAACTATCTATTAGATCTAGAAAGAGAGGCATTTATTCGTTTAATTCAGGAAAAGGAGACACAGCAAAGAATGATGCATCTATTACAAACAGGGAAGCCATTGACTACGAAAAAAAAGAGATAAACCGTTAAAAGATGATATAGAAAGGAAGGAAAGGAATATCATGCAAAAAGGTGGAAGTTTTTTAACAGAACAGATCACCAATGAAGAAATTTTTACACCAGAGGATTTTACAGAAGAGCATCAAATGATTGCGGAAATGACAAGTGAATTTGTTCAGAAAAAAGTATTGCCACATTTGGCTGAAATGGAAAATCATCAATTTACAATAACGAAACAATTGATGGAAGAAGCAGGGGAATTAGGCTTATTAAGCTCAGATATTCCAGAAGCATATGGCGGGTTGGGATTAGATAAAATTAGTACTGCTGTTATCTCAGAAGCGATGTCTGTTGCAGGGGGGTTTTCTGTCACTCATGGCGCTCATATAGGAATCGGCTCTTTACCAATTGTTTTATTCGGAAATAAAGCACAGAAGGAAAAATATTTACCTGATTTAGCTAGTGGTAAAAAAATAGCATCCTATGCATTAACAGAACCGACTGTAGGATCAGATGCACTAAGTGTAAAAACAACAGCCATTTTAAATCAAGAAGGGACTCATTATCGATTAACAGGAGAAAAACAGTGGATTACGAATTCCGGTATTGCTGATATATTTATTGTGTATGCTAAAGTGAATCAAGAGCATTTCACAGCCTTTATCGTAGAAAAAGCATTTGCCGGAATTTCCGTGGGAAAAGAAGAAAATAAATTAGGAATCAAGAGTTCCTCCACCTGTGCAGTACGATTTGACCAGGTTGAAGTACCGGTTGAAAACGTATTGGGAGAAGTAGGTAGAGGTCATCTAATCGCATTAAATATTTTAAATATTGGGCGCTACAAGCTAGGTCTTGGAGCAATTGGTGCTAGTAAGGAAGCACTTAAAAAGACTATTGCATATACAGATAAACGAATACAATTCTCCACTCCGATATCCCGTTTTCCCCTTACACTTGAAAAGTATGCGACAATGGCTTCCTATATTTATGCAGCAGAAAGTACTGTTTATCGAACAGCTGGATTGCTTTCAGAAGCAATGGATGGATTAGCAGACGATGTAGAAATGAAAAAGATGGCGAAAATTATAAATGAATATGTAATAGAATGCAGTTTGAACAAAATCTTTGCTTCAGAAGTATTAGATATGGTTGTAGATGAATGTGTTCAACTCCATGGAGGCAATGGTTTTATGGAAGATTACGATATTGTGAGAATGTATCGTGATTCAAGAATCAATCGTATTTTTGAAGGGACAAATGAAATAAATCGATTATTGATTCCTCCTACCTTGGCCAAAAAGAGTTTGAAAGGTGAGCTTCCATTATTCGCACTTGCAGCAATGACGGAAAAAGAAATGATTTCCTTTCTTCCAGAAGATCCAGATGAAATGCCATTATCACAAGAAAAAATGCTTTTGTCGAATTCGAAAAAAATTAGTTATCTCCTATTTGGGATGATGCTAAAGAAATATAAGGATAAATTGGAAGAACAGCAAGAGATTATGGTGAATCTAGCAAATATTATCAATGCTATTTTTGCGATGGACTCCTGTATTTTAAGAACAGAGAAGTCAATGGAAAAAAGTAAAAAAGAAGAAAAACAAAAAATGTTGTATACGGAAATCTATTGTCAGGAAGCTTTTCAACAAGTTATCACAGAAGCAACAGATACTTTAGCATATATGCTTAGTGGCGATGAATTAAGATTAGCCCTTTCCATATTGAAGAAATATACTAGATATACACCAAAGGCCCTTATTGCCAGTAAGAGAGAGGCTGCAACAAGTTTGTTGAAGGCTGGAGAATATTACGTATAGTATTTTATGATAAGGTTCTTCGCAATAGTAGAAACTACTGTGCGAAGGACTATTCGTAGAATGGAAATCTAGTTGACTGTTAACTGCCATAAAAAGCCGCAGCTATTGAAGTTTCACTTTATATAAAATTGTGATAATATTTAGTGGAATGATTTAAAATACATAGATTATGGGTGATGGAATGAAAGTTACTTTTTATTGGTATCCAAAATGCTCAACTTGTCGTAAGGCAAAAAAGTGGCTGGATGAAAATCATGTGTCATATGAAGAAGTACATATTGTGGATAATCCTCCTTCCCGCGAATTATTGGAGGATTTGTATAAAAAAAGTGGTCTGGAATTAAAGAAATTCTTCAATACTTCTGGCCAGAAATACAGAGATCTAGGATTAAAGGATAAAATGAAAGAAGCTTCAGATGACGAACTACTCGATTTACTTGCGTCAGATGGCATGTTGATTAAACGTCCTTTAACGACAGATGGAAATAAAGTAACTTTAGGCTTTAAAGAAGAAGTGTTTAAAGAAAGTTGGACATAAGTAACCTGCTTTTTTTAATAGGAAACTCTGTTTTACCAGAGTGAAAATGATAAATATGGAGGGGTTTTATAATGACAGTACCAAAGGATTTACGATATTCAAAAGAACATGAATGGGTAAAAGTTGAAGGAGAAAATGCTCGTGTAGGAATTTCACACTTTGCACAATCTGAATTAGGGGATATCGTATTTGTCGAACTACCGGAAGTAGGCGATGAAGTAACTGCAAATGAGCCTTTTGGAAGTGTAGAATCTGTTAAAACAGTTTCCGAATTATATGCTCCGATTAGCGGAAAAGTAGTAGAAGTGAATGAAGAGCTTAGCGACAATCCAGAGTTTGTTAATGAATCTCCTTATGAAAAAGCATGGATGGTCGTTATCGAGCCTAGTGATAAAGCAGACATCGAAACGCTAATGACAGCAGAACAATACGAAGAAATGACGAATGAAGGATAATTTCCTAATGATGGCATCGGTATTTTACCGGTGTCTTTTTTTCGTCATTTATTAATATATATGAATAGAAAAGGATGAATACGAATAAAGTGCCTAATACGTATTAGTTAATGATTAAAAATTATTCCATGAACCAACTTCTTTCTCTTCTAGTTTGAATATGTTAAAGTAAAATGAAATAACTCCTTTAGGTGATAAAATGAAAAAAGTAATCATTGTTGAAGGCAAATCGGATAAAAGAAAAATAGAAAAGATTGTGCGTGAGCCAGTGGATATCCTTTGTACCAATGGAACAATTGGTGTTTCGAAGCTGGATGAATTACTAGAAGAACTAATGGATAAAGATGTATATATTTTAGTGGATGCAGATAAGTCAGGAGATAAAATTAGAAAGCAATTTAAAAGGGAACTTCCTGAAGCAGAATTTCTTTATATTGATCGAAAATACAAAGAAGTTGCTGCCTCTCCTGAACATCATTTAGCAACACTCTTATTACAAGCAAACATCGAAATTGAAGCAAAATACTTAGATACAAGGATGAATGGATTATGATAGACTGGAAAATCAATGATTGGGAGAGACAAATCAAGGGTGCCCCACTTGCTTTTCTTTATTTGTATACTCCCCTTTGTGGTACATGCATGGTTGCTTCTAAAATGCTAACGATATTACATACGATGAAGCCAGATTTAAATATAGGAAAAATGGATTTGAATTATGCGCCAGAATTGGCCATGAAGTATGAAGTTGAAAGTGTTCCATGCCTAGTTATTGTGGAAGAGGGGAATGTAAAAGAGAAAGTGTATCGCTTTGAATCGGTACCTCATTTAGTAGAAGTTATCAAGAAATATGCGAAGTAAACGACCCTTTCCTCTGGCGGAAAGGGTCGTTATTTTAATGAGTCGAAGTGGTTCGATTGTTGAAAGCCGATTTGTTGAAAGAAGGTAACAGAGAAGTCCCATCAAAGTCTGCCAATCCTGACGTTATTCCAACCATATTTTTCAAAAGTTTGTTCCTTATTAAGCAGGTTTTTTTCTGTTATTGCAAGAATAAGTAATATAAGATTGTTCGGCAGAAAGTAGGAGATGCTTTTGCAGGAATGGATGACAAGTTTTGTAGATAAGTTGAACCGTAAAGAGTCTTTAAAACCATTATTACGAAACACTGCGTTTTCATTAGCAATATCATGTCAAAAGGATTCCTATTTAGTGGAAGTAAGGAACGAACATTTTTCATGGAGAAGTATGAAAGATGAAAGTCCAGATGTATGGTTGACAGGAGAAAGAGAAAGTATTATCTCTGTCACGAGAGGAGAGGTACTTCTAAGAGAAGCGAAAAAGAACGGAGTGATTCAATTAGATGGATCTTTAAGGAAAGTTCTTTTGTTAGAATCTTTGCTTTTCTTGTGCAACTCACAGCCTGTAAAACGAATCAGTTAAGTAGTTAGCTCCTAAATAGAAAAAAGATCACAAAATCATTCCTGAAAGCCAGCTTTTCTTACCGAAAGGAAAAGGCATTTCAGGTTATTTTTTTGACAAAATTAGACAAATACACTTTAAATCCAATTTTTCTTATCAAAATAATTATGTCAGAAAATCTTACAATTTTTAATTGAAAATTCAGAAAAAATATTATATTAAAAAATGTGTTGACACTAATATCAGGAAGTGGTAAATTACATCTATCATATTTACGAATTTAAATAATTTCATATAGATAACGCTCTTATCAAGAGAGGTGGAGGGATGTGCCCTATGAAACCCGGCAACCGTCAGTATACTGAAACGGTGCCAATTCACACAAAGCATTAAGCTTTGATAGATGAGAGAAAGGGATATTACTAATATTAGAAACCTTTCTGCTCGTCTTGCAGAAAGGTTTTTTTTATTACATGGAATGATATGATGTGCTTTGTTGAAAACTATTTTAAAATAGTTATCGTCAAAGTGTAACTTTATATAGAAGTAGGTGAACAAAATGATTAATGTTAATGCAGTTAAAAAAATATATTCTTCCAGAAGTGGGAAGGTTACTGCGGTTGATCATGTGGACCTGACCATTCATTCAGGAGAGATATTTGGAATAATCGGATATAGTGGTGCAGGAAAAAGTACATTAATCAGAATGCTGAACGGATTGGAGATTCCTACTGAAGGAAGTGTCTCGGTTGCAGGGCACGAGGTTTCCAAAATTAAAGGAAGCAAGCTTCGCAAGGCAAGACAAGAAATCAGTATGATATTTCAACATTTTAATCTGCTGTGGTCAAGAACGGTAAAGGAAAACATAGCTTTTCCTTTAGAAATAGCAGGAGTGACAAAATCAGCAAGAGAAAAGAAAGTGCTTGAGTTAATTAAGCTAGTTGGATTAGAAGGGCGAGAGGATGCTTATCCGTCTCAATTAAGCGGTGGCCAAAAACAGCGTGTTGGTATCGCAAGAGCACTTGCAAGTGATCCAAAAGTACTTCTTTGTGATGAAGCAACCTCGGCCTTGGATCCGCAAACGACAGATGCTATCTTAGACCTTTTAGTAGATATTAATAAGCGTCTTGGTCTTACGATTGTTCTTATTACACATGAAATGCATGTCATTCGAAAGATTTGTCATCGAGTTGCTGTAATGGAAGATGGGAAAGTAGTAGAAACAGGACCTGTAATTGATGTTTTCAAAAAGCCGGAGAAAGAGATTACTAAACGTTTTGTTCAACAAGTTATTGAGCCAGAAGAAGCGAAGGACACTATTGATCATTTAATAGCTCACTACAAAACAGGAAGCTTGGTAATGCTTGGATTTGTTGGTGAAAGTGCAGAACAGCCAGTTATCACAAATCTAATTCGATCATTTTCCATTTCGGTGAATATCATTCAAGGGAAAATTTCTCCGACTCAAAATGGATCGTATGGAACATTGTATATTCATTTGGATGGAGAGGAAGAAGAAATTGAGAAGGCGATTCAATACCTTCATTCACAAGAAATTAGTGTGGAGGTGATTGACAGATGATGGAAAGCTTATTGCCAAATGTAGATTGGGAAATAATGTGGAAAGCAACAGTAGAAACCCTTTTTATGACCGGATTCTCGATTATTTTTACCTTTATACTTGGAATTATACTTGGAATTACTTTATTTTTAACGGGGAAAGGGAATATGTGGAGTAACTCTTTTATTAACAAAGTGATTAGCGCGATTGTTAATATTTTCCGCTCAATCCCATTCATTATTTTATTGGTTCTATTAATCCCATTGACAACTTTCTTAATTGGAACAATGATTGGACCAAAAGCAGCGTTACCTTCTCTTATTATTGGGGCTGCACCGTTTTATGCAAGGCTTGTGGAAATTGGGCTTCGAGAAGTGGATAAAGGGGTCATTGAAGCTGCAAAATCAATGGGAGCCAAACCGACAACCATTATTTTTAAGGTTCTGTTACCAGAATCCATGCCAGCCCTTGTTTCAGGAATTACCGTAACTACGATAGCCTTAGTTGGATCCACTGCAATGGCAGGAATCATTGGTGCTGGTGGGCTTGGGAATTTGGCTTATTTACAAGGTTTCCAAAGAGGCAATGGAGATGTAACACTAATTTCAACCATTATTGTATTAATCATTGTATTTATTATCCAATTTATTGGAGATTATATAACAAAAAAATTAGATAAAAGATAAGGAGAATAAAAATGAAAAAATTATGGTCATTATTAATTGCTTTGACATTCGTATTCGTTCTTGCTGCATGCGGAAGCTCTGAGGAGAAAAATGAAAGTGGTGCTTCTAACGAAGAGAAAGAAACAACTAAATTAGTAGTTGGTGCTTCTAACGTACCACATGCTGAAATTTTAGAAGAAGCTAAGCCACTTCTTAAAGAAAAAGGAATTGATTTAGAAATCGTTACTTTCCAAGATTATGTATTGCCAAACAAAGCGTTAGAATCAAAAGAATTAGATGCTAACTATTTTCAACATATTCCTTATTTGAATCAACAAATTAAAGATAATGGATATGACTTTGTAAATGCAGGTGGAATCCACATTGAACCTATGGGTGTATTCTCTAAAAAATATAAAAGCTTAGATGAGCTTCCAGATGGAGCGACAATCATTCTAAGTAACTCTGTTGCTGAACATGGCCGCGTACTTTCTCTTTTAGAAAAAGGCGGATTAATTAAATTAAAAGATGGCATTGATAAAGTAAATGCCACAGTAGAAGATATTGTAGAAAATCCAAAAAATGTTCAATTAAAAGCAGATTATGAGCCAGCATTACTTCCTCAAATTTTTAATAATAATGAGGGCGACGCTGTTGTAATCAATGCAAACTATGCGTTAGATGCAGGCTTAAACCCAGTAGAAGATTCGATTGAAATTGAAGGAAGCGAATCTCCATATGCGAATATCATTACCGTTCGTAAAGGAGATGAAAGCAAAGAATCCATTAAGACATTGGTAGAAGTGCTTCATTCTAAAGAAATTCAAGATTTCATCAACACTAAATATAAAGGTGCCGTTGTACCTGTTAATGAATAAAGATTAAGGGGATGTTCCTATAAAAGACCAAAACACAAAGCAAATATCCAATTGAGAATGAAATCATTTCTATCAATAATGGATATAGCTTGTGTAACGGTTTTTTATAGGGGCATTTTTTTATATTTTTAACCGATTTTTTTGCAATCATATTGTTTAGCGTTAAATCAATATATTTTAGCGGAACAGAAATGCGTTTTCCCTTTTCCAATAAGTACTAGGGCTAAATTCATTATGTGTATCAATACTAAAACGAAGCTATTGTAGATAATTTAAAGTGCCTATCGTTTATACTAGTGTGATGCTATGTGTTTATAATAAAGAAAGAAAACGTTGCCATTTTGAAAAATAAATACATATTTATAAGTGAATAAAGCGTATTTATTTGTTTTATGCGAATTTTCCTTACCTAACAGGAATCAATAGGTTGCTATCAGTTTTTATTTGTTATAAGATTAGAATGATAATAAATTGATAATGAAGTTTCGACAATTTTGTGAACAAAACTTCTTTTTACTATGGAGGTATATAATATGAGTCAACCTAAATTAGTTATTAATGATTTACATGTTTCAATCGAAGAAAAAGAAATTATTAAAGGTCTTAATCTTGAAGTTAAGGGTGGAGAAATTCACGCAATCATGGGTCCTAACGGAACTGGTAAATCTACTTTATCTTCTGCAATCATGGGGCACCCAAAATATGAAGTAACTAGCGGTGAAGTAATCCTTGATGACGAAGCTGTTTTAGAAATGGAAGTGGATGAGCGCGCACGTGCAGGTCTATTCTTAGCAATGCAATACCCAAGCGAAATTAGCGGTGTAACAAATGCTGACTTCTTACGTTCTGCTTTAAATAGCCGTTTAGGTGAAGGTAATGAAATATCATTAATGAAATTTATCCGCAAAATGGATGAAAACATGGAATACCTAGAAATGGATCCAGATATGGCGCAACGCTATTTAAACGAAGGCTTCTCTGGTGGAGAAAAAAAACGTAATGAAATTCTTCAATTGATGATGTTAAATCCAAAAATTGCGATTCTAGATGAAATCGATTCTGGTTTGGATATCGATGCGTTGAAAGTTGTTTCAAAAGGAATTAACAAAATGCGTGAAGAGCGTAAAGAAGATTTCGGTTGCTTAATTATTACTCACTATCAACGTTTACTAGACTATATCACTCCTGACTACGTTCACGTAATGATGCAAGGTCGTATTGTTAAATCTGGTGGTCCTGAACTTGCTCAACGCTTAGAAGCAGAAGGATATGATTGGATTAAGAAAGAGCTAGGTATTGAAGACGAAACTGTTGAACAAGAAGCGTAATTGTTAGGAGGATTGACAGATGACAACGGATATTAAATTACCATTTGACCAAGAGTATCTTTCCTCTTTTTCGAAAGATATGAATGAACCTTCTTGGCTAACGGAGCTACGTGTAAATGCATTACAACAAGCAGATGCTCTTCCAATGCCAAGACCGGATAAAACAAATATAAAAAACTGGAACTTTACACAATTTGAAAAACATATTGTAAGCAGTGAAGATTTTTCAGATGTAAATGATTTACCAGAAGAAGTGAAAGCACTTATAGATTTAGAAAAAAATAAAACTCTTTATATTCAACGAAATAACCGTCCAACTTTCTTAGCTGTTTCGAATGAATTAAAAGAAAGTGGCGTGATTTTTACTGATATATTCACAGCTGCAAGAGAATATAGTGATTTATTGCAAAAATACTTTATGAAAGAAGCTGTTAAAGTAGATGAGCATAAATTAACCGCATTGCATACAGCTCTTCTAAATGGCGGAGTATTCTTGTATGTTCCTAAAAACGTAGTAGTGGAAGAACCAATTCAGGCTATTTTCTTACATGATGATAAGGAAGCTAACCTTTTTAACCATGTAATTGTTGTAGCGGAAGACAACAGTTCTGTTGTTTATGTAGAAAACTATATTTCTACAGTTGATCCTGAAGAAGCAGTGTTCAATATTGTAACGGAAGTAATTGCAAATGCAAATGCAAGAGTTCAATATGGTGCAGTAGATAATTTAGCACATGGTGTAACTACTTATGTAAACCGTCGTGGTATTGCAGGACGGGATGCGAAAATTGAATGGGCGTTAGGCTTCATGAATGACGGTAATACGATTTCTGATAATACAACGTACTTAATGGGTGATGGATCTTTTGGTGACACGAAATCAGTAGTGGTTGGTCGTGGCGATCAAAAGCAAAACTTCACAACAAAAGTAGTTCACTATGGTAAGAGTTCTGAAGGCTATATCTTAAAACATGGTGTAATGAAAGATAAAGCTTCTTCTATCTTCAATGGTATTGGAAAAATTGAGCATGGTGCTACGAAAGCAAACGCTGAGCAAGAATCTCGTGTTCTTATGTTAAGTGAAAAAGCAAGAGGCGATGCAAACCCAATTCTATTAATTGACGAAGATGATGTAACGGCAGGACATGCTGCATCTGTTGGTAGAGTGGATCCTTTACAATTGTATTACTTAATGAGCCGTGGTATTCCACAACATGAAGCAGAAAGATTAGTTATTCACGGATTCTTAGCTCCAGTTGTAGAACAATTGCCAATTGAAGGTGTGAAAAAGCAATTAGTTGAGGTAATTGAAAGGAAAGTAAGATAATGGATAGCAAACATATTCGTTCTTACTTTCCGATTTTAAACCAAGAAGTCAACGGACATCCATTGGTTTATCTTGATAGTGCAGCTACTTCTCAGAAACCTGTTCAGGTAATTGAAACGTTGGAAAAATACTACCGAGAGTATAATTCCAATGTTCATCGTGGTGTTCATACCTTAGGGACTAGAGCAACGGATGCATATGAAGGAGCGAGAGAGAAGGTAAGAAAGTTTATCTCAGCTTCTTCTATAGAGGAAATTATCTTTACTCGTGGAACAACCACTGCACTTAATACAGTTGCACATAGCTATGCAATGGAAAATGTGAAAGAGGGGGATGAAATAGTCATCACCCCGATGGAACATCATAGTAATATCATTCCTTGGCAGCAAGTCGCCAAAAAAACGGGAGCAACACTTAAATATTTGCCGCTTCAAGCAGATGGCACGATTTCTATTGCAGATGTGGAAAACACAATCACGCCGGCAACTAAAGTAGTTTCTATTGCTTATGTTTCTAATGTCCTTGGTGTCATTAATCCAATAAAGGAAATAGCTACGATTGCCCATAAAAATGGGGCTGTTCTTGTAGTAGACGCTGCACAAGGCGCTCCACATGTGAAAATTGATGTGCAAGATTTGGATTGTGATTTCCTTGGATTCTCTGCCCATAAAATGTGTGGTCCAACTGGAATTGGGGTACTTTATGGAAAGAAACATCTTTTAGAAAATATGGAGCCAATTGAATTTGGCGGTGAAATGATTGATTTTGTTGGTTTATATGAATCTACTTGGAAAGAACTTCCTTGGAAATTTGAAGCTGGGACGCCGATTATTGCAGGAGCAATTGGCCTAGGGGCAGCAATTGATTTTCTAGAAGAAATTGGATTGGATAATATAACCGAGCATGAGCATAAATTAGCTGCATTCGCGCTGGAGAAAATGTCTTCGATTAATGGTCTAACTATTTATGGTCCACAAAACGCAAATAACCGCGCTGGTGTTATAACGTTTAATATTGAAGATGTTCATCCACATGATGTTGCAACTGTGTTAGATGCTGAAGGAATTGCTGTACGTGCAGGACATCACTGTGCACAACCATTAATGAAATGGCTAAATGTTTCTGCAACCGCTCGTGCAAGTTTTTATCTATATAATTCGGAAGAAGATATTGATAAGCTTGTTGAAGGGATCGGCAAAACAAAGGAGTATTTTAGCGATGTCTTTTAATAACTTAGATTCACTTTATAGAAGTGTTATTATGGATCATTATAAAAATCCTCGGAACAAAGGTGTTCTTGAAGGAAGCTTGACTGTTAACATGAATAATCCAACCTGTGGGGACCGTATACTTCTTACAATGAAAATTGAAGATGGGGTTGTCGTAGATACGAAATTTGATGGGGAAGGATGTTCCATTAGCATGTCTTCTGCATCCATGATGACACAAGCAATTAAAGGAAAAACAGTAGAGCAGGCGTTAAAAATGTCTGAATCATTCTCTGAGATGATTCAAGGAAAAGACTACGCTGATGATATAGACATGGGGGATATTGAAGCACTTCAAGGTGTAAGTAAATTTCCCGCAAGAATTAAATGTGCAACATTAGCTTGGAAAGCTATGGAAAAAGGGGTAAACGAAGGATTAGATTCGTAATGTGCCACCAAGGTTGCATGTAGAATGGAGGAAAATGAAATGGCAAAAAAGATGCCCGAAATTGGGGATTATAAATATGGATTTTCAGATAAAGACGTTTCTATCTTTCGTTCTAAACGTGGATTAACGAAAGAAATCGTTGAAGAAATTTCAAAAATGAAGGCTGAACCACAATGGATGTTAGACTTCCGCTTGAAATCATTGGAGCATTTTTATAAAATGCCAATGCCACAATGGGGTGGCGATCTATCTGCTTTAAACTTTGATGAAATTACGTATTATGTAAAACCATCAGAGAAAACAGAAAGATCTTGGGATGAAGTACCAGACGAAATTAAACAAACATTTGATAAGCTTGGTATTCCAGAAGCTGAACAAAAATACTTAGCAGGTGTATCTGCACAGTATGAATCAGAGGTTGTTTACCATAATATGCAGGAAGATTTAGAGAACATGGGAATTGTTTTCAAAGATACGGATTCTGCATTAAGAGAAAATGAAGATATTTTCCGTGAGCATTGGGCAACTGTTATCCCGCCTACTGATAATAAGTTTGCTGCCTTAAACTCAGCTGTATGGTCTGGTGGATCATTCATCTATGTTCCAAAAGGAATTAAAGTGGATACGCCATTACAAGCGTACTTCCGTATTAACTCTGAAAATATGGGACAATTTGAAAGAACGTTAATCATCGTGGATGAGGGTGCAAGTGTGCATTACGTGGAAGGATGTACAGCACCAGTATACACAACTAACTCTCTTCATAGTGCGGTTGTTGAAATCATTATTAAAAAAGATGCATATTGCCGTTATACGACGATTCAGAACTGGGCAAATAACGTATACAATCTAGTTACAAAGCGTGCTGTTTGTGATGCGAATGCTACTATGGAATGGATCGATGGTAATATTGGTTCTAAATTAACAATGAAATACCCTGCTGTTATCTTAAGAGGAGAAGGAGCAAGAGGGATGACTTTATCGATTGCTCTTGCAGGTAAAGGTCAACACCAAGATGCTGGAGCAAAAATGCTTCATTTAGCTCCAAATACATCTTCTACGATTGTTTCTAAATCTATTTCGAAACAAGGCGGAAAAGTAACATACCGTGGTATTGTTCACTTTGGACGCAAAGCAGATGGTGCTCGTTCTAATATCGAATGTGACACACTAATTATGGATAATAAATCTACTTCTGATACAATTCCTTATAATGAAATTTTAAATGATAATATTTCATTAGAGCACGAAGCAAAAGTTTCAAAAGTATCAGAAGAGCAATTATTCTACTTAATGAGTAGAGGTATATCTGAAGAAGAAGCAACAGAAATGATCGTAATGGGCTTTATCGAGCCATTTACAAAAGAATTACCGATGGAATATGCAGTAGAGATGAACCGTTTGATCAAGTTCGAAATGGAAGGCAGCATCGGTTAATATATCCAGTTAAGAAGGCGAACCATTGAAGTTCGTCTTCTTTTATTTTGGGCAGGTAGGAAATATTTTTGAGTGTAGGAGAACTGTATTGCATTTCCAAAATTCGTGTGTTATATTTGCCTCAAGTACTTATTAAAGATGTTTAATAAGTTTTATTTTGATTACTTATTAAATATCTTTAATAAGTTGGCTGGAAAGGTTGTGAACGAAATGGATGCAACTCCAAAATCAATGAAAATAATCATTCAACAAAATATTCGTCAATTTCTTTTGGCTAATGGAAGTGCAACGAAGGTAGAGCTTAGTGATAAATTAGGAATCAGCTTTCCTACCATTAGTAAATTCACAGCTCAAATGGAAAAGGATGGAGAACTGCTGTCAGCGGGTTTAGACGATTCAAGTGGCGGAAGAAGAGCAAAGCGGTATACTTATAATCCAGAATATACGTTGGGGTTAGCCATTTTTTTAGAAAGGACAGAAACCAATTACATTGTGTTTAACTGTCTAGGTGAAGAAAAGGCTGTAGGAAAAATTTCTAGTGCATTAAAGGATGACAATGTAAAATTACTGATCGAATATGTGGAATTGCTAATAACTCAATATCCAAAGATTAGTTCTATCTCCATTGGCGTGCCTGGTTCGGTTGATAATGGACGAATCATTTACATTCCTGAGTATGAATATCTTCACAACTTTGATTTAAAGGGATGCTTAGAACATTATTTTTCTATCCCGGTTGTAATAGAAAATGATATGAATGCAGCGGTGTTAGGATATCAAAATCAGCAGGAGAAGAAGACCAATATATCCCTTGTTTATCTATATTCAGGTCAAAATGGGCCGGGAGCTGGGATTATTGTTAATGGAAAGATTGTACGAGGAAGCTCGCATTTTGCTGGCGAAGTATCCTTTGTGCCACAATATAATAATCGAAATTTTGGGGAGGTTTTTAAAAAGGGAAAAAGCTTTATTTCGAAGGAAGAAGAATTGGATGCAACAAGTAGGCTCATTGCTTCCTTTTCGGCAATTATTAACCCAGATGTGATTATTTTCTGCGATGATGAAGTAAGTCCAATGACAATTAACCAACTGAAAAAACAAAGCGCGAAATATATTCCCCCAGAACATCTTCCGGAATTTAGGGTGAGTGATTGGAAAAAAGACTATTTATATGGGTTACAGCGTCTCAGCCTTGATTTAATGATTAACGGAAGGAAGGAAGTATAACCAATATAATGTCTAATGATATTAATCAAAAGGGAGGTATTTATGGCTACATTTTTTTTAGTCATTATTTATTTAGCATTTATCAGTTTAGGCTTACCTGATTCATTACTGGGAGTATCGTGGTCACTCATGCAATTAGACTTTGATACACCACTTGAGACTGCTGGTGTGCTTTTTATGACGATAGCAGGCGGAACCATAGTTTCTAGTTTTATTAGCGGAGCTGTCCTTAAAAAGTTTGGGACTGGAATGGTTACATTTGTAAGCTGCCTCATGACTGCTGGGGCATTATTAGGATTTTATATAGCACCTACTATCATTTGGCTGTTTATTTTTGCTATACCACTTGGATTAGGGGCTGGTGCAGTCGACACCGGATTAAACAACTATGTCGCTACCCATTATAAGGCACATCATATGAGTTGGCTTCATTGTTTTTGGGGAGTTGGCGCAACGCTTGGTCCTATCATTATGGCACATTTTATTTCGACACAGGAATCTTGGCGAAGTGGTTATCTTGCTATTGCTGGTCTTCAATTAACATTAGTCATTATTTTATTGTTCACTTTGCCACTTTGGAAAAAGGTTGGAGATAACAGCAATAGTAATGTGAATAGAGAAGAAGAAACCTTAAATAGCCCATTGGATAAAGAAGAAGCAGCTAACAACAGGTCCTGGAAAATTAGGGGAATGAAGCTAGCTTTGCTTTCATTTTTATTTTATTGTGGGGCTGAAGCAACAGTGGGGCTTTGGGGAAGCAGCTATCTGGTTACTATCAAAAACATATCCATAGATACAGCGGCGAAATGGGTTTCCTTATATTACGCTGGAATTACTATTGGCCGATTCATTACTGGTTTTATTACGTTAAAAATGAGTAATCGAAAGCTTATTCGTATGGGACAAATAGTCGCATTAGTTGGTGCAATCCTTTTATTATTACCGTTTCCAGAAATATGGTCATTAGCAGGATTTATTATGGTTGGTTTAGGATTAGCACCAATATTTCCTTGTATGCTTCATGAAACACCAACAAGATTTGGGAAGCAACATGCTCAGACCATAATGGGATATCAGATGGCTGTTGCTTATACTGGAAGTACCTTCCTTCCTCCTCTTCTTGGTTTTATGGCTACTCACTCTACGATAGGGATTTTTCCATATATGATTGCAGGCTTTATTATCATGATGTTGTGGGGAACAGAACGGTTAAATTTTGTATTAAATAAAAGAAATGTAAAAGAAAGTGTGTCTAAAGTAATTTAATCATATAAGGAGTGACAGACAAATGAAAATAGAACATGTAGCAATTTGGGTCAAAGATTTAGAAGGGATGAAGAAATTTTATACTACCTATTTTGAGGGGACGGCAAATTCAAAATATCGAAACATAGAGAAGAAATTTGAATCCTATTTTCTATCATTTAAGGAGGGAGCACGAATAGAACTTATGCGTAAAGCAGGAGTAGATAAGCCGGATTCAAATGATAGAATTGGCTGGGCGCATCTTGCTATTTCATTAGGAAGTGAAGAAGCTGTTAATGAGCTGACAGAACGATTACAAAAGGATGGCTATCTATTAGTTAATGGGCCTCGGCTAACAGGTGATGGCTATTATGAAAGTGTGATAGAAGATCCGGAAGGAAACCTTATAGAATTGACGGTCTAATGCTGATAGAAAAGGATGTACCAGATAATGGGGTTGTAGGTAGAAATCCAGCAAGAATGCTGAAAAAAAATCGAGGGATAGAAGCATCAATTGTCCGAAAATCTTATGCGAAAGTAAGCAAAGTATCTGACTTTGAAGAAATAACAGATGATTTTGTGAAAATAACGATTCATGATCCACTACTTAAATGTTTTGAAACAAGAGAAAAATTATCTTCCTTTTTTGAATCTGCATATATTGTGGCATCTGAGGCAGGGTGGATTGATATAGCCAATGCAAATGTACATAAGGGGACAACTGTTGAACATTTACAATTGTTATTAAATGTTACCCCGGAAGAAACAATGGCATTTGGGGATGGATATAATGATATAGAACTTATGGGTCGTAGTAGCTATAGTTTTGCTGTTCGAAATGCAGTGGAAGAATTAAAAAATGCAGCAAATTTTATTACTCGTTCCAATGAAGAAGATGCTGTAATGAAAACAATCATTCAAATATTATCGCTATCATAAAATAGCAATTTACTTATTAGATTCATTCAAGATAAAAAGAAAAGATATTCTCTTTTTCATTTGGTGAAGAGGACTTTTATTTTACCCACTTTTAGTATATAATTTCTTTATTGGAAAAGAGGGTGTATAATGGAGAAAACGAAACCATATGGAACGGTTTTATTAAGGGCAGCAAAAATTATGGACTATCTTTCAGAGAATCCAAATCAGTCCTTGCAAAGCATTGCGAAGAACACAGAAATGACTACTTCCACTACCTTGAAAATATTGGATACTTTATTGTTAATCGGCTTTGTTAGCAGGGATAAAAATAAAAGTTATCGGTTAGGATCCAAGCTTATTCGGTATGCCAATCAAGGTGTGGATCAACTGGACTTAGTAGAGGTAACATTGCCTTATTTAGAAAAACTGCAAAAATTAATTGATGAAACAATCCATCTAGGTGTTTTGATCGATAATGAAATATTATATGTAAATAAGTTAGATGCTAAACATCAGACAATAAGAATGTCATCAAGAGTGGGGATAACAAGGCCATTGTATAGTTCAGCAATGGGGAAAGCAGTCCTTGCAGAATTGGAAGAAGAGGATTTTTTAGATTATATAAAAGCAACTCCATTAGTTCCATATACGGAACATACCATAACCAACTCTATAAAATTGGCTTCTGAATTACAGAAAGTTAGAGAAACTGGGATTGCCTTTGATGATGAGGAAATGGAGAAAGACATTTTCTGTATTGGAGCATCATTAAAAAAAGATGGGGAAATCATTGGAGCATTTAGTGTAAGTATGCCAAAATATAGACTCACAGAAGACTTTAAAAACCAAATAATTAAGGCTATCGTCGAAACAAAAAAGGAGTTAACGCAAACGTGGACTCATTAAATCGTTTCGGCGATTTTTTTTATTTTATGATTAACGTTTACATTTTTCGGAAAAGTATGTATAATCAAGTTGTGTATTTCTTAATAGTAAATATTAATTTCTAAATAAGAAAAGAGTGGTAGAGTTGAAACGAGTTGAGACATTACAACGCTTAAAAGGAGCGGGAGTTATCGCGGTAGTTCGTGGCAACAGTAAGGAAGAGGCTGTAAAGGCAAGTAGCGCGGTAGTTCAGGGAGGCATGAAGGGAATCGAATTAACTTTTACTGTTCCCAATGCAGATAAAGCTATTAGCGAATTAGTGGAAATGTATAAGCATGATTCGGAAATTGTAATTGGTGCAGGTACTGTTTTAGATGCAGTAACGGCTCGTCTAGCAATTATGGCTGGAGCAGAATATATTGTTAGTCCAAACTTTGATAAAGAAACGGCCGAACTATGTAATCTATATCAAATACCGTATCTTCCTGGATGTTTAACGATTACGGAAATGAAAGAGGCATTGAAGGCAGGGGTAGATATCATCAAGCTATTCCCAGGTAGTGCTTATGGGCCAAATATTGTGTCCGCTTTCAAAGCGCCAATCCCCCACTTGAATATTATGCCAACAGGCGGGGTTAGCTTGGAAAACATGGAGGATTGGTTTAAAGCTGGAGTAGTTGCTGTAGGGGTTGGAGGGAATCTATTAGCACCCGTAGCAAATGGAGACTTTGAAAAAGTTACAGAGGTTGCTGGTCAGTACATGGAAAAATTTCATCAAATTAAAGGAGCATAAATATGGGGAAGGTTGTCACATTAGGTGAAATCATGCTTCGTCTTTCGACTGATTCTGGAATTCGCATAGCACAGGCCGAAAATCTACATGCTCACTATGGCGGGGGAGAAGCAAATGTAGCAATTTCGCTTGCTAATTTTGGCCATGATGTCTATTTTGCTAGTAAAATTCCAGACAACGGTGTAGGAGAAGGAGTGAAAAAGCATTTAAGTCGTTATGGCGTTCATACAGATTTTCTCTTAAGCGGGGGATCTAGATTAGGCACTTACTATATGGAAGCGGGAATTGGTGAAAGAGCAGCGAATGTCATTTATGATCGAGCAGGTTCGAGTTTTGCGGAAATAGCAGAAAGTGAATGGCAAAATGAAGAACTATTTAAAAATGTCGATATCTTTCATATTTCAGGGATTACTCCTGCTTTATCCTCGAATTGGAAAAAAAACACTATTACGCTCATAAAGGCGGCAAAAGAGGCTGGCTGTAAAATCAGCTTTGATATTAACTATCGAGGAAAATTATGGTCGCAAAAAGAAGCGGGAGAGGCGATTTCAGAAATTTTACCACTAGTAGATTATTGTTCAGCGGGCAAGCTTGATGCAATCTATCTTTTAGGAATTTCTGAATACACTGGCAATGATAATGAATTAGCATACTACTATCAAGAAATACAGAAGAAGTTTCCAAATATCTCTATTTTATATTCAACGAAAAGAAAAGTACTTTCTGCTAGTAGCAATGAATTAATAGGAACACTATGGATGAATGATAGCTACTATGAATCTCAAAAACATCTAATTAATCCCATTGTTGATAGAGTAGGAGGAGGGGATGCTTTTGCGGGAGGTATTCTTCATGGAATATTAGTTCAAAACGCTCCTCAGGAGATTATTAATTTTGCTACAGCTGCATCTGCTTTAAAACATACTATTTATGGTGATTGTAATCAATTTAGCGAACCAGAAGTCAACAGCTTTTTACTAGCTGGTTCTGGAAAAATAAATCGATAGGAGCGACTTTAAAATGCAAAATATGGAAACTCGTTATACACATAGCCCAGAGGATATTCGTCATTACTCTACAGAACAATTGAGAAAAGAATTTTTAGTAGAAAAAGTATTTATACCTGGAGAAATCAGTTTAACTTATACACATAATGACCGCATGATTTTCGGTGGAGTTACGCCAACTGAAACGTCATTGGAAATTAGTTTAGATAAACAATTAGGTGTAGATTATTTCTTGGAACGCCGTGAATTAGGAGTCATTAATATTGGAGGCCCTGGTTATATCGAAATCGATGGTGAAAAAGAAGAAATGAAAAAACAGGATGGCTATTATATCGGCAAAGAAACACGTCATGTAGTCTTTTCTTCTGAAAATCCCAACAATCCAGCTAAATTTTATATTAGTTCCGTACCAGCACACCACAAATATCCAAATGTAAAAATTAGCATTGATAATATTAAACCGATGGAAACGGGTGAGCCATTAACATTAAATCAACGAAAAATCTATCAATACATTCATCCAAATGTATGTGAAAGCTGTCAATTGCAAATGGGCTATACCATTTTAGAGCCAGGTAGTGCTTGGAATACAATGCCTTCCCATACACATGAAAGAAGAATGGAAGCATATGTGTATTTCGATATGGAAGAGGATACGCGTATTTTCCACATGATGGGTAAGCCAGATGAAACAAAGCATTTAGTTATGAGCAGTGAACAAGCAGCGATTTCACCGAGCTGGTCTATTCATTCTGGAGTTGGTACAAGTAATTATTCCTTTATCTGGGCGATGTGTGGGGAAAATATTACCTATACAGATATGGATATGATTCCAATGGATAAATTGAAATAAAAGGAGGGAGAAAACGATGACATTCAGTATGGATAAATTCCGCATTGATGGAAAAGTAGCATTAGTGACGGGAGCGATTTATGGAATTGGCTTTGAAATTGCAAGCGCATTAGCAAAAGCAGGAGCGAAAATCGTATTTAACTCCTTAAATCAAGAATCCGTTGAAAAAGCGCTTGAAGCTTATGAAGAAGCTGGAATGGAAGCAAAAGGCTATGTTTTTGATGTAACGGATGAAGGCGCCGTACAAGCAGCGATTGCACAGATAAAAGAAGAGGTTGGTCCGATTGATATTCTAGTGAACAATGCTGGAATTATCAAACGTATTCCAATGATTGAAATGTCTGCTGAAGAGTTCCGTCAAGTTGTTGATGTAGATTTGAATGGACCGTTTATCGTTTCAAAAGCAGTTATTCCAGATATGATTCAAAATGGTGGCGGTAAAATTATTAACATTTGCTCCATGATGAGCGAGCTAGGTCGTGAAACGGTTAGTGCTTATGCTGCTGCTAAAGGCGGTCTTAAAATGCTCACAAAGAATATTGCTTCTGAATATGGAGAATACAATATTCAATGTAATGGAATTGGACCAGGTTATATTGCGACACCACAAACAGCGCCATTACGGGAAAAGCAAGCCGATGGGTCGCGGCATCCATTTGATCAGTTTATTATCGGTAAAACACCTGCAGCTCGCTGGGGGAACCCTGAGGATCTAGCTGGTTCAGCGGTGTTTTTAGCATCGGAAGCGTCAAACTTTGTTAATGGTCATATTCTCTATGTGGATGGGGGAATATTGGCGTATATCGGTAAACAGCCTTAAGGACAAAAAGAATAAATGGAGATTATAAGTTTAGAATTGAAGCATTGAAATAGGCCATTACAAAATCCTGGTGAAAGGTATTCGCCAGGATTTTTTCACATATAACAGAATTCCTCTAATCAAGACATGTATTCGGATTGATATTCAAAAAGATGCTACCATGCAAAAATGATTATTTATAAATGATGATTAATGGTTAGATGTTCATTATGCGTATGAAGTGAAACAGAGTTTTTCCTCCATTTCTTTTAACTTAGTTATTTATGGTGATTATGATATGATATCTAGTGTAGAGAAATAAAACATGTTAGAGTTATTGATTCATTTTTTGAAAGATGCACTTATTGTCTAATCGATGTGAATGCTATATCGAGTAAGACTATATTATAGAGGTGATTTAATTGATTCATATTGGTTTAACTGGCTGGGGAGACCATACTAGTCTTTATGGAAAAAATACTTCATCACAAAATAAATTAGTGGAGTATGCCGGTTATTTTCCAACTGTGGAAGTGGATGCTTCTTTTTATGCCGTACAACCAGTGCGAAATGCGGAAACTTGGGTAAGAAAAACTCCAGACTCGTTTCAATTCATAGTAAAGGCATATCAAGGCATGACAGGTCATAGCCGAGGCGAAATTCCATTTTCCTCCCATGAAGAAATGTTTTTTGCATTTATTGACTCGTTGGTTCCATATATTAAAGCAGGGAAGCTGGCAATGGTCTTATTTCAATTTCCGCCTTGGTTTGATTGTACAAAGGCAAATGTTGACTATTTAAGAGTATGCAGAAAAAGGATGGGAGATATTCCCTGTGCCCTGGAGTTTCGCCATCAATCATGGTTTGAGCCAAAGTATCGGGAAAGCACGCTACAGTTTATGCGAGAAGAAAATTGGATTCATAGCATTTGTGATGAACCACAAGTGACGCCAGGATCTGTTCCTACTGTGCTTGATGCTGTGGACGAAAAAAAGGTGCTGATTCGTCTTCATGGAAGAAATTATTATGGTTGGCAACAAAATAACAATCCAAATTGGCGAGAAGTTCGCTATTTATACCGCTACAATACAGTTGAACTAAAAGAGTGGGTCGAAAATATCCGCCAGCTTGAAAAGGAATGTAAAAATATTTATGTCCTTTTTAATAATAATTCTGGTGGAGATGCTGCCGACAATGGGAAAGAGCTAATAGAATTACTAAATATAGAATATACGGATTTAGCTCCAAGACAATTAGATTTATTTTAAAATAGTTAAGAAAAAAGAAGAAGGATAATATCCTTGGTAAATAATTACCTTTAAAATAGAGAAAATACAAACACAAGGAAGGCGAGAAGATGGAAGTCATCCACATATATCATACCAATGATTTACATAGCCATTTTGAAAATTGGCCAAGAATTTATGAATTGCTGCGTGAAAGGAAAAAATGGCATAACGAGGCTGGCGAAGCTGTTTATTTATTTGATATAGGCGACCATTTGGATCTGTCTCATCCTTATACAGAAGCGACTAAAGGTAGAATTAACACAAAGCTGTTAAATAAAGAACACTATGATGCAGTAACTATAGGGAACAATGAAGGAATAACCCTTCCATATGAAGCACTGGACCATCTGTATGATGATGCCTCATTCGATGTGATTGTTGCTAATCTTTATAAGAAAAATGGAGAACGTCCTACTTGGGCTATTCCTCATCAAATATATGAAACAGCAAAAGGAACAAAAATTGGTGTAATCGGCATCACCGCCTATTTTGCACAGTTATATGAGCTTTTAGGCTGGAAATTGACAGAGCCGATTCAAGAATTATCTCGGCAAATAGAAGAATTGAAAGGAAATGTTGATATTATTATCCTTCTATCCCATTTAGGAATAAATGATGATGAGATGATTGCAACTAACTATCCAGAAATAGATGTTATATTAGGGGCACATACGCATCATATTTTTCATCAAGGAAAAATAATCAATAATAATCTTCAAGGTGCTGCTGGAAAGTATGGCTATTATGTTGGACATATTGAATTAAAGGTTGATAATTTAAAGAACGTGATGGATAAAAAAGCGATATTATATGAAACAAGTAAATTGCCGATTGCGAATGAGGAAGAAGCAACGATAGAAAATTATTACTTGCAAGGTAAAGAGGCCTTATCAGAAAAAGCAGTTACCATTGATGAATACTATTCTCGAGAGGTTTTAGCACAATTGCTTTGTGAAAAATTAGTTTCTTGGTGTCATTCTGATTGTGCCATTCTTAATGAAGGATTAATACTAAATGGATTACAAGAAGGGGATGTCACTTTCTTTGACCTATTATCAATTTGTCCACATCCGATTAATCCGTGCAATGTTACGCTGACAGGTGCTGAATTAAAGGAAATCTTACAAGATATGAAAGCCGAGAAGTGGGAGAAACTGCAGGTTAAGGGTCTTGGGTTCCGAGGAACTTTAATGGGGAAAATGATTTCAGCAGGCATCCTATTAGAGAAAAGTGGAGAAAGAGATAAATATTATATCCACTCGAAAGAAATACAACCAGATCAGAATTATGTGGTAACAGTACCTGATATGCTTACGTTCGGTAATTTTTTCCCATCTATTTACCGTGCAACAAAGAAAGAGTATTTTCTGCCTGAATTTATGCGGAATATTCTTGCAGACACTTTGCAAAATAGGATTAAAGCGTAAGTTCGTTTTTTCTTATTTTGTACAGTAATACACAAGAAATTAACACAGTTTCCTCCTCCTCTGAATATAATTACCATGAAGGTAAAGAGAGGAGTGAGCATGAAGTATTATGATTGATGTATACCCTGTTGATATCGATGGACATACTTTTATTGCGGTCTCAGTGCTATTGCCTAAAACTACTTTGCTTGCTGTAAAAAATGATAAAGGTTATATCATGTGTGGAGCGCTAGATGTAGGATTGTTAAATGATAAGCTGAAAGACCGAAAAATAATTGCTGGCAGAGCTGTTGGAGTTAGAACGATTGAGCAATTACTGGAGGCACCTTTAGAATCCGTTACAATTGAAGCTGAAGCTTATGGAATCCAAAAAGGTATGATTGGGAAAGAAGCATTGTTGAAAATGATCTGATTTTTAAACGGAAGGTTAAGAAGGTTTAACGAATAGGGGATTTCCTTATTTACGTTAAACCTTCTTTTTATTAAGGTTTTTATTAACTTTTTTTAATATAGGTCTTAAGAAACAGGAGAGGAAGTACGATATAATAATATATATATAAATTATTAGGAGTCAATAAAGCATGAGATTAGTTGGGACGAAGAATATAAAAGAAGGTGCTACCTTAGCTAAGCCCATATTAAATGATCGTGGAAAAGTGTTAGTGAATAGTGGGGTACAGTTAGAGCAAAGGGTTATACAAAGGTTACTTGATTTTGGCGTCAGTTACGTATACTTAGAAGATAAGAATACAAAGGATATCAAAGTGAATCCTACGATTTCAGAGCAGGTGAAAATGGAAGCGATGCAAACCATTGAGAAAAGTTTTGATGCTATCAAAAAGACAGATTCCGCAAATATTTCAATGGTGATGGAGAAAAGTACCCCAGTTTTTAAGAAGCTAGTAGATAAAGTATTATCAGAACTGAAGAGCCATGACGATCTTACTTCTATTATGTCGGATGTTTATCTATATGATAATTATATTTTTTCCCACAGTTTAAATGTTACCATTTATACGTTAGCATTAGGTCTAGAATTAAAACTCCCTCCTAAGCAGATGGAAATTCTAGGTTTAGGTGCTATTTTGCATGATATTGGCAAAATGAGTATTCCTTTGGACATATTAATGAAACCTGGAAAATTAACGGCAGAAGAATATGAAATAATTAAAAATCATGCAGAAGCAGGATTTGAGATACTAAGAAAAGTTCAGTCTTTACCTCTATTAGTTTCCCATTGTGCTTACCAGCATCATGAACGCTTAAATGGTTCTGGTTATCCTAGAGGGTTGAAGGAAGAGGAAATACACTTATTCGGAAAAATCATAGCTGTAGCCGATGTT
Source organism: Niallia sp. FSL W8-0635 (assembly GCF_038007965.1). Classification (GTDB taxonomy): domain Bacteria; phylum Bacillota; class Bacilli; order Bacillales; family Cytobacillaceae; genus Niallia. Next base: position 3,503,320 of record NZ_JBBOYD010000001.1, on the reverse strand, counting down.
TTCGATGCGATTACTTCTAATCGTGTTTATCACGATGCATTATTGCCCCATGAGGCGTTAGAAATATTATATACGGGGTCAAGCCGGCTATATGATGCGAAAATTGTCGAAGCTTTTAGACGATCCGTTGTTCTTTACCCGAATGGTTTAAGTGTAAAGTTAAGCAATGGAGAAAAAGGAATTGTTTGCAACCAAAATAAGGGAATGAATGAACGGCCAATCATACGAATAATAGAAAGAGAGGGAAAAGAAATCTCTCCGTATGATTTAGATTTAAAAGAAAATCTTTCTATTGTCATAACAGAATGTGATACCATTCAAACTCCTTTATAATTACGATTTTAGGCGATAAGAATGTACAATGTCATCTTATCGCCTAGGCAGCATAATGCCTTATTTTTTATTTCGTGCTCGTATCAGTTCTTGTCTTTCCCATAATCGTAAATGTGCATATGGATCATATGACCATTCTGTATATCCATTATCTTTATAGATCCCATAATGAAGATGAGGTGGAAATTTACCAGAAGTTCCTGGTGGACCATATCCTGAACTGCCGACTCCTCCAATAATCATACCAGGCTCAACAATCATACCTGTTTTTATTTCTTTAGAGAAACCACTTAAATGGGCAAAATAATGATAGTTATTATTAATATCCCTGATTCCAATTCTCCATCCACCATAATTATTCCAACCTTTCATTTCTACAATACCATAGGAAGTCGCTTTGACAGGTACTCCATAGTTTGCAAAAATGTCTGTTCCTTCATGGATTCGTTTTCCTCCCCAGCCACGTGCATCCCCCCAAGTGCTACGATAGCTATGATTACTTCTTAAAGGTAGAGGAAAAGCATGATCATCAAGGTTTAGTCTGCCAAAGTGCTTGTATATGGCGGCTTTACCCATAATGATACTTACTGTTTTATCCCGTTTATAGTAATTCCATAGGCCAATCCTAAAGTTATCTTCATCGACTCCATATTGACTTATATAATTGGAAAAGGCGGAGAGGATATCTTCGTCATTAAATCGATCTGCTTTTCCATCGCCATTACCATCTGCACCAAGTCCTCCAAATAAGGGAATGGTTAAAGGATTGGCATCCTCTGAATCTGGATTGATAATGCCGGCCCATTTTTCTTTTGTAAAATAAATCCCAGTAAGTCCTTTCGCTTTTGGGAGATCTTTTCTTGCGTAGCGAATATTTCTCTCATATTGGTCGACGGCAGCTATATAATACCAAGGTATTTGATACAATGCTTCGACTTTGTTATAAAGTTCCATCCTTTTTGCGTAAGGATCATCTGTATTTTCATTAGCATATGTGACAGTGGTAGGTAGTAAAAACATAAGTATAATGATTAAAAACATTAACTTGCGCAAAAGATTGTCCCTCCCTTCATGTTCTGTCATTATATTTTGTGAATTAAAATGAAAAAAATAATTATCAATTAATGGTAATCTTTAAAATCAATAACTTGTAGAGGTATTTGCATTATGTTAAAGTGACAAATGAAAGTGTGGGCAATCCTTTTATTGTGTATAACATACAAAGTTTTCTGATTAGAGACTGTTATACAATACTGTTTTTAGGTAAAAATGATGAAAATTATTTTACTAGGAGATGAATATGGTGTCTGAAAAAAAACAAGAGTATTTACGCAAACCAGAATGGTTGAAAATTAAATTAAATACGAATGAAAACTATACTGGTTTGAAAAAAATGATGAAGGAAAAGCAACTACATACGGTTTGTGAGGAAGCGAAATGTCCAAATATTCATGAATGTTGGGCTGTTAGAAGAACCGCTACATTTATGATTTTAGGAGATACTTGTACAAGAGCATGTCGTTTTTGTGCAGTAAAAACAGGCTTACCGACTGAGCTAGATTGGCAAGAACCAGAAAGAGTTGCAGATTCTGTTTATGCGATGAATTTAAAGCATGTCGTTATTACGGCTGTTGCAAGAGACGATTTAAAAGATGGTGGAGCAGCTGTATTTGCAGAAACAGTTCGTGCCATTCGCAGGAAAAATCCATTCACCAGCATTGAAGTATTACCTTCTGATATGGGAGGCGTAGAAGAAAACCTACGTTTATTAATGGATGCTAAGCCTGATATCTTAAACCATAACATAGAAACAGTTGAAAGATTGACCCCTAGAGTACGTGCAAGAGCAAAATATCATCGTTCCCTTGAATTTCTACGCAGAGCAAAGGAAATGCAGCCTAATATACCGACAAAGTCTAGTATTATGATCGGTTTAGGAGAAACAAAAGAAGAAATTATTGCAACGATGGATAATCTTAGAGAAAATAAAGTGGATATTATGACAATTGGTCAATATTTACAGCCAACTGCAAAGCATCTAAAGGTTCAAAAATATTACCATCCAGATGAATTTAAAGAATTGAAAGAAATTGCATTGAGCAAAGGCTTTAGTCATTGTGAAGCGGGACCATTAGTTCGTTCTTCTTATCATGCAGATGAGCAAGTAAATGAAGCGAAAAAAAATCAACAATTGGCAGAACATGCAAAAGAAGCTTAAAATTATTAGATCCCTTAAATAGGGGTCTTTATTTTTTTATTTATCTTTTGAAAGAAATCCCCCTTTTATATTCATTTCCTTATAAATCTTTATCATTTAAGATTTTTTATTTAATCGAACTTTTATACTAAAGATCATTCCATTCATGAAAAAATATCTAACAGTAAAAAATAAAAATTCTGTATTTTATAGGAAGATTTTATTGTTTTGGCTATGTAAATGTCTTTCCTAAGGTTATAATGGTAGTGAGTAATGTTATAATGGGACTATTTATATGAAATCCATACAGGTTTTGAGGTGATACGATTGGTTTGTATTAATAATCATTGTTATGAACTGATTGAAGAAAGAAAATCAGGTTTTAATGAAGAAGCATTTAAAAATAGATTTAGCGATATATTAACGAAATATGATTATATTGTCGGAGATTGGGGTTATGGACAATTAAGACTACGTGGCTTTTTTGATGATCATAATCAAAAATCAAGCTTTGACACGAAGATAAGTACATTAACAGAGTACTTGTATGAATATTGTAATTTTGGCTGTGCCTATTTTGTAGTGAAAAAAACGAAATAGTAATTAGGCAATTCCTCATTTTATTCTTAAAGAAGGAACTTCCATTCTGAAAGAAAACGGGAAATAGATCTTTAAATAGCATTAGACTGTTTCTTTAGATGATTAGCTTGTATGTATGTAATGTACAAGGTGTAAGCTGCTTAAAAATACTTAAGGTGGATCTAAACGTCGTTTTCATACAAATAAGCAAGAAATTAAGATTTTCTATTCTACACTTCAATAAATTCCTCATGCGACATATTGCATGAGATTATTAGGTTATAACCGCTAGAATTAAAGGGAAAGTCCACATATAGAGATAGGCTTATTTGTGACAGAAAAAGTTAGCTTTTGAGAGGAATGGAGCTATGAAATATCAAGAAAATATATATTCAAGGTTATTTAATTGGGGGAAATTATTACTTCCGGCAAAATTCATAAAGTTTTTTCCGCCATCTTTTGTGTTGCGAGACCCCATTATTCATCAAGTAGAAAAAGCGATGAACCATGGATATGAAGTGGCAGTTGTTGTAATCGATATAACAAACTTACATAGAATTAAGCAACAATTAGAAGTGGCGGTTTATTTAGATTATATTCGTTTTCTAAAAAAAACATTTCGTACAACAATACAATCATTGGATGTTTCAAATGAAATTCTTGCTATTCATGATTATAGTCCGAATGGATTAACCATGTTTATTAAATGGCAGCAAGGAACGGAGTGTTTAGCACTTCTAGATAATTTAATAAGAAACATTATACATAAGGTCGAAGATGTCTTTCGTGAAACAGGAAGAGTTCAACCTGTTTTTAATACAGGGTATATGTTTACCGAGAAAAAATATGCCTATCTTCAAGATGCCATTCAAACAGCTTATGAGTTAGCTCTTGCAATGGCACATAAAAGGTCTGATACAGAATTTAATAAATTAGTGCATACATTAAGCGATATTGTTGCCAATAAAAGCATCAACCTATTGGCCCAACCAATCATGGATGTCGAGACAAATAAAATCCATGCCTGCGAAATGCTGACAAGAGGGCCAAAAGGATCGGCATTAGAAAATCCTCTTCAACTATTCTCATTAGCAAGACAAACGAAGTTTTTGTATGATCTTGAAATGATTGTTCTTGAAAAAGCATTTGAACAAATTCAGCAGACCAAATGGAGGCACAATATCTTTATCAACTTTACACCTGTTACGATAGGAAACCCAAGATTTGTTAAAGATATTCAAAATGTAATTCGTCGATTTAAAGGGATTTCACCACGGAAAATTACGATTGAGATAACAGAAAGAGATTCATTTGAAGGCTTAGAGCACTTTACCAATAACCTTAAGGTGTTAAGAATGCTTGGATTTTTAATTGCGGTTGATGATACGGGAGCAGGTTATGCAAGCCTTAATTCTATAAGCGAAATTATGCCAGATATCATTAAAATTGATCGGTCTGTCATCCAGAATATTGATAAAAATTCGGTGAAGGAATCGATGTTAAAAGGATTGCTTCTTATCGCAAAAGAAGTGGGCTCGATTGTGGTTGCAGAAGGAATCGAAAGTGCAGAGGAAGCCTCTGTTTTATCTAAGAATAAAGTTGATTTAGCCCAAGGATATTTCTATGCCAGACCAACTAGCTTAAGTGATCATTTACAAATTTCATAAGACATGGAAGGAGAAATCGACATTATGTATTTTGTGGATAGAGAAAAAATAGACGAACAATTATGCTATTACCAAGAACTTATCCGTCAATTTGAAAATCAGGATAATTGGAATACCTTTATCGAGAAAGTGGCATTGGAAAGAATAACACATATGATGATTGAAGTCATTTTAGATGTAGGAAATAGCATGATTGATGGGTTTATTATGAGAGATCCTGGGAGCTACGATGATATTGTAGATATACTTACAGATGAAAAAGTAATTACTTTAGAAATAGCGCAAGATATGAAGGAATTAATTCTTTGGAGAAAACAGCTTGTCCATCATTATACGGATATTAAACATCAAGAATTGGCTGCTGCATTTACAGAAAAAATGCATTCGATAAAATCGTTTATTCCTTCTGTGAAAGAATACTTGACTCATGAACTTGGTCCTGTATCTGCATTTAGAAAATAATGTTGTGAAGTTGTAACCTGAGAAAGGATTTTTATAAATGAAAGCTTATAAAGGATATCTAATCGATTTAGATGGTACGATGTATCGAGGAACAGAAGTGATTGAAGAGGCTGCAGCATTTGTAAAGCGATTAATTGCTGCAAAAATTCCTTATCTTTATGTCACGAACAATTCAACGAAAACACCAGAACAGGTAGCGCAAAAGCTACGAGAATTTGATATACCAGCAAAAGCAAGTGAGGTTTTTACTTCCGCTATGGCATCAGCAAACTATATTGCTGAAAAATCACCTGAGGCAAATGTATTTATGATTGGTGAGGAAGGGCTTCGACAAGCATTAGAAGATAAAAGCTTAAAGCTAATTACAGATTCTAATAATGTCGATTATGTGGTTGCTGGGCTTGACCAGCAGATTACCTATGAAAAACTGACAGTAGCTTGTCTTGCCGTACGCAATGGGGCAAGTTTTATTATTACAAATGGTGATACAGCTTTGCCTAGTGAACGGGGTTTATTGCCAGGTAATGGTGCTATTACATCCGTTATTTCAGTAAGTACACAGCAACAGCCAGTCGTTATTGGAAAGCCGGAAGCTATCATTGTGTCTCAAGCAATTAAATTATTGAATCTGCCTAAAGAGGATGTTTTGATGGTAGGAGATAACTATCAGACGGACATTCTGGCTGGTATTAATGCAAATATGGATACACTCTTAGTTCATACAGGAGTAACGACGAAAGAGCAATTAGGCGAATACTCGACACAGCCAACCTATACGATGGATAGCTTAAGTGATTGGGTTATAAAAAAATAAGACGGTTTTCCAATAAATCGTTCTGTTTTGAGGTGCTATTTTAAATTGGCATCATTACTGGTAGATAAAAAGGAAAACTCGCTGTAATGGCGAGTTTTTTAATTAGGAATATAAAATCTACTCACTGGTGATATGTTTCATTGTACTCTTTTAAAGAGGATGTCTTTTCCTTTACCGAAGAACCGCGAAAAGTAAAATTAGCGGAGTTTTTCCGGTTACATGCAGAATGGAGCTTGTTTTAGAGAAAATAAGGGTATTTTTTTCGCTTATACACAACAAAACCACCCATTTCTGAAGACTTTGAGCCAATAGACGGAATCTCTCCGTCTATTTCAGCCTTTTTTTATATTAATTGCTAATTAAGCGGAATTTTTCCGTCTATTATCAGCGCTGATGATTAAGCTGATCACTAAGCCCAATCAGTAGCTTTTTATCGACCAGCTTATTAAAGTCAATAAAAGTAATACAGAAAACTGCCTCTCAATTGCAATAAACTTTACGAAAACAGCTCAAAATAATAAGAAAAGAAGACGCTACGCTAAAAGTATACAAGTTGTATACTGTATTTTGAAACGTCCTTTATTAGTTGTGTCTTATTCTTCCCCTTTAGCACGGTGAGCTAGTCTACTTGAAGCTGCGGCTGCGATGGCTCCTACAATGTCATCTAAAAAAGTATGACATTCGCCAGAACTCTTATCATTTAGCTTTTGTAAAATTCCAGGTTTTAATTTATCTACATATCCGTAATTCGTAAATCCAATGGAACCATAAACATTAACAATAGAAAATGCAAGTACTTCATCCACGCCATAAAGCCCTTCATCCATTTCCACAATTTCTTGTAGGGGGGATTCTAGTAGCTTCTTTTCTGCAAGTATATCTAATTGGATCCCTGTAATAATCGCGTTTTGAACCTCTCGTTTTGATAAGACTCGTTCCACATTATGGATACAATCTTCCATTTTTAAATCTTTATGATATTTCTCTTGTAAAAGATAGACAAGCTCCGCAATATCCTCTATGTTAACTCCACGTTCATGTAACCACTTTCTAGCTGTTTTTTCTGTTAGGTCCTTTAATGACATGAACTTCACCTTTTCTTTAGTTTATTCACTATGTAGTCACAGTGTTTATTATTATATGCACGATACGTATTAAATGTTCCTCTACTTCTATTGTTTCCATGGAAAGGGAAATTCATTAATTTTATCCGCTTAACAAGTTTTAACATATATCATCATATACTCCTAAAAGAGAGGGAAGAGGAGGAGGAAAAATGATTCGTAATATTTTATATGCAAAATATGGGATTGATGTAGAAGAAGAAACTAGAATAGGTCATTATGAAGCCTGTATTAGTGGAGGAAAGCTATATACACTCGTTCCCGTTGGAAGGATAGAGGAAGAGGAGCTTATGGAAAGAGACCAGCTTGCTACACATATATACCAAAGTGGCGATCGGCAGGTAAGTATGCTATTAGAGTCAAAGGAGGGGGATAAACACACAGAAATAGAGGAACAGCAATATTGTGTGCTTATAAATGATCGGTTGCGGTCTTTTCGGTCTCGACAACTAGGTAGAAAGCTGGGAAAGTTTCATTTTAGAGGCAGAACGGTTCAATTTGGCGTGCAAAAAATTAGCAGAATGGGACAATGGAAAAGCATGTGGGAACAAAGAATGGATCAAATGGAAGGATTCTGGAACAGTATGTTATATAAACAGCCAGAAAGTGAATTCGATAAGCTATTTCTAGAATCCTTCCCATATTATATGGGGATCGCTGAGAACGCAATCCAGTATCTTGTTGACACAGAGCTAGATGACGATCCAAGTGCTGTGGACAGTGGAACGATTTGTTATAATCGCTTTACTAAAGATACATGGGACGGAGAATATTACATCAAGAACCCGTTTGATTGGGTTTTTGATCATTGTGGTAGAGATCTTGCTGAATGGACAAGAGACCGTTATTTTAGAAATATTAAAACGTATCATAGAGAAGTAAAAACATTCTATGAAGAATATCAAAGTGTTATGCCATTAAGCTCTTTTGCTTGGAGATTAATATACGCAAGATTGTTATTCCCCATTCATTATGTGGAATGTGTGGAAAATTATTATTCTTCTACACATGAAGCTGATCGACTGTTTCTAGAAGAACGGCTAAAAAAAATGCTTAATCAATCAAGAGAATTAGAAATATTTCTCAAGGAATTTTATCTAAACACGGAAGTTCCCGTTAAAACGATGAAGATACCGATTGTTACATGGTTATAAATAAACGATGTGGATAAAATAGACCTTATTAAAACGGCGGTAAGATTCAGTGGTTTAATAAGGTCTTTTTAAAGTGTAAATATCCTATCGTGAAATAGTAACTCGATGCCCGTTTTGGGTGAAGCGAGCAGATGAGTCTTCTTAGTGCTCATTCCTATCGAAGTGAAATAAAAATAACAGAGAGCGACTAAATTAATCAAAAGCTGTCTCGTCTACTACATGGGATGAAAAATTAAATAGCTTTATAAATTTCATCTTTCGAAAAATCTAAAAATACATAAAATTTATAATTTTCCTTTTAGAATTGTAAGATCTTCCTTTATAATAGATTCAATGAGTAAACGAGCTTTGTTTTGCTGTTTTCTTTAAAGGTTGGACCTTTTTCAACAGGAAAAATAGACTCCATATGGGATTAGCGAGAACGGTGAGACCTCGAATTCTTAAGCTTAGCCACATGGAAACGGAAGTGTATTCAGGACTCGGATTATAGCAGAAAACTTTACGAAAACAATATCTTTTTTTGGGGAAATTTGATTATATCGTCTTTATAAAAAAGTAAATTACAAAGGAATGATTAAACTCCCCCTTGTAAAAAAAGGAATCAAACACTATAATGTCTACTATACAAAGACAGTTGTTCTTGTAAAAAGAACATCATCGGGAGGAAATCAGATGGAGACAATCTCAATTGGACTACTCGGACTAGGAACTGTTGGATCGGGCGTTGTAAAAATTATCGAGAATCATCAGGATAAAATTATGCATCAGGTTGGATGTCCTGTGAAAGTAAACAAAATTCTCGTCAAAAATATAAATAAGGAGCGAGATGTAGAGTTAAAGGATATTCTCTTAACGGTTGACGCAAATGATATTCTGGATGATCCGGAAATAGATGTGGTTATTGAAGTAATGGGTGGGATTGAAGAGACAAAAAACATCTTACTTAAAGCGTTAAAAAATAAAAAGCAAGTAGTAACTGCGAATAAAGATTTAATGGCTGTCCATGGAGCAGAGCTTTTACAAGCAGCTTCTCAGAACAATTGTGATTTATTTTACGAGGCAAGTGTTGCTGGGGGTATTCCTATCTTAAGAGGTTTGGTGGATGGATTAGCTTCTGATCGGATCATTAAATTGATGGGAATAGTGAACGGTACAACTAATTTTATTTTAACAAAAATGAGTCAACAGCAACGAGCCTATGAAGATGTCTTATTAGAAGCACAGCAATTAGGATTTGCGGAAAGTGACCCTACGTCAGATGTAGAAGGACTGGATGCAGCTAGAAAAATGACAATTTTAGCGACACTTGGTTTTTCCATGAATATCGGCTTAGAAGATGTGAAGGTAGAAGGAATAACAAATGTAACAGATGAAGATATTCAGTATGGAAAGCAGTTAGGATACACAATGAAGTTAATTGGTATCGCTCAAAGACAGGCAGAAAAAGTAGAGGTTAGTGTACAGCCGACATTTATTATTGATAGTCATCCATTGGCATCCGTTCATAATGAATATAATGCTGTATATGTATATGGGGAAGCTGTTGGGGAAACGATGTTTTATGGTCCTGGTGCAGGTAGTTTACCGACTGCAACAGCCGTTGTGTCTGATTTAGTGAATGTATTAAAAAACATGCGATTAGGTGTTAATGGAAAAGGCGCGATTGCCCCGCAATTTAAAAAGAAGCTAAAAGACGCAGATGAAATGTTCTCTAAATACTTCTTGCGTCTCCAAGTAAAGGATGAGGTCGGTGTATTTGCCGAAATTACCTCTATTTTCTCACAACATGGGGTAAGCTTTGAGAAAATTCTTCAATTACCTGTGAAGGAAAAAGGCCTAGCGGAGATTGTCTTAGTGACACATCATGCATCTTTATTAAACTATGAAAATATTTTATTAGAATTAAGGGATTTAGCATCTGTTCGAACAGTCAAAAGTTCATATCGAGTTGAAGGGGGCATAAAGTAATGAGATGGAAGGGCCTTTTAGAAGAATATAAAGAATATTTGCCAATAAATGAATCTACACCAATGTTAACATTAAATGAAGGAAATACGCCATTAATAAAGCTAGATAAGCTATCAGAGGAGTGGGGCGTAGAGCTTTATGTCAAAACAGAAGGAACTAATCCTACGGGTTCTTTTAAAGATAGAGGAATGGTAATGGCGGTTGCTAAGGCGAAGGAAGAAGGAAACTCAACCGTGATCTGTGCGTCTACTGGTAATACATCTGCAGCGGCAGCGGCATATGCTACTCGTGCAGGAATGCGTTGTATTGTAGTTATTCCAGAAGGGAAAATCGCGATGGGTAAACTTGCGCAAGCTGTAATGTATGGTGCAGAGATAATTGCGATTGAAGGGAATTTTGATCAGGCCTTACAAATGGTGCGGAAAATTAGCGAAACAGAACCAGTAGCGCTCGTAAATTCTGTGAATCCATATCGCTTAGAGGGTCAAAAAACGGCAGCATTTGAAGTATGTGATCAGTTGGGTGCTGCACCAGATATATTGGCAATCCCAGTTGGAAATGCTGGAAATATCAGTGCTTATTGGAAAGGGTTTAAAGAATATCATGAAGTTAAGCAAACTGGACTTCCAAAAATCCATGGTTTTGAGGCAGCAGGAGCAGCAGCGATTGTGCATAACCGTGTTTTTGAAAATCCAGAAACAATTGCGACAGCGATTCGCATTGGTAATCCAGCAAGCTGGAAGTTAGCTGTTCAAGCACAAGAAGAATCAAATGGTATCATTGATGAGGTAACAGATGAAGAAATAGTAGCTGCGTATCGTACAATTGCTGCTACAGAAGGTATATTTGCGGAACCAGGTTCCTGTGCATCCATTGCAGGTGTGTATAAGCATATCCAAAGTGGAAAAATTCCAAAAGGAAGCAAAATAGTAGCTATTCTTACAGGAAATGGCTTAAAGGATCCAAATACAGCGATTGATGTTAGTCCGATAAAGCCAGTAGTTCTTCCTAATGATGAAAAGGCTGTAGCCAACCATATCAAAGGAGTCGTTCATATATGAACGAAGGCGAAATGCTATTTATTAAAGTGCCAGCAAGTTCTGCTAACTTAGGACCAGGCTTTGATAGTATCGGATTAGCGTTAAATTTATATTTAACATTAGACGTGGTTCGAAGTGATCGCTGGGAAGTTATTCCGTTAACTGAAGATCTAAAGGAATTTCCTCAAGATGAAAAGAATTTCATCGTTAAGACAGCTATCGAGGTGGCAGAAGAATTTCATACAATTCTATCACCATGTCAGATTAGGGTGGATAGTAATATCCCTTTAGCTAGAGGCCTTGGATCTAGTGCCTCTGCTATTGTAGCGGGAATTGAACTAGCTGATCAAGTTGGGAACTTACGCTTGACGAAACAACAAAAGTTTGAAATTGCATCCAAAATGGAAGGTCATCCAGATAATGTAGGAGCAAGCCTTTTTGGTGGTCTCGTTATAGGTTGTCAATTAGGAGAAGAAGTGGATGCAGAAATTATCCATTCCATTGATTTGGAAGTGTTAGCGGTTATTCCAGAGGAAGAGCTGTTAACAAAATCCTCCCGAGGAGTATTGCCAAGTACACTTTCCTTTGGAGAAGCTGTTTCTGCTGGGGCTGTTTCCAATTTATTTGTAGCAGCTTTATTAACCAATAATCTAGAGCTTGCAGGAAAAATGATGAAAAAGGACAAGTATCATCAGCCATATAGAAAAGAACTCGTCCCTCATTTGCAAATAATAGAAGAGTGTGCCATTTCATTTGGGGCATATGGTGTTGCGTTAAGTGGAGCCGGTCCAACCGTATTATGCTTTGTTAAACCTGGGCAAATGAATACATTAATAGAGGGTTTAAAGCAGACATTACCGGAAATGCGTTTCCTTCCATTAGAAGTTGACAAGTTTGGTAGCATTTGTTCAGGAGCCAATATTACAAAGGTAAAATAAAATATTTTTTTTAAAACAACATGAATAAAGGGATAAGGATAAGCAAAAAGAAAAGAGGATGCTAAAAGCATCCTCTTACTAAATTCCGATGGTGGAAGGATTAAAATACTTGCTCCACTTCATAAACTCCTGGTACTTCTTCTAATAAAGCACGTTCAATACCAGCTTTTAAAGTAATGGTAGAGCTTGGGCAGCTACCGCAAGCACCAAGTAAGCGTAACTTAACAATGCCATCCTCCACATCAACTAATTCACAGTCTCCGCCATCTCTTAAAAGGAATGGACGTAATTTATCGAGTACTTCTTGTACTTGTTCTTTCATTTCTACTTCTTGCATACATATCGACTCCTTTCCTATTATTTATTATAATCACATTAGGATGAAAAATCTATAATCAAGAAACACGAATTGCATAAACAAAAAATGGATGAATTTAAAAAGTACTATTTTGACTATAAAAATATAAATTGACGAGCTAGTCTATTGAAGGGGAGTTTTGATTTGAGAAAAGAAATTGAAGTAAGTATATATGGTGCAGAGCAGATTTGTGCCAGTTGCGTAAATTTGCCATCCTCTAAAGATACGTATGAATGGCTTCAAGCTGCATTAAGCAGAAAATTTCCTGAGCAGACCTTTCAAATTAATTATTATGATATATTCCAAGCGAATTATGAAGAGGAAAAAAATGAGTTTTGTCGGAAGATTATTGAAGAAGACTTATTTTATCCAGTAGTAGTCATTGAGGGAGAAATAGTAGGAGAGGGAAATCCGAGATTAAAGAAAATTTATGCGGAATTTGAGAAATATGGATATACAAGCATGTAGGCGTGAGAGTGTCGGTTTGAACAATCTGTAGAGGATTTAAAATCTCTTTAGATTGTTCAAAAACGACACTTATCTTTTAATCTGTCAGTTTGCTTTTTTTATTTTTATCTTTCCATAAAACTCCATGCTTTATTAATCGTGGAAGCCTTCCTGTTAAAGCAGTTTTGGCGATTAGACCAAAGCCGTCTTTTTTTCCTAATGATCCTAGTACTCCTTTTAGCTTGATGGGAGGCATATGATACGGAAGCACTTTTCCTTGCCATTTAGAAATGAGAACAAACGCTATTTGTTCTGCCTGTCCTTCAGCGAGCTGTGCACTTGGAGGATGATTTAAACTCGCACAATCTCCAACGACAAACACATGTTCATTGCTTGGAAGATGATGATATTTGGATAGAAGAATTCTTCCTTTCTTATCCTTTTCTACCTCTAGTGCACGTACAATTTTATTTGGCTGGATGCCAGCAGTCCAGACAATACAGTCAAAAGACAATGGGCTACCATGATTATAAACAAGATTCTCTTCGATACGCGTAATTTCACTGTTTTTATAAACGATAACCTTCTTTGTCTCAAACCATCGTTCAACATAATTTCTTACCTTTTTCGGATAAGCGGATAAAATGGTTTCCCCACGATCAAATATTGCTATTTGTAACTTTCTGCTTTCAGCTAGTTCGGCAGCTAGTTCAACACCGCTTAAACCACCGCCAATAATAGCTACTTTTGCATCATCAGGTAAGCTTTGAAGATGTTTATGTGTATGTTTTGACTTATTAATCGTTTGGATACTGTGTGTGTATTTTTCTGCACCCTCCACTTGATGATAATTATCTTCACAGCCAAGTCCAATTATTAAATCATCATAATCAATTGGATTTCTACCAGATAACCATACCTTATTATTTTCCAAATCAATTTCTTCTACTTCCGCATGTATAAGACTGACTTGAGGGTGTTTAGGAAAAGGAATTTGAAGGCTTTGATCTTGAACAGTGCCAGCAGCGATAGCGTAATACTCTGTTTTAAGAAAGTGAAAAGGAACTTTATCTATTAATATGACCATTAGATCATATGGTAAATGGGGTATTATGGAGGATAAAAGTCGCATTCCACCATACCCACCGCCTAATATAACTAATTTTTTCATTGTTTCCCCCCTTTTGAATGATAAGTATCTATAGTAATCAAATAGTTCATTAAAGTTGGAGTGATCTCCTTATAGAGTATATTAAAGGGTTAGGACGGTTTATTCATAGTTACAGTAGGAAAATGACTTTTCTCATTATTGTTAGTAAATTAGAGCAATTTTTGCTAAAAAGGACTTTCTTTACTCTTCAGCAAAAAAAACTAGTATAATTTGTAGGAGAGGTGAGACGTTTGTTTAAACCGCTAATTGAATTCTGTCTTAGTAATCTTGCATCAGGTGCCCAAGAAGCAAAAGAAATACTTGAACAGGATGATGAGTTAGATGTAATTGATTATGGTTGCTTAAGTTGTTGTGGACATTGTGGGGAATCGGTATTTGCTTTAGTAAATGGTGATGTAATAAAAGGGGAAGATGCCCAAGAACTTGTGATAAATGTCTATCAGTATTTGAAAAATCATCCAATTTAATAAATAAACCCATCTACCAGTGAGCAGAATTGCCTATTGGCTCACTGAAAGATGGGTATTGTTATATTAAGCTTTTATGGCTATCTCGTATTTCCTGCCAGCTTTCTTTAGCTAGCTTAACAATTTGTGTTTCTACTGTCCTTTTCTGCTGCTCGATTACTTTCGAATAATACTTGGTAGCTTGCTCTAGATTATTTGTACGCTTTGAAAGATCTGCGATTAAATAAATCGTTCTTAGTTCCGTTACTTGGGTTCCTTGATAATCACCAACGGAATAGGAAGTTTCATATTCTGATAATGCAAGGTTTATAAAACGTCGTTCTTGTTCTGTATTATTTAATAAGCGATAATGCCATGCAATTCGGAGATATAGACCAGCAAGGGTAATGTGCTTTTCTTTTCTTATAGAAGCACAATAAGCTGCTAATTTATATGTTTTAATACTATCTTCTATACTCCGTTCCTTTCCGAATGAATGTGGTATCCAGTGGGAACTTACTTTTTCAAGGAGCGACATTTTACTTTCTGGAGAAAAATAAGGAATGGTATCATCATTGTAAGAAAAACCGCAAGCTGGGCAAACATTTATGTAATAAAGGAGTGGATTATGCTCAGCATAAACAGGAAAGAAATCTGTATCCATTTTTATTAATTTAACAAATCTTGAACGTAATTTCTTTGTAGTAAATTTAGTTTGGCAAAGTAAACAAGTACATTGTTTGTCAAATAATGGTTCGATTTTATTCAAGCTTCTCACTCCTTTAATGATAGGTATAATTTCATGTTTTCTATAACTTGATTATACATCTAGTTGAGTAAAATTTCCTATAAAAATATTACAAATAGGTAAAAAGACCTTGTTTGGGATTTGCGAATATTTATCAAGAGGACAGATGAAGGAAAAATGATGCTATTACCAATCTTTTACTCAGTTCCATTCAGTTGAGTAGTTTTAAATGGAGGTATATAATAAGAAATAATAATAGGACGAAAGGAGAATGAACAGTGACAGAAGAAATTGTACACATAACAGAAGCAGCTGCACTTCAAATAAAAGAAATGATGAAAGAGAATGACGAAGAGAATTCTTATTTACGAGTAGCAGTAAAAGGTGGAGGATGCAGTGGTTTGTCTTATGGAATGGGCTTCTCACCTGAAAAAGAAGAAAATGATCAATTATTTGAGCAATACGGCATTCGTGTTTTAGTGGATCAAAATGATGGTCCAATTTTAAAAGGGACAAAAATTGATTATAAGCAATCTTTAATGGGTGGAGGCTTCACTATCGATAACCCAAATGCGATTGCCTCATGTGGTTGCGGGTCTTCTTTCCGTACTGCGAAAGTGGCTGGAACACCAGAGGAATGCTAATTTAAAAAAGGAACACCATTATTTCAGAATGGAAAACCCGAATGGGGGAACATGAATGATTAATGGTGTTTTCTGTTAGGCTAAGATAGAGGAAAAGACTGGTGGTAATCATTTGCTTTCTAGAAAGACAAATGATTATAATCAGTCTTTTTTTAATTCTATAGGTTACTTAAATAAAGAAGTACTATGAAGTGGCTGTACTCTTGCTTTTGGATCCATATACGTCTTCGCATTATTAACAGCAGTAGGTGCTTCGCCAAAACCAGTAGCGATCAATTTAACCTTTCCATCATATGTGCAGATGTCACCAGCTGCATAGATACCTGGAATATTTGTTTCCATTTTACTGTTAACAACAATGGAGTTCTTTTGAATATCAAAGCCCCATTCTTTAATTGGACCTAAGGAAGAAACAAATCCGTAGTTTACGATGACTGCATCTACATCAATAATTTCTTTTTCTTGTGTTGTTACATTTTCAAGAATAACTTGTTTAATCTCCTCATCTCCAACCAATTCAGAAGGAATATAAGGTGTTTTGATGTTTACTTTTGAATTTTTAAGATTTTCTACACTGTGCTCATGTGCACGGAATTTATCCCGTCTATGTGCTAAGTAAACAGTATCTGCAATCGGCTCTAACATTAATGCCCAGTCTACAGCAGAATCTCCACCGCCAAATACCATTACTTTTTTTCCAGCGAATTGATTTAAGTCATTGATAAAGTAATACAGGTTTTTATTTTCATAGTCTTTTGCTTGCTCTAATTCTAATTTGCGTGGTTGGAATGCTCCGTTTCCAGCTGTAATAATAATTGTTTTGGAGTAATGAACTTCTTTGTCTGTAGTGATTTTGAATATACCATCACCTTGCTTTTCCACTGTTTGAACAGCTTGTTCCAAGACAATAGACTGTTCAAATTTTTTCATTTGCTCTTCTAAGTTGTCTACTAACTCTTGTGCACGGATTTTTGGGAATCCTGCAATATCATATATATATTTTTCAGGATAGAGCGCTGTAAGCTGACCGCCAAGTGCAGGGAGACTTTCGATAATCTTAACGGTTGCTTGTCTCATCCCTCCATAGAAAGCAGTGAACATTCCAACAGGTCCACCACCAATTACTGTTATATCATAAATGGTTTGATTTTCTTCCAATTTTCCAAAACCCTCCTACAATAAGATTCAATTCTACAAGCTATCATATCATAATGATAATGATTTCTCACTTTTTTAATCCCAAGTTTTTAAAGATATCTAGGACAACCCTCCTACATAAAGAAGGAGTGGGAAATGAATGGTAATAGAAATCTATTATAAAGAATCGTATTAGAGAGCTTGTAAAAAACTAGTAATTAGAACGAGGATTATAAGTTAAATATGTTGGTGCATCAAATATAATTGCTTAACTTCTAAAAGAAATATCAATCAGAGCATAATTTTGGAAGTTTTTTGCATTTTTTGGTATTTTACTAGGGGGAAAGATCCTCTTTTTAACTATTTATGAATAAATTCTTTGAATATGGGAAATGAATAGTTTTGGGAGGAGTGAAAAATATGAATTTTTATAAAAAGTTTTTTAGAAGAGTAGGAATGGTACTATTATTTATGGTGGCCCTACTAACCACATTTCAGTCGATTTCAGGAGTTAAGGCAAGTTCGATACATGTTAATAATTATGAACAATCACAGGTGAGCGAGGATAGTAGTCATATTGACCATACAATTAAACAAATTGGTGTAGCATTGAAAAGCTTTAAAAAAGCATTGGTTGAAACAACGCAAATTTCATCGAGTAAAGAGGTGGCAGGAAAACCGCCTTTACTGGAAAATATGAAAGATTGGTCGCAATATCCAACAAAAAAAGTGGTAGCTACTGGTTATACTGCCGGATATGAATCAACGGGAAAGAACCCTGGCCATCCTCAGTTTGGGATCACCTATTCAGGAGTAAAAGTAAAGAGAGATTTATATAGTACTATTGCTGCTGATACAAGTGTATTTCCAATCGGGACCATTCTTTTTATCCCTGATTATGGATTTGGAGTAGTTGCTGATACAGGTTCAGCGATTAATGGAAACAAATTAGATTTATACTATGAAACAGTACAAGATGTCTATAATCAGTGGGGAAAGAAAACAGTAGATGTATACATAGTAGAAATGGGTAATGGAAAATTAACAGAAGAAACATTAAGTGCATTAAATGAAGAAGAATCGATGCAAGTATTCCGTCAGCAGTATACGAAAGCAGAGAATAAATAAGTAGTTTATATATTACACATAAAAATAAAAGGATGTCCTACAGCCTGTATTCCAAACAAAAATTAAGTATTACTTGTTTGGAATACTCTCTCAAGGACATCCTTTTTCGTTTTATATCACTAACATAAGTAGCAATCGTTAATAAATTAGCATATGTAAAAGCAACGTTAATAAGATGCCTGTTAGTCCCCCAAAAAACACCTCTATTGGTTTATGTCCTAACAACTCTTTTAATTCTTTTCGTTTTTCTTGTTCTGGTTTGTTTTGCCATCCTTTTGCTTCATTTAAGAATTTATTAAAATCATTTACTAATCGATTTAAAACAATTGCTTGTTCTCCTGCTTGTCTTCTTACCCCTGTTGCATCAAACATAGTAATGATTGCAAAGATAGCAGCAACGGCAAAAATTGGTGAATCAAAGCCTGTTTGAAGTGCTATCCCTGTCGAAAGAGCGGTTACAGCTGCAGAATGAGAGCTTGGCATGCCTCCAGTACTAGTTAACAGAGACCAATCAATTTTTTTTGTAACAAAAAAAGTTATTGGTACTTTGACAAATTGTGCGAAAAAAATTGCAATTAAGCTCGCAAATAAAGGAAAGTTAGCTAGTAGTTCCATAAAAAACACCTCTTCATTTCTTTGGTAAAAAAAATCTGTACTTTTGTATGTATACCTTATTAAACGTATTATTAATCTTTCATGTATGGAAATAAGGAGGTTTACAGTGGAGCTGAACATCTAAGTGAGCTTATGTATTGTTCTTTTCAAAACACCATTGGATAGCAGAACATACTAATACTATTTAAATTTCTGCGGACGGTATTTTCTTGGTATTAACATTGGCATTTCCACTTATCTTATTATAACATAACCAAATATCGAGCTTTCTAGTTAAATTCGAAAAAATCTTTTTATATTTTCAGAAAAGATGATAGAAAATTAATTAGTTATACGAAATGATAAATAAATTCGTTATAATAGAGGAAGAAATGGAATGGAGGAATGATTATATGTTTTCTTATCACTCAGAATGGAATTTTCAAAATAACCATGAAAGTATTATTGTGGGATTATTTGACAAGTCTATTAAATTAGAAGGAAAGCTTCAAACATTGGATGAACTCTTCGATGGAGAGTTAACAAATCTAGTAAAAGATGGGGATATTTCAGCAAAGAAAAAGTCGATTACTGTTGTACATACTTTTGGGAAAATTGGAACAAAACGAATTGTTTTTGTTGGATTAGGAAAAGAGAAGGAACTTTCTTTTGACGAATTAAAAGAAATCTTCGGAGCAACATTTAAACGTATTACGAGTGAGAAATGGGTGGAAACAGCTGTATATTTGGATTCCTTTGTAACCGATGAAATAGTAGCACAAGATGTTGCTCACGCATGCAGTGAAGCATTTGGGCTCGCTACTTATGAGTTTGCAGGGTATAAACAAAAATCTAATGAACCAGAAAAGAAAATTACGGAAATTACCGTATATAGCGATGCAGAAGAAGAGGAAGTTACGGCATCACTTACTGTAGGCTATGTGTATGGACAGGCGACTAACTCCGCTCGCACACTTGTTAATCTTCCAGGAAATATGTTAAAAGCGACGGATCTAGCTAATTATGCGTTAGAGTTAGCAGAAAAATATGGCTTTGAAGCAGAAATTTTAGAAAAAGAAGATATGCTAAAGCTTGGTATGGGTGCATTGCTTGCGGTGAATCAAGGTTCAACAGAGCCTCCAAAAATGATTGTGTTGAAATACCAAGGAAAAGATAACTGGGAAGACGTGATTGGATTAGTAGGAAAAGGGATTACGTTTGATACAGGTGGGTATTCGATTAAGACAAAAACAGGTATTGTTGGCATGAAAACAGATATGGGTGGAGCTGCAGCTGTACTTGGTGCAATGGAAGTTATTGGTGAACTAAGACCGGAACAAAATGTCGTGGCGGTTATACCATCAACAGATAATATGATAAGCGGTCATGCGTTTAAACCAGATGATGTCATCACATCGATGAGTGGAAAAACGATTGAGGTATTAAACACAGATGCAGAAGGTCGCTTAGTTTTAGCAGATGCGGTGACTTATGCGAAACATCATGGGGCTAACTATCTTGTTGATGTAGCAACACTTACTGGAGGAGTAATCACTGCATTAGGAATGGAAACAACTGGTGCAATGACGAATGATGAATCTTTATTTGAGCAAGTGTTAGAGGCTTCTTATGAAGCAGGAGAACAAATGTGGAGACTGCCTATTTTTGAAAGTCATAAGAAATTGGTGCGAAATAGTCCGATAGCTGATTTAAATAATTCACCAGGTGGTGCAGGTCATGCAATTATGGGTGGGGCCTTCATTGGAGAATTTGCAGAGGAAACTCCATGGGTACATCTTGATATTGCTGGAACATCTACGCAAAGTAAAGCAACTGATTTAGGTCAGCCAGGTGCAACAGGAGCAATGACAAGAACACTAGCACTATTTGTGGAAAGATTTGAAAGAAATAAATAAAAAATGATTAATATGTATGCTTAGCAAGTCCCCCGTTCCTTCATTAAGAACGGGGGGCTTCTTTTTAAATGAGAGTGCTATGTTCTCTCAGCCAATTCTCCATCGGTTCTGGCATATTGGATTTAGCAACGAGACCTGCGTGACCACCTTCAAAAAGAACAAAGGATTTATCTTGGCTTGAAACGAGATCCATAATTGGCTCACAGAGTGAACTAGGAACAAGTGGATCATTCTTCGTAGAAAAGACAAGTAGATTAGAGTGAATGTTCTTCAAATTAACTTCTTCTCCGTTAATTGTTAGTCCACCCTCAATCATTTTATTATCTCTTACAAAGTCATTCATTAGTTGTTTCAGGGTAGCACCAGCTACAGGAATGTGATCAAGTGTCCACTTATTCATTCTTGCCCATTTTTCCGTGTAATTCTTCTCACCTGAACGATTTAAAAGAGCTAAATAATGGCTATATGATAAGGGAGCAACAAGTAATCTAGTCCCATATTTCACCGACTCTGGAGGGATTATCCCCATTTTATCAATCAGCTCTTCAAAGTGTAGCTCATCTTCGCGAAGTGCATGTAGCCAATTATTGTAATCTGGAAAGGCTGAAAAATCAATTGGTGAAACGGCAAGAATTAAATTTTTTATATTACGATTATCTAATGCTGCAAATATAGTAGCAAGTGTACCGCCTAAACAAAAGCCGATAACGGTAAAGGAATCTGAGTTTGCATGTCGCATTGCCCTTTTAAAGCCTGGTTGAATATACTTTGTTATATAATCATCAATCGTTAAATGACGATCTTCATAGGCTGGTATACCAAAATCAATTAAATAGGCATCATACCCTGCATTATTAAATGCCTCAATTAAACTCATGGAAGGACCTAAATCGAGGATATACGGCTTATTAACGATAGAATAAATAAGGTAGATAGATTCTTTATATTTTCTTTTTTTAGAAGGGTAGTACCATAAAGTTGCTTTATTTTTTTTCCAAATCGCGTATCTTTCTGATTGTCCAACAACCGGGTCGTACGACAATGTTTGAATAAACTTTGCTAGATTTTTTTTCGCCATAATTATATCGCCTGATTTGAAATGGTAGAAGTACTTAGTTCTTCTTTTTGAGCGTTCAATTGTTGTTTTGCGTATGCTAATTCATTTTGTAGGGTAGAAATTCTTTGTTCCTGCTCTGAGATTTTACTAGTCAACTGAGAGGAATAACCATCTGAAGGATTCAAGCTAAATTGTTCAATTAATTGTTTTACTTCTTTCATCATATTCGTCAATTCAAATAATTGGTCGTCAAGATTATCAATTTTTTCTTCTGATTGAAGAATTAGTTGGGTTGCATTTGCTAAATCTGTTTTAGTAGGAAGATTAATATAATTACTCAATTGTTCTGAGTAGTTTTGAATCTGGTCTAACTTACTAGACAATGGATTTGTTTTTTTACTTGTGAAATCAATGATAGAAATTTGATTTAAGCTATTTTTAATTCGGTTATTTAGCCGATATTGTAGTAAATTTCCACCTTTTTTTAATAACTCATAAAAGTCAATTGTAACATGAGCCATTTTCCTATCCCTCTTTCTTTTCTTTTTTTTGTGTGAACTTCTCCTATTCAAAGTGTAGAAGAAAGTCCACCATCAATAGCAATAATTTGTCCTGTGATGTAATCAGATGCTCCTCCTGATAAGAGAAGGATAATTCCGTCTAAATCGTTTAGCTCCCCTAAACGTCCTGCTGGAATTCTTGCGGTAATAAGTTTTTTATGATTTTCTAACACAGTCGTAATTTTGGTTGGGAAAAATCCTGGTGCAATCGCATTAACTTGTATATTATAAGGTGCCAATTTAATAGCTAATTCTTTTGTTAATGTAATAAGTGCTCCTTTACTTGTGTTATAGGCTATGGCGTCTAACAGCTGTGGAGATGTCCCGCTAAAAGCAGTGACAGAGGAAACATTAATAATCTTACCGTGCTTTTGTTCGGCCATCTTCTTAGCAACTGCTTGTGAAAATAAAAAAGAGCCTTTGAGATTTACATCGAGCACTTTGTCCCATTTATCTTCCGGGTATTCTAAGAAAGGTGCCATCCACGAAGTTCCACTATTATTAATTAAAATATCGATTGTTCCGAATTTTTCTATTGCTTTGCTAATAACATGATCGATATCCTCTTTCTTAGAAACATCACAAGGTAGGGCTAACACATTAATTCCTTTAGCTTGTAATTTAGCAGCTGTATTTGTACATTGTTCTAGGTTTCTAGAGCATATGACGATGTTTGCACCTGCTTCTCCTAGAGTGGTTGCCATTTGTTCTCCTAACCCTCGACTACCTCCAGTAATGATTGCAGTTTGATTCGTCAATTCAAATAGTGAATTCATTTTATTTACCATTCCTCCTGCTACATCTATTCCATATAGTATAGACAAGCAATGTCCTAAGGGTGAATAAATTGATGGAAGTACCTATGCCTATCCTGCACTTTATCCTTTACTAGCTCATACCTATTTAAAATTTAGCGGTATAAGGCGATAGCCCAGTCCAAAAAGAGGACATTCGCATAGAAAATAGAGTAGAGAGAAATAAAGTAAAAAAAGAGTGGAGGTAATTGCGAATGATGCATGGTTACCCATATCAGTATCCATATCCGCAGCAAGATTCAAGAGCTTGGTTTGCAGCACCATTTGTGGGTGGTTTATTAGGAGGAGTATTAGGAGGAGCTTTAGTCAGACCTAGACCACTTTATGGCCCAGTCCCATATGGTCCAGTTCCATATGGCCCAATGCCGTATGGTCCAACACCATACGGACCGTATCCTTACTACTAAAAAAGCTGTTTTGAAAATTTCATAAATGATTGATTAAAATAAAGAAGCAATATTTCTTCTTCGGATTATTTCAGGCTGTACGTAAATGCAGTCTGAAATAATCCATTATTAACAATGAAAAATTTAACGCCATCTTAATTGAACAGATAAATAGCAACAGTGGGGAGGTTTATTTTTATGGTCGAAGTTTAAGGTAATTCCATCTGGATTATAGGATACTTTAGGTATTTCTTTTACACCAATGGATTTAATTAATTGTTCGATTGTATCTGTTTTCGATAATTGAGCTGCATTCATTACTTCTTTTGAAAAGGAATAAGAATTAGCTAGCTGCTTTAAACAAGCTTCCACATCGGATAAAAGATTCAATGTATCCTTGGCAGAATCAATAAACTTGGAAGGATTTACTTCGGGAAGTTCGCGAAAATAGATAGGATAATGAAGATATGGATGGAATGCTGCAGGAGTAGGAGTATTGCGATGATAATATAGAGCTTGGTACATAGCGGACATTCCTTTCTTACGTAATATTCTAACTTCTTACATCCTATTCTTTAGAGGAGTAAAATATGAATAGAGAATAAAATAAAGACCTGAAATCATTTAGGTGGTTTGAACCTTTCATGATTTTCAAGTCATTAGAATAATGTAAACGTAGTGAAGCTCCGATTAGGAAGAAAAATGCTGGATTCACTTACTTCTTGCTTCGGCCTCTTTTGCCTGTTTTAAATCATCTCTTATCGTCACATCTGCCATTGGTATTTTACTATTATAAGCAGAGCGAATAATAAGCTGACCTGCTACTGGAGAGGTTAAGAAAATAAATGCGATAGCAAGAATTAAGCGAGAATTAAAAATTTGTTCTGCTTGGAAAAAATAAAGACATACACCAAGAAGGATACACATTACCCCTAGAGTTGCTGACTTGGACGCTGCGTGGCTTCGTGTGTAAACATCTGGCAGTCGTAATACCCCAATGCTTGCAACAAGGCTTAATAGGGCTCCAAGGAGAATTAGAATAGCAATGATAATGTTAATGATTGTCTCGGTCATTTTCGATAATTTCTCCTTTCTCCAGATATTTAGAAAAAGCTACAGTCCCAATAAAAGCTAAAATACCGATGAGAAGGATAACTTCCAAAAAGGCTGAAGTTTTTAATACTACTGATAAAATAGCGGTAATCGCAACTAGGTTTATTCCGATTGCATCAAGAGCAACCACTCTATCCGGAGTGGTTGGTCCCTTTACAACCCGATAAATAAATAAAATGGTTGAGATAGAGACGATAAATAAGGATATGTTCATGATTGTTTGGAACATCAAATACTCACCTCTTGTATGGCTTTTTCAAAGTTATGCTTGATACTATTAATCGTTGCCTCTTTATCACTAATATCCATGGCATGAATATAAAGAATTTTATTGTCCTCTGAAATATCCACTACAAGTGTTCCAGGTGTAAGGGTAATTAGATTACATAGTACAGTTATTTCCCAGTCCTTTGTTAAATCTGTTTCCAAAGCAAAAATTCCAGGTGTCACTTTCAGCTTAGGGCGAAGAATGACCTTTAATACCTCGATATTAGAAAGAAGCAGCTCTCTTAGGAAGATACCTAAAAGCTTTAAAATGGAAACAACTCGGTATAAATAAAACTTATCTGAGAAAAATCTCCTTGTTATATAGATAAGAATCAATCCGATAATGAATCCGATAAGAAATGTATCTGGAGCGAAGGAGCCTTTCAGAAACATCCAAATGAAACTAATTAGAAAATTTAATAATAATTGAAATGCCATCGTCATCACTCCTTTAATACGGCATGTATATAGTTTTCCGGTTGAAGCAAACTCTCAGCAGCTAGAGAAATATATGGTGAAAGCACTTCTACACCAATCCCGATAAGGAAGGAAAGAAGAACTAGTATACAGCCAGGTAATAAAAGTGTTTTTACAGGCTTTTTCATTACATTATCTGATTCTTCTCCCCAAAAACCTTTAACAAATATCTTAATTACAGAAAGCAATACAAAGAGACTGGATAGAACGACAATAAAGCTTCCAATATAATTGCCTGCTTGAAATGCCCCTTGAATGATAAGGAATTTACCGACAAATCCACTTAGTGGCGGAATTCCAGCTAGACCAAGTGCTGCAATGAAAAATGTCCAAGCAAGAAGAGGATATTTCTTCATTAACCCGCTCATGTATTTTAAATTGCTCGTTCCTGTGATATAAATCATGGCCCCAATTAATAAGAATAGAGCTCCTTTTATAATCATGTCATGTAATAGGTAAAAAATAGATCCACTTAGGGAAACAGCATTAAAAGTAGAGAATCCAAACAAGATAACTCCAATTGCCGTAATGATATTATAGATAATGATTTTTTTTACATCATTATAGGCAATAGACCCAATCGCCCCTAATATAATTGTGATAAGAGCAAGAATCCCTAATAAGGAAAAGACATAACTATCCTGGTAAAAGAATAGAGAATATGTTCTGGAGATAGAATAAACTCCTACCTTCGTTAATAGTGCGCCAAATAGTGCAAGTATCGGAATTGGAGCTGCATTATACGATCCTGGAAGCCAGAAAAATAATGGGAAAATTGCACCTTTTAATCCGAATACCAGAAGAAAAAGGACAGCAATTACTGTTAATATTCCTGTTCCACCAACTTCACTAATTCTCTCTGAGATAAGGGCCATATTCAATGTTCCGACAACAGAATAAATATAGGCTACACCGACAACAA
Organism: Niallia sp. FSL W8-0635; assembly: GCF_038007965.1. Taxonomy (GTDB): domain Bacteria; phylum Bacillota; class Bacilli; order Bacillales; family Cytobacillaceae; genus Niallia. Next base: position 3,476,858 of record NZ_JBBOYD010000001.1, on the reverse strand, counting down.
AGAGTGCAGATGCTACGACATTTACAATGATATACTTCACTGTTTCACGTAGCTGTATTTTTGTATTTCCAAGAACAAGAAGTACATAGGAAGCCATCAGCATGACTTCAAAGAATACGAACAGGTTAAAAATATCCCCTGTTGAAAATGCTCCCGTTACGCCAACTAGAAGGAATTGAATCATTGCGTAATAAAAGTAATTTTCCCTTTCTCTATCGATTCCCTTAAAAGAATAGAGTAAGACACAGAATGCGATAATGTTTGTTGTCAGCACAAGAAGTGCAGATAACATATCAGAAACAATTGTTATCCCAAATGGAGCATCCCAATTGCTTAAATTTACGGTTTGAATACCTTCATTTTTGATTTTATCAATCATACATATTGAAACTACAATGGATGCACCAGTGCTCAATAAGGAAAAAATACGCTGTAAAATGATTTTCTTGTAAAAGAAAATCAATATAATTCCCATTAGTAAAGGAATTAAAATCGGAAATAGAATTAGATTAATCATACTTTTTCCCTCTCAATTTCTCCATATTATCTGTCCCTAGTTCTTGATACGTTCTATATGCAAGCACTAGTAAGAAGGAGGTTACGCCAAAGCTAATAACGATAGCTGTTAATATTAATGCTTGAGGTAATGGATCAGAATAACTTTCTGCATGCTGACCTAAGAGAGGGGCAGCACCTTTTTTTAAACCGCCCATCGTTAATAATAATAGATGAACCCCATGACTAAGTAGTCCTGTTCCGATAATAATTCGTAATAGGCTCTTAGAAAGAATTAAATACGTTGCACACATAAACAGAATGCCGATTATGAGTATCATTAAGAATTCCATTAGTCATCCTCTCCGATCGTTTGAATAATGGTCATTGTAACGCCCACTACAACTAAGAAAACACCTAGATCAAATAAAGCAGCAGTGTGAAGAGATGTTTCTCCTAATATAGGTAAGTGTACATGTTTATTGAAAAAATGGGTTAAAAATGGCTTATTAGACAGGACAGCAATCATTCCTGTCAGCGTGCTAATTAATAACCCTATTGCGGTAACATAGATAAAATTGACAGGGAAAATTTTCTTCACTAATTTTATGTCATAGACAATAAGTAAAAGAACGATTGCTCCGCTTGCCATTAATCCACCGATAAATCCTCCACCTGGTGTATAGTGCCCAGCAAAAAAGAGATCTACAGCGTATAGGAGTATTAAAAATACAATGACTTTTGTTATAGTTTGTAAAACTAAATTATTTATTTTCATTTTTCTTTCCTCCCATTCTCAAGGTTATCATGGAATAAATACCTATAGCAGCAATGGAAAGTACCGCGATTTCAAAGAGAGTATCAAATCCCCTGAAATCTACTAAGATAACATTAACCATATTTTCTCCTGCCGCTTTTACATACGTATTATCCACATAATATTGAGAAATGGATTCAAACAGTTTTGTGCTATAGGAAGCAATAGCAATAAGCATAACAACTAGTCCTACTAACACAGAAATTACTGCATTTGATAATTTAAAAGGAATGCTTTCTTTTTTCCTAGCATTTCGTGGTAAATGATAAAAACATAGTAAAAATAAGGCGACTGAAACAGTTTCAATTACTAATTGAGTTAATGCTAGGTCAGGTGCCCGAAAAACTACATAGAATAAGGATACGGTATAACCGACTGCTCCTAAAAGAATAATGGAGGTTAAACGTGATTTAGAGAACAAAATAGAGATAGTCGATATAACAAGAACAAGTGACAAAACTACTTCATAGCCTCCAATTGGTGCTAGTCGGGCAGTGTTTATTGTAAATGCATCCTTTGCAAATAATGTATAGGAAAGGATAAGGACAAAAAATGAAAAGATATAAAGTAAATAGGTTCTCAGAGACCCTGTCATATATCTATTTGTAAGCTTGTTGAATAGATTTTCTGTTTCTCCAAATAACCAATTATAGATTGAATTCCATATAACAGGAAAAGCCTGATAAACTCCGGTCCATTTTCTCACCGTTAAATAAAGGATTGTTCCTACTACAATAACTCCAATTGTCATAAATAGCTCAGGTTCAAAGCCATGCCAATGATAAATATGGAGATCATAAACACCTCCACCATAAATAGATGAAATGGCAGGGGAAAGAATGGTGTTTGATAATAACCCGGGAAATAAACCGAATATTACGACAAGAGATACTAATAAAATTGGTGAAATTAGCATACCCATTGGTGCTTCATGTGGCTTTGTAGATAATTTTTCCGGTTGATACTTTCCTGTAAAGGTTTTAAAGACAAGGATCATACTATATACGAAGGTGAAAATACTACCAATCCAAGCAATGATAGGTAATAACACACCCCAACTATCTAAATGAAACATATTGAAATCACGAATGTTCAGCATGCTCGCAAAGAACATTTCCTTGCTTAAAAATCCGTTAAACGGCGGGATTCCAGCCATGGATAATGAGCCAATCAAAGCAATAGCAAATGTAATCGGCATTATTTTCATCAGTCCACCTAAACGACGGATATCTCTTGTCCCTGTCTCATGGTCAACAATCCCGACCATCATAAATAGACTACCTTTAAATGTGGCATGGTTAACAAGATGGAAAACTGCAGCAGCTGTTGCAATATAATAAACACTTTCATTATTGTAATGGACGCCAGCAGCACCAATGCCTAGTAAAGACATAATCATTCCAAGTTGACTGATTGTTGAGTATGCCAGAAGTCCCTTTAAGTCAACTTGTTTAACAGCAAAAAATGATCCATATAATAGCGTAATAATACCAACAAGGGAAACAATCCAGAGCCAATAACCAGAAACGGCAAATACAGGACTTAAACGTGCGACAAGATAAATCCCAGCCTTAACCATTGTAGCGGAATGCAAATAACTGCTGACTGGTGTTGGAGCTTCCATAGCATCTGGTAACCAAATATGGAATGGAAATTGTGCTGATTTTGTAAATGCTCCAAGTAAGATACAAATCATTCCCAAAAGAAATAGTGGATGGGAAATAATTGATTCTTGTTGAACAAAAGTAATAATTTCTGAAATGTTAAATGATCCGGTCATTATATTGAGGAGGATTATTCCAGCTAATAAGGAAAGGCCTCCAAATACCGTTATAACCATTGATTTAATTGCACCATATCGAGAGTTACTTCGATTATTCCAAAAACCAATTAAAAGAAAAGAAGAAATACTTGTAATTTCCCAGAACATATATAGAACAATTAAATTGTCGGATAAAACAACGCCTAGCATTGCTCCCATAAATAATAGAAGATACACGTAGAATTGATTAATCTTTTCTTTGTTTTTATCTAAATAATAGATGGAATAGAGCATGACAAGTGCACCAATTCCAGATATTAATAGGGAAAATAGCATTCCAAGACCATCTAATTTTACTGAAAAATCTATACCTAATGATGGAATCCAGGAAATTGATTCTGTTTTTGCCTGCAAATTGGATGTTGCTCCAATGTTACTACAAAAATAAATAAACAGTAGAATTGGCAGTGGAAGTACAAACCATCCTGTATGTACTCTTTTCATCAATTTATATGCAATAGGAATCAATAGAGTGTATAAAAATGGTGAAAGTACAACCCAGTGAAGAATAGACACATTAAACCCTCCTTAAACAAAATCTTAAATGAAATGTCTTTGAAAATGACTGAACTTGTTAAAGTATAACGCAAAAAAAACCGCTGTGCACATAGGAAACTTGAAAATTATTGGACAATAAACTCTTCTATTAAATAGGAAGAAACCGGTCTAAAACGATAAAAAAATTTTTTTGTTTTTTGTGTAAAATACCTACCTTTTTGCTCAAACTAATGGAGAGGTGGTTATATACATGAATATTAAATCAAAGATATGTATTTCCATTTGTATATTTTCTCTTTGCCTTCTAGTAGGAATTTTCTTGAATAGCTTTCAAAAGAGAGAGTTTTATTCATTAGATGAGCTCTTACTAATAGAAGAGGACGACTCTCTTTTTCCAGAAGAAACGATGATTCCTTTTCAACCAAGAGAATATATTCGAAAAATGGCAGTAGAATAGAGCTTTGGAAAAAGAGGGACAACCTTTATATTTAGGGTTTGTCCCTCTTTTTATGTTTTACCGGAGTGGAGAAAATATGTGTAGAAGAATATTTTTTAGTAAACTATGTTGCTTATATGAAAGCAAGTATGTCCTCCTCCTTATTAAAAAAATCATTATAAAAAATACAGAAAATTGAAAAGGTTAAGTGATATTCTGTTATAATATAGGTAGATAAATTACAGGATTTAGCTTATGGATTAATAAATGATAAGAATTTCATTCGGAAGGTCAGTGGGACTTGCACGCACAATTCATGTGAAATATCGATGAAAAAGAAGGTGAAAAAATGGAAAAGCAACAGTATTTATTTATTGACTTTGAATTCACCATGCCAGAGAAAAGTATTAAGTTTAAGGGGTTTTATCCAGAAATTATTGAGGTTGGTATAGTAGCTGTTGTAGGTGATTCAATAAGGGAACAGTTCTCTTCTTATGTTGTACCCCGTAAGTTTTCAACACTTTCAAGGAGATGCAAATCTTTTCTACATATTTCACAAGAACAAGTAAATAATGGGATATCTTTTTATGATTTAATGAAAAAGCTGGAGAACATTAGCACTGGGTATCAAAATACCGTTGTTACATGGGGGAATATGGATATGAAAGTGCTGAAGGATAATTGCCAAAAGGCACAAATTCCATTTACGCTTCATTGTAACGAAGTAGATTTGTCCATGGAATATAAGCGTTTTTTCGGTGATAAAAACCAAACAGGCTTATGGAAGGCTGTCAGGGAGTATGGAAGAGAAGGTACCGGCAAACATCATCGAGCGCTAGATGATGCTTTAACGACATATCATATTTTCAAACTCGTTGAACAAGATAAAAAGTATATGGGAAAATCAAATCCACCAACAATTGGAGATTTGATTGATATGTCCAAACTTCTAAATAAGTTTGCTTAAAAAAAGACGAAGATAGCATTCCTCGTCTTTTTTACTTGTTTTCTTGAATTTCTATTGATTGAAGTATTAACCGCAAAATTTTTCATTCTTAAGTTAGTTTATAATATTCCGCATTTAGTATTTCTAAATTTTTCAAGCTTTGAGTTGCAAAGGCAGAATCGTCGCCCTTAAGCTCTTGTTGTAATTTTTTTAGAGCAGTTTGCAAAGAATCAGGATAAGAAGGGACCGATTCCTCTGTATATAACTTGACCATTTTCTTTGGAGCATTCATCTGTTCCCGATAGGAAAGTGCCTTTCTTTCATGAAAAATTTCAACCATTGCCTCCTTCGGCTGATGCAAATCCCCTTGCATGGGATGTTTTAATACCGCAAGTACACGCACTAAATAACTTTGAGGACGTATATCTGTTATTTCCCCTATATATTTTCCTGTTTTATAAAAAGCAGTCACGATAGAACCAATCGATAGCTCTGACATCTAATTCCCTCCAAATAGTATTCTTCTTTTTATAGTATCATAAATAAATCTTTTTGATAAAAGAGAGGAGCGCATATTAATCCTATTTTTTTCAAATACTATTTCCAAACCGTCTATGGAGGAACACAAATGAAAAAACTGTGCTTATTAGCGATTATCCCCCTTTTCCTAACCGGTTGTGCGGAAGGTGAAGTTACAAAGGTAAAAGTAGACATGTATAATGATGTTGGGGACTCTCTGGGAACGATTGAGCTACAAGAACAATCGGCGGGAGTAAAGTTGTCTCTAGATTTAAAAGGCTTAACACCAGGAATTCATGGTATCCATATACACGAGTCAAATAAATGTGATGCCCCGGATTTTAAATCTGCCGGAAACCACTTTAATCCAGACAATAAAGAACATGGATTGCTTCATCCAGAAGGCGCCCATGCAGGTGATTTGCCTAATATTTTGGTAAAAGAAGATGGCACGGTAAAAGCAGAGCTAATGGCACCTCAAGTTACCCTTAGAGATGGTAAAACATCATTATTTTCTAAGGAAGGAACTTCTATAGTTATTACTGAACAGCAGGATGATGGAATGACTCAACCGGCTGGTGATTCTGGGGAAAGAATTGCATGCGGTGCTATAAAGAAAAAATAGAAAAAAGACAGGAGGACTTCACGACGGAGTCACCTGTCTTTTTTCTTGAAATAGATTCTTTTTCATCCCACTCTTTGACTTCCGTATGACTCTCTCTTCGTCATGAGAATTCGAGAAGGATTTACTGTCGATTGAATGGTTCAACTAGCCATCAGAGGGAGGATAAAGCTTCTCCCTCTGATGGAAGTCTTACGCTTTATCACAATAAGCCATTTTTGCTTATTGAAATGTTTGTATGAGAATAAAAATGTTTAATGAAACAATTAGAATAGCCATTATCCATGATATAACTGTAATCCATTTTGTGTTGACTAGGCCTCCCATAATACGCTTTGAACTAGTAAACATTATTAATGGAATAAGAGCAAAGCCAATTCCGAAGGATAAGATTACTTGACTTGCAACAAGCGCAGTAGTTGGATTAATGCCAAGCGCAATTATGACAATAGGTGGGACCATTGTAATGACCCTTCTTACATAAAGCGGAATACGAAAATGGATAAATCCTTGCATAATGACATCTCCGGACATCGTACCAACAGATGAGCTAGACAATCCAGCAATTAATAATCCTAAACCAAATAAAATCGCTGAAATCGGGCTAACTAATTCTCCAAAATATTGAAAGGCTATATCTAAATCTTCCACAAATAATCCATTTTTATGGAATAATGCGCTGGATACGATAAGCATTGCCCCATTAATAAATCCTGCAATCAACATGGCAATAAGAATATCGATGAATTCAAAACGAAAAATTTGTTTTTTCTCACTATCTGTTTCGCCAACAATTCTTCTCTGCGTTAATGCAGAATGTAAATATATAGCATGTGGCATCACCGTTGCACCAAGTATTCCAGCTGCTAAAATGACGCTATCTATTCCATCGAATTTAGGGGTAAATAAACCGTGTAGTAAAGATGGAACATCTGGCTTTGCGAAAAACATTTGAACAATAAAAGAAAGGACAACAATGAATAACATGCCGGTAATTCCCGCTTCTAAGGAACGATACCCGCGTCTTTGTAATTCAAGAATAGCAAAAGAGCCTACTGCAGCTATAAGACTTGCTTCTAATAAAGGGATACCAAAAAGAAGATAAATCCCAAGTGCTGCACCAATAAACTCTGCTAAATCAGTTGCCATAATGACAAGTTCACCCTGTATCCATAATCCGATAGAAACTGGTTTTGGAAATTCTTCTCTTGCTACTTCAGCTAAGTTTCTCCCTGTAGCAATGCCTAATTTTGCTGACAATGATTGAATAATTAATGCCATGATATTGGAGAAGAGAATTACCCACAATAATAGATATCCGTATTTCGATCCAGCAGCAATATTTGTTGCGAAATTTCCTGGATCTATATAGGCAATCGCAGCAATAAAAGCTGGACCTAGAAAGGGGAGAATTCTTTTTAATCCTTTAACATCTTCGTTTAATAAACTCTTTGCAGTTTTAGAATGAATGTTTTCTATTGATTGATATTTTCTCATTTTTTTCACCTGATTTTACTTTGGTTTAAAAAGTTTCGTCAATGCAACTTTTATATAAAAGATATTCCTAAATTAGAAAATTGTCAATCTATTTATGTAATTTATTATAGGTGATTATTTGGAAATAATGTGAGGATATTATTGGAAGAGTAGAAAAGCTCTGTTTCATATCTTTGCGGTTGGAATAGTAAGAGTAAAAAAGTCCTAGCTTATTCAGCTAGGACTAAAGGATATTATTTTACTTCTTGAGCACCAGTTACTTCGCCATCAATGACTGCAGATGCTTTGAATTCATCACTCTTATAGTAAACATTACCATCAACTTTAGCAGTAGCGTCTACTGTGAAACCATTAGCTTCTACATAAACATCTCCTACAAATGTACCACCTTGGATTTTAAAGTTTTCACTTTGAACTGTCATCTTAGGAGCAGTTAATGTGAAAGAATCAATGATGTTATGGTCTTCATCTTGTGTATAAAGAGCAAGCTTACGGTAAATTGCATTAGCAGCATCCCCTTTATCGTGGAATTCTCCTGCTACAACAATGTCACTGTCTACTGTTAAATCTTGAAGTGTTGCAACAATCCAAGTTCCGTTTTCACTTAATGCGCTTGTTAATGCATCTGCTTCATTAACGATAGATGCTGTTGTTACTACATCAGCTGACTCTTCAGCTTTTTCTTCTTTCTTCGGTTCTGTGTCTGTATTTCCACAAGCTGTTAAAAGCGCTCCTGCTAAAATAGAAGCAAGTAAAACTTTTGGTGTAATTTTCATGACTGGTTCCCCCTATAGTGTCTTTTGTTTTATGTGAATGGATTCACAATACAACATTATATTAACACACACATTGCAGTTGTAGAGGGGGGATGTGTGTCCAATTTGTGAAAGAAATAAGGTGAAAATGTGACTTTGTTTTAATAATCAGAAAATTATCAGAGAGGGTTTACGTTGATATTTTTATATAGCTTAAAAATGATATAAAAACAACAAGCGAGCCACGAAAAGATTCGTAACTCGCTTGTTTCATGTATGTCTTGACAGTTATTTAATTCATCCACTCAGGCTTCCCAAAGCCTTCGAATTCTTCATCAATTACTTTCTCAAATTCAGCTGATTCAACAGCAGCTTTAATATCTTTTGCAAATGTAGCATCTAAATCTTTTGTATTAACAACAACACGATTACGGTATTGATCTAACATATTTTCTAATTGAAGAGCATCTAATAGGTTCATTTTTGCTGCTAACGCGAAGTTACCAGGTACAGCAGATAAATCTACACTATCAACAGCACGAGGTAATTGTGCAGCTTCGATTGTTTCAAACTTTAAGTTTTTTACATTATTTGTAACATCTTTATCAGACACAGTTAATGGATCTGCTGATGCGTCAATTTCAATTAATCCAGCTTCCTCTAAAATTAAGAAAGCACGAGCAGCATTGGTAGGGTCATTAGGTATAGCAATTGTTGCACCATCTGTAATGTCTTCTAAACTGTCAAATTTATTCGAATAAATACCCATTGGAGCAGTTGGAACAGAAATTAGTTCGGATAATTCTAATTTATTTTGCTCAGCGAAAGACTCCATATAAATTTTGTGTTGAAAAAGATTCGCATCTATACTTCCTTCTGCTAATGCATTATTCGGCTGTACATAGTCTGTGAATTCTGTAACTTCTACTTTATAGCCTTTATCTTCAAGAATTGGTTTAATTGCTTTTTTTACCATGTCTGCATAGGGACCAGAAGTTGCGCCGATATTAATTTCTTTTTTATCACCTGTGTCCCCATTGTTTTTCTCCTGTCCACATGCACTAAGTACACTAAATGATAATAGTAATAGAATTCCTATAAGTATTTTTTTCATTGTCTTTTTTCCTCCTAAGGTCTTTATGATGTTTTAACGCTTATCCAATGTTTTGGAAAGCTTATCCCCGAAAAATTGGATGATTTGGACTAAGCAGATGAGAACAACAACAGTTGTAATCATTACCGTATTATCATAACGATAATAGCCATACTGAATCGCGAGATCACCAACCCCGCCACCGCCAACGATTCCTGCCATGGCTGAATATGCGATTAGATTGATAATGGTGATAGTAATACCTTGAATGATTCCTGGTCTTGCTTCTGGAATTAAAACTTGCCAAATAATCATCCATGGGGATGCTCCAATCGCAACGGAAGCTTCAATTACTCCTTTATCAATTTCACGAAAAGCTTGTTCCACTATTCTTGCAAAAAAAGGAATGGCTGCAACAGATAGTGAAACGGAAGCGGCAGTTGGACCTATGGTTGTGTTTGTAATCCACTTTGCTAAAGGCAATAAAGCAATCAGCAAGATAATAAAAGGGATAGAGCGGACCATATTAACAATAAACCCCACCAAATTCTTAAGAAGTGGATTTTCTAGAAAGAGTCCTTTATCTGTAACAAATAACAGAATTCCTATCGGTAAACCCACAATAATAGCCACAACAATAGAAATACCAACCATATACAATGTTTCAAAAAAGGCGGAATTTAAATCAGGAAGTAATTCTAAAATATAATTCCAATCAATACTAAGAGGCATGATAGATCACCTCCACGTTTTTAGTGCGATCTTTAATATACGCAATCGCTTTTGTAATATCATCATCATCACCAGTTAATTCCATGATAAAAATACCAAGTGGATTGTTTTGGATGTATTCAATCTTTCCATGAAGAATGTTTCCTTTCACCGGATAGTGCTGAAATGCATCAGATATAATGCCTTCTTCTGCAATTGCACCTTGGAAGGTAACTTTAATAATTTTTCCTGTTCTTTCTTCTAATAAATGGTGTGGCAATTCAAATTGTAGAATGCTATTTACAAAGTTTTTAGTAAGCTCCTGTTTTGGATTTGAGAACATATCGTATACAGGTCCTTCTTCAATGACTTTGCCAGCTTCCATAACAGCCATACGGTCACAAATATCTTTTACAACTTCCATTTCATGAGTGATTAGTACAATGGTTAAGCCAAGGTCCTTATTAATTTTTTTTAACAAGGCTAGAATAGATTTTGTTGTACTTGGGTCCAGAGCAGAAGTTGCTTCATCACAAAGCAGTACTGTTGGATTATTGGCAAGTGCTCTAGCAATTCCAACCCTTTGTTTTTGTCCTCCGCTCAATTGGGCAGGAAAGACATCTTTTTTATCCGTTAATCCTACCATGTCGAGCAACTCTAAAACGCGTGCATGGATTTTTTTTGTTGGTAAACTTGCAGCTTTAAGAGCAAAGGCGATATTTTCATAAACGGTTTTACTACTGACAAGATAAAAATGTTGGAAAATCATTCCTATTTTTAATCGAGCTGCTCTTAATTGCCTTTGATTCAACTTTGTTAAAGAGATATTATCAATAATAATTTCTCCGCTCGTAGGCTTTTCCAATAAATTGAGACATCGAAGAAGAGAACTTTTTCCAGCACCGCTATAGCCTACGATTCCAAATATTTCTCCTTTTTGTATAGATAAACATACTAAGATTAGTGGGTAAGGTCATCGACGGATGACTTTGCCCACTATTTTTCTTTTTTAAGTTATAGTGAGAAGTGAAAGAAAGCTCGACCAGCCTCAGGGATCTCGAATCCGAATGATAAACGGAGCTTCTTCGCTTTCATTTTTGAATCAGCTTTAAGTATGTTGGGGCCAAAGAGCTCGTGTATAGGAAATTGGAATCGAAATGAATAAGTGAAGATCTTTCAAAATGATAAAGAAGAGAGAGGAAAAACATTGGAATTAATTATTGCTTTAGATATTTCTATGGGGAAAAGTTACAAAGTCTTATATGACGGTCAAACATGTCTTTCAGAAGGGGAAATACTTCACAATAAGTTTGGGTTTCAAGCATTACTGGAAGAGATTCATAGCCTTCCAGAAGAACCTAAAATTGTTTTCGAATCAACTGGTATATATTCGAAGCCAGTGGAGACCTTTTGTCAGAAAAACAATTTAACCTATTTCTTATTAAATCCTCTGGAAGCCAAGAAACAACTAGAACAGGGAACACTCAGAAGCTGGAAAACAGACAAACATGATGCCCATAAATTAGCACAAATTCATCCATTTGTGGATCGATCAGAAAAAGTACAACAACCTGAAATTTATACAGAACTTCGTGATCTTTCGCGCTTTTATCAAGAAATAGAAGGACAAATAAAACATACTCGGATGTACTTGCACCATGCACTTCAAGTAAGCTTTCCGGAGCTTGAACGATTCTTTTCCAGTAGAGTAACACCTTATGCTTTAACACTAATAGAGTTATTTCCACATCCTGAATTAGTATTACAGACAAGTAGAACCAAGATTAAAAATTTATTGATGAAAACTACGCATAAGAAGATATCAGAAAATCGAGCTATGGAGAAGGCGAAGTTAATCATTGAATACGCGCAAGAATCTTATCCAGCTGTTTCACCAGATAGTGTTCCAACTCAAAAAGTTCAATATTATGCACGACAACTTCTTCATCTATTAGAGGAGAAAAAAATGGTTTCCGAACAATTAATTGTGAAGGCCCGACAACTTTCGGAATTCCAGTTACTTACTAGCTTTCCTGGCATTGGGGAGATTAGCGCAGCACTCCTTATTGGTGAGATAGGCGATCTGTCACGCTTTTCTAATCATAAAAAAGTGAACGCCTTTATCGGCATAGATATTAGAAGGTATCAATCTGGTAAATATGCAGGTCAAGACCATATCAATAAACGTGGAAATCCAAAAGGAAGAAAAGTCTTATATCTTATCGTTAAGAACATGATACGCCAACAAAAAGCTGCCCCCAATCATATTGTGGATTATTATTATAAATTAAAAAAGCAACCTCAGGCCAAAAAGGACAGGGTTGCCACTGTAGCTTGCATGAACAAGCTATTGAAATGTATCTATTCCATGGTCAGGAACAATACAAAGTACGAATACTCGTACACGGTCTCTAAGGACCAATAACACATAAAAAGTATACCACACAATACCTCAGTTTGAAAAATTTAATAGAATAGCTGAGGTTATTTGTCATGCTCAAAAATAGTACTATCAAGTTCAAATATTTTTTAATAACTACTTGACTAATCGTAGGAAAGAGACATGGTCTACACCTATAACTTGTTCTTTCTTCGTTTTGTATACTTTCACCAAATCGTTAATTTGTATCATTAGAAATGACGGATCCTCCTTTACATGAACATAAGCTTGTTTTATCACGACTTACATATGGAATGTTAAAACCTCCTATAAAATAAAAAAACTTCTTTCATTTGAAAGAAGTATCGTATGCATATAACCGATCTTATCTTTCAGAATAACCTATTCTGCAGGAGTTAGCACCTTCCTTTAGGAAAGGAGGTTGCTGGATGTCATCGGGCCTGTTCCCTCAATCTCTCTTGATAAGTAAATATGAAATTTTCACTAAATGAATAATAAAGCTAAAATACTGAATTGTCAATATAAATTTACAATTTGAAACGCTCGAAAAACTTGGACGTTTCTCTTTTTTTTGAGTTATGTTCTTTAAGATGATATATGATAGAATAGTTTCAGCAAAATGGAGCAAAGGGTGACAGAAAATGAATAGCCAAGAAATGAATATAGAATTTGTGCGTCTATTAAATGAATGGGACCCTTTTTTAATAGGAGAGGGAAATTATGATACTGAAATTGCTGATAGTCTTCAAGCGTTACATGATTTAGAGTTGGAAAAAGATTTAGCGAATGCAATCCAAGCAATTTATGAATTTTCTTTTGACGAATCTATTCCAATAACAAGTTGCTTAGCAATCTCCAAAAAACTCATGGCCGTAAAACATAGCGGCACCTGTTCATTTTAAGGAAATAACGGGCTTACAAACTTATTGTTAAATAGTTGTCTGAATCATTCTGTAGGTGAAGTTTAAACTCCTTCAACTTTTTCCTGCGGGTGTATTTGTATCATTAATCAAAAAAGAAGTATGCTTTTTCGGCTACTTCTTTGAATAATTATTTGTTTTAATTAACTGGAGCCCAAATTTAAAAATGCGCGAAAAATTTAGTGATAATTTGGTATAATGAGAATATTTCAAGGCGATCAGGAGGATGAACATGAAATTAACAGAAAAAGAAATTGAAATTGCAGAGATTTTGGAAAAAGATGCAAGGATTTCTGACGAAGATATTGCAAAAATGATTGGTGAAGAGTTAGAAAATACAAAAGAAATGATTACTAAATTAGAGACAGAAAATATAGTTGTGCGCTATACATCCATTGTAGATTGGTCAAAAGTGGAAGGGCATGAAGGCGTTACTGCAATGATTGATGTCAAAGTAACGCCGAAAAGAGGTGTTGGCTTTGATGAGGTGGCTCAAAGAATTTACCGTTTTAAGGAAGTTAAGTCCCTCTATTTAATGTCTGGGGCATATGATTTATCGGTAATTATTGAAGGGAAATCTATGAATGAAGTGGCAAGATTTGTTTCGGAGAAGCTTTCAACCCTTGATTCTGTAATTTCTACCACTACTCATTTTATTTTAAAACAATATAAACATGATGGAACGATATTTGAACCGTCAGATGATGATAAAAGAATTGTGGTGTCACCATAATGAAGCAAACCAAGAGCTATATTGCACGGAAAGTAGAGGAAATGAAGCCTTCTGGAATACGCAGATTCTTTGATTTAGCATCCAGTATGGAAGGCGTTGTGTCTCTCGGTGTAGGAGAGCCAGACTTTGTTACTTCTTGGTCAACAAGAGAGGCGGCCATTTTATCACTAGAACAAGGACATACATCTTATACAGCAAACCCTGGTCTTCTAGAGCTTCGTGAGGAAATTAGTCATTATATGCAAAAACGATTTTCGGTTTTCTATAAGCCAGCTTCTGAAATAATAGTTACGGTTGGTGCAAGTCAGGCAATCGATATCGCTTTACGGGCTATTCTTAACCAGGGAGAAGAAGTTATTGTTGTAGAACCGTGTTTTGTTTCCTATGCACCATTAGTTACACTTGCTGGTGGGGTGCCAATTCCTGTTCAAAGCTTAAAAGAGAATGATTTCAAGATTAAGCCTTATCAGTTAGAGGGAGTAATAACCGACCGTACAAAAGCAATAATGATTTGTTCGCCGAATAATCCTACAGGAACAACCCTTTCTAAAGCAGAGCTTGCAGAAATCGTGGAAGTTGCAGAAAAATATGATTTGCTTATTCTGTCAGATGAAATATATGCAGAACTTTGCTATGACGAAGCATATACAAGTACAGCGGCAATTAAAGGAGCATGGGAGCGTACAATTCTGCTTTCTGGTTTTTCAAAAGGTTTTGCAATGACTGGCTGGAGATTAGGATTTGTTTGTGGACCAGAGGAATTAATCCAAGCGATGCTGAAAATTCATCAGTACAGTTTAATGTGTGCACCTACAATGGCGCAATATGCTGGACTTGAAGCACTAAGAAATGGTCAAAATGATGTAGAAGAAATGAAAAAAAGCTATCGCCGCAGAAGGAATTTTATTGTGCAATCATTAAATGATATGGGGCTAAGCTGTCATTTGCCTGGTGGCGCCTTTTATGCATTTCCTAATATAACGGCAACAAAGATGACGTCTGAAACTTTTGCTGAAAAGCTGTTGATGGAAGAGAAGGTAGCTGTTGTACCTGGAAGTGTTTTTGGAGAAAGTGGGGAAGGGCATGTTCGGTGCTCTTATGCTTCCTCGTTACAACAATTACAAGAAGCAATGAAAAGAATAAAGCGTTTTGTGGATAAACATACGTATTAAGCTACATTTAGGTGTTTTAAAAGGGAATCATCGCAATTTATTAGATTGTGGATTTTCTTTTGTAACACCTCTTTTTTATGAATGGAAAGTTCCATTGTTATTTGTAAGAATCAACTTAGAGACTTTAATTCGTTCCAATAAAGACATAGTTTATACAAAAGATATCAGGGAATTATATCAGTGTAAAAATAAATCCTTTTGTATAAATGTCATATATGTGATATAATCTTATAATGCGTATAAAAGGAAATATTAATATAAACAATTAGGAGTGTTCTCATGTCAGATAAAATCGAAGTTGGAAGTGTTATTACAGGAAAGGTTACAGGTATTCAGCCTTACGGAGCGTTTGTTTCTTTAGATGAAAATACACAAGGTTTAGTTCATATCTCTGAAGTAACTCATGGTTATGTAAAAGATATTAACGAATTTTTAAAAGTTGGAGATGAAGTGAACGTTAAAGTTCTTTCTATCGACGAAAATGCTGGTAAAATTGGTCTTTCTATCCGTGCAACAGAAGAAGCACCTGCACAACCAGAAGCTGCTAAAGCAAAAAAACCTCGTCCAAAACGTCAAACAGCTGCTGCTGTAGTTGAAACAGAAAACGTACAAGGTTTCAATACATTAAAAGATAAATTACAAGAGTGGATTGAACAATCTAATCGTAATGATTTAATTAAAAAATAATTAATTATATAAAATAAGGCTGTCGACAAAGCTATTGCTTCATTAATGTATGAAGTGCTGCTGCTTTTGGGCAGTCTTTTTTTTTGCCTTTTTTCCTTAACTTTAAACAGCGTAGGGAAGCCTAATAAAATCACAAAATGAATTTTTAGAAAATAATGATAATAATTATATCCTTCTTTTATAAAATCAGCTAAAGTTAATATATATGTCTTTTACATTTATATAATAAAATTGGAAGGATGATTGGATGGTACAAGAATTTAAATCTATTTCACTAATAGAACAGACAGAGAAATATGGAGCAAAGAATTATAATCCATTACCAATAGTGATTTCCGAAGCAGAGGGTGTTTGGATTACTGATCCGGAAGGAAATAAATATATGGATATGTTAAGTGCATATTCTGCTTTAAATCAAGGTCATCGTCATCCGAAAATAATTGGAGCGTTAAAGAGACAGGCTGATCGTGTTACTTTAACATCAAGGGCTTTTCATCATGATCAATTAGGTCCTTGGTATGAAAAGATAAGTACCCTAACAAACAAAGAAATGGTTCTGCCGATGAATACTGGAGCAGAAGCGGTGGAAACTGCTATTAAAGCTGCAAGAAGATGGGCTTATGATTGTAAAGGAGTAGAAAAAGACAGGGCAGAACTAATTGTATGCGAGGGTAATTTTCATGGAAGAACAATGGGGGCAGTTTCGCTATCCTCTGATGAGGAGTATAAGTGGGGGTTTGGGCCACTGTTGCCTGGCATTAAGATTATTCCTTATGGAGATATTAATCAATTAAAAAAAGCCATTACAGAGAACACAGCGGCATTCATTGTAGAACCAATTCAAGGGGAGGCTGGTATTATCATTCCTCCAGAAGGTTTTATGGAAGCAGCATATCAATTATGTAAGGAAAACAATGTTCTCTTTATTGCCGATGAAATACAAACAGGTTTATCGAGAACAGGAAAATTATTTGCGAGTGAATGGTACGGGATTGAACCAGATATGTATATATTAGGTAAAGCGCTTGGAGCTGGTGTGTTTCCCATTTCCTGTGTAGTGGCAAATAGAGATATATTAGGAGTTTTTAATCCAGGTTCCCATGGATCCACATTTGGAGGGAATCCGATGGCATGTGCCGTATCCATTGCTGCTTTAGATGTAATTATAGATGAGAATTTAACCGATCGCTCTGCAAGATTAGGCCATTATTTTCTGCAAAAATTAGCTGAAATTAATAATCCGATTATTAAGGATATTAGAGGAAGAGGATTATTTATAGGAGTAGAATTAACGGTAGAAGCCAGACCTTATTGTGAAAAGCTAAAAGAAGTAGGTTTATTATGTAAAGAAACGCATGAAACAGTCATCCGTTTTGCACCTCCGTTAACGATTACAAAGGAAGAGTTGGATTGGGCTATTGAGCGAATTAAACAAGTATTAAATGTGAACAATCAATAAGGTATATGTAGTTAGAAGCTGGCTGGAAGGTCAGCTTTATTTAATATGTTCAATAAATAATAGTGACAAAAATAAGGGGGTTTCTCCAAATTGTTGTCGTTAATATGGGATAAGTAATCCAAGGGAGACATATACTATTTGTCGGCTCCTTAAGCTTAATCTTTTGATTTTCATAGAAGTTTGTTTAATAATAAGTCATACGCTAGGTTTTACATTACTAATTCTTCATAAAGAATGGGAGGCATTTATTTGGAAAACTTTGTTTTTTATAATCCAACAAAACTTATTTTTGGTAAAGGTCAATTAGAACAACTAAAAGATCAATTAGCCTCGTTTGGAAAGAAAATCCTCTTAGTATACGGGGGAGGAAGTATTAAGAAAAATGGTCTATACGATAAAGTAATGACTATTCTTAACGAAAATGGCAAAGAAGTATTTGAATTATCAGGTGTAGAGCCAAATCCCCGATTAACAACTGTACAGCGTGGAGTTGATATCTGTAAAACAGAAGAAATCGATTTTATCTTAGCTGTTGGTGGAGGAAGTGTTATTGACTGTACTAAGGCAATTGCTGCAGGTGCAAAGTTTGATGGCAACCCATGGGAGTTTATTACGAAAAAAGCAGCTCCAAAAGCAGCTTTACCGTTTGGAACAGTTCTAACACTCGCTGCAACAGGATCAGAAATGAATGCAGGCTCTGTTATTACAAATTGGGAAACGCAAGAAAAAGTTGGCTGGGGAAGCCCATTTACATTCCCTGTGTTTTCAATTCTAGATCCGGAAAATACATATACAGTTCCTAAAGATCAAACGATTTATGGAATTGTAGATATGATGTCTCATGTCTTTGAACATTATTTCCACTTAGAAGAACATACAGAACTGCAAGATTATATGTGTGAATCTGTATTGAAGACGGTTATAGAGTTTGGTCCAAAGCTTGTTAATGACTTAGAAAACTATGAATATCGAGCTGCTATTTTATATTGTGGTACGATGGCTCTTAATGGAATGCTTAATATGGGATACCGTGGCGATTGGGCTTCACATAATATTGAGCATGCTGTTTCAGCGGTGTATGATATTCCTCATGGTGGAGGGCTTGCTATTTTATTCCCTAATTGGATGAAACATAATTTATCTGTAAAACCAGAACGCTTTAAACAATTAGCTGTTCGTGTATTTGGGGTAGATCCTGAAGGGAAAACAGCAGAGGAAGCTGGGCTTGAGGGAATTGAAAAGCTACGTGCATTTTGGAATGACTTAGGAGCTCCTTCTCGTTTGGCTGATTACGACATTGATGATAGTAAACTAGATTTAATGGTCGAAAAAGCAATGACAAACGGTGGATTTGGTAATTTTAAAGTGTTAAATGACAAGGATGTTTTAGCAATTTATAAAGCATCTCTATAAAAGAAACAAACCTACAAATAATTTAGCTAAATTGTTTGTAGGTTTTTAACTGGATTTATCGTATTCCTTTTCTTCTTGTTGAAAAAGTTAAATTAAAATTGAAAAATTGGTGAAAAATGAAAAAAAAAGATAATGTATCCGTTTTCAACACGAGTTCTTTCTTGATTCCTTTTTCTACTTCCGATAAAGTGGAAGAGGAGTAATAAATAAATATTATAATTGGAGGATCAATTTATGACACACGTTCGTTTTGATTACTCAAAGGCATTAAGTTTCTTTGGAGAGCACGAAATTACATATTTAGAAGATGCAGTAAAAGTTGCCCATCATTCCTTACATGAAAAAACTGGACAAGGAAGCGATTTTCTTGGATGGATAGATCTTCCTGTAGATTATGATAAAGAAGAATTTGCACGTATTCAAAAAGCGGCAGAAAAAATTAAAAGTGATTCAGAAGTTTTACTTGTAATCGGTATCGGAGGTTCCTACCTTGGAGCTCGTGCTGCGATTGAAATGCTAAATCATAGCTTTTATAATTCTTTACCAAAAGAAAAAAGAAACACACCACAAATTATCTTTATTGGGAAAGATATTAGCTCTACATATATGAGTGATGTTATTGATTTCCTTGGAGATAAAGATTTCTCTATCAATGTTATTTCTAAATCTGGAACAACTACAGAACCAGCAATTGCATTCCGTATTTTCCGTAAATTATTAGAACAAAAATATGGTGTAGAAGAAGCAAGAACAAGAATTTATGCTACTACTGATAAGGCAAGAGGCGCGTTAAAAACGCTAGCGACAGAAGAAGGATATGAATCATTTATTATTCCTGATGATGTTGGTGGACGTTATTCTGTTTTAACACCAGTTGGCTTATTACCGATTGCTGTGAGCGGCGCTGATATTACAGTAATGATGGAAGGTGCAGCAGCAGCTAGAACTGATTTCGGTACATCAGAATTGAAAAACAACATTGCATATCAATACGCAGCAGTTCGTAATGTTCTTTATAATAAAGGAAAAACAATTGAAATGTTAATTAACTACGAACCAGGATTGCAATATTTCTCCGAATGGTGGAAGCAATTGTTTGGCGAAAGCGAAGGAAAAGACCAAAAAGGTATTTATCCTTCTTCTGCAAACTTCTCAACTGACCTACATTCATTAGGACAATATGTTCAAGAAGGTCGTCGTGACATTTTTGAAACAATTGTAAAAGTGGACAAGCCTCGTCATGAGCTAGTAATTGAAGCAGAAGAAAATGACTTAGATGGCTTAAATTATCTTGCTGGACAAACTATAGATTTTGTTAACAACAAAGCGTTTGAAGGAACACTTCTTGCACATACAGATGGTGGAGTACCAAACCTAATTGTTAGCATTCCGGAAATGAATGAGTATACGTTCGGATATCTTGTATACTTCTTTGAAAAAGCTTGTGCGATCAGCGGTTATTTACTAGGGGTAAATCCATTTGATCAACCAGGAGTAGAAGCATACAAAGTAAATATGTTTGCGTTACTTGGTAAACCAGGATTTGAAGAGAAGAAAGCAGAATTAGAAAGTCGTTTATAATCAATAGTATTTAAAAAGCTATCGGTACACTTCTAAAAAGGAGTCCCGATAGCTTTTTTTAGCTTCTCCGATAAAATTCTATTCCTTTTTCTAAAGGTTTAAAGATTTTTTGAAAGGTTAAATAAATAGAAACGGGTAGAAGGAGGAGAAACTTATGCTTATTGAAAAAGAACAAGTACTAATAAAATCCTTGCAGGAATGTATGATAGTTTGTAACCACTGCTTAAATGAATGCTTAGCAGAAGAAAATAATGCACCAATGATAGATTGCATTCATACGAATAGGGAATGTATTCAATTTTGTAGTTATTTAGAACAAGCTATCATTAGAAAATCTCCATACGCTAAAGAGTTTGCAGAAATTTGTCTCTCTGTTTGTGAGGATTGTGCCCGTGAATGTGAAAAGCATGAACATCGTCACTGTCAATACTGTGCAGAAATTTGTAGGGAATGTGCAAGTGCTTGTAAAACATTTTTAGAAGCATAATGATAGATTGTTGATGGAAGAGTAAAATCCTTGAAATAAGCGCTTATTTTTGTGAGACTTGGATTAATTAATAAGGCTATGTTTTATATAGTTGTTTTCTGAGGCTTGCTGCTAGCTAGCAAGCCATGGAAAACTATTTAAGTAATAATAATCAATTCATCCTTTTCTTCAAATACAAAGGAAGGGTTAGGATTCAGATAACTAGATCCCCCTCTTTTCACTCCTAATAATAACTTACCATTTGCTAATAAATAATTGTTCAATGTCAAATAATCTACTAATTCTTCGTTTATATTTTTTAGAGGAATAAATTGGAGCTTTTTATCCTTTAGTTGATTTAAAAGTTCTAGAAATGCAATCATCGTATCTTGTGAATTTAAGCTATTATGCATAACGAAGCTTGTAAGACTATTTGTCTCAATAATTTCATCAGCTCCAGCTCTTTTCGCATTCTGTACTTGTTCTGCTGTCAGTATTTCAACGATACAAGGGACAGTAGGATTCAACCCTTTTATTGCGAGTAAAGTTAAAATCGAATGCATATCTGCTTGCAACTCTTCTTTGTTTTGATCGGCTGTTATAATAACCTTATTTGCAGTCATTATATTCGCCTTAAACAAAACGCTGTCTAAATTAGAGTTTCCTTTAACAAAATGAATCATTTCAGGCACTGGATTAGTTGCTAAGGATTCATCAATTAAGGTAACTGGAATATTTTCTTTATCTTTAATAATGGAGTGGATCATTAGCTTTGAACGTTCATTCCAACCGATGATTATCAAATGGTTTTGTCCTTTATAAGTAGTTTTTCCTTCAAGATAGGCATTTTGTTTTGCTACAGCAGCTGTTGCTAATGTCACTAAATAAGTAGATAGGAATCCTACCCCAGATAAAATTAATAACATGCCAGTTATTCTTCCCAAAATCGTAATGGGAGCATAATCGCCATATCCTACTGTAGAGGTTGTAATAATTGCCCACCAGACTCCTTCAAATAAAGTGGGAAATGTTTCTGGTTCAATCCAAGTGATAAAGAATCCGAATAGGATAATAATAGAAAGAGAAATGGTTAATACACGTATACTTAATGGTAATCTTAAGAATCTAGAAAGTATGGAATTAGGCAAAGTTTGACACCTCTTAAAGTTGTTATCCTTTGCATTATTGACCAATAAAAAAACTTTCATAATCATATGAAAGTTTTTTTATCGAGATATATTTACAGTGCGATATGATAAAATTCAGCAATTGTTTTTTGTTCTTCCTTCAAGTCTTCATAACCGTTCAAATTAGAAAGCATTCCCTTAATAATAGGTACTCTTGGCTCATCGGCATGGATTTCTGTCATTAATACCTCTATTGTTACCTCGATCTCTTGTTTATGAGAAATATACTCGGTTTTCCTTTGGATAGAAGTAACAGCATCTAATAGGTGTTGATAGCTATCTTCTATAAAGTTGATTTTAGGCTTTTTAATAATATGTTTAAGAAAATCATTGGTAAAGAGAGGTGGCTCGTCATTTGCTTCCATATCCGTTATAATGGAATCTAATCTTTTTAAAAGATAATGAGAAATATCTTTCGTTGAAATATTAGATGATTCTAAAATTACTATCTTCAAAAAAGAATGAACAAGTCCTTCTTGTATCATCAGAAGGTCTAAAAGATAATTCTTCTTTTCTTCTCCATAAATTGCATGGAGACCCTTAAGATTATAATTTTGCATTTCTGATTGCATTTGTACTAATAAATCTTTAATAGAGCTATTTAATGGGATTGCCTGTTCTTTGGATTGCATGATGATAAATTCTTTATGCTTTAAGGCGTGATTGAACATAAAGGTAAGCTGTTCCATGTATTTATCTCTAGCTGGGATAGATTTTAGACTGATTTCCTCAAAGGTTTTGATTAATTCATCGTAGTAATATTGCAAGATTTTATAAAGAAGTGACTCTTTTGACTTGAAGTATAAATAAAATGCGCCTTTCGATATACCACAATCGCTTGCAATTTCTTGTACAGATGTTGAAGAAAAACCCTTTTGAGCAAAAAACTTAATGGCTGAATCAATAATTATTTTTTCTTTTTCTTTCACGTATTTTCCTCCAGTGCTTATAGGAAGCGATGTTGTGACTAGTTGGTCAAATTTTTTCTGAATTCATGACTGAGTAGTCAAATTATATAGTATATAAAGAGAAAAATCAATGAATGGAGTTCCCGAAGTAATCGTTGTAACAATGCATAGGAGGTTTGAATTGTACGAATGAATTATTTGCTATATGATAACAGTTATCAGTGAGATTTCAAGTTGAAAAGTTGAGTAATCCAATTGGTTTTAAATAATTTAAAAGCTATTCACTTGACGCAACATCCTTATGATAATAAACTTACTTACATATAGTAAGTAGAAGGGGCTAAATAATTTAATCCTTTTTACTAACTATTTAGGTGAAAATATTTTAAATGATATATTTATATTACTAATACAGATTAAAGAATACTACAGACAATAAAGGAGATTTTCGGATGGATCAAAATATTATGGATCTTCTTCAAAATAAAATGGAAATAATCGCATTTAACGAAGAGCAAAATTTAAGTTTAGTTGGTCCAGTTAAGCTGCCGGTTCAATTGGACGATCAAGTAGTTACCTTTCAGTGGTATACGTGGTTACCAATAAATAAAAATCAAACGAAAGAAGAAGTTCTACGTTCGTTACCGTCTTTAGATCTAGCTGATTATCAGCAATCCTCTGTTCTAGTATACGGAGACTTTTCTAATGAAGAAAATGCTTTAATTCGTATGCATAGCATATGTCATACAGGTGACATTTTTGGAAGTAAAAGATGTGATTGTGGTTATCAATTAAGAGAATCGATGCGAATGATAGTAGAAAACGGAAGTGGCGCACTCTTCTATTTAGCAAATCATGAAGGAAGAGGCATTGGGTTATTTACAAAATCCCTAGCGTATCTTTTGCAAGAAAATGGCCTTGATACCGTTGAGGCAAATATTGCTCTTGATTTTCCAGATGATATGAGAAGTTATGAAGCTCCTATAAAAGTACTTCAATCTCTTCGTCAAAAACCGGTGAAATTAATTACGAATAATCCGAAAAAATTGGAGGCACTTAAGAAACTTGGGCTCACAGCAGAAGAAAATGTTCCCTTATGGGGAGATGTTTCATCCTTTAATGAGAATTATTTAAAGACGAAAGTGAATAAATCTGGTCATATTCCTTTGAAAAATACAGTGACCATTTAAGGAGCATAGGTATGAAGCATGATCAAGATTATATGAGAATGGCATTGGAACTTGCAGAATCAGCCCTTGGAAAGACAAATCCTAATCCAGTAGTAGGTGCTGTAATAGTAAAGGATGGAGTAATTGTCGGCACAGGTCTTCATCGTAAGGCTGGAGAGCCACATGCTGAAGTTCATGCTTTTAACATGGCAGGAGACCATGCAAAAGATGCAACGCTTTATGTTACATTAGAGCCTTGTTCGCACTATGGCAAAACACCTCCTTGTGCACTGCTGGTTAAAAATTCAGGAGTAAAGAGAGTGGTTGTTGCAACAGAAGATCCTAATCCTCAAGTTGCTGGTCGAGGGATTGGTATCTTAAGAGAAGCAGGAATAGAAGTGGAAGTTGGTATTTTAAAAAAAGAGGCACAGCAATTAAATGAGCGTTTTATTCATAATATGATACATGAAACGCCTTTTGTAATTTCGAAAGTTGCAATGACCTTGGATGGGAAAATTGCCACATATACTGGTCATAGTCAATGGATAACCGGGGAAGCAGCAAGAAAAGAAGTGCATGTTTTACGAAACAAAGTAGATGGTATTTTAATTGGTGTTGGAACAGTGTTAGCAGACAATCCAAAATTGACAACCCGATTAGATGGACCATCAAAAAATCCTATTCGAATTATATTGGACACGAATTTACGAACCCCTTTAGATGCTCATATAACAAATTGTAAAGAGGCACAAACGATAATTGTTACGGCTTCAAATATTGATTCGGAGAAAGCAATTGCATTAAAAGGAATGGGAGTAGATTTGTTAGCTATCCCTTCCATTAATGGAAAATTAGATTTAAATAATGCTTTACAACAATTATATAAGCTAGGAATTACTGATATTCTTCTCGAAGGTGGAAGTGAGGTAAATGCAAGCTTTATGCGCGAGGGTTTAATTCATAAGTATCTAGTATATATTGCTCCTAAAATAGTAGGCGGTATTCATTCCTATACGCCATTTAGAGGCGAAAATATTGAAAAAGTAGATGAGGCGGTTCCGTTACGTTTTGAAAAGACTGAGTGGGTAGGAGAAGATATTAAAATAACTGCTTATCCTAATAGGAATGCATAGTATCTATATGGAGGAAATAAATGAAGTTCGGATTTGATATAGATGATACACTGATCAATTTAAGACAGCATGCGTTTAATCTTTATAATAAAAAGCTTAAAAAGAATATTCCATTAGAAATTTTTCATGCATTAGCAACAGTGGAAATTCACGAGCCCTTTGGATTGACTGCTATCGAAGGAAAGCAACTATGGGATTCACTAAGAGAAGAAATTTATTTTACAAATTGTTCTCCCTTTTCTGGAGCAGTCGAAGCTTTAAATGCACTAGTTAATAATGGTCATCAAGTTTATTATATTACTGCTCGAAAAAAACAATTTGCTGCAAAAACAAAAGAGTGGATGAAGGAAATTGGTTTTCCTATTACAGATAATCATTTTTATTGTGGAATGGAAGATCATGAGAAAATAAGAATTATTCAAAGTATCGAGTTAGATTATTATTTTGACGATAAACCCGCTGTCCTGGAAACCCTCCTAAATCATTCTACACAGCTTTTTGTGAAAGACCATCTTTATAATAAACATCTAGAATTAAACAGAATAAAAGATTGGAAAGAGCTACAACAATTATATTAGTTTTTCTTTCCAAGAATAAAAAACAGTCTGAAAGCATTTATAAAGGGTTCCGTTTTGAGGTGCATTTCTAAAAATACGTGACAAAATGACAGTGGTATTGACTTCGTTATTGGTATATAAAAAAGGAAAACTCGCCAATTGGCGAGTTTCTTTATTAGGAATACAAAAACCTTATTTATATAAAACCTCACTTATTTGTGATACAGTTTGCTGTAATGCTTTAAAATGAGGGTCCCTTGGATTATGGGATCAAACTCACTCCCTTTTAATTAAGGTGTCTTGTCCTGAATCGAGTAAACAGCAAAAGGAAAATAAGCGGAGATTTTCCGGTTATATACAGAATGGAGCTTATTTCAGGGTAAATAAGGGTAGGTTTTCCGATTATGCAAAGCAAAACCTCCCATTTTCGCATTTTTCGAGTCAATAGGCGGAATCTCTCCGTCTATTTTAGCTTTTTTAAATAATAATTACCAAATAAGCAGAATTTTTCCGTCTATTTTTCAACTTAGGTGCTTAACCTTATCTCCCAACCGATAAGTGCGAACTCTCTCGATTCTAGATGCGGAAATCGGCAGCAAATATCAATAAAATTGGTACTCAAAATGGTACTACAAATGACAGTAAACTTGACCGTTTTTTTAATAGTACAATACTTATTGTCCATCATAATAATGATGTCAATCGCTTTGTCAAAGTTAATGAAATTTCGTAGAAACGTTGAAAAATAAGGAAAAAGACGTATGCCAATTTCATACGTCAATTCTTGTGTCATTTAATAAGAATGCACCCGAAAACGAAATCCTTTAAAGCATTTATTCAGGCTGTTTTTTATTAGCATTTATTTCTTCTTTCATCAGAACTTTAGAGTTTCATTCCGATTCTGCTCTTATATCGTTTAATAAGTATTTGGCAGTCTACACTCGCAACTCCTTTTGTTGCGTAAAGCTTATTCGTTAAAAATGATTCCATCTCTTGGTTATCGATAAAAATGCCATGCATATGTAATTTACTCGGACCAGTCATATGGTATAGACTTGTGACCGCAGAATCCTCTGCGAGAGTTTTTGCAACGGTCTCTAAATATTGAGGCTCCACATCGACATTAAAAAAAGCAGATACCGTTTTCCCGACTTTTGAAGGGTTAATGACAGTTGTGAATTGTTCAATGATGCCATTTTCGAAGAGGGTATTTACTCTTGTTTGAACAGCTACTCTTGAAATCCCAATTTCTTTTCCAATATCGGTATAAGAGATGCGGCTGTTCTCGTGAAGTAGCGACAATATATGGCGATCTATTTTATCTAACTTGATATTAGGAACATGAAATTTTTTATCCATAAAAACCTCCAACTAATAATTCATCAATTTTCCATTTTATAAATTTTAGCTCAGGTGAGGAATGATAAGTCCTCCATAAAGAAAGGCAAGAATAATTACTATCGCGGGGTGTACTTTCCATTTTTGCAATAATAAAAAAGCTACTAATGCAATTGCTGCAGATTGAATAATCCCAATGGAGTGATAGGAATCTTGAAACATCTCAAACGTTAATACCAACATTAATGCAGTAATAACTGGTTGCACAAGGATGGTCATGCCTTTAACAATCATCGAGTCTTTATGCTTCCTCATTAGTTTTAATAAAAAGATAAGTCCGATAGCTGAAGGTAGAATCGTTGCTAGTAAGGCCACAACAAATCCGCCCCAGCCTCCTACTCCATAGCCTACATAGGCTGCAATTTTTGTAGCAACTGGTCCTGGTAATGCATTAGCAAATGCTAACATATTGGAAAATTCTGTGTTGGATAGCCAATTATATCGATTAACTATTTCTTCATACATTAAAGGGATAGAAGCTGGACCACCACCATATCCTAATAAGTTTGCAACAAGGAAACTGAGAAAAATACTAACAAAAATCATCTTTATAGTCCTCTTTCTTTTTTATGTAGGATTTTATGTTTTAATTTAAAATGAAAAGCCCCATAAGTGAGAAAAATAAGTACGATAATACCAGGATGAATAGAAAATGTTTGTAATAGGAGAAGACAGACAATGGTTAAGCCAATACCAACATAAATTCCTAATCCCTTCACTGCTTTTTCTCCAAATTCATATGCCATTAAGCCAAGCATTACGGCAATTACAGGTACAACGGCTGAAATCATGCTTGTTATTATTGGTGAATGACTAAGAATTGATATAAAGGAAAATAAAAATACCATCGCTAAACAAGTCGGCAATATATGAGCTAAGACGCTAACAATAGCTCCTACTGTACCTTTTTGATGGTAGCCTAAATAGGCAGCAATTTTTGTAGCGATCGGTCCAGGAAGTGTATTCGCAATGGCAAGTACGTCTCCAAACTCTTCGTTATCCATCCACTTATACTTTGTCACTGCTTCGTGACGAAATAACGGGATTACAGAAGGTCCTCCACCAAATCCAAAAATGCCTGAACGTAGCATGGCTAGAATTAAATCTTTATACATGTAAATTATTTCTCCTTTCTTAACAAGTGTAATAATATAGAGAATCATCATTACGATACGTAGTTATAATACCACTGTTTTTTGATATTGTGTTTAAATAATATGTAAAATCAATACTAATAGAAAGTTAAGTTATTGTGTAATGCGCATTGAAAAATATATCAACATATAATAAAATGATAAAAATATATGTAAAGTTAGAGGTATCTTCCCTATCTTTCGTAAATAACTATTCATTATACCATTCCTTGGACGTATGAATTGAATTTTTAGTGTACTTAAGTTTTTTTATTGCCGAATTAATAATGTATTTACAATACGAAAGCAGCCTTCCTGTTGTAGGATAATTGTATTGATTTATAAAGTTTGAATATTCAGAATTAAAAAAAGGGGGTACTTATACTTGAGAGAAAAATTGGAAAAGAGAATTAGAGTTTCTGCTAAAAAAGAACTTGCTGATATCGTGATTACAAATGCAAAAATTGTTAATGTGTTCACTGGGGAAATAATGAAAGGCGACGTAGCCATTGCAGATGATAAAATTGCCGGGATTGGAAGCTATAAAGGACAACGAGTGATTGATGCGGAAGGAAAATATTTAGTTCCTGGTCTTATCGATGCCCATGTACATATAGAAAGTAGTATGCTTACACCACAGGAATTTGCGAAAGTATTATTATTGCATGGTGTAACAACTGTCATTACCGATCCTCATGAAATTGCTAACGTTGCAGGTGCAGATGGAATTCAGTATATGTTAGATAAATCCGAAGACCTGCCGTTAGACATTCGTGTGATGCTACCTTCCTGTGTGCCTGCTGTTCCAGAGGACTCAAACGGAGCAACCTTATACGCAAATGATTTAGAGCCCTTTTATTCCCATGAAAGAGTACTGGGATTGGCAGAAGTAATGGATTTTCCTTCTGTATATGAAACTAATTTGAATATGATGGATAAACTGGTGTTGACACAAAAACATAATCGCTTAATTGATGGCCATGCGGCTGGGATTGAAAGAGAAAAGTTAAATGTATATAGTGCAGCTTATATCCGGAATGATCATGAAGCGACAACACTACAAGAAGCAAAAGATCGGTTAGATTTAGGAATGTATCTGATGATAAGAGAAGGTACTGTTGCAAAAGATTTGAATGCTTTATTACCCGCTGTAACGATGAGAAATTCGCGAAGATGCTTATTTGTAACAGATGATAAATTAGTAGATGATTTAGTGGAAGAAGGCAGCGTAGATCACAGCGTACGCTTAGCAATTGAAAAAGGATTAGATCCGATTATAGCCATTCAAATGGTGACATTAAATGCTGCAGAGTGCTTTCAATTGAATTCAATTGGAGCAGTATCTCCAGGCTATCAAGCTGATTTTCTTCTAGTTGATGACCTGAAAAAATTTACCGTTCATAGTGTTTTTAAAAATGGGGAATGTGTCGTAAAGGATGGGAAAGTAATAGAAGATAAATTTATTAAGCAAGACTATCTTGAACCTAACTTGCCAGCAATTAATTGTGCAAAGCTTTCATTGGAGGATTTAAAGCTTCCCTTGACATCTGATTTATGTCATATTATTGAAATCATTCCAAATAGTATCGTTACAAATGAAGTGATTGAAAAAGTAAAAGTGGAAAATGGATATTTTCGGACCTCTTTGGAAGAAGATCAATTAAAGTTGGTAGTAGCTGAGAGACATCACCAAACTGGCAATGTTGGAAAGGCGATTGTAAAAGGATTTGGATTTAAAAAGGGGGCAGTTGCTACCACCATTTCTCATGATTCCCATAATATTGTGGCAGTTGGAACAAACGATGACGATTTATTGTTAGCAATCAATGAGCTACAGGAGATAAATGGAGGAATAGTGGTTGTATCAGAAGGAGTAGTAGTTGCAACACTCCCATTACCGATAGCTGGGTTAATTTCAGATCAAGATTATTTAACACTCTATGAACAGTTAAAAACATTAAATCAAAAAGTCGAGATTCTAGAAGGGTATAATACTTTTAATCCTTTCTTAACATTATCTTTTCTTTCATTAACGGTAATTCCTACCTTAAAATTAACGGATAAAGGATTATTTGACTTTCATTCTTTTTCTTATAAAGATGTAGCAGTCGATAGCTAATAGATTTTTTTATTTTTTAATCTTTTGTTCATTATTTGTTCATAATTATTCGATACTCTATTAATAGGTTAAGAGTTTCCCCTCTTAAAATATATTTGACCCGAAAAATATTTCGGGTTTTTTTCTATTATTTTTGATTTTAAGAATGATAAAGTGAAAAATTGGAATCATATGTTTAAAGTTGCTAAAAATAGGGAATAAATTTATAGGAGTATACAAATTAACCAATATAAATATATATCTTATAATAAAATTAGTAATAATGAAAGCGTTTTCTGTTATAATAAATGTATAGATCATCTACTTACTAATGAGGAGTGGATAACGATGGAAGAACAATCAAACTTTTTAAATGGATTAAAATGGGGAGTAGTTCTTAGTATTCCTTTGTGGATTTCGTTTTTTGGATGGATAAAGCTGTTTATTAATTTGGCATAGAAATAGAAGTCTGATTAGAATGGTAATTTTATATAAAAATGGTGATGTTAAAAGAAAAAGCATCGAAAATTTTAAAATCTTTTCGATGCTTTTTTGTATTAAGCTTGTGGAAGTGGAGGGTCAATTCCTAGAACTTTCTCTCCATTTACTGTTAACCAAATATAGTAACGATTAATTTCTTTTCCAGTAATTTTTTCGATTTTTGTAATTACTTTTTCTTGAACATCAAAAGAAATTTGTGCAGTTTGTTCACCTAGTGGTACATTTTTAAGACCAAGTAAATCTGCAATTTGTCTTGCTTGATCATAAGATACTTCAACATATTTGTCATATTCAGGTAAGTAAGCAGCTTCTGCTGGCTTTACTTGAAATGACACAATTAATACTACAGCTAATAAACTCCATACTAATTTTTTCATAAGCTCTCTCCCTTTTCTAATTAATTATTTTTTCTTTTAGTGCTATAAAAGTATCGACCACTATGGGGTGATACATAGTACCCCGGTTGTTTAATATTTCTTGGAATGCTTCTTCAGCTGATTTTCCTTTTTTATATACTCTGTCTGTTGTCATGGCATCGAAGGAATCAACCACTGATATAATAGAAGCTTCAATGGAAATTTCATCTTCTTTTAAACCTTTTGGATAGCCTTTTCCATCATATCTCTCGTGGTGTTGCTCTACAATTAATCCAACTTCACAAAGAACAGGTATTTTTGTTTCTTCAAGTAAATCACGACCAAAAGTAGTGTGCTTTTTCATAATATCCCATTCATCTTCTGTTAATTTAGATGGTTTTTGCAAAATTTCTAATGGAACTCGAACTTTACCGACATCATGGAAAAAAGAAGCAAGATTTAATCTTGTAATTTGTTTTCTATTAAGATCTAATGCTTCTCCAACTAACATTGAGTAGTGTTTAATTCTTTCACAATGATCTACTGTATATCCATCTTTTTCTTCTATAGAAATAGCAAGTTCCATTAAATCTTTCGAACATTGACTATAGTAGTGAAAAACTGGTTGACTTGTTATATAAATAAATTCTGTGATTTCTTCAGCAGTAAAAATACTGTATTTTTGAATTGGACTCTCGAAAAAAGCTTGTCCGGCTTTCATTTCAACTATGTCCTCATCAGTTCGATAAGATAATTTACCAGAGAGTATATAAAAGTATTCAAAACCATCCCAATTATCTTCAGGAGTCATTGCCCAACTAGAACCAGATTGTAATTTATGATAGATTACTTCAGTTCCATCACCAGCAGCCATTAACGATATTTGGGTGCCTTTAAAATAAACGGTTTCTATAAACTCACCTGCATTAATGATGCCCACAATTTATTCCCTCTCTCTTTATACAATAAAATAGATTGATATAATCTATAAAATTTCAATTATAGTTATTTTAAATCATAAATAATGTAATTTTAATAGGTATATTAGATTATATTATATTTTGTTTGAAAAAGGGAGAATATTCTCGAAATTTGTTTATAGGTGTTTATAGGCCAACAAAATTATTGTATCAAAAAATTATTGTAAATAATAGCTTTTATTAAAAAAGCTATAATATAGATAAAGTTTATCAAAAGGGAGGGTTAATAGATTTAAATGTAAGTAGATTGGTGAGAGGGATAAAAAAAAAGCTGTAAGACAGTTGAAGAACTGGAAATAAAAACATAATTCTAACCTTTGAATAACTTCGGTTGATAATGTATGATAGGAAGTATTACTTATGTAAAAGGGGCTAACCTATACATAGAGTTTATCTTTGCAATGGTTAGCCCCTTTATATTCATTTAATATATTTTTAATTGTTCCTTTTTTGGTGGAATATCTACCAGGTTATTTAACATAAACTATATTATGATAATGGATTTGTCGGAATCCATTAATCATTATCGTTGCGAGAATTTCCGCCTTTTCGACCAATTTCTTGGTAGAATTCCTTGTCGTGGTTATCAGAAGTTGCCTGACCACCCTTTTTACCGATTTCTTGGTAAAATTCCTTATCGTGGTTATCGGAGGTAGTTTCTCCGCCTTTTTTACCAATTTCTTGGTAGAATTCCTTGTCATGGTTTTCGGAAGTAGCTTCTCCACCCTTTTTACCGATTTCTTGGTAGAATTCCTTATCGTGGTTATTAGAAGTAGCTTCTCCACCTTTTTGTCCAATTTCTTGGTAAAAATCCTTGTCGTGATTTTTAGAAGTAGCTTCTCCGCCTTTTCTTCCTGCTTCTTCTCTGCTCATTTTGTTGTTGTCTGCCATTTCTATCACTCCCATTAAAGATTTTTAATTAACGTTACATAGGTTATATAGCCGAATCTGAAGAGAATAAACGTAAACAGATTTTTTTTAGTATAGTAAATATTGGTAAAGGGGATATATAGTATGATGATTCCAAAAGAAAAATTTATGAAAATAGTATATTTTGCAGAAGAGTTGGGCTGTAAGGTTGTATATGATTCGACAAAGAAAATAAGCTTTAATACAAAAATGTATATTACGGTCCCATATCAGTTTACGATAGAAAATACTTATGCACTTGCACATGAAATTGGTCATGTAATCGATTATGTGAACGGGGAACTAGATCATGATAAATGGTTAAATGATTGGTCCTATCGTGTAAATGCGGAGATGAGTGCATGGGTTCATGGTTATAAATTGTTAGAGAATCTGGAAGTTCCATTACATAATTGGCAAACTCATGTGAATGATAAGTTAGCAAATTATTTTGCCCTTCCAGAAGTTATTTAAGGTGAAGCGTAAAAAAAGAACCTCTGAGAGAGTTTGTAATAACAGTAGGTGGTTATTTCCTTCCTTATTTGAATTCGTTCATTAGGAAGGAAACTGCCTATTTTGTTTTTAATTAATATAGGAATGTTAAGGATAACTTAAGGAGTTATTAGTAAAATAGAGAGAGGAAAAGAATGTAGGAAAAAGAATGAGATAAAGAGTAAGGAGAACATTTAATGAAATTACTAGTCGTAGAAGATAATAAACTGTTACTTGATTCTTTAAAAACAATCCTGGAAACAGAATATACAGTTGATATTGCAGATAATGGAGAAGATGGGATGTTCTATGCCGAGCAGAATATTTATGACTTAATTATATTAGATGTGATGCTTCCACATGTGAATGGTTTTGATATAGTAAAACATATTAGGAAAGAGAAAATTAAAACACCAGTATTATTTTTAACAGCCAAGGATTCACTAGAAGATAGAGTAAAAGGGTTGGAGTTTGGAGGAGATGATTATCTTGTTAAGCCATTTCAAACACCAGAACTTCAGGCTCGAATTAAAGCGTTATTAAGAAGGAGTGGTGCCTTAGACTTGGATGAAGGCATCAAATATAAGGGGATTGTTCTTACAGGGAAAGAAAATGATGTGTTAGTTAACGGTACTTCTATCAAGTTAACAATTAAACAATATGAATTATTGGAATACCTTATTCAAAATAACGGGAAAATAGTAACGAAGGAACAAATTTTTGATCGGATATGGGGATTTGATTCGGATACTACCATCGCTATTGTGGAAGTTTTTATCCATCAAATCCGAAAGAAATTAGAAGCATTTGATTATCATAAAGATATTCAAACTGTCCGAGGTGTTGGTTATATTTTAAAGGATTACTAAGGAGTATAGTATACACATGTTTCGTAAAACAAGGATTAAGCTAACCATTTTAAATTCGATTGTCTTTATACTACTAATGATTATATTAGGTTATACCATTTATCTATATACGGAAAAGCAAACATATCGTGAAGTAAATATGTCTCTTCTTAATGGGATTGAAGACCTGAAACGAATGGGAGAAAGAGACGGTCGAGGACCTATTCCTATATTAGGTCCTAAATTAATGCTTATTCAGTGGGGGAATAATGGAGAAATTGAAGGAATATCCGAAAATGCTATCATTGATTATACTAAGGAAGAGACGTTTTTAAAGCCGGATACTACTAATAGTTTAGAAAAGAAAACTTCTTCTGAAGGACTTCGTTTTCAAACGATTTCCAGTAAGTTGGACATTAATGGGGAAACTAAAACCATTCAATTAGTTAGGAATATTGATTCTGAGGAAAGCATGTTAGATCAACTAATAATCATTATGACTGTTGGTATAAGCATTGGTAGCATACTTGCTGTAGTTGCTGGATATTTTTTAGCAGGAAGAGCGTTAATCCCCATCCAACGATCATGGGAGGCTCAACAACAATTTGTCTCGGATGCTTCTCATGAGCTAAGAACACCTCTAGCTGTTATCCAGTCACGTGCGGATGTGCTGTTTCAGAAACCTGAAGCAACTATTCGGGAAAGAGCATTAGATATTTCTGTTATCTCCAAAGAAACAAGGAGATTGAGTAAACTTGTAACGAATTTACTCACATTGGCCCGATCGGATTCAAACCAAGTAGAAATAGCGAAAACGCAATTTGCATTAGAGGAAGTAATCCACGATGTTGTTAATCAATATGTAGATATTGCTGATTTTCAAGGGAAAAAAATTTATGCTACTGTAAAAAAAAAGATTTCATTTATTGGTGATAAAGAGAGAATACATCAGTTGCTTGTTATTCTTGTTGATAATAGTATGAAGTTTACGTTGGAAGGTGGAGAAATCCAGTTGCTTGCTATGGAAAAAGCAAATACAGTGATAATCCAAGTAAAGGATACTGGAATTGGTATTCCTAAAGAAGAGATGTCAAAAGTTTTTAATCGTTTTTATCAAGTAGAGCAATCAAGAACGAATCGAGAGGGGACGGGCTTGGGGCTTTCCATTGCAAAGTGGATTGTTGAAAAACATAATGGTGCTATAAAGGTAGACAGTACGTTAGAAAAAGGGACGACTTTCGAAATGAGTTTTCCTAAATAATAGAAGAAATGAAAAAACAGCTTATTCTAAATCGATTTTGAAACAAGCTGTTTTTTGTTTTTATTTTTGCATATCCTTTGCGAGGAAGCCTTGTTGTTTAATCATTTTTGCATTACTTGGATAATAGGATTTGTCATAAAAATTAGCAATTCGATTAGTCCAACCTAGGGGAGATTCTCCTCTGTTCTTTAAATATTCTTTATAGGTAGTGTTGTATTCTTCAATAATAGCTTGTTGGTCTTTATTATATTTTTCTTCTTGAAGTACACTTTGTAAAGGTAATCTAGGTTTTAAACCTGGGTCACCATCTGGATATCCAACGCAAAGTCCTGCGATAGGAATGACATATGTAGGTAGTTCTAAAAATTCAATAACCTCTAAAGCGTTGCGGCGAATACCACCAATTGGAACAGTTCCTAAATCAAGTGACTCTGCAGCCGTGATAGCATTTTGCATGGCAAGCCCAACATCAGTAGCGCCGATTAATAGTGTATCAACATCTTCAATTGCTTTAAATTCCTTACCTTCTATTTCACTAGCTAATTTAGCTCGATAGAAATCAGCACAAAAAACAAGGAAGGCAGGTGCGTTTTCCACATGTTTTTGATTCCCACATAATTCTGCTAGCTTTTTCTTTCTAGCTTCATCACGAATAAGAATAGCTGTAACATGTTGTCCATTTGTCCAAGAAGGGGCACTTTGTGCTGCTTCCATAATTAATTCAATTGTTTCTAAAGTTACTTCCTTATCTTGATATGTTCGATAAGAACGATGGTTTTTTAATAGTTGGATTGTTTCATTCATTTATTAATCCTCCTTTTAAGTTATTTCTTCTTATTTTAGCATAGGATAATGACAGAATCTCTTTTGAACTACACAATGATATGGAAAAGAAAAGGATGAGAATTGCAAATATGCATGTATTCCCGATTGAAAAACCAACCATATAACAATTAAACCGTTCCGTTTATTTTAAATATGCACTGATATGACGATTGTATTGGCATCATTATTATCGGTATATAAACACGGAAAACTCGCCGTAGTGTTAATTAGGAATATAAAACCTCACTCATAGGTGATATGGGTTCATCGTAATCTTTTAAATAGGATGTCTTCCTTTACTGAAGAACCGCGAAAGTAAATATGAAGCGGAGTTTTTCCGGTTAAATACAGAAATGATCCTGTTTTGGAGTAAATAAGGGGATTTTTTTCGCTTATAAATACCAAGAGCATTCATTTTTGAAGATTTCGAACCAATAGGCGGAATCCCTCCGCCTATTTCAGCCTTTTTTTCTATTAATTACTAATTAAGCGGAATTTTTCCGTCTATCATCAGCTCTGATGCTTAAGCTGAGCTCCCAGCCAATCAGCGCCAGAGCACCTCAACCCCAAATGAGGGAATTAGTATTATCGACCAGTTTATTAAAATAAGAATGCACTCGAAAATGAAACCCTTTAAAAACAATCAGGTAGGCTTTTATTATTTATAATAGTGACTCTGCACCATCAATATATATTTCTGTTCCAGTAATATGATTAGATAGATCAGAACTTAAAAAATAGACTAAATCCGCAACTTGCTGTGCGCTACCTGATTTATGGGATAATGGTTGATTTCCTTCAGGATATTCGATAGGAATGGTAATTTCTTTTAAGTGTTTCTCGTCTTTAAACGTATTTTTTTCAATGTTTGTATCAATTGCTCCTGGGCAAATCATATTTACTCTTATCTTAAATTGTGCTAATTCTAGTGCTGCCATTTTTCCGAATGCAACTTGACCAGCTTTCGAGGTACTATAAGCAGACATACCAAAGTTTTTAAAAATGCGATTGCCATTTATACTACTAGTAATAATAATACTGCCACCATTTATTTTTAAATAAGGAATACTATATTTAACCGTTAAAAAGGTGCTTTTCAGGTTTGTGTCAATTGTTTGATCCCACTCGGATGGTGTAAGATCTTCAATTGAGGAAACAGCGCCATTAATTCCAGCATTAATAAAAACGGTATCTAATCTATTCCATTTCTTAATGGTTTCATCAATAGCTCGTTGAATAGAAGGTGGTTCTGCGACATTTGATTCTAAAGATATGGCTTCTTGTCCTTTCTTATTAATAGATGTTTTCACTTCTTCTAAATCATCCGTATTTAAGTCAACTAATGCAACTTTCATTCCTTTATTTGCAAGTGATATTGCTGCTGCCTTTCCTATACCAGAAGCGGCTCCAGTAATGAGTGCAACTTTATTTTCAAGGTTATTCATCTTATCGTTCCTCCTTGATAAATATCGATAACGATATTGTTAGTATGATAGAGATAAGATACTAATATCCTTTTTTTGCGAAATAGAAACGTTTTACCTGTCTGTAAATGAATAAAGAGGAATGTAATGCTAAATTTTCGAAAAAATGAAATAGATTAGGTAATATGGAGGTTAAGGAGTTGATTTTTGATGAAAGCAATGATAATTGATACTTTTGGGAAGTCATCAGTATTTAAATTAAAAGAAATAGAAGTAGCCGCATTATTGCCAGGTCAAGTACGAATTAGGGTAAAAGCAACAAGTGTTAATCCAATTGATATTAAAGTTAGAGCTGGTGCTGTACCAGCAGTGTCTCCATCCTTTCCTGCCGTTTTACATGGGGATGTAGCAGGTATCATTGAGGAAGTGGGAGAGGGGGTAAAGTCATTTAGAGTTGGGGATGAAGTATATGGTTGTGGTGGAGGCTTTAAAGGGCTAGAGGGAGCATTAGCAGAATATATGAATGTTGATGCAAGGGTTTTAGCACATAAGCCTTTGAATATTTCAATGGAAGAAGCAGCAGCCGTTCCACTAGTTGGAATTACAGCTTGGGAGTCTTTATTTACAAAAGGGGCTTTGAAAAAGGGAGATGATATCTTAATTCATGGTGGCGCAGGCGGTGTTGGTCATATTGCTATTCGGTTAGCTAAATGGGCAGGAGCAACGGTTTATACTACTATTTCCTCCTCTGAAAAAGAAACAATTGTCCGAGAATTAGGGGCTGATCATGTCATTCCTTATCGAGAATCATCTGTTAAAGATTATGTTGAAAAGTATACAGAGGGGAAGGGATTTCCGTTTGTTTTTGATACAGTCGGTGGTAGCAATCTTGATCGTTCTTTTGAAGCAGCCTCTGTAAATGGAACCGTATTATCAATAGCAGCCAGATCTACTCATGATTTGACGCCTGTACATTCAAAGGGTCTTTCCCTACATGTTACATTTATGCTTCTTAAGCTACTTGATGAAGCTAAGCGTTTTGAGCATGGAGAAATACTGGAGAAAATTTCAGGAATAATAGAAGGAAATGGTTTAAGTCCACTCCTTGATCAAAAAACTTTCACATTTGAAGAAGTAGGAAAAGCGCATGATTATTTGGAATCCGGAAAGGCAGTAGGTAAAGTTATTCTTGTTAATAAATGGTAGTATGTGTTCAACGAGTACCTTTGTATAAAAAATCAGCTAGACATACAAAATACATACGTAACATATTATTAAGGAGGTAGAAAGATGAGCTTTCAAAAACCTAATCCCGATGATCGTTCAGATAATGTAGAAAAATTACAGGACATGGTGCAAAACACAATGAACAATATCGACAAAGCAGAAGAAACAATGGTGAATGCTAGTTCAGATGAAAAGGAAATGATTCAACAGAAAAATAAACGTAGAGAAGCGGCGATACAGTCATTTGAAGAAGAAATTCAAGACGAATCATCTGATAGAGAGAACGGGTATCAGTAATTTTAAAAGTATATATCTTTTGTAGTAGGCTGCATGAAGGATTCTAAATCTCATAAGTAATTATGAAAGCTAATTCTTTTAAATAATAAAGAATTAGATAATTACCTTGTGTATTGGAATCATTCTTTTTGCAGCCTTTTTGCTTGTTTAGTAGCAATTTTGATATTTTATTTTAATTTACTGATGTAATTCGTTTTTCATAGTAAAATATATATATGAGTTACGATAATATTTAGGAGAAGTCAATATGAAATTGGTTAGAAACAGAATGGGGAGTATGAATATTATTCTTCAAAATATAAAGAAAGATTTTGGCAAATTAGAAAATACTACTTATACGATGAAACAAATAGTGTATGAAGGAGTATTTAGTAGTTTTGGAATAATTTATAAATGGTGTTATTATATAGCAAAAACTGTGCCATATGGATACGGAGGAAATAATAGGTGTAAGATGGTAGCAAAAGGAGGACCATAATGTGGAAGCAATTTTATTACTAATGATTTCATTAGTTCCACTCATTATTTCTGTGACTATTATTTTTTATTCGCAGTCACAGATAACAAAAGCATTATCTTTTTTCTTATGTATGCTATCCTTCTGGCAAATGGATATCGCTGTGCTATATGCAGAAGAATTTTTAAGTCGAGATACAATTGAACTCTTATTTAAAATATTTCGAATTGGAACCATTTGTGTCATGCCGGTTATGTATTATTTTTCTTATTACTTAGTAAATGAAAATAAAGAGTTGAAACAATTCAAAGTATTGCTCAATAAACCGTGTTTATACTTTTTAATTTTATATAGCTTAGTTACATACATTATTAATTTTACAAGCCTTGGCATTAAGGATTTTGTTATTGTGGAAGGGAATTTACTATCTTCTGAATATATATTTCCTATTTATGGAGAAGGGAATTTTTTATTTATATTTAATATTGTCCTTTTATGTATAAATACCTTCATTTTATTAGTTATCTCTTTTAAAATAAAGAATCCAATTTTTAAGAGATTTAATTTGCAATTTGTTATAGCTATTATAATCATTTATATAAATGGTATATTTAGTGGTTTTGTTTTTATTCCATTGTTTTTTTCAAGCTTTAATTCTTTGATAGCAGCTGTTATTTTATTTTTAAGCTTTTTCCAAATGCAATCAACCAATATGAAAAATATGAATGAGGAGCTATCGCGACAAAGTGAATTATTAGAGGCAATAATGGATATAAACCCTAATTATTTGCTTGTTAAGAATGGGCAGGAACAGGTAGTAAAAATGAATCCTTCTTTCTTACATTTATTATCGTTAGAAGAAAATGATTGGTTAGGTCGAAATTTTTCCTGTATTGCAGAATGTATCAATATGGAGACAGACAAACCACATCGCTTTGTTGACAGTAGGGGGAAAACCTATTTTATAATTTGGGGAAAAAAAGAGCTTATACATAGTACTGGAGAAGAATACCATCTCTATTTCGGTCATGATATAACCGATCAGAAGCGTAATGAACAACTGATGATTTCTTCAGAGAAATTAAAAGTAGTAGGAGAGATGGCTGCTAGTGTTGCCCATGAAATCCGTAATCCACTTACAACAATTAGAGGATTTATCCAGCTTCTTAAAGAAAAAAATGATGCTTCTGGTTATGAAACCATATTACTTGACGAAATTGACCGAATTAATGAAGTGTTAAAGGAATTACTTATTCTAAGTAAGCCAGAGGCAAAAGAAAATGATGGTAATGTGCTATCTATAACAAATGTATTTATAGAATTGAATAATATAAAAGTGTTATTTCAAGCATTGGCTAATGAACAAAATAAAGAGATTACGGTTGAAAATAGAGCAGTTAAAGAAATAATTGCTTTTATTGATAATGCTCAATTTAAACAAGTGCTATTAAATATTTTGAAAAATAGCATGGAGGCTATTTCGCCACAAACTGGTAAAGTAAAAGTGATTCTGGATCGAAAAGAAGAAGGGTGCAGAATTAGAATAATTGATAATGGTGATGGAATAAGCAAAGAAAGACTTGCTCGAATTGGGGAACCGTATTATACAAGCAAAGAAAAAGGAACGGGAATAGGCTTAACAATATGTCTAAAGCTCCTTAAACAGAATAACGGAGATATGGCTGTGAAAAGTAAGGAAGGCTGGGGGACAACGGTCACGATTACATTGCCATGTTTTCAATAGTACATTTGCCATTTACAATGGATTGAACAGCGAAAACAATATAAAAATATAAAAGAGGATGTATAAGGGAACTACTCCCTTTATACATCCTCTTTCTCTTTAACTATTCGTTTAGGATAATCGATTACTGTAATCTTCAAAGACGAATTGGCGAACAACCTTTAATCCTTCTTCGTCATTATAAGAAGCGATAGAAGGTAAGTTTACACCATTAAACATATGATTTTTAACCATTGTATAATGCGCCATATCACAGAAAATAATTTTGTCGCCAGGCTTTAATGGTTCTTTGAAAGAATAATCACCGATGACATCCCCTGCTAAGCAAGTCATTCCACCAAGTCTATAGGTGTATTCATTTTCACCAGGCATTCCTGCATCAATAATATTTGGTCGATAAGGCATTTCAAGTACATCTGGCATGTGACACGTTGCAGATGTATCAAGAATAGCGAGATCCATTCCATTATGAACAATATCAAGGACAGTTGATACTAAGTAACCTGTATTCAATGCAATAGCTTCACCAGGTTCTAAATATACATCTACATTATATTTTTCTTTTATAAATAATATCGATTCAATTAACGTTTCAATATCATAATCTGGACGTGTAATATGATGTCCTCCACCAAAGTTGATCCACTTCATTTTCTTTATATATTCACCAAACTTCTCGTCTACTACTTTAATAGTACGTTTTAAAGTATCTGAGTTTTGTTCACACATTGTATGAAAATGAAGACCGTCAATCCCATCTAATTGTTCTGGATCAAAGTTATCCAATGTGATACCGAATCTCGAGTAAGGTGCACATGGATTGTATAGCTGTGTTTCTATTTCTGAGTATTCAGGATTAATTCGAAGACCAACATCAATTTTCTTTCCAGCATTTTGGACTTTATCTTTAAATCGATTCCACTGGCTGTGGGAATTAAAGACGATATGGTCTGTATATTGAAGTAATTCATCGAACTCGCTGTCGGCATATGCAGGGGCATATGCATGTACTTCTTTGCCCATTTTCTCATATCCAAGTCTAGCTTCAAATAGGGAACTAGATGTTACTCCTGCCAGGTATTTACCTACTAAAGGAAATACGGAGTGCATGGAGAATCCTTTTAACGCAAGGAGAATTTTTGCGCCAGTACGTTCCTGTACAGACTGTAAAATTTCTAAGTTTCTAGTTAAAAGACGCTCGTCCACTACGTAACTTGGTGATGGAGCTTGTGTAAAGTCAATCTTTTTCATTTCATTCCTCTCAATCTATAAGAGTTGGAGAGAAGTTCTCCTGCCATGGTAATCCGTATTTATTTAATGCATCCATGAATGGATCTGGATCAAATTCCTCTACATTGTATACGCCTGGACGTTTCCATTGACCTTTCATGATAAGCATTGCGCCAATCATTGCTGGAACACCAGTTGTATAAGAAATTGCTTGAGATCCTACTTCACGATAACATTCTTGGTGGTCACAAATATTATATACATAATACGTTTTTGGCTTGCCATCTTTTGTTCCTTGGATGATACAGCCGATATTTGTTTTCCCTTTTGTTCTTGGTCCAAGGGAAGCTGGATCTGGAAGGATCTCTTTTAAGAATTGTAATGGAATAATCTCTTTGCCTTCATAATTAATTGGTTCGATAGATGTCATTCCAACATTTTCAAGAACCTTCAGGTGGTTTAGATAATTATCAGAGAAAGTCATCCAGAAACGAATTCTCTTAAGTCCTTTAATGTTAACTGCTAATGATTCTAGTTCTTCATGGTATAAAAGATAAATATTTTTAGGGCCAATTTGATCTAAATTATATTCTCTTTTCTCAGAAAGCGGTGGTGTTTCAATCCATTTACCATCTTCCCAATATCTACCGTTCGCAGTGATTTCGCGAATGTTAATTTCTGGGTTGAAGTTTGTCGCGAATGGATAGCCATGATCTCCACCGTTAGCATCAACAATATCAATATAATTAATCTCATCGAAATGATGCTTTTGTGCATAAGATGTGAAAACTCCAGTTACACCTGGATCAAAGCCACTTCCAAGTAAAGCTGTTAATCCAGCTTCTTCAAACTTTTGCTTATATTCCCATTGCCATTTATATTCAAATTTAGCTGTTTCAGGTGGTTCATAGTTTGCTGTATCTAAGTAATGTACCCCAGTAGCAAGACAAGCATCCATAATTGTCAAGTCTTGGTATGGTAATGCAACATTGATTACTATTTCTGGCTTGAAGCTGTTGATTAACTGAATCACTTCTTCTGTTTTATCAGCATCGACCTGTGCAACTGAAACCTTTGTTTTGCCACCGTCAATTTTATCTTTAATTGCTTCACACTTTGAAAGTGTTCTGCTTGCGATACAAATTTCCTCGAATACATCCGGTACTTGACAGCATTTATGTGCAACAACACTTGCTACTCCGCCAGCACCAATAATTAATGCTTTTCCCAAAATGATTACCTCCTTTAATACTACCTAAAAAATTTCAATAAGGCTGATTATACATAATGTGCGTAAAATAATCTATATAAACCAGTAAAATATAAAATTTTTTTAATCAAAATTTACTAATAGGAAATGCAAATGTAAAAATAGGGAAGAAAGGGACATG
This sequence comes from Niallia sp. FSL W8-0635, assembly GCF_038007965.1. Classification (GTDB taxonomy): domain Bacteria; phylum Bacillota; class Bacilli; order Bacillales; family Cytobacillaceae; genus Niallia. The sequence goes on along the minus strand of NZ_JBBOYD010000001.1, from coordinate 3,432,290 downwards.
TAACTATTGAATAGATTAGAAATTTGAAGGGAGAGGGAATAAAAAAACGACTTCTAATCTAAAGTCGTTGAGTGTAAAAATATGGTGGAGACTATCGGGATCGAACCGACGACCTCTTGCATGCCATGCAAGCGCTCTCCCAGCTGAGCTAAGCCCCCAATAAAATATTATTCTACATTAATTATACAAAATTAGGCTAGAAATTCAAGTCATAGAACGAAACTTAACTTATCTGGTAACATAAAACCGCTCATTTTAGTAGATGGAATATACAAAAATAGAAGGGATAACTTGAATCAAATTTATTTAAGTAGGAAAAATGATGCAATACAGCAAAGCTAAAATGAGCGCATATATAGATAGAAAGCAGATAAGTTAAAGATATAAAATATCAATATAGATATTTGGTCTTAATAGTTCAAAGAGGCATTCCCCAGTTCTGACTAGAATAGGGGAATGCAGCTAGTCTTATTATTTAGGACTAGACCATGGGAAAATTCTTTTATCTACTTTAGATGTTTCTAACACTTTTATGTCTGTCCAATAATCGGTGAAAGTTCTCCTTCCTTTAGTAAGGATAAAGATTATTCCATCAATAAGTAAATATAGTATATAGATAGAAAGAGGTAAAAAAAGATACTTGTAGTCGAAGTTATTGGCTATATGGTAGGCGAATGCCAAGATAAATAAACCTATTATTCCGCTCCTTAAAAACCACCAAGTGAAAAATCGGAATTTACTGGTGTTTTCTAATATTAATCCCGTAAATTTATAACCCCATGTTAAGGGCGATTTGAAATTAGCGCCAAGTGATGTGGCTATAAACACTAAAAAACCAAATAGTAAAGTGTATTTCATTGTTGCCGCTAAAATTGGATTCCATGTATCTTCGTAACTTACAACGAATGGAAGAAATAGTAAAGCTATTACTGCTGCGATAATAAACGTTAGAATGGCAATAACTATACAGATTGCTATTGAAAGAAATAAATCTATTCCATAACCCAGTATCCTTTTTTTTAACTTCATTTTTTCACTTCCTATTAAATATTACGATGAGACCCTTCTGTTAAATTCTTCATAATCTTCACGATTCCTTTAAAAAAGGAAAATCATTTTTTGAGTTTGGCTAATAATTTTAGAATAAAGATATAAATTAGTTGAAATTACAAGGTTGGGATCTAAGTATTCTAGCCATGATAAACCCGGTCAATCATACAAAAGTGATGTATGGTTGGCCGGGTTTTTATTGTTTTATAAAAGGCTATTTCAGGAAAGTTGGTGTTATTGCTCGTAGCCTGAATACACTTCGCTTCCTAGGGGCGAGCACTGAACCGCTTCGGCTTTTTATTTCTGCAGGGTCTCGGACTTTCTCGCGTTCTACGGGTATTCAGGCTGCTCCGTTTTTCAAATTGATTAAATTTTTCTATTTCGATTTCCGTTTTAAAACAACAACCCTTAAAAACGAAGTGGAATGGAACGAAGACACTTGAGTCCTGCGTGAAATTGTGGAAAGGCTGAGATTCCTCCCATGCGCATCGAGTGTCTGTAGCGCAATGGAACGATTTAGTTTTTACAATAGTATTAATTTAAGCTTTCAATTTCAATCTCTTTAACTCCATTGATTTCAGAAATCTCTCTATAAACTTCAGTCACTTCTCTTTTTTGATCAACAATTAATATAAGGTGTATCGAGTGTTCGCCAGTTTCTAGATCTTTTATGCGCAAATGCTTTATTCCTGTTTTTAAACTTTGAATTGATTTTATAATAGTAGATACATTTTCTTTTTGATGGGCTTTTAATTTCACTTTAATTTCCTTTTCTCTTAGTTGGCGAGGGCCAATTGTGCTCATAAAGATGGGAACGAATTTAACGCTGATTAATAAAAGTGTAACTCCAATAAGAGCTTCTATATAATATCCTGCTCCAACGGCGATTCCAATTCCGCCTGCTCCCCAAATTAAAGCGGCGGTTGTTAAACCGGAAATACTATCATTTCCTCTTCTTAGTATGACGCCTGCACCTAAAAAGCCAATTCCGGAAACTATTTGAGCTGGCAAACGCAAAGGATCCATTTGAATATTGACTTGATCGCTCCCGGGGAATTTATAAGCTGCTTCAATAGAAATAATAGTTAATAAGCAACTCACAATACTTATGACAAGACTCGTCTTCAGACCAACTGGTTTTCGTTTAATTTCTCTTTCTAATCCAATGATTAATCCAAGACCGGCGGAAATGCCTATTTTTAATAAAAAATCTATATTAATATCCATTATGATTCCATCTCCTGTTTTTCGTAGTATAGTAAGCTCTGTTAGTATTGGTTAAGTAAAATAAATAATGTTTTAAAAAGGAACAGGAAACAAAACATAGTGATTTTCTCTTAAAGAGTTTATAGAAGTGGGACCTATTTGAAAAAATCCTAAAGTATAATAGCCTTAAAATGGACTAAGTAAACACTCGGTAATACTAATTAAGTGTATGTTACATAGGGAAAAAAATTCTTTGTGGTGAAGGATAATCCTGCTTTTTTAATGGATAAAAAAAGTTTTAAAAAAAGTGTTGACCTTTGTCTAGGAATAATGTTATATTTATATCCGTCGCTGAAACAACACGAAATGTTGAAGTAAACGACGGAAAAAGTTTTTTGAAAAACTATTGACAGTGAATGTTGATAGATGCTATATTAGAAAAGTCGCTTCTTGAGTGACTGACTAAATTGCTCTTTGAAAACTGAACAAACAAACGTCAACAATATTCGTTTTATAACTAACGTTATAGAATGACAACAAGTAACAAAAAGCTAGAGTTTAGCAATGAGCTAATCAACTCTTTATTGGAGAGTTTGATCCTGGCTCAGGACGAACGCTGGCGGCGTGCCTAATACATGCAAGTCGAGCGGACTTTAAAAGCTTGCTTTTAAAGTTAGCGGCGGACGGGTGAGTAACACGTGGGCAACCTGCCTGTAAGACTGGGATAACTTCGGGAAACCGGAGCTAATACCGGATAATCCTTTTCTACTCATGTAGAAAAGCTGAAAGACGGTTTACGCTGTCACTTACAGATGGGCCCGCGGCGCATTAGCTAGTTGGTGAGGTAACGGCTCACCAAGGCAACGATGCGTAGCCGACCTGAGAGGGTGATCGGCCACACTGGGACTGAGACACGGCCCAGACTCCTACGGGAGGCAGCAGTAGGGAATCTTCCGCAATGGACGAAAGTCTGACGGAGCAACGCCGCGTGAGTGATGAAGGTTTTCGGATCGTAAAACTCTGTTGTTAGGGAAGAACAAGTACAAGAGTAACTGCTTGTACCTTGACGGTACCTAACCAGAAAGCCACGGCTAACTACGTGCCAGCAGCCGCGGTAATACGTAGGTGGCAAGCGTTGTCCGGAATTATTGGGCGTAAAGCGCGCGCAGGCGGTCCTTTAAGTCTGATGTGAAAGCCCACGGCTCAACCGTGGAGGGTCATTGGAAACTGGGGGACTTGAGTGCAGAAGAGAAGAGTGGAATTCCACGTGTAGCGGTGAAATGCGTAGAGATGTGGAGGAACACCAGTGGCGAAGGCGACTCTTTGGTCTGTAACTGACGCTGAGGCGCGAAAGCGTGGGGAGCAAACAGGATTAGATACCCTGGTAGTCCACGCCGTAAACGATGAGTGCTAAGTGTTAGAGGGTTTCCGCCCTTTAGTGCTGCAGCAAACGCATTAAGCACTCCGCCTGGGGAGTACGGCCGCAAGGCTGAAACTCAAAGGAATTGACGGGGGCCCGCACAAGCGGTGGAGCATGTGGTTTAATTCGAAGCAACGCGAAGAACCTTACCAGGTCTTGACATCCTCTGACACTCCTAGAGATAGGACGTTCCCCTTCGGGGGACAGAGTGACAGGTGGTGCATGGTTGTCGTCAGCTCGTGTCGTGAGATGTTGGGTTAAGTCCCGCAACGAGCGCAACCCTTGATCTTAGTTGCCAGCATTAAGTTGGGCACTCTAAGGTGACTGCCGGTGACAAACCGGAGGAAGGTGGGGATGACGTCAAATCATCATGCCCCTTATGACCTGGGCTACACACGTGCTACAATGGATGGTACAAAGGGCAGCAAAACCGCGAGGTCGAGCAAATCCCATAAAACCATTCTCAGTTCGGATTGTAGGCTGCAACTCGCCTACATGAAGCTGGAATCGCTAGTAATCGCGGATCAGCATGCCGCGGTGAATACGTTCCCGGGCCTTGTACACACCGCCCGTCACACCACGAGAGTTTGTAACACCCGAAGTCGGTGGGGTAACCTTTATGGAGCCAGCCGCCTAAGGTGGGATAGATGATTGGGGTGAAGTCGTAACAAGGTAGCCGTATCGGAAGGTGCGGCTGGATCACCTCCTTTCTAAGGAAAATGGAATTTACATTCCATCAAAGATTGTTGACGATTTGTTGTTCAGTTTTGAGGGAGCAATTCCTCAAAAGTAGGCTTATAATAAGCCAATTGTTCCTTGAAAACTAGATTATGAATAGTAAAAACAAGAAAGAAACCGAGTAATCGCCATCTTAGATTCTCTATTTTAGAGAATTACTTCTTTGAAAAGTAATCGTATTAATCGAATACTCATTCAAAGATTTGAGAGCAAAGAGAAGCAAGTAGGTCAAGGAAGCGACCGAGCGAGCACCGGAGCGTACGCTAGTACGTGAGGAGCAGAGTGAGAGAGCTGACGAAGAGATACGCCGCTTATCTTTGGTCGAAACTAAGTTAAGTTAGAAAGGGCGCACGGTGGATGCCTTGGCACTAGGAGCCGATGAAGGACGGGATTAACACCGATATGCTTTGGGGAGCTGTAAGTAAGCTTTGATCCAGAGATTTCCGAATGGGGAAACCCTCTATCCGTAATGGGATAGAATCTTTACCTGAATACATAGGGTACTGAAGGCAGACCCGGGGAACTGAAACATCTAAGTACCCGGAGGAAGAGAAAGCAAACGCGATTCCCTGAGTAGCGGCGAGCGAAACGGGATTAGCCCAAACCAAGAGGCTTGCCTCTTGGGGTTGTAGGACACTCTATATGGAGTTACAAAGGAACGGGGTAGACGAATCGATCTGGAAAGGTCAGTCGTAGAAGGTAAAAACCCTGTAGTCGAAACTTCGTTCCCTCTTGAGTGTATCCTGAGTACGGCGGGACACGAGAAATCCCGTCGGAAGCAGGGAGGACCATCTCCCAAGGCTAAATACTCCCTAGTGACCGATAGTGAACCAGTACCGTGAGGGAAAGGTGAAAAGCACCCCGGAAGGGGAGTGAAATAGATCCTGAAACCGTGTGCCTACAAGTAGTTAGAGCCCTTTTATGGGTGATAGCGTGCCTTTTGTAGAATGAACCGGCGAGTTACGATTACATGCGAGGTTAAGTTGATAAGACGGAGCCGCAGCGAAAGCGAGTCTGAATAGGGCGAAATAGTATGTGGTTGTAGACCCGAAACCAGGTGATCTACCCATGTCCAGGGTGAAGTCCAGGTAACACTGGATGGAGGCCCGAACCCACGCACGTTGAAAAGTGCGGGGATGAGGTGTGGGTAGCGGAGAAATTCCAATCGAACTTGGAGATAGCTGGTTCTCTCCGAAATAGCTTTAGGGCTAGCCTCAAGATTTAGAGTATTGGAGGTAGAGCACTGTTTGGACTAGGGGCCCCCATCGGGTTACCGAATTCAGACAAACTCCGAATGCCAAATACTTATTCTTGGGAGTCAGACTACGAGTGATAAGATCCGTGGTCAAGAGGGAAACAGCCCAGACCACCAGCTAAGGTCCCAAAGTATACGTTAAGTGGAAAAGGATGTGGAGTTGCTTAGACAACCAGGATGTTGGCTTAGAAGCAGCCACCATTTAAAGAGTGCGTAATAGCTCACTGGTCGAGTGACTCTGCGCCGAAAATGTACCGGGGCTAAACGTATCACCGAAGCTGTGGATTGACATCTATGATGTCAGTGGTAGGAGAGCGTTCTAAGGGCGTTGAAGCTAGACCGTAAGGACTGGTGGAGCGCTTAGAAGTGAGAATGCCGGTATGAGTAGCGAAAGATGAGTGAGAATCTCATCCACCGAATGCCTAAGGTTTCCTGAGGAAGGCTCGTCCGCTCAGGGTTAGTCGGGACCTAAGCCGAGGCTGAAAAGCGTAGGCGATGGACAACAGGTTGATATTCCTGTACCACCTTTAAATCGTTTGAGCAATGGGGGGACGCAGGAGGATAGGGTAAGCGTGCTGTTGGATTAGCACGTCCAAGCAGTTAGGCCGGTAATGAGGCAAATCCCATTACCATACGGCGGAGCTGTGACGGCGAGGGAAATATAGTACCGAAGTTCCTGATTCCACACTGCCAAGAAAAGCCTCTAGCGAGATTTATGGTGCCCGTACCGCAAACCGACACAGGTAGGCGAGGAGAGAATCCTAAGGTGAGCGAGAGAACTCTCGTTAAGGAACTCGGCAAAATGACCCCGTAACTTCGGGAGAAGGGGTGCTCTTTTGGGTGTTAAAGCCCGAGAGAGCCGCAGTGAATAGGCCCAGGCGACTGTTTAGCAAAAACACAGGTCTCTGCGAAGCCGCAAGGCGAAGTATAGGGGCTGACACCTGCCCGGTGCTGGAAGGTTAAGAGGAGGGGTTAGCGTTCGCGCGAAGCTCTGAATTGAAGCCCCAGTAAACGGCGGCCGTAACTATAACGGTCCTAAGGTAGCGAAATTCCTTGTCGGGTAAGTTCCGACCCGCACGAAAGGTGTAACGATCTGGGCACTGTCTCAACGAGAGACTCGGTGAAATTATAGTACCTGTGAAGATGCAGGTTACCCGCGACAGGACGGAAAGACCCCGTGGAGCTTTACTGCAGCCTGATATTGAATTTTGGTACAGCTTGTACAGGATAGGTAGGAGCCTTGGAAGCCGGAGCGCCAGCTTCGGTGGAGGCATTGGTGGGATACTACCCTGGCTGTATTGACATTCTAACCCGCACCCCTTATCGGGGTGGGAGACAGTGTCAGGTGGGCAGTTTGACTGGGGCGGTCGCCTCCTAAAAAGTAACGGAGGCGCCCAAAGGTTCCCTCAGAATGGTTGGAAATCATTCGTAGAGTGTAAAGGCACAAGGGAGCTTGACTGCGAGACCTACAAGTCGAGCAGGGACGAAAGTCGGGCTTAGTGATCCGGTGGTTCCGCATGGAAGGGCCATCGCTCAACGGATAAAAGCTACCCCGGGGATAACAGGCTTATCTCCCCCAAGAGTCCACATCGACGGGGAGGTTTGGCACCTCGATGTCGGCTCATCGCATCCTGGGGCTGTAGTCGGTCCCAAGGGTTGGGCTGTTCGCCCATTAAAGCGGTACGCGAGCTGGGTTCAGAACGTCGTGAGACAGTTCGGTCCCTATCCGTCGTGGGCGTAGGAAATTTGAGAGGAGCTGTCCTTAGTACGAGAGGACCGGGATGGACGCACCGCTGGTGTACCAGTTGTCTTGCCAAAGGCATCGCTGGGTAGCTATGTGCGGAAGGGATAAGTGCTGAAAGCATCTAAGCATGAAGCCCCCCTCAAGATGAGATTTCCCATAGCGCAAGCTAGTAAGATCCCTGAAAGATGATCAGGTTGATAGGTCAGAGGTGGAAGCGTGGCGACATGTGGAGCTGACTGATACTAATAGATCGAGGACTTAACTAAAATGATTACTCATTCTTTCTTTCTTTTACTTCATAATCTAGTTTTCAGGGAATAATTTTTAAAAATTACACTTGAAAAAATCTCAAAAACATGTATAATGAAATATGTCTTGAGAAAAGTCTGGTGGCGATAGCGAGAAGGTCACACCCGTTCCCATACCGAACACGGAAGTTAAGCTTCTCAGCGCCGATGGTAGTTGGGGGTTCTCCCCCTGTGAGAGTAGGACGTCGCCAGGCGTTATATATGGAGGATTAGCTCAGCTGGGAGAGCATCTGCCTTACAAGCAGAGGGTCGGCGGTTCGATCCCGTCATCCTCCACCATTATTTTTGGACAAACTATACACGCCGGTTTAGCTCAATTGGTAGAGCAACTGACTTGTAATCAGTAGGTTGGGGGTTCAAGTCCTCTAGCCGGCACCACTTTATGAGCCATTAGCTCAGTCGGTAGAGCATCTGACTTTTAATCAGAGGGTCGGAGGTTCGAATCCTCCATGGCTCACCATTAATTATTATAAGTTTTATTAAGCGGGTGTGGCGGAATTGGCAGACGCACTAGACTTAGGATCTAGCGCCGCAAGGCGTGGGGGTTCGACTCCCTTCACCCGCACCAATTAATTAAATACGCGCGGAAGTAGTTCAGTGGTAGAACACCACCTTGCCAAGGTGGGGGTCGCGGGTTCGAATCCCGTCTTCCGCTCCAAAAAACAATGCCGGGGTGGCGGAACTGGCAGACGCACAGGACTTAAAATCCTGCGGTAGGTGACTACCGTACCGGTTCGATTCCGGTCCTCGGCACCATTGTTTTTAAATTAATGCGCCCGTAGCTCAATTGGATAGAGCGTCTGACTACGGATCAGAAGGTTATGGGTTCGACTCCTTTCGGGCGCGCCATTATATTTCGGGAAGTAGCTCAGCTTGGTAGAGCACTTGGTTTGGGACCAAGGGGTCGCAGGTTCGAATCCTGTCTTCCCGACCAGCGAAACATTTTGGGGCCTTAGCTCAGCTGGGAGAGCGCCTGCCTTGCACGCAGGAGGTCAGCGGTTCGATCCCGCTAGGCTCCACCAATATTTACAATTTATTAATATGATGGCGGCGTAGCTCAGCTGGCTAGAGCGTACGGTTCATACCCGTGAGGTCGGGGGTTCGATCCCCTCTGCCGCTACCATAATACATTGGACCTTTAGCTCAGTTGGTTAGAGCAGACGGCTCATAACCGTCCGGTCGTAGGTTCGAGTCCTACAAGGTCCACCATATGATTGAGGAGGAATACCCAAGTCCGGCTGAAGGGATCGGTCTTGAAAACCGACAGGCGGGTCAAACCGCGCGGGGGTTCGAATCCCCCTTCCTCCTCCATTTAAATTTTATATAATATTATCGCGGGGTGGAGCAGTCTGGTAGCTCGTCGGGCTCATAACCCGAAGGTCGCAGGTTCAAATCCTGTCCCCGCAATCTGGTCCGGTAGTTCAGTTGGTTAGAATGCCTGCCTGTCACGCAGGAGGTCGCGGGTTCGAGTCCCGTCCGGACCGCCATTTAAGATGGCTCAGTAGCTCAGTCGGTAGAGCAAAGGACTGAAAATCCTTGTGTCGGCGGTTCGATTCCGTCCTGAGCCACCATTTTAGTTTTTTCTAAAATGAAGGTATAATATAGTGGCGGCTATGGCGAAGTGGTTAACGCATCGGATTGTGGCTCCGACACTCGTGGGTTCGATTCCCATTAGTCGCCCCATTCTAAAATTTAAATATGCGGGTGTAGTTTAATGGTAAAACCTCAGCCTTCCAAGCTGATGTCGTGGGTTCGATTCCCATCACCCGCTCCAAAATTTAGGGCCTATAGCTCAGCTGGTTAGAGCGCACGCCTGATAAGCGTGAGGTCGATGGTTCGAGTCCATTTAGGCCCACCATAAAAAAATATTCCGCAGTAGCTCAGTGGTAGAGCATTCGGCTGTTAACCGAACGGTCGTAGGTTCGAGTCCTACCTGCGGAGCCATTTTTTTTGGGGAAGTACTCAAGAGGCTGAAGAGGCGCCCCTGCTAAGGGTGTAGGTCGCGTAAGCGGCGCGAGGGTTCAAATCCCTCCTTCTCCGCCATTGGCCCGTTGGTCAAGCGGTTAAGACACCGCCCTTTCACGGCGGTAACACGGGTTCGAATCCCGTACGGGTCATAAAAAAAACTGATAGCAGATGCTATCAGTTTTTTTGATTTGATTTAAGAAAAATGCTTCTTGGGGTATGCAACAACTTCAAGATAAAAAATACACATGATCACCAAATATCTTATTCTTTACTTATGCAGACAAAAGCAAAGATAGGAGTTACATGTATAGGAAATATTCTACCATCACCTTACCATGATTTGATTAAGGAATTGTTCGAAAAAATGAAAAGCGAGATGGACAATATATCATATCGAAATGATAAGTATTAAATTGTTAATTAAAATTTTCCCCGTTTTAAATCTTCTTCCCATTTATCCTCACTTGTATATAATTTATTGCCAGGATTATTTAGATCAAAATCAGAAAGAAATCCAGTGTATGGACCCCTAAACATATCAACAGCAAGTATTTTTTGATCTGGTGCTTCAAAAAATGGATTGAATTTTTTTGATGTTTGTTCATTAAGATATTCTTCTTCACTTTTACTCATAATAAATTACCTTCCTTATGTTTAGAAATCCTTCTTAGTATTCCGTATTATAAAAAATCTATGATAAAAATTCACAATCTAAATTAGTCAATTAAACATAAAAAGTTTTATAGTATCATAAAATTTTAAAAACAAAAAAGGATTTACACTTTATTGATAGAATATTAAAATTAATCGAATTTAATTCTATGTACAATTTTTTACAACGATTGTCGTATATTGTTTGGAATCTGGAAAAAAGGGAATTAAAAAGTACAAAGTGTAAAATTTAGTCACTTAATAATTACATGTAATAGAAAGTAGGATGACAGTGGAGACAGTATATCCAACAGAATTTCAACTACATTTATTTCACGAAGGTAACTTGTTTGAGAGCTATAGATTATTTGGATCCCATGTTCATCATAGAAATGGAGAGGTTTACACCAGTTTTTGTGTATGGGCTCCAAATGCTCTAAGTGTTCAATTGGTTGGGGATTTTAATAATTGGAATGGGGAAGGATATTCCCTTGAACGAATTAATAACGAAGGGGTTTGGCTTTTAAATGTAAATAGAGATTTAACAGGTGTAATGTATAAATACAAATTAACATCACCTGATGGAAGAGTGCTTCTAAAGGCTGACCCATATGCTTTTTTCTCCGAAGTTAGACCTCATACAGCATCTATTGTATATTCATTGGAAGGCTATAAGTGGAATGATTCAAAATGGAAACAAAAAAAGACAAAAAAGAACTATTTAAATGAACCATTAGCTATATATGAAGTTCACTTAGGATCTTGGAGAATTCATGAGAATGGGGATCTATATTCTTATAGAGAGCTTGCTGATGAATTAATACCTTATGTTCTAGAACAAGGCTTTACACATATTGAGGTGCTTCCTTTAGTCGAACATCCGCTTGATATATCTTGGGGATACCAAGGAACGGGCTATTATTCTGCAACAAGCAGATTTGGAGAACCTAAGGATTTAATGTATTTTATCGATCAATGTCATCAGCATGGGCTTGGGGTAATTTTTGACTGGGTTCCAGGACATTTTTGTAAGGATGCTCACGGATTATATCAATTTGACGGAACGAGTCAATTTGATTATGTGAATCCAGTAGATCGAGAGAATTATGTTTGGGGAACTGCAAATTTTGATTTAGGAAAAAAGGAAGTGCAAAGCTTTCTTATTTCTAACGCTATTTTTTGGATGGAATATTTTCATGTAGATGGCTTTAGAGTAGATGCTGTATCTAATATTATTTATTGGCCAAATTCTAATGAAAATAGTGTAAATCAATATGGAATCGATTTCCTCCAAAAACTAAATCAAACAGTATGTCAATATGATTCTTCAGTCTTGATGTTTGCTGAGGATTCCACTGATTGGCCACAAGTAACTGCTCCAGTTCATTATGGAGGTATTGGATTCCACTATAAATGGAATATGGGATGGATGAACGATATTTTAACTTATATGGAAACTGATTCTGTTAATAGAAAGCATGTACATGATAAAGTCTCCTTTTCCCTGCATTATGCATTTTCTGAAAACTTTGTTTTGCCCTTTTCACATGATGAAGTTGTTCATGGAAAAAAATCGTTGGTAGATAAGATGCCAGGAGATTATTGGCAAAAATTTGCTCAATTTCGTCTCCTTTTAGGATATATGATTGCACATCCAGGAAAAAAATTATTATTTATGGGAAATGAATTTGCCCATTTCGCAGAATGGAAAGATAAGGAACAGTTAGATTGGATGCTGCTAGATTATGAGATGCACCAAAAAGCAAATGAGTATATGAAGGAACTATTAAAAATATACAAAAGATCTAAGCCACTGTATCAAATGGATCATGTTAGCGATGGCTTTGATTGGATCGATGTAAATAATAGAGACCAATCTATATTCTCCTTTATACGCAAAGCTGAAAAAGAAGAGGATTATTTAGTAGTCATTTGTAATTTTACTTATCATACATATGAAAATTACAGGGTGGGTGTTCCTCTAAATAATTCTTTCCGAGAAATATTAAATAGTGACACTGATAGATTTGGTGGAGCTAATTATATAAATAAAAAAGTAATAAAAGCAGAAGAAGTAGAATTTCATGGAAGACCTTTTTCTGTTCAACTAACAATACCAGCTTTTAGTATGATTGTTTTACGTCCAGTTCAACATCGGAAGGGGAGAAAAGGAAATGGGAAAGAAACGGTGCGTCGCAATGCTTCTAGCAGGAGGAAAGGGGAGTAGGCTATATTCTTTAACTAAAAGTTTGGCGAAGCCAGCTATACCTTTTGGTGGAAAATATCGAATTATTGACTTCACTTTAAGTAATTGCTCTAATTCTGGAATAGAAACAGTAGGCGTTTTAACGCAATATCAACCGCTAGTTTTAAATTCTTACATTGGAATAGGTAGTGCGTGGGACTTAGATCGTGTTAATGGAGGGGTAACGGTTTTGCCTCCTTATAGTGAATCCTCTGAAGTGAAATGGTACACAGGAACAGCAAGTGCCATTTATCAAAACCAGAATTATTTGTCTCAATATGATCCTGAATATGTCCTTATTTTATCAGGGGATCATATTTATAAAATGAATTACGAGGAGATGCTTGAATATCATATAAACAAGCAAGCAGATGCCTCTATCTCTGTCATTCAAGTAGGATGGGAAGAAGCTAGTAGATTTGGAATTATGAATACAAATAAAGAAATGGACATTATCGAATTCGAGGAGAAACCGAAACATCCAAAGAATAATTTAGCCTCTATGGGAATTTATATTTTCAAATGGAAAGTACTAAAAGAATTACTTGAAGAGGATAACTTAAATAAAAATTCATCACATGATTTTGGGAAGGATATCATCCCTTTATTAATAGAAAAGCAGAAGAAGGTAGTTGCCTACCCATTTAAAGGATATTGGAAAGATGTCGGCACTGTACAAAGTCTTTGGGAAGCAAATATGGATTTATTGGATGATACTAGTAAATTAAATATCTCTGATTATAATTGGAGAATTTATACAGTAAACCCAAACCATCCACCACAATATATTTCTAGTGATGCACGGGTTAAAGAGTCCATGGTGAATGAAGGCTGTATTATTAGTGGAAATCTAGAAAAGTCCATTGTCTTTCAAGGAGTTACTGTAGGAAAGGGGACAATCATTCGGAGTTCTGTGATAATGCCTGATGCAAAGATTGGAAACAATGTATATATTAAGAAGGCTATTGTCCCTTCTGACATTACAATACCAGATGGAATGGTCATTAAACCAAATAAAGATGTAGATGAGGTTGTGCTTGTTACAGAAGAAATGGTTAATGAAATGATTTCCTAACAAACTAGATAGGAGGGATTAAGATGATTAGATCAATGCTGGGCATAATTGATGCAACAACACATATGGAAGATTTAGAAGAGTTAACTGCTCATCGCACACTTGCTGCACTTCCAATCGGTGGACGATATCGTTTAATTGATTTTGTTCTCTCTAATATGGTGAACTCTGGAATAGGAAGTGTTGCTATTTTTCCAAAATATCAGTATCGCTCTTTAATGGATCACTTAGGATCAGGGAAAAACTGGGACTTAGATAGAAAAAGAGATGGATTATTTTTCTTCCCTGCACCCATTTCAGATGCCAATACGGTTGGAATAGGTTCTTTTAATCACTTTGCTGCAAATATGGATTATTTTCAAAGAAGCAAGCAAGAATATGCATTAGTTGCAAATTGCTTTACTGTGTTTAATATGAATTTTAGTCCTGTATTAGAACGTCATCTCACTTCTGGTTGTGATATAACGGAGATTACCAATAATGGGAGTTCATTAGAAATATATTTAATGAAGAAATCAAAGCTAATAGAATTAATAGATTCAAGGAATGATACGGGTTATACATGTATGAAAGATGTTGTCTTAGATATTAATAATCAGCTAAAAATATGTGAATACGAATATAACGGCTATGCCGAAAAAATAAATTCTATATCTAGCTACTATACTGTAAGCAAAGATATTTTAAAAGCAACAGTATGGAATCAGCTTTTTATCAAAGAGAGACCGATATTTACGAAAGTGAAGGATGAACCACCTACTCGTTATACAAGTACGGGGGAAGTGAAAAATTCTATGATAGCAAATGGATGTTTTATTGAGGGAGATATTACTAATAGTATTATTTCTAGAGCAGTTAAACTTGGTAAAGGCTCAAGTTTGAAAAATTGTATTATTATGCAAAAATGCACTATTGGAGAGAATTGTCATTTGGATTCTGTTATTTTAGATAAGGATGTTATAGTGGAAAGTGGTACAGTGATGACGGGTACTGCTAGTTCTCCATTTGTTGTAAGAAAAGGAACCGTGCAAGGAGCGTTGATGAATTCGTGAGAGTATTATTTGCAGTTTCAGAATGTGTACCATTTATAAAATCTGGAGGACTAGCAGATGTAGCTGGTTCTCTTCCAAAGGAACTAAAAAAACAAGGAACAGATGTAGCAGTAATTATGCCAAAATATCAAGATATTCCTGCACATTTACTTGCGAATATAAAGAAGAAAAGATATTTCTATGTGCCAGTAGGTTGGCGTAATCAATATTGCGGAATTGAAGAATTAGAAGTAGAGGGTATCACTTTTTATTTTATTGATAATGAGTGGTATTTTAAGAGAAGTGGCTTATATGGCTATGGGGATGATGGGGAGCGTTATGCATTCTTTAATAGAGCTGTATTAGAGAGTTTACCATATTTAGATAATTATCCAGATGTCATTCATTGTCACGATTGGCATACAGCTATGATTCCTTTCTTATTGAATGTTGACTATAAATGGAAAAAAGAGTACAGCGATATTAAAACTGTTTTTACCATACATAATCTTCAGTTTCAAGGAATATTACCAAGAGAGGTTCTTGGTGATTTATTTAATGTAAATGATTATTATTTTACATCAGATAAACTAGAATTCTATGGAAATGTGAATTTGATGAAGGGAGGACTTATCTCTGCCGATAAAATAACAACAGTAAGTCCTACTTATAAAAACGAAATCCAAACAGAATATTATGGGGAGAAACTGAATAATGTATTAAAGCAGAGAGAGTCTGATTTATACGGTATTATTAATGGTATTGACGAAGAAACATACAATCCAGAAACAGATCCTGTGATAGCTGCTAACTATACGGTTACTTCTTTAGAGAAAAAGCAAGAAAATAAGCTATTCATTCAACAGAAGTTTGGCTTAACGGAAGATCCGGATATTCCAATTATTTGTATGATATCAAGATTAACTAGTCAAAAGGGATTAGAGCTAGTTAGACATGTATTTCATGAAATGATGGAAGAAGAAGTACAGTTTCTAGTGTTAGGAACAGGCGATCCTGAATTTGAAAATTTTTTCCGTGAAATGGAATATACGTATTCAGACAAATGTAAAGCTTATATTGGATTTGATGAAAACTTAGCTCATCAAATGTATGCAGGTGCAGATTTATTTCTAATGCCTTCTAAGTTTGAGCCGTGTGGCTTAGGACAGTTAATTGCTTTGCGATATGGCAATATCCCAATTGTGAGAGAAACAGGTGGACTTAATGACACAGTATTCTCTTATAATGAACGGACGAAAGAAGGGAATGGATTTAGTTTCACCAATTTTAATGCTCATGATATGCTTTACACCATTAGAAGAGGTATTCATTTTTATAAAGAGGATAAAGAAGTATGGCATAAACTAATGACAAATGCGATGTCAATGGATAATAGTTGGGCTCAATCTGCATTCAAATATAATCAATTATATGCAGAGCTTATCTCGAGGAGTGAATCCCATGTTTTCTAACAAGGAACGATTTAAGAGGTATTTTTTACAAAGGCTTGAGATGACTTATGGAAAAACCTTTGAAGATACAACAAGTAGTGATCATTTTCAAACATTAGGTCACATGATTAGAGAGTATGTAAGCTCGAATTGGATTCAGACAAATGAGCAAAGTCGTAAAAAAAATGGGAAAGAGGTTTACTATCTTTCGATTGAGTTTTTATTAGGAAGATTGCTTCATAATAACCTAATTAATTTAGGTATTGATCAAATAGTAATAGACGGCTTAGCGGAACTCGGAATTGATTTTTTTGAAGTGGAAGAAATAGAACATGATGCTGGACTTGGAAATGGCGGGTTAGGAAGGCTTGCGGCATGTTTTTTGGATTCTCTTGCCACATTAGACTTGCCAGGACATGGTTGTGGAATTCGATATAAGCATGGATTATTCGAACAGCGAATTGTTGATGGATATCAAATCGAGTTGCCAGAACAATGGCTAAAGCAAGGACAGGTTTGGGAAGTTAGAAAAGAGGATTTAGCAGTAGATATTTATTTCTGGGGAAATATTGATATGTATGAGAGGGATGGAAAGTTACAGTTTCGACATTTAAATGCCGAAACTGTAACAGCAGTTCCGCATGATGTACCTGTAATTGGCTACCATACGACAACGGTAAATACATTGAGGTTATGGAACGCGGAGCCGTCTTCTTTAATAGCGAAAGATGTAAAAGATATAATGCGTTATAAAAGAGAAACAGAATCAATATCAGGATTTTTGTATCCAGACGATTCCAATGATGAAGGGAAAATTTTACGATTAAAACAACAATATTTTTTAGTATCTGCTAGCCTTCAATCCATTGTTCGCAATTATAAACAGCAACATAAAAATATTAGTGAAATGCATCACTATATAAGTATTCATGTGAATGATACACATCCAGTATTGGCAATTCCTGAGTTAATGAGAATATTAATGGATGTTGAGGGATTAGGATGGGATGAAGCATGGAATATAACTACGGAAACTATCTCTTACACAAATCACACCACATTATCTGAAGCCCTAGAGCAATGGCCAATCTATATTTTCCAGCCCTTATTACCAAGGATTTATATGATAATTAATGAAATAAATGAGCGCTTTTGTAAGGAATTATGGGAAAAGTACCCTGGTGATTTTCCGAAAATTGAGAAAATGGCAATAATTGCAGATGGTATGATTAAGATGGCTCATTTAGCGCTAGTGGGTAGCCATAGTGTAAACGGAGTAGCAGAAATTCATACGGAAATTTTAAAGAAACGAGAAATGGCTAATTTCTATGCGTTTTATCCAGAAAAGTTTAACAACAAAACGAATGGTATTACTCATAGACGATGGTTAATAAAAGCAAATCCAAAGCTTACCAATCTAATTTCTCAAACCATTGGCGATAAATGGATTGATGAGCCATCGTATTTAAGGGGACTACTTGATTATCAGAAAGATGTTAATTTCAAAGAAAATCTTGCAAGAATAAAGCAAGACAATAAAGAAATACTAGCAAAGATAATTAAGGAGAAAAATGGTATCCTTGTAGATCCATCGTCAATTTTCGATGTTCAAGTAAAAAGATTACATGCATATAAGAGGCAATTATTAAATATCTTGCACATCATGTCCCTCTATAACAAGCTGAGAGAAGATCCATCTATTGATATGGAGCCAAGAACATTTATATTCGGAGCAAAAGCATCTCCAGGATATTATTATGCGAAAAAAATTATCAAGTTAATTAATTCTGTTGCTCAAAAGGTTAACAATGATAAAAGGATTCAAAATAAATTGAAGGTTGTATTTCTGGAAAATTATCGTGTATCTTTAGCAGAGCATATTTTTCCAGCAGCTGATATTAGTGAACAAATTTCAACAGCAAGTAAAGAGGCTTCAGGTACCGGTAATATGAAATTCATGATGAATGGTGCACTTACTGTTGGAACGCTAGATGGAGCAAATATTGAAATGCATGATTTAGTTGGAGACGATAATATATTTATCTTTGGAATGAATTCAGATCAAGTATTAGAATTATATCAAAATGGTGGCTATAGTTCACGGGAGTATTTTTATCATGACGATAGAATACATGAAGTAGTCAATCAATTGAAAAATGGCTTCTATGATCATCCATCTAATGAATTTGATCCAATTTTTGATTCCTTGCTTATAGAGAATGATCAGTTTTTTGTATTAAAAGATTTTCATTCTTATGCAAAAATTCATGAAGAGGTTAATCAAGCATTTAAGAATAAGCAAGAGTGGCTACAAAAAAGCATTGTGAATATTGCTATGTCAGGGCATTTTTCTAGCGATCGAACAATAAAACAATACGCAGATGATATTTGGCATATAAAACCCTATTCATAATTTTTTAAAGGAGATTCTTTTGGAATCTCCTTTGAATTTTTAGTTAATAAAAATGGGAAGGAGGATAGATTTATTCCTCTTCTTCATCTGTATCCTCTGTATAGCCATCTGTTTCATGGTACGGAACATCTCCAAAGGGAGCTTCAATTCCTTCGTCATCTAATGCTTGTTCATACTTTTCGTGGACTTTCGTACGATAAACAGTTCGCTCAGATCCATCGATATTTGTTGCTACAAATGTTTCATAGTCCTCTGTAAAACCTTCGTCATCACTTTCTCGATCGTAAAGACTACCATAATCTTCGAAATCTCCCCTTAAATCTGATGGTGTTTCAGAAGTACCATAACGAGCTACTTCCTGAAAACTATCTTCATAGTCTCTGACGTCACCAGTATCATAATGGCGATACTGATTTCCATGAGCTAATTCCAGAACATCTTCTTCGACTGGGCGATCAGAAGCAATAAATTGGTCGTGACTATATTCCTTAAGGGTTAGAGCAGTTGGAATTGCTTCCAATCTTTCATATGGAATTTCTTTTCCTGAAACTTTACACACTCCATAAGAGCCATCCTCGATTGCCTTCAAGGCATTATTAATGCTATCTAACTCCGATTGATCGTGTTGTTCTAGCGCAAAGTCTTTTTCTCTTTCATATAACTCTGTTCCCATATCTGCCGGATGATTATCATAATTAGACAATTCTCCAACAGATTCCCTCGCATTTTCTTCACTTACGTATCTATCAATTCGATTCAATATATCCGCTTTTCTTTCTTCAAGCTCTCGTTTCAAATGATTTATTTGTTCGGTTGATAACAAGTTAAACACATCCTTATCCATGCTATTGTAATAATGGTAGTATAAGCGTATTTAGCAAAATTAAACGGTAAGACAAGTTGTTCATAAATTTCCCTATTTTATTGATATCAAACCTAAACATAATATATTTAAATAGGGCATGATCTATAAAACAAATCAAAATTTGGAAGCTATATTAAGAATTCACTATGATTGACATAATATAAAGGACAGGTGTATTGTAAAATATGCTAAAATAATGAATGAGCATATATCTTTGAACCAATATAATCGAGGAGAAAATTCTTGATTTGTTTTAGGGGGATTCACAAAGGGATGAATGATAGCAGAGGAACAATGGTACAAACAAAATTAAGGGATAGTGTTTCTCCTACAATATTAGTTAGTGAAGTTAAAATGGTAGAAGAAAAAATGGATGTTCTCGACTTTTTTTCTAAATTCCATTCCTATAAAGGAAAACGTTTTTTTTGGAAGGATCCTTCTGGGAAAAATATGCTTATAGGAATCGGCATTTGTGAAAGAATGGAATGTTCTTTAGGGGAAAACTCCTATTCTGATGTGGAAAAGAAATGGAAACGGCTGTTGGAAAATGCAATTGTGTATAATCAATTCAATCATATTGGAATCGGTCCGGTCCTTTTAGGGGGCTTTTCCTTTGATCCATTAAAAGAGAAAACAGAACTTTGGAATGGCTTCTCAGAAGCTCATTTTTATGTACCACAGTTTATGTTAAGCGAAATTGATGGAATTCAATTTATTACAACCAATATATTAATTCAATCAGATAAAATGGAACAGGCAAAAGAAGCGTTGAAGAAACAATCTTTTGCTTTTGATAAAAGGATAGGTGAATCAACTTCCGATTCTTTCCCTTCGATTAAAGAGATAACGGAAGTAAAGCCGGAAAAATGGAAAGATACAGTTGATAAAGTAATAAACAGATTAGACGAATCGCTTAAAAAAGTAGTATTAGCTCGAGCGAGTAAAGTCAATTTTACAAAAGAATTAGTTACAGAACTTGTCTTGAAAAATTTAATGCAACAGCAAAGCAATGGTTATATATTTGCTTTAGAGGCTTACGATAAATGCTTTACAGGTGCATCGCCTGAAAGATTGGTGAAAAAAGAAGGAGATACCGTTTTTTCTACATGTCTTGCTGGCTCTATTGCTAGAGGTAATAACAAGGAAGAAGATAATGCCTTAGCAGAAGAGTTGCTTTCTGATTCGAAAAATAGAGAAGAACATAACTATGTTGTTAAAATGATTAAGACCGCCATGCAAGAAGTATGTACCACCGTAGAAATGCCGGCAAATCCGCAAATCATGAAAATGAGAGATATTCAACATCTTTATACGCCGGTTAGTGGAAAAGTGAAGGAAACAGAATCTTTAATTTCCTTAATAAAATTATTGCATCCAACTCCAGCCCTCGGTGGTTTTCCACGTGATGAAGCTTTAGAGGTTATTAGAGAGGTAGAGGGATTGGATAGAGGTCTTTATGGTGCTCCAATTGGCTGGCTTGATTATAAAGGGAATGGGGAATTTGCTGTTAGTATCCGTTCAGGATTATTACATGGGGACAGTGCTACGATTTTTGCTGGCTGTGGTATTGTTGCGGACTCTAATCCTGAATCAGAGTATATCGAAACAGCTATTAAATTTAAGCCGATGCTTACAGCGTTAGGAGGAAAATAAAATGATTCATCAGCAACAGTTAACAGCCTATTTGGATGCACTCCTATCTGAGTTAGTTAAGAATGGAGTAGAACATGCTGTCATTAGTCCTGGTTCGAGATCTACTCCAATTAGTCTTTTGCTTGCAGAAGAGGAAGCAATAAAGCTCCACGTTCATGTGGATGAACGTTCGGCCGCCTTTTTTGCATTAGGGATAGCGAAAGCATCCAAAAAACCGACTGTATTAGTATGTACATCTGGTACTGCTGCGGCTAATTATTTTCCTGCTATCGTAGAGGCTAAAATTTCTCGTATTCCGTTAATAGTACTTACTGCAGATCGTCCACATGAGTTAAGAGATGTAGGCGCACCACAAGCCATTGATCAGCTAGACCTTTATGGAAAACATGTAAAATGGTTTATGGAAATGTCAACACCTGATAATAGTCCCGGAATGATTCGATATGCCAAAACAGTAGGAGCTAGAGCAGTCTCGATGGCAAAGCAGCAACCAAGTGGTCCAGTACATGTGAATATACCATTAAGGGAGCCGTTAATCCCTGATTTAGATAATTTAGACCGCTATCGCTTAGAAGATAAGGAAAAGCCATCCATTCGAATGGAAACAGGTGAATTTAGAATTAATGATTCGTATTTTCTCGACTTAGCAGCTAGTCTTGATGGGAAAGGAATTATAATTTGTGGAGAGATAGATAAAGACGATTTTTCAGCAAAAATAATACAATTGGCTGAAAAGACTGGTTTCCCAATAATTGCTGATCCGCTCTCACAACTGCGAAGCAATAGTGCGGATACGAATATCATTATCGACACATATGATATTTTTTTAAGAAATGAAAAGGTGAAATCTCTATTAAAGCCAGACGTGATAATCCGTTTTGGAAGTATGCCTATCTCTAAGCCACTAACCATTTTCTTAAGAGAAAATGAAAAAGCGAAACAGATAGTAGTAGATGGCGGCAGCGGCTACCGAGATCCTAATCAGTTGACAACTGATATGGTTTATTGTGAAGAAGAATATTTTTGTGAGAAGCTTATCTCTGTTATATCTCATTGCTCAATAAATCACTATTTAAAAAAATGGATAGATATAAATGAGCTAACAAAAAAGGAATTAATGCAAACGGCGGAGATTCAAGAAATTAGTGAGGCGAAGCTCTTTCATAGCTTAGGTGAAATGATTCCTGATGATGCGGTGTTATTTGTAGGAAATAGTATGCCTATTCGCGATTTAGATACTTTCTTTCATAAACAAAATAAAAAAGTTACTATCATTGCAAATAGAGGGGCGAATGGAATTGATGGGACAATATCTACAGCTCTTGGAGTTGGGGTAATTAAACAGCCACTATTTTTAATTGTTGGAGATTTAACTTTTTTCCACGATTTAAATGGATTAGTGCTTTCCAAATTGTATAAATTGCCGATAACTGTGCTGTTAATAAACAATAATGGTGGCGGAATCTTTTCTTTCTTGCCTCAGGTGGATCTTCCAAGACACTATGAGCTATTGTTTGGGACTCCTTTAGATATTGATTTTAAGCATGCAGTAGAAATGTATAAAGGGCAGTACAAACTTATCGAAAGTTGGCAAAGGTTAGAGAAATTATTTCAGGATAGTAATTTTGAAGAAGGCTTGAGAGTTTGGGAACTTCGAACGAATCGAGAAAAAAATCTATTGGAACACCGTCAAATGACGGAGAAGATTCAAATGGTGTTAAATCAACTAGATTAAAAGGTGAAGCGTATGTATATCCAAATAAAGAATGTAAATTATCATATAACAATTAATGGAGAGGGGGAACCTCTCTTATTATTACATGGGTTTACTGGGGATAGTGGAACATGGCTTCCATTTATTCCGGTTTGGAAGAAAAACTACAAGGTAATAACCGTAGATATTGTGGGACATGGAAAAACGGATTCACCGGAAGATGTAGCAGATTTTTCCATGAAGGAAAGTATGGATCATTTAAAGGAGATCATAGATTCTTTTCGTATCTCTCCCGTACATTTATTAGGCTATTCAATGGGTGGACGGTTGGCATTGGCGTATTGTATCGAATATCCTGAAACAGTAAAAAAGCTTATTCTTGAAAGCGCATCGCCAGGCTTAAAAACCGAAGAGGAGCAAAGGCAAAGACGAATACAGGATGAAAAACTGGGAGATTCTATCCTTGAACAAGGAATAATAAATTTTGTGGATAAATGGGAGAAGATTCCCTTGTTTAAAAGTCAGGAGCGACTAGATTCAACTGTTAAGCAGACTATAAGGAATCAGCGATTAGCTAATAATCCAATTGGATTAGCTAATAGTTTAAAGGGAATGGGGACAGGAGCCCAAAGCTCTTATTGGTCTCAAATTTCTAAAATTAAGACAGATACGCTTTTACTAACAGGAGAACTAGATCCAAAGTTTAACCAAATTGCTGAAGAAATGGTTAAGAGCAATAAAAAAATGCGACATTTGAATGTAAATGATGCAGGTCATGCAATTCATGTGGAGAAACCTGAAATTTTTGGTACAATAGTAATGGAGTTTTTAAGGAGCTGACATCAAGGTTCAGCCCTGTGAAAAGGAGGAAAAATAATGACAGTAGAATGGGTAGCTGGCAAACAATATGAAGAAATCATTTATGAAACATATAATGGCATTGCCAAAATTACAATCAATAGACCACATGTACATAATGCTTTTACACCAAGAACGGTAAGTGAACTAATTGATGCGTTTGCAATGGCAAGAGATGACAGCAATGTAGGCGTAATTATTTTAACGGGTGCAGGTGATAAAGCATTCTGTTCTGGTGGGGATCAAAAGGTTAGAGGACATGGTGGATATGTTGGAGAAGATCAAATTCCACGCTTAAACGTACTTGATTTACAGCGTTTAATTAGAGTTATTCCAAAACCTGTTATTGCAATGGTAAAAGGCTATGCAATTGGTGGAGGACATGTTCTTCATATCGTCTGTGATTTAACGATTGCTGCTGATAATGCTGTTTTCGGACAAACTGGTCCAAAGGTAGGTAGCTTTGATGCTGGTTATGGTTCTGGCTATTTAGCAAGAATTGTTGGTCATAAAAAGGCTAGAGAAATTTGGTTCTTATGTCGCCAATACAATGCACAAGAAGCACTAGATATGGGATTAGTAAATACGGTTGTACCGTTAGAAAAAGTAGAAGAAGAGACGATACAATGGTGTGAAGAGATTTTAGAGAAGAGTCCAACCGCACTTCGTTTCTTAAAAGCAGCCTTTAATGCAGATACAGATGGTTTAGCTGGAATTCAGCAATTTGCTGGGGACGCAACATTACTATACTATACAACAGATGAAGCAAAAGAAGGACGTGACTCTTTCAAAGAAAAACGTAATCCTGATTTTGGGCAATTCCCTCGTTTTCCTTAAGGGAGTAAGGAATATTAGAAGAATATCGAATCGATAAAATAGTTAGTAATGTACAAGCTATTTAACATAACAATGGGTGACACTCGTTTTTAGCAAATGGACATGCTAATGATAGTGTCACCTTTGTTTATATAGAAAAGAGGATCGAAAGTTATGACAGAAATACTTCCTAATTTTATCAAAAATAGAGCCCATTTAACCCCAGATAGAGAGGCCATCGTTTATAAAGAGAAACGATTAACATTTAAAGAATTATATGAGATGGCGTACTACCGAGCTGGGATATTGACAGGCTTAGGGGTAAAGGACACGGATTATGTAGGATTTCTAGTGAAGAGTGATTTAGAGACAGTACTTCACCTATATGCCATGCAGATTATTGGAGCAAAAGCAGTTCTTCTTAACAATCGGTTAACGGCAAAAGAAATTGCTTATCAATTAAAAGATGCGAAGGTTACTTATTTAATAACAGAAGAACTTTTTCAGGAAAAGGTAATACAGGTAAAGGAAAAAGTATTAGAAATATCGATTTATTTAAAAGAGGATATAGAAGAATACACTTACATAGAGCCGAAGGAAAAGGATTATATTACATTAGATGAAACTTGCACAATTATGTATACGTCAGGAACAACTGGACTTCCGAAAGGAGTCATTCAATCTTATGGTAATCATTGGTGGAGTGCAGTAGGAAATACATTGAATGCTGGGTTATATGAGAAGGACACTTGGTTATGTACGGTTCCAATATTCCATATTAGCGGGTACTCTATTTTAATGAAAAGTATTATTTATGGGATGAAAATAGTGCTTCACGAATCCTTTGATGAAAAAAGGGTCCTCCAAGATTTATGGAAAGAAAAAATAACCATCATATCTGTAGTAACTACGATGCTACAGCGAATAGAGCAGGCTACTAGCGAAAAATTCCCAGCGTATTTCCGTTACATGCTTTTAGGTGGAGGTCCTGCCACAGTAGAACTTCTTACTAGATGCATCAATAAAGGAATTCTTGTTTATTATTCTTACGGAATGACAGAAACCTCTTCCCAAATAGTCACCCTTTCGCCTGAAGATAGCATTAGCAAAATAGGGTCAGCAGGTAAACCTCTTTTCCCTGCACAATTACGCATTGTAAATCCTTTAGGTGAAGAATTAGGTCCGAATGAAGTGGGAGAAATCACTGTATGTGGTCCCAATGTATCAAAAGGCTATTTAAATAAAGAGAATCATTTAATAAATGGCTGGTTTTTCACTGGGGATATTGGGTATATAGATTCTGAAGGATTTCTCTATGTATTAGATAGAAGATCTGACTTAATTATTTCAGGTGGGGAAAATGTATATCCCGCAGAAGTGGAAGCAGTATTGACTGAAATGGAAGGAATCAGAGAGGCTGCGGTAATTGGAATTCCAGATGCTCAATGGGGACAGGTTCCTGTTGCTTTTGTTGTAGAAGATGGAAGTGCAGGTTCAGAGAAATGGATAATGGAAAATTGTGAAAAGTCATTAGCTAAATATAAAATTCCTAAAAAAATCATTTTTGTTTCAGAGATTCCACGCAATGCATCTGGAAAGATTGTACGAAGAGATTTAAGAAAATGGGTAGAGGAACAAAAGGATTTTTATTTACGCTAATTTTTAGGTGAAAATTAATGGAAAGAAGTGTAGGTTTGTGAGCTTATATCATGGATCATTATATTGGCCAACTACTATAAAGGATAAACCGAAATATCCTAAGCTTAATAAAGACAGGTCGTGTGAAGTTCTTATTATCGGGGCTGGTATGTCAGGAGCTTTGTTAACGTATAAGCTAGCTAAGGAATCACTGGATGTTATTCTAGTGGATAAAGACCGTGTTGGAAATGGGAGTTCTTCTGCTAACACTGGCTTATTACAGTATTCTAATGATAAAATGCTGCACTCCTTTGCAGAAACCATTGGAGTGAAAGATGCTGTTCGATTTTATCGTTTATGCTTTAATGGGATGGAGGAATTGAAAAGGATAGCGGAAACACTGCAAGATGATATTCAATTTGAAAATAGACAAAGCTTGTATTATGCAAGTACATCCGCTGATATACTTGCCATAAAAAAAGAATATGACATGCTCAAGAAATATGATTTTCCTATCGAATTTCTAGATGAAGACAAGATTTATCAATCATATGGTTTTAAAAAGCATGCAGCTATTCGCACAAGTAATGACGCAGAAGTAAATCCTCAAAAGCTGGTTATATCCCTGATAAAAGAGGCTTCCCAATACAGTAATGTCCAGGTTTTTGAAAAAACCGAAGTCCAAAAGCTTTATTATCAAGATGGCTATTGGCTTTTTAAGAGCGAAGACGCAATTATTCGAGCAAAGCATGTTGTTTATGCTACAGGTTATGAGTCCGATGCCATTACAATGAATATGGCCACAAAATTAAACAGAACGTATGTGATTGTTACGAATCCTGTTTCTTCATTTCAACAATGGGAAGATAGATGTTTAATTTGGGAGACAAAGCGACCCTATTTTTATATGAGAACAACCTATGATGGGAGGATTGTGGCTGGAGGATTAGATGAAGAAATGATGGAAGCTCCCAAAGATCCCAAGATATTAAATGGGTATGCTAATAACTTATTGACTCGTATAAAAGAACATTTCCCACAATTTCAATTACAAGCTGATTATGTCTATGGAGCTACATTTGGAGAATCTGTGGATGGTATTCCTTTTATAGGAGAAGACCCTAAACAAAAAAATCTCTATTATTGCTTAGGGTTTGGAGGAAATGGTACGGTTTATAGTGCTTTTGGATCGACAATAATAAAGGAGTTAATTACAAAAGGAGAACATCCTGATGCCGATTTGGTACGATTGGATAGATAAAAAAGGAATCCCAAAAGAAGTGATGAGACTTGAGACTTCTAGGGATCCTTTTTTTGAGGTCTTTAAATTTAGCTTAAACTTTCAGGCTCAAATGTTTTACAGTCTGTTTCATAACTTGTATCTGCATGTTTTCCAACATTACTTACAACATAAATTTGATCAGCACCACAGTGATTTCCTTTTTCCCAAAAAGTACAGTTACTTACTTCACAAAGTACATCCTTTGCCATATGGTACCACTCCTTATTTTCAGTTTTTTGCAGGTAGGATTCTTCTGCAGAAGCTATTCCTCATTTTACTTCGAATGATACGAACCAATGAGACAAGTTAAAAGCCTCATTAAAAATTAGTATTAGAAAGATATAGGAAATACATACGTAGAACAAAATATAAGATAAGCCAGTAATTGTAAGTATGGAGTTTCTAAATTTGTATATTATGCAAATTTTCATTACTATTAATAAGGGAGAATTTTTTTCCTGAAAAAAACAGAAGTCATTCTTTTTTATTAACGAATTGATTTTTAAGGAGTGCTTAAAATGAGTCTATTAAAAGATATATTAGTGTATAATGATGAATTTGTTAAGGAACACAAATATGAAAAATTTATTACAACCAAATTTCCTAATAAAAAGATGGTTATTGTAACTTGTATGGATACAAGGCTATTAGAACTTTTACCACACGCTTTAAATCTTTCCAATGGGGATGTAAAAATTATCAAAAATGCCGGTGCAGTTGTTGTTCACCCATTTGGTAGTATTATGCGTAGCATTTTGGTTGCGGTATATGAACTTCAGGCAGATGAAGTACTGGTAATTGGACATCATGATTGTGGAATGAGTGCACTGCATTCGGATAGTATGATGGAGAAAATGAAAAAAAGAGGCATCTCTGATGAAACGTTTGCTACATTGCAGCATTCAGGAATAAATCTAGAAAAATGGTTAACTGGATTTAATTCTGTATCAGAAAGTGTTTCACACAGTGTAAATATGATAAAAAAACATCCATTATTGCCAAGTGACGTTCCAGTTCATGGATTAGTAATTGATCCAAAGACTGGAAAATTAGACTTGGTTGTTGAGGGATATTAATTATTTTCATTTGGCGGATGGCTATGATCTTTGCAGTGAAATTCATCTGGTACAGGATCTAAACCACCAGGATGAAAAGGGTGGCATTTAACTATTCGTTTAATTGTTAAGTATCCGCCTTTAATTGCGCCAAACTTTTGAATGGCTTCTAAACCATAGGAAGAGCAGGTTGGATAAAAACGACAGGTTGGCGGTTTTAAAGGAGAAATGACTTTTCGATAAATACGGATAATAAATAAAAAGACATGTTTCATTATTATGTTTACTCCCCCTTCTTTGCAAGTAGTATAACATGGGGTGGAACTCGAATAAAGTAATCTCTTTTAGCTTTCCATTTTTATTAATACAAGAGTGAAATCACCAAATTAATACTGGAAAAATATTATATATATTAAGTTGATGAAATTACTCGGGTTTTTAGTTATAATAGAGATACATGAATAAAAGGAGATGTTTATATGCCTTCAGTTGAAAGCTTTGAATTAGATCATACAGCAGTAAAAGCTCCCTATGTTAGACATTGTGGAGTACACAAAGTAGGTAGTGATGGAGTAGTTAATAAATATGATATTCGCTTCTGTCAGCCAAATAAGCAAGCAATGAAACCAGATGTTATTCATACTTTGGAGCATTTATTAGCATTTAATTTACGTGCACATGTAGAAAAATATAATCATTTCGACATCATTGATATTTCTCCAATGGGTTGCCAAACAGGCTATTATTTAGTTGTTAGCGGTGAACCAACAGTGGAGGAAATTATCGATTTATTAGAAGCAACAATGAAGACTGCTATAGAAATTACCGAAATTCCAGCGGCTAATGAAACGCAATGTGGCCAGGCAAAACTTCATGATTTAGAAGGCGCTAAAAGACTGATGAATTTTTGGTTAAGTAAAGACAAAGAAGAATTAAAACAAGTTTTTGGATAATAAATAACAAGGAGGAGAGGCTTAAGTGCCGCTCCTCCTTAATATTTAAAATGGAGCCTTATAAAAGTGGACTAAGGAGTCTAGAGAAGGATTCTTTGAAACGAATCCATAAAGATCTTTTGGAATATTGCTCTGCTGTTAAATGGGTAGATAACTCCATGTCTTCTAGGAAGTCATCCGTTAATTCATTTGCAATTTGTTCACTATAAATAAAAGCATTCACTTCAAAATTAAGCCTAAAGCTTCTCATATCAATATTGGCTGTTCCAACGGAAGCGATTTTTCGATCGACTAAAATCGTTTTTGCATGAATAAATCCATTTTCATAAATATAAATCTTTGCTCCTGCTTTTAGCATTTCACCGATATAGGAATATGTTGCCCAGTATACAAACATATGATCAGGTTTGTTTGGAATCATAATTTTTACATCGATACCAGATAAAGCAGCTATTCTCAATGTATCAAGTAAGCTTGCATCAGGAATAAAATAGGGAGTTTGAATATAAACACTTTCTTTAGCGGAAGTAATCATTTTAATATAACCGTTCTTGATTTGTTCCCATTCTGAATCTGGACCACTTGATACAATTTGCATGCCGATATTTCCAATAATCTCATCAATCTTCCCAGGAAAATATTCTGGTGAATATTTAATTTCATGTTGATGAGATGCTTGATTCCAATCAAGAATAAATCTTGTTTGGATAGCATAGACTGCTGTGCCTACAATTCGTAAGTGCGTATCTCTCCAATATCCAAATTTGGGATGGAGACCTAAGTATTCATCACCAACATTAAAGCCTCCGATATAGCCAATTTTTCCATCAATAATACCTAGCTTTCTATGATTCCGGTAATTTAAACGTAAGTTAATTAAGTGGAATTTGCTTGGGAAAAATACTTCGACAACCCCACCTGCTGCTCGCAGTTCTTTGAACACTTTTTTACGTAATGTTCTTGAACCAAGCTCATCATATAATAATCGAACTTCTACACCTTCTTTGGCCTTTTCAACAAGTAAGCTGATCAGGTCAGAGCCAATACCATCATTTTTTAAAATATAGTATTGTAAATGAATCGACTTTTTAGCATTTTTGATATCTGTAAATAATTGCTTGAATTTCTGATTTCCATCTGTAAAAATTTCTACAGCATTATTTTCTGTCAGAACGGAATCGTTGTTAAATAAATTCAAATAAATTAAATCTTGATTTTTCCGAATCACTTCATTTGTTGTCCGCAATTGATTGGAACTTATTTGCAAAAGTTGGGAAGCTAATATTGGCTCTATGCCAAGCTTTTTCCGCTCATCCCATTGAAATAACTTTCTGTTTCGTAAATTTTGACCAAAAAGTAAATATAAAATAAACCCAAGAATAGGGATAAAGGTTAGTACCATCAACCAAGCCCATGTTGCAATCGGATCTTTTCTCTCAAAGAAGATAACAAGAAAAGCCAAAATGATATTAAGTATAATAAATACACTTAAAATTATTGAATAGATGTGCATGTAGTTTTTTTCCTTTCTCGCTAAAAAAACAGCATATTACGTTATATATATTTGACTAGGGGTTGTTTTTAACTAGACTGCTCCTAAATAAATATCCTGTATAATTATAGGGTAAAAGTAAAAAACTTGGTACTAATTTGATTTCTTTTTAAAGAAGAATTTTCCTTTTTTCTTTATTGTGATAAAGTAAGTATATGAAAGCTTATTCTTATTAAAATGGATTGTTTAACAAAGCTGTTTTTGTAGTTGGATATGGTTTTTACCTTAGACTTTTATGTGTAAGAAAAGTTTAGTCTTTGCGTAATCTTTACCTAAATGAAAATAGCAGTTAAGGTAAGGAGTATTTTTTATGGAAGAATTACATTTTGGAATGCTGCTTTTTTTAATTGGTGCCGGATTTATTGCTGCATTTATTGATTCGGTTGTTGGTGGTGGCGGGTTAATATCTTTGCCTGCTCTTTTATTTACTGGATTGCCACCGCAAATTGCCCTAGGAACAAATAAACTGGCATCGACAATGGGATCATTAACTAGCTCGATTTCTTTTATAAGGCATGGAAAAACCGATAAGAAGTTAATTGTAAAACTATTGCCTCTTTCCATTATTGGTTCCGCAATCGGAGTTTATGTAGTACAAAAAATACCATCGGAATCTCTAAAGCCATTAATCCTTGTTGTTTTAATATTGGTAACTATTTATACGCTTACGAAAAAAGAATGGGGAATAAACTCTACATATAATGGAATGACGAAAAAGAAGCTATTATTTGCTCTTTTTATTGTACCATTAATAGGATTCTATGATGGTTTTTTAGGTGGGGGTACTGGATCATTCTTTTTATTTTCTTTTCTTTTAATGGGATTTGATTTTGTGGAATCAGCAGGAAATGCGAAAGTTCTTAATTTCGGAAGTAATCTTACAGCACTTATTGTTTTTTTATTTTATGATTCTGTTTATTATTTATATGGTATTGTAATGGGAATTGCAATGATTTTAGGGGCGTACATCGGTTCTCGAGTGGCTATTGCAAAAGGCTCAAATTATGTGAAAATATTATTTGTCCTTGTTTCTGCAACATTGATTGGTAAAAATATTTATGATTATTTAACAAATCGATAAATAAAAAGGCTGTTTAATAATTCATGGTTTTTCTTGTGGGATGAATGCCAACGATTATCGACAGCCTTTTTGAATAAGATGCAGATGAGTCAGTGTAAATTTCGATGCGTAAAGATAGGGTTATTGGGCTTTCGATAATCTTCACTCGCAAACTTGCCTTTTAAGCTTTCAATTAAATAAAGCCCCATTAAATCATATAATTCTTGTTCATTTAATTCCTGGATTATATGTAATAAATCTTCTCTGCTCATTTCTTCTAAGAAAGCAAAGGCAAGCATATCTATATCTTCTTCGTCACCGGTTAGTTTATTTTTATATAAGTTATAAAGTTCATCAACAATTTTCATTGTTTATTCCTCCTACTTCAGTCTGCATTTAAATGTAAACGTTTTATTTAATCGTATTATATATGATATCGTAATAGTATTGCTAGCTATAATGTGAATATTATGTTAAGAATAACGAATGTTCCTTCTGAAAATTTGTTTCCAAGCATTTCTATGGATTATGAAGATGATGAAATTTCCTCTATAAGAAATATACCCTTTTTTAGATGAAAAACTCCATTTTTATAGGTAGTATTTGCTATGATAATAATAGACATCATAACCACAGGTAAAAAAGGAATGCTATTTGCTTTAGTATGCAGGCTACCTATACTAATAATACATAATAATGGAGAAGGTATGGAAATATTTTATGATCAAAACAATAATTTAGTGAAACTTTCTTTTATAAAAAATGAATGGAACCAAGAAGCAAAGCATGTATTAGTTATCTGTCAGTATAAAAATCAATGGTTATTAACTGCTCATAAGCAGAGAGGATTAGAGTTTCCTGGTGGAAAGAGAGAATGTAGGGAAACAATTATCCAAACTGCTCATAGAGAGGTATTTGAAGAAACAGGTGGAATCATTGAAAGTCTGCAATGGGTGGCAACCTATCAAGTATTTGGAGAAGAACCCTTTGTGAAAGATGTTTTTTTTGCAAGAATTAGTCAATTGAACCCGAAAGAAGACTATCAAGAGACAGAAGGGCCAGTGTTAGTTTATGGTGATATCATGAAATTGCGTTGGGAACCTTCCTATAGCTTTATTATGAAGGATGATGTTATTACATTTTGTATTTCTTGTATTCAAAACGAATTATTAAGTGAAAAGAAGGGGTAATATAGGAGAAAAAAGGAAAGGGGTATAGGTATGTTCAACGGTGATATTCTAGAGAAAATAAGATTTCCGTCTCCTAATCCTTCAATAGATTTATTTCTAGTTACATATTATGTGGACGGATTAAAAGTAAAAGGAATGCTTGCTTCTCCAAATGATGGAGAAATCTATGATGGTTTTCTTTATTTACGGGGAGGCATTAAAAATGTTGGGAAGGTACGTCCAGGGAGAATTATCCAATTTGCATCCGAGGGCTTTGTCGTTTTCGCCCCTTTTTATCGTGGTAATCAGGGCGGAGATGGAAATGAAGACTTTGCAGGCGATGATAAAAATGACGCCATAGCTGCATTCACATTATTAAAAAATTTATCGAACGTGAACAATGTTCATGTATTTGGCTTTTCAAGAGGTGGAGTGATGGCATTATTTGTGGGGATTTATTGTCCTGTTCAGTCGATTGTTACATGGGGCGGTGTTAGTGATATGTTCCTAACCTATGAAGAACGAAAAGATTTACGCAGGATGATGAAAAGAGTTATTGGGGGCACACCTTCTAAATATCCAGATAGATACGAAGCAAGAACCCCGCTTTATAAATTAGACAAAATTAACGCCCCTACACTTATCATTCATGGGAAGCTAGATAATAATGTCTCAGTCGAACATAGTTTAAAGTTGGAAGAGAAGCTAAAACAGTTAGGCAAAGAAGTGGACACATGGTATTTTCCAGAGTTTACTCACTACTTCCCTCCAGCAACGAATCGGAAAGTTGTCACTTCTTTATCTAGCTGGATGAAAAAACAAGTAGGAAAAATGGTAAACTAAAAGAAAAGATTTATAAATAGTGACAACAAATAGAAAATGAGAAGGGGAATGTAAAATGGGTATGCCCTTAGAATTAAATACAATGATCGTAACAAAAGGGAAAGAAATTAGACTAGAAGAAAATCTATTTCTTTTGGAAAAAGAGGATTACCGTTTATATCCAATGAATATTCCATTAGAGGTAAGAAAAACAAAAACAGCAGAAATATCTGGAATGGCGACGATTGAAAAATTAGAATGGGAAAATGGAAAAACGTCCATTACTTATAAGCTTATTGCATTGAATTCAACAAATTAATTCAATCTAGTTAAAAATGATTGACATGTATTGTTAGATTGAGCTATCATTTTACCTTGAACGGATACTCTCTTATCCTGAGCTGGTGGAGGGACTGGCCCGATGAAACCCAGCAACCTACTATGTGAAGAAAATTACTGAAACATTCATATTTATATGTAATGGGACAGACATTCTCTTAGGAAAGGTGCTAACCTGAAGCAAGGAAATATTCCTTGAACGATAAGAGTGAAAGGTGCGAATTGATTTTACTAGGAGCCTTTTCACTATTGAAAAGGTTTTTTGTGTGAAATGAATTAATTATCTTTTATAAAAATGTAAATTTTTAGATGTGTGTTTTTATTAGAAACAAAATACTTCGTAATATATTATATTTTACAGACATTTTATCTAGTATTACATATAATAGAGCACGGAATTGACTTCGGATAAAAACGCCATTTTTACTTCATACTATCTAGGGAATGAGTACCGTATCAAGATAAGGTTAAGGAGTGCAGGAATAGGCCTCGCTCTACTTTTTTCTAAAATAAGGAGGAAATCAGATGTCAACAAAACGTCGCTTGTTTACTTCTGAATCGGTAACTGAAGGTCACCCAGATAAAATTTGTGATCAAATTTCAGATGCTATTTTGGATGCTATATTAGCTAAAGATGCTAATGCAAGAGTTGCTGCTGAAACTTCTGTAACAACAGGGCTAGTTCTTGTTGCAGGTGAAATAACTACTTCTACATATGTGGATATTCCGAAAATTGTTCGCGAGACAATTAAAGAAATAGGTTATACACGTGCAAAATATGGATTTGATGCAGAAACAAGTGCAGTCTTAACTTCTATTGATGAGCAATCCGCTGATATCGCATTAGGGGTAGACCAAGCTCTAGAAGCTCGTGAAGGTAAGATGACGGATGAGGAAATAGAAGCAATTGGTGCTGGAGATCAAGGATTAATGTTCGGTTTTGCATGTAATGAAACAAAAGAGTTAATGCCATTACCTATTTCATTAGCACATAAATTATCAAGAAGATTAGCTGAGGTTAGAAAAGAAGAAATCTTACCTTATCTTCGTCCAGACGGAAAGACGCAAGTAACAGTCGAATATGATGAGAACAATAAACCTGTTCGAATTGATACGATTGTAATAAGCACGCAACATCACCCAGAAGTGACATTAGAACAAATTCAACGCAATATTAAAGAATATGTAATCAATCCTGTAGTACCAGCGGGATTAATAGATGAAAATACAAAGTATTTCATCAATCCAACAGGTCGTTTTGTAATTGGTGGACCACAAGGGGATGCTGGATTAACTGGTCGTAAAATCATTGTTGATACATATGGTGGATATGCACGACATGGCGGTGGAGCATTTTCTGGTAAGGATCCAACAAAAGTGGATCGCTCTGCAGCTTATGCGGCACGTTATGTGGCAAAAAATATTGTAGCAGCAGGTTTAGCAGATAAAGTAGAAGTACAATTAGCTTATGCTATTGGTGTAGCACAGCCTGTCTCTATTTCCGTTGATACATTTGGAACAGGAATTGTATCAGAGGATAAATTAGTAGAAGCAGTCCGTGAAAACTTCGATCTTCGTCCAGCAGGAATCATAAAAATGCTTGACCTTCGTAAACCAATTTACAGACAAACAGCAGCTTACGGGCATTTTGGACGTACGGATATTGATTTACCATGGGAACGTACAGATAGAGCAGAGTTAATAAAAAGTGCAGTAGAAGCCTAAAAAACTTTTATAAATTTTATTCATAAGGGAAGAAGTTACATGAAAGTGTAACTTCTTCCCTTATTTTTCGTCTAATACTTGATGATGGAACTACTGTTATTATTGGACGGAAACATCTGTTTATACATTGCTAGATAGGAATAAGTAATCCAATCTTTATTACATGTAACAATCTAGTTTTTCACGTTTCTATGAAAAATATAGAGGTGAAATGTATATAGCCAATTATAAATTTACACTATTTATGCTACAATAGAAAACTAAGTGAGGATTTTATGAACCTTATTACCTATTAACATATTTTATATTTAGGGGTATAGTAAAATTTTAATTATGGCTTGCTATTAAAACAATGAAAAATGGTTAGGAATGTCCTAATATATGTAGGAAAAGAAATGGAGAAGGTGAGAGCAATATGTGTGGTTTTGTTGGCTGTGTACATGAAAAAGCACAAAACTTTCAAGAAGAACAAAAAGAACTATTTGCAGGAATGAATCGTATCATAACGCATAGAGGTCCTGATGATGAAGGATACTATTATGATAACCATATTCAATTTGGTTTCCGCCGATTAAGTATCATAGACATTGAAAGTGGGCATCAGCCTTTAACATATGAAAATGAACGCTATTGGATAATCTTTAATGGAGAAGTATATAACTACTTAGAAATTAGGGAAGAGCTAGTAAAGGCTGGCTTAACCTTCCAAACAAATTCAGATACAGAAGTAATTATCGCCCTATATAGTCATGAGAAGGAAAAAGCGGTAGAAAAGCTGCGCGGTATGTTCTCCTTTATCATTTGGGATAAGCAGGAAGAAACATTATACGGAGCTCGTGATCCGTTTGGAATTAAGCCATTTTTTTATTTAGAAGATGGGGAAAAAACATTTTTTGCTTCAGAGAAGAAAAGTATCGCATTAGCATTAGAAAGTGATGTTATCAATTATACTTCATTGCAACATTACTTAACCTATCAATTTGTTCCTGAACCATATACAATGTCAGAGGGAATTAAAAAGCTAGAACCAGGTCATTATTTTACAAAAAAAATTGGGGAACCAATGAAAATTAACCGTTATTGGAGAGCGTCCTTTAAGCCTGTTGTAAAACAAGAGGACGAGTTAGCAAAAGAAATTAAAGATGTGCTTTTTGATAGTGTGAAAATGCATATGAGAAGTGATGTTCCTGTTGGTTCATTCCTTTCAGGTGGTATTGACTCATCGATTATTGCAAGTATCGCAAAGGAATTCCATCCTAGCATTAAAACATTTTCTGTTGGATTCGAACATAATGGCTTTAGTGAAATTGATGTAGCAAAAGAAACGGCTGATAAATTAGGCTTAGAAAATATTAGTTATATAATTTCCCCACAGGAATATATGAACGAGATCCCGAGAATTATGTGGCATATGGATGATCCTCTAGCAGATCCAGCTTGTGTGCCATTATACTTTGTGGCACGAGAAGCACGAAAGCATGTAACAGTTGTCCTTTCTGGTGAAGGTGCAGATGAATTATTTGGCGGATATAATATTTATCGCGAACCACAATCTTTAGAAGTATTTAATAAAATTCCGAATGTCGGAAAAAAATTGTTACGAGCTATAGCAAATATTCTTCCAGAAGGCGTGAAAGGAAAAAGCTTTATTGAGCGTGGAGTCACTCCAATGGAAGAAAGATATATTGGCAACGCGAAAATGTTCTCTGAATTAGAAAAAGAAAAATTACTTTCTGTCTATAATAAAGGTTTACATTATCGAGATATTACCAAGCCTCTATATGAAGAAAGTCTGGGCTATGATCCAGTGGATCGTATGCAATTCATTGACATTCACACTTGGATGCGAGGAGATATTTTACTAAAAGCAGATAAAATGACAATGGCTCATTCATTAGAATTACGTGTGCCATTCTTAGATAAAGAGGTCTTTAAAGTTGCTTCTAAAATTCCGACCTCCTTAAAAACAGCTGATGGTACAACAAAATATATTTTACGAAAAGCAGCTGAATCATTTGTACCAGAGCATGTGTTAAATCGTAAAAAGCTAGGATTCCCTGTTCCGATTCGTCATTGGTTAAAAGATGAAATGAATGAATGGGCGAAAAATATTATTAAAGAGAGTGATACAGATCACTTATTAAATAAATCGGTTGTACTCCAATTGCTAGAAGACCATTGCCAAGGAAAAGCAGATAATAGCCGTAAAATATGGACAGTTCTAATGTTCATGGTATGGCATAGCATTTATATCGAAAAAAAATATTCCTTCGAAAAGGAATATTTAAAAGAGGGAAAGGTAGCAATTAAGAATTAATCGTAATTGCTTGACTACCCATTTGCACCCAGGATTCTTCAAAATCCTTTATGGGTGCTTTTTTATTTTTTTCTCCTGTAAGGGGATCATTAAAGTAAACATGTGTTTCATCATATCCTGTAATAAGAACAGAATGCTCAGAATAAGTTATTTTTACGGTTCCGCTAGGAGTATGCCATGTGCGGAATTCGCTCTCTGGTAATTTCTTATATGTCGAATTAGTAATAACCCATACTGGACGATTGTTCGAAAGATGATTTTTGATTTCTTCAAAACTAGATCCGGTAAAATCAACAATGGAACCAGGTAAATATTGCTCAGCTAATGCAGCTATCGGTTTATGATATACGCCTAACCCAGGGCCATTTAAGGAGTACATATCCCCAATAAATCCGTCATTAGGATTTCCGTAATAGATTAAGCCATTTTCTCTAACATATGGTGTACTATCTTTTTTAATCTCCTTTGCTAGTGTCATTTTATCAACATCGACATTAGCATATTGGAGAAGCATCGCAAGACTTGTTACTTCACAGCCTCTTGGGAGCTCTGGTAATTGATTCACAATAGGAGCATCCAATAAAACGGATTCCTTTAATAAATTTGTTTCCTCTTTTATTGATAAAAGAGCTTTACGCGTGTTTTGTGTAGCAACTTCTTTTGCATAGACCATTGCTGGAAAGTCGTTTCTATTAATAAGCAAAAAACTAATCGCAATCATGGCGAATATCGTAAACAAATAGATGCATTTAACTAATGTACTTAATTTTTTTCTTACTAATAAATATAATAAGAAAAATAATGTAATTAATGATACGACTATTATTGTATTTGAATCCATTTTTTAATCTCACCTAATTACTATCTTTATTTAATTATATCGGTTTAAAGAAAAAAACTTTTAGAAAATAAAGGAATAGCTAGTACGAAGAGTATTATATTCTTAGTCATATTTTTCTTTAAATGATACTCATAGATGATTCCCTTTCCCTAAAATTCGACAAACTAAACCTCCTCACAGTATACCATGATTTTTTGGAGCATTGGCTAAGGTTTGCTTAATTTAGTTACATTTCTAAGATATTTGCTATAATTGAAGTAACTTTGGAAAATAATAATAATGCTAGACTTCGTCTACATTTATTCGTCCTTTCATGTTAATTTACAAAATAAATCTTTATTTTTCCTTAATAATTATGTTTTGTTAAAAAACGGTATAATACAATATAGATTTTAGAATGGGATGGGGGAGCTTTTATGTGGAAATGGGAAGCTGAAGGAAACGCAAAGGCTGTCATTGTTATTGTTCATGGAGCGATGGAGCACCATGGAAGATATGGATGGCTTATCGAAATGTTTCGGTTAGCTGGTTTTCATGTTGTAATGGGAGATCTTCCTGGACAGGGAATGACAACGAGATCGGATAGAGGACATATTGACTCTTTTGATGAATATACGATAGAAATTAAAGATTGGATCCAAGCAGCTTATCAATTTGAACTGCCTATTTTTTTATTGGGGCATAGTATGGGAGGTCTTGCGTCCATTAGATTGCTTCAAAAAGAAAAATTAAAAATTGCCGGCATGATTTTATCTTCCCCCTGCTTAGGTTTGGTAAATTATCCTAATAAATTAGTAAGTTTGGCGTCTCTTTTTTTGAATAAAGTGACTCCAAGACTCAGGATTAATTCAGGACTAACGATCGATATGGCCACAAGAAATGCTGAAGTTAGAGAAATTGATTCAAATGATACCTTATACATTACAAAAGTCTCTGTAAGATGGTATCGAGAATTAATTGTCGCAACAAAAAATGCATTTGAGGATATAGCCAAAACACAGGACTTGCCTCTATTGGTTATGCAAGGGGGCGGCGATCTAGTTGTAGATAAAAAAATGGTAAAAACCTGGTTTAATATGGTACCATTATCTGAAAAGCGATATAAGGAATGGCCAGAGTTTTATCATGAAATTTTTAATGAGCCAGAGAGAGATGAAGTGTTTGAATACACGAAGGATTTTATTAATAGTCAATTGAAAGCAATTGGTTATATCGTATAAGAGAGGTTTTTATATGTCAGTTCCAAAAATGCCATTAACATTAATGTCTAAAGTTTACTTAAAGGTTTTTCCAGTTGTTCATCAGGAGTTAAATTATTGGACACAAAGAGCAAGAAATATTCCCAATTTGGAATTAAGGAAGCAAGCATTAGCAAGTATTGAGCATAAAACCTTTCATTGTGAAGGTGGATCCATCATGGCGCTAATAGCCATGAGTAAGTATAAAGAAGTAATTAAATTTATTGTTGCTTACCAAACAATAAGTGATTATTTAGATAATCTTTGTGACCGAAGCACTTCACTTGATCCGAACGATTTTTCTGCTTTACATGAATCGATGGAGCATGCTTTAACAGTCGGTGCTGAACCAAGTAACTACTATCGTTTTCGAGAAGATCAAGATGATGGCGGCTATTTATATGATTTAGCCAAAACATGCAGAGATACACTGTCAAAGCTACAACATTATGGGAGTATTAAAGAACAGTTACTTGAGCTATGTCGATATTATTGTGATTTACAGATACATAAACATGTGATTATGGAAGAGCGAATTCCTAGATTGAAATTTTGGTTTGAAAAAAATAAGAATCATGTGCCAAAAATGGAGTGGTATGAATTTTCTGCTTGCTCTGGTTCTACTTTAGGGATATTTTGCTTAGTCTCTTATGCATTTCGTGATGATTTTGATCATTCATATGCCGCTTTAATTCGTGATGGATATTTTCCATACATTCAGGGGCTTCATATACTGTTAGACTATTTTATCGATCAAGAGGAAGACAAAATAGGTGGGGACTTAAACTTTTGCTTTTATTATAAAAATGAGGAAGAATTATTTAATCGTTTAAAACATTTTGTAACAGAGGCAGATCGACACACAAATAAATTACCACATCAAAAATTTCATAAATTGATTAATAGAGGATTATTAGGTGTTTATTTATCTGATGAGAAGGTCAATAAACAGCGGAATATACGAAAGCTTGCAAAAAATATGATAAGAACTTCTGGACCAATTGGCTATTTTTTCTATTTGAATGGAAGAGCCTATAGAAAATTTCAAAAATTAGTTCCAGCCATTGCATTAAGAGCATTTAGTAAATAAATTGATTTAAACTGTTAGACAAACTTCTTCATAAGGAGAGTTTGTCTAATTTTTTTGTCTTTTAATACAGTAAACTTATATAAAGTAAATGGAATATGATCCAAAGCAGTAGAGATATGATCCAAAAACAAAATAAATGATCCGAAGCAAAAATTCAGGGAAAGGTCACACCCAATCCCTAATTGACATTCAAATAAAATCACATATTATCTTTTTTCAATCGCAATAATAAAAGGAGGATTATTGATTCCATTTATAAATTGGTAGCGAAGCACATGTGCTTCCTGTTGATTAATATTTTCAACATATGCTATAAGTTTGTCCCGTTCGATTGCACCCTCTGGATGTCCATGATAAATAACTAATATTATCATGCCTTCTTTAGATAATATTTGTAATAACTGTTCAATTGCTGCAATGGTAGTTTCAGCCATTGTTACAATTGATTTATCTCCACCAGGCAAGTAGCCTAGATTGAAGATGGCACCAGTGACTTTTCCATGATACATAGAAGGAACAATTTCTTTTAAATGCTCATGTCCGCACAAATGAAGGGAAACAGCTTCTTGCAATTCTTTACTCGTAAGCTTTTCCGTTGTCGCTTCTAAAGCATCTTTTTGAATATCAAAGCTATATACTTTCCCTTCTTCACCAACAAGATCTGCTAGAAAGACGGTATCATGACCGTTTCCCATTGTTGCATCAATAACAATATCCCCTTTAGTAACAGCCTTTTCTAATAATTGGTGTGCGAAAGGGATGACTCTTTCAAGCTTCATTGTGTCACCTTCTTTGTTGCCTGATAATACTTACCTTGCCAGCTGTTTCTGCTTTTTAATTCTGCATCAATACTATTCAATACTTCCCATTTATTTACACTCCACATCGGTCCAACCATTAACTCAATTGGTCCATCTCCAGTTATTCGGTGAATAATCATATCTGGTGGTAATATTTCTAATTGATCGCAAACTAATGATATATATTGATCAAAGGTTAAAAATTCAAGCATTCCTTTTTCATATTGCTTTACCATTGGTGTTCCTTTTAATAAATGAAGCAAGTGTATTTTAATTCCTTGTACATCTAGTTCGCTGACGCTTTTAGCAGTTTCCATCATCATTTCATTTGTCTCAAGTGGCAAGCCATTAATGATATGGGAGCAGATACGAATATTATGCTTTCTAAGCTTATTAACACCATCCACATAGGTTTGAAAATCATGTGCTCGATTAATAAGGGTTGCTGTTTTTTCATGGACTGTTTGCAGACCTAGTTCTACCCATAAATAAGTACGTTCATTTAATTCTGCCAAATACTCAACAACATCATCA
Source organism: Niallia sp. FSL W8-0635 (assembly GCF_038007965.1). Lineage (GTDB taxonomy): Bacteria > Bacillota > Bacilli > Bacillales > Cytobacillaceae > Niallia. The sequence continues at coordinate 3,389,414 of NZ_JBBOYD010000001.1, read as the reverse complement.
GGTAAACAATCTGGACGTGTCGCAATAGAAAGTCCAACGACATTTTCCTGTTTAAGAACTGCTTCATATTTTTCCCGCAGTACATCAACTGGCGCATGAGTATTGGTGTAGGCTTGAAAATAGGCCATATATTTCCCGTCTTTCCATTTAGTATGCATCTTGTTTTTTATATCATGGAATTGCTTTTCAAGACTGTCTACACGATTACCGGCAAAATCCCCAGAACCAGCTGCACTACAAAATGTGCAACCACCATGAGCTACCGTACCGTCTCTATTTGGACAATCAAATCCTCCATCTAAAGCAATTTTGAAAACTTTGTGTCCGAACTCGTTACGGAGATGATAATTCCATGTATGGTATCTTTTATTATCAGAAGCATAAGGGAATGGGTTATTCTGATTCATATCAGTGTAACCTCCTAAGTAATTTAGATTCTTAAATTTGTTAATTTTCTTCATTTCTACCTATGCATTTTAACATGTCTCCAATCTTTATCCAACAGAATTTCTTTATCAGTTAAGAAAAGGAAGTAATAGGATATGGTGAATGAACAGATACTATAGAAGGAAGCAAAGTAGCTTCTAATTCCACAGATTGTTGGGAGGGTTATCTTTTGGCTACTCGTCAATCCATAAATGATTTATTAGAAAAATGTAATGAAGTAATCAATTATGCAGAACAACAATATGAATCATCTAGTCGGCAAGAACATTACAATACAAATGAATATACAGATGCACAAATGCAGTTAGAAACCATATACAATGAATTGCACACGATGGACCACAGTGCTAATCAACAACAACGGGAAGAATTGCATCGGATGAGATTGCTTGTGGAACAAATGCAAAATCAAATGACATTAGGATTGCATTAAGGGGGCAACAACAATGGATAAGCGTTCAAAGAAAAATAATCCTGAGCAAAAAACACGCAATGGGATAAATAATCAGGATTTAGAGTTAGGGAAAGATTTTGATTTAGTAAAAGCAGCAAAAAAGAAATATGAACAATCTGGTGGACAGCCTGCTAAATCAAAAACAAGACAAGAATAGCTTATTCTCATAGTAAAATGTCCCAACTGTTTTTGACAGTTGGGACATTACATTAATTTGTTTTAGGAGTTAATTTAGCAGCTTCCTTTGTTGGGTAATCATAGAAAAAGGCAGTAAGTAAGCTAATAACCAATAAGAAGACTAAAACAGGTATAAGCATAGTCATGCCGCTACTATCTACCAGTATACCTCCAAGAAGCGGTCCAATCATTCTTCCTCCAGTAGCAGTACTATTTACAATCCCTTGGAAAAAACCTTCTTTTCCTTTAGGAGCTAGCTTATCTGCAATTGTCGGTACTGCAGGCCATATAAGCATTTCACCAATCGTTAAGATAATCATTGCTGCAAGAAAGCCAGTAAAGAATTCTGCTTTTCCAACAATAAGGAAGGAAACAATGAAAATCCCGATTCCGATAAGCATTTGTTTTTTAATAGATGTACATACTTTTTTAGTGAAAAAAGAAATAAGTGGTTGGCCAAATACAATAAGTCCGCCGTTTACAGCCCATAGTAAACTATACTGAGTCAAAGGTATACCAAGTTGTTGCGTATGGGTTGAAATAGTGGCTTGCCATTGGACATAACAGATCCAGCATAATAAGTATCCAAATCCTAAAATGCCAAGAGAGTACATAGCAGGGCTTCCTTTTAATAAATGCTTTCCTTTTCTTTTCACTGTTTTTCCACCATTGGAATTAGGAAGAATTTCTGCTTTTACCTGAATGTTTTTGTAGCTTAAGAATGCGATAAGGAAAAATACCACATACATAAGGGTGTTGGATAGAAAAATCAATTGAAATGAATAAGAGGCAATGATTCCGCCAATTGCCGATCCGAGTGCAACCCCAACATTTTGGGCGACATAAATACTATTGAAGGCTTTTCTTCCTCCCTCAGGCCAAACATTTCCTGCCATCGCATACATGCTTGGATAGATAATCCCTGATCCAAAACCAGATAAGGTAAAGAAGGTACAGTATGCACCCCAATTATGAAAAAGTGTAAGCCCTAATAAAGACAAGGCGGTTAAAGATATTCCTAATAGAATAGAAAGATACCCACCTAATTTATCGTAAAGAATGCCTCCAATTAAATTACCAATAACACTTGCTCCTGAATTAAGCATCAGGATAAATCCTGCAACCGTAAGTGTTTTTCCTAAATGTTCATGAATGTAAATACTATTTAAAGGCCAGAGTAAGGAAGAACCAGTAACGTTTACAGCCATTCCAATAACTAAAAGCCATAGAGAACGAGGCATTATAATGCTCCTTTGCAACTTTATTTCTAAATACCAGAAATAAGTGTAGTTGCTTTTAAGGAAACCTGCAATAGAATAGTACCTATTTTTCTAAAGGCGGAATTTTCAGATAGGTAAATCTGTAAAGAAAGCCATTAAGGACAATTTTTAAAAGATAAACATTTAATTTGTTTGAAAAATTAGTATTTTTCTAATAAAGTAGAAATAACCCTAAAATTAAGCGGAATGATGCGTAGAAAGGATTAATAGGATGACAAAAATATGTTTAATAAGGCATGGAGAGACAGATTGGAATGCTAAGGGAATGATTCAAGGGAAAACAGATATTCCTTTAAATGAAAATGGGATTAAGCAGGCACAGCAATGCCGAGATTATCTAATGGATTCTAATTGGGATGTCATCGTCACCAGCCCTCTTGAAAGGGCAAAACAAACAGCTATGATTATTAATGAAGCTTTGCAGCTGAAGGTAGTGGAAATGACTGAATTTATGGAGCGTAGTTTTGGAGATGCTGAAGGGAAAACAAGAGAAGAAAGAGCCATACTTTATCCAGATCAACAGTACCCAAATCAAGAATCGAGAGAGGATTTAATAACTAGAATCATGAATGGTCTAGAAAGAATTCTATTTCAATTCCCAGACCAAAAAGTATTATTAGTGGCACATGGTGCAGTTATCCATACATTATTAACCGTTGTATCCGAGGATCAACTTACGATTGAAAAATACTTATCTAATGCATGTATCAGTAACATTCATTATAAAAAGAAAAAATGGGAAGTGAAGGATTACAACTTGGTCCATCATTTAGTATAAATAGTGAGATATATGAGTGGGGAGGAGTTTATCGAGATGCGTGATTTTGGTGCATATATAGATGAAAATATTTCATTAGAACCAAGAACAAATGGGAATTTAGATGGGCTGAAGTTTGCTGTAAAGGATGTATTTGCTATTAAAGATTATGTTTCTTCTGCAGGAAATCCAGATTGGCTCCAAAGCCATGAGCCCGCAAAAGAAACAGCACCTGCAATTACCAATTTACTGAATAACGGTGCTACCTTAAAGGGAACGACGATCACAGATGAATTAATGTATAGTTTAAATGGAGAAAATTATCATTATGGCACTCCTATTAATCCTAAGGATGCTAATCGTATACCGGGAGGCTCTTCTTGTGGTTCAGCTGTGACAGTAGCGGCTAAATTAACTGATTTCTCCCTTGGTACAGATACAGGAGGATCGGTAAGAATTCCCTCTTCTTATTGCGGAATATATGGAATTCGCCCCACTCATGGAGCAGTTAATATAGATGGAGTAATTCCCCTTGCGAAAAGCTTTGATACGGTTGGATGGATGGCGCAGGATGCTGAAATCTTATATGAAGTTGGAAAAGTCCTTCTTCCTGTCCAAGAGGAGGGGATTTTTACTCGGTTTATCCTCGGTAGTGATGCTTGGTTATTAGCGGATCAGGAAGTTCAAAACGCCTTTAGTCCATTTTTGAAAAAAATAGAAAGTTCTGTACCAAACTATTCCACCACAATTATTGCAGAAGAGGGGCTCCAAGAGTGGGCAGAGGCTTTCAGGCAATTACAAGGAAGAGAAATTTGGCAAGAACATGGAGAATGGATTCAAAAGGTCAATCCTTCTTTTGGTCCAGGAATAGCAGAGAGATTTCAATGGGCTAGTACTTTAAAGGACTACGATTTACCACAATATCAGCAAAAACGACGTATAATTCAGCAAAGAATGGAAAAACTGCTTGGAGACGACGGAATTTTAATTATTCCTACGGCGCCTGGAAAAGCTCCACTTTTGAATCTTCCTGTGGAAGAATTAGAAATAAAAAGAAGTCAAACTTTTCAGCTATGTTGTATTGCTGGTTTATCAGGCTTTCCTCAAGTGAATCTCCCATTAGCAATCCTAGATGGCGCGCCAATTGGTCTTTCTTTTATTGCTGGCCGAAATCAGGATCGAAAGTTATTGCGATTGGTTGCTGAATGGGCAAAGAAATGGTGAGAATGGAACATTAGTTGGGTGGAGTCATATAATAAAAGAAAGAAGATATCCATCATTACTAGCTTAATCTGAAAACTACTTGCAACATGAATCAAAATACAATACAATTAAGACCATATAAGTGAACAACACGGATAAGGAATAGTAAAGATGCCCTTTTGAAATGAAGAGAGCTGACGGGTGGTGCAAGTCAGTCAAAAACATCTTGAACTCGCCTTTGAGTTGCAAGTGTGAACTTTTTAGTAGTGCTTGCCGTACACCTGCGTTAAAGGATAATGAAGCGAGTGATTTATTCACTAATTGTGGGTGGTACCGCGGGAGATTATTATACATAATGCCTCTCGTCCCTGTTTGGGATGAGAGGCTTTTTATTTTGGAGAAAACAACTTTATAGGAGGATTTAAGATGAGCTTTAATCATCAGAAAATAGAACAGAAATGGCAAAAGTTTTGGGAAGAAAACAAAACTTTTAAAACAAGTGAAGAAAAAAGCAAGAAAAAGTTTTATGCATTAGATATGTTCCCATATCCATCTGGAGCGGGACTTCATGTTGGACATCCAGAAGGATATACAGCAACAGATATCCTTTCCCGTATGAAGAGAATGCAAGATTTTAATGTGCTTCATCCGATGGGATGGGATGCATTCGGTTTGCCGGCAGAACAATATGCATTAGATACTGGTAACCATCCAGCAGAATTTACACAGAAAAACATTGATACATTTCGTCGCCAAATTAAATCTTTAGGTTTTTCTTATGATTGGGATCGTGAAATTAATACAACAGATCCAGAATATTATAAGTGGACACAATGGATTTTTCTAAAGCTATATGAAATGGGTTTAGCTTATGTGGATGAAGTGGCAGTTAACTGGTGCCCAGCATTGGGGACAGTGCTAGCAAATGAGGAAGTTATTGATGGAAAAAGTGAACGTGGGGGACATCCTGTTGAAAGACGTCCAATGCGCCAATGGGTATTGAAAATTACAGCATATGCTGATCGTTTATTAGAGGATTTAGATGAAGTAGATTGGCCAGATAGTATTAAAGAAATGCAACGAAATTGGATTGGCCGTTCAGAGGGAGCAGAAGTTACCTTCCAAATTGATAATCATGAAGAAACCTTTACTGTATTTACAACAAGACCTGATACATTATTTGGTGCTACTTATGCTGTGCTTGCTCCTGAGCATGCGCTTGTAGAAAAAATAACAACTTCAGCGCAAAAAGAGGCAGTAGAAGCTTACTTAGAAAAAGTTAAAAGTAAGAGTGATTTAGAAAGAACAGATCTAGCAAAAGAGAAAACAGGTGTATTTACTGGTGCTTATGCTATTAATCCAGCAAATGGAGAAAAGATGCCAATCTGGATTGCTGATTACGTTCTTGTAAGCTATGGAACAGGAAGCATTATGGCTGTGCCTGCACATGATGAAAGAGATTATGAGTTTGCGAAAACATTTGATTTGCCAATTAAAGAAGTAGTTGCAGGTGGCAATGTAGAAGAAGAAGCCTATACTGGTGATGGTGAGCATGTAAACTCTGATTTCTTAAATGGTTTAAATAAAGAGGAAGCTATTACACAGATGCTTGGCTGGTTAGAAGAGCAAGAAATTGGTACGAAAAAAATAACATATAGACTACGTGATTGGTTATTTAGTCGTCAACGTTACTGGGGCGAGCCAATTCCAATTATTCATTGGGAAGACGGCACTATGACAGGAGTTCCAGAAGAGGAATTACCATTGACTCTACCAGAAACATCGGAAATTAAGCCATCTGGTACAGGGGAGTCTCCGTTAGCAAATATTTCAGACTGGGTAAATGTGGTAGACCCTGTAACTGGTAAAAAAGGTCGACGTGAAACCAATACTATGCCACAATGGGCTGGAAGCAGCTGGTATTATTTACGTTATATCGATCCAAAAAATAACGAGCAAATTGCTGATCCAGAAAAAATCAAAGAATGGCTTCCTGTTGATATGTACATTGGCGGAGTAGAACACGCTGTATTGCATTTACTATATGCGCGCTTCTGGCATAAAGTACTTTATGATTTAGGCGTTGTTCCTACGAAAGAGCCTTTCCAAAAGTTATATAACCAAGGAATGATCCTAGGTGAAAATAATGAGAAAATGAGTAAATCAAAAGGAAATGTCGTAAATCCTGATGAGATTGTAGCTAGCCATGGAGCAGATACGCTTCGTTTATATGAAATGTTCATGGGGCCATTAGATGCAGCTATCGCTTGGTCAACAAATGGTCTTGATGGATCTAGAAGATTCCTTGATCGTATTTGGAGATTGCTAGTAGATGATAATGGTGAGCTTTCTTCTAAGGTTCAAGGAATAGAAGAAATGAAGGGGTTAGATAAAATTTATCATCAAACTGTTAAAAAAGTAACAGAGGATTTTGAAGCCCTTCGTTTTAATACAGCTATTTCGCAAATGATGGTATTTATCAATGAATGCTATAAAGCGGATAGTATTCCGAAGAAATATGTAGAAGGTTTTGTAAAATTACTTTCTCCAATTTGCCCGCATATGACAGAAGAACTATGGCAAATCATTACTGGATCTAACCAATCTATTGCATATGAAGCATGGCCAGCATATGATGAAGCAAAATTGGTAGACGATGAAGTGGAGATTGTTATTCAGATTAATGGAAAAGTAAAAGCAAAGCTAATGGTTCCAGCAGATGCAAATAAAGATGCATTGGAGCAAATTGCGATGGAAGACAGTCAAGTCAAAGAACAAATTGACGGGAAGCAGGTACGTAAAGTAATTGCTGTTCCAGGTAAATTAGTTAATATTGTTGCAAATTAAAGGGAAGAGGCTGGTCTATTTGACTAGCCTCCTCTTTACTAATGGGCAGACGAATTGCATATTCTAGTAAATTACTCTATATTACAATGAGATAATATTATACACACAGTATAAAAAGGTGTTAATGGAGGGATTAGAATGGATTTAATAAAAACCATTTCAACGGAAGAATTAGAAGAAAAGTTAAATAACAAGGTAACTCTAGAATTAGTAGATGTTCGTGAAGACGAAGAAGTAGCAGAAGGAATGATTCCTGGCGCTAAACATATTCCGATGAATAGCATCCCAGAAAATCTTGAGTACTTCTCGAAGGATAAAGAATACATCGTTATTTGCCGCTCAGGAAGACGAAGCGAAAATGTATGTTACTTCCTACAAGACCAAGGTTTCAAAGTTGTAAACATGGAAGGCGGCATGCTAGATTGGCATGGTAAAACAGTTTAAAAGCTGGCAGTTAATATAAGCTAGAAAAAGCTCAAAGAAGGAAGGCGTTTTATTTTCCTTATCTTTGAGCTTTTTACATGGAGGGATTTAAAAAGAAATGTAAAATTTATTATATTAAATTGATTGAATAGTAAGAATTTTGTCTATCCTTTAAATAAACCTACTAAATAATGGGGAGAGGAAAAAATGATTAAAGTAAAACTATTTGATCAAGAGCATGAGAAAGATCTCGAATTACAAATGAATAAATTTTTACAGAAAATAGATGAGAAAAAATTGATAGATATTAAATATAATGTGGCAGCTATGCAAGAGGATGAAGAGGATCAAATCTATTGCTTTTCCTCGATGATTATCTATAAATCATAAAAGATAAGTGAAGGTGGCTGGGACATAACTAAATAGATAATCTTTAAAAAAGAATAATCGCTAATTTAGCTCTTAGCTGAAGATTATTTTCATATACTGGTTATTTATAGGTTTAAATGTAGTCATGTGTAAAAACGAATTATTAAAGAGCCAAACAATCAAATTCACATGTGAATTTGATTGTTTGGCTCTATCTTTGGCTGGAATATCTTATGTCTCACACTCTTTTTTTGTTAAACGCCTTTTGCAACTAGAGCTGCATTTACACCCGCCAGTCTACCTGTTACAAAGGCAGAAGTAATATTATATCCTCCAGTGTATCCATGAATATCTAATATTTCACCACAGAAGAATAATCCTTCCGTTAATTTTGATTCCATCGTTTTAGGAACAATCTCCTTAATGGAAACACCACCACCTGTTACAAACGCCTTTTCTAACGGTAATGTTCCATTTACATCAAAGGTAAATGCTTTACATAAACTAACAAACAGTCTCATTTTCTCTTGGGAAACAGTTGCACATGTAGCAGCTGGATCAATATTAGCCAGCTCTAATAAAAATAGTAAATATCGTTCAATTAACAGACCCTTTAACGTATTTTTTATCGCTTTTTTTGGTTCGTTTTTAAGTAATGTCATTGTGTCTTGAAATAGCTTTTCTTCTTTTATATCAGGGAAAGAGTCAATGGAAACCTTCACTTCATCTAAATTCCATTTTTTCTTTGCTTTTACAACAAATTGACTGCATCGTAATACAGCGGGACCACTTATTCCAAAGTGGGTAAAAATCATATCCATCTGGTGGGTAATAATTGGCTTTCCTTTTGGATTAAGAACACTTAATCCTACATTTCTTAATGAAACCCCTTGTAAGTCTTTATTTTGAATAAATGCTTCCTTGGAGGTAACTGGTACTTCCGTTGGAAATAAGTCGGTTATAGTATGGCCTGCTTTTTTTGCCCATGCATAGCCATCACCTGTAGAACCAGTATGTGGAACCGACTTTCCTCCTACTGCAATGATAAGCGATTTGCATGTTTTGGTTTCCCCGTTTTCTAAAATCACTGTCTTTGTAAGATTTTCATGATAATGAACTGTCTTAACAGGGGAGTTTGTTTGAATAGTTACACCTAATCTATCTAGCTCACTCAATAAGGCATCCACAACCGATTGAGCTTTATTGGAAACTGGGAACATTCTTCCATGGTCCTCTTCCTTTAATGCGATTCCAAGGTTTTCGAAGAATGCGATAATATCTTCATTATTAAATTCAGAAAAACCACTATAGAGAAAACGACCATTTCCTGGAATGTGTTTAATAATCTCCTCGATTGGCAGCCTATTTGTAACATTACAACGGCCGCCCCCTGAAATAGCTAGCTTTCTCCCAAGTTTATTCCCTTTATCAATTAGTAATACACTTGCTTTTCGTTCGGCTGCCCCTATCGCAGCCATTAATCCTGATGGTCCTCCGCCAATCACGATTACATCATATTGCATAATTCATCCTACTTTCTATTAAAAACATACCATTTTCTTTTTCCTAAATAAAGCTACTAGCTAATTACCTCTTTTTTTAAAGTAGCGTTTCTATTTCAGAAAGGGTAAACTACTAATAGTGTGTAAAGAATTGTTCATATTTACTTTTAATCGTATATATTTTATTGCCTATTTTCGTGGTAAAATACATATTTATGTAACGTTTTAAGAGAGCTTCGTTTAAGGAAGGGATTATATGTCATCAAAATTGCTTAAAGGCACATTTATTTTAACACTTGGGACGATTATATCCAAAGCGTTAGGTTTGTTTTACGTTATACCATTTAATATGATTGTTGGAAAACAAGGAACCGTGTTATATCAATATTCTTATGTAGCTTATACTATTGTAATAAGTATTGCAACAGCTGGTATTCCATTAGCTGTGAGCAAATTTATCTCGAAATATAATGCAATGGGAGAATATAAGGTAGGGAGAAGGCTATTTAAGTCAGGTTTAATGATTATGCTAGTAAGTGGAATTCTCTCCTTCATAGCTTTATATGCAGCTGCTCCTTTTTTAGCGGGACTAATTATAAGCGATGAGGATTTAACTTCAACCGTAGGTCAAGTAACAACTGTTATTCGTGCAGTTAGCTTTGCATTGATTGTCGTTCCATTTATGAGTTTAATCAGAGGATTTTTTCAGGGGCATGATGCAATGGTTCCTTCTGCCGTTTCTCAAGTAATAGAGCAAATTGTACGGATTGTTTTCTTGCTTGGTGGATCAGCAATTGTTCTATTTGTATTAAGAGGAAAGTTGATAACAGCTGTCAGTATTTCCGTTTTTGCTGCATTTGTAGGAGCAATTGGCGGATTAGCAGTGCTTTTATTGTATTGGAAAAAAAGCAAAGAAGAGTATGATAACCTTTTATTATATGATAGAGGCACGCAAACAGATATTCGTTTACGTTCTATGTATAAAGAAATTCTTTTGTCTGCTGCTCCATTTGTTTTTGTGGGAGTTGCTAATCCTTTATTTCAATTAGTTGATACCGTTACCTTTAACCATGCAATGAGTAGTATTGGACTGGGTTCTATTTCTGAAACAGCCTTAAATATATTTAATTACCAAACACATAAAATTATCATTATCCCAGTCTCACTGGCAACAGGCTTTTCAATGGCTTTAATTCCAATGATTACAAGAGCTTTTATAAAAGAAGACCATTCAGATTTAACAACAAATTTGAATCAAACATTCCAAGTATTATTGTTTATTACGTTACCTGCATGTATTGGGCTGTCTGTACTAGCTGAACCTGTTTATCGGTTATTTTATGGGACAGAAGATCTTATAATGGGCGCAGAAGTATTAAAATTGTATGCACCTGTTGCTATTCTATTTTCCCTATATCCAGTAACAGCTTCCATTTTACAAGGATTAAATGAACAACGTTTTACCATTTTAAGTTTATTGGTTGGTATTTTAATTAAGCTAAGTTTAAATACGCCCTTTATCGAAAGATGGGAAACAAACGGTGCTATACTTGCAACTATATTAGGATACACTGTGTCTATCTTGATTAATTTAGGAGTAATAAAAGCATACGCACAATATTCATTTAAGATCGTTATTCGCAGAGGCATTCTTATTATTGGATTTTCGGTTATTATGTATATCGTCGCAACGATTGTATATCAATTACTCCAATTATTCTTATCAACAGAATCCGTTATAGCTTCCCTTTTAATGGTAGTGATTGTAGCAGCTTTCGGAATTCTAGTATACGTTTATCTAGCATTCCGATCCAAATTAATCTATCGCATATTTGGAGAACAAGCAGTTAGAATAAAACAAAAGCTTAAACTTCCTTTCTAATCAGTACATATTAAGAATGGCTGATACAGAGATAGAGGAAAGCTAATTTTTAATCAAAGGGAAATTTATAAAAGAATAACCAATTAGCATTGAAAAACAAGAATTTATAGATAGAGGTTGAGTTTACATGCGAATTGACAAAATGCTCGCAAATTTGGGCTATGGGAGCAGAAAAGAAGTGAAAATGCTCCTGAAAAACAAGGCAGTAAAAGTGAATGATGAAGTTATCAAAGATGCAAAATATCAAGTGGATCCAGAAAAAGATGAAATATCCTTATATAACGAAATAATTGAATATAAGGAGTATATTTATTTAATGATGAATAAACCACCTGGGATTATTTCAGCAACAGAGGATACGAGGGAAGAAACGGTAGTAGATATTCTGCAAATTGAAGACTCTGTATATAATCCATTTCCTGTAGGCAGGTTAGATAAGGATACGGAAGGGTTACTGCTTCTAACGAATGATGGGAAATTAGCACATCGACTACTGTCACCGAAAAAACATGTACCAAAAACTTATTTTGCTGTTATAAGAGGAGAAGTAAGAGAAGAAGATATTGTGGCTTTTAAAAAAGGTGTTGTTTTAGACGATGGTTATCTTACAAAGCCAGGGAATCTCGTTATTTTAAAATCTGGAGAAACCTCCGATATCGAGCTAACCATTTCAGAAGGTAAATTTCATCAAGTGAAAAGAATGTTTGAAAGTGTAGGGAAAAAAGTTATTTATTTAAAACGACTTTCTATGGGACCGTTAAAACTCGATGAAACACTAGAGTTGGGAGAATATCGTGAGTTAACGGAAGAGGAAATAGAACAGTTGATAAATTATCAAGTAAATGATTGATTAGTTAATTGTGTGAAAATAAAATACAGCAAAAACCTCACTGAGACTGTCGGCAAAAGTAGTAGCTTTTGCTAAAAGATCATAGTGAGGTTTGCTTTATTATACAAAATAAAATCTCGGTTGTTTCATTCGTTTTAGGATGTCATTTTCACTTTTTTTCTAGTTGTTGTCCATTTCCCACGACTTGGGCTTTGCACCAAGTCATTATAAGCTAACACATTCAAATCTCTTTGAATCGTTCGCGGAGTAATACCAAATTCCTCCACTAGCTCTTGTGTTGTGACAGTTCCACGCTTACTAATAAACATGTAGACGGATTTGATACGGTTTAACATCCGGTTAGTTGAAGGTTTCAATAAACCACTCCCTATCCTTTTTTCAAACCTTTGGCAAATTCCAGCGACCGACAGCTTATTTGAAGAACAGTTTCTTCAAGCGTATGTAATTTTCTTTTCCACAGACAACCCCTTTTCAAATGGCTAAATAGTGACAATTTAATAGAATGAAATTCTATATAAATATTGTACCCCTATTTACTAATATATTCTACATTATTTGCGTTAATTTACAAAATATTTGCTTATTTTTGTCTATATTTACCACCCCCTGTAGGGTTTCCTTACATTCATCATATGGGATTTACAATTATGATATGAATAAAAATGCAAAAAGTTTGTAAATAATTTTATTTCCCTAATTTTTTGTGTGGTAAACATAATTTTTATATAAAAGGGTTGTTCCTTTAACTCTCCTTTTACATTCTTTTAAAATCCTCTACCATTCTGCGGTGGCTACCAACCATTTTTTCTGGAAGTTCATGTAATGGAAAAAATCGAAGGCTGAATGCTTCCTCTTGGTCATTCTTGAGCGTTCCTTCATATTTAGCTGTGTAATAAGCGGTTGTTACTGTGTAAAAAGGATCTCCGTTTGCAGCGATTGCAAAATAGTCTTTTCCAGAATAAACGGACAATAATTGAAGATTTGTTGCTTGAAGTCCTGTTTCTTCGAATACCTCTCGTTTTGCTGTTTCCTCGGTGCTTTCTCCTAATTCCATTAGTCCACCTGGTAATCCCCAAACATTTTTTGGATGTTTTCTTTCTTGTAATAGAATATTATTTTCCTTATCTAAAAGAATTACTACTGAGCCAACAAGAATGATAGGCATTTTGCCAACTAGCTTTCTTATATCTTCAACATACCCCATTTAAATACATTCCTTCCATATTCTAGATAAAAATATAGTATAGCTTTGATTTCAATAAAATGTATACTATACTTAATGATAATTTAGTGAAATAAGGATTTAAAGGTTTTATTTTTCATATAAAGCGTTTTATGATATGTTTTTCGTATAATATATTTAGAAGCTTTCAAGGAGGAAACCATGAGTTCAATTGATTGGTTAAATGAAGTACATAATCGTAAAGATAGCTTACTTAAGGATTTACAAGGACTTTTGCAAATTAAAAGTGTGTTAGACGAAGAAAATGCAACAGATGATGCACCATTTGGTCAAGGTGTTAAAGAGGCGTTAACCTATATGTTAACCCTAGGAGAAAAAGATGGTTTTGTTAGTAAGAATGTGCAAAATGTTGCTGGGCATTTACTTTTTGGGGAAGGCGCAGAAAGTTTAGGTATTCTCTGTCATGTGGATGTTGTTCCAGAGGGAGATGGATGGACAAGTGATCCATATAAGGCAGAAATTCGCGATGGAAAGATATTTGCAAGAGGGGCATTAGATGATAAAGGTCCGACTATGGCTGCCTATTACGCAATGAAAATTGTGAAAGAATTGCATCTCCCTTTAACCAAAGAGGTAAGGATGATTATTGGGACAGATGAAGAGAGTGACTGGAGATGTGTGGATACTTATTTCCAACAAGAAAGTATGCCTACTCTTGGATTTGCTCCAGACGCAGATTTTCCGATTATTTTTGCAGAAAAAGGGATTGCTGATTTTGATATTGTTCAGAAGTTTTCAAAAACAGTAAGTGATACAGGAGAGGTGAAAATTCTTAGCTTCGCGTCAGGCAGAAGGTATAATATGGTTCCGGATTTTGCCCGAGCGGTATTGGAAGTGAAAGAAGGAGAACAAACTGAAGTTATTCAGCGATATCAGAATTATTTAAAACTAGAGAATGTACCTGGACGCTACTTGGTTGATAATGGAGATTTAGTATTAGAATTAGAGGGCGTATCAGCACATGGATTGGAGCCTAATAATGGCGTGAATGCAGGTCTAAAACTTGTGAATTTCCTTGTTGAATTAGAAACGGATGAAAAGGCTGCTCATTATTTTCAATTTGTTCGAAACTTCTTTGTGAATGATTCCAGAGGGAAAAAACTTGGTATTGACTATGAGGATGAGATGACAGGGGAACTTACTTTAAATGCTGGTATTTTGGAATATCATTTCGACCAAGGTGGGAAAATTGGGCAAACCGTACGTTACCCTGTTACAAATGATATGGATAAATCTAAAGAAAAGTTAACGAAATTATTAACAGAACATGATTTTAGCTTGGAGAATTTCACAGATTCCAAACCACATTACGTGGAAAAAGATTCTGAATTAATTCAAATATTGAGCAGGGTCTATGAAGAGCAAACAGGAAACAAAGCAAAACTAATATCAATAGGTGGAGGAACATATGCTAGGTCGCTAGAAAAAGGGGTGGCGTTTGGGCCTCTATTTCCTGGTAGAGAAGACATTGCTCATAAAAAAGACGAATATATGTATCTTGAGGATTTAATGAAAGCTACTGCTATTTACGCACAAGCAATATATGAATTAGCTAAATAAAGATATATTAAAGGAGAAGAGAAAATGAGTACGGTGTTAATGAATGGGGAGTTTATACCAAGAGAAGAAGCAAAAGTAGATATAGAAGATAGAGGATATCAGTTTGGCGATGGAATTTACGAAGTAATCCGCGTGTACAATGGTAAAATGTTTATGGCGAAAGAACATCTTGAGCGACTATCTGCAAGTAGCGAGAAAATAGGCATAGCTATTTCTTATTCCATCTCTGAGTTAACGAGTTTATTAGAAGAGTTAATTGCAAAGAATTCATTAAGCACCGGTATCCTTTATATGCAATTCACAAGAGGAATAAGTCCGAGAAACCATGGTTTTCCAAAAGAGGATGTTACACCGACTTTTGTGGCTTATACAAAAATAATGCAGAGACCAACAGACAATTTAGAAAATGGTGTGTCTGTCATTACAGTCGAAGATATTCGCTGGTCTAGATGTGATATTAAAAGTTTAAATTTACTTGGAAATGTAATGGCAAAACAAAAGGCAGCAGAGGCTGGCTGTTATGAGAGTATTCAGTATAGAGAGTTATCTGTAACAGAAGGTAGTTCCTCAAATATTTGGATTGTTAATGGGGAAAAGATACAAACACATGAAGCGAATCAATTCATATTAAATGGTATTACAAGACAAAAAATTATTCAATTATGTAAAGAAAATGGGATAGAAGTAGAAGAAAAAGAATTTTCTATTGAAGATTTAATTGATGCCGATGAAGTATTTTTATCCAGCACAACTTCTGAAGTAACGCCGATAACTTCTGTAAATAATGTCCCTGTAAAAGAAGGGAAAGTAGGAGAAGTAACAAAAAAATTACAAGGTATGTTTGTTGATGCAATCATTGATGAGTGTGGACAGATAACTAATTAATTTTTTGGAAGAGAAAATAAAAAAGGGGTTGTTTCAAACTGGTTATGATTATTAGCTAGGAATGAAACAGCTCTTTTCCTTTTTCAAAAGGAGGTAGTCTATAGTAATCATAAAGATTTTCTAAAACATAGGTATTGGTACGGTTAAAATTAATTCGATAGGTTATATAATAGAAATACAGTTAAGATTAAGCCGATCTTCGATATGGCAATAATAATGATAAAAGGAAAAGGTGTATGAATACAAAGCCCCATTATTTTATTGGTGTTAAGCCAGATAATCATGTTATTAGCAAAATAGAAAATAGCAGGAAAGAGTTACAGCAAAGGTTTTCCTTTAAAAAATGGATACATCCTTTAGATTACCATATTACTCTTGCATTTTTAGGGAGTGCTTCAGATGAAAAAAGGGAAAAGCTGCAACATCTGTTAGACGAATCGTTTTTAGCTAGTGAGGATTTTAAGCTACATATTGATCATTTAGGTGTTTTTGGTCATCAAGAGAGCCCAAGAATTTTTTGGGCAGGGGTGGAAGAGGAGAAAAAACTATTCGATCTCAGAAATCAAGTTTATCATATTTGTAGTCAGGCTGATTTTCAATTAGAAACGAGGCCATTTCATCCACATCTAACCTTAGCAAGAAAATGGGATGCTCCTAGTATATTTTCGGAGCATTTACTCAAAGAATTCCTTTTTCCGGAGGATTTGGTTTTTAATGTTGATGGTATCCATCTATTTCAGACCCATATGGAAAAAACACCTAAATATGAAATAATAAAAAGCTATTACTTTAATGATTAAGACATTAGAAACATTGTAATTTAGGGGGAAAAAGCTTGGCGCAATTAATAAAATTGCAAGATTATGTTTCACGATATGAACAAAACATTGTCTTGTATCCATCACGATTTGTTCGTTTAAAGAAACAAAAGTGGCTAGGATTAAAAAAAGCATTTGAAACAAAGGATAGAAGTCTCTTTTACACGGAGAATGCAATAGAAGAAGATTGGATAATGGATAAACCATCTTTGTTTGAACGAGTTAAGAACACCATTTTGCAAAGAAACAAGTTTGAAGAAGCGGAATTGGAAGATGTAAGTGAAAAGGTTGTACTGACGGAAGAAGATGATTTGAGTTTTGAATATGATGCGAAACAATACAGCCATCCTCGAACTGTAGATGAATTAAAACAGCAATTCCTTAATCAATTATTTGAATTTCAGTTGAAATGGGCTAGTTCAACGCTGACGGAAATGTCAAAAGTGAAAAAAACACTGTATTATGATGATTTATTAAAATACTATTTACAAAGATTTCCGGATACTTTCTTAGTTCTTTATCAACCGTTGTTTCAACTGAAAAATGCACCCGTTGAATTAGATACCATTATGATTACTCCTACAGATGTCTGGTGTATCCATGTGTTAGAAGCAGAGAACTCAGCAGTCTTTGTTGGTTCAAATGAAAAATTTTGGACTAAAAAAAAGGGAGATAAGGAGAAGAAGATACTTAGTCCTGTCCTATCTATAAATAGAACTGAAAAAATTGTGAAGAGTATTTTAGATAAATATGATATTACATTACCTATTCAAAAAGTAATACTTACTCGAAATGGATATGTTGATTTTCCATCAGCGCCGTTTGATCTGAAAATAATAGAAAAAAGAAACTATGAGGAATGGTTTCAAAAAATGCGAAGTCATCATTCGCCAATTAAGGCTATTCAATTAAAAGCAGCTGAAAGCTTATTGCATTATGGTTTGACGAACTCCAAAAGAAGGTATGAATGGGATACAGAGGAATCATAAGAAATAATGGGGAAGATTAGAATAGATACAATTTCATGGGAAAAGGGAGTTGAGGGATTTGCTATCGATTAGAAGAAGTTTCTTTGCGTATTTAGATGAAATGTCATTAATAACTGTTCTACTTCCCTATTCGTATTTTCAAGGGGAATCTTCAGGATTTATACTCAAGGGAGATATACATCCTATTAATCTTGTGATTGAGTCGAAAGAAAAAATGCAGCATTTTGTTAAGTACAAATGCCGTTTAAATGAACGCATTCAAGTCGGTCACAAATATGAGGTGGAAGATGGAAATAAGGGAGTGACAGATCTGCAAATTGGTGCAGTTATTAGAACTCCTTCATTTGACGAGGAATTCTATTATGATGGCCCACTAGGCGTAAATTATTCACCCGAAAGAAGCATATTTTATCTTTGGGCACCGACTGCTCAACAAGTTAAATTAGTGCTTCAAAATCCAGATCCGACTCTCGAGGAACGGCGAATTGTTGAAATGGAAAGAATGGAAAAGGGGGTTTGGAAAACAACCTTTCCAGAAGATGTAGAAGGCTATTACTACAGCTATTTAGTTCTTTTTAACCTAGAATGGAAAGAAGCGATTGATCCATACGCTGTTGCTGTTTCTGTTAATGGAGAAACAGGAGTAATTGTTGATTTAAATAAGACGAAAAGACAGAAACCAGTCTTACCAGTGCTAGAGCATGCTGTAGACAGTGTGATCTATGAAGCACATATTAGGGATTTAACGATTCATCCTGATAGCGGAATTCAACAAAAGGGAAAATATTTAGGTGTGACGGAACTAAATACAAAAACGAAAAGAAATGAGTTATCGGGTCTTTCTTATATAAAAGATTTAGGCGTTACGCATATTGAGTTTCTTCCTGTTCATGATTTTGAGGAAATTGATGAATTAGAGGTACTGAAAAAATATAATTGGGGATATAATCCTTCCCATTATAATGTACCAGAGGGGAGTTACTCGACAGACCCCATTGATCCTTATGTAAGAATTAATGAACTAAAAGAAATGATTCATGCTGTTCAAGAGCAAGGCATCCGTGTCATATTAGATGTCGTATATAACCATGTGTATAAAAAAGAGGATTCATCCTTCGAGAAAATTGTTCCAGGTTATTTCTTCCGATATGACAAATATGGGATGCCGTCAAATGGAACGGGAGTAGGGAATGACATAGCCTCAGAAAGATCGATGGTTAGACGATTTATTGTTGATTCCGTTCGCTTTTGGATAGAAGAATATCAAATCGATGGAATGCGGTTTGATTTAATGGGAATTCTAGATTGCCAAACGATGAATGAAATTCGTGCCATATGTGACAATGTCGATAAGAGTATCATAATTATTGGGGAAGGGTGGGATTTAGCTACACCTTTAAACCAAGAAAATAAGGCGATTATAGCTAATCAGCAGCTTCTTCCAGGTATTGGTCAATTTAATGACCAATTTAGAGATAAATTAAAAGGAAGTACCTTTCAGATATATGACCGAGGATATGCACTAGGAAATAAGCAATATAAAGATGATATCCCTGAATTGTTAGCAGGGAGTATTGGTGCCTATAAGGAAAATGGTATGTTTCTTGAACCTGGTCAATCTGTTAATTATGTGGAATCTCATGATAATCATACGTTATGGGATAAGATTGAAATATGTTTTACAAATGAGTCAGAAGAGCTAAAGGTAAATAAACATCGACTAGCGACTTCTCTTGTCCTGCTGAGTCAAGGAATTCCTTTCTTACATTCAGGTCAAGAATTTTTTCGAACCAAATATGGTGTGGAAAATAGTTATCAATCTCCAGATGAAATTAACCAGTTAGATTGGGATAGGAAAGACCAATTTATAAGCAATGTTCAATATATAAAAGGATTGATTTCATTAAGAAGAAAGAACAAGGCCTTCCGATTACAATCAGTGGAAGAAATTCAAAAGCACCTAACAATCAATCAGCAATCGAATGATGTTATTCAATATATTTTACATGATTTAAAAGGACTTGGAGAATGGGAAACAATTATTGTATTTATAAATGTTAATGATTCTGCTGAAGAAGGATTTTGTAAGGAAGATAATTGGAGTATATTGTTGGAAGATGATGAGGTTTATCAGAACAATTATCCGTCTATTCAAGGAGATCGGCTAACCATTAAGCCAAGTAGTATTACAATCATTGCGAAGTAGGATGTATTTGAATTGTATTGAAAATTTTTCCTGAATATTATAAATTCAGCAATGAATTGCCCTAATGATGATATTTTAAAAAAATTTATTAGGAAATCATTATTTTAACTTGAGATTCACTTGACTAAAAAATGAAATAAGAGATAATATTTAAATGAGAAACTTTCTATAAGAAATATGTATTTAGTTAAAATTTAATATAAAATGGTTGGATATATTGGATACATAGTATAATGGTATGGATACTATGTCCTTTTCTTTTTATAACATTAAATTATAAGCACATATGTGTAAGTTGAAGAATGATTGCTGTACGATGAGTATATGTTTTCTATAAAGGATGAATAGCTGAAAATCATTTTTGTTTGTTCTTCCTACAAATTTAGGACAAAAAAGACTCAAACAGGAATTTCTCATCTTTTTTTTGGAGCATAATATATAGTAGGTGAACAATTTTGGAACATTTATTAGGGCAAGATTGGGAAATAACCCCTGCAGGTGGAGAAACAGGCGAAGCCTTTTTTGCACAAAATAATGGACAGAAGCTTTTTTTAAAGCGGAATTCTTCTCCGTTTTTAGCTGTGCTATCTGCAGAAGGAATTGTCCCAAAACTTGTTTGGACAAAAAGATTTGAAAACGGAGATGTTTTTACTGCCCAGCAGTGGCTAATAGGTAGAGAGTTTGGGCATTCGGATATGACGGATGAAAGAGTAACGATGTTGCTTAAAAAAATTCATACCTCTAAGCCATTATTAGAGATGCTTAAAAGGCTAGGCAAAACATCTTTTCATCCTGATATGATATTGTCAGTCATAAAAGCAGAAATAGACGATGAATTAAAAGAAAACGAGGATATCATTCGGTATATAAAATTTTTAGAAGAAAATCTTCCGTTTATAAAGACAACAGAACATGTTGTATGCCATTGTGATGTTAATCATAACAACTGGCTGCTTTCAGAAGACAACCAGTTGTATCTCATTGACTGGGATGGAGCAATGATTGCAGACCCAGCCATTGATTTAGGAATGCTACTTTATTGGTATATTCCAAAGAAAGACTGGAATAATTGGTTACACACGTATGGCTATGAACTTACAGATCATTTATCTTTAAGAATGAAATGGTATGTTATTGCTCAGACCATTAACTCCATCCGTTGGTACAAGAAAAAAGGTCGTTTTAGTGAAATGGAAAAATGGATGCAGTTTTTACATGATATTGATTAATTACTTTTTTTAAATGGATATTTTTATGATAAATTGTTAATGCCATCTACCCATTGAGACAATTGATCTTGATGTGAATGGATATGAGTGTCTAAATTTGAGGCATTAACACCTTGTTCACTGTAACGGTGTATTTCCTCTAATATTGGAAGGATATTTTGATCAATTTGATCATTGGTTCTTAAGGAAGTAATCAATCTCTCTATTTGCTCACATTCTGCTACAGAGCCACAGCAGTCCGTTTGTTGATTACTGAGAATATCGGCTAATAAAGCTAGTTGATGCTCATGATTTATAGGCATACATAGAACACCCTTTCTAATAGGTTCTAGTATGAAAAGAGGAAAATCATTCTTTTCAAATACCAGTTAAGGAATTCACTTATAGGTTGTGAATTCTTTTTTTCTTTATACAAAAGTTCCTAATGTAAATTTATCCTTCTAAAAATTAAGGTTGCCAAGAAAAGAGTATTGCATCCATGTATAATGCATGATATTGTTTGAAACGATAGTTATTAATAAGGAGTGTCCACATGCGATTAAGACATAAACCATGGGCAAAAGATAAATTAAGCGCATATCCGCAATATGTTATCCAGAACCCAGAAGATTGGAAAGGAAAATGGGACCAGGCTTTTAGTCAAAATGGTCCGATTCATATTGAAATTGGTACAGGGAAAGGCCGATTTATTACAGAAATGGCGAAAGCAAATCCGTCTATTAATTATATTGGTGTAGAATTACAAGAAAGCGTGATTGTTTCTGCATTAGATCGCTTAATTGAGGCAGAGGTTCCAAACTTAAAGTTAATGAATATGAATGCCGAAAAACTAACGGAGTATTTTGAAAAAGGAGAAATTAACCGAGTATATTTAAATTTCTCTGATCCATGGCCAAAAACAAGACATGAAAAACGTCGCCTTACGTATAAGACGTTCTTAGCTTCCTATGAGTCTGTGTTGGGAAATGAAGGAGAAATTCATTTTAAAACAGATAATCAAGGATTATTTGAATATTCCTTAAAGAGTTTTTCTGAATATGGAATGCTTTTAAAATATGTAAGTCTTGATTTGCATAATAGTGATTATGAAGGTAATATCATGACCGAGTATGAGGAAAAATTTTCTAATAGAGGAAATAGAATTTATCGTTGTGAAGTTCAATTTAGATAAATTTTTAAAGAGCTATCTCGAATCAAAAGAGATAGCTCTTTTTTTGCAGGTCTTCATATATAGACCGTAGTTGCTCAAGCTAATTGATTAACATCAAGAATATTCCCTGTTTCGCTATTTGAAACAAATTCATATACTTCTTGCTTGTCTCCGTTCATTCGAGTAATACCACCTCTATAAACAGTGAAAGAAGCTTCAAGAGTGTGAAGTGTTTCTTTCTCCATTTGAATCCAGGAACCGTTAATAGGACCTTTTTCTTTAAAGGCCGCTTTTGCTATTTGTAAAACCTCGTTGCTTGAAAGACCACTGTTTTTAATAATGGCTTCCTTTGCTATGTAGCTTGCAGCCACTCCTACAACAACGCCACCGATTAAATGTTTCCAATTCATAGCTTAACTCCTTATGATTTCTTATATTTTTAAAAGCTTTGTTTACCAAAAGGTAAGCATCATTAAAAAACTAGCTAATGTTATTATAGCTAATTTACTTCTTGGAAGAAATGATTAGGTAAATTATCTTCCTGTAAACAGATTAAGTGAATGGAAATGGATAAATTGGTAACGGATAAAGGAAAGTAGTGGTATGCGTTTAAATATTTCGGTACAATAAATATATTATCAAAATACATAGTAATTAAAGGAGCTTAATCTATAATGGAACAACAAACATTAGATATGTTTCGAACTTTAACAGAACTTCCAGGTGTAGCTGGAAATGAACATCAAGTTCGAAAGTTTATGAAAGAACAATTAAGTCTATATACAAATGAGATTGTGCAAGATAATCTTGGCAGTATTTTTGGTGTGAAAAGAGGAAATGAAGCTGGTCCAACTGTAATGGTTGCAGGACATATGGATGAAGTTGGTTTTATGGTAACATCCATCACAGATAACGGAATGATTCGTTTTCAGCCAATTGGTGGATGGTGGAGTCAAGTGCTTTTAGCACAAAGGGTACAGATTATAACGAATAATGGTCCTGTTACAGGCGTTATCGGTTCTATCCCTCCACATCTATTGGATGAAGCATTAAGAAGTAAACCAATGGATATAAAAAATATGCTTATTGATATTGGTGCTGATGATAAAGAAGATGCAGTGAAAATTGGAATTAAGCCTGGTCAAATGATTGTCCCGATTTGTCCATTTACTCCACTTGCAAATGAAAAGAAGATTATGGCAAAAGCGTGGGATAATCGTTACGGTTGTGGATTAGCAATTGAACTATTGAAGAATCTTCAAGGAGAAGAGACTCCTAATTTTTTATATTCTGGAGCTACCGTACAAGAGGAAGTTGGCCTTAGAGGGGCTAGAACAGCAGCTAATATGATTAAGCCAGATGTTTTTTATGCGTTAGATGCGAGTCCAGCAAATGATGCATCTGGGGATAAAAATCAATTTGGACAGCTTGGTAAGGGAGCGTTACTACGTATTTATGACCGCACTATGGTGATGCATAGAGGAATGAGAGAATTTATTTTAGATACTGCTGAGTCTAATAATATTGCGTATCAGTATTTTATTTCTCCTGGTGGAACCGATGCGGGACAAGTTCATATTTCTAATCAAGGGGTTCCTAGTGCTGTTATTGGCATTTGTTCTCGCTATATTCATACAAGTGCTTCTATCATTCATGTCGATGATTATGCAGCTGCAAAGGAATTGCTTATTAAATTAGTGAAAACGACAGATAATACAACAATTGAAACATTGCGTGCTAATCAATAATTATATTGAGATTAAAGAATACAGTTATCTCTGTTTCACCAAGTGGTTCAACACTTGGTGGAATATACAAATAGCTTAAATAAATTTTCTTAATAAAGGTGTCTCAACTATATGGTAGTCGAGATACCTTTTTCTGTAGAAAAAATGTCAATAATAGCTAGTTAGGAGAGAATGATCATGAAAGTTTGTATTGGTACAAATAATAAGGCTAAAGTAAATGCCGTCAAAAATTGTCTAGGCAACGATATACAGATAGAATATGCTATGTTCAACGTTAGCTCTGGAGTAAGTGATCAGCCATTTTCAGATGAAGAAACTATTACAGGTGCAATTAATCGAGCTAAAGCAGCTCTACAAGAGGGAGATGGAGATCTAGGAATCGGATTGGAAGGAGGAGTACATCAAACAAATGATATACTTTTTTTGAATAATTGGGGTGCACTTGTGTTAAAGGATGGAACAACTTTCATAGCAAGTGGAGCAAGAATACCATTGCCAAAAGAAATTGAAACAAAATTAGTTGCAGGGAAAGAATTAGGACCTGTGATGGATGAGTATGCCAAAAAAGAAAATGTTCGTCATAACGAAGGAGCAATAGGGATATTTACAAATGGCAGAATAAATAGAACGATAATGTTTCAACATGTAGTCGAATTACTTTTAGGACAAATGGAATTTCAGCAATCCAATTAATAATTGGAGGAACGAAAAACGAAAAGCAATTTACATGCAAGTGTATAAAAGAACTTAAAATGGAACAGAAAAAAGGTCTTTTATTGGTGATAAAAACAAGGCGGTTGGAAAGCATATTAGTAGTGAAGAACATGTAATTCTGATACTATTTAGATAAAATGTATCAGAAAAGATTGAAGGGGGAAATACAATGAAAGATTTACAAACAGTAGAGGAATTTACAGAGCTAAAAAATAGTCAAGAAAAGCATATTTTCCTTTTTTCAGCTGAATGGTGTGGAGACTGTCGATTTATTGAGCCATTTATGCCTGAAGTAGAAGCTAAATATAATAACTATACATTTATTCATGTTGATAGAGATAAATTCATTGATACATGTATTGAATTAGATGTATTTGGTATTCCGAGTTTTGTTGCCTTTGAAGGCGGTAAAGAGCTAGGTAGATTTGTAAGCAAGGATCGAAAAACACAAGAAGAAATTGAAAAATTTATTGAATCTTTGTAAAAGAAAGCTGTGTAGCTAATTCCTGAAGTAAGTGAAAACAGTTTAAGAAGAATCGTTTGTTTAAAAGGTTGTCTCCTATAAAAAATGTAGCTTAGGAATGACGAAGTTTCCTGGTATATTTTTTATTTGAGATAACCTTTTTTCCATTGACCCAAAATAAAAATTCAACACCAAAAAAGATGAATATAAAACGGATTAGAGTATAATAAATAGGACGAAATTCAATAGGACGGAAGTGAAGTAGAATGAAAATGACAAGTAAAAAAATGAAGGACATGCTTAAACAACGAATAAATAATGAGGATCGAACTTTTACTTTTGATAGTAAAAAAGATCAAGTACGCATAGAAAGTAAACAAACAGGCAAAGGAGTCACTGTTTCCTTACCTGAAATAATTGCAAAATGGGAAACACAAAAAGAGAAAGCTGTAGATGAGATTGTTTATTATATAGAGCATGGATTAGGAGCAATTGAAAAAGATAGCAAAATAGAAGGGAAAGAGAAAAAAATATTTCCTGTTATCCGTTCTACCTCTTTTCCACTACAGTCAAATGAGGAAATTCCATTTATAACAGATGAGCATACGGCAGAAACAAGAATATACTATGCGTTGGATATGGGAAATACGTACCGTCTTATTGACGAGAAATTGATGGAAAAGGAAAAATGGACACCGACATCTATGAAAGAAATGGCGCTTTTCAATGTAAGATCATTATCCACTAATGTAAAGGCGGATAATGTTGCAGGGAATGTTTTCTATTTTTTAAATAGCAATGATGGCTACGATGCCAGTAGAATATTAAACGAAGCCTTTCTAAAAGAAATGAATGAAAAGCTTGAAGGAACGATGACGGTTGCTGTCCCACATCAGGATGTACTTATTATTGGTGATATTCAAAATGAAACAGGATATGATATCCTTGCACAAATGACGATGAGCTTTTTCGCAAGTGGTAGAGTTCCAATTACGGCATTATCTTTTCTTTACGAAGATGGGGAATTAGAACCAATCTTTATTTTAGGGAAA
Organism: Niallia sp. FSL W8-0635; assembly: GCF_038007965.1. GTDB lineage: Bacteria > Bacillota > Bacilli > Bacillales > Cytobacillaceae > Niallia. Next base: position 3,363,166 of record NZ_JBBOYD010000001.1, on the reverse strand, counting down.
AATAAAAAAAGAGAAAAATAATGGTATGAATGTAATGAAATCGATGCATAAATTACTTTTGAATGACATCTAATTGCAATGTTTATATATTAAAATAATCTTTATGTAGATTTAAAAGTTAAACATATTAGAAGAAGAACACCTATCCATTGATGAATCAAGTAGTTATTTTTGAAATATTCCTTGTTTTTACCTAATTAAAAAGAGAGACTTGATGAAAGAGCAATTAGGACTAAACAAACTTTCAAAAAGTTTCTCTTTTTGTTTTGCTCCATTCATATGATTAATGGAAGGTACATCTCTTTGTTTAGTCTCCTTCCAAAAAGGGAAAGGAAGAGATGTTAAAAAATAGTGCTCGAAATTCTGAACATAACTGTTAAAATAGTAATGAGATTTGAAAGAAAGAGTGATTAAGTGTGAATTGGTTCAAGAAAGTGTTTAAACAGTTTGTTAGTGAAGAAGATGAGCTGAACCAAGTGGAAGAAACGGTAGAGGAATTTGATCAACCAGATAAAGAATCTACAGCTTGGAAGAAGGAGATGGATTCCAAAGTCATTTATCAATATCCGAAAGGAAACTTTCGCTTTCCGTTAATTCCAGATGGGGATGAAGACAATAGGAAGGAAATAGAAAGAAAGAAAAGAAGAGAAACTAGGCAAACTTTCGAGGAGGATAGGCAGGAAGACATTTCATTATTCAATCGCCCATCTGTTGAACAGCCGAAAAAAAATGTGTTGGAAGAACAATCATCAAATACATATAGTTCAAATCGGCCTTTCAAGCCAACAGAAATTGTTTCGCCGATATATGGATATAATCGCCCAGAAAGAAATGTGGAAAGTAAAGAAACGAGCACTGAAATCCCGCAACCTATAACAAAAGAACAATTCGAAATTCCGAAAGAATTAGCTCATATAAAGACAGAACAAAGGCTAAATGAGGAATTACTTTCATTAGAGGAAGCTAAAGAAAGAATAGCTGTAGCACAAGATTCAACAGTATCGATGAGTGTAACGGAACAAGTGAATGAGGAAGAGCCAATTCTTTCTCTGTTTACAGAAGAATGGTTAGATGAAGAAATAGCTTCCAACGACAAGGATAGTGAGGAAAGTTCCTTAGATTTGGATGAGAATGAGATAGCTTCTCCTGTTATGATTGCGAGTGAAATGGATATGGAAGTAAATAGGGAAGATAGGGAACTTGAGAGTTCAGAAGAGAATCAAGAATTTATCCCACAGCCTAATGAAATCCCGTCGATACAGATGGAAGAAACAGAAGTAGAGGAAGAAGAAAGCCTCCCGCAAAATAGTCAGGAAATAATAGAAGAGAAGATGGAGTCAAGACAGGAAGAAACAGTGGAGAAATCAACTTCTTCTCGAAAAGGACCTTTGCCATTTAATGTGTTAATGCTTAATAAGGACAGACAATCAATGGCTAATAAAAGGGAAGAAAAAAAAGTTAATCATGAACCACAGACAAAGGTTGAAGAAATAGTTACACCTATGGTAGAGAACGACTTAGAGGAACATCATGACTTGCCTTATTATGTTTTCCCTGAAGAAGATTTATTGCATCCTCCTATTTTACAAATAGAAAAGGATGGGTGGATTGAAGAGCAGACAATGCTTTTAAATAATACATTTACTAACTTTAATGTCCATGCAAAGGTAGTAAATGTTACACAAGGACCATCTGTAACAAGATATGAAGTACAGCCAGAACCAGGAGTAAAGGTTAGTAAAATTACAAACCTTTCTGATGACTTAAAATTAAGCTTAGCTGCAAAGGATATAAGAATTGAAGCACCTATACCTGGAAAGCATACGGTTGGGATAGAAGTGCCAAACCAGAAGAGTCGACCTGTGCTTATAAGAGAAATTTTAGAAAGCGATGAATTTAAACATTCTTCTTCTCCTTTAACCGTTGCGATGGGCTTAGATATTTCAGGTAAGCCAATCGTTACTGATTTACGAAAAATGCCCCATGGCTTAATTGCTGGAGCAACAGGTTCGGGAAAAAGCGTATGTATAAATACGATGCTAGTTAGTTTGCTATATAAGGCAAAACCAGAAGAATTAAAGTTATTATTAGTAGATCCTAAAATGGTTGAGTTAGCTCCTTATAATTATGTTCCACATTTAGCAAGTCCAGTTATTACGGATGTCAAGACGGCAACTGCGGCATTAAAATGGGCTGTAGAAGAAATGGAAAGAAGATATGAGCTGTTAGCACATGCTGGTGTTAGAGATATTACTAAATATAATCAACTAGCAGAGGAGCATAAAAGATATAGCGACAAATTGCCATATCTAGTCATTGTTATTGATGAATTAGCTGATTTGATGATGATGGCTCCTGCGGATGTAGAAGAAGCAATCAGTAGAATTGCACAAAAAGCGAGAGCCTGTGGGATCCATCTCTTAATTGCGACACAGAGACCGTCAGTTGATGTTATTACAGGCTTGATAAAGGCAAATGTTCCAACCAGAATCGCCTTTTCTGTTTCTTCTCAAATTGATTCACGAACAGTGATTGATATTAGTGGTGCTGAGAAGCTATTAGGAAAAGGGGATATGCTGTTTTTAGAAAATGGAACGTCTAAGCCAGTACGATTACAGGGTACCTTTGTTTCAGATGAAGAAATTGACCAAGTGGTGGCTCATGTTAGAAGAGAAAGAAAACCTGAGTATTTATTTGAGCAAGAAGAGCTATTAAAAAAGGTTCAAATGTCTGAAGAAGAGGATGAACTATTTTACGAAGCATGTGAATTTATTATTGAGCAAGGTGGTGCTTCAACATCCAGTCTTCAAAGAAACTTTAAAATAGGATATAATCGAGCAGCGAGACTGATGGATATGATGGAGAAGCAAGGGTTTATTTCAGAAGCAAGAGGGACAAAGCCGAGAGATGTATTAATTACAGAAAGTGAATTAATACAATTACAGGATAGCGAATAAGGAAAAAGCTTGGATGGATAAAATATATGTCATACATTGGAAATGTATTGTTGCATAGTTTTTAAACATAAAAGATGGTATAATGAATAAATGTGAAATGAAAAAAAGGAAAAAAAAGTTAATGTTTAGCTGAAACATGAATAATGAGCTGAATGAGAAAAATATAACTAGAACAAAATTGCATACATAAATGCAATGAGCAAATTGAACGAGGATATCATATACTGTTAAAAGATATGCGTAGTTGGAGGTTCTTTATATGACTATTTACCACTTCGTAGGTATAAAAGGGTCGGGTATGAGTGCATTAGCACAAATTTTACATGATATGGGTTTAGAGGTACAAGGATCGGATGTGGAAAAAAGATTTTTCACTCAGATTGCTTTAGAACAGGCGGGAATTAAAATTCTTCCTTTTCAACGAGAAAACATTAAACCAGGAATGAATGTTATTGTTGGGAATGCTTTTCCAGATACACATGAGGAAGTAGAGGAAGCAGTAAAGCTAGGTCTTCCAGTAATACGTTATCACCGTTTCCTTGGTGACTTTATGAAGCAATTTACAAGTATAGCGGTTACCGGTGCGCATGGAAAGACATCAACAACCGGGTTGCTTTCACATGTAATGAAAGGTGCGAAGCCTACTGCTTATTTAATTGGTGACGGAACAGGTAAAGGGGTAGTCGGAGCAGAGTACTTTGCTTTTGAAGCCTGTGAATACAGAAGACATTTTCTTTCGTATTTCCCTGATTATGCATTAATGACTAATATTGATTTTGATCACCCAGATTATTTTGCCAATGTAGACGATGTATTTTCTGCTTTTCAAGAGATGGCATGGCAAGTGAAAAAAGGAATATTTGCTTGTGGAGATGATGAACATCTACAAAAAATCCAAGCGAAAGTACCAGTTGTATTTTATGGTTTTGGGGACGAGAATGACTTCCAGGCCAGAAATGTGGAGAAAACGACAGAGGGTACAACATTTGAAGTTTATGTTCGAAATACTTATTACAACACTTTTTCTATTCCGACATTCGGAGATCATAATATCTTAAATGCATTAGCGGTTATTACACTTAGCCATTATGAAGAATTGGATGCAGAAGTTGTAAAAGAACGTTTAATGACATTTGAAGGTGTTAAACGAAGATTTACCGAAAAGACAATAGGTACACAGGTGATTATTGATGATTATGCCCACCATCCTACTGAAATTAAAGCAACGGTGGAAGCAGCACGTCAAAAATATCCTGATCGCGAAGTAGTTGCTGTATTCCAGCCACATACATTCTCTCGTACACAAGCGTTTCTTCAAGAATTTGCAGATAGTTTGAATTTAGCAGATTCGACTTATTTATGTGAAATATTTGGTTCAGCACGAGAAAATCATGGGAAGCTCAGCATTAATGACTTAGCTGAAAAAGTACCAGGAAGTAAAATCATTTCAGAAGAGTCAATCTCTTCCTTAAAAGAACATAATAACAGTGTTATCTTGTTTATGGGTGCTGGCGATATTCAAAAATATCAAAGTGCTTATGAGAAAACATTAGGATAAAAAAAGGACTCTTTAGCCTAGGCTAAAGAGTCCTTTTTTTCAACCGTTTATTTAGTGTTTTGGAAGTCAATTTATTTCTTATTCCGGGCACTTAGGCTTTTTTTTAAACATTATTTCAAATTCTCTGGATTTAATGCTTCTAATTCTGGAATAACAAATTTACCATCTTTTCTGATAAGTACATCATCAAAGTAAATTTCTCCGCCACCATAATCAGGACGTTGAATATTTACCATATCCCAGTGGATATTGGAGTTATTGCCATTATAGGCATTATCATAAGCTTGTCCTGGTGTAAAGTGGAAACTGCCATCGATTTTCTCATCAAATAAGATGTCTTGCATTGGATGTAAAATATATGGGTTTACTCCAATTGCGAATTCACCAATATAACGAGCCCCTTCATCTGTATCCAATACTTTATTCAGTCTTTCTGTGTCATTTGACGTTGCTTCCACAATTTTTCCGTTTTCAAACTTTAGGCTTACATTTTCAAAGGTAAAGCCTTGATAAGGAGAAGGTGTATTATATGTTAGTACACCATTGATAGAATCACGTACAGGTGCAGTATAAACCTCGCCATCTGGTATATTCATTTGACCAGAACATTTAATTGCTGGAATATCTTTAATGGAGAAAGTTAAGTCTGTGCCAGGCCCAGTTAAACGAACCTTGTCTGTGCGATTCATTAACTCCACAAGTCCATCCATTGCCTTATCCATCTTGCCATAATCTAGATTACAAACATCAAAATAGAAATCTTCAAAAGCGTCTGTACTCATTCTCGCAAGCTGTGCCATAGATGGGCTAGGATAACGAAGGACAACCCATCTCGTTTTTGGTACGCGGATTTCTCTATGGACCTTTTTACCGATTGTTGATCCTTCAATTTTCATCTGTTCTGCAGGAACGTCTGCAAGCTCATTGATGTTATCACCAGCTCGAAGCCCAATGTATGCATCCATATTGCTCATTACATTTGCTTCGAATTGTGCCATCATTTCATATTGCTCTGTTTGAGCGCCTAAAAGAAGGGAACGGTTAATATCATTATCTTTTAGGGAAACAAAAGGATAACCGCCAGCGGCGTATGCTTCGCGTACAAGTGCTTTTACAAGCTCCTTTTGAAGTCCAAAGTTTTCAATAAGGACTTTTTCACCTTTTTGTAAACGAATAGAATAATTAATTAAGTTTTTTGCTAATTGATCAATGCGTGGATCCTTCATATGTACCTCCATATAATTTAAATGTAATAACTTTCTTATTGTACCCGAAAAAATTTTTTCCTTAAATATAAACGGTAATAAAAAAGATAAAATAAGAAAAAATAAAAAAGATGCGTACTTCTTTCTCATGGTTTTTCCTGCAATGTTAATAAATGAAAGGAAAGGAATCATTTGTTTCTGTAAGTTTTTCCAATTATAATGAAACTAAGGTTTTAGTAATAGTGATTATGGGAAAAGACCAATAAAAGTGGAGGTGCGATAAGGATGATAAATCTTTTATATGTAAGTGTAGCTTTAATAGCTATAGCATTTACGATTCTAGTCATTTATGTTGCAAGAACGTTAAAATCATTACATATTACGCTGGACAGTGTTTCGAAAACACTTGTCGGGTTAGAAAGACAACTTGATGGCGTAACAAGAGAAACAACTATTTTATTGCAGAAAACGAATGATTTAGCTACAGATATTCAACAGAAATCTGAGAGTTTAAATTCAGTTGTAGATGCAGTCAAGGATGTAGGAACAAGTGTACAGGGCTTTAATCAGTCTGTTCAAACGATAACACAAAATGTAGAAAGTACGCTTACAAAGAATCAAGATAAAATTGCTCAAATTGTTCAATATAGCAAGGTATTTATGAATATCAAAGATCAATGGCAAGCTAGAAAAGCAGAACAAAATCGAACTCGAGTAAGAAGTAATTAAAAGGAGGATGTTAAGAATGAAGCGAGAACAAGAAATAATCCATGCACATGAAAGCTCAAGTACTAAGGATTTTCTAGTCGGTGCCATTTTAGGTGGGGTTGTTGGGGCAGCTACAGCTTTATTTCTTGCTCCAAAAGCTGGTAAAGAATTGCTTCATGATTTGAATGGACAAGCAGGAGTATGGAAGGATAAAGGGATTGAATTAACGGATACTGTAAAAGAAAAAGGCACAGAGTTCATTTCTATTGCGAAAGATAAAACGGATCAAATAAGTAATGTTGTTACTAAAACTTCTGTTGATATTATGGATAAGGTGAAAAATACAAAAGGTCAAGATAACATTGCTGAGCATTTCGATGAGTTAAAAGAACAAGCATCGGATTTGAGTGCTAGTTTAAAAAGTTCAGAATTCGATGAAATTCAACAGAAATTAGAAGAAACAAAAAGAGCGTTTGATGAGACGGAAAGTAAATACAATCATTAATGGTCAGTATGTTTGGATAAAATGGTGTTAAAGCTTGCAGTCTATATCCCCTTTGCGTTCTGCTTTCAAAAGAGAGGTATATAGGCTGTTTTTATATGTTTTTAAGGTGTTCCCTCTTCTATGCATTTTAAGGCTGTTTACTATTCCGTACACTTATTTACTCCGTATAAAGGATGGTTAAAAATGAAAAAAATAGACTCCATTGAAAATTTTGAAGAGCTAGTGCAAGGAAAAGACGTTTTTTGGTTGATTAAGCATAGTTTGACATGTCCAATTAGCGCAAATGCTTTTGATGAATATAAACAATACGTGGGAGAAAATAAAGATATTGACACATACTATTTAGCTGTACAAGAGGCTAGAGCATTATCTAACTATATAGCGGAAAAATATCAAGTAAAGCATGAATCACCACAAGCACTACTTTTTAAAAACAACCATATTGCTTGGCATGCATCTCATGGGAAAATTACCGTAGCTTCTTTACAAAATGCTGTGAACGAAAGTTAAACCCACTAATCTTAGTGGGTTTTATTAATGAGTGCTATTAACAATAAGAGCAATATTTTATGGCTACATGTCTTTATTTGTTCATAGAGGGACTACTTCCTGTTTTAACTGGCCAAATGATTGATAACTTATCTTCTTTTTTTATGGGAGTTAAAAAGGTTGCACGTTCTCCGTTTCGTAAGAGTTGAAAAGATCCTCCGCCATTTTCTGGCATATTAATATTTACGACAGCAAATAAATCTTGAAATAAAAACCCATCAAAAGGTTTTTGTTCTATTCTAATATCGTCTCCACTATATAAAAGATCCTGCATTTGAAGAATTTGTCCTTTTCTTCGTATTTGTGCTAATTGTTTTGTAAGGGTTATTTTTTTGTCATTAAAATAGACAGGAAGTACTTGGTACATTAAAATTTGTTTTCTTTCTGCCAATTCTTGAACGGTTGGTGTTTTTCTTTTTTCTAATATAATTTCATCATTATGTTCAAAAAGTTGATTTAAGCGACAAGATAGCCCGTTTTTTACAATTCTTCCTGAGAAAGCAGGAAGGATTGTTTCCTTTCCATTTATTAAGATTTGAAATGGTTGTGCCTCATCGATTAGTTGCGTTAAATGCAGGGTTTCTAATACTTCTTGAATGGTTGTTGTAGTACCCGCTCTATATTCAATGACATCTTTATCTTCTATTTGATGGTCAACGGAAACAGCTTTGCTATTACAAATGATTTTCGAATGAATAGTATAGCTTTTATTATTAATAGTAATCTTTTTGTCTGGTTCTGTATCGATTAAATCCTTTATTTGAACAATCGCTTGTTCTCCATCTTTTCCACGGTAAACCGTTAATGATTCACCATCTTCCACAGTATCTTCTAACGAGCAAGGTATTTCATTTCTTAATATAGTCGGTCCTTCCCCATGACTTCCTGGGATTGTTATTTTTTGATTATTGATCGTTACAATCATTGCATTACCAGGTTTTCCATATAACTGGTTCATTTTAATGCCTGATGCTAAAATACAATCTCCAACTGTTAATTTATTTACTTCAAATAATCTAACCGGTTGTTCATTAATATACACCGTTTTGTATTGAACGGGTGATTTTTCAGCAGTGATAGCAATACCGATTGGTGTTACAAGCTCTGGTCCTAAGTGGAATGACTTCTCAAAAGTTAAATGAGTAATAGCATCAATTCCTCGAATTGCAACACGATTAGAAGGCAGATTCAGCATTTCAGCAATTTTTAATTGCAATGCAGGAGTTTGGCTTCCTCCACCGACAAGCATTACTGCCTTGGGCGATTTATGATTGTTTAATGACAGAATTTCCCTGCAGATTGTATCTGCCAATTTATCTAATGCGGGTTCTATTTCTTTAATGACCTCTTCTTTATGCAATTCAGTCGTAAAACCAAGGATATCTGAAATAGAAATATGATCATTTTGGGATAGTTCCCTCTTGGCCTTCTCTGCCAATGGAAAGTCTAATAAATATGCGTCACTAAGAGCTTCCGTTATTTCATCTCCAGCAACAGGCACCATTCCATAAGCAATTACAGTACCAGAGTCGGTAATCGCAATATCAGAAGTTCCTGCGCCAATGTCTACTAAAGCAACATTTAATCTTCTCATGGAAGGGGGAATTAGCACATTAATGGCAGCAATTGGTTCTAGCGTCAATGCTTGCATTTCTAAATTTGCTCGATGTAAGGCTGCTATTAATGACTCTACAACAACTTTAGGTAAAAAAGTTGCAATAATTTCTACCTTTGCCATTAATCCTTGTTGATCAATTAAACTCCCCATTTCTTGTTCATCTAGAGAGTAGTAAAGAACCGAATAGCCAACACAGTAATAAAACTGACTTTTATCACGCTCATTTTTTTCTGCGACAGAGCTTTGAGCCTGCTGGACGGCAGTTAACTCCATATGTAGTATATCTTCTTTCGTAATAAGTGGCTTTCTTTCTATGTTCATTTCATAAGACGCTCGTTCTGTCTTTAATGCTCTACCTGCAGCTGCAACACTAACTTTTTCTAAAGGTCCATGCTTTATTTCTAATTTATTTTTAATTTCTGTAATAATTTTGGAAACGGCTAATACGTCGTGAATTTGACCATCCAACATGGCTCTTTCTGTATGTTCAATTGCTAAAAGATCTGCAACATGGTAACTTTCCTCTTTTTTTTCTAAGATAATGCCCACAACAGATCGGGTACCGATATCTAATGCAAATAGTTTTTCATTATTTTGCACAGAAAAACACCTTCTTTTTATTTAAATATAGACTCTTTTTCAACGCTTATTCATGCATTCATTCTATTGTTTAATATGGAAGTAGCAGAAATGGATTAAAGAAATAACATTAATCTTATACTACCAAAAGGAAATAATAATGCTTTAACGCTTAAAAGCGTTTAATTGTTAAAGAAAAATAGTGACAATGTGATAAATATGATTTATAATTAACCCAATTAAGAGAAATGTAACATATTTTTGCATTTGTATAAAGAATCTAGGCGAATTGTATAAAAGGAAATTATACAGTATTGTGCTTTTTAATGAAGGGATGAGGATGATTGTGAGTAATAAGGAACTAGAAGAATTACGTAATCGAGTAGATGAATTAAACTTAGAAATTTTAGAAAAAATTAATGAGCGTGCAAGCCTTGTTCAAAAAATTGCGCAAACAAAAGTTACCCACGGAGCTCATCGATATGATCCTGTTCGTGAAAGAAATATGCTTGATCATATCTTAAATAAAAATGATGGTCCATTTGATAATGCAACGATTTCTCATTTATTTAAGCAAATTTTTAAAATGGGCTTACAATTACAACAAGAGGATGATAGCAAAGCACTATTAGTATCCCGTAAGAAAAAGGCGGAGGATACAATTGTGGATATTAAAGGGACAAAAATTGGGGATGGTACGCCGAAATTTGTATTTGGTCCTTGTTCGGTAGAATCTTATGAGCAAGTAGCGCAAGTGGCTGCATCTGTGCAAGCAAAAGGACTCAAGCTTCTTCGCGGAGGTGCATTTAAGCCGAGAACATCACCTTATGATTTCCAAGGACTTGGTGTTGAAGGCTTGAAAATATTAAAAAGAGTAGCAGATGAATACGATTTAGCAGTAATCAGTGAGATTGTTAGTACGGAGCACATTGAGACGGCGTTAGATTACATTGATGTTATTCAAATTGGTGCACGCAATATGCAAAACTTTGAATTATTAAAAGCTGCTGGAAGTGTGAAAAAACCGATTCTATTAAAACGTGGATTAGCAGCAACAATTGAAGAATTTATAAATGCAGCAGAATATATTATGTCACAAGGAAATGACCAAATTATCCTTTGTGAGCGCGGTATTCGCACGTATGAGCGTGCAACGAGAAATACATTAGATATTTCTGCAGTTCCTATCTTAAAACAAGAAACACATCTACCAGTATTTGTTGATGTAACCCATTCGACTGGAAGAAAAGATTTACTATTACCTTGTGCAAAAGCAGCTTTGGCTATTGGAGCAGATGGAGTAATGGCAGAAGTTCATCCTGATCCTGCTGTAGCATTATCTGATTCCGCACAGCAAATGGATATCGGACAATTCGATGAATTTTACAGAGCAATACAATCAACACCATATGTAAAGGCATAATGTGTTTTTTATACATCTTTTGAGAACTGCCCCGTTCAAGTTAGATATAACATGGACGGGGTTTTCTCTATTGGTGCTACTATTTTATTAAATAAAATGTTTCTTATACGCTTATATTGACAAATTCATTTATATTTTTTTAGTTTTTATGGTAAACTGAATGGAAGAATGCTTAACTAAAAGGTTTTTTAGCTAAATGATGAAAAAAAGTCGTTTTTTTTGAAAAAAAATGAAAGCTTGTCATTGCGGCTTTTACGACGATATCGTATCATTAGTACATAATTAGACAAGATTAGCTAAAAGGAAATATCGATTATGATTAGGAAATAGCTTCTTGCCGTAAAATAATTGAAAGAAAAGGTCGACTAAAAGGAGTGCTAAATAACAATGAATATAACAATATATGATGTTGCAAGAGAAGCAAGTGTTTCCATGGCAACCGTTTCCCGTGTTGTTAATGGAAACCCAAATGTAAAGCCAACAACAAGAAAAAAGGTATTGGAAGTTATTGATCGATTAGGTTATCGTCCCAATGCAGTAGCAAGAGGACTTGCAAGCAAGAAAACAACAACAGTTGGAGTAATTATTCCAGATATATCAAGTACCTTCTTTGCAGAATTGGCTAGAGGGATCGAGGATATAGCAACAATGTATAAATATAATATTATCTTGAGTAACTCAGACCAAAATAAAGATAAAGAACTACACTTATTAAACACGATGCTAGGAAAACAGGTGGATGGTATTGTATTTATGGGTGGTAATATTACAGAGGAACATGTTAGTGAGTTTGAGAAGTCCCCTGTGCCTATTGTTCTTGCTGCTAGTATAGAGGAGAGCAAAAAGATTTCTTCTGTTAATATTGATTATTCACAGGCTGCATATGATGTGGTAACTAGCTTTGTTGAGAAAGGTCATAAATCTATTGCCATTGTTCTTGGTTCATTAGAAGAGCCAATTAATAAAAATGAGAAATTAGGCGGTTATAAGAAGGCATTAGAAGCTGCTGGGATAGAGTATAACGAAGAATTAGTAATTGAAGGAGATTATACCTATGAATCTGGTATGGAATCTTTTGATAAATTAATGGAAGTAGATAATAAACCAACTGCTATCTTTGTTGGTTCAGATGAAATGGCGTTAGGTGTTATTCATGGAGCAGAAGATAAGGGGTATAAAGTACCGGAAGATTTCGAAATTGTTACATCTGATAATACAAAATTAACGTTAATGGTTCGTCCACAACTTACAACGGTTGTACAACCTTTATATGATATTGGGGCAGTAGCAATGAGATTACTGACAAAATATATGAATAAAGAAACAGTAGAAGATCATATTGTAACACTTCCACATCGTATTGAATCTCGTAATTCAACAAAATAATCTTATTACATGAAAAAAGCCAAAGTAGGGTATGTTTCCTGCTTTGGCTTTTTTGTGTAAAAAGCTGAATAGGTATAAGGTGAGAAATGAAAGGGGAGAATCAATGATTGATCCTCCCACTAGACTGTTTTAATTATTTTCTTTCTCATTAGCCTTTTCTTTTTGTTCTGTATTATCTTGCTGATTATTTTCTTTCTTTTCGGCTGTTGGATTATTGTCTTTTTTCTCTATATTTTTGTTTTCATTTTCTTGATTCGACTTTTCATTTTTTTCTTGCTGAGTTTCCTGCGGTTTACCTATTACAATCTCATTTGAATCTTTTGATTCTTTACCGGCAATATCAACAGCTTTAACGATAAAGGTTCCATTTCCAGCTTTAAAACTCAATGTATTTTCTGCCTTTATACTTTTCACTTTTTTACCATCTTTATAGACACGATAGCCAATAACATCTTTTTCCTTATGCGCATTCCATGTAATTGTGTCGCCTTTAAGATTAATGTTCAGTGCACTAGGTGCCTTACCATTGTCTTCAATTTTATTATTTGGAATGATAAGATTCTTCAACTTTGGATTGTTTTCGCTAAGAATACTTGGATCACTAATACGTATACCAAATAATTTTTCAATGTAATCCGGATTCAGCATTAATCCTTCTTCTGAAAATTCGCTTGGTGTTGAATCTAAAGCCATATATTTTTTATTGCCAACTTGAACATATTTACCGGCAACTAAGCTATCATCTCTTTTGGATGGAACTGTCCCAGATTTAAATAAATCGGTTGTAACTAATCCGGCTTTTGAACATCCCTCAGAAGGTAATAATCCAGAAATTGAACATACAGATTGTCTCACGATTCCACCAGGCATTTTAAAGGTTTCTGGAGGGTCGATAAGCTCTGGTGCTATGTCATATGCAGCATTTAATAAATCTGCCCATAAATAATTATTACGTTTACTGTAGGATAAACCAGATGTTTCTAAAGATTTTGGAGTATCATAGCCTGTCCATACACCGAAAGTTACGTTTGGATTTGTGGCAATTAACCAAGAGTCATTCAGATCTTGTGTTGTTCCTGTTTTACCAGCCCAATCTGAGCGGAATTTTAAGCGGCCGTTTACAGCAGCTGCTGTTCCTTGATTAATAACATCTCTCATCATGTCTAACGTTAAATATGCGGTTTGTGGGCTAAATACATCAACTGGTTTTACTTCATGCTGATAAATAACATTCCCGTTTTTATCCTCAATTTTCTCAATCATATAAGCGTCAATATGTTTCCCGCTATTTGCGAATGTAGAAAATGCATTTGTATTTTCCTCAACAGTTACACCGTATGAGAGTCCTCCGATGGCGGCGGATCTTGTTGAATGGTCTTTTTCATCCAATGTAGTAATGCCCATTTTCTCTAAATATTGCATTGGATTTTGCGGCATAATATCAATATATGCCTTTACTGCAGGGACATTATAAGATTGTTGTAGTGCATATCTTGCAGTAACTAAACCATGGAATCGGAAATCATAGTTGTTTGGCCATACTTTTCCTGGTGTACTTGGATTTAATCGTAATGGTACGTCTGGAAGAACGCTACCTGGCGATAATGTACCTAATTCTATTGCAGGAGCATAAACAAGTAGTGGCTTCATCGTTGATCCATTTGGTCGCACACTGCTTGTAGCATGGTTAGTCGCTTCTCGATTATAATCGCGTCCCCCAACAAAGCTTATGATTGCCCCGGTTTTATTCTCTATTAGAATTGCTCCAGTTTCTACTGGTTCCATGATGGTTACTTTTTCTTTCGTTTCTGGATCAATCACTTGTTGTGGCTTATCCGGTCCAAAAAGTTGAGAGTTTTTAACCGTATCTTGGTGAATATCATAAATTTTCTTGTTAATTGTGCTATGAATTTTATAACCATTTTGATGGATTTGTCGGTCAGCAATTGTCGTGTATTGATCTGCTAGAACGTCGTCTGCTTGTAAATCTTCTGCCGTATATCCATCTTCTTTAGCTAGCATCTCAGCAATAATTTGTTTACTTCGTTTTTCAAGTTCTATGGTTAAAGCAGGATAGTCTTCCAGTGGACTTTTTTTAGGACCAATAAAATCTTCTGTTATGTCATATGCCACTGCTGCTTCATACTGTTTTTTAGAAATCTTTTCTTGATCATACATTCTATTTAAAACAGTTTTCATTCGATTTAATCCAGGATCTAAATTCTTTTTCAGTTTTCCTTCCTGGGTAAAAGGAGTATAACCAAATGGACTTTGTGGAAGGCCTGCAATAAATGCAGCCTGTGGCAAAGTTAAGTCTTTCGCTTCAACACCAAATATGCCGTTTGCTGCTGATTGAACACCAGCGATATTTCTTCCAGAAGAATTTCTTCCAAAAGTTGAAACATTCAAGTAAGCCTCCAATATTTCATCTTTCTCAAAAAATTTCTCTAGCCTAAGTGCAAGTAAAATTTCCTTTGCTTTTCGTTCAAAAGATACTTCGTTTGTTAAAATTTGATTTTTGATTAATTGCTGTGTTAATGTACTCCCACCTGATTGAGTGGAAGTATTCGCTACTTCTTGAAATAATGCTCGAAAGATTGCCTTTGGGACTACTCCATTATGTGTATAGAAATTTTCATCCTCAGTAGCAATTACAGCATCTTTTAAAAAGGCTGAAACATCTTTAATCTTAACTTCTTCCCGTTCCAGGTCAGTAGGGACCTTCCCAAGAAAATCATTATTAGCAAAGTATAATTCGGATGTTTCTTCATAATTATAAATATCTTTTTGCATGGACGTATAAGGACGGATTGGTTCATCCTTAACAAGTGATGCAAAGTATCCTGCACCAATTCCAAGCCCGAAAGCACCACCTATCACAATAATAAGGATAAATAGTAAAGTAACATTCCAGGTTACCTCATAGGTTAATCGGGCTCCTTTTAGTGTTCGTTTATTGGTGAAGAAGCTTATAAAATGGTTTAAAGCATTTTTCCACTTCGGCCTTTCATTCATGGTATCATTCCCCCTAAAATCACATACATTATAGCATAAAGAAGAGGGGAATATAGACAGAGTTCGATATTTTTCCTGTTTTTTCGAATAATTGTTTGACATTAACAGCTTTTTTATGGTAAAAATAAGCTAACTATATATTGATTCGTTATTGCTTTGAAGGGAATAAGTAGTTCTTTTATCACTATAAACAGAGAGCCATTGGTCGGTGTAAAATGGTATAAATAAAGGAATGAATTACCTCCTGGAGCTTTCGCTGGGAAATTTGTTTAAATTAGTAGCAGTGAACGGCATGAACCGTTATTCTAAATGAAGTGGAGAAATAGTTTTCTCAAATTTTGGGTGGTACCGCGCTAATTTGGCGTCCCTGCATATATATGCAGGGACTTTTTTGTGTTTACTTTCATCAATAACGAATAAATATGACAAGGATTATAATCAATGGAGGAATATAAATGAATTTACTAGAAGATCTTCAATGGAGAGGGATTATTTATCAACAGACAGACGAAGAAGGCTTAAAAGAACAATTAGCAAAAGGAATGGCTAGTTTGTATTGTGGAGTGGATCCAACTGCTGATAGTATGCATATTGGTCATTTACTGCCCTTTCTAACGTTAAGACGGTTTCAGAATGCTGGACATCGTCCTATTGTATTAGTCGGTGGTGCAACTGGCCTAATCGGGGATCCGAGTGGGAAAAGTGAAGAAAGAAAGCTACAAACATTAGATGTTATTGGTCATAATGTGAAATGCTTACAAGCACAATTAGAAAGAATCTTTGATTTTGATGGAACAAATGGTGCGGTGATGGTGAATAACTATGACTGGGCTGGGAAAATGGATATTGTAACGTTCCTACGTGATTATGGAAAACATATCGGTATTAACTATATGTTAGCAAAAGACACCATTGCGAGTCGTTTAGAAACAGGGATTTCCTTTACAGAATTTACTTATACCATTTTACAAGCGTTAGACTTTTTACACTTATATGAGAACCATGATTGTAAATTACAAATTGGTGGTAGTGACCAATGGGGAAATATTACAACTGGGTTAGAATTAATTAGAAAGAATCAGCCTGAAGGTGCGAAGGCGTATGGATTAACTATTCCTCTTGTAACAAAAGCAGACGGTACAAAGTTTGGTAAGACGGAGAGTGGAGCTGTTTGGTTAGACCCTGAAAAAACAACACCATATGAGTTTTATCAATTTTGGATTAATACGGCAGATGCGGATGTAATTAAGTACCTAAAATTCTTTACATTCCTTGCTAAAGAGGAAATTGAAGGATTAGAAAAATCGGTACAAGAAGAAGCGCATCTGCGTAAGGCGCAAAAAACATTAGCAGAAGAAATGACAAAATTAATTCATGGTGAGAAAGCACTTGAACAAGCACAAAAGATTACTGCTGCATTGTTTAGTGGAGATATTAAAAACTTAACTGCAGATGAAATCAAACAAGGATTTAAAGATGTGCCAACATATGAACATAAAGAAGGGGAAGCGCTTCTTGTAGATTTACTTGTTGCAGCAGGAATTGTATCTTCGAAAAGACAAGCGCGCGAAGATATAACAAACGGTGCTGTCTATATCAATGGAGAACGGAAACAGGAATTAGATTATGTTCTCACAGATGAAGATCGTATGGAAGGACAATTTACTGTCATTAGACGTGGGAAGAAAAAATATTATTTAATTAAGTTTTAAGGAAAACGCCCTGAAAGGATAACTTTTGGGGCGTTTTTAATGGAATTAGTTCTTATAATAAGATGGGGAAATTTAAGGGATGAATTCAATCAAGAATCCTGCTTTTATCCTAGTAATATTTTGTTACAATATATTGTCTAAAATGTGAAAAAGTAATATTTTCTTCCAATTGCAATCTGTTTATCCTATAAAATGATTTATACTTATAAACATAAACAATTAATTGAAGGAGGGAGAAACGGGAAGATGTAGAATAGACTTACTTTTCCTGTGAAATCAATGAAATTAAACAGTGAAGTCTTAAATGTACCGTCTCCTTTTTTAGAGTATATAGTAATGCGAATGTTTATGATGAAGTATTATGAAAAAGACCATTATTCTATCGCTTTTCAGTACCCTTTAAATTATTTTGAAAGCAGTTATGTGATACCTGAATTTCAAATGCTTTTTGATAAAGTAAGGTGGAAAAATAATGTGGTTACTCTAACTAATTTACGACACGAAATATATGAACAACTAGTAAAGAAAGTAAACTGTTGGGATATTAAATCCTCTTACTTTGCGATAATAAATTATTTAAATAAGCAAGTGAAAGCGGAAGATCGAACGGATGTCTTCCCAACAATTTTAACTGGTAACCTCGTTTCTCCAGAATGGAGTATGGATGAAAAAAAAGATGGAGTAATAGAATTGTTTAAGAATCAAAAAGCTTTAGCGTATAGGGAAGATAATGCTCGTGTGGAGTCAAAGAAAAGTAACTGTTCGGAATTACAGAGGATAATTAGTCAGGTAGTCCATGAATACTGGCTTGTGTATGAACAAAAACGGGAACGAACAGTTGTTCAAATTAGTCTACCGAATATTATATATACTAGAGATTTAGAAACTAAAATAAAAGAGCTGTTCTTTCCATTTTTTCATCAAGTACAGGTAGCAACTTTTTTTTATGAGGATGAACTATATATAAATAATATCCTTGTGAAAAGACCAAGAAAAAAAGAAAAGGTCGATTGGGGAGAATTACTATTTCCATTGGGAGAAGACCGTGGTTTTTGAATGTTGGTAGAAGTTGGATGAAGGGGAATACGATGAAATGAAAGATTATGTAGTAAAGAGAAAATGGACTGAGGCCCAAAAGGACTGTACGAATTTTATCATACTGTATTTTTGAAGTGACCATGAAATTCGGTTGCTTTTTTATGTGAACTAAGAAAGAAGTAAATTACTCTAAATGAGCTTGCTTTAATCCATAAATTGCAGATATATTCGTTCATCCCCCAAAAAAGTCATTCTCGTAAAATAAAAAAAGCCCTGAAACCTTGATTTAACAAGATTTCTAGGGCTTTTAACATTGTACTTTGCAAAGCTATTAACGAGAGTAGAACTCAACGATTAGAGCTTCGTTAATTTCAGCTGGTAATTCAGAACGTTCTGGTAAACGAGTGAATGTACCTTCTAATTTATCTGCATCGAAAGTTAAGAAATCAGGTACGAAGTTATTTACTTCTACTGCTTCTTTAACAACTTCAAGGTTGCGAGATTTTTCACGTAAAGTGATTGTTTGACCAGCTTTAACGCGGTATGATGGGATATCAACACGTTTGCCATCAACTAAGATATGACCGTGGTTAACTAATTGACGTGCTTGACGACGAGTACGAGCTAAACCTAAACGGTAAACAACGTTATCTAGGCGAGTTTCTAATAAGATCATGAAGTTTTCACCATGCTTACCAGTCATTTTGCCTGCGATATCAAAAAGATTACGGAATTGACGTTCGTTCACACCATACATGTGACGAAGTTTTTGTTTTTCTTGTAATTGTAATCCGTATTCTGATAATTTTTTACGTTGGTTTGGACCATGTTGTCCTGGAGCGTAAGGGCGTTTGTCTAACTCCTTACCTGTACCACTTAAAGAAATACCAAGACGACGAGAAAGTTTCCAGCTTGGACCTGTATAACGAGCCATAATTGACTCCTCCTTCATGTTTTTATTTGGTAAAATAAAAACAGATGTAACATATCTTCCTATTTATTTTGTCTTCCTGTACCTTCGCCCTAGCAGCCAAGGGTTACACAATACACCATCAGAAATAATCCTGAGGAACAAAATAGAATAAAAAGTGTTTACATATGCTGCGCTATTTTACACAAAGAATATTATATAATTTTTATAGGTGAATAGTCAAGTAGTGATTTCTATTATTTTGAATGTTGGAGAACGTAATGACATATCCTAAGGATTATGGGAAATGTAAACGAAAGCCAAAAATATATTTTTGGCTATCTATTGGTAATATGGTATAATTAGTATAATTTAACTAAATTATTAAAAAATCACTTCATTCTTTTATATACATTGTAAAATGTAGTCCTATTACATGGTAATTTTTAGTTGCTTGTAGTGAGATTCCTCCTGTTTGTATTAGGAACAGATAAGTAATTAGTACGGTATTTAAATGCTTGTTAATTTAGCAACAATTGTTTTACATCCTCAAAGTAAATTATTTCCCGTTAAGGTATTATGTGTTTGTTTCTGAAGGTTGTTGGTTTGAACAACTTTCTAACGGAGCATCTATTTATAAATAAACAGAAAAGTATTATAATTGCGGTATCATTAAAATAACAAAAGAATAAAAGAAAATGGTTAAATAGATTAATTAGAAAGACGGAGTAGCCTGAATACACATAGACTCCACAAGGATAGGTGTATTCAGGCTGCTGGCTCTTATCGCATAAAACTTTACAAAACAGCCTTTTAAATTTATTTCGTAGTTCTGTTTAGAAATATTATTTAATAGATCAAAGAATGAATAGTTAGGTGAATTAGGTGATAAATACATGGACTTCCTTGGCCACCAAAAGATATTAATATTAAAAAGTCGTTTTTTTGAATTATATGATACCAAATTGATAAATGAAAACTATGAAATAATTATCCAAGAAGCACTCCAAGTGATTCAAGAAGTATTTGATGCAAATGAAGTCACTCTATATACAAGTGAAGAATGGGATTTGAATTGGAGTATTGTTTCTTCCACTGAAAAGAAGGAATGTTTAGGGAAGAATACCTGTGTAAAGGATAATTTTTCTTTTGCATGTGAACATCATTTTTATCGATCATCCATTAAGGGAGATCCGTTACATGATTATATGATGTTAGCTCTAAAGAGTAAGGAAAAAGTTGATCATATTTTAGCGATCAAGATTCAGAAGGAATTATTGGATAATCCAAATGGAGAGACTTCTTTGTTTGATGTAGTGGGAAAAGAAGTCGGGATATTTTTTAGAAATATGCAAAATATAGTGGACACGGATAAAGATAAAAGAAAATATAAGCAGCTATTTAAAGTGACAGAGAAATTTCATTCATCAATGAAGATGGAAGATGTGTTGCGAGAGGTTATTTTCACGTTAAAAGAAGTATATCCATCTTATTATTACTATCTTTTGTTATCACATGATAATAATAGTCCGATGGATTTGCCGGTAAAGGACTTGGAATATGACAGTGAGAACATGGCTGCTATGGAAGCATATGTAACTGCTGAATTACAATTTGAAAATTTAAAAGAAGAAAAAAGTTCTGTTATCTATGCGCCGTTAAAAGGTAAACAAGGAGTATACGGTGTTTTACAAATAATAGTTCCAGATGTTATCTCTTTTCCAAGAAATGAAGTGGAGTTTATTTCCTTATTAGCTAATACGGCTGGAGGAGCATTGGAAAATGCTCAGCTGTATCAACAGTCTAAAAAATTGGTTGCCGATTTGCAATTAATTAATGAGGCGTCTGATCAATTAAATTCTAATTTGCGTTTGAATGAAATGATGACCTATATTTGCGAAAGAATATCAGCAAGTTTCGATGCAAAAGAAGTAGGATTTATCCTATTTTCCCTTGAAAACGATTCAACAAAAGTATTATTAGGGAGCTCTTCTTTCTTTTTTGAGCCAGAATCTATTAAATATATTGATTATTTCAAAAAGAAAATTCAAATCGAAAAGGATTCTCTGTTTTTAGGAGATTTCAGTATGCAGCTTGAGGATGTACAATATAAGTCTATAATGGCTGTACCAATGATGCAAACAGGGGTATTAAAGGGATTTGCTATCGTAATGCATCCCGAGGAATATCATTTCTCCTTTGATACATTTAAACTACTACAATCATTGATTCATCATTCAACTCTTGCTTTAACCAATTCTTTGTTAAGAGAGGAATTGGAAAAAATGGTTGTTACAGATCACTTAACAAAACTATATTCTAGAAGCTATTTGGATGAGAAAATTCAGCGATCCTTATTGGATGATAAAGAGGGGACATTTATTTTAATCGATATTGATGATTTTAAATTGATAAATGACACTTACGGGCATCAAATTGGCGATGAAATTATCATTCAGGTGGCGAATATTGTAAAAGAAAATATTCGAAGCTCAGATGTTGGTTCCAGATGGGGTGGAGAAGAGTTAGCTATTTACCTGCCTAAAGTACCTCTTTCTTTAGGTGTTACGATTGCGGAAAGATTAGTGAAAAAGGTAAGAAATCATTCTAAGCCATCTGTAACCATATCATGTGGTGTTTCCTACTGGAATAAGCAAAGTGAAGATACGTATAATACAATTTTTAAACGTGCAGATAAAGCTTTATATATTGCGAAAGAAACAGGAAAAGACAAGGTTGTGATTCAAAATACGCTTCTTGTTAGCGAATAAAAAGGTGTTCTACCTCTTTTGTGAAAAGGGTAGAACACCTTTTTAAATTTAGATTATAAATATTTAACTAATGTGGAAACAAATAGCTCTAAATAAGTTTGGTCTAACTCATCAAATCTATTTTTTTCTGGAGAATCAATATCAAGGACTCCGATTAAAGTCCCATCTTCCTTCAATAAGGGTATAACAATTTCTGATTGAGAGGCTGCATCACAGGCAATATGTCCAGGAAATTGATGGACGTCCTCTACGCGTACTGTTTCTTTATTAAGAGCTGCGGTACCACATACGCCTTTTCCGAATGGAATGCGGACACATGCAGGTAATCCTTGGAATGGTCCAAGTACAAGTTCATTACCTTCAACAAGATAGAAGCCGACCCAGTTAGTCTTTTCTAAAAATTGATTTAATAATGCGGATGCGTTAGAAAGATTTGCTATTGTATTATGTTCTCCTTCTAATAAAGCACGTAATTGCTTTTCAACTAATTGGTACTGTTCTTCACGCTTTCCTTTATATGTTTCGACGTTAAACATGTATATCACCAATCTTTCTCATTTTTTATGTTGTTTTTTTGACGATAAATAGAGAAGAACCCCATAATTTGTCGGTATTCTTTTAAAGGATTCTTCCAATTTATAAAGAAGTGTAATAAATAGAATATTTGAGCTTTTAATGGCTGTTTATAAATACTGGTTATTGAAATACACACTCTTCCTTGAAAAACAGTCTTTCTAATAAATAGAAGTTTTTAATAATTCAACCATACTTTTTAATGATACGCAATAGAAAAGAGGTAAGGCCAGATGAAAGAAATTTCAACAAGGGAAGCCATTGTAGAAGCGGCCATTTCTTTATTTAATCAGAAAGGCTATCATGGTACTTCTATCAGAGATATAGCTGGATTAGCTAATGTAAATACAGCAAATATCTCCTATTACTTTAATGGGAAACAGGGATTGCTAGAGTATTGCTATATGAACTTTTTTGAGAACTATTTAGAACAGCTAGAACATGTATTTATACAATCAGTTAGTCCGAGAGAAAAATTAAAAAAAATGGTGAACTGCATTATCACCTACCAATGTAGTAATCCTCAATTGACGAGATTTATTTTACGAGAGGTTACAATTGATTCACAAGTTGTGAGAGAAATCATGTCCACCTATTATGTAAAAGAAAGGTATATCTTTACACAAATTTTTGAAAAAGGAATAGAAAGGAAAGAGTTCAGGAAACAGTCTATTTCCTATAGTATTATCCAATTAAAAGGACTACTCTCGATGCCTTTTATTCATTCTTTCTATTTGACCGAGGTTCTCCATGTTTTTTTGAATGAAGAATATTTCAAAAGAAAATACCTCGAAGAAATCCATCTATGGATAGATGATGTTGTTTGCTTAAATGAAAAAGAATTATCGATTATTCCATAACATGACTTCCCAGCCTTGTCCTAGGTCCTTTGCCTGATGAGCATCAGAACCATATACTAAGGGGATATCTCGTTTTATTGCTTCTTCCACAATCCACTTTGGAGGATATGGTTCTTTGCAGTAGGGCTTGTTAACACCTGCCCCATTATAATCCAACTCATATCCGTTTTTTTTCATTTCATCTAATATGGTGTAAATATGGGGTTGAAAGTCTTTATCAACAGGGTAAAGCTGTTGGAACTTATGGACTAGTGTCATATGACCGATTCTTTTTGGTTTGTTTGGACCAAGGTCTGCTTTAAGTGATTTCAAAAGTGTTTGATAATAGCAGTTATATACATTTGAAATTCCCCCGTATTCTTCGATCATCTGTCCAAAAAGTTCAGGACTATAATCGACACAATCATAGTGATTAGATAAAGGATTTTTCAAGAAATGCACACTTAAAATACTGTCGTCTAAAAAATGTCCCCATTGTGCTAAAAAGTCTTTTATTTCTAGCTCAAATCCCTCAATATAATCAATTTCAAGTCCTACATTTATCTTTATAATCGCATCATATTCTTTTTTGATACTATCTACTTCTTTTAAATAGAAGGGTAAATCTTCTATCGTGATACTGCTGTCTTGTGTTGGTGTTGTATCGATAAACTTTTTCGGTAAGGGGGCATGCTCTGTAAATGTCATCTCCGTGAATCCTAGAGCAATTGCCTGTTCTACGTATTGGTTTAGAGAGTCTTTCGTTCCGTGTGGGCAAAATGGTGTATGGATATGTCCGTCTTTCTTCATCGTATTAACCACCTTTCATTTCATTTTATTCTCGATAATATACTTAATATAGCAGGAGGATTAATAAAGAAGTAGTAATATGTGTTATATTGGGAAAAAACTTATATAATATAAGTTATCTATTAAACTTTGAAAAAAGTGTACGAAATTATGAAAAAAACATAAAATAATAGTCAAAAATTGTCGTTTACATGTTATCATAAATACAAAGAAATTTACTTACATAAAGGAAGATAACCATTAACGTATTAGCATATTGTGTTTGAATGGATTTGTTGGACGTAAACGTTTTTTTTACGGCAGTTAGTCCTTCGCATTTAACTTATTGGATTACTGTTCCTTAAAATTGGATAAACATTAGTTAAAATAGATACGGAATTATGGCCGGTGTATGAACAGGGGGCTTCAAATGAATTACATAATTGGAGGAATAGGTTTAGTTATTTGCCTATTTGTAGCGGGATATTTTATTAAAAGAAAATATTATAACGGTGTTGATGAATTAGAAAATTGGAAAATAAACATAATGAATCGTCCAGTACTAGAAGAACTTGCGAAAGTCAAACAATTGAATATGATTGGACAGACTGAAGAGCTCTTTGAAAGATGGAGAAAAGAATGGGACGATATTGTTGTTAGTGAATTACCTGAAATTGAGGAATTACTTTTTGATACAGAAAGTTATATAGATAAATATAATTTTCCCAAAGCGAAGAAGACACAAGAAACGATTCACATGAAGATGGAAAGTGTCGATAAAAGAATTGATACCATACTTGAAGAACTTAATAATCTTGTTGGTAGTGAAGAAAAGAACAGAACGGAAATGGAAGAACTTAAAGAATCCTATCGTGTCAGCAAAAAAAATCTTTTAGCTCACCGTCATACTTTTGGAGATACAGAGAAAAAGATTGAAATGATGCTTACTGAAATTGCAGAATTATTAATAACGTATGATGAAAAAACAAATAATGGAGATTATTTGGAAGCTAGAGAGATTGTTTATAAAATCCAAGATCGTTTAACAACAATTACTTATCTTCTAGAAAAAATTCCTCCATTACTTATTGAATGTCAGACAAAATTGCCAGAACAACTTGATGAGTTAAAAGATGGCTATATCGATATGTTGGAACAAGGATATATTTTGGAACATTTGCAAATGGAAGAAGAGATTGAAAAGTTAACAAATGAGCTCGCTTCGACTGAAAATGATTTGAAGGAAGGAAATGTTGAGGCGGTAGAAAAGGTGATTTCTGAAATCCAGGAGAAGCTGGATTTACTATACGATTTATTGGAAAAAGAAGTGATTGCGAAAAATTATTGTAATAACAATATAAACGTAACAAAGGAAATCTTAGCGGATGTCCAGCAAGGAAACGCACAATTGCAAGTGGAAGTTGGGTTATTACGGAATAACTATAATCTAGATAATGAGGATATTGAGCTGCAGTTTAAGCTTGAGAAGAAATTAAATCATCTTTATAAGCAATATGAAGTATTAGAACATAAGCTTCTAACAGAATCAGTAGCACATACTCTTTTGGGAGAAGAATTAAAGGAACTAAAAGGACAATTAGAAAATGCTTCTATCGAACAAAAAGCTTTATTTGAAAAGCTGCATGATCTTCGTAAAGATGAAGTTTCTGCACACAACCGCATTAGAGAATTAAGTAAACAAGTGACAGATGCGGTTAGAAGAGTTACTAATAGTAACTTACCAGGTGTGACAGACGAATATAATGAGCTGGTTCAAGAAGCAAAAGAAAGTATCGATGAAGCGAAAATAATGTTAGAGAGAACACCATTAAATATGGTGGAAGTGAAGAAGAGAATAGATGTAACAGAAGAAAAGGTAACGGTGCTAGTAAATGCAACGATTGAATTAGTCGAAACAGTTTATTTAGCAGAGAAAATTATTCAATATGGAAACAGATATCGTCGCCATTATCAAGCCGTTAATCAAGGTTTATTAGAAGCAGAAGCGCATTTTAGAAACTATCGTTATAAGGAAGCTTTACAATGTGCTGCAGCAACAATCGAAGAAATAGAGCCAGGAAGTTCGAATAAAATGGAAGCCTGGTCACATGAATGGAAAGAAAATGAAAATTCAAATCCATAATTAGTAGAAAAAGTCTGGGGAAATAACTCAGACTTTTTTATATGAAAGGGAAGAGGTTTCCCTATTATATACAAGAATGGGGTCCCTTTATTTGAAGGAATTAGAGAACTATTTCTTTTATTTGCAAAAATTTTAACATATGATAGCATAATAAAGTGAAACTTCAATCAGTGGGACTTCTTGCCCAATAATTTGGGATAAGCCAGGTTTGTATAATGACTAATCATAAATAATGAAAAGTTTAGTTAGAAAAGAAAAAACGATTTTTTTATAATGGAAAGGAACTTCCCATGTAATGATATATTTAGATAATAGTGCAACGACCAAGCCTTTTCCAGAGGTTATCGAATCTTATACGACTGTATCTCAAAAATATTTCGGAAATCCATCTTCAATCCATCGAATTGGGATGGAATCCGAGAAACTGTTAATACAAGCAAGAGAACAAATTGCAGGGCTTTTAGGAGTAAAAAGCAATGAAATGTATTTTACCTCAGGTGGGACAGAAGGAAATAACACCGTTTTAAAAGGAATTGCTCGTACTTATAAAGGAAAAGGAAATCATATTATAACGACTACAGTTGAACATGATTCTATTCATAAAGTAATGGAACAATTAGAAGCTGACGGTTTTTCGATTACCTATATTCCTGTCAATGAATTTGGACAAGTTTCAGTCGAGGATATTAGTAAAAATATTCGCAAAGAAACCATTTTAGTTTCTGTAATGCATGTGAATAACGAAATAGGATCTATTCAGCCAATTGAGGAAATCGGTAATCTATTATCCGATTATCCAAATATATTTTTTCATGTAGATGGTGTACAAGGAATTGGAAAACAAACTATTTCATTAAAGAAGGCTAAGATTGATGCTTATACCCTTTCTGCTCATAAATTTCATGGCTTAAAGGGGAATGGGGTTTTATATATAAAAGAAGGAAAAAGAATCGAGCCATTATTGGCTGGTGGAGGGCAAGAGAATACTTTTCGAAGTGGAACGGAGAATGTAGCTGGTGCAGTTGCTACTGCAAAAGCGTTACGGTTACAGTTGCAAAATCAAAAGGAGAAACTAACTATCTTAAAACAGTTAAATGTTTATTTACGAGAACAATTAGCTACGATAGAAGGTATCTCTATCCATTCGCCTGCACTAGAAAAAAGTGTTCCTCATATTCTTAATTTCTCAATCGAAGGGATAAAAGCGGAAGTATTTGTTCACGCATTAGAGGAGCACGATATTTATATTTCCACTACGAGTGCATGTTCATCTAAGACAAATAAAATAAGTAAAACACTATTAGGAATTGGAGTACCAGAACAAATTGCCGAAAGCTCCTTTCGAATTAGTTTGTCCTATGAAAATACAATGGAAGAAATGAAACAAGTAATTGCTGCTATAAAAGATAGCAAGGAATGGTTGAGAGGGGTAATGAAGTGAAATATGATCGTATTTTAATACGTTATGGAGAGCTATCTACGAAGGGGAGAAATAGAAAACAATTCGTAGACAAATTAAAGCGAACGATTGCGAAGTCTCTTGAGGGATTTCCAGCTGTTTCTATTGAAGCGAAAAGAGAAAGAATGTACGTCTTATTGAATGGAGAGAATGCAGAGGAAATTTCTAAAGTTCTTAAAACCATCTTTGGTATTCAATCCTTTAGCCCGGCAATAAAGTTAGAAAGGAATATCGAAATAATAAAAGCAGCTGCTTTTGATATTGTTTCGTCTATATATAAGGAAGGAAATACCTTTAAAATAAGTGCAAGACGCGCTGATAAAGCGTTCGAACTTGATACAAATGAAATTAATCAAGAAATTGGTGGACATTTACTAAAAAATATACCTGGTTTAAAAGTAAATGTTAAAAAACCTGATATAAATGTCCAGGTAGAAGTTCGAACAGAAGCAATTTATCTTTCATGTGAAAATATTGCTGGAGCAGGGGGACTACCTTCAGGAACGAGTGGGAAAGCGATGCTAATGCTATCTGGAGGATTAGACAGTCCAGTTGCAGGATATTTATCCATGAAGAGGGGATTAGAAGTAGAAGGAGTGCATTTCTTTAGTCCTCCGTTTACTAGTGAGCGGGCGAAACAAAAGGTAATTGATATTTCGGAAAAGCTTGCTAATTTTAACGGTCATTTTGTATTGCATATTGTCCCATTTACTACTATTCAACAGCTTATTCATAAGCAAATTCCAGAAAACTATACGATGACTGCAACGAGAAGAATTATGCTTAGAATAACAGATGAAATTCGCAGAAGAAATGAAGCGCTTGCGGTTATAACGGGTGAAAGCTTAGGTCAAGTAGCTAGTCAAACATTGGAAAGTATGTATGCGATAAATGATGTGACGAATACACCAATTTTAAGACCTTTAATTACTTCGGATAAAACAGAAATAATTGAGTGGGCAAAGAAAATTGATACCCATGATATATCTATTCGTCCATATGAGGATTGCTGTACGGTGTTTGTACCAGCTTCTCCAAAAACCAAACCAAAAAAAGAAAAAATACAATATTATGAAAGCTTTACTGATTTTGAGCCATTGATTGAAGAAGCAGTTAATAATGTGGAAACGATTATCCTTACTAGGGAAGAGAAAAAGATTAATACGGAAACCGATTCTCTTTTTTAATTTGACTGTTTTAACTATGTTAATGGAGGACATGATTTACATGTCCTCAGAAAATGGAACGTTGTTTAAATACAATTTTTTCCTTAATTTTGTGAAGAATTACCAGTAGTTAAAACGAATGAATGCCATGTGTATTACACATTCTATTATCACAAGGAGGTGATACACATGGCAAACAGCAACAATTCAAATCAATTATTAGTACCTGGAGTTTCTCAAGCTCTAGATCAAATGAAATATGAAATTGCTACTGAATTTGGTGTAAACTTAGGTGCTGAAACAACTTCTCGTGCTAACGGTTCTGTTGGTGGTGAGATTACAAAACGTTTAGTACAAATGGCTGAACAACAATTAGGCGGCGGTTTCTCTAAATAATTGAATAATAATGGCTACAAAGAGCAAGGTATCATGCCTTGCTCTTTCTTCAATGTAAAGTTAAGAAAGAACTATTACATAAATGCAGAAATACTTCTTTAGAAGGGCGCTGGACACTTCTTAAAGTAAAACCATTACAGGGGCGAAATTTAATTAATTCAAAAATTGGAGATAGGGTAGTATAATGGGTTAAGTATTTACTTTAAGAAATAGGAGGAGAATAAATATGCGGACGGAGGATTTAATTGCTCCAGAACAATATAATTTTGTTTCGGAGATTGAAAAATTTGCCCAAAATCCAGATAGACTTGCATTAAAATGGGAGAATGAAGAAGGCGAGACAAAAGAAGTTACTTATTCCTCCTTAATGAAAGCAGCAAATAGAATAGGAAATGTCTTTAAAGAAGAGGGCTTACATAAAGGAGATGTAGTCCTTGTGATAGTTCCAAGGATAATAGAAGCCTATCAGGTATACTTAGCCGCTTTAAAATTAGGATTAACGGTACTTCCGAGTTCAGAAATGCTTCGTGCTAAAGATTTGCAATATCGAATAAAGCATGGAGAGGTAAAAGGGGTTATTAGTTACTATCCATTTTTAGAGGAATTAGAATTAGTGGAAGAAATACATACGATTAAACGTTTTGTGTTAGGTGAGGCAAAAGATGGATGGATGTATTTGGATGAGCGGGCAGGTGGGGTTTCGGATGAACTGGAACTAGTGAGCACCCTTAAGACTGATACAGCATTCATTTCATACACATCAGGAACAACAGGTAATCCAAAAGGTGTCGTACATACTCATGGATGGGCTTATGCACATTTAAGAACCGCAGCACCAAATTGGCTCCATATTGAAGAAGGTGACTTAGTATGGGCAACAGCAGGTCCTGGTTGGCAGAAATGGGTTTGGAGCCCTCTTTTATCTGTATTAGGCTCTGGTGCTACTGGACTTGTTTATCACGGCAGATTTAACCCGGAAAAATATCTGCAGCTTTTAGAGAAATATGAAGTGAATGTATTCTGCTGCACACCAACAGAGTATCGCTTAATGGCGAAAGTGGAAAATATTCAAAAGTATCAATTAAATCAACTAAGAAGTGCTGTTTCTGCTGGAGAACCACTAAATAGAGAAGTAATTGATGTATTTAAAGATAATTTCCAACTGGATGTACGTGATGGATATGGACAAACTGAAAATACTCTATTAGTTGGAATAACAAAGGGAGTTGCATTACGTCCTGGATCCATGGGAAAACCGACGCCAGGAAATATAGTGGAAATTATCAATGAAGAAGGCGAAATTTGTTCGGTTGGTGAAGTTGGCGATATCGCAGTTCATAAAGATACTCCAGCACTATTTAAAGAATACTTAAAAGAACCAGAAAGAACGAAAAATCAGTTCCGTGGAGATTACTATATTACTGGTGACCGCGCTAAAAAAGATGAAGATGGCTACTTTTGGTTTGAAGGTAGAAGAGATGACATTATAATAAGCTCTGGTTATACGATTGGACCCTTTGAAGTAGAAGATGCACTTGTCAAACATAAGGCTGTTAAAGAATGTGCAGTCGTTGCTAGTCCAGATCCAATTAGAGGAAATGTTGTTAAGGCGTTTATCGTTTTACGAGATGGAATGGAAGGAACGCAAGAATTAACAAAAGAGCTACAAACACATGTGAAAAAATTAACGGCTCCATATAAGTATCCTCGTAAAATCGAATATATGGAAGAATTGCCTAAAACAACTTCAGGGAAAATTAGAAGAGTGGAATTAAGGGAGAAAGAACAGCAAAAAAATTAAAATAGAAGCTGGAAGCTAAAAAGGGCACTAAAAATAGTGTCCTTTTTATAAAAGATAGAAAATAAGAACTACGGGAGAATCTGCATGGGGAAACTTATTTATGGTGGGAAAATATACACGCTTAAAGAGGAAGGGCATATGGTTGAAGCTATTTTTACAGAGAAGCAGTGTATCGTGGATTATGGAGAAAAAAAGTATTTAGAAGAAAAATATGAAGGACGTATTCAAGAGAAAATAGATTTAAAAGATGACGTGCTTCTTCCAGGATTTGTAGATAGCCATATGCATCTAGTCGGTCATGGGGAGAAACTCTTAAGATTAAATTTATCTACTTGCATGTCAAAAGAAGAAGCTCTACAATTGCTCGCTAATTATGCCAAGGATATAGAGGAGGGGCAATGGATTATTGGAGATGGCTGGAATGAAAACATGTGGCGAGAGCAACAGGTACTCACTTCTAAAGATATTGATCAGCACGTTCCAAACCATCCAGTTCTCCTTAATCGAATATGTAAGCATGCGATTGCAGTAAATTCATACGCTTTGAAAATTGCCAATATTACAAATCATACTCCAGCTCCATTTGGTGGTGTTATTGAGAAGGACGAAGCTGGAAATCTTATTGGAGTATTTAAAGATCAAGCACAAGAATTAATCACTAATGTATTGCCTAAGGTAACAGATGAATATGTGGAAAGAGCATTGCGAGCTGGAATTAAGGACGCCTACCGATTAGGACTTACTGGAGCTCATACAGAAGACTTAAACTACTATCATGGCTATGAAGGAACCTATCATTCATATAAAAAGATAGTAGAAGACGAAGGAAATCTATTTAGAGCCCATTTACTTGTTCACCATGAAGTATTTGAAGAAATGATAAATGATGGTGGAAAATATTTAGGTGGATCCGAATGGGTTGAACTTGGTAGTATGAAAATTTTTGCTGATGGTGCTTTTGGAGGAAGAACGGCACTGTTAAGTAGACCGTATCATGATGATCCCTCAACAAGTGGAGTACGTATTTTTACACAAGAAAAATTAAATGAACTAGTAGCAAAGGCGAGAGGGAAGGAAGTCCCAATTGCCGTCCATGCAATTGGGGACGAAGCTTTTGAAATGGTTTTAGAGGCTATTGAAAAACATCCATTACAAGGATTTGGTAGAGATCGTCTTATTCATGCAACGATGCTACGCAAGGATTTAATCGAACGTATGAAAGGCTTGCCGTTAATATTAGATATCCAACCTAGCTTTGTAACTTCTGACTTTCCGTGGGTAATAGATAGACTGGGTGAAGAAAATCTTGCCTATTGTTATGCATGGAAAACATTATTAAAAGAAGGTTTGCATTGTGCAGGTGGTTCAGATGCACCGATTGAAAGCGCAGATCCTTTATTAGGGATTCAAGCAGCCGTTACTAGATCAAATGAAGACGATAAACAAGGAAATGGATATCTTCCAGAAGAAGCATTAACTGTTTATGAAGCGGTGAGTCTATATACGAATGGAAGTGCTTATGCCATTTGTCATGAAGAAGATCGAGGGAAAATCGAGAAAGGATATTTGGCGGATTTTACTATTTTGAATAAAGATATATTTGAAGCGAATCCGTATGATATTGATAAAATAAAAGTAACAAAAACGATTGTTGGCAATGAAATAATGTATGAACGATTACAGTGAAACAATCAAAAAGATTAGGCTTATTCCCTAATCTTTTTGATTGTAATGGAAAGTATTCTGCTTAAATATTTTACAAAGATTTCTAAAAAAGATTGCCAGCTTCCAGAAAAATATATATAATATGGAATATTTCGAATATAGAAAGAAGCGATGAAGATGGAGAAAAACGACGTTCGACAAGGAGTTATATTTGCAGGGATATCATACTTAATATGGGGGCTTTTTCCGATATATTGGAAGCATCTGCAAGGTGTAGGGGCAGATGAAATTCTTGCAAATAGAATTTTTTGGTCGTTTATTTTTATGTGTATTTTACTTACTTTTACTCGTAAATGGAATTTATTTTATCAAACCCTGCGTTCCTTTAAGCATCAGAAGAAACAGGGAATCATGCTGTTTATTGCCTCTATCTTGGTTAGCTGTAACTGGTTTATCTATATTTGGGCTGTAAATGCAAATAAAATAATCGAAACAAGTCTAGGATATTATATTAATCCATTAGTAAGTGTATTGTTAGGTATCTTTGTAATGAAAGAGAAATTATCTAAAATTCAGTATGTATCTGTTGGTTTAGCAGCAATCGGAGTTTGTATTATTACATTCGCTCATGGAGCATTTCCATGGATTGCGATATCTTTGGCACTAACATTTGGGCTATACGGATTAACAAAGAAATTAATCAAAATTAATTCAGATGTAGGGTTAACGTTAGAAACCATGTTTATTACGCCATTTGCCTTACTGTTTATTGGCTATCTATTTATAAAAGGAGATCATGCTTTTTTAGCTGTTTCTGGAAGTCTAGATTTCTTATTAATCCTTTCAGGAGTGTTAACAGCAGTGCCATTGTTGTTTTTTGCAAAGGGAGCACAACGGATTCCGCTGTCGATGCTAGGGTTTATTCAATACGTAACACCTACCTTAACACTAATACTTGGTGTATTCGTCTATCATGAACCATTTACAACTTCTCATTTATTGGCATTTATATTTATTTGGAGTGCATTAAGCCTTTATTCCCTTTCACAAACAAAACTATTTTCTAATTCAAAAAAGCAACAACAGGCGAAAGGGATAGCATAATATTAATAGAAATTAATGAACCTATTTAAGTAATCCGACATTTTCCTGAAACAATATCGGTATTTATACGTATAAGGAATAGAAAGAAATAATAGGGGGTTATAAGTAATGAGTGGAAAACGTTGGGCAGCTTTAGGGATAGCTGGTATTATTTTTGTCTTTTCCATTATTACCAGTATGGTATCTGTTGCATTCACAACGGATGTTGAAGATTTATTTGGACAATTTCTTAGTGAAGGGGAAGGGCCATTTGTAGAAGATTACATAGAAGATGGAGATTTCTCTAAGAAAATTGTTGTACTAGAAGTATCTGGAACGATTCAAGATACAGGAGATGCTGAATCACTTTTTTCGTCTGTAGGTTATAATCATTCTTCGTTTATCGAAAAATTAGATTACATAAAAGAGGATCCCAGTGTAAAAGGGGTTATTTTAAAAGTGAATTCTCCAGGCGGTGGAGTTGTTGAAAGTGCACAGATACATGATAAATTAGTTGAGATTCAAAAAGAATCGAAGAAACCGATTTATGTATCTATGGGATCAATGGCAGCTTCTGGAGGATACTACATTTCTGCACCTGCTGATAAAATCTTTGCTAGTCCGGAAACGTTAACTGGTTCACTCGGAGTTATTATGAGTGGATATAATTTTGAAGGTCTTGCTGAAAAGTACGGAGTAGAGTTTGTTACTATCAAGAGTGGAAAATATAAGGATATCATGAGTTCTACAAGAGAAATGACAGAAGATGAAAGAGAGATTCTACAAAGATTAATTGATAATTCTTACGCTGGATTCGTTAAAGTTATTGCTGACGGGCGTGGTATGACAGAGGCGGAAGTGAAAAAAATTGCTGATGGGCGAATCTACGATGGCAGACAAGCAAAAGATTTAAATTTAATCGATGATTTTGGTTATTTTGATGATGTAGTAGAACAGATGAAAACGGACTATAAATTAAAAGATGCTGCGGTTGTTTCATATACAGATAATACTGGATTTGGTTCCTTGTTTGGAATGACTGCGAAAAAATTAATCACAAGTGAGGATAAAGAATTAGCCAATATATTAAAGATTGTTACCAATGCTAACTCACCTCGACTAATGTATTTATATGCAGAATAGGAGGGGAATAAATGAGTAATGATCGCGATAATATAGAATCAGAAGCTTCAATGAAGGAAGTTAAAATGTCCGAATCAACTGTATCGTTAAATGAAGGCGTTGATTGGAAGGAACAAACTCCGAATGCTGAAGATATTAAGATGAATCCTATAGACGAAGTCTCATATGTATATGCCGGCTTTTGGATGCGCTTTTGGGCTTATCTAGCAGATATAATTATTGTATCGAGCGTTAATCGTATTCTAATCTATCCCATTCTACGCCTAGTAGATGTGCCATTACATGAATCAAGTATTTTTTCTACGGTAAACATTTGTACCGCCATTACTTTTTACTTATACTTTGTTTTAATGACATTGTTTTTAAAACAAACGTTAGGGAAAATGATTTTTGGTTTAAAGGTAGTACCGATAAACAAAGAAAGATTAACATGGGATACTATCCTTTTCCGTGAATGGATTGGTCGATTTATCTCTGGCAGCTTTATTATTTTATATGCTTTAGTTGCTTTTTTACCAAAGAAACAAGGCATTCATGATTTGTTTGCTGATACAACAGTAATTCATGATCGATAATTCAAAAAAGGTCGATAACAACAGGAAAAGATGTTGTTATCGACCTTTTTCTTTTATGTCTTCTGTATCTTTCCCCTAAAAAGAATCCTTTAGAAAAAGGTTTATTTTTTCATATTTTATCCAATAATAATAAGCTGAAGGGAAGTGTTGCCAGAGTGAAAGTTCTCGCCATAATTGGAATTATTATTGGTGCTCTTTTTTTAGTGCTTGTTTTCTTATGTTTTTTAAAATTAACGATACATATACGCTATTATCATAAGAAAGATAATGATGATTTAAAAATAGAGGTTCGAGCATTATTTGGACTCATAAAATACAAAAAAACAATCCCTCTTATAAAAATAGATGATGACTCTCCAACGTTGGTGATGAAAGAGGAATCAGAAATAAAAGGTAAGGAGGAACCCATTGAGGAAACGAAACAATTTTCTGCCTCTGATTTATTAAATTTCTTATCTAATTCAAAAGAAGTATTAAACCATGTTGTTCAATTTCATCGCATAGTAAGGGCGTTTTTAGCAAAACTAACGATAAAGAACATCGAATGGAGTTCTATTGTTGGATTAGGTGATGCAGCCCATACTGGCATGGTTTCTGGTGCTATTTGGGCTGTTAAAGGGAGTATTATTGGCATTATAAGTAATTATATGAAGCTTCAGAATATGCCAAAAATCAACATCTATCCACAATTTCAGGGAGTTGCTTCTGAAACTTTATTTTCTTGTATGATTCAATTTCGGATAGGGCATGCTATGATGGCAGGAATTAAACTGGTGAAATATTGGAAAGATGGTTTTCCTAAGTTTAAAACAAACGAAACGTCTATTCCAAATAAACAATAGAACAATGGAGGAATGGGAAAATGTCAGATCATCCAATTCAAGGCTTAATGACAACCGCAATGGAAAACTTAAAAGAAATGATTGATGTCAATACGATTATTGGCGATCCAGTCGAAACACCTGATGGCAGTGTTATTTTAACCGTATCGAAAGTGGGATTTGGATTTGCTGCTGGTGGAAGTGAATTCACCTTAGAAAATCATTCATTAAATGATTCATTAACAAAGCATCCTTTTGGCGGAGGTAGTGGTGGTGGAGTAAGTATTACACCAATTGCTTTTCTTATTGTCAATGCTCAGGGAGTAAAAATGGTGCATTTAGATGAAAGTACTCATCTATACGAAAAAATACTAGATATTGCCCCACAAGCTGTCGATAAAATCCAGCAAATGTTTGCAAAGAAAGATTCGTCATCTGATTCAAGCAGTGAACCTCAAGGTCAGCAACAGAAAGAAGATATTGAATTTTAATTCAGGAGATGCTCCTACTAGTATAATGTATGCAAGAAGGCGAGTTCACAAATAAAAGTGAACTCGTTTCATTTTGTAGGATAATGAGTTTTATGCAGGTGTATAAAAAGTTCATTTTTTTTGCAAATAGAAGGAACTATCGATATGATGGAAGTAATTACATAAGATTAAATCAAAAAAGGAGGAGAAAGAATGGCAAAGGTAACATTTAAACATAACCCGGTAACATTGAGTGGAAATGAAGTGAAAGTTGGAGACAAAGCTCCAGATTTTACCGTATTAGCAAATGATATGTCAGAGGTAACGTTAGCAAGCTCAAAGGGAAAGGTTCGTCTTTTTAGTGTAATCCCTTCTATTGATACAGGTGTTTGTGACACGCAAACAAGAAAATTTAATGAGGAAGCAGCTAAACTTGAGAATGTGGAGGTAATAACAGTTAGTGCTGATTTACCTTTCGCTCAAAGAAGATGGTGTGCAGCTAATGGTTTGGCAAATGTTATTACGGTATCTGACCATAGAGATTTGTCTTTTGGGGAAGCATATGGTGTGGCAATGAAAGAATTACGATTGTTAGCACGCGCAATCTTTGTTGTTGATACAAATGATACTGTTACATATGTAGAATATGTAAGCGAAGGTAGTAACCATCCAGATTACGAAGCAGCAATAGCGGCAGTGAAAGCAACGAAGTAATGATAATAAATTGCAGGTAATACAATCGATTATCTGGTTATATTTTTAACCGTATGATAAGCTAGAGTTTGGCCTTCTATATAAAGGACAGGCTCTTTTTATTTGGCTGTGTTCTCATATCCAAGTCTCGTCAAATTTGGAGATAGGATATTTTAACGGAATTATTAAGCTTAGAAATTTACAATAAATAGGTGATAATAGATGAACATTTCTCCAGTAGAAGAATTATTTACAGTATTTAATGAAACAGCATTAATCATTCAAGAAGAATTAGAATATACGTATTTAGAATCATTAGCTTTAACCGGAGAGAATATCTTTCAATCAGCAATTTTACAGGAAGAATTGAGTGAACTAAGTAAAAAAAGGTTAAGAAAGTCGTATGAAGGAATCAAATTGGCTAAATACACGAAAGAAGAAATTCGCAAAGCTTTTCAGCTTGTCATTTTAAAAGGGATGAAAGAAAATACACAGCCTAATCATCAAATGACACCTGATTCTATTGGGATTCTTTTCGGCTATTTAGTGCAAAAGTTTTGGGCGAAAGAGGAACTGCGCTTATTAGATTTAGCGGTTGGAACAGGAAATTTATTAACAACTGTTATGAATCATCAGCAAGGAAAGAATATAGCTGCTTACGGTGTGGATATTGATGACTTGCTATTACAGTTAGCACTAGTAAATGCAAATTTACAGGAACAGCAAATCGAATTCTTTAACCAAGATAGTTTAGAGCATTTATTTATTGATCCAGTAGATGTAGTTGTGAGTGATTTACCAGTTGGTTATTATCCGAATGATGTTCGTTCCCATGAATTTAAAGTCAAATCAGATAATGGGCATACATATGCACATCATTTATTTATTGAACAGAGCATGAATTATGTCAAACCAGGCGGCTATGCATTCTTTGTTATACCAAATAATTTATTTGAATCAGAACAAGCAGCCAATCTTCATGATTATATTAAAGAAGAGGTACACATACAGGGGATTATGCAATTGCCAGAAACGCTTTTCAAAAATAAACAGTCGGCAAAAAGTATATTGATTCTGCAGAAAAAGGGGAATAATATAGTAGCACCGAAGCAAGTATTACTTGCAAACGTGCCTAGCTTCTCCAATATGCGTGCAATGGAAAAAGTTTTAAGTGAATTGGATACTTGGATTCAAACAAATAAAAAAGATTAACCGGAAAATTTTCTGGGTAAATCAATTATTGTTATAAAACAGATACTCTCTATTATATAGTAGGAAATCGACAAAAATTTGTCTTTTTTTTGAAAAATCGACGAAAATCCAAAAAAAAATGAATAACTGGGCATAATGTGCTTGAAATGTTTCTAGTAGAATGTTTTAATGAAAAACTGAAACAAGTAAATCTTGTCTGTTGTATGATTCGATCTGTTCAATGTCAGACAAAGTAAATAAAAAGTTGTTATACAAAAGGGGAGTAAAACATTTTATGGCAAAAATTATTGCGATTAATGCTGGTAGTTCTTCATTAAAGTTTCAATTATTCGAAATGCCAAGTGAAGAAGTAATTACAAAAGGTTTAATAGAGCGCATTGGATTAAATGATGCTGTTTTTAATATTTCCGTTAACGGTGAAAAAATCCAAGAAATTACAGAAATTCCTGATCATGATGTTGCTGTTAAAATCCTTTTAGGAAAGTTAACAGAGTTAGGTATTATTGCATCATTAGATGAAATCGAAGGAATTGGGCATCGTGTCGTTCACGGTGGAGAAGAATTTGCTGATTCAGCATTAATTACAGATGATGTTATCTCTAAAATTGATACTTTATCTGAATTAGCACCTTTACACAATCCAGCTAACTTAACTGGTATTACTGCTTTCCAACAAGTATTACCAAATGTTCCAGCTGTAGCAGTATTTGATACAGCGTTCCATCAAACAATGCCTGAAAAATCTTATTTATACAGCCTTCCATATGAATATTATGAGCAATACGGAATTCGTAAATATGGTTTCCATGGGACAAGCCATAAGTACGTTTCTCAACGTGCAGCTGAATTATTAGGTCGTCCTATTGATCAATTACGTTTAATTTCATGTCACTTAGGAAATGGTGCAAGTATTGCTGCTATTGAAGGCGGAAAGTCCATGGATACTTCTATGGGATTCACTCCACTTGCTGGTGTTACAATGGGAACTCGTTCTGGTAATATTGACCCTGCGTTAATTCCATTCATTATGGAAAAAACAGATCAATCTGCTGACGAAGTATTACAAGTGTTAAATAAGAAGAGTGGTCTTTTAGGAATCTCTGGTTTCTCAAGTGATTTACGTGATATTACAGAGCAAGCGAAAGAAGGAAATGATCGTGCAGAGCTTGCACTAAAAATATTTGCGGATAACATCCATAAATATATTGGATCATACGCTTCTGGCATGAATGGTGTAGATGCAATCATCTTCACAGCTGGTATCGGTGAAAACAGTGAAATCGTTCGTGCTAGAGTCCTTCAAGGTCTTGAATTTATGGGCGTTTACTGGGATCCAACATTAAACAAAATTTCTGGGGAAGAGTCATTCATTAACTACCCTCACTCTCCAGTAAAAGTAATGGTTATTCCAACAAATGAAGAAGTAATGATTGCAAGAGACGTTTGCAGATTAGCTGGTATCTAAGTTAACTAAATAAAAAATCTTGTTTGTATCATTATTAATTAAAAGGCAATCTACTCGTAGAACAATATACGAGGTAGATTGTCTTTTTCCTGTATGAAAAAAGGAATCCAATTTGAAATAACAAAAATATTGTCTTTCCTTAGACTCTTTTAGTAAAATAAGGAATGATTCGTTATGAAACTGGGGGGATTACATGCTATCGAAAGCAGAAAACTTTTATTTGGATAAAATAGAGCAATGGGAAAATGAATTAATCAGCAAGCAACCAAATAAACTCTTTTATATTTATTCCGATTATATTAGTGCCAGTTTATCCTATATTCCAGATATGCATAAACAAATAATATTACAATCACTTGATAACATCCTATTTCATTTTCATGCCATCATATTTAATTCCACCTTTCAACGAAATACCGCACAAAAATTAATGCATCAAGCAAGAGTACATAATGAATCCATCTTCACATTAAAAGACATGAAAAAATTAAATATTGACCAATTACATGCAATTGCAAATAAACAAATGGCAAATTATAGAATACTTGCTTCCGCTCAAGGAGCATTAGCATCGAAGCATACAGGCTTTCTATTGG
This sequence comes from Niallia sp. FSL W8-0635, assembly GCF_038007965.1. GTDB lineage: Bacteria > Bacillota > Bacilli > Bacillales > Cytobacillaceae > Niallia. Next base: position 3,322,343 of record NZ_JBBOYD010000001.1, on the reverse strand, counting down.
GAGATTTTCTTTCCATGGTTATGATCAATCTTCGCTCTGTACAGGTTCTAGCTTCAATATATGGGAGACCAGCAGATAGTCCGAATGAAATTATGACTACATTGAAAGTATTCTGTGCAGGATGCTTGCCATATCCTTACCGAGTGCAAGCTTGGGATGAATTAATGATTGAGCAGGAGAAGGAACAACAAGGTTTCTTTTATAATGGAAACGATGAAATTGTCCAAGAAAAGATGTTGCATACGTTAATAACAGAGCTAATAAAGCTTTGTTTTCTTCAGTTTTATAAAGGGTCCCATACCGGAGCTGTAATTGGGACTGCGGCAAACTATCGATTTACGAGAATTATTACAGAAGTAGCACATCATTATTATCAAAAATGCTATTTATTAAGTAAACGGGAAGAGAATGGATAAATGGAGAAAGGAATAAACATGGAAGATTACTCATTAGATGAACTGGAACAGGAAAAAAGTAGACTTGAATACACAAAAAACTACATGAATATCGTCTTAAAAGATGCTCAAATTAATCAAGGTGCATTACAGGAAACCGTAAGAGATGCTATTAGTAATGAAGAAGCTCTTGATAGTAGTTTAAGTTATATCAATTATTTAACAAACAGTAAGTTTTTACAGCTAGCAACAACAGAGTTAAATATTTTGAAACGGATTTTAGATGCGCCTTATTTTGCACGGATTGATTATCAAATGAAAGGAAAATCACAAAAAGATGTTTATTATCTTGGAAAGACATCTCTGTTCGAAAAAGATACGCAAAAACCAATAATAGTAGATTGGCGCTCTCCTATTGCAAATGTTTATTATGATGGTCGACTAGGAGAAGTAGCTTACGAAGTTAATGAAGAAACAATTGAAGGGTATTTATCCTTAAAAAGACAGTTCAAAATCGAAAAAGGAAACTTGCTCCATTATCAGGATATTGATTTAACAACAACAGATGAGTTATTGCAACAATCACTTGCCGGCAAGGCTGACCAGCGACTTACGGAGATTATTTCAACCATTCAGGCGGAACAAAATGAAATTATCCGAGCTGATTTAAACCGGCCGATTATTGTGCAAGGAGCTGCAGGAAGTGGGAAAACCACAATTGCCTTACATCGAATATCTTATTTTATTTATAACTATGCAAGATATTTTCAACCGGAGCAGCTAATGATTATTGCCCCCAATAATATGTTTATAGGCTATATTGCCGAGGCCTTGCCAGACTTAGGCGTAGAGAAGATAAAGCAAACTACTTATCTGGACTATGTCCTATTATGTATTGGAAAGAAAATGAAAGTTATTCAATCCAATAAGAAGCTCCTATCATTCATAAACCATGGGAATAAGCAGGAAGAAATGATTAAATGGCTTTCCCGTTATAAAGGGTCTTTAGCTTATAAAAAGGTAATGGATCATTATCTCAGCGATATATGTGAGGATATGAGTCCGAAAGAAGATTTTCGAGTGGAAAAATTCCCTTTATATGGAGCGAAGAAACTAGAAAGATTATTTAAGCAGGAATATGACTATCTACCATTGGTGAAACGGAAAGAGAAGATAAAGGGAATTTTACAAGCAGATTTAAAAAGGAAAAAGAAAATAATTCTAACTAAGCTGGAAGGTAAATACGAGGAAGCGCTGGATCGTGCTTTACGAATTAAAGAGGACGAGAAACGTAAAGAAAGAGTAGTCTACTTTTTGGATACAAAGGAAGAAAGACTAGCTACTGTCAAGAAAGAAGCTTCTATTGCTGTTCGAAAATATATGAAAACAATGCCAACACATGATTTATATAAGTACTATATTCGATTATTTGAAGACAAGGAGCTACTTCGAAAATATACAGAGGGTTCATTAACAGAAAAGCAATTGGATTATATGATTGCCTTTCAACAAAGGATATTGAAGCAAAGGAAAGTTGAAATCGAGGATTTAGGAGCCTTGTTTTATTTACAATATAAAATATTTGGCATTGATAAAGAATACCGAGCTAAAAACATTGTCATTGATGAAGTGCAGGATTACAGTGAATTTCAGCTTTATGCATTAAAAGCAGGTCTTGAGACAGATATGTTTACCCTTGTTGGAGACTTAGCCCAAGGTATACACTCATATAGAGGACTACAGAACTGGGATGCGTTACAGCAGACTGTTTTTCCACGAGCAAATTATATGACCTTACAAAAAAGCTATCGGACAACAATCGAAATAATGTTTTTAGCAAATGAAATTTTACATTTGCTCGATCAAGATTTACCAAAGGTGAAACCAGTTGTTCGTCATGGTGAAAAACCAACTGTGCATTTATATGATGAAAAGCATGTATTAGTGGGTAGAATGCTTATACTTGCAGATGGATTAAGGGAAGAAGGGTTTCACTCCATTGCAATCATTGGAAAAACAGAGGAAGAATGTAAAGTAATCTTTAAAGAAATGCAAAAAAGAAAAGTTCCCAACGTTCAATTTTTACAAGAGAATGAAGAGTTAGAAAGGAATCATTTGATAATCGTACCAAGCTATCTTTCCAAGGGATTGGAATTTGATACAGTGTTCCTCTTTACGTTAAATGAGTCTTTTACTCAAGAAGAAATAGATTTAAAGCTATTATATGTAGCGATGACAAGACCAATGCATCGGCTTCATTTATTTACTCAAGAAAAATCAGCCTTATTATTAGATAGAGTGGATAAGTCACAATATACTTTGAAAAAAGTAGAAGAAGAGATGAACGGAGGAAGCTATGAATAAACAATCACATATTAATGATCAATTTTTGCAAGTGGGATGTAAAATTATAACAGTAAGTGATACAAGAACAAAGGAAACAGATAAAAGTGGTAAGGCGATGATTGAACTATTAGAGCAAAACAACCACCATATACACGAATACTTAATTATTAAAGATGATAAGCAACTAATTCAACAGGAAATTATCTCAGGAGTTCAATCAGAGAAAATTGATTGTATTCTCCTTAATGGAGGGACTGGAATTTCTCCAAGAGATGTGACAATAGAAGCAATAAAGCCACTCCTTACAAAAGAATTGTATGGATTTGGAGAACTTTTTCGAATGTTAAGCTATACAGAAGATATTGGCTCTAGCGCCATTTTATCTAGAGCAATTGCTGGAACGATTAATGACAAGATGGTTTTTTCGACCCCAGGATCAACAGGAGCGGTGCGACTTGCGATGAAGAAGCTCATTCTCCCTGAATTAAGTCATGTAATTAGTGAAATTCATAAATAGTAGATAAATAAGGTCAACAGCTTCTTATAATAAGAGGATTTGTTGACCTTTTTTGTTTAGATAGAGATGATAATTTATCGTATAAGTGAACGATCATAATAAAAAAATGCATAAATTTATGCATAAATAGTAAGGGGGAGGGAATAAGGGGATGAAATAACTTAACTGTTATATGGAATCCAGGAAAATTGAAAAGATTTATTTGTGCATAAAAATGAAATATTTTATATTTTTATAAAAATTCTATTGAAATTATAAGGAAAAGTTGTTAAAGTGTTAAATATAGTTAATGAATAAAAATATAAATAAATGAATATTTATTCGCATATAGGAGGAATTAGGTAATGGCAAATCCAAAAGTAGTATTAGCATATTCAGGTGGATTAGATACATCTGTAGCAATTAAATGGTTACAGGATCAAGGATATGATGTAGTCGCTTGCTGCTTAGATGTTGGCGAAGGAAAAGACTTGAACTTTATTCAACAGAAGGCATTATCCGTTGGAGCTGTTCAATCTTATGTAATTGATGCAAAACAAGAATTCGCTCAGGATTTTGCGCTTATTGCTATGCAGGCACATACACTTTATGAAGGAAAGTATCCATTAGTTTCTGCATTATCAAGACCTTTAATTTCTAAAAAATTGGTAGAAGTGGCAGAAAAGGAAAATGCAGTCGCTGTCGCACATGGATGTACGGGAAAAGGAAATGACCAAGTGCGTTTTGAAGTATCTATTCAAGCATTAAATCCAAATTTAAAAGTATTAGCTCCTGTTCGTGAATGGGGATGGTCTCGTGAAGAAGAAATTGCTTATGCAAAAGAAAAAAATATTCCGATACCTGTTAACTTAGATAGCCCATTTTCTATTGACCAAAATTTATGGGGAAGAAGCAATGAATGTGGTATTTTAGAAGATCCTTGGGCTGCTCCTCCAGAAGAAGCATATGACTTAACAGTAAGTCTTGAAAATGCACCTGATCAAGCAGATATTATCGAAATTGATTTTAAAGAGGGTGTTCCAGTTAGTATTGACGGTATTTCTTATTCTTTATCTCAATTAATTCTTGAGCTAAATAAAATTGCTGGAAAACATGGTGTTGGCAGAATTGACCATGTAGAAAATAGATTAGTAGGAATTAAATCTAGAGAAGTGTATGAATGTCCAGGTGCTTTAACACTTATTAAAGCACATAAAGAATTAGAGGATATTACATTGGTGAAAGAAGTAGCACACTTTAAACCAGTTATCGAAAAGAAAATTACAGAAGTGATTTATGAAGGGCTTTGGTTCTCACCGATTACGAAAGCATTACAAGCATTTTTACAAGAAACACAAAAAAATGTCACAGGTACTGTTCGTGTAAAATTATTTAAAGGGCATGCCATTGTGGAAGGAAGAAAATCTCCCAATTCTTTATATGATGAAAAGCTTGCTACGTATACATCAGACGATGAGTTTGATCATGCTGCAGCAGTTGGATTTATTAAGCTTTGGGGACTTCCAACAAAAGTACAAAGCATTGTGGAAAACGGCAAGAAGGTGTCTGTGTGAAGAAATTATGGGGAGGCAGATTTACAAAGTCTGCAGAGGAATGGGTGGACGAATTCGGTGCCTCCATTTCCTTTGATCAAGAACTAGTATTAGAAGATATCGAAGGGAGCATAGCCCATGTGGCTATGCTCTCTAAAACAGGAATATTGTCTGTTGAAGATGGTGAAAAAATTAAAGCTGGTTTGCTAACACTAAAAAAGCAAGCAGAAAATGACGAATTAACGTTTTCTGTAAAACTAGAAGATATTCACCTTAATTTAGAAAGTCAATTAACCGATTTAATTGGTCCTGTTGGTGGAAAGCTTCATACTGGAAGAAGTAGAAATGATCAGGTAGCTACAGATATGCATCTTTATTTACGAAGACAAGTAAAATTAATAGTTGAACTATTGAATGAATTGCAAGTGGTTTTGTTGGAAAAGGCGGAAAGTCATATTGAAACAGTAATGCCTGGTTATACACATCTACAACGTGCACAGCCCATTTCTTTTGCACATCATCTTATGGCTTATTTTTGGATGTTTGAAAGAGATAAACAAAGATATCAGGAAAATTTAAAACGAATTAATGTGTCACCACTAGGTGCAGGTGCATTGGCAGGAACGACTTTTCCTATTGATCGTGCTTATAGTGCTGATTTGCTTACATTTGATTCCATTTATGAAAATAGTATGGATGCTGTAAGTGACCGGGATTTTATTCTAGAATTTCTATCGACTAGCTCCATTTTAATGATGCATCTTTCTCGTTTTAGCGAAGAAATTATCCTTTGGTCTTCACAAGAATTTAAATTTATTGATTTAGACGATAGTTTTTCAACTGGAAGCAGCATCATGCCTCAAAAGAAAAATCCAGATATGGCTGAATTAATTAGAGGGAAAACGGGACGAGTATATGGGAATTTGATGGGCTTATTAACGGTATTGAAAGGTTTGCCACTATCGTATAACAAAGATATGCAGGAAGATAAAGAAGGTATGTTTGATACAGTGAAAACTGTAGTTGGATCTTTACGAATTTTTGCAGGAATGATTCAAACAATGAAGGTTAATGAACAAGGGATGGAACAGGCAACAAAAAATGATTTTTCTAATGCGACGGAATTAGCTGATTATTTATCAGATAAAGGGATGCCATTTAGAGAGGCACATGAAGTAGTAGGAAAATTAGTTTTATATTGTGTGAATAAGAATTGCTATTTACAGGATTTAAGTATGAAAGAATTAAAAGAGGCAAGTAATTTATTTGAGGATGATATTTATCATGTGTTAAATCCGAGAACGGCAGTAGAAAGACGAAATAGCGCTGGTGGAACAGGGTTTAAACAAATAGAGCAAGCTATTGAAAAGGCAAAATTATGTGTTTTAGAGAAAGAAGAAGTGAAATAATAGGAAAGAATTATTCACTAGAAAAAATTAAGAAGAAATAAAGAGAAGCCTAGAAGATTATAAAAGAAGAATATTCTATTTGAAAGCAACTTTGCGATCAAATGATAGAATATTCTTCTTTTACATGATAAGACAGGTACGCTCAGCTTTTCTTATGTCTCAACTATTTCTAACAATTAACACATCACAAGGTGCATTTCTTGTGATGCCCTCAGAAACACTTCCGATAATAAATCTCTCCACTGCATTTAATCCCGTTGCTCCGCATACAATTAAATCTGCCGCATACTTTTTGGCAATCTCTCGTGGAACCACCGCTCTTGGTGAACCGAATTCGATTGCTTTTACGACATTCTGTACTCCAGCTGTTGTCGCTTCTGTTACATATTTATCTAATAACTCATTTGCGAATTCATCTGATTTCGCTGCAATTGATTGATCATATGCGGCCACTGTTGCAAATGATCTTGTATCAATAACGTGAGCGATAATAAGATTAGAGTTGTTTTCCTTTGCTATTGTAACCGCTTTCTTTAATGCTTTGTCTGCTTCTTCTGAACCGTCTACTGCAACAATAATGTTTTGATAGTTTACGTTCATAAGATTCACTCCCTTTATTTTATCTACTTCTATTATATACCCAATTCATGCATAAGTTTAACTTTTCATTCAGATAATAGATAAGAATTTAAGGAAAGAAGGAAAAGAAAATGGACAAACAAAATGGAAGTAGTCAGAATGAATTTCAATTTGATGAAAAAGGAAGAGAAGAAGTTACAGCACAAGTGATGGATTCCTATAATGATGGTGTAATTGATCATTTAATGGATAATGAAAAGAAGCAATTTAGGAAGTAACCATCAAAGAGAGCAGTAAGAGATGAATGGACTGAACAAATTTTGTTCAGTCCATTCTTACAAGGTGTAAATGCTTTAAGTTTAGATTCAAGCTACTAGAAAATATTCTATTCAATAGTAATACTGTGAGCTGTGGTAGGGATGTTGGTATGTTGGATGCGGAGGATAAGTGTTTGTGGAATAATTTTGTCTTTGGTTATATTTATTAACTGCTGGGCCGAGTATTGTTGTTTGAGTAATAGGAGCGATAGTAGATTTCCACTTGGTTTCATCCATCGAATAAGTATGAGCCATTAATTCGGGAGGAGTGAGGCGAAGTAAATCAGAACCAAAGATTGCTTCAGGTGTAGGTGCATCAAATATGGCTAATAAATGAGTGTTATTCGTATTAGCGATTTCATAATGCCACCATCCTTGAGGCACGTTCGCAACTTGACCGGCGGTAATTGTATAGTTGAGGATTTTTTTTGTAAAAGGATTTAATAGAGAAACAGTAGCAGAACCGGAAATACAATAAACGAGCTCAGCTGCGTTTTGATGTATATGTGGCTCCACTACTATATCTTTACTTAAATATATATCCAACAATGATACATTTTTTAATGAATTTAATTGTTGTTCTCCTAAGACATTAATATAATTGTGATTATCTCTTATGAAAAATGCACTTTTATTAACATCAAAAGTATATGTTATTTTTGGATCTGTATAATCGACATATATTGCCATTCTTTTATACCCTTCTTCCCCTTAAAGTCAAGGTATCTTATGTAATATTTTTAATTAGGTGCATGTACATAAAGGAAGAAGATTTAAGAGTTTTCGTTTTTTAAAAGCTAAAAAAAGAAGGGAAAGGAATTTACTCCGATACCTTCTTCTCTCCATTGTTTTATGAAATGATTTGAAGTTCTTTAGGAAATTTCGTTAATATTTCTACACCTTCTTTTGTTACGTAGACATCATCTTCAATGCGAACTCCTGCAACATTCGGAACATAAATTCCTGGCTCAATTGTATATACCATGCCTTCTTGTAATAACAAAGAATTTGTTTCTGTTAATGAAGGGAATTCATGGACGCTAATACCCAATCCGTGACCTAAACGATGTGGGAAAAACTCCCCATAACCTGCATCTCTTATTGTGTTACGAGCAGCTTGGTCTACAGAAGCACATGAAACGCCTTCTTTAGAAGCTTCGATTGCTGCAAGCTGTGCTTTTAAAACTGTGTCATAAATATCTTTTTGCTTCTCGTTAATATCTCCATATGCAACTGTTCTTGTAATGTCTGAACAATAACCATCGACAACTACACCTAAGTCAAATAAGACTAGGTCACCTTTTTTAATTTTAGTCTCTCCAGGATTGCCGTGTGGGGAAGCACCATTAACACCAGTAAGAACCATTGTAGAAAAGGACATTTTGCCAATACCTTTTTTCTTCAATTCATATTCAATGCTTGCGAGGATTTCCATCTCTGATTTACCCTCTGCAATTTCATTACAGCCCACTTCTATAGCAAAATCAGCCCATTTACAAGCCTCTTTTATTTTTTCTAGTTCATCAGCTGTTTTAATCATCCGTAATGTATTAATTTTTTCTTCGGCAGAAACATATGCTTTGATATTTGGGAAAGAAGTTTGCAGTGCCTGATATCTAGCTACATTCATATGATCCGTTTCAAGAGCGACTTTTAGCGTATTATCCGTACGTGCTTGAACCATACTTTGAATGGTATCCCAAGGGTTTTCTGTATCGCTATAGCCAATGGTATCATAATTCCAGCCAGCGTTTTTTGCATCGTTTTTTTCCATTGCTGGACAAACTAAGATGGGATCTTTTTCTGGAAATACAATTAAAGCCAATAATCTTTCATGTGGATTACTATAAAACCCACTAAAATAGAAAATATTATCTGTTGATGTTAAAAAGGTAAAATCAATTTCTTCTTGCTTCATCCAATTTGCTAGTGTTTCTAATTTTTTTTCCAATTTGACTAACCTCCGCTTTGTTATAAGTATATGATTCTTTTTTTGTTCCATTTTGTCTTAGAACCAATTGAATTTATTTCTTATCCTATAAGATTAACAACATAAATCATGCATGTAAATAATTAGCTTTCCTAAATTTTTATCATCTATTTGCCTAATGATAGCTAGTACAATAATTAGCCGATTTTTGAATACTTTTTTTACACTTGTCCGCATAGTATGGAATCAAGGAGGTTTTAACGACTATGAATAAGAATAGATATTTATTATGTATCTTATTATGTGGAGTGCTTTTATACTATGGAGTGCCAAGACTATCTCCATTTAGTGATGGAGCTGAAGGGATCTTTTCGATTGCTTGGGTAGCTTTTGCGTTAATGGTGGTAGCAGGTAATTTAACTGCATTACTGTATACTCCTAAGAAACCAAGAGCAACGAAAAAATCATTTAGTAAAGTACAGAAAAAGAAGAAACTATATAATTATCAATAAGATAACAAAAGCTAGTATGGATATGTTCATATTAGCTTTTGTTTGTATAGAAGGATTTGAAGGTTTATGTTTAGGGAAAAAAATCTTATAGGCAAAATGAAAAGTTTTGTTCTTAAGAGAAACATTCACAATCTAAATGAAAATAGACGAATGTTTTATGATGATTAACATAGAAGTCATTGAATACCCCAGTAGTTCACTCTATAATAAAGATGTGCAAGCTTTTTTCGATAGGCTGCTTATTGAATTATGAAAACAGCCTTTGATATAAGAAAAATAGTTCTTAGTAGCTATTGAATAGATAAATGTATGAAATGTAGATAAATAGAAAGAAATAGGGATTATAATGTCTAGTGCAAGCACTTTTCGCTTAAAACAAACTTTAGTACGCTAAAAACAACTTGGCAGGCTATGTTTGTCTGCGTGCGATGAGCAATGTGCTTTTCTTAAAAGAGGGTGGTAATTTGGCTACAAAACATGAGCAAATACTCAATTATATTGATGAGTTACAAGTAGGAGAGAAAATTTCTGTACGACAAATCGCAAAAGCATTAAATGTAAGTGAAGGAACAGCATACAGAGCAATTAAAGAAGCAGAGAACAAAGGGTATGTAAGTACCATTGAAAGAGTCGGAACGATTAGGATTGAACGGAAAAAGAAAGAGAATATTGAAAAATTAACATATGCTGAAGTAGTGAATATTGTGGATGGACAAGTTCTGGGCGGAAGAGCTGGTTTACATAAAACATTGAATCGCTTTGTTATTGGTGCGATGAAATTAGATGCGATGATGCGTTATACGGGTGCTGGAAATCTTTTAATTATTGGGAATCGAGTACGGGCACATGAACATGTTTTAAAAGCAGGTGCGGCTGTATTGATAACTGGTGGATTTGATACAGAGGATCATGTGAAACGGTTAGCAGATGAATTACAGCTTCCTATTATTTCAACAAGCTATGATACATTTACCGTTGCAACAATGATAAATCGGGCAATCTATGATCAACTTATAAAAAAAGAAATTGTTTTAGTGGAAGATATTTTAACCCCACTTATTGATACAATCTATTTGAAGACAACGGATAATGTCGCTTTGTGGCATCAATATAACAAAGACACCTTACATGGTCGTTTTCCTGTAGTGGATCAAAGCTTAAAGGTGCAAGGAATGATTACATCTAAAGATATTATTGGAAAACCGATGGATATGACCATTGAAAAAGTGATGACGAAGCATCCGATGACTGTCAGTGGGAAGACGAGTGTGGCCTCTTGTTCTCATATGATGGTATGGGAAGGGATTGAAGTCTTGCCTGTTGTAGATGAAGCAAATAAGCTAGAAGGAATCATCAGTAGACAAGATGTATTAAAAGCGCTACAAATGAACCAAAGACAGCCTCAAATTGGGGAAACAATTGATGATATCGTAACAAAGCATGTGTTATTAACCAAGGGGAAAAACAAAGGAGAAACAACCTTTTCATGTGAAGTAACGCCTCAAATGACCAATCATTTAGGAACTATATCGTACGGAGTTTTTACAACAATTGTCTCAGAAGCTGCTAACAGAATATTAAGAGGCTTTAAAAAAGGTGATTTAGTTGTAGAAAACATGACCATCTATTTTATAAAGCCAGTACAAATGGATAGTGTCATTGAAATTGCTCCTAAAATTTTGGAAGTAGGAAGAAAATTTGGGAAGGTAGACGTCGAAGTATATAACCAAGGTGTGCTTGTAGGTAAAGCGATGATGATGTGTCAATTAATTGACCGTCATTAAAGGAAGGGAGAAATAGATGAAACAGCAAATAATTGATGCCATTAAGGCTTTTGATACCATTATTATTCATAGACATGTACGTCCTGATCCAGATGCATATGGTTCACAAGGGGGATTAGCTGAAATTATTAAAGCTTCATTCCCTGAAAAAAGGGTGTACACTGTAGGGAAAGAAGAAATCTCCTTAAACTTTTTGCGGAGACTAGATGAGATTGATGATAGTACATATAAAGATGCTTTGGTTATTGTATGCGATACAGCCAATCAGGAAAGAGTTTGTGATCAGCGTTATGTAACAGGTAAAATGCTTGTTAAGATTGATCATCATCCAAATGATGACGCCTATGGGGATATCGTCTGGGTGGAGACTACTGCTAGTTCTACTAGTGAATTGATTTATGAGTTTTATTTGTTTGGAAAAGACCAAGGGTTAAAGATGAGTGATGAAGCAGCAAGGCTATTATATGCTGGAATTGTTGGAGATACAGGGAGATTTTTATATCCTAGTACATCAGAAAAAACATTTCATTATGCTGGAGAATTAATTAAGTATTCTTTCTCGCGCACAGAAATGTACGACCAAATGTATGAGCTAGATCCGCATATAGTGAAGTTAAGTGGATTTGTTCTCCAGAATTTTGAAGTTCATCCAAATGGTGTTGCAAGCATGAAACTTACAAAGGAAATATTAAATCAATTTCAGGCAACGCCTGCACAAGCATCTTTACTTGTTAGCAGTCTTGGAACCGTGAAAGGTTTAAAAGCATGGGTATTTTTTATCGAAGAACTAGATCAAATCCGAGTAAGGCTACGTTCCAAAGGACCAGTTATTAATGGAATTGCAAAGAATTATAACGGTGGAGGGCATCCTTTAGCATCTGGGGCAACAATATATCATTGGGATGAAGCGAGTGCGGTAGTGAAAGATTTAGAAGAAGTTTGTAAATAACTAGTGAAAAGGTGCTGTCTATGGACAGCACCTTATTTCACCAGTTGCGAAAGTATGAGGTTTCTAAAGTCATTTTCTGTTTAGCTACGGGGCCAATTGGCAAGGCTAGTGTTTTTCTTATTAATCTGCAAAAGTTACACTTAATTCAACATGAACGGTCGTATAGATAATCAACTCTGTTACTTTAAATTTGTAGCGCTTTTTATCTGATTCTACCACTTTATTTTCGATTGATTTTTTCAGTAATGCGCGACTTTTATAAACCATGTCGAGGTCTTTTGCAATGATGGTAGATAAATCTTCTTTCATTGCATCTTCCATCTCAAGAGCGTTAAAAGGTTTGATATCGTATTTTTCTTTATCTGAATTATTTATCTTTACAACGATGCCTTCAACGGTTAGCTTTTCTTCTGTTGTTTTGTTCTGGGCAGCAAACTCCTCCTGCCATATTTTTTTCTCTCTTTCTAAATCTTCAATGGTAGCCTTCTGAGTTTTAATTTCTGAACTATACCTTTCCTGCCATACGCCAAAAATAAAGACAAAAATACACCAGCTGATTACCCCACCGATCACCATTCCAGCAAACAAACGCTGCACGGCTTGATTTTTATAATAGGGTGGTATTCTCATTTTAAATATACTCCTGTGTTATCCATTTAATAATCGTTATTCCAGTATGCGCTCCACCGAAAGCAGATACAATTAATAAAATCTGTTTAAATAAGTCTTTTGTTCCTGCATCATAGATTCCTTTTTCAATCGTATCAATTGCATCAAATGTACCACCAATAGCAGTGACAATCGCCCAAATTTTTATTATTCCGGATATGCGAATGATTTCCGTAATAAGTGGTTTTCCTGTTAGAAACGCAGCGAGACCTCCTAAAAGTGCCCCTCCTAATATAACACCAAGTGCAATAAAGTAGCTTTCGATGAAAGTTGGGAAGAATGGTTGTTGATTCATACATTTACCTCTCTATCTTTCTTTAGTTTTTGTTAGTAAATTACGATGATTTAAAAAGTAAGGATTGGAGACATTTTAAGAGAATTTTGTTCTAAGGTTTTATCTTTACTTGTTGTATTTTTAACGGTACATGTTTGAGTGTTTTTAAGTAGCTATCTAGTAAACTCCTATTCTTATTACTATGGACAATCTATTGTTTTTATGAATGATTTTAAATAACTTCCTATTAAAATCAGTTTTGAAACCATTTGTTCTTATTATTTTTGAGGAAGGTTCTTACTACCCATCAAAATGGAAGTTTCACTTTATCCTTTTCAGCATGAAGACTCTTTCTGATTTTTGTTACAGGCATAAACCCAGCAATTTAGGTGGAGATAAATTATAGCCATTGATAAAGAGAACATATTTTCTTTTTTTGCTGGGAACATCTATAATGAAAGGAAAAGGTTTTTTCGATAGAGAATGGAAGTCAAATTAAATAGAACGAAAGAATTGTTGCTATTGAAAAGTAGGTTACCCTTTTGGACAGAGTTTTCATTAAAAAAATCAATAATCTTAAGAAAATTGCTTTCTATTTCATATAGTTAAAATTACTCAACTTAAAAAATTTTTTACAAGAAAAGTGGTGAATTTATGTCTTTTGTACATCTTCAGGTTTCTAGTGCATATAGTCTTTTATCTAGTACTCTTTCGATTAAAGAGTTAGTAAGCAATGCAAAAAGGCAGGGGTATCGTTCCATTGCTTTAACTGATCGTAACGTTATGTATGGTGCAGCTTCTTTTTATAAAGAATCGTTGCGACAAGGGATAAAACCGATTATCGGACTGACAGTAGATGTAATAAGTGAATCGGACAAGGAAAGTGCATATCCATTAGTGTTACTAGCAAGAAATAGCCTGGGATTTAAAAATTTATTGAAAATTACTAGCGCGATTCAAACAAAAAATCAACTGGGAATCCCAGTGAAATGGCTAAAGCATTACGCGAATGGCTTGATTGCAATTTCGCCTGGAAGGGATGGTGAAATTGAGCAAAATATCATTAATGGTAATAATGAGTCAGCACGAAATACGTTATTGTTATGGAAGTCCATATTTGAACAAGGGCAATTCTTCTTATCTATTCAAAGACACGGTATTTCCTTGGAGGATGTTTTAAATGAACAGTTAAAACAATTGGCTATTGAAGAAGAGGTAAAGATGGTTGCGACGAATAATGTCTTTTACCTTGAGCAAGAGGATCATTTTGCATTTGAATGCTTAAAGGCAATCAAAAATGGAGAGAAGCTTTCCGATTTAGAGCAAGATGAATGGCATTCTAATCAGCATTATTTAAAAAATAAAGAAGAAATGTTAACGCTATTTGATGATGCCCCAGATATTCTCGAGAATACGTGGAATGTAGGAGAAGCTTGTCATATCGAAATGGAAGGTATACTCGCTACATTGCCTAAATATACTGTTCCTGCAGGCAAAACTCCCGAAAGCTATTTGAAAGAATTGTGTATAGCTGGTTTATATGAAAGGTATCCAGATCCTTCTACAGAACATAAAGATAGGTTGGAATACGAACTTGAAATTATTAGTAAAATGAAATATAGCGACTATTTCTTAATTGTTTGGGATTTTATGAAATTTGCACGAGAGAACAGTATCCTAACTGGTCCAGGAAGAGGATCGGCTGCAGGATCAATCGTTGCTTATGTTTTACATATTACAGATGTGGATCCTATTAAATATCAATTGTTGTTTGAAAGATTTTTAAATCCAGAGAGAATATCGATGCCGGATATCGATATTGATTTTCCAGATAATAAACGAGAGAAAGTTATTTCTTACGTGAAAAACAAATATGGAGAACTTCATGTTGCACAGATTATTACATTTGGTACACTTGCTGCTAAAGCTGCCTTGCGTGATGTAGGTCGAGTATTTGGTTTATCTATGAAAGAATTAGATGAGCTTTCAAGGATGATTCCATCTAAACTAGGAATCAACCTTACACAAAGCTATCAGGAATCCATTCGCCTACAACAATTTGTTGCAGCATCTCCTCGGAATAAAAAACTATTTGATACGGCTTGTAAGATCGAAGGGCTTCCAAGGCATACATCTACACATGCCGCTGGGGTAGTGTTTAGTCAACAGCCGCTTGTTGAAATTATTCCCATTCAAAGTGGACATGATGATATTTATTTAACGCAGTATAGCATGGAATACTTAGAAGAACTTGGTTTATTAAAAATGGATTTTCTTGGTTTAAGAAATCTTTCTTTCATAGAATCGATTCTTGATATGATATTCAAAGCAACGAAGAAAAAAATAAATATAAGAGAATTACCGATTGATGATCCTGCTGTGTTCAAGCTTCTAAGTAAAGGAGAGACGACTGGAATTTTTCAGTTGGAATCAGAAGGAATGCGCAGCGTTTTAAAAAGGTTACAGCCAACAGATTTTGAAGATATTGTAGCTGTTAATGCTCTGTATCGTCCAGGTCCAATGGAGAATATTCCACATTACATCAATAGAAAACATGGAAAAGAGTCCATTAACTATTACCATACAGATTTAGAGGAAATATTAAGTAGCACCTATGGAGTTATTGTCTATCAAGAACAAATCATGCAAATTGCTTCCAAAATGGCTGGGTTTACATTAGGAGAAGCAGATTTATTAAGAAGAGCTGTTAGTAAAAAACAAAAGGATGTACTGGAGAAAGAGAAAGTCCATTTTGTAAAAGGTGCCGAAAGAAAAGGATATCACGAGAAAACAGCGAATGAAATATATGAGTTAATTGTACGTTTTGCTAATTATGGGTTTAATAGAAGCCATGCAGTAGCATATAGTATGATTGCTTATCAGCTTGCTTATTTAAAAGCCAATTATCCACTCTATTTTATGGCTGCATTATTGACATCGTCCATCGGAAATTCAGGGAAAATACTTCAATATATTCAAGAATTAAAACAGATGGATATCGAATTGTCCCCTCCATCCATCAATCAAAGCAATTACTATTTCCGAGTCGAAAAAAATAAAATACGCTATAGTTTAGCTGCGATAAAAGGCGTAGGCGGAAATGTAATGAGAGAAATTCTAAAGGCAAGAAGTAAGAAGAAATTTGAGGATTTATTTGATTTTTGTATTCGGGTTTCTCCAAAGACGATTAATAGAAAAGTGATGGAAATGCTTATCTATTCAGGAAGCTTTGATGAATTTGGAGAAGACCGGGCTACTTTGCTGGCAACAATTGATGTTGCCATTCAGCATGCACAGTTAGTTCATCCAGAGGATACAGAACAGAATGATTTATTTAGTGAGGACGATTTCTTTTTCAAGCCGAAATATGTAGATGTAGAACCAATCAAAGTAGAGGATAAATTAGCTTTAGAAAAAGATGCATTGGGCTTTTACTTGTCAGACCACCCAGTATCTATTTATAAGCAGTATCAGGCATCTCTCCAAACAACTCCTATCATTGAAATGGAATTAGGCAAGAAACAACGTAGTATTGTCTATATAACGGAATTAAATGCCATTCGTACAAAGAAAGGGGACCCCATGGCATTTATACAGTTAAGCGATCAAAGTGGTGATATTCAAGGCGTTATTTTTCCAATAGTCTATAAGAAATATCAAGATTTGCTAAAAATAGGTGCAATGGTCTATGTGGAAGGAAAATGTGAAGAGAGAAATGGGACAAAACAATTGGTTATTCAAATAGTTGAATCGATGAGCACAATAGTCCAAACACTTCCTAAAAAGGAGCATAAAGTATTTATTAAAGTTATGAATGAGAAAAAATTGAATAACAAAAAGGCAGAGCTTCTCTCGATTATAAGAAATTTTACAGGAACCACTCCAGTTATTATTCATTATGAAGAAACAGGAAAGAACATTGTTTTAAATGAAGAATATAAGGTATCTCCAAGTAAGGAATGCATTGCTGAATTAGCAGATCTACTAGGTGCAGATCAAGTTATATTAGCAGAATAAAACTTTACAACTTTTAAAAGATGGTATATTGTTTAATAAGTTAACTGGTCAGACCACTTGACGGATTTTTGAGAAAAAATTATTTTGTACTAATATTTTATTTATTTTCTAATTACTATTTGTCTTAGTATGGCAAGAAAGAAGTGAGTGATGATATAAGGTGAATGAATCATCTTCAAAGGCATCCAAATTATATGTGGATATCGTCAATGATTTACGTGAAATGATTGATCAGAATGGTCTAAAGCCTGGGGACAAGCTTCCATCTGAAAGGGTATTAAGTGAAACCCTTGGAGCAGGAAGGTCGTCCATTAGGGAAGCTTTAAGGGCATTGGAACTACTTGGGCTTATTGAAACAAGAAAAGGGGAAGGGACCTTTCTTCGTGATTTTCAAGGTCATAAATTAGTTGAATTGATCAGCACATTCATATTGCAGAATGATAAGGCAAAGCAAGACGTTTTGGAGACGAAAAATTATATTCAATTAAATGCTCTATATATTGCAATGGAAAAGATAACAGAAGATGAAATCGAATATTTAAAACATTGGGTAAAGGATCAAGAAATACCTGAAAGTGAATTTTTTTTTAAAATTATTAAAATAGCTGATAATTTTTTGGTCCATCGTTTGTGGACAATTTTGAATGACTATTATCACTCATTAACAATTCCTTCAAAAGATTGGAAGAGGGAGGATTACCTCCTTCTTTTAGATGCGTTAAATCATAAGGATCAACTGAAATTATGGAGTGTGTATAGTTATTACAATAACTTTAAATGAATAATGGTGCATGGATATGACAGGAATCCGATTCAAATCTAAATTGTTACTTATGGGGAGGTTTCCATATTGATTAAGGGGATATTTTCGAAATCAAAAAAGCTTAAATATGCAACGTTGCCTTCAGAACTATCGAAAAATGAAGTGCCAGAAGGTATTATGACAAAATGTTCTAATTGTAAGAAAATAATGTATACACGTGAGTTACAGAAGAATTTAAAGGTGTGTCTAAACTGTGGTTATCATTTGCCAATGAAGGCTTATGAGCGAATGAATAGTATCCTGGATGAAGCAACATTCATGGAGTTAAATGAGGATATGAAAACAGGTAATCCTTTAAACTTTCCAGGCTATGAGGATAAGATATCCGGAGATATTCAGAAAACCAATATGAATGAAGCGGTTGTAACTGGTACTGGAGAAATTAATGGAAACAAAGTAGTGATAGCAGTAATGGATTCTTCATTCCGAATGGGAAGTATGGGGTCAGTAGTAGGAGAAAAAATTACTTTGGCTATAGAAAAGGCAGACGAGCTTTCTGTACCTTTTATTATTTTTACTGCTTCAGGTGGGGCAAGAATGCAGGAAGGTGTTCTTAGTCTGATGCAAATGGCTAAGACGAGTACGGCATTAAAACGATTTAGTGATAATGGTGGTTTATATATAACAATAATGACCCATCCAACGACAGGAGGAGTTTCTGCAAGCTTTGCCTCACTTGGAGATTATAATTTTGCTGAACCGGGCGCTTTAATTGGCTTTGCAGGGCGTCGAATTATTGAGCAAACGATAGGTGAGGAGCTTCCAGAGGACTTCCAAACAGCAGAATTTTTACTCAAACATGGTCAATTAGATGCGGTAATACCAAGATTAGAATTAAAAGAAAAGCTTAGCTTAGTGCTTGAAATGCATCAGACTGGTGGTGAATTAGAGTGGTAGGATTAGATTTTGATAAGCCTATTAATGAATTGAAGGATAAAATCAAGGAGTTAAAGGATTTCTCGGAAAATGCAAATGTAGATTTAAGCATGGAAATTGAAAAATTGGAAATTCGCTTAAAAAAACTTGAGAAAGATGTCTATGATAATATGAAACCTTGGGATAGGGTTCAAATTGCTAGGCATCCTAATAGACCAACAACACTTGATTATATCCCTCATTTATTTACTGATTTTATCGAGTTGCATGGAGATAGAGGCTTTGGAGATGATGAGGCAATCGTAGGTGGTATTGCTAAATATAAAGGACTGCCAGTAACGATTGTTGGTCATCAAAGAGGGAAGGATACGAAAGAAAATATCCGTAGAAATTTTGGTATGCCACATCCAGAAGGATATCGAAAAGCGCTTCGTTTAATGAAGCAAGCAGATAAGTTTAATCGTCCTATTATTTGTTTTATTGATACAAAAGGTGCATATCCAGGTAAAGCTGCTGAAGAAAGAGGGCAAAGTGAAGCAATTGCCAAAAATTTATTTGAAATGGCATCGATGCAAGTCCCAATTGTTTGTATTGTAATAGGTGAAGGTGGTAGTGGTGGAGCCTTAGCTCTTGGTGTTGGTAACCATATCCATATGCTGGAGAACTCTACTTACTCGGTTATTACTCCAGAGGGAGCAGCATCTATTTTATGGAAAGATGCTGGACAGGCAAAACAAGCTGCAGAAAAAATGAAGATTACTGCTCCAGATTTAAAGGGATTAGGTATCATTGATTCGATTATAAGGGAAGTCAAAGGTGGAGCACATCATGATATAAAAGAACAAGCGGAGCAAATCGATGAGGTATTATATACATCTCTTAAAGAATTAAAAAGGATGACAAAGGAAGAACTTGTGGATCATCGCTATGCTAAGTTTAAAAATATCGGGGCATATAAAAATAGTTAATAACACCTTATAAGAAAAGATTTAAACTGTAGACAGAGAAAATACTGTTTACAGTTTTTTTGATGGAAATACAAAATAACTAATGGGGTTTTATAGTTTCTAGGAGATGGAAGTATAAAAAAACTGTTAAAAGGAAAAAATTAACTTCACAATAATATGCCGAAAACATTATACATAATAAAGAGTGAAATGTGCATGATAAAAGTGTTTATAAAATGTAGTTAAATGGTTTAAAGAGTTAAATATAGGGAAAAAATCAAAAAACAGAGCTTTGTAAAACGGTTTCAGTTTGCTGATTATTCCGTCTTTTATTTTTTTCTCAGATTAAGTTGAGATACGCGATTCTTCATGATATGGTAGAATTGTTTAATGGATAATTGGGTGAATGTAAGGGGAATTAATAGAGAAAAACAATTTCTGGATTAATTTACAAAAGTTAGCATTACATAGATTATATATGGAAATTTTGTGAAAAATGTTGCAGACAGATATTTTGTTATATAATAGTATATGTATGTTATGCTACATAATTTATTTGTTAATGAAATTATGAGGTGAGGAAATGACAGTTAAAAGAATTGGTGTATTAACAAGTGGTGGTGACGCGCCAGGAATGAATGCGGCTGTTAGAGCTGTAGTTCGTAAAGCGATTTTTCATGGAGTAGAAGTATATGGAGTTATTGGTGGTTATGCGGGGCTAATCAGCGGCAACTTTAGAAAATTAGAAGTTGGTTCTGTTGGTGATATCATCCATCGTGGTGGAACATTCCTTTTTTCTGCACGTTGTGAAGAATTCAAAACAAAAGAAGGTCAACAAAAAGGGATCGAGCAATTAAAGAAACATAATATTGATGGACTTGTTGTAATTGGTGGAGACGGATCTTATATGGGTGCGAAGGCGCTTACAGAACAAGGCTATCCATGTGTTGGTGTTCCAGGTACAATCGATAATGATATTCCAGGAACAGAATTTACAATTGGCTTTGATACTGCACTAAACACAGTTATTGATGCAATTGATAAAATCCGTGATACTGCAACATCCCATGAAAGAACATTTATTATAGAAGTTATGGGAAGAAATGCTGGCGATATCGCATTATGGGCTGGTTTAGCTGGTGGTGCTGAGACAATTCTTATCCCTGAAGAAGGCTTTAATCTGGAAGAGACAGTTAGCAGATTGAAAAAAGGTCAAGAGCGCGGCAAAAAGCATAGTATTATTGTTGTAGCTGAAGGGGTAGCAAGTGGTGTTGAAATTGGTAAGCTTATCGAAGAAAATACTGATTTCGATACACGTGTATCTGTGTTAGGGCATATGCAACGTGGTGGTTCACCTACTGCGCAAGACCGTGTATTAGCTAGTCGCTTAGGAGCTTATGCGGTTGAGCTTCTTGTAGAAGGTAAAGGTGGAAGAGCTGTAGGTATTGAGAAAAATCAATTGGTTGATTATGATATCATTGAAGCTTTAGCACGTAAACATACCATTGATAGTAATTTATATCACTTATCAAAAGAATTATCCATTTAATAAATCATTAGGAATTTATGATTATTTAGTACATTCTATGGTACAGATAACTCATAAATTCCTAAAATGCTGTGAACTTAGCTATTATTTTTTTACTATTATTTATCGGAGGTATTATTAATGCGTAAAACGAAGATTGTATGTACTATTGGTCCTGCAAGTGAAAGCGTGGAAAAATTAACGCAATTAATGGAAGCTGGAATGAATGTTGCTCGTCTTAACTTTTCACATGGCGATTTTGAAGAGCATGGTGCTAGAATAAAAAATATTCGCGAAGCAGCAGAGATTACTGGAAATAATATTGCGATTCTTTTAGATACAAAAGGTCCAGAAATCAGAACAAACAATATGCAAAATGGTGCTATTGAATTAGTTGCAGGCAATGATATCATTGTTTCAATGACAGAAGTTGAAGGAACAACAGAAAAATTCTCTGTTACTTATGAAGGTTTAATTGATGATGTGGAGCCAGGTAGCAAAATTCTACTTGATGATGGCTTAATTGGTCTTGAAGTAACAAAAGTAGACAAATCAGCTGGTGAGATACATACAAAAATTTTAAATTCTGGTACATTAAAAAATAAAAAAGGTGTAAACGTTCCTGGAGTTGCTGTTAAGCTTCCTGGTATGACAGAAAAAGATGCAAATGATATCCGTTTTGGTATCGAACAAGGAATCGATTTTATTGCTGCATCTTTTGTACGACGCGCATCTGATGTTTTAGAAATTAAGCAATTATTAGAAGATAATAATGCATCACATATCCATATTATTCCTAAGATTGAAAACCAAGAAGGTGTGGATAATATTGATGAGATTCTAGAGGTTTCTGATGGATTAATGGTTGCTCGTGGAGATTTAGGGGTAGAAATTCCAGCTGAAGAAGTACCATTAGTACAAAAGCTATTAATTAAAAAATGTAACACTTTAGGTAAACCAGTTATAACTGCAACGCAAATGCTAGACTCTATGCAACGTAATCCACGTCCAACTCGCGCAGAAGCAAGTGATGTAGCAAATGCAATCTTTGATGGTACAGATGCAATTATGCTTTCGGGTGAAACAGCAGCAGGATCATATCCAGTAGAAGCTGTACAAACGATGAATAATATTGCTTCAAGAGCAGAAGAAGCATTAAATTATAAAGAAACTTTATCTAAACGCAGCAAAGATTCTGAGCATTCAATTACTGATTCAATCGGACAATCTGTTGCCCATACAGCATTAAATTTAGAAGTTAAAGCGGTAATCACACCAACTGGTAGTGGCCATACTGCAAGAATGATTTCTAAATACCGCCCAGAGGCTCCAATTGTCGCTGTAACATATGATGCAAGAATTCAAAGACAATTAGCGCTTGTTTGGGGAGTATATCCACGTCTAAGCCAAAAATCTGAATCAACAGATGAAATGCTAGATGTAGCAGTTCAAGAAGGTGTTAACAGCTCTATTGTTACACATGGCGATTTAGTAGTTATTACAGCAGGTCTTCCTGTTGGAGAAGCGGGTACAACAAACATCATGAAAATTCATGTAATTGGAGATGTGC
Source organism: Niallia sp. FSL W8-0635 (assembly GCF_038007965.1). Lineage (GTDB taxonomy): Bacteria > Bacillota > Bacilli > Bacillales > Cytobacillaceae > Niallia. Next base: position 3,299,369 of record NZ_JBBOYD010000001.1, on the reverse strand, counting down.
TTGCTAAAGGACAAGGGATTGGCCGTAAAACAGCTTTCGGTAAAGCTGTAATTGCTACTAGTGCAAAAGAAGCACTAGATAAAGTTAAATCTGGGTCGATTCTTGTTACAAACGCAACGGACCGCGATATGGTACCTGCATTAGAAAAATGTAGTGCATTAATTGTCGAAGAAGGTGGCCTAACAAGCCATGCAGCTGTTGTAGGCTTGAACATTGGGATTCCTGTTATCGTAGGAGTAGAAAATGCAACAAGTATCTTAAAAGATGGTTTAGATATTACTGTTGATTCCCGCAGTGGATACGTATATAGCGGACATGCTAGCGTACTATAAAAAATGATTAAAAGAAGAATATTCTTGCCCATAAGGCAAGGGATATTCTTCTTTTTTTTATAGATAGGAAAGTTTAGTATTTGGATGAAAGCCATGATAGCAGTTGGAAAGAAAATTAGAGTTTCATCCTCATCGCCCATTGAAACATTACACCTCCAAGAGATCTCCTTAGCCCAATCACCCAAAAAAATATTTCCATAAATAAACAGTAGGACGAAAGTCTGTCTACTATCCGCAGCAAAGGAAAAAAGGTATAATGTAAGTAGGTAGACAAGAGAAGGACGGTGACAATTTATGCGGAATTTTTTCATTGGCTTGCTATTATTACCAATAATAGAGCTTATAATCTTTCTCTTAGCAGGGAATTTAATTGGAATCCCAGAAACTTTATTTGTTGTAATAGGAACAGGAATTCTTGGAGCTATATTATTAAAGAAACAGGGATTAAAGGCAATTCGTAATGTGCAGGTTCAATTAAATCAAGGGATAATGCCTGGAGACGCTATACTAGATAGCTTTTGTGTTCTTATTGGAGGAGTACTATTACTTTTCCCTGGATTTTTAACAGATATTGTGGGAGCTATTATGTTAATCCCACCTACAAGAAGAATCATAAAGGTACTCTTAATGAAAGGCATACAAAGAAAGTTGCAAAAGAAAAATAGAGTGACTATTATTCAATAAGTATAGACAAAAAGGAATTAATAATGATATATAGTAATAAAGAGTGAGTCTGAACTTCTTACAAAAGAAATGAACAGGCTCTCTTTTTTTGTAAATTATGTTTATTTGTATAATGAATAAACCAAGTAAATGAATTTTTGGTATAATAATGGTGCAAATAAAGAGAAAGGCGATAAATGGATGTTCAATTTATTAAGAAAATGGAATACATTAAGGAATCAAATTTTATTTGTTTTTTTATCTGTTATGATAGTCGTTCTTTTATTTGTTAGTATATTGATCTTTAATCAAGTGTCCTCATTATTAGAAAACAATGCAGAAAAACAAATTCAGCAAGTGGCAGTGGAAGCAAATGGTAGAATTGAGACCTTATATGAACAATTAAATATGGCATCAAAGCTAGTAGCGACAAATGATAAAGTCCAAAAGCTATTAACAAAGGAATACGAGCAAAGGCAAGTGGCCTTCCATGAAAGACAAGAGTTAATGGGAACCGTCAATACAATTACAGCTAATTCTGATGGCATTTTTTCTTTTCAATTGTTTACAAGTAATCAAACTCGTATTTTACCTTTGGATGATGCAAATTTAATGACTAGTCTAGATGCAAATTGGGTTAAAAAGGCGGATGAAGCAAAAGGAAGTCTTGTCTGGATTGGAGAGGATCCAAATGATAGCAACTATTTTCTTGCTATTAGAAGGGTAAATCTAATTAATCGCAGTTTTGCCAATGGAGGATATCTACTTTTTAGCATTTATGATAATTATTTTAAATTTGCTAATCAAACGCTTACAGATGAAACGAATCAATATTTTATGCTTTTAGACGAATTAAATAAACCGATTATCACTAATTATGAGCAAGCAACTGAGTCTATCGTCGAAAGTGATAAAAAAATTGTCCGAATAAATGAAAAGGATTACATGATTACTAAGAATTTTTCCTATGTCACTGGTTGGACGGTTCTAATTCTAACTCCGTTCAATACTTTAACAGAAGGGATAACTGTGCTAAGAACAAGCATCCTTTTAGCTGGAATAATTGGATTACTAATATATTTTGTTTGCTCTTTTTTTCTTTCCAATATGATTACTAGACCTATTATACGTTTAACAAAAACGATGAGATTTGCTAGTGAAGGCTCCTTACCACTTACACCTAATATCTCATCTGTTAATGAAATAAATGAATTAAACAGTACATATAATCAGCTTGTAAAAGAAACCAATCATTTAATCACAATGGTTTATCAAAAGGAAATTATTCGGAGTCGAAGTGAATTAAGAGCATTGCAAGCTCAGATTAATCCTCATTTTTTATTTAATACTTTAGATGCTCTTCATTGGACTCTAGAAGAAAAGGAGGAGGAAGAGTTAGCTGAACTTGTTGTTACGATGTCTAATTTATTTCGATACACCATTTCACGTTCTTCAGAGGATGAATGGGTACGGATAAAGGATGAGATAGAACATATAGAGGATTATATGGAAATAATGAAAATGAGATTTGGCGAGCAACTGAAATGGCATATAGAGCTTCCTGAAGCCTTTGAGGAGGTAAAAATCCCTAAATTTTTGATACAGCCTTTAGTTGAGAATGCTGTTTTGCATGGAGCAGAGAATAAGCTAGGACAGTGCATAGTTGATGTTACGGTTGAACAAGCAGAAGAGATTGATAGGATCAAGGTTAGTGTGAGAGATGATGGCATCGGCATTAGTGCATCAAAATTAAATAGTATTAAAGAATCAATGGAAAAAGGGGGCATTGATTCAGCAACAGGCAAGGGAATGGCTCTTTCTAATGTATATAAAAGGCTTACACTCTATTATCAGAAAAGGCAACAAAAGGGACTAATTATAGAAAGTATCGAAAATGAAGGAACACTAATTTCTTTTGAAATTCCAAAAGATGGAGGTATGTAAGGATGAATACAAAAACAATTTTGATTGTCGATGATGAGCCAAGATCAAGGGAAGGGATAAAAAAAACATTGGAGAATTGGTCTAACGGTCAATATCAAATATTATTGGCTGCAAATGCGGAGTCTGCAATTGACATCATGAAAAAACAAAAAGTAAACATCCTTATAACAGATATTCGCATGCCAAAAATCACTGGGATAACTATGTTGAAAACAATAAAAGATCAAAATTATTTACCAGTGGTTATTGTTATCTCTGCCTATTCTGAGTTTGAGTATGCCCAAGAAGCTCTTCGCTTGGGTGTTATTAATTATTTACTAAAGCCAATTAGTAAGAAGAAATTAGTTGAAGCAGTAGAAGATGCCATTAAGATTGACAAAAATAGAGAAAGAGCCAATATTATCTCAAGAGTTGTTGATGATAAATTGATTGATGCAACCGTAACAAATGAATCAGCTAGAGAACCAATACAGAAAGCTTTACAATATATTGAAAAGCATTTAAAAGAAGAATTGAATCAACGTGAAGTAGCTGATCATGTTTATTTAAATCCGAGCTATTTTAGTGTGCTATTCAAAGAAGAAATTCATTTAACGTTTAGTGAATATATAACGAGAAGAAGAATTCAGCATGCTAAAAATTTGCTTATCTCTACGAAGCTTTCGATTGCTGACATTGCGGAAGAGTCAGGATATAAAACAGCTAAATATTTTATTAAAATCTTTAAAGAATTAGAAGGGATAACACCGAGTGCCTATCGAAAGGTAAATATTGAAAGGGCTTTCTAAAAAAAGTTGAACTTTTTCTAATCATTGTTACCTTTTTTGGTAAATCCAATAATGATAGACTTTATTTGTAAGAAAGAAATAAATATGATGCTATAGGGGGTAGTTTTAATGTTTCATAGAAAAGCAATGTCAGCACTATTATCGATTGCTTTATTAATGGTTTTAGTTTTAGCAGGATGTTCTTCATCCACTTCTTCCAACAATGAAAGCGCTTCAAATGATGGTGATAAAACCGTAATTAAATTCATGCATCTGTGGCCAGAGGGAAGTTCAAAAGCTCAGTTCACAATTGTAAACGATATCATTAAACAATATGAAAAAGACCACCCGGATGTGAAAATCCAAACAGAGATTCTTGGAAATGAGCAATATAAAGATAAAATTAAAGTATTATCTGCTTCCAATGAACTACCAGATGTTGGTGTTACATGGGCAGCAGGATATATGCAGCCATTTGTAAAAGGTGGAATGTTTGCTTCTTTAGATGATGTAATTGATAGCAATTTTAAAGATCAATTTGTTGCAGGCACAACCGAAGCTTTTGCCATTGATGGTAAAACTTACGGACTTCCGCTTGAGTTAAATATCACACCTGTTTATTACAATAAAGAAATTTTTGAAAAATATAATTTAGAAGTTCCTGAAACATATGATGAGTTCTTAAATGTTGTTAAAACGCTAGCTGATAATGATGTTACTCCAATTACTTTAGGTAATAAAGACCGTTGGACTGGTTCTATGTGGTATATGTATCTTGCAGATAGAATTGGAGGACCAGAAGTATTAACAAATGCGATTAACCGTAGTGGAAGCTTTGAAGATCCAGCACTTGTTCAAGCAGCTGAAGAAATAAAAAAATTAGTTGATATGGGTGGATTTGTAAAAGGATTTAATGGTCTGTCTAATGACGAGGCAAAAGGATACTTTATGAACGAGCAAGCAGCTATGTATTTAATGGCTACTTGGGAATTGCCAAACTATACAACAAGCCCAGATGTTACGCAAGAATTTAAAGATAAAGTAGGATACTTTAAATTCCCAACATATGAAGGTGGTAAAGGCGACATTAACAGCTATGTAGGTGGTCCTGGTGTTGGTCTGTTTGTTTCTGAAAAATCAAAAGTAAAAGAAGAAGCAAAAGATTTTGTAGCATATCTAGTACAAGAATGGGGCAAAAACTCTGTTAAAGATGCAGGGGTAATTCCAGCAACTGTTGTTGATACATCCAATATTGAACTTGATCAAATGTATATCGATATTTTAAATGATTTAGGAACAGCATCCAATTTAACACTATATGCAGATGTTCAAATGAGCTCAGGGGTTGCTCAAGTGCATCTTGATATGATTCAATCACTATTTGGTGGTCAGGCATCGCCAAAAGAATTTACGAAAAAACAAGAACAGGCATTAGCTGAAGAAGAATAACACAGAAAAGCACTGAACAACAAATGTGGAATCTATCGTAAAGAATAAGATAGATTCCACATTTTAAAAGATTGATAAAGTTTAAAATAATGTGTTGATATTTACATTGTTGATTATAAGAACAGGCTTTGTTAAACGATAATATTGGTTTGGTGTAAGAAAATCACATGTGAATAACCAATACTATCATTTGACAAAGCCCTTACAATCAATAAGGAGGGAGAACAGAATAATGAAAAATGTGATGTCGAACAAATGGGTAATCACTCTATATGTGCTCCCTGCACTGTTGCTCATTTTAATTTTAATCTATATTCCTATCGTATTAACAGGATATTATGGCTTAATGGATTGGGACGGTATAGGGGCTAAGACTTTTATTGGGCTAGATAATTATATAGAGCTAATGAAAGATAAATTGTTCTGGAATAGTACTTATCATTCAGTTTTATTAGCTGTTTTTTCTGCAATAAGCCTAATAGCGTACTTAGTAATCTCGTTAATTTTAGCTAGTAAGATTAAAGGCGCAGGACTATTACGTAAAATTTATTTAATTCCAATGCTTTTATCTTCTGTTGCTATTGCTCAATTATGGTTAAAAATTTTCGATCCAACAAATGGAATGCTGAACAAACTATTAGAAATGTTTGGAGTGGAAAACACGCCGATATGGCTAGCAGATCCAAACTTAGTTCTATACTCTATCTTCATTCCGATAGTATGGCAATATGCAGGTTTTTATATCATCATTTATTATGCCGCCTTAAAAGGAGTACCAGATGAAATTATTGAGGCAGCTAAAATCGACGGAGCAACGCCGTTCCAAATTGCTTATAAAATTAAGCTTCCATTGATTGCTCCAGTAATAAAAGTAACAATCGTTTTAGCAATTGTAGGTTCATTAAAATACTTTGATTTAATTTATGTAATGACTGGTGGCGGACCTAATGGTGCCAGTGAAGTAATGGCTTCGTATATGTATAAGGAAGCATTTAAAACATATAACTTTGGCTATGGTAGTGCAATTGGCTTTGCTTTATTAATAATCTGTCTTGTTATGACATGGGTGATTCAAAAATTAACAGCATCAAAAGAAGATGCTGGGTACTAAAGGAGAGAGAGAATCATGAGTGAAGTAGTAATGCAAAAAAATAATAAAACTGATTTATCCACATCTCCTAAAATAAAAGGATCAATTGGAAGTAAAATAGGATACGGATTTTTGTATCTAGTACTAGGGATTATTGCCATTTTTCAAATATATCCACTTATCTGGTTATTCTTCTTTTCTTTAAAAACGAATCAAGAAGTGTTTGGCTTATCTCCATTTGCTCTTCCAAAAGATCCACAATGGGGGAACTATGTAAAAGTATGGACACAAGGGAATATAAGCCAATATTTCTTTAATAGTGTGTGGATTACCGTTATCGCGGTAGTTTTAACAGTAATACTGGCAAGCTTTGTTACCTTTGCAATTACAAGAATGCATTGGAAACTAAGTAAACCTGTTCTTGGATTGTTTATGGTTGGAATCATGATTCCATTACATTCCACATTAATTCCATTATTTAGTTTCTTTAATCAATTGCAACTAATTGATAATCCGATTTCCATCATTTTATCGTATACAGCGTTTAACCTACCACTGACAATCATGATTTTATTAGGATTCTACCAAGCGTTGCCACGTGAACTAGAAGAAGCAGCTGTAATGGATGGTTGTTCGATTCATCGTATATTCTTTCAAATCACGCTGCCAATGACAACTCCTGTTATGGCAACAGTTGTTATTATCAATATGATTTATAACTGGAATGAATTTGTATTCGTTAATACATTCATTAGCTCTGATAAATGGAAGACATTAACGGTCGGTGTTAATAACTTTGTAGGACAATATTTAACAGATTGGGGAGCTATTGGAGCAACCTTGATGATAAGTATTATTCCGATTTTAATTGCATTCATCATACTAAGTAATAAGATTGTAGAAGGATTGGCTGCAGGGTCTGTAAAAGGATAATGAAAAGGAGGAATTAATAGCGATGCCAAAAAATTCATTTTTTAATGCTCATCATTCGCCAATAGGAGCGTTTTCAAGCTTTACACTAGGTTTTCCAGGTGCAGGTGGTGGATTAGATTTAGAGTTGGGCCGTTCTCCGAAACAAAATATTTATATAGGTGCTGAAACAGTAAATAAAGAAGGAATATATCAAGCATTTCCATTCTTTGCTTACCAAGAAGATGATGAAAGTAAGAGATATGATATTGAAAATATGGATCCAGATCCAGATAAGCCAAGAATCATTTATCCTATCTCTAAAGATAAAATAAAACGAAATTTCCAACTTGGAACAGATACATGGGAAGCAGAAGATATATCTTTTACGATTTATTCACAAGTGGAACCTGTTCCAGATCCTACGGTTGCGAATGAGGAAGAATTGAAAAGGACTATTTTGCCAGCTGTACTTGCTGAATTGACAGTAGATAATACGAATGGTACTAGAAGCCGACGCGCTTTCTTCGGCTATCAGGGAAGTGATCCTTATTCATCCATGCGAAGAGTCGATGATACAATGGATGGATTTGCTGGTATTGGTCAAGGTAGATCGACAGCTATTGTATCCAATAATCCTGAGGTAAAATCAGCCATGCACTTTAGTCTAGAAAACATTCTAACAACGCCTCAAGAAGAGAACTGGACATTTGGATTAGGACCTTTAGGTGCATTAGTGGTAGATGTTCCAGCTGGAGAAAAAAGAACCTATCAGTTTGCTATCTGTTTTTATAGAGGTGGAATTGTAACCGCGGGGATGGATACATCCTATTATTATACTAAGTTCTTTGAAAATATTGAGTCTGTTGCAGAATATGCTCTTGAAAACTTTGATACAATAGCACACCGAGCAAAAAATGTAAATGAAAAAATAAACGGTACACAGCATTTATCGGAAGATCAAAAATTTATGTTAATTCACTCTATTCGCAGCTATTATGGCTCTACACAATTGTTAGATTATAATGGGGAACCTTTCTGGGTAGTGAATGAAGGGGAATATCGTATGATGAATACCTTTGATTTAACAGTGGATCAGATTTTCTTTGAGCTAAGAATGAACCCGTGGACCGTAAAAAATGAATTAGATATGTTTGTCCAACGTTTTAGTTATGAAGATACTGTTCGTTTTCCCAACGATGATACAGAATATCCTGGTGGGATAAGCTTTACACATGATATGGGAGTAGCGAATACAATATCTCGTCCACAATACTCATCCTATGAATTATATGGTTTGGACGGATGTTTCTCCCATATGACTCATGAACAGCTAGTAAACTGGGTATTATGTGCGGCACTTTATGTTAACCATACAGGTGATCAAAAGTGGTTAGAGGCAAATCTAGAAATAGTGGAACAGTGTTTTGAAAGTATATTAAATAGAGATCATCCAGAACCAGATAAGCGCAATGGATTGATGGGTCTAGATTCTTCAAGGGTAATGGGTGGTGCGGAAATAACTACTTATGACAGTCTTGATGTGTCTTTAGGGCAAGCAAGAAACAATATTTATTTAGCAGGGAAAATATGGGCTTCCTATATTGCGCTTGAAAAAATATTTACAGAGAATGAAAGAAAAGATTTGGCTAAGCTTGCTTTAGAGCAAGCAGAAAAATGTGCTTCAACTATTGTGGAGCACATAACAGAAGATGGGTATATTCCAGCTGTTATTGGCGAAGGAAATGATTCAAAAATCATCCCAGCAATAGAAGGACTGATTTTCCCATACTTTACAAACTGTAAGGAAGCATTAGATGAGCATGGAAGATATGGCACCTATATTCAGGCATTAAAAACACATCTAGAAACAGTCTTAACAGAAGGGATTTGTCTATTCGAAGATGGTGGCTGGAAAATTTCATCAACAAGTAACAATTCTTGGCTAAGTAAAATTTATTTATGCCAATTTATTGCACGTGAAATTCTGGGCTGGAAATGGGATGAAAAAGGGGCAAAAGCTGATACAGCCCATGTAGAATGGTTAACACATCCTGAGTTATCAATCTGGAGCTGGAGTGATCAAATAATCGCAGGTGAAATCGCAGGTAGTAAATACTACCCTCGTGGAGTAACAAGCATTTTGTGGTTAGAAGAACAGCACTAATAAAAGAATATAGAGAGAGTATAACAGTCTGAATACATAGATGCTACACAGAGCCTAGTGTTTATAGTGTAGCTCATGAATTAAAATGTATTCAGGCTGCGGGATTATAGTAGAAAAGAAGTATAAAGAAGTCTAATAGGAAAGAAGAAAGTAGAGGGGATAAGCATGACAGCAAAACCAATGGGGAAATTATATACCATCTGTGAATGGATTATGAAGCTAGCTTATATAAATTTATTATGGATTTTGTTTACAGTAAGTGGCCTCGTTCTATTTGGTTTTATGCCAGCAACAGTAGCTTTGTTTACTGTTGTCCGAAAATGGTTTATGAAAGAAACTGATATTCCCATTTGGAAAACATTCTTCTCTATCTATAAAAGTGAATTTTTAAAGAGCAATATCTATGGCCTAGTATTTGTACTGGCGGGAGCAATGTTATATGCCGATTACTATTTAATCTTAAATCTTGATGGTATAATCCGTATTGTTACTACTAGTATATTGCTGCTTATTTCATGCTTATATGTTATTACACTTTTATTTTTCTTTCCTGTTTATGTGCATTATCATTTAAAGTTCATCGATTACTTTAAATATTCCTTTTTTCTAGGGGTTTTAAATATTCATATATTATTACTAGTTCTTCTTGGATTAGTAGCAGATATTTTCCTTTTACTTTATGTTCCAGGACTTTTGCCATTTTTTAGCGGTGTTTCTGTAGCTTGTATACTAATGTCTAGCAGTATTCTTATTTTTCAGCGTATGCAAAAGCAAGAAACGAATAATGTGGTTGCGGAATAAAGTTAGTTATAGAAAAAATAAATTTCAGCTAGTAAATTAATAGAAATTCTTGTAAAAAAATATAGTTTGTATATTGAGTGAACAAAGTGTAACATGTTATAATTTGATTAACTTGATGGGGGAGATAGAATGACGAGTATTCAGAGAATAATAGATAAGTTAATCGAGCCCGCAGGTAAATTTGAATCACAAACTGATGTATTAGTAAAAGGATCAGCAACTCTTGATGTTGAAGGAATTGTAATCGCATTCATTTTAACGCAGGAAGTATTGGAAAAAGCAATTTCTCTAGGAGCAAATTTAATTATTACTCATGAGGGTCCTTTTTATAGTCATCAAAATTGGAAAGAAGCACATTCAAATGATCCAATCTTACGGGCAAAGCTCCAATTAGTAGAAGAAGCTAATATCAGTATTTTTCGATTTCATGATTACTTTCACCGTTATAATCCGGATGGTATCATGGTTGGCTTGATTCGCAAGCTTGAATGGGAGAAATATACGGAAGAGTATCAGTCGACGGCAACTACTTTGACGATTCCAGAGAAATCTGTTACTGAAATTGCAACGTATATTAAAGATAAACTCGGTACTCCCTTTGTTAGAGTTGTTGGTGATCTATCCATGAAATGCAAAAGGATTGGACTGCTTGCAGGTTATCGAGGTGGAGGAGAATTGGTCATTCCTTTATTTCAGAACCACGATCTTGATTTAATTATTGCGGGAGAAGGGCCGGAATGGGAAGCACCTGAGTACGTAAGGGATGCTATCCACCAAGGGAAAAAGAAGGCATTCATCTTGATTGGTCATGCGGTAAGCGAAGAACCAGGAATGGAGTATTTGAAAGCTTTAATAGAAACTGATTTTCCACATATTCCTGTTTATTACATCAAAGAAAACCCACTGTTTCATATTCTTTAACCAAAAGAAAAAATCCTTATAGCTATGCTACCATACTAGTATAGTTATAAAAATGAACAAAAATCTTCAAAACAGAAATTATATATTCTCATTACTTCTTAATTACTTCATTTGTTTATCATACGAAATAATCATATCCTTTTACATAATAGATTTAGAGATTTTAATAAGACTTCTAACCTCTTGAAGTAAGCGCTTAAATTTATTGTATATTTGCTACATCTTTCTAAGATGTAGCTTTATAAATAGCTTGTTTGCTACTATTCAATGAATCGCAATAGAACATGGTATTGATAATAAACAGAAACGGGGGGGTATTATGGAAACGGAAGTCGTACATTCACAAGTAAAAACTACAAAAAAAACAAAAAAAAGTAAAGTCAAAAAAACGCTAACTGCTATAAGAAAAGATTGGCAGTTATATTCCTTGTTAGTTCTACCAATCATTTATTTATTAATATTTAAGTATGGACCAATGCTCGGTAATGTCATTGCCTTTAGAAGGTATATGCCTGGCGGTAAAATTTATGGAGAACAGTGGGTAGGTTTTTATTATTTTGAGATGTTTATTAATGACCCAGTTTTTTGGAATGTATTTAAAAACACACTTGTTTTAGGTGGAATTACATTATTATTTTGTTTTCCAATGCCAATTATATTTGCACTTCTATTAAATGAAGTAAAGTCAAAAAAATTCAAGAAATTTGTGCAAACGGCATCCTATTTACCACATTTTTTATCAATTGTTATCATTGCCGGAATGATTTTGCAGCTAACGGCATTAAACGGTTCGATCAATGGGATAGTGGAATTTTTTACAGGAGAGAAAATAAGCTTTATTCAAAGTCCAGAATGGTTTAGGACAATTTATGTCACTTCGGAAGTATGGCAAGGAATGGGATGGGGAGCAATTCTTTACTTGGCTGCATTAACAACCATTGATGATTCCCTTTATGAGGCAGCAAAAATTGATGGTGCTAACCGTTGGAAACAAACGCTTCATATTACGATTCCTGGTATATTGCCAACAATTGTTACACTATTAATTTTGAATATTGGTAGCTTTCTTGCCATTGGTTTTGAAAAAATCTTATTGATTTATAATCCTTTAACTTATGAAACTTCTGATGTTCTATCAACTTATTTATATCGTGTTGGTTTAGAATCCAATAATTTTAGTTATGCAGCAGCTATCGGGCTATTCGAATCCATTATTGGATTAGTGCTCGTATTAACAGCGAATAGTATTTCTAGAAAACTAACAGAACGAAGTTTATGGTAGGGGGGAAAATAAATGAAAGAATCGAAGCAATACAAAATATTTAAAGTCTTTAATGTATGTATTCTATTACTCATTATCTTTTGTACACTATATCCGTTTATAAATGTTGTTGCACAATCATTTAGTAGTGAGTCTTACATTAATTCAGGTCAAGTAAATTTACTTCCAAAGGGATTCAATGTAGAAACCTATCAAAAGGTTTTGTCTGATACGATGTTCTGGATAAATTATAAAAATACAGTTGTTTATACAGTGGTAGGGACTATAATCTCTATGTTTTTAACAACAATCTTTGCTTATGCCCTTTCAAAGAGAAGGCTTGTCGGACGTCGTTTTTTAACTGTATTTGCAGTATTCACTATGTTCTTTAACGGAGGCTTAATTCCGAACTATGTTTTAATAAACGCTTTAGGATTTGCTAATTCTATGTGGGCAATTGTAATCCCAGGTGCGATTAGTATTTATAATATGCTTATCATGAAATCCTTTTTTGAAAATATGCCTGAAGAACTAGAAGAGGCAGCATCTATTGATGGTTTAAACACATATGGCATTCTATTAAAAATAATTTTACCACTAAGTAAAGCGGTAATTGCCACAATGGTGTTATTTTACGCAGTGGCTTATTGGAATTCTTGGTTTAGTGCTTTCATTTATTTAGATAAAAAAGAGTTATTCCCAGTTACAATCTACTTAAGAAATATGATCGCAGGAACAACGAGTGGAATGTCAGCAGGTGCAACATCAGCAGATAACTTAACACAAATCTCTGCTAATATTAAATCTGTAACAATGGTATTAACAATATTACCAATTTTAACGATATATCCATTTGTTCAAAAATACTTTGTTTCAGGAGTAATGCTAGGCTCTGTTAAGTAATAGACAGAGCCTTCTAGTAAGCGGGAGTTCAGCGTGGTTGTTTTTCCTAAGGATTCCTTTCATATGCCTGCTTTTAGTGAAAAATAACTTTACGCTTTTCCTATATATATAAGGGGAGGAAATACTATGAAAGAAAGTATTAAAAAGGTTGGGCTGTTTCTAGGGTTATTCATGTTAGTACTATTTACTGCTGCTTGTTCTAATGATGATCAAGCGAGTAGTGATGTAGAAGTGTCTACAAAAGGAGCAATGGAATCTTATAATGCAGGAGACACATTTAAAGCAACTGAACCGTTTGATTTATCCATTTTATATATGGATCAGCCAACATATCCATATAAAGAAGATTGGTTACTATGGGATAAGATTAAAGAAATCACGAATGTCACGTTAAAGCCGACTATCGTACCAATGAGTGACTATACACAAAAAAGAAGTTTACTAATTAGTTCAGGGGATGCACCAATCGTTATTCCAAAAACATACCCAGGGGAAGAAGCAGCTTTTGTAGCATCAGGTGCTGCACTTCCGGTAAGCGATTACATTGATAAAATGCCACACTTTAAAGAAAAAGTAGAAAAATGGGATTTAGGTTCGGAGTTAGATACGCTACGTCAAAACGATGGGAAATTCTATGTTCTTCCAGGTTTACATGAAGAAGTTTGGCCAGATTACACATTAATTGTAAGAACGGATATCTTCGAAGAAAATAACATTGCGATTCCTACAACTTGGGATGAACTTTATACTGCAATGAAAAAGTTGAAAGAAATCTATCCAGATTCTATTCCTTTCTCTGATCGTTTTACTTTTAATAGTACGTTAAATATTGCAGCAACAGGTTTTGGAACAAAAGCTGGCTGGGGATTCGGAAATGGATTATCTTATGATCAGGATGCAGATGAATTCGTTTATGCAGCGACAACAGATGGCTATAAAGAAATGCTTACTTACTTCCATAAATTGGTGGAAGAAGGATTGTTAGATGAAGAGAGCTTTACACAAAGTGATGATCAAGCAGTCCAAAAATTTGTAACAGGCAAATCATTCATTATTAATGGTAACTCTCAAACAATTCATCTACATCGTGTCGACATGGATAAAACATTAGGCAAAGGAAATTATTCTATTTCCAAAATTACCGTTCCAGGTGGTACTGCTGGTCAATTAATGTCAGGTTCTAGATTAGAGAATGGTGTAATGATTACTTCGAAAATTAAAGAAAGTGAAAATTTCGAAGCAATTCTTCAGTTTATTGACTGGTTATATTACAGTGATGAAGGTCAAGAATTCACAAAATGGGGAGTAGAAGGAACTACATTTACGAAGGAAAATGGAGTAAGAAAATTAACAGATGACATTAATTACAATGGATTAAATCCAAATGGAACAAAGGACTTACGCGTTGACTATGGATTCTCTGGTGGAGTTTTTGCATATGGAGGAACAACAGATTTACTTCATTCTATGATGAGTGAAGAAGAAATTAAGTTCCAAAATGATATGAAAGCAGCAAAAACACCAATTCCAACAGATCCATTAATTCCTTATTCTATTGAAGATAGAGAAAAAGCAACATTACAAAGTACACCTTTAAAAGATTACACAAACCAAAACACATTAAAGTTTATCTTAGGTACACGTGATTTAAGTGAATTTGATGCATTTGTTAAAGAGCTAAAAAGTCAAGGGCTAGATCAATATGTAGAAACAGCTAATAAAACATATCAAGATTATAAGAAAAATAATTAAGAAAAGCGGAGAGCACCCATTAAGTGGCGTGTGAGGTGGAGCTACCATACCTGAGATAAAGGAAACAAGGGAAGCAATGTTGACTTACCGTATGGAAAGGTAGTGAAGCCCATCAGTGCCTGGGTGACCAGATTAACTTTAAAAACTTATACTTTTACTGCAAAAAAATGATGAGGTATCTTATGACAAATTTCTTTAGTAGGGTATCTCATCCTATCTATTCTTTACGATATATTTATTCTGAAAGAAGGTGAACAGCTTGGAACAGAAAAAAGAGTTTGGTCAAGGAATCCTCTTTACATTTAGTAATTATGTCTATTGGATAGTATTAACGAATATCTATTTTGTCGCAACTAATGCACTTTTTATTTTTTTCTTCATGACATTAACACCATCGTTTTCTAATATCGGATTGTATGCTCTAGCATTAATTCCGTCTGGACCTGCTATATCAGGACTATTATATTCGATGGAAAAATTAGTGAGAACGAAGGAGCTGTCGCCAACTGCTGACTTTTTCTATGGCTATCGATCGAATTTGAAAGGAACATTTCTTATCTGGACAATCATCCTTGCGGTATACTTTGTCTTACTCATCGACTTACAATACCTCCGATTAACAGTAACTCCAATCAATCAAATAATTTTTATCGTATTGCTTGTACTTACTCTTATCTGGACGATGCTGAGTATAAATCTATTAATGATCAACTCAAGGTTTACTTTTCGAATAAGAGACTTAGTGAAGCTATCTGCATATTACCAGTTTATTAAGTTTAAAGAAACGGTCGGCAATGTATTGATACTATTTCTAGTTGCCTTTGCAACGGTGATTACCACTGATTTCTTAGTTGTTTTTATTGCTAGTTTGATTGCAATGTTCATGACA
Organism: Niallia sp. FSL W8-0635; assembly: GCF_038007965.1. Lineage (GTDB taxonomy): Bacteria > Bacillota > Bacilli > Bacillales > Cytobacillaceae > Niallia. The sequence goes on along the minus strand of NZ_JBBOYD010000001.1, from coordinate 3,283,521 downwards.
TTTAATTCTAGAGCTATGCTAAACCATATTGAAAGTAATTTTTTAAAAAAATCTCCTCCAAATAAGGATGGGAAAGCATATAATCCTCAACAGGTACATGGTTCCTAGTTTACTGGAAGAAATACCTTTGCCTAGCTGTTTTGGAGCATATTTTAAAAGAAAGAAAACCTTACTACTGCATTGGCTTAAAAATATTTAAGCATTTTTTAGTTAAAAAAGAAAAATTTTTATTTTATTTATATAGATAATATTTTTTGCACAAAAAGATAAAGAGTTTTTATGGAGGATACACATTAATTGAGTCTTTCTTAGGTTCAGAATTGGAAAGGGGAATTACTTGATGAAAGTAATAGAAGAAGATTTCATATTACAAAATGAGTCTGCAAAAATTTTATATCATGATTATAGTATGGCAATGCCAATAATTGATTATCATTGCCATTTAAGTCCTAAGGAAATTGCAGAAAATAAATCCTTTCAGAATATAAGTGAGCTTTGGCTAGCAGGAGATCATTATAAATGGAGAGCGATGCGATATTTTGGTATAAATGAGGACTATATTACCGGAAATGCAAGTGAGTATGCTAAATTTCAAGCATGGGCTAAAATTCTCCCTTACTGTATTGGAAATCCTTTATATCATTGGTCTCAATTAGAATTAAAAAGATATTTTCAAATTGACTCTGCATTAAATGAAGACACTTGCGATGAAATCTGGAATATTTGTAATGAGAAACTTAGTCAAAAAGGATTTACAGCACAAGCATTTATTGCAAAATCAAATGTTGAGATGATTGGGACAACAGATGATCCTTTAGATGATTTAAAGTATCACAGCATGATAAAAGAAAATAGAGAAATCAATACAACTGTCCTTCCATCCTTTCGTCCGGACTCTTTACTTGAGATTAATCAAGAATCATTCCTTCCTTATGTAAGAAAGCTGGAGAAGAAAACAAATACTAGAATTACAACTTACGAGGATTATCTAGAAGCTATTAGAAACCGAGTTGATTACTTTCATCAAAATGGTTGTCGTATAGCAGATCATGGATTGGACGTATTACCTTATACAGAATGTACGTTAGAAGAGGCAAGTCGGATATTTCATGCAAAGCTAGAAAGAGAATCTATTTCCAAACAAGAGGAAGATAAGTTTAAAACGTATACTCTCGTATATTTAGGACAGTTATATGCGTCTTTAAATTGGGTGATGCAATTGCATATTGGTGCAAAACGAAATAATAATGATCGTATGTTTAATGCATTGGGTGCAAATACAGGCTATGATTCGATTAACGATTATTCTTTAGCAAAACCGCTTAATCAATTCTTAAATAGCTTGGATAAAAATAATCAATTGCCAAAAACAATCCTGTATTCGTTGAACCCTAATCACGGTCCGATTATTGCATCGGCAGCAGGAAACTTTCAAGCAGCAGGACTGAAAGGGAAAATACAAAGTGGAGCTGCTTGGTGGTTTAATGATCATAAAGATGGAATGCTAAATCAAATGAAGGAATTGGCAAATATAGGTGTTTTATCAACCTTCATTGGAATGTTAACCGATTCTAGAAGTTTTCTATCGTATACACGTCATGAGTATTTTAGGAGAATTCTTTGTAATATGTTAGGTAGTTGGATTGAAAATGGAGAGGCACCTAAAGATTATGCGTTTATGGGAAAAATAGTGCAGGATATCTCGTATTATAATGCAAAAAATTATTTTGAAATTGATTGAAATAAAGATAGAAAGAGTTGAATTTTAGGAGGATTAATAAAGTGAAGGTATCCTTTAGATGGTTTGGTAGAGAAGATGATAGTGTATCGTTAGAACATATTAGAAAAATCCCTGGAATTGATGGTGTGGTAGGAGCATTATTTGATATTCCAGTGGGAGAAGTTTGGCCAGAAAATAGAATTATGGAGTTAAAGAAAGAAATCAATCAAAACGGTATGAGTTTGGAAGTTATTGAGAGTGTAAATATTCATGAAGATATTAAACTTGGCCTGCCTTCTCGGGAAATTTATATTGAAAATTATAAGCAAACGATTCGTAATCTGGCTAAAGCTGGTGTAAAGGTTATCTGCTATAATTTTATGCCGATTTTTGATTGGACGCGTTCTGATCTAGCAAAGAAGCTTCCAGATGGGTCGACCGTTCTAGCGTATGAAAAGGAAAAAATAGAGTCGATTGAACCAATGGATTTAATCGAGAATATGGAGAATTTATCAAATGGGTACTCCTTGCCAGGGTGGGAGCCGGAAAGACTTAAATCGATTAAGTATTTATTTCAATTATATAAAAATGTAACAGAAGAAGATTTATTTAATCACCTTCAGTATTTCCTTGAACAAGTGATTCCAGTTGCGGAGGAATGTGATATAAAAATGGCAATCCATCCAGATGATCCACCTTGGTCTGTTTTTGGTTTACCAAGGATTGTACGTTCAAAGGAGAATTTAGAGAGAATTGTTAAACTTATTGACAGTCCATCCAATGGATTAACAATATGCTCTGGTTCTTTAGGTGCAAATCCAAATAATGATATTGTGGATATTCTATGCCACTTTTTGAAAATGGACCGTGTACCCTTTGTACATATTAGAAACATTAAAATGGCGAAAAATGGGGATTTTGAGGAAACTGCTCATAAAAGCATTGAGGAAGGCACTCTAAACCTATATGAAATAGTGAAGGCACTCCACAATTATGATTTTAAAGGTTATTTCCGCCCTGATCATGGCAGAATGATTTGGGGAGAAAAGGCAAGACCAGGTTATGGTCTTTACGATCGAGCGTTGGGGATTATGTATATATTGGGTATTTGGGATAGTTTAGAAAGAAACAAAGCAAGTAGGAAGAAAGGGGAAGAAAAAAATGTTGCCATTAATTGATAATTTATCTGGTAAAGTAGCAGTCATCACTGGTGGTGGAGGTGTTCTTTGCAGTTGTATGGCAAAGGAGCTCGCGAGACAAGGTGTAAAGGTTGCACTACTTAATCGTACGTATGAAAAAGCTCAAAAGGTAGCAGAGGAAATAAATAACGAAGGAGGAGAAGCCATCGCTGTTGCATGTGATGTAGTTGATGTCCAGAGTGTAAAAGAAGCGGAGAAAATAGTCTACGAAACTTTTGGAAACTGTGACATTCTAATTAATGGGGCAGGAGGAAATCATCCAAAAGGGATTACATCAGAAGAAATTCTTCGTATAGAGGATTTGGATAAAGAAGGACTTATGAGCTTTTTCGATTTAACAATTGAGGGATTTTCCTTTGTATTTAATCTGAACATAATCGGTACATTAATTCCTACACAAATATTTTCCAAGCAAATGCTTGGGAAAAGTGGAACTGTAATAAATATTTCCTCTATGAGTGCACCAAGTCCAATGACGAAAGTACCTGCTTATAGTGCGGCAAAAGCAGGTATTGAAAATTTTACTAAATGGCTGGCTGTTCATATGGCTGAAACTGGCATCAGAGTAAATGCTATTGCTCCAGGCTTTTTCCTTACGAAGCAAAATGAAGGATTGCTTAAAAATCCAGATGGATCTTATACAGAACGTACAAAGAAAATATTGGCACATACACCCGTAAGAAGATTAGGAAAACCAGAGGATTTATTGGGAACCTTATTATGGCTAGTAAATGAAGAAACAAGTGGTTTTGTTACTGGAATCAGTGTTCCAGTAGATGGCGGATTTATGGCTTACTCAGGAGTTTAATAGAGAAAGTGTATGGATGCATTAACGAAATTTTGAGTGATAATCGTCAAAAATGTAGATTGGTGTGTTTATTCTACCTTGGAAAAAAACTATTTTCATAGAAGAAAAAGGGTGAGATAAATCAACAGAAAAATGATGAATCGGAATATAGAGAAAAATATTTCCAGGGAAATTTCGACATATATTATTTTTTGGGGGACCTGAGGAAAGGTTTTTTCATCTTATCTCGTTCAAATGGGCAGCATTCCTCTTCTTGTATTTATAGTGGTGGGATGAACTGCCCAACGTATTATTTATAAAGAATAACCTTTTGTTAGAGAGAATTGTGATTCCACAGAATATGAACTAGAGAATAGGAGGGGAAGGAAATGGAACCCATTATTATAGCAGCAAATGGAAAAGAAGAATTTACGGAAAATTGGAAGTATTGTATTGGAACTGGACGGCTTGGGTTAGCTCTTCAAAAAGAATACCTTGATCATCTTAAAATAATCCAGGAAAAAATCGGCTTTAAATATATAAGAGGACATGGATTACTTTCCGATGACGTTGGTATTTATCGAGAAATGAAGATAGGGAATGAAATTAAAGCTTTTTATAACTTTACTTATATTGACCGTATCTTTGATTCTTTTTTGGAATTGAATCTACGGCCATTCATTGAATTTGGCTTTATGCCAGAATTGCTTGCGTCTGGTGATCAAACGATCTTTTACTGGAAAGGGAATGTTACACCGCCGAATGATTATCATAAGTGGAGCGAATTAATTAAAGCAGTAGTGAAGCATTTCATTGATCGATATGGATTAAATGAAGTGAAAAAATGGCCATTTGAGGTTTGGAATGAACCTAACTTAGTGAATTTTTGGAAGGATGCTGATAAGCAAGAGTATTTAAAACTATATAAAGTTACGGCAACAGCAATTAAAGAGGTGAACCAAGATTTACAGGTTGGAGGTCCAGCGATCTGCGGTGGAGCGGACGAGTGGATTGTTGACTTCTTAGACTTCTGTCATAAAGAAAAGGTGCCAGTCGATTTTGTTAGTCGACATGCGTATACATCACAAAGTCCAAAGAAGGTTACTCCTGATTACTATTATCAAGATTTAGTGGATAATACGGATATGCTTCACCAATTTGAGGTAGTTCGTGGTCTAATTAAGGAATCAGCTTTTTCTGATTTACCATTCCATATTACAGAATATAATACATCGTATAGTCCAATCAATCCAGTTCATGATACATCGCTTAACGCAGCTTATCTTGCGCGAATTTTAAGTGAAGGGGGAGATTATGTAGACTCTTTTTCTTATTGGACATTTAGTGATGTCTTTGAGGAGACTGATATACCGAAAGCACCATTCCATGGCGGGTTTGGACTAATGGCTCTTCATTCCATTCCGAAGCCAACCTTTCATTTATTTGCTTTTTTCAATAGACTGGGCAAGGAAATATTGTACCGGGATGAGCAAATGATTATCACTAAAAAAGAAAATGGCTCTATTGCTCTTATAGCTTGGAACGAGATAATGGAAAAAGGGGAAGGCTTTGAAAAGGAATTATTGATTAAGCTACCTGTTACTAGTGATGCATACTTCCTTAAGCGGCAAACGGTAAATGAAAATTATGCGAATCCATGGAAGACGTGGAAAGATATGGGGAGACCTCGTTTTCCAGACAAACAGTCAATTGAAACATTAAGAGAAGCTTCTATACCAAAGCTTATGACGACAAAAATAAATAAAGAGGAAGATGGCTATTTAAAGCTGCCTATTACACTAACAAAAAATGAAGTCACACTAATAGAATTAAGTGAAATGAAGGATGAAACAGGAACATATGATGGATTGGATGATAGTCTTATAACTTCCTATAGTTCATAATAGAAAGGAGTGAATAGTTAGATGAGTGGAGCGTTTCATACAGATAAATATCGGAATGTTTTTAAAGAGATGGGTTATAAAGATACGGCTATCCAGAAAAAATTAGAGGATGCGTGGAAACAAATTTTTTATGGAGATGAGGACACGAGAATCTATTATCCTTCTAGTGATGGAGGCTATTTATTAGATACAGGTAATCTAGATGTTAGAACAGAAGGTATGTCTTATGGAATGATGATTGCTGTCCAGCTAGATAAAAAAGAAGAATTTGATCGAATTTGGAAGTGGACGAAGGAGCATATGTACATGCAAACTGGAGAAAATGCTGGTTACTTCGCTTGGTCCTGTAATCCAGACGGATCGAAGCGATCATTTGGGCCAGCGCCTGATGGAGAAGAGTTTTTTGCACTTGCCTTATTTTTTGCAGCTCATCGTTGGGGCGATGGCGAAGAACCTTTTAACTATAGCCAACAAGCAAGAGATTTATTGCGAACTTGCCTGCATAAGGGCGAAGATGGGAACGGTTATTCCATGTGGAATTTAGATAATAAGCTAATAAAGTTTGTCCCTAATTGTGAATTTACTGATCCATCCTACCATCTTCCTCATTTCTATGAATTATTTGCTTGCTGGGCATATCCAGAAGATCAAGTGTTTTGGAAGGAAGCGGCAAAGGCAAGCCGTGAATATTTGACACTAGCTTGTCATCCAGAAACAGGTCTAGCGCCTGAATACGCATATTATGATGGGAAACCAAATAATGAAAAGGGCTATGGTCATTTTTATAGCGACTCTTATCGTGTTGCTGGGAATATCGGTCTTGATTATGAATGGTTTAGAGGAAGTGAGTGGGAGAGACAAACGGCTAATAACATTCAGAACTTTTTCGCAGATATCGATCCTGGAGATTACCGGAGATATACAATCGATGGAGTTTCATTTTCTGAAAAATCACTTCATCCAATAGGGTTAATTGCAACAAATGCAATGGCTTCTTTAGCAGCAGATGGTCCCAATGCGCACAGAATGGTTGAATTATTTTGGAATACACCGATTCGAAAAGGGGAAAGACGTTATTATGATAATTGCCTATATTTCTTTAGCCTACTTGCTTTAAGTGGCAATTTTCGAATTTGGAAGCCCAAAGAATAACGACTCACCATTATTCATGCACGTTAGATGACCAATTAAAAGAAAAAGACGGTATCAATCTGGTTGCAGCATAAATTTAAGGAAATTCTCTGTTGCAAAGGCTGCAGAACCTAATGCAGAAGAAGAAAAATCAATATCAGAGAAATGGATAGTAAGCTTAGAATGGTGAAAAGGTAAAGTATGATTGTGTATCATCTTTTTCACTTGGGGCTCTATCCATTTTTTTGCTAAGGTAAGACGATTGCCAATAATGATTTGCTCTGGATTAAAGGTATTAATGATGTTAATAATTCCAGCACCTAAATGATCGCCAACTTCATGGAATAAATTAATTGCAACATGATTACCTTGATCAGCAAGCTCAATCAAGTCATTTAAATGAAGGGTTTCTCCCTCTCCTAGTTTTAATTCAGTAGCTTTAGATAATAGATATTGTTCGGAAGCATATAGTTCCCAGCAGCCTTTATTGCCACACCGACATTCCATTCCATCTTTTTGAATCGTCATATGACCAATTTCACCAGAATAACCAAGAGCTCCCTTATACAATTCTCCATTTATAATAATTCCAGCACCAATTCCAATTCCCGCGCTTACATAGATAAGATTTTGATAAGGTTGTCCTAAACCAAATTCCTTTTCACCATATGCTCCTGCATTTGCTTCATTTTCAACTAGGACTGGAAGATGAAAGTGTTCTTCTAGTTCTTTCTTAAGGCAAACATTTTTCCATCCAAGATTTGGAGCAATTAGAATTTCTCCTTCTATATTAATAATCCCAGGTGCTCCAACTCCTATGCCAATCACACCATAGGGAGATTTAGGGGCATTCTTAATCAAAGAAGTAATGATATTTTTGATAATCTGTAATGTATCTTCATAAGTGAAATTCACATACTTTTCATTGCATTTATAGATGATATTTCCTTGTAAATCGGTTAAAATCCCTAAAATATAATTCACACCTAGGTCTATACCAATTGAATAGCCAGCTTGTTGATTAAATAGCAGCATGACAGGTCGTCTACCTCCACTTGATTCACCATGACCTGATTCATTGATTAATTGTTCGTCAATAAGCTCTGATACTAAAGTGGAAACCGTACCTTTAGTTAATCCTGTTTGTTGAGAAATTTCTGCACGTGAAATAGGAGCATTGTTTTTAATTAAATACAAACAGAGTGATTTATTTTCTTTTTTAACTAATTGCTGATTCCAAGTAACATGCATAGCTATTCCTAGTCCCCTTTTAATCCTTTTACTTGCTTATTTTTTTAATAGGTGCTTGATATTTCATTTACTTCGTGCTTTAAGAATCTATTTAAGTGATTCTTTTCTTAATTGCTTCATTATACTACAGTTTGTCAATGAACCAAACCGAAAGAGAATAGATAAATATTTTTGTGAATAAGAGTAAGTTGTACTAAATGATAATTGTTTTCCTATAGTTTGTTTATTTAATATACAAACTTTTAGTTGCTTGCTATAATTTCTATAAGAACGCTTTCTGGAGAGAATGGAAGAAGAAAGCTAATATAATTGATTTCTTCTTTTTTCAAAAGCGTTCAATATAAAAGTAATTCATAAAAATGGCGTAAGTAGCGTAGCCAATGGAGGTGCTCAAAAATTGAATTATAGAGATTTAGGAAACACAGGTCTAAAAATCAGTGAAGTAAGTTTCGGTACATGGGCTATTGGTGGTTCATGGGGGAAAGTCGATGACAGCGAAGCATTAAAATCCTTAGACATGGCGATTGAAAAAGGTGTGAATTTTTTTGATACAGCCGATGTGTATGGGGACGGTCACAGTGAAGAGCTACTTGCCAAAGTAACGAAAGGAAAAGAGGACCAAATTCATATTGCGACGAAATTTTGTCGTGGAGGAGATATTTTTTCGAGGGATACCTATTCCTTAGATAGTGTTCGACAGTATTGTGAAAATAGCTTGAAACGACTAGAGAGAGAAGCAATTGATTTATATCAAATTCATTGTCCACCAACTGAAATTTTAAAAGATGGTCAGGTATTTGAAGTACTTGATAAATTACAGCAAGAAGGCAAAATTCGCAATTATGGAGTAAGTGTTGAAACAGTTGAAGAGGGGCTTATTTGTTTGCAAAATCCTAATGTTAAGGCTTTGCAAGTTATATTTAATATTTTCCGTCAGAAACCTCTTGAGGTTTTAATTCCTGAAGCAGAGAAAAAAGGGGTAGGTATCCTCGTAAGACTTCCCCTAGCAAGTGGGTTACTTACTGGGAAATTTACGAAAGATCATACTTTTGATGAAGATGATCATCGTAATTTTAATGAAAATGGAGAAGCGTTTAATGTAGGGGAAACCTTTGCAGGGCTTGGTTTTGCAAAAGGTGTAGAATTAGCCAATGAACTTACTTGGATTGCAAATGGACGTCAATCCATGGCTACAGCAGCATTAAGGTGGATATTAGATCAGCAAGGTATTTCCTGTGTCATTCCTGGATTTAAAAATCGTCAGCAAATTGTTGAAAACTTAAAGGCCTTAGAGGAAAAAACATTTAATGAAGAGGAATTACAAACTTTAAGAACTTTTTATGAAGAAAAGGTTAAAAACGCAATTAGAGGTCCTTACTAAATAAGTAAAGACATGTTTAAAGGAAAAGAGCAGTGAATGATTAGAAATTCACTGCTCTTTTTGTATATTCCTTTATTTAGGTATTTCACTTTCTCCTTTAATAAATCTCCAAATGTCATGAAATACATTTGCTCTATGTAAGGTAGTGATAATAACTAAGGAAACAGGACCAATAATTAACCCGATAAATCCAAAAAGCTTAAAACCAACAAATAAAGAAATTAATGTTGCTAATGGATCGAGCCCAATGTTTGAAGAAAGAATTTTTGGCTCCATTATTTGCCGTTGGACAAGTACGATAATATACAGGACAGATAACCCGATAGCAAGCACAATTTGTCCCGTGATAATTTCATAAATAATCCAAGGAACAAATATTAATCCTGTACCTAAATAAGGGATAATATCCACTATTCCAGTTAATAGTGCGATCGTAATGGCGTAATCCACTCGAAGGATTAGTAGGCCGATTAGAATAATAACAGTCGTGATTGAAACTAGTGTTAATTGTGCTTTAATAAATCCAACTAAAGCTTTCTTTAATTCAAAGAATACTGTTTTTCCGCTAGTTAGCCATTTAGAAGGAAAAAATTTTCCGAACTTTAAAGATAATCGTGCCCAATCTTTACTAATAAAAAATGTTGCTAATAAAGAAAAGATGAGAACACTGGCTGCATTAGGAAACCAAGAGAGGATAATGGGAATATTGAAGAAAAAAGATTGTAAAAAATCTCCCATAACCGTTCCTACCTGTTCGCCAACTTTATTTATATTTGTCATGATAGTATCTTGTTGTCCGGTTCCAAGGTTATCAAATGTTTGCGATATATTATTATATAATGGAATGATTTGAGCTGCGAATAAATCTTCTATATAGCGAATGATGATATCAATATGTTTTGGTACTACTTCTCCTAGATATGCAGCACCAGCGACTATTTCTGCTATTAATAAGGAAACTAAACCAGCAAAAACGGATAAAATGAGAAGAATGCTTAAAATAACGGCAAAAGATCTGGGCAATTTGCACTTGAATTGCAGAAAATTCACAAGCGGGTTCATTAAAAACGCAATAAGAAATCCTATAATAAAAGGATAGGTTACTTTGGATAAATAAAAGATGCTGACAAATAATAGGATGGTAGCAATAATTACTACTATAAACCGAATCGTACGGTAAAGATAAGTGAAATTCAATGTTAATCCTCCCAATTTTAGTATAATAAATAAAGGGTTCATTATTTATGGCGAAATAGAATAGAAGTATATTCCTTTTGTCATCTATATTTTCTATACTTATGCTTTTTTAATCGAAAATCCTGCTTTTTATAGTAATTTAATAAGTTGGAAGGAATATTTCAGGGTTACTGTTTTCAAAAGGAGAGTCATCTATGTTTTTATTTAGTCAACCATATTTATTTTTATATTTACTCTTGGCAATTGCACTTGTTGCTAAAAATAATTCTTTGATTATTGCCGTTCTTTTCTTATTAGTACTGAAACTGATTGGAATAGATAGTAAATTTTTTTCATTGATCCAATCAAAGGGAATTAATTGGGGAGTGACAATTATTACGATTGCGGTTCTCGTACCAATTGCAACTGGTGATATTGGATTTAAGGACCTATCTGCTACTTTTAAATCCCCGTATGCCTGGATTGCCTTAATTTCTGGAATCATGGTAGCGCTACTAGCAAAAGGTGGAGTAAATTTATTAGCTGATTCACCTGAAATTACGACAGCGCTTGTTCTAGGAACAATATTATCTGTATCTGTCTTTAATGGGGTTGCTGTTGGACCGTTAATTGGCGCAGGAATTGCTTATGCTGCCATAAAAGTAGTAGAGTGGATTACTTAATCTGCTCTACAGGCAGACACGAGAGTTGAATTTATGGTATAATTTTATTAAAGGAGAATATAGTGTAAGGAACAATCAGAAAAAAATTTTTTTACTATATCTACAGTTTTTAAGTATAAAATATGAGACATTTTGAAGTTTTTTGTTTATAATGAATGTGTAGTTACAATTATCTCATTTATAGGTACCAAATAGTTTATTTTTTTATTTGAAAATGTAAGCATTTTCAAATGGTTGATGCTCACTTAATTTTTACCGAAAAAACTCCCCCATCTTTTACAATTAAACCCGGATTACATTTTTAATTGATTTTTTGGTACATATTCAGTTAATCTAACAAAATAGTAAACATTTACTTTAGGGTGTATTCCATTGCTTTGTTTTTACAGATTTTCACAATATTGGTAACTACGGTAGGGACAATATGGGAGTTTGAAAGATTTGTACTAACTAAAAAGAAAAGGTGTAAAGGAGAGATATGTATGGCTGTTACAAAAGGGCTTGAGGGAATTATTGCTACAACATCTTCTATCAGTTCCATCATAGATGATTCACTTGCTTATGTTGGTTATGATATTGATGTATTAGCAGAGAATTCCAGTTTTGAAGAAGTGGTATATTTATTATGGCATCAAAAGCTACCAAACGATACCGAATTGGCAAAACTAAAACAAGAATTAGCAGACAATGCGGAAATACCTGCCTCTTTGATTGAACAAATGAAATTAATCCCATTAGATAAGGTACATCCAATGGCTGTACTTCGTTCAAGTGTATCTTTATTAGGAACATATGATGATAGTGCAGATAGTATGGATTCTGAATCAAACTATTTAAAAGCAGTAAGACTTCAGGCGAAAATTCCAACAATCGTCACTGCTTTTTCAAGATTAAGAAAAGGTCTAGAACCAATTTCTCCAAGAAAAGATTTAGGATTTGCCGCTAATTTCCTTTATATGCTGAATGGAAAAGAGCCAGAGCCAATTGCTATTGAGGCTTTTAATAAAGCACTCGTTCTTCATGCTGATCATGAGTTAAACGCCTCTACGTTTACAGCTAGAGTATGTGTTGCGACTCTATCTGATGTATATTCAGGGGTTACGTCGGCTATTGGAGCGTTAAAAGGCCCGCTGCATGGTGGTGCAAACGAAGCTGTTATGAAGATGTTAACAGAAATAGGAAGTATTGAAAATGTAGAGCCATATATTAAAGATAAAATGGCTAAGAAAGAAAAGATAATGGGATTTGGTCATCGAGTATATCGAAAGGGCGATCCTCGTGCTAAGCATTTAAAGGAAATGGCAAGAAAATTAACACAATTAACAGGCGAACCTCAGTTATATGATATGAGTATTAAGATTGAGAGTCTGCTAAAGGAAGAGAAAAATTTAGTGCCAAATGTAGATTTCTTTTCTGCATCTGTTTATCATAGTCTAGGTATTGACCATGATTTATTTACACCAATTTTTGCTGTAAGTAGGGTATCGGGCTGGCTTGCTCATATTCTGGAGCAGTATGAGAATAATCGTCTTATTCGCCCAAGAGCAGATTATGTAGGACCAGAACGTTTGGTATATGTACCAGTTCATCAACGCTAAAAAGGATATCATTTCCCATAGAGTAAAAGGATGATATATACTTAGTGTTGTAGAATTTACTTAACATATTGGCGTTTTCCTATTGTTATTCGTCAGAATAGTAAATATAATCAGCTTTTATAAGCTTGTTATAATAAATTTATTTCATTCTTTTCCAATGGATTGCATTGGAAAAGGAAAACTATTTTTTTACGGAGGGATAGAAGCATGCAAGGAGAAAAAATTACAGTAGTAGATGGAGTATTAAATGTACCAGCAAATCCAATTGTTCCTTATATCGAAGGAGACGGAATTGGACCAGATATTTGGGCAGCGTCATCAAGAGTATTGGATGCTGCTGTTGAAAAAGCATACAACGGCGAAAAGAAAATTGTTTGGAAAGAAGTTTTGGCTGGGGAAAAAGCATTTAATGAAACGGGAGAATGGTTACCTTCTGAAACATTAGATGTTATTAAAGAATATTTAATTGCAATTAAAGGCCCTTTAACTACACCAGTTGGCGGAGGTATTCGTTCTTTAAACGTTGCTCTACGTCAAGAATTAGATCTTTTTGTTTGTTTACGTCCAGTAAGATGGTTTGAAGGAGTTCCATCTCCTGTAAAAAGACCTCAGGATACAGATATGGTTATTTTCCGTGAAAATACGGAAGATATTTACGCTGGAATTGAGTATGAAAAAGGCTCGGAAGCGGTTTCTAAATTGATTAGCTTTTTACAAACAGAGATGGGCGTTAATAAAATTAGATTTCCTGAAACATCTGGAATTGGGATTAAACCAATCTCAGAAGAAGGAACAAGTCGTTTAGTAAGAGGTGCGATTAATTATGCGATTAAAGAAGGTCGTAAATCCGTAACTCTAGTACATAAAGGGAACATTATGAAATATACAGAGGGTGCGTTTAAAAACTGGGGTTATGAACTAGCAGAAAAGGAATTTGGCGATAAAGTATTTACTTGGGCTCAGTATGATCGTATTAAAGAAGAGCAAGGTTCTGATGCGGCCAATAAAGCACAAGCTCAGGCAGAAGCAGAAGGGAAAATTATTGTCAAAGATTCAATTGCTGATATTTTCCTTCAACAAATTCTAACTCGTCCGAAAGAATTTGACGTTGTTGCTACAATGAATTTAAACGGAGATTATATTTCTGATGCTTTAGCGGCGCAGGTTGGTGGAATCGGTATTGCTCCTGGAGCAAATATAAATTATGAAACAGGCCATGCAATTTTTGAAGCAACACATGGAACTGCTCCGAAATATGCTGGGTTAGATAAAGTAAATCCATCTTCTGTTATTCTTTCAGGTGTTCTAATGTTGGAACATTTAGGATGGACAGAAGCGGCTCAATTGGTTATTCAATCTGTTGAAAAAACAATTGCTTCTAAAGTCGTTACCTATGACTTTGCTCGTCTGATGGACGGCGCAACAGAAGTGAAATGTTCAGAATTCGGTGATGAATTAATTAAGAACATGGGTTAATATCAAATAGAAGAAGAGATAGTCTCATCTCTTCTTCCTTTTTGCCTAAATTAACAGTGCTGCGGTATTGGATTAGAATGGGATAAGCTATTATGGAATAGTATTTCTAGATGGGGTAAAAGGGGACTCTACCTAGTAAATTGCTTATTGGTGGGCATATACATTCTCGGTCTAATAAGGGGGAAATATTATGGTTAAGCGAAAGAAAATTTCAGTCATTGGTGGAGGGTTTACTGGATCCACAACGGCATTTCTACTTGCTCAAAAAGAGCTTGGAGATATTGTTTTATTAGATGTTCCGCGAAATGAAAATTCAACAAAAGGTAAAGCGCTAGATATGTTTGAAGCGAGTCCTGTACAAGGGTTCGATGCAAATATTATTGGAACATCTGATTATAAGGATACTGCAGATTCTGATATTGTCGTAATTACAGCTGGCATCGCAAGAAAGCCAGGTATGAGTCGAGATGATCTTGTGCAGACAAATCAATCCATTATGAAATCAGTAACAAGGGAAATAGTTCAATATTCACCAAATTGTATCATTATTGTGCTTACGAATCCTGTAGATGCCATGACTTATACTGTTTATAAGGAATCAGGTTTTCCGAAAAATAGAGTTATTGGCCAGTCAGGTGTCTTAGATACAGCTCGCTTTCGAAGCTTTGTTGCAATGGAACTAAACCTCTCTGTTAAAGATATTACAGGATTTGTATTAGGAGGACACGGAGATGATATGGTTCCGCTTATACGCTATTCGTATGCAGGTGGTATCCCATTAGAATCGCTCATTCCTAAACATAGATTGGAAGAGATTATTGAAAGAACAAGAAATGGCGGAGCTGAAATCGTAAATCTACTTGGCAATGGAAGCGCTTATTATGCTCCTGCTGCTTCAATAGTTGATATGTGTGAGGCAATTATCAAAAGTCAAAGGCGTGTCCTTCCAACTATCGCATATTTAGAAGGAGAGTACGGGTATAACGATCTTTATCTAGGCGTACCCACTATTTTAGGCGGCAATGGAATCGAACAAGTTATAGAACTTGATTTAACAGAAGATGAAAAAGCAGCATTAGACAAATCCGTTCATTCCGTTCGTAATGTATTGACAGTACTTAATTAATTCTATAAAAAGACGGCTAACTCTATTAAAAGAGTTAGCCGTCTTTTTATGGGATCAACTACGATTAGGCTGGTATCTAAATTATTAATTTTTATAAAGCGGCCGTTTATCTTCTCTTTAGAGATAATTGCAATAAATTTTACGAAAACATTTATAAAAAACGAGAAATTAAAAAATTATTTCGCTTTTGTAAACAGTAAATAAATGTTTTTTCCATTTTTATCGAACAATATATTATAATGTAAATAGGTATAAGGGACTTTAGGGGAATTAACATATTTGGAGGCTGTATATGAAGAAAAAGGTTTTAGTAGTAGATGATGAACAATCTATCGTAACTTTACTTAAGTATAATTTGCAACAGGCGGGGTATGATGTATTGACTGCCATGGATGGAGAAGAAGGATTGAATCTAGCTTTAACTGCTAATCCAGACGTCATCTTACTTGATTTAATGTTGCCAAAAAAAGATGGGATGGATGTTTGTAAAGAACTACGCCAACAGAAAGTGTTAACTCCAATATTAATGTTGACAGCTAAAGATGATGAGTTTGATAAGGTTTTAGGATTAGAGCTTGGTGCAGACGATTATATGACGAAGCCTTTTAGTCCGAGAGAAGTTATTGCTCGAATAAAAGCTGTTCTAAGACGAATACAGATGCAAGTTCCAACATCTTCTGATGAAGTAGATGAAGATGAGGATGACGGCATTAAAATTGCAGAGTTAAAAGTACTGCCTAATTATTATGAAGCCTATTTCAAAGGAGAGCTATTGGAGTTAACTCCAAAAGAATTTGAGCTATTATTATATCTTGTGAAAAACAAAGGAAGAGTTTTAACAAGGGATCAGCTATTAAGTGCAGTTTGGAACTATGACTTTGTAGGCGATACAAGAATTGTAGATGTACATATTAGTCATTTACGTGAAAAAATTGAAGAAAATACGAAAAAGCCTATATATATTAAAACAATACGTGGATTAGGCTATAAATTAGAGGAACCAAAGTAAATGAAGAGCTTTAAATCCCGTTTAATGGCGAGCGTGTTATTTACTATTTTTATCGTATTTTTATTTGTCGCTATTTTTATTGAATCTTATAATAAGAAAACTTTTATGGATTCTTTTGATAATCGATTAGAACGAGAAAGTACATTAATTGCAAATCAAATCATGAATAATGGTGGGATTTTAGAAATTAATAATGGTTTAGTAAAAGAATATAGCGAGACATTAGATGTACAGATTACCGTTATTGATGAATCCGGGGTGATTATCTTTAACGAAGGCGAGCTGCAGACAGATACTGAATATGAAAATCAAATGCAGACTTTACTATCAAATGAAAAAGTAAATGCTGTATCTATTAATGGGAATCCTAACTTTCATTTTTATCAACAGGAGCTTTTGGATGAAGAGGGAAGACAGGGCTATCTATTAATAGGGGCTAAAGTGGAAGAAATAGAAAATGCCTATCAACATATTAATTGGATAGTTTTTTCTTCGTTTCTATTTTCTTTTTTAGTCATTTATTTAATTGGCTATAAATTAATATATCGTTATACGAGACCAATAGAGTCAGCTACTAAAGTGGCTGTAGATTTGGCAAATGGTAATTATCATGCAAGAACTTATGAGGATCGTGTAGATGAAACGGGGATTCTTAGTTCCTCTCTTAATAAAGTAGCGAAAGATATGCAAGAAATGGTAAAAGCGCAAGAAATACAAGAAGATCGCCTAGGAACTTTAATTGAAAGTATTAGTAGTGGCTTACTTTTAATTGATAGCAGAGGGTATATTAACTTAATAAATAAATCCTATAAAGATATTTTCTTTGTTCGTTCCGCTGACTATTTATATAAACAATATTATAAAGTCATTCCATATAGACAAGTTATGGATCTTGCAGAAGAGATTTTTATGACAGAGCATAAAGTTATTCGAGAAATGACGCTTGAAATTAAAAATGAGAAAAAAAGCTTTCAAGTGTATGGTGTTCCAATCATTGGGACCAATGATAGATGGATGGGGATTTTGCTCGTTTTTAATGATATTACGGAATTGAAGAAGCTTGAACAAATTCGTAAAGACTTTGTAGCCAATGTCTCACATGAATTAAAAACACCTATTACTTCTATTAAAGGTTTTTCCGAAACACTTCTTGATGGGGCAATGGAAGATAAAGGGACACTAGAGGAATTTTTACGGATTATTTTAAAAGAGAGTCATCGACTACAAACGCTAATTCAAGATCTTCTAGATCTATCAAAATTAGAACAACATCACTTCTCTTTAAATAAAGAGGCGTTTAATTTGACGGAAATTCTAAATAAAGCGACTAAAATGCTAGAAGGTCGTGCAGAAGCGAAAAATATAAAGTTGAAATTTCCGCAATCGAATGAAATTATTCAAATTGAAGGAGATAGAAGTAGATTAACTCAGGTTTTTCTAAACCTAATAACAAATGCTGTTATTTATACTCCGAACGATGGGGAAATTAATATTTATGTTGTGGAGAAGAAAAAGAAAATTGAAGTGAAAATTCAAGATACAGGAATTGGGATTGATCAAGCTGAAATTTCGAGAATTTTCGAGCGTTTTTATCGTGTGGATAAAGCCAGAAGTAGAAATTCAGGCGGAACAGGATTAGGTCTAGCGATTGTTAAACATTTAGTAGAATTACATAGAGGAACGATTCAAGTGGAAAGTGAAATGGGAGTAGGAACTACCTTTACTGTGATTTTGCATAAAGAATTTCCATTTTAGGGATGGAGGATGCCAAAATCGGTATCCTCCTATTTATTTCAAATCTAACATAGTTGCCTTGGTTCTAGTATTAGATGAACTTACTGATAGTCGATAGTCCAGTTTGTACACCGATGAACAGGCACCTCCGCTTTTCTATTTGTCTAGCTCCGGTGCCTATCGGTTAGCAAACTTCCGACTATCTCCCTACGATAAGTCAACATCGACTCACTAACGTTCCTCGTGTTTCCTTTATCTCAGTCGATAGTCTCCAGTTTGTACACCGATAAACAGGCACCTCCGCTTTTCTATTTGTCTAGCTCCGGTGCCTATCGGTTAGCAAACTTCCGACTATCTCCCTACGATAAGTCAACATCGACTCACTAACGTTCCTCGTGTTTCCTTTATCTCAGTCGATAGTCTCCAGTTTGTACACCGATAAACAGGCACCTCCGCTTTTCTATCTCTTTACATTGTTTTTACATTTGGTTTATGGTGGGTTTACACTTTGTTGTTACAATTATTTATGAAGTCCCCCTTATCCATTTGGTTAAGGACTTAAGCTGAAAGCTACCCCGCTTTTGGCTTCCCCTGTTAATAATGGGCTTGGTATGAAATGTGCTTTTTGCAATCGTTGGTGGAACAATGATATTTCTTCTCCATGCCTGTGTCGATATAATTTTATGTATTTATATTAATTTGTAAAAAATTGCAGAGTTAGTTGGTAAATGGTGTGTGCCGCACGCTTATTTCGTTGTAGGATGAAATGAGAAAGTGTAGGAAGAAGCCTCTTATTCAACTATCTCTGCTTTTTTACATTTATGAATATGTCATGTAAAATAAATTGAGTCATGTAACAATCATCGTTTTTTTACGAGATAACATAACATTATAAATAGGATGGAGGAGGATTTCTTGAAAAAGAAATTAATATTAATAGACGGGAATAGTATTGCCTATCGCGCTTTCTTCGCTTTACCGCTTTTAAATAACGATAAAGGTGTACATACAAATGCTATTTACGGCTTCACTATGATGCTAATGAAAATCTTAGAGGAGGAGAAACCGACACATGCTTTAGTAGCCTTTGATGCAGGGAAAACTACTTTCCGCCATAAAACATTTAGTGAATATAAGGGGGGGCGCCAGAAGACACCGCCAGAATTGTCAGAGCAATTTCCTTATATAAGAGAGCTATTGAAATCATATGGTATCCATCATTACGAATTAGAAAACTATGAAGCAGATGATATTATTGGAACCCTTTCTCTTCAAGGAGAAAAAGATGGGTTTGAAGTGGTCATTATTTCTGGTGATAAAGATTTAACACAATTGAGCTCAGATAGAACAACAGTATATATCACAAGAAAAGGAATAACAGATATGGAGTCCTATACTCCTGAACATATTCAAGAGAAATATGGGTTGACTCCTGATCGAATTATCGATATGAAAGGTTTAATGGGAGATAGTTCAGATAATATTCCGGGAGTTCCTGGGGTAGGGGAAAAAACAGCAATTAAATTGTTGAAGGAATTTGATTCCTTAGAAAAATTGGTAGAGTCTATTGATCAAGTAAGTGGGAAGAAACTGAAAGAAAAGCTAGAAGAATTTAAGAATCAAGCATTGATGAGTAAAGAATTAGCTACCATTTACAGGGAAGCTCCTTTAACGATAACTTTGGAAGATACAGAATTTCCTGGCATGCAAATAGAAAAGCTAAAAGATATGTTCAAAGAGCTTGGCTTTAACTCTTTGCTTGAAAAATTAGGAGAAACACCTGAACAAGAGGAACTAGTATTAGAAGATATAAAGTTTGAAACAGTTGAAAATATTACAGAAGCTATTTTTTCTGATAGAAATATAATGTATGTCGAAGTATTGGAAGATAACTATCATTATGCACCGATCTTAGGAATCTCTATGGTAAATGACACTGGAGCATACTATCTACCGATTAACCAAGCGTTAGAATCATCTGCTTTTAAAGCTTGGGCAGAAGATGAAAAGAAAGAAAAGATTGTTTATGATGCTAAAAGATCCGAAGTGTCTTTACGACATCAGGGGATCCATTTAAAAGGAATTACGTTTGATGTTCTTATTGCAGCGTATTTAGCAGATCCTTCTGCAACTATTGAAGATGTTGCATCTGTTGCTAAAAAGTACGGATACACTAATTTACAATCAGATGAAGCATTCTATGGAAAAGGGGCAAAAAGGAAGGTTCCAGAGCAAGAATTCTTATCTGATCACATCGTGCGAAAAGCATTCGCGATGCAGGCTATCCAAGAGAAAATGGAAGATGAGCTGAGAAAGAATGACCAAGAAGCACTATTTTATGATCTTGAAATGCCATTAAGCTTAGTGCTTGCTGATATGGAATCAACAGGGGTGAAGGTGGATGTTGATCGCTTGAAAGCGATGGGAGAAGAGCTTTCCGAAAGACTGAAAGACATCGAGAGCCGAATTTATGAACTTGCAGGTGAAACTTTTAATATTAACTCTCCAAAGCAACTTGGTGTTATTTTATTTGAAAAGCTTGGCTTGCCAGTTGTGAAAAAAACAAAGACAGGCTATTCTACCTCTGCTGATGTATTGGAACAGCTTGCTAGTTCACATGAAGTGATTAGAGAAATACTAGAATATAGACAGCTCGGAAAATTACAGTCAACCTATATAGAAGGTCTACAAAAAGTGGTCCATAATGGGAGAATTCATACTAGATTTAACCAAGTGCTGACACAAACAGGTCGTTTAAGTTCCATTGATCCCAATCTTCAAAATATCCCAATTCGCTTAGAAGAAGGAAGAAAAATTAGACAAGCATTTGTACCGACAGAAAAGGACTGGGTTATTTTTGCTGCTGACTATAGCCAAATCGAGTTACGTGTTCTTGCTCATATTGCGAATGACGAGAAATTAATTGAAGCATTCAGAGAAGATCATGATATCCATACGGAAACAGCTATGTCCGTTTTTCATGTTGAAGCTGATGAAGTAACCTCTAATATGAGGAGACATGCAAAAGCAGTTAATTTTGGAATTGTATATGGTATTAGTGATTATGGTTTATCGCAAAGCCTTCATATTACAAGAAAAGAGGCAGCGAAATTTATAGAACGCTATTTAGAAAGTTATCCTGGGGTAAGAAATTATATGGAAGAAATTGTGGCAGACGCGAAACAAAAAGGGTATGTTGCAACCTTGCTTCATAGAAGAAGATATTTAGCGGATATCACAAGCAGAAACTTTAATCTTCGAAGCTTTGCAGAGAGAACAGCGATGAATACGCCAATCCAAGGCAGTGCTGCTGACATTATAAAAAAAGCGATGATTGAAATGGCGAAACGTTTAGAAGTAGAAGGATTGAAAGCTAAATTGTTATTACAGGTTCACGATGAATTAATCTTCGAGGCTCCAAAAGAAGAAATAGAGAAACTGAAAGAAATAGTTCCAGATGTAATGGAGCATGCAGTTGAATTAAGTGTTCCTTTAAAGGTGGACTATTCTTATGGACCAACTTGGTATGATGCAAAGTAATGGATTATCCAATCATGAGTTAATGATGGATAGAAGAAATTACGAGCAATTTTTAACAAGGAAATGAGGTATATAGGTGCCAGAATTACCAGAAGTTGAGACGGTACGTAAAACGTTGAAACAGTTAACACAAAATAAAGTAATTAAAGAAGTTGTTGTGTCATGGGCAAAAATGATTAAAAAACCAGAAAATGCAGAAGAATTTTCAGATGCATTAATTGGTCAAGCTATCCTTGATGTAAAACGACGCGGCAAATTCATATTAGTTGAAACAAATGATTTTACGATTGTTTCTCATTTGCGAATGGAAGGGAAATATGGGGTGTTTCAAGCAGACGATCCTGTTGATAAACACACCCATGTTATTTTCTTTTTTGAGGATGGATCCGAGCTAAGGTATAAAGATGTACGGAAATTCGGAACGATGCATTTATTTAAAAAAGGGGAGGAATTAAACGCCATGCCCCTTTCTCAATTAGGCCCTGAACCATTTGCTGACGATTTTACGATTGCTAATTTTACCGAGAGATTGTCAAAAACTAGTCGTAGTATTAAAACAGCGTTATTAGATCAAAAAATTGTCGTTGGTTTAGGAAATATTTATGTAGATGAAGCTTTATTTCGAAGTGGCATTCATCCAGAGAGAATAGCTAATTCGTTAAAAGCAGCAGAAATTGAGAAATTGTATAAGGAGATTATCGCTACTTTATCCGAAGCGGTAGAAAAGGGTGGCAGTACGATCCGTTCCTATGTAAACACACAAGGTCAAATCGGAATGTTTCAGCTTGAATTATATGTCTATGGTCGAAAAGGTCAAGAATGTAAAGTATGTGGGGCAACTTTAGAAAGAATTATAGTGGGTGGAAGAGGGACCGTTTTTTGTCCTAATTGTCAAAAAAAATAAAAGCATAAACCTGAATTAACATTGGATGGGCTCTTTCCATATAGTATATTACTATTGATTTGGAAGGAGCTTATCTTTATGGCCCAGGTGTTTTCTCTTTTATTATTAGCAATCGCTGTTAGCATCGATAGCTTTAGTGTTGGTTTTACTTATGGACTTCGAAAAATGAAAATGCCCTTGAATTCTATTCTTATTATCGCCTGTTGTTCTGGTCTGACACTTCTATCAGCAATGCTGGTAGGTCACGTTATTTCAAGGATATTCTCCCCATCGTTTGCAGAGAGTATAGGTGGCATTATTTTAATAATATTAGGTGGATGGATTCTTTACCAATATTTTAAGCCAAGCAAGGAAAAGGAAGTATTAACAGAAGAAAAGAATATTATTAATTTTGAAATAAAGTCTTTAGGGATTGTCGTAAATATTTTGAAGAAACCTTTATCAGCGGATTTTGATAAATCAGGGACGATTACAGGGCTAGAAGCAGTTGTGTTAGGTTTTGCTCTGTCTTTAGATGCCTTTGGGGCAGGAATTGGTGCTTCAATGCTTGGATTTCCCCCACTTTTTTTAACACTTGCTGTCATTTTTATGAGTACATCCTTTGTTTCCTTAGGAATCTATTTAGGCAAATTTTTGTCCGAAAAAAGTTATATGGATAAGTTTTCCTTTATTCCTGGGATTATCTTAATCATTATTGGAATTTTTAAACTTTGACTGACTGTAACAAATCAGCGAATAGGTTGTTTGTTACGAAGGCGGTGACCCTTCTTGGCGAATCGCCTTTGGAATTTCACCTATTTTCCTGCACTTTATATATACAAAGGTGCTTTTTAAAATTAAATTTTGTTACATACTAAATATTATAAGGTAGGTATTGTCATAATGTTCATTGTAGGATTAACGGGAGGAATTGCGAGTGGAAAATCGACAATATCCTCCTACTATCAATCACTAAATATCCAGGTTATTGATGCTGATGTGGAGTCTCGGTTAGCTGTTGAAAAAGGAGAACCAGCCTATCTAGAAATTGTTGCTCATTTTGGCAAAGATATTCTTCAAGGAGATGGTACCTTAAATCGACAAAGGCTTGGGGAAATTATATTTTCGAATGAAGCAGAACGGAATGTGCTAAATAGTATCGTTCATCCTGATGTTAGAAGAAGAATGGACGAGAAGCAAAAACTAGCAGCCGAGGCAGGAGAAAAGATAGTGATTTTAGATATCCCCTTACTATTTGAAAATAAATTAAACCAAACAGTGGATCGAACAATTTTAGTATATGTAGATGAAGACGTTCAAATTGATAGATTGATGAAAAGAAATAATTTGAGCTATAAACATGCGGTTAATAGAATAAAAGCTCAAATGACTTTAAAGGAAAAAATCGATCTTGCTGATGAAGTAATAAACAATAATGGATCTATAGAAGAGTCATTACAGCAAGCAAAGGAAATTTTGAAAAAATGGAATGTTTACCCTATATGAAAAAGGTAATTGGAGTGAATTTGGTATAATTACTTGTACAAGCCTTTAATTTTATATAATATGAAGATAAGTATATACATGGAACAATGAATTCGGAGCTGATATGAAATGAGATGTCCTACCTGTCAACATAATAACACCCGTGTTCTTGATTCACGACCAGTTGATGAGTATAAATCGATTCGCAGAAGAAGAGAATGTGAAGCTTGTGGTAATCGATTTACAACTTTTGAAAAAGTAGAGGAGATTCCTTTAATTGTAGTGAAGAAAGAAGGGACACGTGAAGAATTTAGTAGAGATAAAATATTGCGTGGTTTAATTAGAGCGTGTGAGAAGAGACCGGTTGCTTTAAAACAATTGGAGGAAATTACAGCAGAAGTAGAGAAGGAACTTCGAAGTAATGCTGCTTCAGAAATAAAAAGTGAAATAATTGGTGAAATGGTAATGGACCGCTTAGCAAAAATAGATGAAGTGGCATATGTCCGTTTTGCATCTGTTTATCGCCAGTTTAAAGATATAAATGTATTTATTGACGAACTGAAGGAATTAATAAAAAAAGATTAACAGATTTCATGGAAATGATAACGAAGGGAGCTAAAGATTTCTTTGGCTCTTTTTTTGCCTTTCATTTTCTTTGAGGGAAATAGAATGTATAGAAAGGAAGAATTAATATGTCTCAGCATTGGCAAGACCTACTTCCGGTCGATAGATATCGAGTAGCAGTGAATGGACTGTTAAGTGATTATGATCGAAAGACAATCACCTTCTTATATCAACCATTAATTGGGACAAAATGTTTAGCTTTATACATGACTTTATGGGCAGAAATAGAAGAAAATCGTTTATGGTCCATGACAAATACTCATCATAGCTTAATGAATTTCATGAGTTGTGGTTTAAATGACATATATGAAGCAAGACTAAAGCTAGAAGGAATTGGTCTTTTAAAAACGTATCAAAAGAAAGAGGAAGGGAATCGTTCATTTATTTATGAATTACAGCCTCCTTTATCGCCCGCACAGTATTTTCTAGATGGTATGTTAAATGTTTATTTATATAGAAAAATTGGAAAAGCACAATATAGCAGATTGAAGAAATTCTTTTCTGATGAAAAAATTTCTGATTCTGGGTATCAGCCAATCACGAAAGCTTTTCAAGATGTATTTATGTCTGATCATAATAGCGCTGTTCGCGCTATTCATGAAATAGATGGAGAAGAAGCTTTTGATCATACTTATATAGGCAGGGAAGAACAAACTGGAATTCAAATTAGTAAGGAAGATTTTGATTTTGAACTCCTTTTTGCAGGAATACATGAGTCGCTGCTGTCAAAAAAGGCATTTACGAAAAAAGTGAAGGAAGCAATCCAAAATCTTGCCTTTATATATGGGATTGATCCGATACAAATGAAGAATATTGTGATTAGCGCTATTAATCACCAAGATGAAATTGATATTGAGGAGTTGAGGATTGCTGCTCGTGATTGGTATCAGTTTCAGCATAATGATTTGTTGCCTATGTTAGTTGATCGTAAACAACCGCAAAAGGATTATTCATCGACTGCTGCTCCAAAATCGAAAGAGGAAGAGTTAATCTATTACTTGGATCATACTTCTCCACGTGAAGTATTAAAAGAGATTTCTGGAGGTGCGGAACCGTCCAAGACCGACTTGCAAATTATTGAAGAAATTATGTTTTCGCAAAAACTATTACCTGGCGTGATAAATGTCCTCATTCAATATGTTATGCTGAAAACAGATATGAAATTGACAAAGGGCTATATAGAAAAGATCGCTGGTCAATGGGTTAGGAAGAATATTCGTACGGTTAAGGATGCAATGGATTTAGCGAAAAAGGAACATAAGCAATATATGGAGTGGGCACAAGGTAAAAAAAGTCCACAATCAAAATCAAGCCGAAAAGCAATTCGGACAGAAAAAATTCCAGAATGGTTTGGACAACAAGACCAGCTTAATGAAGAAACAACCAAATCAGCGGTGAAGAATACTGCTAAGGATGCTAGCGATAAAGATTTGGAGAAGAAGAAGCGAGAATTGGAAGACCGAATAAAAAAATTGAAAAAATAGGTGGTGAATCAAACGGTGGAAAGGATTAATGATAAATTAAAGAAGTTTGGTGCGGGTAATAACTTTCAGGAACGATACCGTGCAATGAAACAGGAAGTACTTGCACACCCTGAAGTAAGAGCCTTTTTGAGGGAGCATGAGGATGAGCTTACTTCCAATGCGGTTGATGTGGGAATGATGAAGTTATATGAATATGCTAATCAGAGCAAGGCGTGCAATAAGTGCCCAAGTCTTCAAGGCTGTGTGAATATGATGCAGGGGTATCATCCAAGCCTCGTTATAATCAGAGGGAATATTGAGATTCAATATGATCGCTGTCCAAGGAAGCTTTCGGAGGATACTCAAAAGAGAAAAGAAAAGCTTATCCAAAGTTTGTATGTGCCTAAGGATATTTTAGAAGCATCTTTTGACAAACTGGACATTGAGGGAGAAAGAATGGAAGCAGTAGATGCTGCTATTCGATTTGTTGAGGAATATAAACCAGGCGAAAGACAAAAGGGAATATATTTTTATGGGGAATTTGGGGTTGGAAAATCATATATTTTAGGAGCAATTGCCAATGAACTATCTCAAAAACAAATTTCCTCGATGATTGTGTATGTTCCTGAATTATTTAGAGAAATGAAAAGTTCTATTGCTGATAGTACTTTAAATGAAAAAATAGAACGCATAAAAAGAGAGCCTGTATTAATGCTAGATGACATAGGAGCAGAAACGATGTCTAGCTGGATTCGAGATGAGGTATTAGGACCAATCCTTCAGTTTAGAATGCTGGAGAATTTACCTACTTTATTTACGTCTAATTTTGACTTTAGCGGCTTAGAGCATCATCTTACTTATTCTCAAAGAGGAGAAGAAGAAAAGATGAAAGCGATGAGAGTAATGGAAAGAATTCGATATTTATCTATGCCAATTCATGTGAAAGGTAGAAATAAGCGGATATAAATTCACTAGGTGTTTCATGAGAGTAAGGAGAAGTGTAAGTTGACGGAAATTTCGAATGCAGAAAAATTACTAATAAAGCGATATAATCAATTTCTTTTATTTATATCTATTACTATTTTGCTATTGTTAATCCCTTTCTTTCTATCCTTTTATAGTCCGGGAATTTATAAAATAATCCTGGCATTAATGGTATTCGGATTAACATATACGTATATAACAAAGAATAGAAGGTTACTTGCATACGTAAGAAATCTTTGTGAAAAACGAAATATATCTTTTCCTATGTTATATATTGGATACATTATATTGTATGCTCTAATAATAGGAGTAATCGTATTCTTTTTATAATATCGATTCTATTATTTGAGAGGCTGAGGCAAAACTGATTGCCAATCTGTAAAGATGAACAATCTCTAATTTAGTTTTTAAATAAAGGCTACTAACTAATAAAAACCCGAACAATTATACGGGAGTGTGATTGTTCGGGTTTGTCTATGGCCGGAATACCTCATTTTTTTGAAAAGGCAATTCCTCCAATTGTGCGCATATTTTTGTAGTCTATTTTCTCCCATCCCCCCATATATATGGAAGCAAGGACTTCTTTATAAAGGGGGCATACGGTTGATTGATATTCAATTTCAAGATGAAAAAGATGCAAAGAAATTTTTGCGTATGATAAATAAACAGGGGAAGTTTATTGATTCGTTGGAAAGAATGGCCGATGAAAATAATTGTACAGTCGTGAAAACAGATGAAAGCAGCACTGCAGTACAAAAATGCTTAATCGCTTTTATCTTGCATATAAAAACAGATGATTGGGCAAAAGAAATATTACAAAATCGTTATTTCTATATGGACGAATTAGAACAGCGGAGTATATTAGAAATACTTCACAGTTTAATTGAAGAAGAGCGCGATGGCCTGACAACCTTAACAAAAGATATAAATATAAAATCATGCCTTGCAGAAAGTATGAATAATTTTATGGTTGAAAGGCATCGTGAATTTTCTTTTGATTCCTTCGTTACCTTTCGATTAAAGGCTTTTTTTGAAAAGCTAATCAAATACATAGAATTATCGATTGATGAGTACAAAATGGAACAAGAATATCAAGTGTTTATTCATACATTACGAAATTCTCTTTCTAAAAAGGCTGCAAAAGTAAATCATATCCATGTATTAATTGACTTAGAAATACAGTTTTTTGACACGGAATATCGAGAAATTCCCCAACAGGAATTAATGATGTTGTATGAACAAAGAAACTTAGCTTCTTCTACCTATTATATCGACCCATATTCCCTAGGACCATTGCTTGCGCTTGCTCCGAAAACAATCTATTTATATACAGAAGATAGGGATTTGCCGATTGTTCGTACTATTTTAAACATTTTTGAAGAGCGGGTACAGCTGCTTGAAAAGGAACATTTCTTTCTAAGGATAATCGCTCAGACTGAAATGAAATAAGATTCCCATTAATGCCCTTGATTTTATGTGCAGAAAAGCATATAATAACGTACATAAATTAACTATAACTTATACATGTATTGATAAGGACAATAGTTTTCTTGTACGGTTCAAAGAGAGGGAAGGATGCTGGGAACTTCCTAACACGATAAGATTACTTACCACCTTTAAACTTCAGTCAGGAACAGGAAAGCCTAAGTAATGACTGGCGGTCTCAGCAGCCGTTATCTGTTTAAACTAAAGCCAGACAATTAATTTGTTTGGGAATTAGGGTGGAACCACGTGTTTATATTTATAAAACTCGTCCCTTCGCATAGGGACGGGTTTTTTTGCGTTTAATCGGTTCTTGTCGTACATGCAAAGCTTAATGACGAAAATAAAGGAGGCAGTTTCATGTCAGAATTAATTAACATTACATTTCCAGACGGAGCGGTAAAGGAGTTTCCAGAAGGGACAACAACAGAAGATATTGCGGGTTCTATTAGCCCAGGTTTAAGAAAAAAAGCACTTGCAGGAAAAATCAATGGTTCGTTATATGATTTGAAAAGACCAATACTAGAGGATGCGTCTTTTGAAATTGTTACACCAGATAGCCCGGATGCATTAGAAATTCTGCGTCATAGCTCTGCCCACTTAATGGCACAAGCAATTAAACGTATTTATGGAAATGTAAAGCTTGGAGTAGGTCCAGTTATCGAGAATGGATTTTACTACGATATTGATTTAGAGCAATCATTAACACCAGAAGATTTACCGGCTATTGAAAAAGAAATGAAGAAAATTATTAATGAAAACCTGGAAATCGTCCGTAAAGAAGTCAGTCGCGCTGAAGCGATTGAGCTTTTTAAAGAAATGGATGATGAATATAAACTAGAATTAATCGATGCAATCCCTGAAGATGAAACAGTAACATTATACCAACAAGGTGAATTCGTAGATCTTTGTCGTGGTGTACATGTTCCTTCAACTGGAAAACTAAAAGAATTTAAATTACTAAATATTGCTGGGGCTTATTGGAGAGGAAACAGCGATAATAAAATGCTTCAACGTATTTATGGAACAGCATTCTTTAAGAAGAATGAGTTAGACGAGCATTTACGCTTCTTAGAAGAGGCGAAGGAAAGAGATCATCGCAAAATCGGTAAAGAATTAGATTTATTTATGACTTCTCAAAAAGTTGGACAAGGTTTACCATTATGGCTTCCAAAAGGTGCAACAATCAGACGTATTGTAGAGCGCTATATTGTTGATAAGGAAGAAAGATTAGGCTATAACCATGTATATACACCAATTATGGGTAGTGTAGACCTGTATAAGACTTCAGGTCACTGGGATCACTATCAAGAGGATATGTTCCCTGTCATGGAAATGGATAATGAGCAGTTAGTGCTTCGTCCAATGAACTGCCCACATCATATGGTCGTATATAAAAATGATATTCACAGCTACCGCGAATTACCAATTCGTATCGCAGAACTTGGAACAATGCATCGTTATGAAATGTCTGGAGCATTATCTGGATTACAGCGTGTTCGTGGAATGACATTAAATGATGCACATATCTTTGTAAGACCAGACCAAATTAAAGATGAATTCAAACGTGTCGTAAACTTAGTTTTAGAAGTATATAAAGATTTCGATATCACAGATTATTCTTTCCGATTATCTTATCGTGATCCAGCAGATACAGAGAAATATTTTGATGACGATGAAATGTGGGATAAAGCACAAAGTATGCTGAAAGAGGCAATGGATGATCTTGGTCTAGATTACTTTGAAGCAGAAGGTGAAGCTGCATTCTACGGTCCGAAATTGGATGTACAAGTGAAAACAGCATTAGGTAAAGATGAAACACTTTCTACTGTTCAGTTAGACTTCTTATTACCTGAACGCTTTGATTTAACATATGTAGGGGAAGATGGAAAACAACATCGCCCAGTCGTTATCCATAGAGGTGTAGTTTCAACAATGGAACGCTTTATTGCATTCCTTATCGAAGAATACAAAGGAGCATTCCCAACTTGGTTATCACCTGTACAAGTACAAGTGATTCCAGTATCACCTTCTGTACACTTTGATTATGCAAAAGAAGTACAAGAAAACTTACAAAGACATGGATTCCGCGTAGAACTAGACGAACGCGACGAAAAAATCGGCTACAAAATCCGTGAAGCACAAATGAAAAAAATTCCTTACATGTTAGTGGTGGGAGATAAAGAAGTAGAAGATAAAGCTGTAAACGTACGAAAATACGGAGAACAAAAATCAGAAACCGTTTCTTATGTAGACTTCTTAGAGAAATTAACACAAGAAGTTAAATTTTCTAATTAAGTTAGTAGTTCATTTGAATTTTTAAGAAGAGACCCTTTCTTAGGATTATGTTTATAAACAATCGAAAACCTATTGTTTTTTAAGTTGGGAAGGTCGAGTTCTGTCCTATATTCCCAGCTTTTCAGAAATTATGCATAAAAAGTATTGCATTGAATCAATTAATTTGATAAAATTTTTCTCGTTGTGATATTTCTTTCGTTGACTTACAGATATCATTGTGATATAGTTACTAAGGTAAATTGAATACGAGTTTGAGGAAAAGAAGAAGCACCCGCTTCTCACCTGATTGACACAGATTCCAAGTAGTTAACAGGTATTACGTAAAACATTTTAGGTCTTACTATGTTATCGTAAGTGTGGGTGAATTTTTCATCCACACTTTTTTATTTGGATGATAAAGATTACAAAGCCTACGATGTCAACTTGGGAGTCAAGTGTCAATTAGTATCTAAACTAGAGAAGGTGACCTAGAATAGATTATTCTTGACCCGAACGTTGTATTCGTCATTAACCTTGGAGGTGTTTAACTATTAGCAAAGATATGATTTTAAATGAAGGCATTCGTGCTAGAGAAGTTCGTCTTATTGACCAAAATGGAGAACAGCTTGGAATTAAAACGAAATTTGAAGCTCTTGAAATTGCAACACGTGTAAATCTTGATGTCGTTCTTGTTGCTCCAAACGCAAAACCACCAGTAGCTCGTATCATGGACTACGGTAAATACAAGTTTGAACAGCAAAAGAAAGAAAAAGAAGCACGTAAAAATCAAAAAATCATTAATATTAAAGAGGTTCGCCTTAGTCCAACTATAGATGAGCATGACTTTAATACAAAGCTTCGTAATGCTATTAAGTTCCTAGAAAAAGGCGATAAAGTAAAAGCATCCATCCGTTTTAAGGGACGTGCTATTACACATAAGGAAATCGGTCAACGCGTACTTGTTCGTTTTGCAGAAGCTTGTGCAGAAGTTGCCACTGTGGAATCACATCCAAAAATGGACGGTCGAAGCATGTTCATGACTTTAGCGCCTAAAAACGACAAGTAAGAGGAGGAATACCAAATGCCAAAAATGAAAACTCACCGCGGAGCTGCTAAACGTTTCAAAAAGACAGGCTCTGGTAAATTAAAACGCTCAAAGGCTTATACTAGTCACTTATTTGCTAACAAATCTACTAAGCAAAAACGTAAACTTCGCAAAGCTGGATTAGTATCCAAAGGCGATTTCAAACGCATTCGTCATTTATTAGACAACATTAAGTAATTTTTTCAATATAGGAGGGAAATAATATGCCACGTGTTAAAGGCGGTACAGTTACACGCAAACGTCGTAAAAAAGTTCTTAAATTAGCTAAAGGTTATTATGGTTCAAAACATACATTATACAAGGTAGCAAACCAACAAGTAATGAAATCATTAATGTATGCATACAGAGATCGTCGTCAAAAGAAACGTGATTTCCGTAAATTATGGATTACTCGTATCAACGCAGCTGCTCGCATCAACGGTCTTTCTTATAGCCGTTTAATGCACGGATTGAAGTTAGCTGGTATCGAAGTAAACCGCAAAATGCTTGCTGAACTTGCTGTAAGTGATGAAAAAGCATTTGCTGAATTAGCAACTGTTGCTAAACAAAACTTAAAATAAGTTTTTTAAAAAAAGAAGGTAGCTGATACCTTCTTTTTTTATATTTTGATTTCATGAAGGGAGGGAAATGGGTGATTCCATTACTAATAAGCTATTTAGTTTTCATCAATATACTTGGTTACTTAATCATGATGATTGATAAAAAAAGAGCGATTAAGCATCAGTTCCGAATAAGTGAGCGGACACTATGGACAATAGCCTTTCTTTTCGGTGCTCTTGGCTTATTCATTGGCATGAAAAATTTTCGTCACAAAACAAAGCATGGAACATTCAAATATGGTTTACCCTTCTTATCTATACTAGAAGTAGGGATTGTACTTTATGGACTAAATGTTTAGGCATATTCTCGTCTCTTTTCTTATACACTTTAATAACAGCATGATTCTTTAGAGCAGAAGGTGATAAGATGGAAGAGCAGTTATCAATTCTATTTGTTATGGTAGAAGTTGGCGGTATATTAGCCCCGATAATATTTATTTTATTTCATACGCTGCGGCAATTTTTATTTATTCCCCCAATACTAGTTTGTATTGCTGGAGGAGTATTGTTTGGAGTAACGCTTGGTACCATCTATTCTGTTATCGGCCTAACGATTAATTGTCTCTTTTTCTATGCAATCATCCATCGCTTGCCAAAAACCCATCGAAAGCTATCTACTCTTAAAAAAAGATGGTTTGGGGAATATCGTAATTTAACACTTGGGCAAATTACCGTCTTGCGGTTAATACCAGTATTTCATTATCATTTATTAAATTTTTGCTTATTAGAAAAAAGAAAAAGTTTAAAAGCGTATGGGAAAAGCGCGGTATTGAGTAATATACCATTGGCGTTTTTTTATACGATCTTCGGTCAGTTTATTAGTCAATTTTCTTTGACAATGGTAGTTATTATCATGTTTGCATTGGCAATTCTTGTTTATATTTTACGGGAAAAAATAACAATTATAAAATGGAGAGAATTTTTTAAAGAAGCTCATGAGTAAGATATACTTTATAAAAATTATAGGAAAAAAATAGAGTCTTGCTTTTATGCAAGGCTCTACGTATTTTATTCTGTCTTATTAAATCGTGTCCAATCGATAGTTGCCTTTGGATATATAGACAAAAGTGACTGTTCTATATAGGCTTTGTCTTGTTTTGACATCTTTGTATCATAAGGATTACTTGGGAGTAATAAGATGCGATCAACCTCTTTTGATGCTGCATATTTTTCCCCTTCAAGCAAATGTCCTTTATATGTTAATAATAGGTTCATTCTAATATTATCCTTTTTATCAAACAAATAAAATGTTCCACGCTTTTGCGCGAATTTTAATCGTCGCTGTGGATTTGTTAAGAAAGAAAGGAGTCGAAACAAACCATAAATAAGAAAAGCGAGCAGAACAAATAACAAAAGCCATTTCATAAATAAGCCTCCAGTAACTTAATTTTTCAGGATTAACTAATAGAATACGATTGGAAATGGAAAAGGTTTCATTTTTTAAGAAAAAATATTTTAAAAAAGAAAAGAACAAATAAATAGAAACAAAGAATTGTTACATAATATAAGCAAGGATTTATTTTTACCCTATTAATGAAGAAGATAAGCAGAGTTGTTAACTAAAATTTTATTTTATTAATAGCTAATGCTTTGTACTATATTTATTTTCTAGTATAATAATGAAGAATATATTATATTAAGGGAGTCGAAATAATGGCGAAATTAGATGAAACATTGACGATGCTAAAAGATCTTACTGATGCAAAAGGCATCCCTGGAAATGAAAGAGAACCAAGAGAAGTAATGAAAAAGTACATAACAGAATATGCGGACGAAGTTTTAACGGATAATTTAGGAAGCTTAATCGCTAAGAAGGTTGGACAGGAAAATGGTCCAAAAATAATGGTTGCAGGTCATCTTGATGAAGTTGGTTTTATGGTAACTCGTATCGATGATAAAGGTTTTCTATATTTCCAAACAGTAGGTGGCTGGTGGTCCCAAGTAATGCTGGCACAAAGAGTAACGATTGTTACTAGTAAAGGTGAAATTACTGGGATTACAGGATCTAAACCACCACATGTATTAAGCCCAGAAGCAAGAAAAAAACCAATTGATTTGAAGGATATCTTTATTGATATAGGTGCATCCTCTAAAGAAGAAGCAATGGAATGGGGAGTAAAGCCAGGAGATATGATAGTTCCGTATTTCGAATTCACGGTTATGAATAATGAGAAAATGCTACTCGCAAAAGCATGGGATAACCGTATTGGCTGTGCTATTGCAATTGATGTTTTAAAGAATTTAAAAGATAGTAATCATCCTAATATTGTGTATGGTGTTGGAACAGTTCAAGAAGAGGTTGGTCTTCGTGGAGCGAAAACAGCAGCGAACTTAATTGAGCCGGATATTGGTTTCGGAGTAGATGTTGGTATTGCTGGTGATACACCAGGAGTAACGGAAAAAGAAGCATTAAGTAAAATGGGTAAGGGCCCACAAATTATTTTGTATGATGCTTCAATGGTTTCACATAAAGGTTTGCGTGACCTTGTTACGGATACAGCAGATGAGTTAAACATCCCTTATCAATATGATAGTGTGCCAGGTGGCGGTACAGACTCAGGCTCTATTCATTTAACACATAAGGGAGTACCAACTTTATCTATCACAATTGCAACTCGATATATTCATTCACATGCTGCAATGCTTCATCGTGATGATTATGAAAATGCGGTAAAACTTATCGTTGAAGTTATTAAGAGATTAGACCGCGAAACAGTTGATGCATTAACATTTGCATAAACAGCTAAAATAAAAAAGGGAATTGGATTTTTAAAAATCCAATTCCCTTTTTCTCATTTTAAAGAGGTTTAATTTTATAAAAATTCCATACACCTTACTCTATTGGAGGAATCTGAGTATTTAATATCGCTGCTTTCCTTGCTTTAAGCAAACGATTAATATTGATTACAATCGTTTTAACAGCAGCATATGTTGGAACGGCAAGAATCATTCCCAGAATTCCTGCTAAATTACCTGCTACTAATAAGAGGATAATAATCGTTGCTGGATGAGTATCCAATCTTTTTCCGAGAATTAACGGTGATAGGATATTGCCTTCGATTTGTTGGGCAACGGTGATAACGAGAATAACAAGCAATGCTTGAGTTGGTGATGTAAACAGAGCAATAATAACTGCTGGTGCACCACCGATTAATGGTCCTACATACGGAATGATATTTGTCACAGCAACAATTAGAGCCATAACAAGCGCGTAATCAAGGCCGATTATTAAATAGCCAATTAATGCTAAGGTTCCCACAAACAATGCCACAATAACTTGACCTTGAATATAAGCAGCGATTGTTTCGCTTGTATCTTTAATGATTCTTAACCCCTCATTACGATAGGAAGAAGGGAAAAATTTAGATAATGCTTCAGGAAATTTGCTTCCATCTTTAAAGCAATAGAAAAGTAAAAATGGAACCGTCACAATGGTAATGGTGATATTTGTCATCGTGCTAATGACTGTGCCAATTCCATTAGTTATATTGCTTGGGATGGTTTGAGCATAGGCTTTTAAGTTTTCTGTAATATCTTCTATTTTTACATATTCTTGGTTCATAATCCATTTGTATTGTTTTGTGTCATTTAAGTATTGGAAATAATGAACTGCATCATCGGCATATTTTGGAATATTGCTAAATAATTCACTAACCTGCTTGCTGATCATCGGCACGACACTGCCAATTGCTAAAATAATTATTCCAATCACCGCAAGATAAAGAATAATAATGGCGATTGTCTTAGGAATTTTATACTTTTGCAAAAATTTAACGATTGGATTAAGTAAAAAGTATAAAAAACCAGTAATGATAATTGGTACAAAAAGTGTGGAAAATAGTACTGCAATTGGTTTGAATAAAAACGTTATTTTTGTGCAAAGATAAATAATCGCTGCAATAATTAGAATCTGCAATAACCAATAATGAAACTTCTTTTTTGTCAAAATTTTTCACCTTTTTCATATTTTGTATAGCAAGTATAGCACACTCATTCATTTTCTTGTAAAGATTATGATGTGTTATTTAAAAGGATTGTATCACAATTTAAATTCATATTGATACTAACGAGCAAGTAGTGTAAAAAGTTTCAAAAATGCTGCAAGAAAGTAGATAGAATTTCAAGAAAAAATGAAAAAATGATACAATCCATTGTTTTTATAGAAACAGATTGTATCATTCCATGTGGCTTATAAAAAAGGCTGTGTTAATCCGTATTGATAATTTTCAGATGGGAAATATTTAAGAAATTACGGATGTTCAGTGCGGTAGCGCCGAATAAAGATGCTTTCGAACCAAGATTTGAATTCTCAATGACAATGTCTTTGTTAAAGGAACTTTGCAGATTATCGTTGATTATGGGAAGGATATCAGGAATTCTACGAATGACAGAACTGTTCATATATATGAGCTTTGGAGCAAAAAAGGTCATAATATTGTTTATTCCCTTAGATAGATTATAGCAATGCTGTTGAATAAGTTCTTGAACAGATGGATCGTTAGCATAATATAGTTCAGCCAATAAATCAGGGGTAACATCCGATAATTGCTTTGTTTCTTTGAACTGCTCAAGTAGAACTTTATCTGAGCAATACTGCTCAAGGCAACCTTTATTTCCACATGGACAGGTTTTACCGTCTGGATAAAGTACCGAATGACCAACTTCCCCAGCTCTACCGTCTAATCCAGTAAATAATTGACCATCTATAATAATTCCAGCACCAATCCCACTGTGTATACTCAAACTGATTAAATGATTAAATTCAGTTGAAAAGGTGGACTCCCCTATTGCGGTTAAATTTGCTTCATTTTCAATATGGATAGGATATTGGTAAAGCTTTGTTAATTCTTCATATAGATCAATTTTGTCTAAATCATAATAAGGAGTAAATGAAATATTATTTTCATTTACAATTCCATGAATGGCAATTCCAATTCCGATAATGCCATAGGTTGTCAGATTACTTATTTTCTCATATTTTTCGATAATATTAGAAACTTGGGCAAGGACATTTTCTTTTGTAATAAATGTACCTCTTTCTTTATTGTAAAAGACGACTTCCCCATCTAGATAAGTAACCATTGTGGAAATAAAGTCATAGCCCAGCTCAATCGCAATAGAAAGACCTGCTTTATTATTTAGTTGCAAAAGAATCGGCTTTCTTCCTCCAGAATGACTACTTTCCCCAATGCCGATTTCTTCAATAAGTTTATCCTCAAGTAATTTCTTTGTTATATCAGAAACGGTTGCTTTGTTTAAACCGATATTGGATGAGAGACTAGCTCGAGAAATGGGAGCTTGTTGAACGATCTGCTCCAATACAAGAGAAGCATTTTGTTCTCTAATTACATATTTATCTGTGACCATTATTTTCCTCCAAACGAATTAATCCCCTAATAACTATACTTATATTGTTAGGTTACCATACTAATTAAAATACTTCTATCTTATTTATAAATAAAATTGAAAAAAAGCCATTGTAAGCGGTTGACAAAATGCCGAGTTAGATTTATGATTAATTCAGTTAGTATATTGAACTAACAAATTGAAAGTAGTTTAATAGAATAGTAGAGTAAATACTACTTATTGAAAAGTAAGTTAAAAGCAAAATCAAAAAATATCTTTTATAACAATTAGGAGGGAATTAACATGGAATTTTTTCCAATGATTAAAGAAGTAAAATATGAAGGACCAAAAACAGAAAATATTTTTGCATACCGTCACTACAATCCAGAAGAAGTAGTTTTAGGAAAAACAATGAAAGAACATTTACGATTCAGTATGGCATGGTGGCATACATTAACACAAGATGGATCTGACCCATTTGGTGCAGCGACAAATGTTCGTAGCTGGTTTGGTGAAACACCAATGGAAACAGCTAAAAATAGAGTAGAAGCAGGCTTTGAATTAATGGGAAAAATGGGCTTTGAATACTTCTGCTTCCATGATGTAGATATTGCTCCAGAAGGTGAAACATTACAAGAGTTCTTAGACAATTTAGATGTAATCACAGATTTAATTAAAGAAAAAATGGATCAAACAGGTATTAAATTACTTTGGAATACAGCTAATATGTTTACAAATCCTCGCTTTGTACATGGTGCTGCTTCTTCATCCAATGCAGAAGTATTTGCTTATTCAGCTGCTCAAGTGAAAAAAGGATTAGAAATCAGCAAAAAGCTTGGTGGACAAAACTATGTATTCTGGGGTGGACGTGAAGGCTATGAGTCTCTACTAAACACTGATTTACAATTAGAACAAGACAATATGGCTCGTCTTTTCCATATGGCTGTTGATTATGCGAAAGAATTAAATCATGAAGTTCAATTTTTAATTGAGCCAAAACCAATGGAGCCTTCAAAACACCAATATGACTTTGATGCTGCTACTACAATGGCTTTCTTACAAAAATACGATCTTGATAAACACTTTAAACTAAATCTAGAGGCAAACCATGCTACATTAGCTGGTCATACTTTTGAACATGAAATGGCTGTAGCAAGAAGCTATAATGCGCTAGGTTCTTTAGATGCTAACCAAGGAGATGTTATGCTTGGTTGGGATACAGATGAGTTCCCAACTAATATCTATGATACAACTCTAGCAATGTATCAAGTGCTAGAAAACGGAGGAATTGCTCCTGGTGGTATCAATTTTGATGCAAAAGTACGTCGTTCTTCATTCTCTATGGAAGATTTAGTGCTTGCACATATTGCTGGTATGGATACTTTTGCACGTGGATTAAAATCAGCTGCAAAATTAAAAGAAGATGGCTTCTTTGATAAAGAAATTGAACGTAGATATAAGAGCTATACAACTGGAATTGGTAAATCCATTGTAGAAGGAAAAGAAGATTTAAAAACATTAGCAGAATATGCATTACAACATGATCAAATCGAGAATGAGCCAAATCATCTAGAATTCTTAAAATCTCGTTTGAATGATTATTTAGTATAATACAAATATAAAAAATAAGTAGTATAACACCAATAAAGGGGTGTCTCAGGTAGAAGGAATTGGCATCACAAGTTTATTAGTAGTAGCTAATTGAAAATAATCTACTAGATATACTTGTGGAGGTCTAAATCTCTATGAATGAGGCAGCCCTTTATTTATGTCTTATGAAGGGAGAGCATAAAAATGTCATATGTAATTGGAATTGATTTAGGAACTAGTTCATTAAAAGGCTTGCTAGTAGATAAGGAAGGGAAGGTTCTTGTAACAAAGAGCTCTGAATATGAACTTTTGACTCCACAGCCGAAGTATAGTGAGCAAAATCCAAGTGTTTGGATCGAAGCACTGGATACCGTGCTAAAAGAAATAATTGTAGCATTTCCAGAAGCAGCATCTGAAACAGAGGGAATTAGCTTTTCCGGACAGATGCATAGCTTGGTTTTATTAGATGGCAAGGGGGAACCATTAAGAAATGCGATTTTATGGAATGATGTAAGAACAAGTAAGCAATGTCAGGATATTATGGATAGAGCGGGACGAGAGATAATTCGTATTACGAAGAACAAAGCGTTAGAAGGATTTACTTTGCCTAAGCTATTATGGGTGAAGGAAAATGAACCTGCGTTATGGGAAAAGGCAACAGATTTTCTTTTACCAAAAGACTATCTAGGCTTTTATTTAACTGGCAATAAGCAAATGGAGTATTCAGATGCTGCAGGAACATTATTGCTAAATGTGGAAGAAAAAGTTTGGAGCGAATCTATTGCTGAATTATTTGATCTGCCTCTATCTATTTTCCCTAAGCTTGTTGAGTCTTCTGATAAAATAGGCGTAATTAAGAAAGAGCTTGTAGAAAAGTATGGCTTTACAAATGATATTGCTGTATTTTCTGGTGGTGCAGACAATGCGTGTGCGGCAGTTGGTGCAGGTATAGTAGAAGAGGGAATGGGCTTAGCTAGTATAGGAACATCCGGTGTTTTCCTTTCCTATGAACAAGACGGACAACAAGAGTATGAAGGAAAAGTTCATTATTTCAATCATGCAATTAAGGACAGCTTTTATTCCATGGGAGTCACATTATCAGCTGGATATAGCTTAAATTGGTTTAAAAATACCTTTGCTGCAGATAAAAGCTATGATCAGCTTCTCGCTAATATAGATAATGTCGCAATCGGTTCAGATGGTTTATTGTTTACTCCTTATATAATGGGAGAGAGAACCCCCTATACTGATAGCCAAATAAGAGGCAGCTTTATTGGAATGGATGCAAGACATACATTAGATAACTTTGCACGCGCTGTTATAGAAGGAATCACTTTTTCATTGAATGATAGTAAGATTCTTATGGAGGAAAATGCAAATAAGCAATTTACACGAATTGTCTCTGTAGGCGGAGGAGCAAAAAACAGCGATTGGCTCCAAATTCAAGCAGATATTTTTAATGCGCCTGTCGTTAATTTGACAGTTGAACAAGGACCGGGATTAGGAGCAGCGATGATTGCTGCAGTTGGATTAGGTTGGTTCCCGACGATGAATGAGTGTGTAGAGACATTTGTTCAGTATAAGGAAGAGTTTCAACCAATTCCTGAGAATGTAAAGAAATACGAAAAGGTATATGAGATTTATAAAGGTGTATACGCAGCAACGAAAGAAACAGCACATAAACTACATGCATTAAACGACTAATTTAATTCTGAAATAAACATAAAGAAGGAGAAATCTCCTTCTTTATGTTTATTTTAATCCATTTTCTAATGTATGCAGCATTTCTATCTTATCTTCTTCTGAGGAATTTTTCCAAATCACTTCGAATAAAACACCTAAACCAGGCAGCATTTTTTCTTCTCCATTTTGAATAGCATCCACAATGGTATCCTTTAATTCATCCTGCGAATTACCAGAAACATTATGGATAATTGCATTTCGTAAATTTAAATTCATAATAAGCACCCTTCTTTCCATAATTATCTATCCAAACCATTTACAATTTGTAAATGGCAAGGCTAGAGTTATTTGTGTACATATCTATTTTTTATCATTTCACTAATGGCATTTATTATGTATTTTATTTACGTTATAATGTAAGGAATGTAAAAAGATATATTAATGAATGTGAAATCATTTAGTGATTATGAAGGAGAATTGTAAGTGAAGCACATACTTTCAGTGAAAAATCCCCAGATTAAAGAATGGAAGAAAAGATTGACGAAAAAAGACAGAGATAAGACGGGTACGTTCCTAGTTGAAGGTTTTCATCTTGTGGAAGAAGCTTTTAAAGCAGATGCAATTATCGATTTGATTATATCTGAAGAAATAGATGTACCTTCTTGGGATTATGGAGAGATTCCAATAACGGTTGTTACAAAAGAAATTATTAAGGAGCTATCGGATACAGAAACACCACAAGGGATTCTCGCATTATGCAGACAGCAAAATCAGCAAGATATTCTATCCACAGCACAAACCTTTATTGCGATTGATCAGGTTCAAGATCCTGGTAATATGGGAACCATTATCCGAACAGCAGATGCAGCAGGGATAGATGCTGTTATTATCGGAGAAGGAACAGTGGATATATATAATCCGAAAGTAGTACGATCAGGGCAAGGTAGCCATTTTCACCTCCCAATTGTAAAAACAAATTTATCTGCATTTATCGATGCGTTAAAAGAGAGAAATATCCCTGTTTACGGTACTGCACTTGAAAATGGCAGAAATTATCGAGAAATAAAAAAAACAGAATCATTTTGTTTAATTGTTGGAAATGAAGGCAATGGTGTAAGTAACGAAGTATTAAGTAAGACAGATAAAAATTTATATATTCCAATCCATGGTAAAAGTGAATCCTTAAATGTTGCAGTTGCAGCAGGGATTTTAATGTACTATTTTAAATAGAATATTTTCCTTTTCAAAAGGCTGGTAGTTAATGGATTGTTACTTTAACAATGGGAAAATAGATTGATTTGAAAACTATTTAGATATATATTATAATTAAAACCAAATTACATGAATAAAGACATTGATGGAGAAAAGTAATTGATGATTTTTAATGTAGGGAGAAAATGCCTTAGACTGAAAGCATTTTTATTAAAAACATGAATGAAGTTCACCTCCTGAGTCGGCATCGGGACCATTTTTTTTTAGAAAGATGTAAAGATGTACCGGTATAGACTACCGTTATCCAAATGAAGTGAACTTGTTTTAGTATACATACAAGTTAATTAGGGTGGTACCGCGATAAAAACCTCGTCCCTTTTTTGGGGATGAGGTTTTTTTATGCCGTTTTTCATGCAAAAGCAACTAATATATAAGGAGGAAATATAATGGAAGATAAATTAAAAGAATTGCAAGCTGAAGCTCTAACGCGTATTGAAAACAGCAAAGAGATGAAAGAGCTAAATGAAATTCGTATCGCATACTTAGGTAAAAAAGGTCCGATCACAGAAGTGTTAAAAGGAATGGGTAAACTATCTGCAGAAGAAAGACCAAAAATGGGTGCATTAGTGAATGTCATTCGTGATGAAATTACCAGTCACATTGAATCAAAACAAAAAGCACTAGAAGAGGCACTTGTTCAAGAAAAAATTGCATCTGAAACGATTGATATTACCTTACCTGGACGTCCTGTTTCTGTAGGGAATCACCATCCGCTTACAAGAGTAGTCGAAGAAATAGAAGATCTCTTTATTGGTATGGGCTATACCGTTGAAGAAGGACCAGAAGTAGAAAATGATTACTATAATTTCGAAGCATTGAATCTTCCTAAAGATCACCCAGCGCGAGATATGCAAGATTCATTCTATATAACAGAAGAAACATTGCTTAGAACACAAACTTCACCAATGCAAGCAAGAACACTTGAGAAGCATAAAGGGAAAGGTCCAGTAAAAATTATTTGTCCTGGTAAAGTGTATCGTCGTGATAATGATGATGCAACTCATTCCCACCAATTTATGCAGATTGAAGGACTTGTAGTAGACGAAAACATTCGTATGA
The DNA here is from genome assembly GCF_038007965.1 of Niallia sp. FSL W8-0635. Taxonomy (GTDB): domain Bacteria; phylum Bacillota; class Bacilli; order Bacillales; family Cytobacillaceae; genus Niallia. The sequence goes on along the minus strand of NZ_JBBOYD010000001.1, from coordinate 3,239,954 downwards.
GTGATTTAATTGGAACACTTGAAGTTTTTGCTAAGAAAATGTTTGGGGAAGATAGAGAAATTCGTTTGCGTCCAAGCTTTTTCCCATTCACAGAGCCATCCGTTGAAGTAGATATTTCGTGCTTTATCTGTAAAGGTGCTGGCTGTAGTGTGTGTAAAAAAACAGGCTGGATTGAGATTCTAGGAGCTGGAATGGTCCATCCTAATGTATTGGAAATGTCTGGATTTGACTCGGAGAAATATTCTGGATTTGCTTTTGGAATGGGTCCAGAGCGAATTGCGATGTTGAAATATGGAATTGATGATATCCGTCATTTCTATACAAATGATGTACGTTTCTTAAAACAATTTACAGTACCGGAATATTAAGGGTGGAGGAGAAAAAATGTTAGTATCCTATAATTGGTTAAATGAATATGTAGATTTAAATGGCATTAATCCCGATGAATTAGCGGAAAAAATTACAAAAAGCGGGATTGAAGTAGAAGGTGTTGAAATTCTCGACGAAGGGATTAAAAATGTTGTTATCGGTTATGTAGTAGAGCGTGAACAACACCCAAATGCAGACAAATTAAATAAATGCTTAGTAGATGTAGGCGAAGGGGACCCAATACAAATTATTTGCGGAGCTCCAAACGTCGATAAGGGACAAAAAGTAGCTGTAGCGAAAGTAGGAGCTGTACTTCCTGGCAACTTTAAGATAAAAAAGGCAAAGCTTCGCGGAGAAGAATCAAATGGAATGATTTGTTCTTTACAAGAACTTGGAATTGAAGGGAAAATTGTTGCAAAAGATTATGCGCAAGGTATTTTTGTTTTTCCAAGTGATGTTGAGATTGGAAAAAATGCATTAGAATACTTACAACGAAATGATGCTGTCTTAGAATTAGGTCTAACTCCAAACCGTGCTGATTGCTTGAGCATGCTTGGTGTAGCTTATGAAGTAGCTGCTATCTTAGGAAAAGAAGTAAAATTACCTAAAGCAGAATATCCAACAACTAATGAGAAGGCATCTGATTATATTCAAGTTTCAGTAGAAGAGAATGCAGATACACCGTTATATACAGCGAGAGTAATTAAGAACATTAAAATTGCTCCATCTCCATTATGGATGCAAGGAAAATTAATGGCAGCAGGCATTCGTCCACATAACAATGTAGTAGATATTACAAACTATATTTTATTAGAATATGGTCAACCATTGCATGCTTTTGATTATGATAAAATTGGTTCAAAAGAAATTCTAGTTAGAAAAGCACGAAACGAAGAAAAAATGACGACTCTTGATGAAGTAGAAAGAACATTATCAGCAGATAATTTACTTATTACCAATGGTCAAGAAGGAATTGCTGTTGCCGGCGTAATGGGTGGAGCAAATTCTGAAGTTAAATCTGATACAACTACTGTTTTATTAGAATCGGCTTATTTTGACAGCAAAGTAATTCGTAAATCTTCAAAAGTAATTGGTTTAAGAAGTGAAGCGAGTGCAAGATATGAAAAAGGAATTGATCCAAATCGAGTGCGTGTAGCTGCAGAAAGAGCTTGTCAATTATTGCATTTATATGCTGGTGGAGAAGTGCTTGAAGGGGAAGTTGCAGTTGACACCTTAACTGCTGAGCCAAAAGTTGTTTCCATTACACTAGAAAAAATTAATCAAACATTAGGAACATCATTAGAAGCTAATGAAGTAACCGCCATTTTTGACAGTCTTCAATTTACAACAAAGGTGGAGGGTAATACATTCCTCGTGACTGTTCCGACTAGAAGAAATGATATTGTTATTGAGGCAGATTTAATGGAGGAAGTTGCACGCCTTTATGGGTATGATAATTTACCGAAAACATTGCCTATTGGCGCATCAACACCAGGTGCCTTAACTGCTTATCAGAAGAAGCGCCGTATGGCTCGTAGATATTTGGAATCCGCTGGTTTATATCAAGCGATTACCTATTCTCTAACAAATGAAGCAAAAGTGCATAGCTTTGCTTTAGAAAAAAGAAATCCAATCAAACTTGCGATGCCAATGAGTGAAGAACGCGCGTTATTACGTCAAAGTATTGTACCACAGCTTTTAGAAGTGCTTAAATATAATGCAGCAAGACAAAACGAAAGCCTAGCTGTTTATGAAACAGGTGTAGTGTTCTTAGCGAATGGAGAACAGGAACTTCCGGAAGAAAAAGAACATTTAGCAGGTGCGGTTACAGGAATTTGGAGTACACATCCATGGCAAGGAGAGAAGAAAGCAGTTGATTTCTTTGTAGTAAAAGGTGTATTAGAAGGATTATTCCAAAAATTAGGTGTATCGGAAAAAATTACTTATACAAGAACGGAAATGGAAGGGATGCATCCAGGAAGAACGGCTGAAATCGTCCTTGATGGAGAAGTTATTGGGTTTGTAGGTCAAGTTCATCCGCAAATGCAAAGAGAATTAGATTTAAAAGAAACGTATTGCTTTGAATTAGACTTAAGTAAATTATTTGCAGTAGAAATAGAAGCTTTACATTATACTTCTATTCCTCGTTTCCCTTATGTAACAAGAGATATTGCCTTAGTTGTGGATAAACAAATTTTAGCAGGCGATCTTCAACAAATTATTACTGAAGCCGGTGGAAAATTATTGAAAGATGTCCAAGTGTTTGATTTATATGAGGGTGAGAAAATGGAGGAAGGCAAAAAATCAATTGCATTCTCCTTAACATATTTTGACCCAGAACAAACATTAACAGACGAAATGATTAGTAAAGCCCACGAAAAAGTACTTGCAGCAGTGAAAGAACAAGCAGGAGCTACTTTAAGAGGCTAAGGAAATAGAAAAACATCCTAGAATTCCATTTTGGGATGTTTTTTTATTTAACGAAAATAGTAATTATTTCCCTTTATCAAAAGTCTTGAGAGAGAATCTATTCGAATGACTTCCCTAGCAAGAATAGTTCATGATATGATAGAAACTAGGATTCTTTAGAATGGAGGCATGGGCGTGTCAAATACCCCTAAAAATCGTACAAATGTTGATATATACGGAACACCATATACAATAATAGGGGAAGAACCTTCGAGTCATGTTAGACTGGTTGCCTCCATAGTAGATGAAAAAATGCGTGAAATTCATGTCATGAATCCCTCACTTGATTTAAATAAACTCGCAGTCCTTACTGCTGTTAATATAGTAAACGACTTTGTAAAGCTAGAAGATCGAGTGAAAGAATTGGAAGAAGAATTAAAAAGAGAAAAGGACTGACAATGTTCATGTTGGATATTATTTTGATTATTTTACTACTTTTTGGTCTTCTAAGAGGACTAAAAAGAGGGTTTATTATGCAAATTATTCACTTAACAGGATTTATTGTTGCGTTTATAGTTGCTAATAAATATTATATTCCACTATCACAAAAACTAACACTATGGATTCCATATCCAAATACAGGAGAAAGTAGTTTTCTGCATTCCTTTATTCAAACAGCGAATATAGAAGATGTTTTTTATAGAGGCTTCTCTTTTATTGTGATTTTCTTTGTTGTAAAGATTATTTGGCAAATTCTTGGTAGTATGATAGATTTTGTTGCTAGTATTCCTGTTTTAAAGCAGTTAAATACTTGGGCTGGTGCTGTATTAGGATTTATTGAAACATATTTGCTATTATTCCTTCTATTATATATTTTTATTTTAATACCAATTAATTTTATGCAAGTTCAATTAAACGAATCCTCTGTAGCAGCTTGGATGATAGAAAATACTCCATATTTTTCTGAGAAAATAAAAGATTTATGGTTCGATTATATCGCTTCATAGAAATTAGGAAACTCTTCTAGCTTTGTATGTAGCTAGAGGAGTTTTTAGTATGTTTCCTACAATATGACTTCATTATAGAATTGTAGCAGTTCATGGTATGATAGTAGGTAGGAATTGAAAGTAGAAGGCTTATTTTATGCATGTGGGTGATGAGATGTTAACAAATAAAGATATTATTCGATTATTAGAGCAAATAGCGATTTATATGGAGCTTAAGGGAGAAAATCCTTTTAAAATTTCTGCCTTTCGAAAAGCTGCTAATACAATTGAAACGAGTGAAAAAAATTTAACAGAAATAACAGACTTAACAGAACTACCTGGAATCGGTAAGGGGACAGCTGCTGTTATTGAAGAATATATACAAGAAGGAAAGTCTTCCGTATTACAAGAACTGAAAGAAGAAGTTCCGAAAGGGTTAATACCTTTGTTACAGCTACCTGGTCTTGGTGGGAAAAAGATAGCGAGATTGTATAAAGAGCTATCTGTTGAAAATGCTGATGATTTAAAGAATGCCTGTTTAGAAGGAAAAGTTCAGGCATTAAAGGGATTTGGAAAAAAGACAGAGGAAAAAATACTAGAGTCCCTTCAAAATGTTGGATCAAGACCAGATAGATTACCAATTGCCTTTATGATTCCAATTGCGGTTTCGATTGAAGAGGCATTAGCGAAAATGGATGGTGTTGTCCGCTATTCAAGAGCAGGAAGCTTAAGAAGAGTGAGAGAGACCATTAAGGATTTAGATTTTATAATCGCAACAGAGGATCCAGAACAGGTGAAAACTCAGTTGCTTCAGCTGTCATCTATTAAAGAGGTAATTGGGGCAGGTACAACAAAAGTAAGTGTTGTTCTTGGATTAGAGTATGATGTTTCTATAGACTTTCGTTTAGTAAAGCCAAAGGAATTTGCAACAACACTGCATCATTTCACAGGTTCAAAGGAACATAATGTACGGATGAGACAGCTAGCAAAGGAACGGGGAGAAAAAATAAGCGAATATGGCGTGGAGAATAATGAAACAGGCGAAGTTAAAACCTTTGAAACAGAAGAAGCTTTCTACCATTATTTTGGACTACCATTTATTCCTCCTGAAATAAGAGAAGATGGAAAAGAAGTAGACAACTATTCAGAACATAGTGAGCTAATCTCCTTGGAAGATATTAAAGGAGATTTGCATATGCATACAACAGCAAGTGATGGTGCACATACATTGGAGGAAATGGTAGAAGCAAACCGTAAATTAGGCTATCAATATATGGCCATTACCGACCATTCCCAATATTTAAAGGTAGCAAATGGATTAACACCAGAAAGAGTACGAAAGCAAATACAAGAAATTAAAAGACTTAATGCGAAGTATGAGGATATAACTATTTTAGCTGGTGCAGAAATGGATATTCTTCCAGATGGGACCTTAGATTATGAGGAAGATTTATTGAAAGAATTAGATATTGTTATTGCTTCTATTCATTCAGCGTTTTCACAATCTAAGGAAAAGATTATGAATCGTTTAAAAGCTGCAATGGAAAATAAGTATGTCGATATCATTGCCCACCCAACTGGAAGAAAAATTGGTAAGAGGGATGGATATGATGTCGATATGGACATGCTTATTCAATTAGCAAAAGAAACGAACACGGTTTTAGAGCTAAATAGTAATCCTAACCGTTTAGATTTAAATGCAACATATATCAAAATGGCGCAGGATGCAGGGGTGAAGATTGTTATTAATACAGATGCCCATTATAAGCATGAGCTTCAAAATATGGCAATAGGTGTTTCCACAGCGAAAAAAGGATGGGTAAAAAAATCATCGGTCCTAAATGCGATGACAAAGGATGAGCTATTGGCGTTTTTGTATAAAGGCTAAATGAAGAAGTAGTATTACGCAAGAAAATAGAAAAAACGAAAAAACATCATTAACCCATAAGTGGGATAGCAAAGGAGATTACTCCATGCAGGATAGAGTATTAAAAACGTTAGAATTTGATAAAATTAAAGCTCAATTAATGGAGCATGTATCTTCCTCTTTAGGAAGAAATAAAGTGGAGGATTTAGTTCCTTCTACTGATTACAATGAAGTAGTAAGATGGCAGGATGAAACAGATGAGGCTGCTAAAGTATATCGAATGCGGGGAACGATTCCTCTTGATGGAATTTATGATATCGGCGCCCATGTGAAAAGGTCTTCTATTGGTGGAATGCTGAGTCCACTAGAATTAAATCATATTGCAAGCACGGTCCATGCTAGTAGACAAATGAAACGTTTCATTGAAGAGTTTCATGAGGAAGAAGCTGTGCCATTTCTTTTTACCTTAACAGATAGTATTACAGTACTTGCTGATGTAGAAGAAGAGATAAAGATGGCGATTGATGAACAGGGTTCGGTCTTGGATAGCGCGAGTGATACACTTAGAACATTGAGAAATCAATTACGTAGAAACGAAGCAAAGGTACGGGAGAAGCTAGAAAGCATGATCCGCTCCTCTAATGCTCAAAAGATGCTTTCGGACAGTATTATTACAATAAGAAATGATCGCTATGTTATTCCAGTTAAACAAGAATATAGAGGAAACTATGGTGGAATAGTTCATGATCAAAGTGCTTCCGGTCAGACTTTGTTTATTGAGCCACAGTCCGTAGTTACCTTAAATAATGAACTGCAAGGAATTCGTGTTAAGGAGCAGCAAGAGATAGACCGTATCTTAACCCAATTAACTGCACTTGTAGCGCAAAATGAAGAAGAATTATTGCATATTGTTACGGTTTTAGCAGACATTGATTTTATGTTTGCAAAAGCAAAATATGCTCATCGCTTGAAAGCATCGAAACCAAAAATCAACGATGAAGGAAAAATTGTACTTCTTAAGGCTAAGCATCCACTTATACCACCAGAAGTAGTAGTGGCAAATGACATTGTTCTTGGAGATACATATACATCGATTGTTATTACCGGGCCAAATACAGGTGGTAAAACAGTAACCTTAAAAACAGTAGGATTATGTACTTTAATGGCGCAGGCTGGTCTTCAAATTCCAGTTCTAGATGGTTCAGAAATGGGTGTATTTAAATCCGTTTATGCAGATATTGGAGATGAGCAATCCATTGAACAATCATTGAGTACATTCTCCTCCCATATGGTTAATATCGTAAGTATACTTGAAAAGGTTGACCATGAGAGCCTTGTCTTATTTGACGAGTTAGGAGCAGGAACAGATCCTCAGGAAGGGGCAGCACTTGCTATTTCTATTCTTGATGAAGTAAATAAAAGAGGAGCAAGGGTCATCGCAACCACTCACTATCCAGAGCTAAAGGCATATGGCTATAACCGAGAAAGTGTTGTGAATGCTAGTGTAGAATTTGATATTGAAACACTAAGCCCAACCTATCGCTTACTAATCGGCGTACCAGGTAGAAGTAATGCCTTTGAAATTAGTAAACGACTAGGTTTGAAAGAAGATGTGATTGAGACTGCTCGTTCACATGTCAGTGAAGATAATAATAAAATCGAGAATATGATTGCTTCATTAGAGGAAAGCCGTAGACATGCTGAAAGGGAGCATGAAGAAGCTAAAGATTTATTAAAACAAGCAGAAATGCTTCATCGAGATTTACAGAAACAGGTAATGGAATATTACGGGAAGAAAGAAACATTACAAGAAAAAGCAAAAAAAGAAGCGAAAGAAATTATTGAAGAGGCGAAGAAAGAAGCAGAAGCTGTTATTGGTGATTTAAGAAAATTGCAGCTTGAAAAACGTGCGGAAATAAAAGAGCATGAATTAATTGATGCAAGAAAACGATTAGATGATGCAACACCGCAGATAGAAAGGAAAAAACAACAAGCGCCAACCAATTCCAGCCATGTTTTTCAACCAGGTGATGAAGTAAAGGTGCTTAGCTTTAATCAAAAAGGACAGTTACTACAAAAGGTTTCTGATAAAGAATGGCAAGTTCAAATTGGCATTATGAAAATGAAAGTGAAAGAAAAGGATCTTGAATTCATAAAAGCACAAAAGGTAGTGGAAACAAAACCGCTTGCTACGATAAAAGGAAAAGATTATCATGTGAGCTTGGAATTAGATTTACGTGGCGAAAGATTTGAAAATGCTTTAGCAAGAGTAGAAAAATATATTGATGATAGCCTGCTTGCTGGCTACCCTCGAGTTTCGATTATTCATGGAAAAGGAACAGGGGCTCTACGTTCAGGTGTTCAAGAATATTTGAAAAATCACAGAGCTGTGAAGAAAATTCGCTTTGGGGATGCTGGAGAAGGCGGAAGCGGTGTGACTGTTGTGGAATTTAAATAATCCCTTCTTTAAGAAGAAAATCGTAGAGGAGAAACCATATGGATCAATTTTGGGAAAATGAATATGTAAAAACAGCAGGAGATTATAGTGTTGTTATTTTAAGTCTTGTTGTATTTTTGGCTATTTTTGAACTCGTAACAAAATATAATAATTGGGATGAAATAAAAAATGGCAATCTCGCAGTAGCGATGGCTACTGGGGGGAAAATCTTCGGTATTGCGAATATCTTTAGTCATTCGATTATGCATAATGACTCTCTATTGACGATGATAGTATGGGGAGTATATGGTTTTATACTATTGTTAATCGGTTATTTTATTTTTGAATTTTTAACGCCAAAATTTAAAATCGATGAAGAAATAAAAAATGATAATCGAGCTGTCGGATTTATTTCAATGATTATATCCATCGGTTTATCTTTCGTAATAGGCGCAGGCATTTCTTGAAAAAGAATGAGAAAAGGGAACTTTCACTTTGTGATGGTTCCTTTTGTTTGTTTAGGTTTGCAAGCCTAATTTTTCTATTAAGTCGAAAGTAGGCTTATACATAATCCAATTATAGATTTCTCCCATATAATAAGCTAGTACAACAATAGAATTAATATGGAGGAATTGTGTTGGAAACTGAGAAAAGATGGTTAAAACTTTACCCCGCCCAAATAGCCAAAAATGTCTACTATCGGGCAGATACTCTCCCACAATTATTGGAAAATGCTGCAAAAGAATATTCTAAGCATAAGGCCATTCATTTTATGGGAAAAGAAATTACCTTTCAAACACTATACAAAAAAACATTGAAATTGGCGTCCTATTTACAGAGTTTAGGGATAGAAAAAGGGGACAGAGTTGCAGTAATGCTTCCGAATATTCCGCAAACAGTTATTAGCTTTTATGCGATTTTGCAGACTGGAGGAATTGTTGTTCCGGTAAATCCTTTGTATCAAGAAAGAGAAATAGAATTTATTATGAAAGATTCAGGCGCAAAAGTAATTATTACTTTAGATTTGCTCTATAACAGAGTGGAGAAAGTGAAAGAACAAACAGATTTAGAACATATCATTGTAACGTCCATTAAAGATTATCTTCCATTTCCGAAAAATATTGTTTATCCTTTTATACAAGCAAAAGAACAAGGAAAACCCCCCGTTATTATTTCATCAAAATCCACTCATCTTTTTACCCAAGCAATGAAGGCTCGTGATCATCAGCTTAATAAAGTACCAATTAGTTTTGAAGAGGATATTGCAATTTTGCAATATACAGGAGGAACTACAGGGTTTCCTAAAGGAGTTATTTTAACCCATCAAAATTTAGTTGCAAATACCTCCATGTGTAGGCAATGGCTATATAAGATGGAAAAAGGAAAGGAAGTAATGCTTGCAGTAATGCCATTGTTCCATGTATATGGTCTTATGACAGTCCTTGTTTTATCTGTAATGGAAGTATATAAGATGATCCTCGTTCCAAAATTTGATGCAACTGGTCTTTTAAAAACGATTCATAAACAAAAACCGACTGTCTTTCCAGGTGCTCCTACTATTTATATTGGATTAATGAATCACCCCGATATAATGAAATACGATCTTTCTTCGATAAAAGGAGCAATAAGTGGTTCTGCTCCATTACCGGTAGAGGTTATCGAGAAGTTTGAGCAAAAAACTGGCGGAAAGATTGTGGAAGGTTATGGATTAACAGAAACATCTCCAGTCACCCATGTGAATTTCTTATGGGATAATGAAATTGTGAAAGGAAGTATTGGTGTTCCGTGGCCAGGGACAGATGCAGCTATTTTCTCTTTAGAAACAGGAGAAATGTTACCGAATGGTGAGATTGGAGAGTTGGGAATTAAAGGTCCGCAAGTAATGAAAGGGTATTGGAAGAATGAGGAAGAAACGCAAAAGGCTTTAAAAAATGGCTGGCTATTAACAGGCGATATAGCTTATATGGATGAAAACGGATATTTTTATATCGTCGATCGGAAAAAAGATATTATCATTGCTAGTGGCTTTAATATCTATCCACGGGAAATAGAGGAAGTATTGTATGAGCATCCAGCCATTATGGAAGCATCCGTCGTTGGTGTCAAAGATTCTTACAGAGGAGAAACAGTTAAAGCCTTTATTGTTTTGCGAGATGGAATGACTGTAACGGAAGAAGAACTGAATCAATTTATGCGAAGAAAGTTGGCGTCATTTAAGGTTCCTCGTATCTATGAATTTAGAAAAGAACTTCCTAAGACGGCAATCGGAAAAGTATTGAGAAGACAATTGAAGAAAGAAAGTGAAGAAGTAAATGGGTAATAAAGCGTTGAATATGATTGTATTATTATCGAGAACCGTTTCTCCAGAAGCTTCTTTAGTAGTAGAATCAGGACAAGTTTTTGTAGAGGAGAGTAACTTTATCATTAATCCGCCAGATGCGATAAGCTTAGAAGAAGCTCTGCAATTAAAGGAAAAATATGATGGCAAAATTACCGTATTAATGGTAAGTGGAAAAGAAGGGGAAAAGCAATTAAGAACAGCATTGGCTATGGGAGCAGACGAGGCTGTCTTAATGGAATGTAGTCCTAAGGAAGATGAACCGTCCATTATAGCTAAAAAGATTAATGATTATTTACAGAGTGTTAACTTTGATTTAATCTTAGCAGGGGATTTTTCAACAGATGGAGCATCCAGTCAAGTTGGCCCCCGTATTGCTGCTTTATTAGATATCCCCTTTATTACCAAAACAATATGCATTAATCAAGAGGAAAGAAACGCAATAGTGAAGAGAAATGGGGACGGGGACATAGAAACATTTCGTGTTCCTTTTCCTTTTTTAGTCACTATTCCACAAGGATTACATGTTCCGCGATTACCATCCTTATCTGGAATTATGAAAGCAAAAAAGAAGCCTCTACTATTTAAACAGTCGAAAGAAATTTCCAATATAAATAATCTGAAACAGTATTCATATCCGAATTTAAAACGAAAGCAAACAAACATTCAAGGGGAAACACAAGAAAAGGTAGTTACATTAGCAAAGTTGTTAAAGTCATTACAATGATAAGTTACGGAGGTGTTAGTTATGAAGGAAAAAATTATTATTTTGGGAGAATATCAACAAGGTAATCCCTCCTCCATTACCCTTGAATGTATTACAGCTGCCAAGCAGTTACAAAGGGAGGCGGAGATATCCCTTTTATTAATGGGAGACGAAGTAAAAAAAGATGTATCCGATTTGGAGCAATATGATGTTGATCAAATGATAATTGTGGAAAATCCGTTTCTGTCTAGATTTTCCAGTGAAATGTATTCGAAAGCACTTTTATCTATATGGAACCAACTTCAGCCTACTATTCTCCTATGTGGACACACAGATATAGGAAAAGCTATTTCTCCATATTTAAGTGAAAAAGTGGATATTCCTTTGTATTCGAATGTGGAGGACTTTGAATCTTATGAGAGAAAGTTGTACTTTACTCGATCTGTTTATTCGGGAAAATTAATGGAAAGAGTTGAAGTGAATGAGCCTACTTTTCTCGTAACGATTAAGCCTAAAAAGTGGGAAGCCGCACCAAAGAAAGTGGGGAGAAAAAATATCATTCGTACCATGGAAGTAACAATAGAAAAACCTATTTCGTCTTTAATTGGGCTAGAACAAAAAAAGCTCGATTCTGTTGGCTTAGTGGATGCGAAAATTATTGTTGGTGCTGGCAGGGGGATTCAAAATGAAGAAGGGTTTGCTTTGGTTACCAAATTAGCAGAATTGCTTGGGGGAACAGTTGGTGTATCTAGAGGAGCAGTAGAATTAGGATTATGCGATGCCACCCTTCAATTAGGACAGACAGGAAAAACGGTAGCACCTGATCTTTATATCGCCTGCGGAATTTCCGGAGCCATTCAGCATCTCGTTGGCGTTACATCTGCAAAGACGATTATTGCCATCAATAAAGACCCAAAGGCACCTATTTTTGAAGTAGCTGATTATGGAGTGATAGGGGACGTATTTGACATTATCCCTGCATTGATTAAAGAATTGGACAATACGACAATCTAATTACGTTGAATGTATTATCCAGTAGTAGGGGAAAATGATAGTTGAAACATATTATTAGTATCATTGCTTAAAGCATGGTATACTTTCGATATTGTAAGTTTATCAAATAAGGAGGCAAATAATAAATGGCAATTACACATGCAACAGATCAAACATTCCAAGAAGAAACAGGTTCAGGTGTAGTATTAGTAGATTTCTGGGCACCATGGTGCGGACCTTGTAAAATGATTGCTCCAGTTCTAGAAGAGCTTGATGGCGAAATTGGTGATAGCGTAAAAATCGTTAAAGTAGATGTAGATGAAAACCAAGGATCAGCATCTAAATTTGGCGTAATGAGCATTCCAACTTTATTAGTTCTTAAAGATGGCGAAGTAGTAGATAAAGTAGTTGGTTTCCAACCAAAAGAAGCTCTATCCGAGTTATTAGCTAAACATGCTTAATTAACTCTCTCTAGAAGAGAAAAAAACTGTAAACACACTCAGAAAATGAGGAAGTGTTTACAGTTTTTTTATTGATGGGGATGGAATGAGCAACAGCAAAAAAAGTGGCGTTCATAAGAGTGATGAATACCACAAATGAATGAAATTCACCAAAAGAGTAGCGTTCATCTAAACAATCAACACTCAACAGTCTATTTATCAAATGAAAACTCCCAATGCCCATCTTCATCCATCCAAAATTTAACCGTTCTCATCAAAATATTACCATCTTATACTTTTTCCTTGATGAATCGATGAAATTCTCTATAATTAGAGAAGATAGTATATATGTTCGTTTGTAAGGTTTGCATGCTGGGAGGGAATACATTGAACGATATCATTAAAAATAAATTAATGATCTTACCTGATCAGCCTGGCTGTTATTTAATGAAGGATCGACAAGGCACAATTATATATGTAGGAAAAGCAAAAGTGCTAAAAAATCGAGTCCGCTCTTATTTTACAGGCTCTCATGATGGAAAGACATTAAGACTAGTCAATGAAATAGAAGATTTTGAATATATCATAACCTCTTCCAATATCGAAGCGCTTATTTTAGAAATAAATCTAATTAAGAAGCACGATCCGAAATATAATATTATGCTGAAAGATGATAAAAGCTATCCGTTTATTAAATTAACGGCTGAAAGACATCCGAGGCTCATTACAACACGAAATGTAAAAAAAGATAAAGGGAAGTACTTTGGACCATATCCAAATGTCCAAGCGGCAAATGAAACAAAGAAACTTCTCGATCGAATTTATCCTTTACGGAAATGCAATGTATTACCAGATAGAGTATGTTTATATTATCATCTGGGACAATGTCTTGCTCCGTGTGTTAATGAGGTATCCGAACAAGAATATAAGAGGATGACAGACGATATTACGAAATTCTTAAATGGCGGGTATAAAGAAATAAAAAAAGAGTTATCTGAAAAAATGATGGCAGCTTCAAGTGAATTAGATTTTGAACGGGCGAAGGAATATCGAGATCAGATTGCTCATATTGAGGCAACGATGGAAAAGCAAAAAATGATGATGACCGATTTAGTGGACAGAGATGTTTTTGGTTATTCTTATGACAAGGGTTGGATGTGTGTTCAAGTATTTTTTATTCGTCAGGGGAAGCTAATTGAGCGAGATGTCAGCACATTCCCTATTTATCAAGAGCCTGAAGAGGAGATGTTAACCTATCTAGGGCAATTTTATGAAAAAGCGAATCACTTTAAACCAAAAGAAATTTATCTACCAGATGATATCCAAGGAGATATCGTAGAGGAATTATTAAAGGTGAAAGTGACAAAACCGCAAAGGGGACAAAAAAAGGAACTTGTATTATTGGCAAATAAAAATGCAAAGAATGCTTTAAAGGAAAAGTTTGCATTAATTGAAAGAGACGAACAGAGAACCATTAAAGCGGTGGAAAACCTAGGGGAACAATTAGGTATATACACTCCACTTCGCATTGAAGCATTTGATAACAGTAATATACAAGGAACAAATCCCGTGTCGGCTATGATTGTCTTTATTGACGGAAAACCTGCTAAACGGGAATATCGCAAATATAAAATCAAATCGGTAAAAGGTCCAGATGATTATGAGTCCATGCGTGAAGTAGTTCGCAGAAGATATCAACGTGTTTTAAAAGAAGGATTGCCGCTTCCTGATTTACTTTTAATCGATGGTGGGAAAGGACATTTAGAAGCAGTGCGAGAGGTTCTATTAGATGAATTAAGCTTGGATATTCCAGTTGCTGGCTTAGTTAAAGATGATAAACATCGCACCTCACAGCTCCTTTTTGGAAATCCATTGGAGATTATTCCACTGGAGAGAAATAGTCAGGAATTCTATCTTTTGCAAAGAATCCAGGATGAAGTACACCGTTTTGCGATTACTTTTCACCGTCAGTTAAGAGGGAAAAATGCTTTTCAGTCCTTATTAGATGATATTCCTGGAATTGGAGAAAAACGGAGAAAATTACTTTTAAAAACATTCGGTTCGGTAAAGAAAATGAAAGAGGCCACGTTGGAAGAGTTTTTAGAAATCGGGATTCCATCGAATGTAGCAGAACAATTACTTGTTAAATTAAAGGAATAAAAGAAAAATAATAATTGTCGTAGTGAAAACACTATGCTATAATGATGGCAACTTATAACTTAATAAGTGAAGGTAGAGGTGCGAACTTCAATAGTAATAATTCGGAGAAGAATGAGCTTCAGAGAAGAATTATGAAAGGGATAGATCGCCGAAGTAAAAAAAGTTCTCATGGCTTTTTTACTGGTTTTGCATTGAATAAATGTAAGACTGTCAAAACAAGAAACTGTTTTGGAGAGCTATCTCACTGTTTGTGCATATTTTTTTAATGGACTGCACGGCAATGAGATATTCTCATTGCTTTTTTTATTGTTTTTTTTTCTCTATTTTATCTGCATTAGTTTTCTATAGTAAACTAGTGCGAAGACAAACTTACATAAAAGAAAAGCAATGAGAAATGTAGATAAACCTCTAAGATTACAAGAAGGTAGGGAATAACTTTGGGATTAGTTGTACAAAAGTTTGGTGGAACTTCAGTAGGTAATGCAGAAAGAATTCTACATGTAGCGGAAAGAGTAATGGAAGAAAAAAATCGAGGAAATGATGTAGTTGTTGTCGTTTCAGCAATGGGAAAAACGACGGATTCCCTTGTAACCTTAGCGAATGAAATAAATCAAAAACCATCTAAGAGAGAAATGGATGTATTACTTTCAACTGGAGAACAGATTACAATTAGCTTATTGGCTATGGCTTTACAGGCGAAAGGGGTAGAAGCTATTTCTTATACTGGATGGCAAGCCGGGATAGAAACCGAGGACGTACATGGCAATGCCAGAATTTTAAACATTATAACAGATAAAGTACAAGACCAAATTCAGCAAGGAAAAGTGGTTGTTGTTGCAGGATTCCAAGGTGTTACAGAAACTGGTGATATTACTACCCTTGGTCGCGGTGGATCAGATACTACAGCAGTTGCCATTGCAGCAGCGCTAAAAGCGGATAAATGTGACATCTACACAGATGTAACGGGTGTGTTCACAACCGATCCTCGTTTTGTTAAAAATGCTAGAAAGCTATTAGCTATTTCCTACGATGAAATGTTAGAATTAGCTAATTTAGGGGCAGGGGTATTGCATCCAAGAGCGGTAGAATATGCCAAAAACTATCAAGTCCCGTTAGTGGTTCGCTCAAGTATGGAGCAAGAAGAAGGAACAATCATCGAGGAGGAAGTTTCAATGGAACAAAATTTAGTCGTACGTGGAGTTGCATTTGAAGATAATATTACGAGTGTTACGGTATTTGGGTTAAGAAATCCGTTAACAAGTCTTTCTACTATTTTCACAACACTTGCATCTCATCATATTAATGTAGATATTATTATTCAAAGCCTTACGAATGATCAACTGACAAACCTATCTTTTTCTATTAAAGATAGTGATTTAGAAGAAACATTAAAAGTGTTAGAAGAAAATAAGGCTGAATTAGGATATGATAAAGTCACTTCTGAACAAGGTTTAGCCAAAGTTTCGATTGTTGGCTCTGGAATGATTTCCAACCCAGGTGTTGCAGCGGATATGTTTAAAGTATTGTCTGCCGAAGAAATTGTGATTAAAATGGTTAGTACATCAGAAATTAAAGTATCTACTGTTATCGAGAAAGAGAATATGGTAAAGGCAGTAGAAACATTACATGATGTGTTTGAATTAAGCAAAATCCCTGTAAATGCATAATAAGTAGTAATCTCAATTACTAAGTGCAACATGTTAGTAATTGAGGTCTTTTTTTGGTGAGAGGCAATAGCACTGTAGTATCAGAATGATTATAATCGTAAAAGAAAAACTCCAGTGAATAAAAGGAATAAAGAGCCTTAGTTACAAGCTTCCCTTAGTCACGTGGAGTCATCTTTTATTATTCTACAGAATCTTTACTATCCCATCGAACAGTTATTGTAACTTTATAATCTTTTCTTTTTGGATCTTCAAATGCTTCAGCAATTACCTTTTTTGTCTGCTCATATTGTTGCGCTAAATAACCTGCTTCAAGTTGAAAGGTACATTTCCCTTTTTCCTTCAATCTTTTTTCAATGAGCTCGCTGGATAATTGGTAAGTAATTTCATTTTTTGTTTGTTTCACCACTTCTAAATTTCCCCATCCAACTTTTTGAAAAAAGACATAAGCTTCTTCTGTTGCTGTCAAAGGGAATAAACGAGCAATACGTTTACCTGCCCAATATAAAAGATCAGGCGTATCGCGACCTAATAATTCAGGAATAAGTATTTCTCGAATTAATTCATATCCATATGCGGGAACAGTAAGCGGATCAGCTTCCACCTGTATTTTTTCTTCTACGGATGTTAAATTACTCAATATGCTCTCCTCTTTCTACCATTCTATTATATTCACTTATTTAGAAGAATAAGAATTAGTCTCCTTATAAAAGTAATCATATTAAGTCATGAAGGATTATTCCATACGAAAGTTTAAGTAAAAAGTATGGATTCCAAATAAAATAGAATAAAATATATTGTCTAAATAGTATACTGTATAAACGAAAAAAAAGCATAAGAAAAGGGAATGATTTTTCATTTAGGGTTGCTAAAAATTTAAAAAACATTAAGTAAGTTTATTGCAATTTAACAGGAAAATAAATTATTCCTATGAATAGCAAGTGTGAAAAGACCAATAAACAGATTGTATTTATTAGTGATTCTAACTGCTTTGTTATTGATTCTATTATTTGATTTGCATATTAAATTTATGCGAATAATAGAAAGGAGGAAATTTTTACTTTTTTTCACATATAGATAGAAAAAAAAGCGAAAGAAAATTTATTTAATGTATCCGTTTTCTTGACCGCAATTTTTTTTAAGAGTACAATTAAATTGTCACTAAATTGTAAGAATTTTTGGTTTTGTTATCGCTTTATAGGCAAAGGGAGTATGTCATCAATTAGGGGGGAATTTTATGGCAGCAAATCGAGAGTTTTTATTCAGAAGGCTTCACTCTTTATTAGGAGTAATTCCTGTAGGAGTATTTTTGATCCAACATTTGGTTGTCAATCACTTTGCAACTAATGGTCCAGAAGCTTTTAACAAAGCAGCTGGATTTATGGAGCATTTACCTTTTCGGTATTTTCTTGAAATTTTTGTAATATTTTTACCAATATTGTACCATGCAATTTATGGAATCTATATTGCATTTACAGCCAAAAATAATACAAAAAACTACGGGTTCTTTCGAAATTGGATGTTCTATATCCAAAGGGTGACAGGGATTATCACATTAATATTTATCGTTTGGCATGTATGGGAAACAAGAGTGGCTGCACAATTAGGGCAAGAAGTAAATTATGACATGATGAGTGAAAATTTAGCTAATCCATGGATGTTAGCATTTTATTTAGTAGGAGTTATCTCTACTATTTTCCACTTCTCTAATGGATTATGGTCCTTCTGTGTTAGTTGGGGAATTACAGTTTCTCCGAAATCACAACGAATTAATACATATGTAACACTGGGGATTTTTGTTGCATTAACCATTGTAGGTGTACGAGCAATTTTCGCATTTGTTTAATAATAGTAGATTAATAGAGCAATAGATGAGGGAGTGAACGTTTGTTATGAAGAAAGGGAAAGTTATCATCGTTGGCGGTGGTTTGGCAGGATTAATGGCAGCAATCAAAGTAGCAGAGTCAGGGACTCCTTTAGAATTGTTTTCCCTTGTACCTGTAAAAAGATCACATTCCGTTTGTGCACAAGGTGGAATTAATGGAGCGGTAAATACGAAGGGAGAAGGGGATTCTCCTTGGGAACACTTTGATGATACTGTGTATGGTGGAGACTTCTTAGCAAACCAACCGCCAGTTAAAGCGATGGCTGAAGCAGCTCCTGGGATTATCCATTTGATGGATAGAATGGGTGTAATGTTTAACCGTACTCCTGAAGGATTACTGGACTTCCGCCGTTTTGGAGGAACTCAGTATCACAGAACAGCCTTTGCTGGAGCAACAACCGGTCAACAGTTGCTTTATGCATTAGATGAACAAGTAAGAAGATATGAAGTTGATGGGCTTGTAGTAAAGTACGAAGGTTGGGAATTCCTTGGAATTATCACAGATGAAGAAGGGCTATGTAGAGGAATTAAGGCTCAGGATTTAAAAACAATGGAGATTAAATCTTTCCCTGCAGATGCCGTTATTATGGCAACTGGAGGTCCTGGAATTATCTTCGGAAAATCTACGAACTCCATTATAAATACTGGTTCAGCAGCATCTGTTGTTTATCAGCAAGGAGCTTATTATGCAAATGGTGAATTTATCCAAATCCATCCAACGGCGATTCCAGGTGATGATAAACTACGTTTAATGAGTGAATCAGCTCGTGGGGAAGGCGGTCGAATCTGGACGTATAAAGATGGGAAACCATGGTATTTCTTAGAAGAGAAGTATCCAGCTTATGGAAACCTTGTGCCAAGGGATATCGCCACGCGCGAAATTTTCCATGTATGTGTCGATCAAAAGCTCGGCATCAATGGGGAAAACATGGTGTATTTAGATTTATCCCATAAAAATCCAAAAGAGCTCGATATTAAGCTAGGCGGCATTATCGAGATTTACGAAAAATTCACTGGCGAAGATCCACGTAAGCTTCCGATGAAAATTTTTCCTGCAGTTCATTACTCCATGGGCGGATTATGGGTTGATTATGACCAAATGACAAATATTCCAGGTTTATTTGCAGCAGGGGAATGTGATTATTCTCAGCATGGAGCAAACCGTTTAGGAGCAAATAGCTTGCTTTCAGCGATTTATGGTGGAATGGTTGTAGGTCCGAATGCTGTTAAGTATATCAGTGGATTAAGCAAAAGCGCAGAAGATTTATCGTCTTCTCTATATGATTCAGCTATTAAACAAGAAGAATCCAAATGGCAGAATATCATGAAAATGGATGGAACTGAAAATGCCTATGTACTTCATAAGGAATTAGGAGAATGGATGACTGATAATGTGACAGTTGTTCGTTACAACGATAAGTTGCTTGCAACAGATAATAAAATTCAAGAGCTATTAGAGCGATATAAAAAAATTAATATTAATGATACTGCAAAATGGTCAAACCAAGGAGGCGTATTTACTCGTCAATTAGAGAATATGCTTCAGCTAGCACGTGTGATTACCCTTGGTGCATATAACCGAAATGAGAGCCGTGGAGCACATTATAAGCCAGAATTTCCGGAAAGAAATGACGAAGATTTCCTAAAAACAACAATGGCTAAATTTGTTAGTGGAAATGAGGCGCCAGATTTTCATTATCAAGAAGTCGATACTTCATTAATCAAACCTAGAAAAAGAGATTATTCAAAGCAAAAAGAGGGAGTGAAATAAAATGGGGGAGCAAAAAACAGTAACGTTACAAATTGAAAGACAAGATGACCCTAATTCACCATCTTATGTAGAAGAATTCACTTTGCCATATCGTCCTAATATGAACATTATTTCTGCACTTATGGAAATTCGCAGAAATCCTGTAACAAGCAAGGGGGAAAAAACATCTCCAGTTGCTTGGGATATGAACTGTTTAGAAGAAGTGTGTGGAGCATGTTCTATGGTGATTAATGGAAAGCCGAGACAATCATGTACGGCACTTATTGATCAATTAGAACAGCCGATCCGACTGGAGCCAATGAGAACATTTCCAGTTGTTCGTGATCTTCAAGTCGATCGTAGCCGCATGTTTGATAGCTTAAAGAAAGTGAAAGCATGGATACCAATCGATGGAACGTATGATTTAGGGCCGGGTCCAAGAATGCCAGAGAAAAAACGCCAATGGGCATACGAGTTATCTAAATGTATGACATGTGGAGTTTGCTTAGAAGCCTGTCCAAATGTAAACAGTAAATCTAATTTCATTGGACCAGCTCCTCTTTCTCAAGTTCGTCTGTTTAATTCCCATCCAACAGGAGAAATGAATAAAGAGGAAAGATTACAAGAGATTATGGGAGATGGAGGACTAGCTAACTGTGGTAACTCGCAAAACTGTGTGCAGTCCTGTCCAAAAGGAATTCCATTAACAACATCGATTGCTGCTCTTAACCGTGAAGCAACTTTCCAAGCGTTTAAAGATTTCTTTGGAAGTGATCATTAATCAAAAAAGACCGCCATTTGGTGGTCTTTTTTCGGCTAATATTTTTCTTTGAATTGACGATAGGCGAAAATAAATTCATTTGCTACTGATTTTTCTTCGCGAGCTAGTTCGCTTATGTTCTCCTCTAAATAATCAATAGTAGCTTCTAGAAGATGCAGATTCTCTGTAAAGATTCGTTTATCCTCCTCTTTTTCCATATCAGTGACCTTTTGACCGTAATCATACTCATACAATGTATCATATGCTTCATTATTACTTGCAGCTAATGTAACCTTTCTTTGCAAGCATGGCAGGCAAATTCCACATGGTAAAGTAGTAGACGTTTTCCCGTTTCTCCTTATTCGTTCACAGTCTACAGTATTTTTAATTTGTAGTTTATAGTCTTTTGGCATCTCGTTTATGCTTAGTTGTAAAGGTTTATGCAAAACAGGAGTTTGGATAGATATCTGAAGATCCAGACTTGCATAGAGATTATTTAATAGTTTAAAAGTTTTCGGATGAGTAGATTTGAGCAATACATTTGAATCAATCGTAACTGTCCTATTAATTTTGCTATTCTGATAGACATAAATATTACTTCCCTCGTTAAAGTGTGTTTTTACCGCTGCAATGGAAACAAGTAAACAAGTTCGAAAGGCTGAAGAATTCTTGTGAATGCCAGAATTTAA
This sequence comes from Niallia sp. FSL W8-0635, assembly GCF_038007965.1. Lineage (GTDB taxonomy): Bacteria > Bacillota > Bacilli > Bacillales > Cytobacillaceae > Niallia. The sequence goes on along the minus strand of NZ_JBBOYD010000001.1, from coordinate 3,218,501 downwards.
AGTAATTATCTCACCAGAATCAGGTACATTATCGCGTAGAAAAGCAGCTAATTTTTTTTGCTTTTCTCGCTCATTCCCTTTATTTATTAGTCGAATATAATCGGAGGCAATAGGGTAAGTTGAGTCATTATTTTTCTCAACCCCAACAATTGAGTCCAGATCATCTAAAAATAAAGAAACTTCATGATTATTAGGAAGACAAAAAGAAGGAAACGTAATCTCCACATCAATTGGTTGGAATTGAAGATACACAGGTTCTTCCATTAACCAATCAATAAGTTGTTCTAGGACATCCCTTGTGTCTTCCCAAAGACTTACATGGAAAACAGGGATGATTATGTTAGTTTTTCTTGCTTTTTTTGTTTGTTGTTCATAATAGTATAGGCTACCCATAATCGTTACGATATCAATAAATGGAGTGCCATTTTCTTCATAATCGAAATACATATCCTGAAGCAGCTCTTTATGTAAGTTTGTAAGAAATTCTATGTTTAAGTCCATCTTTATCACCAAAGCTTCCTTGATAACAGAAATTTACTACTACATATTTATTTTCTTAAATTATATCATGGATTATGAAGGATGAATGTTTAATTACTTCCATTTCTAAATTAGAGTGCCTTTTTCAATAAAAACCCATAAAAATATGTCGTCTTTTCTTGGTAAATAATCTTAAAGGATAACGAAAAATAAAAACAGAAAAAACCTTTCCCAATTTCCATAAATCCAGTCACTCCAAGGTGTCATTTTACATAATATATTCAGACTATAACTATACCCATCCCAAAGTTCATAGCTGGCAAAGGCAAGGAGGGTTACACTACTTGAAGGAGAATGAATTTACTCACAAGCCATTATTAACCAAAAGAGAAAGAGAAGTATTTGAACTGTTAGTCCAAGATAAAACGACTAAGGAAATCGCCAGTGATTTATTCATAAGCGAAAAAACAGTTCGAAATCATATTTCTAATGCTATGCAGAAGCTGGGCGTGAAGGGGCGTTCACAGGCTGTTGTAGAACTCCTTAGAATGGGAGAACTGGAACTATAATAAAGAAGATGATCTTGTATAAGTGAGAAGGAAATTCCACTCCTTTGCCGCTTATATGGGTCATCTTCTTTTTAATGATGACAAAAAAGGTACGATAAAGTAACCTGTTAGATACAACAGCCTTCTCAAAATTATCCTAATGAAAATGGACTATTTTGAGAAAGCTACTAATGTTAAAAAAATATGGGGATGAAGCGGTCTTTATCCTAAATTTTATCCCTTCTCATTACAGCTCCGTTAACTTTTCCCCTTATACATTTACGAGGGAAGAATTGTAGATTATAATTAAAAGTAGGGATTCGTAGAAATTTGTCGGAAAATAATTATATTTGTATATTTATATATGGGAGTTGTAATCATGATGACTGAAGAGAAAAATGCAAAGGAATACTTAGAGAATATAGCTACAATCGAAAAGGATATGCGATATATATCTGGTATCATCAAACAAAAGGGAAGAGAAATATTAAGTAATTATACAATGACTCCTCCTCAATTTGTTGCTCTACAATGGTTATTTGAAGAGGGAGATATGACAATAGGTGAATTGTCGAATAAAATGTTCCTTGCCTTTAGCACAACTACTGATTTAGTTGATCGCATGGAAAAAAATCAGTTAGTACAAAGGGTTAAGGATCCGAATGATCGCCGTGTGGTTCGTATTCATATGTTAGAAGAAGGGAAACGACTGATTGACGAAGTAATCAAAAAACGTCAAGGCTATCTTCAAGAGGTATTGAATGAGTATACAACAGAAGATATTGAAGAATTAAAGAAAAATTTCATGCGTTTACATCAAGTAATGCGAGAAAAATGAGGCGGTTTTTTTGGAAAGAGCAATAGGGGTTATAGATTCTGGAGTTGGTGGATTAACGGTCGCGAAGGAGATTATGCGTCAGCTTCCTTTTGAAAATATCGTATACTTAGGGGATACGGCAAGATGTCCATATGGGCCAAGAACGGGAGAAGAAGTGAAAAAATTCACTTGGGAAATGACTAGGTTCCTGTTGGGGAAAAATATTAAAATGCTTGTCATTGCATGTAATACGGCAACTGCTGTAGCATTGGAAGAAATTCGTGCAGAACTATCTATTCCTGTAATTGGCGTAATCATTCCAGGGGCACGAACAGCATTAAAGGTAACCAATAATAATTATATAGGTATGATTGGCACAATTGGAACTGTTCGAAGTCGAGCATATGAAAAAGCACTAAAGAAGATTAATAATCGAGTAAGAACAGTTAGTTTGGCATGCCCAAAATTTGTTCCTTTAGTGGAGAGCGGCGAATATGATGGTCCGGTAGCAAGGAAAATCGTGAAAGAAACACTTTGGCCTTTAAAAAGTAAAGAGATAGATACACTAATACTGGGCTGTACCCATTATCCGTTGTTGGCAAAAGTAATACGAGAAGAGATGGGGAATAAGGTAAAGGTGATTAGTTCAGGAGCAGAAACGGCACGTGAAGTTAGTACGATTTTAAACCATAATGACCAACTTGCTTCAGGAGAAAATATAGTAGAACATCATTTTTATACTACTGGTTCGAAAGATATTTTTGCGAGGATAGCTTCAAACTGGCTAAGTCAAAAAATAGATTCTGTTGAAACAATTAAATTGACATAATTAATCAAGACTGTCTTATAGGTACATCCACTGTCATTGTTTAGATATTTAAAGTGGATGAAAACCGGAAGATGGTCTTTTTTTTAAAAAAATCTCCTAAAGGCGGTCTAAAAATAAGATAGGCTCGTATATATATTAGTACAAACTGTCTTAGGAGTGATGAAGATGTCTAAGAATAACAAATTGACCATAGTTTCTGCGGTTTTAATATCATCTGTGTTGATTTCTGGGTGTAGCTTATTGGGAGATAAAGAAAAAGTAGATCCACCTCAAAGTACATCCTATGAAGATGATGCAGTGAAAGAAAATGCGGACAAAGAAACAGCGGGAGAAGTTGCTACAGAGGATGCAATGCCTATTGAATTATATTTAATGGATAAATATGGGTACGTTGTTCCGCAAACTTTAAATCTGCCAAAAACAAATTCGATTGCAAAAGAGAGCCTTGAATATTTAGTCAAGGGTGGTAAAGTAACGGAAATGCTGCCAAATGACTTTCAGGCAGTAATTCCCCAAGATACAAAAATTAGTATCAATGTTGATGAAGATAAAGTGGCTACTGTTGATTTTTCAAATGAGTTTAAAGAGTATGAAGCAAAGGATGAAGAGAAAATCTTACAATCTATAACATGGACATTGACACAGTTTGATTCCATTGATTCTGTAAAGCTATCTCTAAACGGTCATGAATTAACAGAGATGCCGGTAAATAAAACACCGATTCAAGGTGCTTTGACAAGAGCAGATGGTATTAACATTAATACAGATGACGTAACAGATATTACAAATACAAAACCATTAACTGTTTATTATATTGGTGGAGATTTAGATTCGTATTATTATGTTCCAGTAACTAAGCGTGTTAGCAATGGGGAAGAAAACAATGTTGCAGCAGCAGTAGGGGAGCTAATAGAAGGACCAGGTATGGGAGCGTCACCATCATTAACAAGCTTACTACCTGATGATGTGAAGCTATTAGATGATCCAGTAGTAGAAGATGGGAAGGTTACATTAAACTTCAATGAAAATATTTATTCAAGCGGACTTGATGGAGAAGAAAAAGTGCTTGCTGATGAGGTATTAAATTCTTTAGTACTTTCTTTAACGGAACAAGAAGGCATTGAAAGTGTTGCTGTTACGGTGAATGGAGAGGCTGATTTAGTAAATGCAGAGGGAGAGAGCTTGACTAAACCAGTTACTCGTCCAGAAAAAGTGAATACAGGTAGTTTTTAAGGCGAGTATAAGCAAATAAAAAGAAGCTTGGGATTTCCTAAGCTTCTTTTTATTTGCTATATTTAAACGTGAAAGTCCATTACCTCCATTTATTTGCTGATTAAACGAACCAATCATATTAGTTCAATCAAATAAAACAAACTTCACAAAACCGCCTTTTGAATTAAACAGGAAAGGGTATATACTGTGTATGTAGACGTATTTTTTTTTGCGTAGTAAACTTAAGAATATAGATAATTTTATGTTTAAGTAATGGGAAAAGATATTTTTAGCTGACTAAGGAGATTTACTATGAAAGAGATTATAATTGCAACAAGAAATACTGGTAAGGCAAAAGAATTTATCCAAATGTTTGAACCGATTGGCTATGAAGTAAAAACACTTTTAGATTTTCCAGATGTGCCGGATGTAGAAGAAACGGGAAGTACATTCGAAGAAAATGCTCTTCTCAAAGCAGAAACAATATCTCAACTGCTAAATCGTGTCGTTATCTCTGATGATTCTGGTCTTGTGGTGGATGCTTTAAACGGAAGACCAGGAGTATACTCGGCTCGATATGCAGGAGAACAAAAAAACGATCAAGACAATATGGAAAAGGTTTTAAGTGAGTTAGAGGGGATTACATCTGAAGAGAGAACAGCACGCTTCTGTTGTACTTTAGCAGTGGCTATTCCAAATAATGCCTCTCTAACATTTACTGGCACCTGTGAAGGGGTTATCTTGGAGGAAAGAAGAGGAGAGTTTGGATTTGGCTATGATCCAATCTTTTATGTAGTGGCAGAGCAAAAGGCGATGGCGGAATTGCCTCCAGAGACTAAAAATAAAATTAGTCACCGTGCAAATGCATTGAAAAAACTAAAAGAACAGTTACCTAATGTTTTTAAGGAAGGGAACTAGGATGAAGGTTTTGATTGTTAGCGACAGTCATGGAATGGTATCAGAATTAGGCGTTGTAAAGAAAAGGCACGAAAATGAAGTGGACTTATTTCTTCATTGTGGAGATTCTGAGCTATCTGCTAGTGAAGAAGTGATGGATGGATATGTTACGGTTCAGGGGAACTGTGATTATGAAGATAGATATCCAACCGAAACTATTCAAGAGATTGCTGATAAGAAAATTTTTTTAACACATGGTCATTTATATGGTGTGAAGTCTTCTATTAATAACCTATTGTATAAGGCGAAAGAAGTTGGGGCGGAGATTGCTTGTTTTGGCCATTCTCATTTTTTAGGGATGGAAGTAGTGGACGGCGTTCTTTTTATTAACCCAGGTAGTTTGCGTTTGCCTAGAGGAAGAGTAGAACAAACATATGTGATATTAACAATAGAGAGTGAACGATTCGTGACAGAGGTTTATGATTTTCATAAAGGCTTGCTTCCAGAATTAAAAAGTGAATTTCCTCGTTAATAAACTTTTTCCTAATGAGGAAGAAAAAAATTCCTCATTAGGAAAAAAACTTTAAGAAACTATTGACTTTGTGTTTCTATAGTCATATAATAATTATTGTCCTCATTAGGAATGAAGTAAATACATAACATGTCCCAGTAGCTCAGCTGGATAGAGCAACGGCCTTCTAAGCCGTCGGTCGGGAGTTCGAATCTCTCCTGGGACGTATTTTTATATACTTGATTATTTTAAGTATATTTAGTAGATTGTTTTCAACATCTGACTATCTAGATTTTTAATTAATTTCTATGTTTTTTTATTAGAATATGTTATAATAATTAAGTTGATTGTTGAAATAATTATTAAACCATGTCCCAGTAGCTCAGCCGGATAGAGCATACGCCTTCTAAGCGTACGGTCGGGAGTTCGAATCTCTCCTGGGACGTCACAAAAAAGCTTAAACCACAAATGGTTTAAGCTTTTTTCTTACTCTACTTTCTTACGTTCTACCGTTGTATTCATCGTTTGGGATGGGATGACATCTACCTCATTATTATCGAAGTCTAATTTATTCATCTGCTCTTCTTCGAGTTCTTCTTCATTATCTAAGAGAACAATGTATTTTCCTGCTTGTAATTCTTTCTCATATGGTTCTAAATCAGTATCAGAAAAGAAAGTCTTTAATCGATCTAAAAAAGATGTTGGTTCTACTTGATCAATACCAGTAGCTGTATCTACTTCCGTTTCTTGTTCAATTAATGCTGTTTGTTCGCTTCTTGTAATAACGGAAATGTGATTTGGAGAATATCCTTTTGAGATTAACTCCTCAATAGCATTTACTGTTGCTTCAGGAGAATCATATATACCTACAACGCTTTTTGTCATATACCTCTTCCTCCTTTAAACAATTGGTTCTTGCATATTGTTTATATTCCCACTATTTAAAGGGAATAAACAGTGGGATTTTTTTATATAGAGTTTCTTTTAAGCTAGGTTTTGTTTATATTCTTTCCTAATTAGGTATGAATAACAACATCTTATATTAAAATAGCGTATAGAAAGGAGTCTCTATTATCTATATCATGTAACGTACAAAAAGGATTAACTGGTTATCTTTTTTTACAAGGAATGTAAGATATTGAAAAATCTATTTTGCTTAAAACGTCTCTAATAATGCTACTGCTAATTCTTACTTAATTTATCCTGTGAAGGTATAATTAGGAATCACTTGGAGAATAATGTAAGTAGGAAAAATAATGTTCAGAAAGTCACTTGTAATACTTGAAAACGCTTTCTATTTTTGTGTATAATAGATTTAAGTAAAAAAATAGACAAGAATTAACTTAATGTGAATAGATGAACATTACCAATAATACGTAGAAGGAGATATGCACCATGATTCTCAAGGAGTTAGGAAGAAGTAGGCTCATTGTTATTAATTATTATAAAAATGGTTTTTTAGAAACATGTAAGGGACAAGTTCAGAAACTCAATCTAATCGATCAAACGATTGATTTAAAAGATGAAAAAGAAAATACGTATCAAATTCGATTATCGTGGATTCAAGATATTTGTGCAGTTTCTTAATTAAATTTCCCCTTTAAATGCAATCGCTTTCTTTTTTTGTGGCGGTTGCATTTTGTCTACAAGGAGAATAAAAGGTATGAAAATAAAAAACAATGTAAGATTTTATGACACATTAGTTTCATATGAAGAATTATTTTATTATAATGTATATCATAATTAGATTATATTTTATATGCATCGGTAATTTTCAGTAAAAAAAGAATTTTTTAAATTTTTTTGTTGATTAAAAAAGTACATGCATTCTTTATATACCAATAATGTAATCGCTTTCTATTATGTTGGTTGTTGTTTAAATAATCAAATAATTCTCAAAAATACTGTTGACTCTTGTTTAAATTCAGCGTAAGATAACCTCAACAAATGAAAAAAACAAAATGTTACTAGCTAAAAAGCTTTATAAACAGACATCATGACTAAGCGATTTTGTTTTACATAGTAAATATAGTAATTCGATGATGAGGATAAGTAGTTTTCTATTTTGGATTCCAAAGAGAGCCGGTGGTTGGTGTGAACCGGTGAACCAATAGGAAATGAACTCACCTCAGAGTGTTAGCTTGAAAGGACAGTCAATTAGAGCTAACCGAGTGTTTCCACTCGTTATCAAAAGAGAACGAACCGTTCAACTAAGTGCATACACTTTTTTTTATCGTGTATGAATGAGGGTGGTACCGTGGAAAGGAAATGCCTTTTCACCCCTTTGTTTACTAAAAATATTAGTAATCATTGGAGGTGGGAAGGCTTTTTTTATGGGTGTATCCTTTCATGACAATATCTAAGGAAAGAAGAAAAGGAAAGTAATTTAGGGAGGTTATACAAATGTTACAGGAAACTGCCTTTGAAAAAACGAAGGCCCAAGTGAAACCGTTAACTGGTGCTGATCTCTTATTACAGGCTTTGGAAAAGGAAAATGTTGAATTTATTTTCGGATACCCAGGTGGAGCTGTCTTACCAATTTATGATAAGATTTACGATTCTAAAATTTTTCACGTCCTACCAAGGCATGAACAGGGAGGTATTCATGCAGCAGAAGGATATGCGAGAATCTCTGGAAAACCAGGAGTTGTAATCGCGACATCCGGTCCAGGTGCAACTAATATTGTAACAGGACTTGCTGATGCAATGATGGATTCTCTTCCGTTAGTTGTATTCACAGGGCAAGTGGCAACAAGTGTAATTGGAACAGATGCTTTTCAAGAAGCGGATATTTTAGGGATTACAACCCCGATAACCAAGTATAATTGTCAGGTTCGAAATCTTGAAGATATTCCGAGAATCATTAAAGAAGCATTTTACATTGCCACAAGTGGTAGACCAGGTCCAGTATTAATTGATTTTCCAAAGGATATTGCTGCAACCATTTCAAGTGTTCCGGATGAAAAGGAAGTAGATCTTCCTGGCTATCAACCGACAACACAACCGAATTATTTGCAGATTCGAAAATTAACAGAAGCAGTAAGTGCTGCAAAAAAACCAGTAATCCTAGCAGGTGCAGGGGTTAATTTTGCAAAGGCGAGTGCAGAATTACTTGAATATGCGGAGCAACAACAAATTCCAGTTGTACATACACTTCTTGGATTAGGCGGCTTTCCAGCAAATAACAAGTTATTTGTCGGAATGGGAGGAATGCACGGTTGTTATGCAGCCAATATGGCATTGTATGAATCAGACTTATTAATTAATGTTGGGGCAAGATTTGATGACCGTTTAACAGGAAATTTAGCCCATTTTGCACCAAACGCTATTAAAGCTCATATTGATATTGATCCAGCGGAAATTGGCAAAATTATCCCAACGAAAATTCCGATTGTGGGAGATGCGAAAGAAGCACTAAGCATGCTATGTAAGCAGAAGGGCTTACAATCAGAGCATAGTGATTGGTTGGAAAAGATTGAAAATTGGAAAAATGAGTATCCGTACTATTATGAAAAGTCGAATCTTCTTAAACCGCAGCAAGTAATGCAGATGCTTTATGAAAAGACAAAGGGTGAAGCGATTGTAACAACGGATGTGGGGCAACATCAAATGTGGGCGGCTCAACACTATCCATTTAAAGAGTCGAATCGCTGGGTAACTTCTGGTGGATTAGGAACGATGGGATTCGGATTACCATCAAGCATTGGTGCCCAATTAGCAGATCCAAAAGCGACGGTTCTAGCTATTAGCGGCGATGGAGGCTTCCAAATGTGTAGCCAGGAGCTTGCATTAATTAGGGAATTAAATTTACCGATTAAGATTATTATTTTTAATAATCAGGCGCTAGGAATGGTGAGACAGTGGCAAGAATTTTTCTATGAGTCTCGTTTTTCACATAGTAAAGAATCTTTCCAGCCTTCCTTTGTTGCATTAGCAGAAGCATATGGAATCAAAGGCTACCAAATAACTTCCGCTGAAGAAGCTGGTGACATTCTGGACGAAGTGTTAGCGGTAAGAGAACCTGTATTATTGGATTTCCGTATTGATCCAAACGAGAATGTATATCCAATGATAGCACCAGGTAAAGGATTACATGAAATGGTAGGGATGAAGCCATGAAAAAAATAATTAGTTTAACTGTCTTGAACAAATCAGGGGTATTAAACCGCATCACGAATCTTTTTTCGAAAAGAAACTACAATATTGAAAGTATATCAGTAGGCCATACAGAGCATGAAGGAGTTTCACGAATTACTTGTGTTGTACATGTAGAAAGTGATGGCATCATTGAACAAATCACGAAACAGCTAAATAAGCAGATTGATATTTTGAAAGTGGTAGATATTACTGATCAGGCAATTGTCGCAAGAGAGCTTGCTTTAATAAAAGTACTTGCTACACCACAGACTAGACATGAACTTTACTCAGTAATTGAACCATTTAGAGCTTCTGTAATCGATGTAAGCAAGGAGAGTCTTGTTATCCAAATTACAGGAGAATCAACAAAAATCGAAGCTTTTATCGAACTGCTTAAACCGTATGGGATTAAAGAACTGGCTAGAACAGGTACAACAGCGTTCCCTCGTGGATCTCAAAAGGCAGCAAGTCATAAAAGCAATTATTCTATCGTTTAATTTTACTAATAAAATAAAACTAATTTTACTAACGAAAGGGAGATTAATAATGGCTAAAATGTATTATAACGGAGACGCAAATTTAGGATATTTTGAAGGGAAAACGGTTGCTGTAATTGGTTATGGATCTCAAGGGCATGCTCATGCTTTAAATATGAAAGATAGTGGTGTTCATGTCATTATTGGATTAAGAAAAGGAAATTCATGGAATAAAGCAGTGGAAGATGGGTTTAATGTATATCCTGTTGGAGAGGCAACAGCTAAAGCGGATATTGTAATGATTTTGCTTCCTGATGAATTGCAAACAAAAATATATAATGAAGAAATTAAACCGAATTTAACAAACCAAGCATTAATGTTTGCACATGGATTTAACATCCATTTTAATCAAATCGTTCCTCCAAGTGAGAGTGATGTTCTATTAGTGGCACCAAAAGGTCCTGGTCATCTTGTGAGAAGAACATTTGAACAAGAAGCGGGTGTTCCAGCATTATTTGCTATCTACCAAGATGTTACTGGTGAAGCAAGAGAGCTTGCACTTGCATATGCAAAAGCGATTGGAGCATTACGTGCAGGAGCATTAGAAACAACATTTAAAGAAGAAACTGAGACAGATCTATTCGGTGAACAAGCGGTACTATGTGGAGGTTTAACAGCGCTAGTAAAAGCAGGCTTTGAAACATTGGTAGAAGCAGGCTATCAGCCAGAATTAGCTTACTTTGAGTGTTTACATGAGTTGAAATTGATTGTTGACCTAATGTATGAAGATGGAATGGCTGGGATGAGATATTCTATTTCTGATACAGCCCAATGGGGTGACTTTGTAACAGGACCACGTATTGTAACAGAAGATGTGAAGAAAGAGATGAAAGCTGTACTTACAGATATTCAGGAAGGAAAATTTGCTAAAGGTTGGATTTTAGAAAATCAAGCGAATAGACCAGTATTTAATGCGATTAATGATAGAGAAAGTGAACACCTAATTGAAAAGGTTGGAAAAGAATTACGCGCGATGATGCCATTTGTTAAAAGCTCAAGAAAGAAAGAAGTGGTGGGTAGTGGCAAACATTAAGATATTTGATACAACTTTAAGAGATGGTGAACAGTCCCCAGGTGTAAATTTAAATTTGGCAGAAAAGATGGTCATTGCGGAACAATTAGAAAAATTAAATGTAGATATTATAGAGGCAGGCTTTCCTGCTGCCTCTAAAGGTGATTTTTTATCTGTACAGCAAATAGCGCAAAAGATAAAAAATAGCTCGGTAACTGGTCTTGCAAGAGCAGTGACTTCTGATATTGATACTGCTTGGGAAGCTTTAAAAGATGGTGCAGAACCAAGAATCCATGTTTTTCTAGCAACAAGTCCCATTCATCGACAATATAAGTTAAAACTATCAAAAGAACAAGTTATTGAACGAGCTGTTGCCGCTGTTCAATACGCTGCCAAAAGATTTCCGGTTATACAATGGAGTGCCGAGGATGCTTGTCGAACGGAGCTTCCATTTCTAGCAGAGATAATAGAAGAAGTTATACAAGCTGGAGCACAAATAATTAATATACCTGATACTGTAGGGTATATTACGCCAAATGAGTATGGAGAAGTTTTTCAATATTTGAAAAATAATGTTCCGTCCATTGATAAAGTTTCCTTATCAACTCATTGTCACGATGATTTAGGAATGGCGACAGCAAACTCGCTTGCTGCTATTGAAAATGGAGCGACACAAGTAGAGTGCACCATTAATGGTATAGGAGAGAGAGCTGGAAATGCTTCTATGGAAGAAATTGTGGTAGCGCTTCATATTAGAAATGATCATTATCAGGAAAGAACAAGAATTAATCTAAAAGAGATTAGTAGATCTAGTAGCTTGGTCAGTGAATTAACCGGTATGGTAGTACCAGGGAATAAGGCGATTGTTGGTCGAAATGCATTTGCGCATGAATCTGGTATTCACCAGGACGGTGTTTTAAAGGAGAAAACTACCTATGAAATAATTTCCCCAGAACTTGTTGGCTATGTAAACAACAATAATATGGTGCTAGGAAAGCATTCGGGTAGTCATGCATTTAAAACAAAGCTGAAAGAACTAGGGCTTCAGGTAAAAGAAGAAGATGTAAAAGATCTCTTTGTTGCATTTAAGGATTTAGCAGATCATAAAAAAGAAATTTCTGATGAAGATATTATTGCTATTGTGCTAGAGAACAAGCTTGCTAAAGAAGAGAAATACTATGAATTAGTTGAGGTTAAGGTACAACATAAAAATGACAATGAAGCAGATGCAATGGTGAAGCTTTCAGGACCGAAAAATGAATTAATCATTCAAAATGGCACCGGATCAGGAAGTGTAGAAGCGCTATATAACACACTTGAAATGTCTATTTCTGGTCAAGTGACGCTAAATGATTATCGTATTCAATCTTTAGGTGCAGGAAGAGATGCCTTAGCTCAAGTTTTTGTTAGAGTACAATATGACCAAAAAGAAAGTGCAGGAAGAGGATTGGATCAAGATGTATTGATAGCATCTGCCAAGGCATATATAAATGCTATTAATAGGGCTATACTTGCGAATGAACAATTTTTGGAAAAAGTGTAGGCTTTAAGGTCTGAAAACCAAGCCTTTGATATAGGGGAGCGAATAGAAATGAACAAAAGAATCGCCGTTTTGCCAGGTGATGGAATTGGACCTGAAATAGTAGCTGGGGCAGTCAAAATTTTGCAAACAATTGAATCTTTATATAGCCATCAGTTCGAATTAACTTTTGCTGACATTGGCGGATGTGCGACAGATAAAACTGGTACTCCATTACCTAATGATACGATTACGATCTGTAAAAATAGTGATGCCATTTTATTAGGTGCAGTAGGTGGACCGCAATGGGATGCTCTTCCTGTTGAAAAACGTCCGGAGCAAGGACTATTAAAAATAAGAAAAGCTTTGAACTTGTTCGCGAACCTTAGACCGACAACCTGTTATGAAAGTTTAGCTACCTCGTCACCTCTTAAGAAAGATATTATCGAAGGAGTTGACTTGATCGTTGTTCGTGAATTAACAGGAGGGATCTATTTTGGAACACCAAGTGAACGCACCGTAATAGATGGGAAGCCAGGGGCACTAGATACACTGCAATATAAGAATGAAGAGATTGAGCGTGTCATCGAGAAAGCCTTTGAGATTGCAAAAACGAGATCAAAAAAGGTTACTTCTGTTGATAAAGCAAATGTCTTGGAGACTAGTAGAGTATGGAGAGAGATTGCAAATCAAGTAGCAGAGAAATATCCAGATGTTTTGCTTGAGCATATGCTTGTTGATAATGCCGCAATGCAGCTTATTAGAAATCCAAAGCAATTTGATGTCATCGTTACCGAAAATATGTTTGGTGATATTTTAAGTGATGAAGCATCTGTCTTAACGGGTTCATTAGGAATGCTAGCATCAAGCAGTTTATCAGAAGAGGGGCCATATTTATATGAACCTATCCATGGTTCTGCACCAGATATAGCAGGGGAAAATATCGCAAATCCATTAGCGACGATTTTATCGGTAAGCATGATGCTACGATTATCGTTTCAACTAGAAAAAGAAGCAGCGATCATTGAAGAGGCGGTAAATAATGTCTTGAATAATGGCTATAGAACTAGAGACATTTTGTCACCAAATAGTAAAATCGTTTCGACGACGGAAATGGTAGAAGCTGTTGACAAAGAAATTTGCCAATTAGTAGCAGCGACACATGTTTAATTATAATGAGAAGTAGGAAGACAGAACGGCAGTGATTGGATATAGGGGACTAAAAATAGATAGAAATGAAACAATTTACGGGCTAGTCAAAAGTATATTTTGACAGCCCTTTAATCTACAAAGACAACAAGTAAATAAAAGATTATAGATGGGAGGGCAAAGTAATGGGGAAATCCATTATCGATAAAATTTGGGAAAAACATATAGTACACAGAGAAGAAGGGAAGCCAGATTTATTATATATTGATCTGCATCTTGTTCATGAAGTTACCTCTCCACAGGCATTTTCCGGTTTAAGAATGAAAAATCGAAAAGTGAGAAGACCAGATCGCACATTTGCAACAATGGATCATAATGTACCAACCATTAACCGCTTTAAAATAGATGATGAAATTGCTTTGAATCAGATGACTACCTTGGAAAAAAACTGTTTGGAATTTAATATTCCTTTAGCAGGTCTAGATAGTCCTGAACAAGGGATTGTTCATGTAATTGGTCCTGAACTGGGATTAACACAGCCTGGAAAAACAATCGTTTGTGGGGATAGTCATACATCAACACATGGAGCTTTTGGAGCCCTTGCTTTTGGAATAGGTACAAGTGAAGTAGAGCATGTTCTTGCAACACAAACACTTTGGCAAACTAGACCAAAAACGTTAAAAATAGAGATTAATGGAATGCTTGCACAGGGTGTAAATGCAAAAGATGTCATTCTTTATATACTTTCTAAATACGGAGTTAATTTTGGAACTGGCCATGTTATTGAATATACTGGGGATGTTATTCGCAACCTTTCGATGGAAGAAAGATTAACTATTTGTAATATGTCCATTGAAGGTGGGGCGCGTGCAGGGTTAATTTGTCCAGATGAAACGACTTTTTCTTATTTAAAAGGTAGAAAACACGCACCAGTGAACTGGGAGAAAGTAGTGGAAGAATGGCGTGATTTAGTTTCTGACGAAGATGCATATTACGATAAAGTTATTATGATTGATGGAAATGATATTGCGCCAATGGTGAGTTGGGGTACGAACCCTTCTATGACTGCTAAAGTAGATGAGAAGATTCCTTCAGCAGATAATTTTCAAGATGAAACAGATCGCCGTGCCTTACATATTTCCCTACAGTATATGGGGCTAAAAGAAGGAATGGCTATTACGGATATCGCAATTCAGCATGTGTTTATAGGTTCTTGTACGAATTCTAGAATAGAAGATTTACGACAAGCAGCAAGTATGATTAAAGGGAAAAAGGTATATCCAGGAGTACGGGCGCTAGTTGTACCAGGCTCCCAAAAAGTAAAAAAACAGGCCGAACAAGAAGAGCTGGATAAGCTATTTGTAGAAGCTGGTTTTGAATGGCGAGATGCAGGCTGTAGCATGTGTTTAAGTATGAATAATGATGTAGTTCCGAGTGGAGAACATTGTGCTTCTACTTCCAATCGTAATTTCGAAGGGCGGCAAGGTGCGGGTGCCAGAACTCATTTAGTTAGCCCTGCAATGGCAGCAGCTGCGGCATTAAATGGAAGATTTGTGGATATTCGAAAAATGAATGCAGAATTACAAGCGACAACGTAAAGGAGGAAGCGGTTGTGAGTGGTTTTAAGAAGCTTTATGAAAAAGCAGTAGCAATGGATCGAGTAAATGTAGATACAGATCAAATTATTCCTAAGCAATTTTTAAAGCGTATTGAAAAGACAGGTTTTGGCAGATTTGCTTTTTTTGACTGGCGCTATTTGAAAAATGGAGAACCCAATCCTGAATTTGAACTGAACTTTCCGGAGAATCAAGGGGCTTCCATATTAATAGCTAATAAAAACTTTGGTTGTGGGTCATCCAGAGAGCACGCACCATGGGCTCTCCAGGATTTTGGATTTTCTGTTGTAATTTCCCCATCCTTTGCGGATATTTTTTATCAAAACTGTTTGAAAAATGGAATGCTTCCGATTCAATTACATACAGACGAAGTCGAGTATCTTTTAAAGACAGCACAAAATCAACCCTATTATCTTCATATTAATTTAGAAGAAGAAAAAGTGGAGGATGACCAAGGATTTTCTGCGACATTTACTATCCATCCTTATTGGAAGAAGATGCTGACGAATGGTTGGGATGAAATCGAAATTACTCTTCAATACAGTGATAAAATAGCAGACTACGAAAAAGTCGGTACACAAAATTAGCTAATAGCTTTCTACAAAAAGACCTTAAGAAAAACAGGTTTTCCTGTCTTTCTTAAGGTCTTGACTATTTTAATAGATATTGTTTTTTTTACTGGGAACTAAATGGAGCATCTTAGGGCGGTATGGAGAGATGATAATGAAAAGTCTAGGTTGCATCCATTTAGAAAAAAGGCTACACTAGCAACAAAAAGAATGTATAGGCGGTTAAAAGGATGAAGAAACGGGAGCAGGAAAAAAAAGATAATGTTATTTTTTTTCCCGATTTAGATAAGCGTTTATTACAAAAAGGGTTAGATGCAATCCAAGAAAAGCGATTTAAAGAGGCTATTTCTTATTTAGAAGAAGCAAAAGAGAGAAATCCCTTTCATAATGATATTAATATTGGATTAATTCTTTCTTATTACGAACTAGGTTTATTGGATCAGGCAAAACATTTAGCAAAAGAAATGTTGAAAGCGGGGCAGGGAGACTATATATACGTGTTAGATTTATATATCATGATTCTTGTCCAGCTACATGAATATGAAGAAATTGTTACAACGATTGAAGTTTTGCTTGAAGATCATCAAATTCCAGCAAATAAAATAGAGCACTTTTCTAGAATGCTTACATTTAGTAGGAGAATGGCAGACTCTTCCCCTATGACGGAAAAGGATGATTTTAGAGAAGAGCCCATAGGTGTTAAAGGGGATTTAATGGGAATAGAAGATCCACAGGAACAAATGCTTCTCATTGCAAAAATGTCTAGCCAGAACATTCGTGCTTCAATAGAAGAAGTAACACAGTTTCTTCAGGACGATGGAAAAAATCCATTTTTAAAAACGATGTTAATTAATATATTAAGAGAGCAAGAATATGAAAAAGAAGTAGTCATTCATAAATTTAACCGCAGCTTAACCGTAAAACCAACAGATTTAGAGGATATGAAAGAGCAGGAGCAATACAAAAAAATAATTTCAATACTTATCGATTACGTAGAAAGCAATGATCCTGTTTTATTTGAAAATATTAAAATGCTATTGGAACGACAATTTTTTTTGCTCTATCCATTAGTGCTAGAAGATGATAATATGCAAACATGGGCGGCATCCTATCATGCTGTTGTAAATGAGTATTTCGGACAAGAAGATTCACGAGAAATCCTTGATTTATATGAAGTGAATGAGGATAATTTTAACCAAGCAAAATCATTTATTTATCAACTAGAGCAAATTTCTTATCCTAATATTTAGGCAAGGATGTTGAAACAACTAGAACCTATGATATAATGTAATGGTTGCATTTAGAAAATGCGAAGATGCATATTTCTTACTAGATAACTTTCTGCCTTAATTAGGTTGCGTTCTATTTCGTTGGAATAAGCTATCAAACAATAGGAAAGAAGTTTATCTATACTTTAAGTAGAAGTAATGAAAAAGTAGAATAGATTGTTGGAGGGAAATTATAGTATGTCAGCTAAATGGGAAGTTTTAGAAGGGAACCGTGGTGTTCTTACAATTGAATTAGATGCAGAAAAATTAAACGAAGGTTTAGATTTAGCATTTAAAAAAGTAGTAAAGCAAGTAAATATTCCAGGATTCCGTAAAGGTAGAATTCCACGTGGAATGTTTGAACAACGTTTTGGTGTTGAATCTTTATACCAAGATGCAATCGATATTCTTTTACCAGAAGCTTATGCAAATGCAATTGAAGAGACTGGAATTGATCCAGTTGATCGTCCTGAAATCGATGTAGAACAAATCGAAAAAGGAAAAGCATTAATTTTCAAAGCAACTGTTACAGTGAAGCCTGAAGTAACACTAGGTGAGTACAAAGGTTTAGAAGTACCAGCTGTGGAAACAACTGTTACAGAGGAAGAAGTAGAAGCAGAAATTAAAGCATTGCAAGAAAAACAAGCTGAGTTAGTAGTAAAAGAAGAAGGTACTGCTCAATTAGGAGATACAGTTGTTATGGACTTCGAAGGATTCCAAGATGGAGTTGCTTTTGAAGGCGGAACTGCTGAAAACTTCTCATTAGAACTTGGTTCAGGTCAATTTATTCCTGGCTTTGAAGAGAAATTAGTAGGAGTTGCTACTGGTGCATCAACAGAAGTTGAAGTAACATTCCCAGAAGAATACCATGCTGAAGATTTAGCTGGAAAGCCTGCTACATTCAAAGTAACAGTTCATGAAATCAAAGGAAAAGAACTTCCTGAATTAGATGATGAGTTTGCGAAAGATGTAGACGAAGAAGCTGAAACATTAGCTGATTTAAAAGAAAAAATTAAAACACGTTTAGAAAACGATAAAAAACATCAAGCAGAGCATACAGTTCGTGATACAGTTGTAGAAAAAGCATCTGAAAATGCAACAATTGATATCCCGTCTGCGATGATCGATACAGAAATTGATCGTATGATGAACGAATTCGAACAACGCCTTCAAATGCAAGGAATGAACCTTGAATTATACTTCCAATTCTCTGGTCAAGATGAAGCTGCGTTAAAAGATCAAATGAAGGAAGATGCTGCAAAACGTGTTCGTTCTAACTTGACTCTTGAAGCAATTGTAGCTGCTGAAAACATCGAAGTAACAGAAGAAGAAGTAAATGCTGAACTTGAAAATATGTCTCAAATGTACAACATGCCAGTAGATGCTATTAAACAAGCTCTAGGTGGCGTTGAGAACTTACAAATGGATATAAAAATGAGAAAAGCAATCGATTTCCTTGTAGAAAACAGCAAAACTGTTGCATAATAGAAGTAAGTGAAAAAAACTAAGGCGCGACTATTTCGTGCCTTAGTTTTATATTAGTGTTAAATAACATATAATATGGGTAACTATAATATAAGTTACTCTATCTGTACAGGAATATACAGACAAACAAAGAGATAATATTTCCAGATTTAAAGAAGTGAAATCTGGTTATGCTTAAGGAAGTACATACATTTTACCGTTATTGGATGATAGAGGACTGAACAACCTGAGTTGTATTATTTCCTGTACATTACCATCATGTGATACAATTCAATACATAACTGTTGAAAAAAGAAGAATTTGTTTCAAAGCAAATAATAATCCGTAACGGTAAAAATATAAAAAGATGTTTTAAGGGGTGAAGGTATGTTTAAATTTAATGACGAAAAAGGCCAGTTAAAGTGTTCATTCTGTGGAAAGACACAGGATCAAGTTCGTAAATTAGTTGCTGGTCCAGGTGTATACATTTGTGATGAATGTATAGAACTATGTACTGAAATCGTGGAAGAAGAGTTAGGTACAGAAGAAGAAGTAGAATTTAAAGATGTACCGAAGCCAACAGAAATTCGCGATATCCTTAATGAATATGTAATTGGTCAGGATCAGGCCAAAAAAGCTCTTTCTGTTGCAGTGTATAATCATTACAAGCGTATTAATTCTAATAGTAAAATTGATGATGTGGAATTATCAAAAAGTAATATTGCATTAATTGGACCAACTGGTAGTGGTAAAACACTTCTTGCTCAAACCTTGGCAAGAATATTGAATGTACCATTTGCTATTGCCGATGCAACTAGTCTAACGGAGGCTGGATATGTTGGGGAAGATGTAGAGAATATTCTTTTGAAATTAATCCAATCAGCAGATTATGATGTAGAGAAAGCAGAAAAAGGTATTATATATATAGACGAAATTGATAAAGTAGCCCGTAAATCAGAAAATCCTTCCATCACGAGAGATGTTTCTGGAGAAGGGGTTCAACAAGCATTATTAAAAATTCTAGAGGGTACTGTGGCAAGTGTTCCGCCTCAAGGTGGTAGAAAGCATCCTCATCAAGAGTTTATTCAAATTGATACGACAAATATTTTATTTATTTGTGGTGGTGCTTTTGATGGAATTGAACCAATTATTAAAAGACGTCTTGGCCAAAAAGTAATTGGCTTTGGTTCAGATGGTAAACAGGCAGAAGTGGAAGATAAAGATTTATTATCTAAAGTATTACCAGAAGATTTATTACGCTTCGGGTTAATTCCAGAATTTATTGGACGCCTTCCTGTTATTGCTAGTCTTGGACAATTAGACGAAGAAGCATTAATTGAAATTCTAACAAAACCAAAAAATGCATTAGTAAAGCAATTTAAGAAAATGTTAGAATTAGATGATGTGGAATTGGAGTTCGAACCAGAAGCACTTAAGGAGATTGCTAAAAAGGCAATTGAAAGAAAAACTGGTGCACGTGGATTGCGTTCTATTATTGAAGGAATCTTATTAGATATTATGTTTGATTTGCCTTCAAGAGATGATATTGTAAAATGTATAATTACAAAAGAAACAGTAATAAATAATGCTTCTCCAAAACTTGTTCTAGAAGATGGAACTGTAGTGGAGAAAGAAACTAAAACTTCAGCATAACAACAGTTATAGAAGAGAATCATTGGTGTTTGTCAGCCAAGATTCTCTTTTTTTGATTGGAGATTCTCCTCTTCTATCTTTTGTTTATTTCATTTCTATGCCCTCCTCATATTTTTTCCATGAAATCTTGTTTATTCCAACAAAGGGAAGGAGATACTATTTTTTAAGGACAAGGCACTATTCAGTGCGTAGCCTTTTATTGGTATCTTCTGCTTATTCGTGACGCACATATCAATAGTCTTTTTAAGGCAATCGGTTTGTGAACCAATAATTGATAGGCTGCATTCTTGTCATCCTATCGTTTTTCCTTTGAAAAAGAGCGGGAGCCATAAACGCTAGACTAATTTGAGGGAACCTACTTAAAAAGGTGTATGAAAAATTAGCCCCTGAATTAAATTTTGTTAGGGAAATACATATACGAGGTTCTAAAAACAACATGATTACAGGAGGTTTTACTTATGAGTTGGGCGGAGATCGCTTTATTTGTACAACTATTCTTTGGGATTATCATCGGACTATATTTCTGGAACTTATTAAAGAGTCAGAGAACACAAAAGGTTTCGATTGACCGAGAATCTAAAAAAGAGATGGATCAATTAAGAAAGATGCGTGCTATCTCCTTAACAGAGCCGCTTTCTGAAAAGGTACGTCCAACAAGCTTTGCTGATATTGTGGGACAAGAGGATGGAATTAGAGCATTAAGAGCAGCACTTTGTGGTCCAAATCCACAACATGTAATTATTTACGGACCTCCAGGGGTAGGGAAAACAGCAGCAGCAAGACTTGTGTTAGAGGAAGCTAAGAAAAATCAGAAGTCCCCATTTAAGCCAAACTCGGTATTTGTGGAATTAGATGCAACAACAGCTAGATTTGATGAGAGAGGTATAGCGGATCCGTTAATAGGATCTGTTCATGATCCGATATATCAGGGAGCTGGAGCAATGGGACAAGCTGGTATCCCACAACCAAAGCAAGGTGCAGTTACCAATGCACATGGTGGAGTTCTGTTTATTGATGAAATTGGTGAATTACATCATACCCAAATGAATAAACTTTTAAAAGTATTAGAAGATCGAAAAGTTTATTTAGAAAGTGCTTATTACAATGAAGAAAATACACAAATCCCTTCCCATATTCATGATATTTTTAAAAATGGATTACCAGCAGATTTTCGATTAATTGGCGCAACAACTCGAACCCCAAACGAAATACCTCCAGCAATTCGTTCTAGATGTATGGAAGTATTCTTTCGAGAATTAACAAAAGAAGAAGTTATCCAAATTGGAAAAAAAGCTGCTGATAAAGTGAATATGTCAATAAGCGAGAAAGCACTGGATACTCTTTCTGACTATGCAAGAAACGGACGTGAGGCAGTAAATATGGTTCAGATTTCTGCGGGTCTTGCAATAGGTGAGGAACGAAGCTTTATAAAGGATGATGAAATAGAATGGGTTATTAATTCAAGCCAGCTTTCTCCTAGAATGGAAAGAAAAATTAATAAACAATCTGTTATTGGAGCTGTTAATGGACTTGCCGTTTATGGATCCAATATCGGCGCTTTATTAGAGATCGAGGTAACAGTTATTCCAGCAAAGGATGGGAAGGGAAGTATTAATATTACCGGTATTGTAGAGGAAGAAAGTATCGGAGGACAAGGTAAATCGATTCGAAGAAAAAGTATGGCAAAGGGTTCAATAGAAAATGTCATTACAGTTTTACGTTCGATGGATGTTCCAGCAGACCAATTTGATATCCATGTTAATTTTCCAGGAGGTATTCCGATTGATGGACCTTCAGCAGGTATTTCCATGGCTACTGGTATTTATTCTGCTATATATAAGCAACCGGTAGATCGAACTGTAGCGATGACAGGAGAAATAAGTATCCATGGAAAAGTAAAGCCGATAGGTGGAGTAGTAGCGAAAGTAAAAGCTGCTAAGGCTGCAGGTGTTCAAAAAGTTATTATCCCACAGGAAAATATGCAAGCTATATTAGAGGAAATAAAGGATATTACAATTATTCCAGTTCAATCACTAAATGAAGTACTAGAGCATGCTTTGCTGAAGGGCGAATGGAAGGAAGAAGCAATCCCAGCCTCTACGATAGCATTGACAAAGAAAGAAAGTATTTAATTTGACTATTACATAAAGAATGCATACATTAAAAGCATTCTGACTGTCGACTAATTCCGTTAAGAGAGAGTTGGTCGACAGTTTTTTTGTAGATTAAGTTTGATTTTATAAAAGAAAAAAATCTTTTAGGAATACCTATAATGTAATAAATGGATAAATTATTATATAATTAAAGTAGAGAAGAATACTTGTTGAGGATTTACTTTTTGTTTGTTATCAAAAGAATGGATAGTCGAGTATCAGGGTGCGGGTATAGCAAAAAAAACTTTTTAAATAGCCTCCTTTTTGAATGGAAACCACTTAAAAAAGCCATTTTATAAAGGAGGGTTTATTTTACATCATCATTTATTATTTGAAAACAATTTTCCTAACCATGTATTTCTACATTTGGAAAATATCATGTAGGTTAGGCTGAGGGAAAAAGTGGAAAATAAAAGTAGTTCTATTTTTACTGCATGTCTAATAACTCTAGTTAATAGACACATTTTCATAAATGAGATAGAATTGTACAAAGCATTAGACTGCAAAGGATGCCTATTAATGGTGATATGATTTGGAAATAGGCGATAAATGGTAAAGGATTTTTTAAAGCTGGAGGTGCAACGTCATGGAGGAAAATAAAAAAACAATAGTCCCCCTCCTGCCGCTTCGAGGATTACTGGTTTATCCAACGATGGTACTTCATTTAGATGTGGGTCGTGATAAGTCAGTGCAGGCACTCGAAAAAGCAATGGTAGAAGACCATTTGATTTTTCTTACAATGCAAAAAGATATGGATATAGACGAACCTGAAGAAGAGGATCTATATAAAATTGGAACATTAACAAAAGTAAAACAGATGTTAAAGTTACCAAATGGAACAATAAGAGTACTCGTTGAAGGGGTACAAAGAGCAAAGCTGGAAGAGTTAATGGAGGAAGATGGATATTTTGCAGCAAGTCTACACCTTTATGAAGAAGAAACTTCAAAAGATGTGGAAGATGAAGCATTAATGAGAACGATGTTACAATATTTTGAGCAATACATAAAAATTTCTAAAAAAATATCCCATGAAACATATGCAACAGTTTCTGATATGGAAGAGCCTGGCAGAATGGCGGATATTATTGCTTCCCATTTACCAATTAAATTAAAAGAAAAACAGCATATTTTAGAAACATTAAATAATAAACAGAGAATGAATTATGTCATTGATATCATTCAAAACGAAAAAGAAGTATTAAACCTAGAAAAGAAAATTGGGCAGCGCGTAAAGAAATCAATGGAAAGAACGCAGAAGGAATACTATTTACGCGAACAAATGAAAGCTATTCAAAAAGAATTAGGCGATAAAGATGGAAAAAGTGGTGAAGTAAGTACACTGCTTGATAAAATTGAAGAATCTGGAATGCCAGAACATGTAAAAGCAACTGCATTAAAGGAATTAGATCGTTATGAAAAAATTCCTTCTACATCTGCAGAAAGCTCTGTTATCCGCAATTATATTGATTGGCTGCTTGCTTTACCATGGACAAATGCAACAGAAGATGATTTGGATCTTCTGAAAGCGGAGAAAATCTTGAACGAAGACCATCATGGCCTTGAAAAGGTTAAAGAAAGAGTATTGGAATATTTAGCTGTTCAAAAACTAACAAATTCCTTGAAGGGACCAATTCTTTGTCTTGCAGGACCTCCAGGAGTTGGGAAAACAAGTCTAGCCCGATCAATTGCCCGCTCTTTAAATCGTAATTTTGTCCGCATCTCTTTAGGTGGTGTGCGTGATGAATCCGAAATTAGAGGCCATAGACGAACTTATGTAGGAGCGATGCCTGGAAGAATTATTCAAGGCATGAAAAAGGCAGAAACAATTAATCCTGTATTTTTGTTAGATGAAATTGATAAAATGTCCAATGACTTTCGAGGGGATCCTTCTTCTGCAATGCTAGAGGTACTTGATCCTGAGCAAAATCATAATTTTAGCGATCATTATATTGAAGAGACATATGATTTGTCGAAGGTTATGTTTATTGCAACTGCCAATAATTTGTCTACCATTCCGGGACCGTTACGTGATAGAATGGAGATTATCTCTATTGCTGGATATACAGAAATAGAGAAAATTCATATTTCGAAAGATCATCTTTTGCCTAAACAAATTAAAGACCATGGATTATCTAAATCCCAGCTTCAAATTAGAGAAGATGGGATCCAAAAAATTGTCCGTTTATATACAAGAGAAGCAGGAGTTCGTACTTTAGAAAGACAATTAGCAACCATTTGTCGTAAGACTGCCAGAATGATTGTTACAAGTGAAAAGAAAAAAGTAGTTATAACTGCTAAAAATGTAGAGGATTTTCTTGGTAAACCAATTTTTCATTTTGGTCAGGCAGAAGAAGAGGATCAAGTGGGGGTTGCAACTGGTCTTGCTTATACGACAGTTGGGGGAGATACTTTACAAATTGAAGTCTCTTTGGCGCCAGGAAAAGGCAAATTAGTCTTGACCGGAAAATTAGGTGATGTCATGAAGGAATCTGCTCAGGCGGCATTTAGCTATATACGTTCCAAATCAGAAGAGCTAGGAATTGACCCGAATTTCCATGAGAAATATGATATTCATATCCATGTCCCAGAAGGTGCAGTACCGAAAGATGGTCCATCAGCAGGGATTACAATGGTTACTGCTCTTGTGTCTGCTCTTTCTGGCAAACCAATTAAGAAAGAAGTAGGAATGACAGGAGAGGTCACGCTTCGAGGCAGGGTTCTACCTATTGGTGGATTGAAAGAAAAATCCCTTGGTGCACATCGTGCTGGTTTAAAAACCATTATCATTCCCAAAGATAATGCTAAGGATATCGATGATGTTCCTGAAAGTGTAAGAGAAGAACTAGACTTTATTCTAGTTTCACATGTAGATGAAGTATTAAAACACGCGTTGAACGGAAGTGTAAATCTTTGAAAGTAAATCAAGCAGAAATTGTAATTAGTGCCGTAAAACCAAGTCAATATCCAGAAGGAAATCTACCAGAATTTGCGTTGGCTGGAAGATCAAATGTTGGAAAATCATCCTTTATTAATCGCATGCTTGGACGAAAAGCGTTAGCTCGCATTTCGTCCAAACCAGGAAAAACACAAACATTAAATTTTTATTTAATTAATGAAGTACTACATTTTGTTGATGTACCTGGTTATGGCTATGCAAAAGTTTCGAAGAAAGAAAGAGAAGCTTGGGGAAAAATGCTTGAAACGTATTTTACCTCAAGAGAACAATTAAAAGCAGTTGTCTTAATTACAGACCTTCGCCATCCGCCAACTGCAGACGATATTTTAATGTACGACTTCTTGAAGCATTACGGAATACCATGTGTAGTAATCGCTACTAAGGCGGATAAAATATCAAAATCCCAATGGCAAAAACATTTAAAAGTTACAAAAGAAACATTAGGACTAAGCGCAGAAGATTACTTAATCTTATTCTCATCCGAAACAGGAGAAGGAAAAGATAAAGTTTGGTCCCTGCTAGAGCATTTAGCAAATAAATAAAAAAATCGACTCATATCACCTAGCTAGCATTAGTTAGTTGAAAAGTGAGTCGATTTTTTTATATGTGTATAGATGAAAAAATATAGATTTAACTTACAGGCACGAGGAGGCTCGACGCTCGCTCCACTGAAAGCGAAGTGTTTTAAGGTTTTGAGTTATGATTGAAGACACCTTCCATTTTGTATTAACACCTTTATTTCCTCTTTTTTGAAACTAAATAATATCCCCCAACAATAATGAATAAAATAGGTATCAAGTTATTTAATGTATGTGGACTAATCTTTAAGAATGTTAGCGAGCCAAGAATCTCTTGATAGAAAAGCAAAAGAACAGCTAACAAAAGAAAGAGAAGACCATTCAACATGCCCTGACCCATTTTCTGATTTTGAAGAATAAAACCAAGAGCAATGATTAAAATAAAGGTTCCCGTGTGATCCGGCCAGATAGCAAGCTTATTCACTAAGTGAAAATGCAAGCCAAAACCAGTTAAAATCACACCAGGTAAAATGACACCATAATCTTTTCCTCCATAGCCTTGAAACAGAAATGATATCCCTATAATGATTAATAGGGTTGGCCAAGTATAGAGATTGGGTAGAATAGTAATATTAAATTCTTTTAAGATGAAATAAAATCCAAAACCAATTAGTACGATGCCGGAGAACCATTTTTGTGTTTTCATTATTTCCTCCACTTCCAAAAAACTAAGCTTGAATACATAGAAGATTTTTGTTACTGTACAATGAGTAAAGTACTATATTGTACGAAAAAATAACGTTGCTAAGATAATTTTGCAAAAGAAGTATAAACTATTACTAGGAAGTAACGTAAGTATAAATCTTTTACTATTATCAATACTATATCTTACCATATCAATTCACAATTTGTTCACATTTATAAGGCAAATTGTTACCCATTTTTATAATGATTTTGTTATAATAACTACATGTTAATAATAATTATAAATTAATCTGATTATATAAATGGTATATTACAAGGTTTTTTTATCAAGAGCTAGGATGAACTTACTTATTTTTGGGGGTGTCAATAGATAAATGCATATAGTAGTTGTCGGACTAAATTTTAAAACGGCCCCAGTTGAAATTCGTGAACGTTTAACATTTGATTCAGAGCAAATAGGGGAAGCTATGAATCAATTACAAAATAAAAAAAGTATATTAGAAAATGTTATTGTATCTACGTGCAATCGTACAGAAATTTATGCAGTCGTTGATCAGCTACACACTGGTCGTTATTATATTAAACAATTTTTAGCAGAATGGTTTCAATTGGAACAAGATGAATTTGTTCCTTATTTATTTGTTTATGAACAAGATGGAGCTTTAAATCACTTATTCCAAGTTACTTGTGGTTTAAATTCCATGGTTGTTGGAGAAACACAGATTCTTGGACAAATTCGCTCTAGCTTTTTAACGGCACAATCAATTAAGTCGACTGGGTCTGTGTTTAATCAGTTGTTTAAGCAAGCCATTACATTGGCAAAAAGAGCTCATACAGAAACAGAGATTGGTGCTAATGCTGTTTCTGTAAGTTATGCTGCAGTAGAATTGGCAAAAAAAATATTTGGTACGTTGCAAAATAAAAGTGTTCTTATATTAGGTGCGGGAAAAATGGGCGAGCTTGCTATCCAGAATTTGTATAGCAATGGTGCGAAAAACGTAACTGTGATAAATCGCACATTTGAAAAGGCCGAGACACTTGCGCATCGTTTTGAAGGGCAAGCAAAACCAATGAATGAGCTACAATGTGCATTAATTGATGCAGATATCGTAATTAGTTCTACTGGATCTAATACATTTGTTATTACAAAGGCAATGATGAAAGCAGTTGAAAAAATCCGTAAAGGGAATCCGCTATTTATGGTTGATATTGCTGTTCCTCGTGATTTAGATCCTGAAATTGCTGAATTAGATAGTGTATTTCTTTATGATATTGATGATTTGGAAGGAATTGTAGAAGCAAATCTCCAAGAACGTCAAAAAGAAGCTGAAAAAATTATGCTTATGATAGAGGCAGAAATTATGGAGTTCAATCAATGGCTACATTTATTAGGTGTGGTACCAGTTATTTCTGCCCTTCGCGAAAAGGCGCTTGCTATACAAAGTGAAACAATGAAAAGTCTAGACAGAAAGCTCCCTCATTTAAGTGAACGAGAGAGAAAGATTTTAAATAAGCATACAAAAAGTATTGTGAATCAAATGCTAAAGGATCCTATTCTTCAAGCTAAGGAATTAGCAGCTCTTCCTGACGCAGACCGCTCCATGCAATTGTTTATGAAAATCTTCAATTTAGAAGCCGATGCGCTAAATGAATCAAATGACTTGGCAAGGGAAGAAGAAAAAGAAAAAGAAGCTTTTTCTCCAATTGCACAGCCATCCATTCAAATATAATTATTTATTAAAAGCTAAAATGCTTCATACTCCTTTTGAACGGAAAGTCTGATTCTTTTTGTTGAACCATCCGAGTATAAAAAAACGCTTGGATGGTAGTTTCACTTTTCTTTCCATAGGTTAAAATAATGTTGGGGATAAAGAAATTAAAGCCATATTAAGTTTTATAAGACTTGGTATAAGGATTTTTTTTCGAAGGGGAAGCGTTTATGCAGGATATTTTTATGACTAGACTTCATGAATTCACGATTATTCTTTATGCGTTATCTGTGCTATTTTATTTTTTTGATTTTATGCATAATAACCAGAGAGCAAATCGAATAGCTTTCTGGTTACTTTTATTTGTCTGGGTTTTACAATCATCCTTTTTAATCATTTATATTGTAGAGATGCAACGGTTTCCGATTCTAACAATCATAGAAGGACTTTACTTTTACTCATGGATATTGGTTATCTTTTCGCTGGTGATAAATAAGTGGTTGAAAATTGATTTTATTGTTTTTTTTACCAATGTCCTTGGATTTGCTATCATGGCCATCCATACATTTGCCCCTGCACGTGATTCTGCACTACATGCAGAGCAAGTTGTTTCAGAGTTATTATTTATTCATGTGACTGCAGCAATATTAGCTTATGGAATGTTTACCATTTCTTTTATTTTTTCTGTCCTTTATTGCATACAATATGATTTATTAAAAAAGAAAAAATGGGGAAAGCGCGTAATGCGGATTGCAGATTTAGCAAAATTAGAACATATAGCTTACCTATTAAGCGTCTTTGGTGTACCATTGTTATTAATTGGATTAATACTTGGTATTCAATGGGCGATTATTCAAAGACCAGATTTTCATTGGTATGATCCGAAAATTATTAGCTCTTTTATCGTGCTATTCATCTATAGTTGTTTTTTGTATTTACGTGTTTCACAAAGATTAAGAGGAAAAAATATTGCTCTCTTAAATATCGCTAGTTTTTTTATCATGCTAATTAATTTTTTTTTAGTAGGCAATTTTTCAAACTTTCATTATTAAATGAAGACTACATAACGGAATGAATGTTGGAGGTACTATTTATGCGTAAAATAATTGTTGGATCAAGGAAAAGTAAGCTAGCTATTACTCAAACAAATTGGGTAATTAATCAGCTTAAGAAATTAGATTCTTCCTTTGAATTTGAAGTAAAGGAAGTAGTGACAAAAGGTGATGTGGTTCTAGATGTCACTTTGTCCAAGGTTGGCGGCAAAGGACTATTTGTTAAAGAAATAGAACAGAGTATGCTAGATAAAGAAATTGATATTGCAGTCCACAGTATGAAAGATATGCCTGCTGAACTTCCGAAGGGATTAACAATTGGATGTATTCCAGAGCGTGAGGATTATCGAGATGCTTTAATCAGTAAGAATCATATTCCTTTAAAAGATCTAAGAGAAGGTGCGATTGTTGGGACAAGCAGTTTACGTAGAGGTGCTCAATTGCTTGCTGTTAGACCAGATCTGGAAATTAAGTGGATTCGCGGAAATATTGATACACGTCTTAACAAGCTTGAAACAGAAGAATATGACGCCATTATCTTAGCTGCTGCTGGATTAGCAAGAATGGGATGGACAAGCGACGTAGTCACAGAATTTCTAGAGCCAGAAGTATGCTTACCTGCAGTAGGGCAAGGTGCGCTTGCTATTGAATGTCGAGAAGATGATAAAGAAGTGTTAGAGCTTCTAAGTAAGTTATCTGATCAGAATACGACTCGCACAGTATACGCAGAAAGAGCATTTTTGAAACGAATGGAAGGTGGCTGTCAAGTTCCAATCGCAGGATTTGCACAAGTAAAAGAAGAAGAAGTGGCTTTAACGGCATTAGTCATTTCACCTGATGGGAAACAAATCTACAAGGAAGAAGTTTTAGGTAAAAATCCTGTAGAAGTTGGGGAACAAGCGGCAGCGATTTTAACAGAGAAGGGTGCGAAAGCATTGATTGATCAGTTAAAAGAGGACAATATTATAGATGGCTAATCTGCTGCTTGGGAAAAAAATTCTCGTTCCCCGCTCAAAAAAACAAGCGAGTGTGCTATCCAAGAAAATTTCTGACTTAGGTGGAATTCCTATTGAAGTACCGCTAATTGCGTTCCGAGAAAAACAACTTCTTGATGAAGTGATTGAATCATTAAAGCAACAAGCTTTTGATTGGCTTGTCTTTACTAGTTACAATGGAGTTGCGGCTTTTTTTGAAGAATTAAAAAGATTAGATATTGTTCTTACTGCGAAAATCGCAGTAATTGGTGAAAAAACGAAGACTACTGTTTCTTATTATGGATATCAGGCTGATTTTATTCCCTCAGAATATGTTGCCGAACAGTTTGTCGAAGAGTTTGTTTCTAATCTTGAAAAAGGTCAGCAAATACTGCTTGTAAAAGGAAATAGGTCAAGAGAATACTTAGCTGAGGAATTGAAAGAAGCGGGCTTTCAAGTGAAGGAAGCTGTATTATATGAAACGTATTTTCCGAATGAAAGCGAAGAACTGCTTGTGGAGGAATTAAATAAAAATGATTTAGATGTATTGCTTTTTACTAGTTCTTCCACGGCACACCATTTTATGCAAATTATTAATAAATATCATTTAGTAGATAAACTTGGAGATTGTATGGTCTTTAGTATAGGACCGATAACGACTGAAACATTGGAAAACTATGGATTACATGTAACGCTTACAGCAAAGCCATATACGACAGAAAGTATTCTAAATCATTTAGTGCAGTACTTAACAAATGAACATGGGGGTAAGAAACATGGTTGAATTTAAACGTCACCGCAGATTAAGACAATCAGCAAATATGAGAGCATTAGTACGGGAAACATATGTACATGTCGATGATTTAATCTATCCGTTGTTTATTACGGAAGAAGATAATGTAAAGAGTGAGATTTCCTCTATGCCTGGAATTTATCAATTTTCGATTGACCGTTTGAAAGAAGAAATGGATGAAGTTCAAGCGTTAGGAATTAAATCGGTATTATTATTCGGAATTCCAAAGGCAAAAGATGAATGTGGAACACAAGCATTCCATGATCATGGAATTGTTCAAGAAGGAATTAAGTATATAAAAGCAAACTATCCTGAAATGATTGTTATAGCAGATACATGTTTATGTGAGTATACTAGCCATGGTCATTGTGGCGTAATTGAAGCTGGACGAGTATTAAATGATGAGTCCTTAGAGTTGCTTGTGAAAGCAGCTATTAGCCAAGCGGCTGCAGGTGCAGATATTATTGCACCTTCTAATATGATGGATGGGTTTGTTGCTGCAATCAGAAAAGGATTGGATGAGGCTGGCTTCATTGATATTCCGATAATGAGTTATGGTGTGAAATATGCATCTGCTTTTTATGGCCCATTCCGAGAAGCTGCTGATAGTACTCCACAATTTGGAGATCGTAAAGCCTATCAAATGGATCCAGCAAATCGTCTTGAAGCATTTAGAGAAGCGGAAAGTGACGTAGCAGAAGGTGCAGATTTTCTTATTGTAAAGCCTGGTCTGCCATATCTTGATATCGTTCGAGATATGAAAAATAAATGGAATTTGCCGATTGTTACCTATAATGTTAGTGGTGAATACAGCATGGTGAAAGCGGCAGCGCAAAATGGCTGGATTGATGAAGAGAGAATAATTATGGAAACAATGATTAGCATGAAACGTGCTGGAGCAGATTTAATAATTACCTATTTTGCTAAAGATGTAGCACGTATGTTAAATGGACAATAAGGGAGGAAGTCATATGCGTTCTTATCAAAAATCGGAAGCTGCATATAAAGAAGCTGTAGAATTAATGCCTGGTGGCGTAAATAGCCCCGTTCGTGCTTTTAAATCGGTTAAAAGAAATCCTGTATTTATGGAATCTGGAAAAGGCTCTAAAATTTATGATATCGACGGCAATGAATACATTGATTATGTATTATCATGGGGCCCTCTTATTTTAGGACATGCTAATGATCAAGTAGTGGAGGGAATAAAGAAGGTTGCTGAAAAAGGAACTAGCTTTGGAGCACCAACGTTAATTGAAAACAAGCTTGCTGCTCTTGTGAAGGAACGTGTTCCTAGTATCGAAATCGTTCGCATGGTGTCGTCTGGTACAGAGGCTACTATGAGCGCGATTCGTTTAGCACGAGGATATACAGGCAGAAATAAAATTCTTAAATTTGAAGGATGCTACCATGGACATGGGGATTCCTTGCTTATTAAAGCTGGTTCAGGTGTAGCGACACTTGGTTTACCAGATAGCCCTGGAGTTCCAGAAAGTATAGCTGCGAATACGATTACCGTTGCATATAATGATTTAGAAAGTGTTAAATATGCATTTTCTACATATGGAGAAGATATTGCAGCTATTATTGCAGAGCCAGTTGCAGGAAATATGGGTGTTGTTCCACCGAAACCAGGATTTTTACAAGGCTTGCGTGATGTTACTTCAGAATACGGTGCTTTACTTATTTTTGATGAAGTAATGACAGGATTCCGAGTAGACTACGGTTGTGCACAAGGTTATTTTGGCATTACCCCAGATATTACTTGTTTAGGTAAAGTAATTGGAGGAGGCTTACCAGTTGGTGCATATGGCGGAAAAGCAGAAATTATGAATCAAATTGCGCCAAGCGGTCCTATTTATCAAGCAGGTACATTATCCGGTAACCCACTTGCAATGACAGCAGGATTTGAGACATTATCTCAATTAACAAAAGATACGTATCAAGAATTTATTCGAAAAGCGGATCGATTAGAAGAAGGCTTGAAAGAAGCGGCTATGAAATATGAAATTCCATTCACTGTAAATCGAGCTGGATCCATGATTGGTTTCTTTTTTACCAACGAAGATGTTAAAGATTATGAAAGTGCAAAAACGTCAAATCTAGATTACTTTGCTAGCTTTTATAACAGCATGTTAGAACAAGGAGTCTTTTTACCACCTTCTCAATTTGAAGGGATGTTCTTATCCACTGCATTAACAGATGATGATATTGAGCATACCATTCATGCAGCAGAACATGCATTTTCTACATTGAAAGCGTAAGTATTTTCTATAATTGTAAATTTAGATTAATGTAACGTTTTCCGGCAACCCATCTGAAAAGGGTTGTCGGTTTTTTATTTTGTATTTACGAAAAGTAGGTACTGTGAAATTTACAAGCTTTATTTTCTCTATTCGATTTACATAGAACTGTCGATTTTTTGCCACTTTATGAAGAGATTTAATATGGTATGATGCAACTAGCAAGAAGACAAGAAGGGATGCTCTATGGATTCATTTATAGAAATGAAGCAAGTTAGTTTTAGGTATGATAACAAACAAATCTTAAATAAGATTAATCTTACTTTAGAAAAGAGTCATTCATATGCATTAATTGGCAAGTCAGGAGTAGGGAAAAGTACACTTCTTCATATTTTGGCTGGTTTATTGAAAACAACCGAAGGAGAGGCTCAAATGAAAGGGAAACGAATCCAAAATCCGAGAAAGGATATTGGATTTATGTTTCAAGACTTAAGTCTTTTTCCTTGGTTACGGGTTTTCGATGCTATTTCCATGCCGTTAAAATTAGATAAAAGATGTACTAATCAGGAAATAAAGGAAAGAGTAACCGCGTTAATAAAAGAAGTCGGATTAAATGGGATGGAGCATAAATATCCAGAAGAGTTAAGTGGAGGACAAAAGCAAAGGGTTGCATTAGCTAGAACACTTATTAATGAACCGGATCTATTATTAATGGATGAACCAACTTCCACACTAGATGAAATGACAAAAGAACAAATTCAACAACTGATATTGGCGCAGATTCAACAAAGAAAAACGACCTTACTTTTTGTTACACATAATATAGAAGAGGCAGTATTTCTTGGGCAATATATTTTATTATTGCAAGAAAATGGTGAAATAGAGACATTAGCCAATCCGTTATTTGGAGTTGACAGAGCGAAAGACAATTTGTCCTTTTATCAAGCATGCATCGAAATTCGGAAAAGATTAGCGGCGGTACAAGCATGAAGCGATTTATCCGGAAAATCATTGGTAATCAACTGATTGTTGGTTTTATAAGTGTCAGTCTCTTTTGGTATATTGTCTATTTCCTCCTACAGTCTCATATCATTCCATCTCCCTACTTAACTACTGCGTATATGTGGAATGAAAAATATATATTGCTTTTGCATGCAGGGGCTAGTTTATGGAGAATTATGATTGCCCTTTTTATTTCTCTGTTAATAGGAATACCTTTGGGAATTGTTTTAGGGAAGAATAAGAGAATCAATACCTTATTATCTCCTTTTTTATATTATATATATCCTATTCCCAAAGTAGCATTTCTCCCGGTATTTATGATTTTGTATGGACTTGGAAATCAATCGAAAATCATGCTGATCATTTGGATTATTGTTTTCCAAATTATTTTATCGGTCAGAGATGGGGTTCTGCAAATACCGTCAGGCTACTACAAAGTAATGCAAGGATTCCGAGCCCCAATTTATCAGCAATTAATCTATTTAATTTTCCCAGCAGTGCTTCCATCGTTATTTACTGGAATAAGAATCAGTATAGGCATTAGTTTAGCGACCTTATTTTTTGCGGAAAATTATGCAACAACATATGGAGTTGGCTACTATATTATTAGTGCATGGACAAAAATGAATTACGAAGAAATGTTTGCAGGAATTGTAACTTTAGGATGTATAGGCTTATTGTTATTTATGTTATTAGATAAGATCGAATCGAAAGTTACACCTTGGAATAATAAATAAGAAGCTGGGACGTGTCCCAGCTTCTTATTTAATTTGGTAAAAAAGTGAAGTCTGTTAACTCTTCATAGGAATATATTTTTGTGATTTGACCTTTATCTTTTGTCCATTGAACAATGGAATCAAAGGAATCCTTCGGAACGACATTTGCATAAGGAAAGCTTTCCTTTGTAGCTAAATACTTGCTCATTGCATCAGGGAACTGATATTTTGTTAATATATCGCCGTATTCTTCTGCCTTTGTAGTATTCATATAATCAATGGCTTTATTATAAGCTTTATAAAACGCTTTGATATCTGCTGGTTTAGAGGAAATTATTTCTTCTGAAAATAGAATTGTTCCTCCTTTGATGCTTGCTTCTGTTGAGCTTCCTAAAAGGTTGGCTCCTTGGCTAACTAGCATGCTAGCCTGTGGTTCAGTAAAGACAACTCCATCCACTTTGTCAGCAATAAGTGCCTCTGCTCTACCAGAAAATGAAGGGATTTCAACTATATTGTATGTGAAATCTTCTTTAGCTGCGAAGTCATCCATGATATATTCCAAAATAAAGTTTGGTACCAGTGAAATATTTTTACCATTTAACTCTTTCATTTTTGTAATGCCTGAATTAGGAGAAGAAAGTATTTTAAAGTCTTCACTTATATCTGAAGTAATCTTCATCTTTATTCCATTCTCCATAAATGCTGCTGCTGTCATTACATCTGCGATAGTACCATCTAATTCATTTGCTTGAATGGCAACATTTCGGTCAGTTGGAGCTGAAAATGCCTTTATAGACACATTTACTCCTTCTTTATCAAAGTATCCATTTTCCTTCGCCAAAATAATTGGTATCGCTGATTCTGCTGGCAATATGCCAATGGCTAGTTCTTCTCCTGATGGTTTATCAGAATTGTTCGTGTCTATATTATCTGATTTTGTGGTGGTAGTCTTTCCACAGGCAGCAGTATATAAAACAAATAATAATAATATTGAAAGTGTAATAATTTTTTTCATCATTTTTCTCCTAGCATGTTACCGTTTTTTTGAATGTCTCTAAATCCATTAAATAGGGAATAGCATTACGCTTTAGTAAAAGGGAATCTGTTTGTTTATCATTGTGACCATTTTCACAAGTGAAGGCGAGTTTAAATCCTTTTTCTTTCAAAGTGATAACATTGGATTCTAGGAATAGACCAAATGGATAGGCAAACACGTTTTTATGTTTGATTAACGAATTTTTATTGCATTCATCTAAATCATTAGCAAAATCTTCTTTACTCGCTGTCATTAATAAGCTTAGTGAATCACTTGTTCGAACATGCATCAAATGTGTGTGATTTGCATATTCAAAAACATCCGACATTTCTTCAAGATCCTTTGCAGTTAAACAGACAGATTTTTCTTTTTTAAACTTACTTTTACTATCATGTAGCCAGCCAGTTACAACAAACGCAGTCGCATGAAATTGATATTTTTTTAGAATTGGATAGGCAAATTCCTTTATGGATTGAAAGCAGTCATCGAATGTAAGTAATACAGATCTTTCTGGTAAGGAATTTCCTTCGTAATAGGCTTTAACTTCATCCAAGGTTAAAGCGTGAAAATCATTGTTAAATAGATATTCCATTTGCTGTTCGAATTTTTCCAGCGTAATGAAAAGAGGGGAAGGCAAGAAGTCATTATATTCCTGTTTCACATCGATTGGATGCTGTTCGGATGCTTGAAAATCTTCTCCCTTTCTTATTTCGTGATACATTAGCACAGAAAAAGCCATTATAAAACCTCCTTTGATTAAAATTGTCTACATTTACAATTTAATTCATTGTGTTATCTTACAAAATCTCTTTTATTATATAAGACCTTATGTGAAAAAAAAGGCAGGAAAAGCAAATAGTTTTAACAATTTGGTGTATGAATTCAGAAAAATGAGTTTTTTTGACTCGGTTCTTTTAAATTTCATTCCTCTTTAAGGCAAACAAATGAAAGAAATATTCATAAAGTGTTACAGACAATCATAAGTTTTTAAAGACAATAGTGATATATACGTGAAAGGAATGAGAGGAGGAGTCGCTTTGTCTCAAGAGAATTCGTCTATTTTACGGTTTTCGCTGGAAGAGTCAGTTTGGTTTCAAAAAGGACAGGAAGTAGCAGATCTGCTTTCTATTTCGCTTGATCCCAATATAACAATCCAAGAGAACGATCAGTATATTATCATTCAAGGCTCTTTAGAGCTAAGTGGTGAGTACAAGCGCTACAATGAGGGGGAGCAAGAAGAGGATGCTTTTAAGGCTCCTAAATTAATTCATTCTGTAATGGAAAGAGAAGAAGGGGTATGTGAATTTTTGCATCATTTCCCTGTGGATATTACGATTCCCCTTGCAAGAGTAACAAGTCTTGATGATGTGGAAATTGAAATTGATACTTTTGATTATGTCTTTCCAGAAAGAAGCTGTTTAAATTTAACCGCAGATTTAACTATTTCAGGTCTTGCTTCTGAGGAAGAAGAGGAAGTAGAAGAAGAGGAAGTAGAAGAAGAATTAGAACTTGCATGGCGCAGTCCAGTGGAAGATGATGTAAATGATTCAATAGAAGAACCTGTGGAAATAGACGTTAGTCCATTCCAAAATGTTAATCCTTTATTAGAAGAGCAGAGAGAAGAACAGGAAGTAGAGGATGACATCTATTCTCCATTCGAATTAGAGGTTAGAAAGTCACCAGATGAAGAGGATGATTGGAGTACAAATGATCCTGAAAATGTACCATACTTTTCTGAGGCTTCTAGAGAAGAGGAAGTCACTCCTACAGAGCCAGAAATGAAGATTTCTTTATTCAGAAGTGAGGAAAGTGTGTATTCTGCCGAGGAAGTTTTTCAAAAGCCACAACAGGAATCTTCTTCTGAATCGAAAGAGGAGGAAGTTGTCCTTGAAGAAGAGGAACTGGAAGAATCATCATCATCTCCTAATGAGGAGCCTAAGAAGAAAAAAGGTCTATTTAGTAAAACAAAGTCCTTAACCTTTACAGAATTTTTTGCAAGAAAAGAAGAAGAGAAGCATACGAAAGTAAAGGTTTGTATTGTACAGCAAGGTGATACATTAGAAAAATTAAGTAATAGATATAATGTCAATATCCATACATTATTGAAAGAAAACAGAATGGAAGCGAATCAAGATGTCTATGAGGGGCAAGTTCTATATATTCCAGGAAACTTTATCGAGAATTAAGTGCAACTAATACAGCAAGCAGGGGGGCCTGCTTGACTGTTTTTTGACTTATTTCCACTGTTTTTGGAGGGGGAAAATCGATTAAAGTGTCATAGAGTTGAAAGGTATTATAATATCTTGACAGCAGCTCTATTTGGAAGCTGTTGATAAAATGCCCGATTTATTCAACTAACCATCTGTAGAAAAAAGGAGAAGATGGAAGTTTCACTTTATAAGAAAGTGTGGGCGGATATGAATGAAAAAAATATTTTGAAGAAGTATACACCAATTTTAAAAGCATATGCAGTAGAGCCCAATTTTGTTGAGGAGTTTGGTAAAGTTGCTAAAATATATAGCAATAAAGGTACCTTTGCGTTAAAACGAATTGATCCTCATAATGGTGCTGATTTCACTCGCCATATACGAATGCTTTATCAAAAAGGGTATAACCGAATAGTGCCTATATATCCAGCTGTAGATGGCAGATATGCGATTCTTTACGACAACCAATTGTATTACTTGATGCCTTGGCTGCCAAATGAGGAAAGAGAAACATACTTCAAGAAGCATCAACAAATGTTTCGAGAGCTTGCGAGACTCCATATCTTAACTTCTAAAGAAGTGAAAATAGAGAAGGAAGATCGACAGGAGCATTTTGAAAATACTCAATTAGATCTGGAGAAAGAACAAGAATTTCTAGATGGGTTTATTGAGCAATGTGAAAACAAAGAATATATGTCCCCATTTGAGTTAATGTTTTGCTTGTATTACCATGACATTCGGCAGGCTTTGATTTATTCAGAGGGGAAATTAAAGGAATGGTATGAAGAAACGAAAGAAGATGAAAAGGCGAGAGTCTCCATTATTCATGGGAAAATATCGCCAGAGCATTTTCTTTATGATGATAGGGGATATGGCTACTTTACAAATTTTGAAAATGCTAGATATGGATCAGCAAGTCATGATTTACTTCCGTTTCTCTCCAGATCATTAAAGACAGCACCAAAGCAAAATGAGGACTGTATAGAGTGGCTTTATACGTATTTTAATCATAATCCATTAAAATATGAGGAAATGCTTTTGTTTTTAAGCTATTTGGCTCATCCAGGCCCTGCTCTTCGTATTTGTGAGAAATATATGAAAGCAGATAAGAAAGACATTAACGAACGGAAATATGCGCAAAAACTACTTAAACAGTATTGGCTTTTAAAAAATACGGAATATGTCGTCATGCGAGTGGATGAAATAGAAAGACAAAAGAAAGCACAGCAAGAAGCAGCAGAACAAGCAGCAGAACAAGCAGAGACTCAGGATTAAAATCTTGGGTCTATTATTGTTGCCTATAGTTGAGGGGCATAGCAACAAACTTTATGAAAACAGTTGCTATATTGTAACGATTGAATTTGATATACATATATTAAAGATAAACAAAAAAATAGAAATGAATAAAATGAAAAAAAATCGGCAATCCTTATTGACGAGAATAAGATATTTTCGGTAGTATAGCATATATAAAATAAATTATTAAGGCAATGACAGGGAGTAGTACAATGTCCGTTGTATCAAAGAGAGGAAATCATTTGCTGAGAGATTTCTATTCAACCCATTGGAATGTAGCCCTCGAGCTTCTTTTGCGAACGGTTTGCTTATTAGTAAAAGACGGACAGTATCCGATATCATCTTTTAAAGAGCCAATACATTTATTGTGTTGGAAAAAAGGTGGTACCGCGAAAAAACTCCATTCGTCCTTTTAAGACGAGTGGAGTTTTTTTATTTGCTTTAAAAAGTACAAAGGACAGGATTAGGAGGAAATTAGGATGGAAATGAAAGAAATCTCCATGCCGACAAAGTATGATCCAGCAAGTATTGAAAAGGGTCGCTATGATTGGTGGTTAGAAGGAAAGTTTTTTGAGGCTAAGCCGGATGAAGGAAAACAGCCATATACGATTGTAATCCCACCACCAAATGTAACAGGTAAATTGCATCTAGGGCATGCATGGGATACAACACTACAAGATATTTTAACAAGAATGAAAAGAATGCAAGGCTACGATGTACTTTGGCTTCCTGGAATGGACCATGCTGGTATCGCAACGCAAGCAAAGGTTGAAGAAAAGCTTCGTGCCCAAAAGATTAGCAGATACGATCTTGGTCGTGAAAAGTTTGTTGAAGAAACATGGAAATGGAAAGAGGAATATGCGAGTCATATCCGTGCTCAATGGTCTAAATTAGGTCTAGGATTAGATTATTCTCGTGAAAGATTCACATTAGATGAAGGGCTATCCAAAGCAGTCCGTGAGGTTTTTGTTTCTTTATACAATAAAGGGCTTATCTATCGCGGAGAATATATTATTAACTGGGACCCGGCTACCAAAACAGCGCTCTCTGATATTGAGGTAATCTATAAGGATGTACAAGGTGCATTCTATCATATGAAATATCCTTTAGCAGATGGATCTGGCTATATTGAAGTAGCAACAACTCGTCCAGAAACAATGTTAGGCGATTCAGGTGTTGCCGTTCATCCGAAAGATGAGAGATACCAGCATTTAATTGGTAAAAAAGTAATTCTCCCAATCGTAGGCAGAGAGATTCCAATTGTTGCTGATGACTACGTTGAAATGGATTTTGGTTCAGGTGCTGTTAAAATGACTCCTGCACATGACCCGAACGATTTTGAAGTTGGAAACCGTCATAATTTAGAGAGAATTTTAGTAATGAATGAAGACGGTACAATGAATGAGCGTGCTGGTAAATATGAAGGTATGGACCGTTTCGAGTGCCGTAAGCAAATCGTAAAAGATTTACAGGAAATGGGCGTACTATTTAAAATTGAAGAACATATGCATTCCGTTGGACACTCAGAGCGAAGCGGTGCAGTAGTAGAACCATATTTATCTACCCAATGGTTTGTTAAAATGCAGCCATTGGCTGATGAAGCAATTGGATTACAAGGTAAAGAGGAAGAAAAAGTAAACTTTGTACCAAATCGTTTTGAGAACACATATATGCGCTGGATGGAAAATATTCGTGATTGGTGTATTTCTCGTCAGCTTTGGTGGGGGCATCGCATTCCTGCTTGGTATCATAAAGAAACAGGCGAAGTTTATGTAAACCATGAAGCGCCAGCAGATATTGAAAATTGGGAACAAGATACAGATGTTCTAGATACATGGTTTAGTTCAGCGTTATGGCCATTTTCAACATTAGATTGGCCGAATACAGAGGCAGAGGACTATAAACGTTATTATCCGACTGCTGCATTAGTAACTGGTTATGACATTATTTTCTTCTGGGTATCTCGCATGATTTTCCAAGGAGTAGAATTTACTGGAGAAAGACCATTTAAGGATGTATTAATCCACGGGCTCGTTCGCGATGAGCAAGGTCGTAAAATGAGTAAATCATTAGGTAATGGAGTAGACCCAATGGATGTTATTGCTAAGTATGGTGCAGATTCCTTACGTTACTTCTTATCTACTGGAAGCTCTCCAGGTCAAGATCTACGATTCAGTATAGAAAAGGTAGAATCAACTTGGAACTTTGCCAATAAAATTTGGAACGCTTCTCGTTTTGCGTTAATGAATATGGATGGATTAACTTATGAACAGATTGATTTAACTGGAGAAAAATCAGTTGCTGATAAATGGATTTTAACTAGACTGAATGAGACGATTGAAACAGTAACACGTTTATCAGATCGCTATGAATTCGGTGAAGTAGGAAGAGTTCTTTATAACTTTATATGGGATGATTTCTGTGACTGGTATATTGAAATGGCGAAGCTTCCACTGTACGGAGAGGATGAAGCGGCTAAGCTAACAACTCGTTCCATTTTAGCTTATGTATTAGATAATACAATGCGATTATTACATCCATTTATGCCATTCATTACAGAAGAAATTTGGCAAAACTTACCTCATGCTGGAGAATCTATTACCATCGCGAAATGGCCAGAGGTAAATTCTGCATTCACAGATGAAAAAGCTGCTAATGATATGAAATTACTTGTTGAGATTATCCGCTCTGTACGTAATAGTCGCGCGGAAGTTAATACACCAATGAGTAAGAAAATCAGCATTTTATTAAAAGCGAAGGATGAAGAGGTAAAAGCAACTCTTCTAGAAAATCAATCATTTATTGAACGCTTCTGTAATCCAGAAACATTAAGCATTGATACAGAAATTGCTGTTCCAGATAAAGCGATGACTGCAGTTGTAACTGGTGTTGAAATTATTCTTCCATTAGAAGGATTAATCAACATGGAAGAAGAAATAGCTCGATTAAATAAAGAGTTAGAGAAATGGAATAAAGAAGTAGAACGGGTTCAAAAGAAATTAGGCAATGAAGGCTTTGTAAAAAAAGCGCCAGAAAAGGTAATTAACGAGGAAAGAGCAAAAGAAAAAGACTATTTAGAAAAGCGTGCAGCAGTAGAAGCACGTATAAACGAACTAAAAGGTTAATTTCATAGTAGAACGAGGGGTGTCTCCACTATCAAAACCTTTGAGGCACCCTTCTTCTATTCAACAACGGATTACTTTTAAAGCCGCAGACTTGAATACCAGCGCTTACTATCGGGCCTCGACTGTCTCGTATTTCCAGTAGGATTTTTTGTGTATTTAGTCTGCTAAATAGTACTTTGTTATATACTCTTTATGTGTATTGTCTTAAAATAAATGCTGTTATAGATAAGAATTAAAATTAAAAGAGGGTGTAGGGATGTTTCATAGCTATGAAGAAGCACTAAATTGGATTCATTCACGTTTGCGTTTTGGTATAAAACCTGGGTTATCAAGAATGGAAATGATGATGGAAAAGCTAAATCATCCAGAAAAACAGATAAAAACGGTTCATATCGGTGGAACTAATGGGAAGGGATCTACCGTTACTTATTTAAGAAATATTCTACAACAAGCAGGATTAACAGTAGGAACCTTTACATCTCCCTACATAGAACAATTTAATGAAAGAATAAGTGTAAACGGCAATCCAATTAGTGATGAAGAAATTCTAGCATTAGCGAATAAACTATATCCGATTGTTGAAGAAATGGATAAAATGGAGATTGGTGGACCAACAGAATTTGAAATTATAACGGCAATGTCCTTCTACTATTTTGCTTATATGAATACAATGGATATCGTTATTTATGAGGTAGGATTAGGCGGTCGATATGATTCAACTAATATTATCACTCCTTTACTATCGATTATTACAAGTATTGGCTTAGACCATACAGCAATTTTGGGTGATACATATGCACAAATTGCATTTGAGAAAGCAGGAATTATTAAAAAGGAAGTACCGATAATTGCGGCTGTTAAACAAAAAGATGCACGAGATGTAATTGTCAAACAAGCATATGAAATGGGAGCTCCAATCTATTTATTAGATAAGGATTTTGCCATCGATGAATATTATACAGAATCCTCCGTTGAATGTTTCAGTTTAAAGTCTTCCTTTTCTACTTGGATAAATTTGCAGATTACTATGTTTGGTAGGCACCAAGTAGAAAATGCTTCTTTAGCAGTTATAGGTGCTCAGCTATTACGGGAGACATATGTATCTATTAATGATGATAGTATTCGAAAGGGCTTATTGCTGTCCAAATGGCCAGGCCGTTTTGAGATTATTTCTGAAAATCCTTTAGTAGTAGTAGATGGTGCCCATAATGAAGAAGGGATAGAAGCATTAGTAGATGTGTTAGTCAATCGTTATAAAGATAAGAAGAAAAAGATTGTTTTTGCAGCACTTTCTGATAAAAAAACAGATAAAATGATACATAAACTAGATCAAGTTGCAACAGCGATAAGCTTTGTAACATTTGATTTCCCAAGAGCGGCAGGCAGTAGTATGTTATATGAAGAAAGTAATCATCCGTTGAAGGAGCAAAGCAGCGATTGGAGAAAAACCATCCTATATCAATTAGAAAATAGTAAAGCGGATGAAATGTTACTTATAACAGGATCGTTGTATTTTATTTCCGAAGTAAAGACATTTTGGAATAATTTCAAGAAATAACTATTTCACAAAAAAATATATAGATTATTAGGAAAGAAAAGGGTAGTATATATTTATTAGGTTTGAAATGTGGGAATTTTAAGAAAATGGTAAAATATTCTCTTTTATAATAAAAAATTAAAATTAGATAGTTGTTTTGAATCAAATATGAGATTTAGAAGATGGGAATTTGGTATAAAGAAAGGGGTGAGAGAATGGTTAAACCAAGCGATAAAAAAATAATTTGGACAGTTTGGATACTTATTCTCTCTTTGGGGTTATGGTTCTCTTATAACACGTACCCACCACAAATTCGTGGCAATGAATGGGAGATTTTTTCATTTTTAGTATTTATGACAGTTGTTGCTAGTATGCCAATGATTATCAATGGAACCCCGGTATTTTTCTTACAATGGGCGACATTATCTGTTTTTTTAATATTTGGATTATTTATCGAAATCATTCTTGTTCAAATTGCGTTATTGGCAGTATTATATCAAG
Organism: Niallia sp. FSL W8-0635; assembly: GCF_038007965.1. Classification (GTDB taxonomy): domain Bacteria; phylum Bacillota; class Bacilli; order Bacillales; family Cytobacillaceae; genus Niallia. Next base: position 3,173,764 of record NZ_JBBOYD010000001.1, on the reverse strand, counting down.
CAAAGTTAGATAGAAATACACTTTTTCGTTTGCCTATGAATTCGACCATGTTTTTCCTTGTCTCCTTTTTTAGTGGGATTATTTACTATCTTCTTGGCGGGAAACATGGATTTGATTTAGCCTTTGATCTAAACTCTTTTATTTTGATAAGCCTCTATCTTCTTTCCTATCTGTTACTAAATACTTTGGGTATATATCTGATTGATCGTTTTGTGTACAAAAGAAAGCAACGATTTATTACAAAAGATTTAGTATGGGAAATTTTCACAACTATTATCACATATCCAGTGGGCATTGCAGTATATATTATGTACGAATATATTGGACTTGCTGCCTTAATATTGATAGGTGTTCCATTTATAACTCTATCCCTTATTTTAAAGCTATACCATTCCAGTCAAACAGCCAATGATTATTTAAGAAAAACCGCAGAAATTGGTCATCAACTTTCTCAAAATTTGTATGTGAATGAAACAGTTGATTTTTTCATTGAAAAGCTATATGAATTATTTAAAGTTGATTTTGTGTTTATCCATCAAGTAAATTTCAACAATCAATTAGAAATGATTTCACGGGTGGAACAACAGGAAAAGCTACCTATATTTTCTGATATACTGCAGGAAAATGAAGGGATAAGTGGCAGAGTATTGGCCTCGAAGAAACTATGTGTATATCATTCCGAACAAGATTGGAAAAAGGTCAATAAGGGCTATATGCCTAATGGGATTCAAAGTGTATTATGTGTGCCTCTTATTAAGAATAATAAAGTGATCGGTGTATTACTACTGGGGAATAAACAAAAGAAGGCATTTGTTAACATAAAATTGATGGTATTGGACCTTTTATGTACCCAATTTGCAATTGCGTTAGAAAATGCCAAGTACTTTGAGCAAACGAAGGAAAATAGTGAGAAATGTGCATTAACAAAGCTTTATAATTACCGCTATTTCGAAAAAATATTAAGTGACCAGTTTATGGAACTTAAGGAGAATAAATTAGACAATCTTGCTCTTATCATGTTAGATATAGACCATTTTAAATCGGTAAATGATCTATATGGTCATCAAGCTGGTAATGAGATTTTAAAAGCTTTCGCTAAAAGAATTGAAAATATTATTGGTGCTCATGGAGTTGTTGCTAGATATGGCGGGGAGGAATTTGTCATTCTATTGACCAATGTATCGAAGACAGAAGCACTCGATTTAGCTGAGTTTATACGTAAGATGATTGCATCTAGACCATTTGTTATTCAACAAAATATAGATGATCGTCAAAAAATAAAAAGTGTAAATATCACAGCTTCTCTAGGACTTGCATATGCACCTGAAGATGCCGATGAGTCATTAGCGTTAATTCGTCATGCAGATAGAGCATTATATGTAGGGGCGAAAAGAGCAGGGCGTAATCGTGTTGGAAGCTATGTGAAATGATAAAAAACAGGAAGAATGTATGAAAATAATCCACTCTTCCTGTTTTCTTTTTATTTAAAGTTATACTAACTTGTGGGAGTAGTCAATTAATAATGATAATCTACACTAATTTTACTATCCTCTACTCGCAAATCATTGGCGATGGACGGTATGTAAACCGTTTCTGGAGTTTGACTTCCTCCACCATTTCCATCTGGAAAGCCACTATTGCAATTTGCTGTAAAATTATTTGCATTTGTATCAATTTTACTCCCATGGTTTCTAGCTGTATTTGCCGTCAATTTTGATGCATATACTTTTCCATTTCCATTCTGGTTGAAGTGTCCAGTAATATCCAAAGTACCTCTCACACAGATTTTAGAATCATTCCCCATATTAATATCCTTAATTGTACCATCACCGCCAATATAAATAGCTGTCTTTGATGGATTATTTATAACTGAGATGCTAGCATTTCCTAAAATACTGATTATACTATTATCTCCAGGATTATTAATGTTATTGATAGTAGTTGTACCTTTTATGGAAAGGACTGTGTTACGAAAGGAACTATTAATATTATCAATCTCTGCGGTACCCCCAATTGAAATAATACTATCACTGGTATTATTCCAATTTTTGCTTAAATAATTACCTTCTACCTCTAATTTTGTGTTTAAGAAGCTATTTCCGTTCTGGAAAGTAACATTACCGCCTACGTATAAAGAGGAATTATTAGTGCTAATATTTTCAAAGTTTCCGTTCTTTGCGATTTCAATAATGGAATTGTTGACGTTACTGTTTAAATTATTAAATTTAGCATCTCCTCCTACGTGAATATTTATCGTAGAAATTCCATTCATATTCCCTGTTACGGTTAAATCATTGGTTGTGTAAATAGTAGAATTAGCAAATTGGTTGATATTAGAAGCAATGGTTAATGCTCCATTTGTTTTTAAAATGGCATTTATGATATCTGTATTTTTTGAAATGGTAGTATTGCCATTATATTGACAGTTGCTTGAAAACCGATAATTATCTGGAATAGGACTCACACAGGATGTTAATGTTCCAGGGTCTATAATATCATTTCCAGTCAACCCGGTTTGTGCAATGGATTGGTTATCTGAGGAGCCAGTATTTCCTTCGGTTGTCCCGTCCCCAGTACCACTACTAGCTTCTGCTTCTAACACAATGGGATCTAGTTTTATCGGAATGGTAAAGACTGACGATAACGTTATTTCTTTATTTCCATTAATCCCTTTGCTGTCAAATGTATAGGTGATTCCATCTTGATTACTGGATTGCTTTACATTTGAAATCATAAAAGAATTCGACGAAGTAGTATCAACAGGAACAGTTATGGATTGAAAAAAGGTACGATTTGTAGCTTCTAGTTCAGTATTAATTTTTGCCATATATTGATTGGAAGCAATAGCTGATAATTTACTAAAATAGGCTGTTTTATTGATTTCTGTTTCTGTAGATGCTTTATTACTAGCAGTAATCTTCCCGTATGTGTTACTTATTTCTTTCGTAATTGCCTGGTTTACCGCATCCTTAAAAGTGGTATTAGCTTTTACTTCAGTGCTTTTATTATATAAGGCAGTTTTGTAATAAGTGATTCCCATCTCTGCAAGAGCGACGGCCTGAGAATTATCTTCTGTTATGGTGATCTGTTTAGAATTGGTTATGGATACTCCAACTATCGAAATATAAAGAATACTAAAAACGGATATTAGCGCTAGGATAAGTACAAGGGTATTTCCTTTTTCATTAAAATAGTGCAATGCAGAAGGCCCTCCTTTCTATTTTAAACGGGATAAAGTTACAGTTGTTTGATAGTATTGGTTTTCTTTATCTATACTAGAAATTTTTATTGTCAAGATAACATCTTCTTTTAGTGGACTCACGGTAAACGAATTAGGTAGATAAGATGTATTGGTTCCATTTGCTGTACTTTTCATCAAATTATATCGGAAATTTTCATTCATAAATGTAATTCTTTGCTTCCCATTCACCGTAATAAATGTCGCATTTGGATTTTGATCAAAATTAATAGAATAGGAATCTGAGGTTTGGTGAATCTTTGTTAAACTTAAAACCATATTGTTTGCTTCTTGCTGTAATAATGTTTTATCGTTGACTACTTTCGAAAAGTGTATTCCTTGAAAAAAGAATTGATAGATAAGGACTAACACAATCGAACCAAGTACAAGAGAAACGAGTAATTCAATTAAAGTAAGTCCTCTTTCATTGCGAATCTTCATCTTTTTTCTCCCTTTATTTTTTCGTTATATAACCGTAAATATTGCTGTTTAATTTATTTTGATTATCAAACACATCAACCCGAATTTTATAAAGGGTATTCGCTCCCTGTAGTATTTTCTGTTGATGAAATAGATAAAGATGAATAAAATAGTTATTTTCTTTAAAGATTAATTCTATAGAGTCTGAATTTCTTTTTATATTGGTTAAAGGTAAATCGCCTGTGTTAATAGTAGTGCTGGGGTTTTCTGCTAATTTAATTAATTGTTTATATAAGGTACTCTCACTATTTTGTGCTTGGACTAACCAACTTTTTGCTATTGTAACACTTGTTAATCTTTCATCAGTCTTCTGATTAAAGGAAGATACTTGGGGAAAGAAAGTGAGAAAGGATGTGATGAGAATACCTAATAATACAATGGAAACTAAAATTTCTATTAAGGAGATTCCTTTATCATTTTGAATGAAATGCTTAAAGGGCATGTTTTTGCCTCCGCTCGTAAATGAGAATGTAAACAAATAAGAATAGTTAAAAATAATCAGGTAAAACTATTTGCCTATTCTTTTAAAATAATTGATTCTATTATACAATACATAAGATAAGAAAAACGAAAATTTATAGGTCTAAATGCATTAAAAAATAGATGATATCTAGTTTGTTCTTACTATTTAGAATAGTGGTGATGCTAAATGCAAGTATTATTAATTTCTATCGTTTGTTTGTTAATTATTACATTAGTTTTTGTTATTTTTCCTTCTAGTATGACTATGAAGGGAAGAGTAATGATTGTAATCTTGGCCTTTGTGCTTTCGAATATTGGTTTAGCTATACAATATTTATATGAGAATTTTATTTTAAGCCTAGGTAGTCTCATGCTTTTGGTCTTGCTTTTGCCTTTATTTCTGAAGAAAAACTCGCCTTTTTTCTTTAAAGAGGAAATACATAGTGAATATATTACAACTTTTACAGCAAAAGACATGAATAAGTACAAAGCGGGATTAGATGAAGATGAGGAAGTAATAATTACTGCAAAGAGCGAGCCTTCATTAGAGAAGGAGGACAACAAAACTTCCAATCCAATAGAGGCAATAGAAGAAGAAAAAATAGATTCGCAAGTAGATTTTCCTGAAAAATGGAACGAAGGCTCTGAAGATCTCATTATTCTACAAGAAACAGAAGACTTAACTAAGCAAGATGAGGCAAAGGAATGGTCCTATGCTAAATTTGATCCAATAGGATCCCCTCCTAAAGAGGATTATTGGAAAAATGATAACGTGGTTGTAAGGGAAAACTCGATTGAAGCTTTCTTAGAGGAATTACATGCAAATAAAATGAATGAGGAAGAAGAAAATCATCTAGAGGAGATAGAAGAAAAACCGAACAGACGCTATTTAGAAAGACTAGAAAAGATAAGAATTTTGGATAATAGTGATTCATCAAATGATAATAACTAAAAAGCTGCGTACTAATTAGAAGTGTATACAAAGATTCTCTAGAGGCGTTTTTTAGAAAGGTAGAAAATAGAATGGATAAAAAAACTTTCACATTATTTATCAGGCTTTTTATCGCAACATTTTTTCTTTTTGGCGGCACCAGTTTAGGAGTCTATGCCCTTCAGAAGGAAGATAAAGAAAAGGTCTATCCTCTCAACACAAGTGTAGCTGGGGTAAACATAGGCGGCTTAACGGAATTAGAAGCGAAAAGGACGCTTGAAAATCTTCTAATAGATTGGAAAGAAAATGCTGAATATGAGTTTCAGTATAAAGAAAAATCGGTACAGGTTAATAATGATTTATTTGCCTTTGATGTGGAACAAACACTAAAGAATATAATAGGGAATCATTCAAATACGTTTGCGGTAGAAGTAAACGAAGAGGTGTTACAAACAGAATTAGAGCAATATAATTCATTTTCCATGGAGGATATCGATATCGATCTTTTAAAATCAGCATTATTGGAAAGTGCTACGGTTCTTCAAGTGGATGAAGAATTAATAATAGAAGATTATTTTGCCTCCTATGTTTCTGGAAAAGATATAGTGAATACTATTGAAATATCAGTGCTTGATAACAAAGAAGAGCTAGAGGCAGTTATTCCTTCCATGAAAGAAATAACGATTTTACCAAAAACCACTTTTTCCTTATTAGGACTATTAGAAGATGTCAATCAGAAAACCATTAAGGATGATTCACTAAGTATGCTAGCTACAGGTATATATCAATTAGTGCTAGAAACGAATTTTGAATTAAGAGAGCGTACTATTAGTGAAGAACTTCCAGATTATGTAGAATTAGGCTATGAAGCAAAAGCAAGCTTTCGTGAAAAATTAGATTTACGCTTTACTAATCCAAATGAAGATGCGTATTTAATCGCTCTTAAATTGGAGGATAATCAATTAATCCTTCAATTAAAAGGGCAAGAATTTCCTTATGCTTATAAGATTGTTACTGAAAAAAAGGAAGAATATAAGCCGAAAACGATTATTCAATTTGATTCATTGCTTGAGGGAAATCAGGTGCAGGTTAAACAGGAAGGAAAATCTGGCATAGCTGCTACTGTTATCAAAGAAGTATTGGATAAAAAGGGAGAACAGTTAAAAAGGGAAACAGTATCTTTTGACTATTATCCCCCTATTTATAGAGTGGAAGTTCGAGGACTTCGACATGACTTAGAGTCAACAGATAAGAATGAAGTTGGCGAAGAGACACCGTTAGATGAGGAGATAGATGATAATAATACACCAGATGAGGAATCGCCTTCTAGTGAAGAGAATGAGAATGATACTAGTAATCAGAAAAATTCAGAAGACCTAAATAATGATACAGATGATTCGATAGAAGATAGCCAAATGATTGAAAAATAAAGGCTGTTCACCTATAGCAAGAAACTTTACGGAAACTAGCCAAAGAATAACAAGTTAAGGAAAATGTCGTTTTTCATGCATAATACCAAATAGGTGAAGGAAGATGATGATGAAGAATACACGTAAGCGACTAGGGGATTTATTAATAGAAGCTCATCTAATTACACAAGAGCAATTAAATGAGACATTAAGTAGAAAAAGTCCTAATCAAAAACTTGGAGATGCTTTGCTTAAAGAAGGATTAATAACAGAACAACAATTAATAGAGGTTCTGGAGTTTCAGCTAGGGATCCCACATATTAGTTTATATCGTTATCCTTTTGAGCAAAATCTTTTTTCCCTAGTTCCAAAGGAAACGGCAAAAAGAAATCTTCTTATTCCATTAAAAATTGAGGGCGATAAATTATTTGTTGCAATGGCAGATCCAATGGATTATTTTGCGATTGACGATCTTCGCTTAACGACTGGATTTCAAATTGAACCAGCAATTGCTACCCGAGATGATATTATTCGGGCTATCAATAAATATTATGATGTAGATGATGAATTCAAAGAATTACTATTTCCTGTGGAGCAAGAGGAAGAAGTTGATTTAAATGTCGTTCAAGATTCCCCTATTATTAGGTTAGTCAATCAGTTAATAACAAATGCTATTCATGCAAAAGCTAGTGATATTCATATTGATCCCCATGAAACAAAGGTTACTATTCGTTATCGAATTGACGGGGTTCTTCGTACAGAAAGAATTTTGCCAAAGCATATGCAAAGTGTTTTAATTGCGCGAATAAAAATATTGGCCAATCTCGATATTACGGAATACCGTCTACCCCAAGATGGCAGAATAAAGTTTAACTTAGAATTGCATCCCGTAGATTTGCGAATTTCCTCAATTCCGACTATATATGGTGAAAAAATTGTTATGAGGATTCTTGACTTAGGTAGTGCTTTGAATGATATTAATAAACTTGGATTTCATCCTTACAATCTACAGTTATTTAATAAAATGCTGCAAAAGCCGAATGGGATTGTGCTAATAACTGGTCCAACAGGATCAGGTAAATCTTCTACTTTATACGCAGCGCTTAATCAGTTGAATAATGAGGAAGTAAATATTTTAACGATTGAAGATCCAGTTGAATTCCAATTGGAAGGAATCAATCAAATTCAAGTGAATGTAAATACAGGCATGGATTTTGCCGTCGGTTTACGTTCCATTTTAAGACAGGATCCCAATATTATCATGGTTGGGGAAATACGCGATAAGGATACAGTAGAAGTCGCAATCAGAGCCTCCTTAACTGGTCATCTAGTGCTTAGTACCCTTCATACGAATGATTCTATCGGAACAATTACTCGTCTAATTGATATGGGGGTAGAACCATTTTTAGTAGCTTCTTCTTTAAATGGAATTGTCGCACAGCGTTTAGTGAGAAAAGTCTGTCGAGATTGTAAACAAGAGGAAGAGGCTACAAAAAGAGAAATAGAAATCTTTGCAAGAAGAGGAATGTCTATTGAACGTGTCGTTCGTGGAAAAGGTTGTTCTTCCTGTAATATGACCGGTTACCGTGGACGAATCGCGATTCACGAAGTGCTAGTTATGAATGAAGAAATAAGAAAATTAATTATGAACGGGGAATCATTTATTAAGGTAAGAGAGCAAGCTGAAAAGGACAAAACGGTGTTCTTAATTGATGATGGTTTATTAAAAGTAAAACAGGGGATTACAACAACGGAAGAAGTATTAAGAGTCGTTCTTCCTGAATAGAGGGGAATATCTTGAAAGAAAAATTAGATACCATTTTAAAGACTGCTTATGAAAATCGAGCTTCTGATGTTCATTTAACGGTCGGAATCCCACCTGTTATCCGCGTTAATGGAGATTTGAGAAGGATTGGCGAAGAAGGATTGGCGAAAGCAGAGACTGAAGGAATGGCAAAGGAAATTGCGCCTGAATCGTTATGGGATACTTTTATAGAAAAAGGAGAATTGGATTTTTCCTATGAAATAAAGGATCTTTCCCGCTTCAGAGTCAATATATTTAAACAACGTGGACAAGTCTCTCTTGCATTAAGAATTGTTCCAACCGTTATTCCTTCAATCGAGCAGCTTGGAATGCCCGCTATTTTACGAAAAATTGCAGAAAAGCAACAAGGACTTGTCCTAGTGACTGGACCAACTGGAAGTGGTAAATCGACTACTCTAGCAGCAATGATTCGATATTTAAATGAGTCTTATCATAAGCATATCATTACGCTCGAAGATCCAATCGAATATTACCACTCTCACGGCATGTCGATTATTGATCAAAGGGAAGTAGGATTTGATACAAATAATTTTGCAAACGGTCTGCGTGCTGCATTACGGCAAGATCCAGATGTTATCTTAGTCGGGGAAATGCGAGATTTAGAAACCATTCAAACAGCAATAACAGCAGCTGAAACTGGTCATCTTGTACTAGGAACCTTACACACTTCTGGAGCACCGGCAACGATTAATCGTATTATTGATGTGTTCCCGCCAGAACAACAGCAACAAATTCGAATTCAATTAGCTTCTGTATTAGTTTCCGTTGTGTCTCAACGTCTTTTTCCAACGGCTAATAAAAGAGGCAGAGTAGTTGCTTTGGAAATTCTTCTAAACAATTCAGCAGTTGCTAACTTGATTCGTAATGAAAAGATTCATCAAATTATGAATATCATGCAGACATCCAAATCACAAGGGATGGTAACATTGGAAAATAGCATTAAAGAGCTTGTTCAATGGGGACATATTCATCAAGAAGTAGCTGCGCAATATTTACAGGAGTTGTCTATCAATGGCTCGATTTAAGTACACGGGGAGAACGATACAAGGGAAAAAAGAAGGAAACATTAACGCTTCTTCAAAGCGGGAGGCTTTATTTTTACTAAGGGATCAAGGTGTTCGGGTTACAGAAATTATTGAAATAAAAGAATCGTTCTTTACAAAGGATATAGTCATAGGGAATCCTGTTAAATTGCAGGATATGGTTATTTATTTACGACAGTTCGCCACTCTGTTATCAGCAGGTATATCTATAATTGATTCAACGAAAATTCTTGCAGAACAAACTACGAGTAAAGCGCTGCGAAAGGTTTTAAAAGAAGTAAAAGAGGATTTAAGAGAAGGAAATCCTCTATCTAATGCCGCTGAAAAGCATCGAAAGGTTTTCTCATCCATGTTCATCAACATGGTGAGAGCTGGAGAGGTAAGCGGAAATATGGATGAAACGCTTGAGCGTTTGGCAATTCATTATGAAAGACAGCATTTTACGAAGCAAAAGATTATTTCTGCACTTGCTTATCCAGCATCTGTTGGGTTGCTTTCAATAGGAGTTGTTATCTTTTTATTAATTTATGTTGTGCCAATTTTTGTTGGAATGTTTGCTAGCTTAGGTGGGAAATTACCGTTTATTACACAATTTGTGCTAGATGCAAGTGCCTTTGTACAATCATTTTGGTGGTTAATAGCCTTAATTGTAATTCTATTTACGATTGTATTTATGCTATTGCGAAATAATGAGACGTCTAAATATTATTTGGATTATGCTGTATTAAGGATGCCGATTATAGGGAAGCTACTACAGAAGGCAGAACTAGCAAAAATGACACGTACATTAAGCTCCTTATTCTCGAGTTCTGTGCCAATTCTACAGGCGCTATCCATTGTAGAATCAGTAGTGGAAAATAAAGTAATAGCTGAAGTAGTTAATAAATCGCACACTGCCTTGGAAAATGGCCAGTCGTTGATTGAACCGATGAGAAAGCATTGGGCCTTCCCTCCTCTTATTACTCAAATGATTGCCATAGGAGAAGAAACTGGGTCATTAGACCTTATGCTTGGAAAAGTTGCCGACTTTTATGAAAAAGAAGTGGAAGTTAGTACAGATCGGCTAAAAGCAATCCTTGAGCCATTGTTAATTGTCCTACTGGCAGGACTTGTAGGAGTTATTGTTTCAGCGCTGATGATACCAATGTTTGAAATTTTTAATCAAGTGGATAATTATTAAGAAAAATACTTAATTTTGCGAAAAGATAAATCTTTCTTTTAAAAAGAGAATCTGCTAAAGTACTACTTATAATAGTAAAATATGACTAGTGGAGGCAATGAAATATGAAAAAAATAATAAATCGCATTAAAAATCAAAAAGGGTTAACGTTAATTGAGCTACTTGCTGTTGTCGTTATTCTTGGAATCATTGCAGCAATTGCTGTGCCGAGTGTAGGGAAAATTATCGATAACACAAAGAAAGATGCGCATGTGGCAAACGCACAGCAAATGATTAACTCTGCTAAATTGGCTGTTTCGGCGGATACGGGGTTATTGCCGAGTAAAGATTCTAAATATATAACAATGGAATATTTAGAGCAACAAGGTTATTTAGATACAGTGAAAGATCCAGATGGTGGTGATTACACTAAAGGTACAAATGAAACAACGACTGCTGCTCCTACTAGTGTTTCTTATGTGAAAATTACAAAAGGTACGGAAGGTAAGTACAGTTATTCCGCTAAATTAGTCGGTAGTGAGAGAGGGATTACTGAAACTCCTGAAGCAGATTTATCAAGGGATGATGTAAAATAAAGTAGATATACAATAATCAATAAGCTAAAGGGGAAAATAATGCTATTCCTAATCTTCCTATACGGACTCCTATTCGGCTCCTTCTTTAACGTAGTCGGTCTTAGAGTCCCTGTCAATCAGTCGATTGTTACTCCGCGTTCAGCCTGTCCGAAATGTGGACATACATTAAATTGGTATGAATTAATACCTGTATTATCTTATATTTTTCAAAGGGGGAAATGCAGTCAGTGTAAGACTGCCATTTCCCCTATTTACCCGATTGTCGAATTGATAACCGGTCTTTTGTTTATTTTGGCACCATTTAAATTAGGCTGGACAAGTGAACTTTTCGTTGCTTGGACACTCATTTCCTTGTTGATGATTATACTAGTATCCGATCTTGCTTATATGATCATTCCAGATAAAGTATTGGTTGTCTTTTCTATAATCCTTATTATAGGAAAAATAATAATTCCTCATACCACTTGGGTCTTCTCTATTTCAGGGGCTGCCGTCGGTTTTTTCTTATTGCTGTTCCTAGCAGTTATTAGTAAGGGCGGCATGGGCGGCGGTGACATTAAGTTATTTGCTGTTATTGGCTTTGTGTTAGGACCGAAATTAGTTCTATTAGCTTTTTTCCTTGCTTCCTTATTTGGTGCTGTAATTGGTATAATTGGAATGTTATTAAAGCATTTTAAGAAGAGGGAGCCAATTCCGTTTGGTCCATATATTGTTTTAGGGACACTTATCGCCTATTTTTATGGATCAAATCTAATAATTTTTTACTTTCAACTTCTTAACATATAAGGAGATATAATATGGGGTTGTTTCGAAACAAAAGAACTGTCCAACTTATTTTTAATGATCATTCCATTCGGTATATGGAAATGAAACAAATTAATCCCCCTCTGCCGATTAAATGGGGAGAGAGAGTCTTACCAGAAGGAATCATTAGAAATGGAAAAGTGGTCAATAAAGAGAGCTTACAGTTAATACTCGAAGAATGTGCAGAGATATGGAAGATAAAGAAAAGGGACATACAAATTGTAGTACCAGATGCGCTAATTATTATACGAAAAATTTCGATTCCAATAGATATTAAAGAGGACGAATTAAATGAGTATTTGTACTTAGAAATTGGCACATCCATCCATCTTCCATTTGAAGAGCCTGTCTTTGATACAGTTATTTTAAAAGAAGAAGAAGAGAAAAAGGAAGTTCTTTTAATTGCAGCGCAACAAGAACTAGTACAGGAATATGTTGATGCTCTAACAGAAGCAAAACTATATCCAATTGCTGCAGATATTTCCTCACTAGCTTCCTTTCGTTTATATGAAAGACTTTATACAGCTGCGGAAGAGGAAAGACTATTATTTGTACATATGGATTTAGAAAATGTCAATATTACTATTTTTGAGCACGGATATCCGATTTTTGCCCATTTTTTGCCGCTTACCTTTATACGCGACGAGTGGGAACTGCGAGTAAATCGGTCACAGCAATCAGAGCTTAGCTTTCAAGGAGATATGAAAGAGTTAATGCTTGAATATGATAATGTTTTTCGAGAGGTAAACAGATTGATGGATTTTTATCGTTATTCCATTCATCAAGGAAGAGAGCAATTGACGAAAATCATTTTGACAGGTGATCACCCAATGTTATCAACAACCATTAAAGAGGAATTATCTTCACAGTTTGATCTACCAATTATTTTGCCAGAAGTAGATAGCTTATTAACTGGATTCAAGCGATCTTTACCAAGTGCCTTTCACCTTGTTTTAGGATTAGCTTTAAAAGAGGTGAAATAAATGTTAGTGGATATCAATTTACTGCCGAAAAAGGAAAGGCGAAGTAATAAATCAATCTATATTCTTTTTATATTTGTTGGAGCTACAATCCTTTGTTTGATTGCTATGTTATTCATTGGCCATTCTATCCAGAAAAAGAATAATGCATTAGCAAAACAAGTGAATACTATAAAGGAACAAGTGGAAACGTCACAAACGATGCTGACTACTTATGAAAATTCAAATGCAGCAGCAGAATTAGAAAAGGCTGTAATCTGGGCGGAGAATTATCCCGTAAAAACGGTTCCTATAATAAGAGTGCTAACATCCTATCTACCTGAAAGAGGATATATTTTATCTTTTCTTTATAATGAAGATGGAACGATTCAGCTTGAGGCTCAATTTGATACAACCAGGGAAGCTGCCTATTATTTAAAGAGAATGATGGATTCAGCATGGATTACTGATGTTACACTCTCCAAACTCTCGGTAACGACTATTACTACTTCCGTTGATGAGGGTGCTCTATCAACAGAGCAAGATGTACAACGATACAATGGTTCCTTTCAAATCTTCTTAAACAAAGAAACGATTAAAGAGGAAGAACAAGGAGATTCCAATTCATGAACCTTGATAGAAATAAATTGCTTACCATAAGTAGTATGTTGATCCTAATCTGTTTATTAATAGGAATGTATTTCTTTTATTTGCAACCTAAAATTGTTGAAAATAATAAAAAAAATGATCAGTTAGAAACGGAACAGCAGCTTCTATCTGTGATTGAAACGAATATTCAAGAAAAGAAAGAGACTGGAGAAAAAAATACGTTCGAATTGCAAAAAAATATTCCGGTAAAACCATTAACGGATCAATTACTAATCGATATCGAAAAAGCAGAAATCATTTCGGAAACGATGATCCAGAATATGGTATTTAGTAATGGAGAAGTAGCAGTTGATTCGGCAGATGAGGAAGGGATATTGCAAGAACAATTTGATAAAAGCACCAGTTTAGAAGTAGACGAAGAAACAGCAAATGAAAATAATGAGGAGGAAGAATTGCCATCTATAGAATTGCCCTCTGGTATGAAGGAAATGACTGCAACACTTGAAATAAGTGCGAAAGACTATTTTGCGCTGGAGAAGTTTATTTCTGAAATGGAGAATAATGAACGGATTGTGTTAGTGAGAAATATTAATTTCTCTGGTGAAGAAGAAAGAACGACTATTTCAATAGAGGAAGAAAATAATTTGTTAACTTTTTATGTTACTTTTTCGGTCTTCTACATGCCAGATTTAGTAGATTTACAAGAAAGTTTACCTAAGCTAGATGTGCCATCCCCTAGTAATAAAATAAATCCTTTTGCTAATTAATTGGCGAATAATTAAATAATTTGACGAAATCATTCTATAACAAGACGACAAAAGTCTTGTTATTTTTTTTTATTTATATGATAGGATAAACAAAATAAATGAAAATGGGGGTAGGACGAGTGAGTGAAAAACCGGAGAATCGAAAAACAATAACGATTAAAATCAACGGAAAAGACCGTCCATTCCAAAATAAGGATACTGACGAAGTGATGGAGCAGAACCAACCTTCTGTTTTTCATAAGGACCAAAAAAACGTTAAGAAAGAAAAGGGTGTATTTAGTGAAGAGTCTGCAGCAGGAAGTGAAGCAGAGTTAGAAGAAAGCTTTGATTGGATTCTTCCAACACCAGAGGAAATACCGGTAAAAGACAAAGAGAAAAGCATGTTTACCTTTCAAGCGCCTTTTAATAAAAAGGACAAGCCAACTTTTTCAAAGAGCAACAAAACAAAAGAGGAAAAGAAAAAAAGCTTGCCGAAGGAAATAGTTGCTTCTATTTTCTTTGCAGTTTTTTTTGCGGTCATATTAGGAACTAGTTTTGGTGTTATATTATTAAATATGGTAAGTAATGATCAGACTACTTCAAGCAATGGAAATATAACGGCTTCAGCCAATAAATCAACGAATGATGGACAAGTTGTTGCTTCTTCTGCAGTTGCTTCGAAGGAAGATATTACTACTTATGTCCTTCAAGATGATATTTTTTCTAATGAAGAGCGAGCCAAAAATGAGCAAAAAAAATTAAAAGAAGCAGGAAAAACGAGTCAAGTTTTCCCGATTGATGGGCAACAATTCCTTTTATTGGGAGTTGCTAGCAATTTGGAAGATGCAAAAACGTGGCAAAAGCAAGTAGAAGGTACGTATGCAAAAGAAATGATTTTTAATGGAAAAAAAGTGGAGAATGTATCCAAGGAAGAGAAAGAACTTATTGAAGGATCGCCAGCCATCTATTATTCTATTCTGCAAATAGTGACAAGTATTCAATTTGATAAATCTATTTCAGCTGAAAATAGGAGTAAGTTAGAGGAGGAGCTCACGAAAGTCGAGGAGAAAAAAATCTCTACTATCATAAATGAAAAAATTAAAAACATGGCAACTCACTTAGCAAAGGGTGGCGAGCTTACTTTGAATTTAAAAGAAAATAGTAGTGAAAAAGAGATAGAGACTGTTCAACAGCATTTATTAGATTACTTAGCTGATTATGTAGCATTATGATTATTAAATTGAAATTTAAAAGGGAGCTAAATTCGTTGAAAACGAAAAGCTCTCTTTTATTTTATATACATTCCATGTACTATTTTTTTCTTTAGAATGTGCGATATAGACGTAAATGACCAAAAGAGCTTTCGTTTATTACTATATAAAAATAATATTGTAAATATTTCTACAGATTTCGTCATATTACATTTTATTTACCGTTAGATAAAAAATTACGTTTCAAAATTGTATATCCTGCAATTCTTTGATAGGATTAATTTGTATCTCTCAATTTGAAATAGTAGGTAGGTGTAATAATGTTAAAGAAAACCCTCATATTGGCCTCTTCTTCTCCTCGACGAAAAGAGCTCCTTGAAGAACTCCAAATACCAATTGTTATATCCAGTAGTAATGTAGATGAAAGCTTTGAACCTTCCCTTTCTCCTGAAGAAATTGTCATGTATTTAGCGAGAAAAAAAGTGGAAGCTATCTATTCCGATGACAAAGAAACATTTATACTTGGTGCCGATACGGTAGTATGTTTAGATGGCTGCATATTAGGTAAGCCTCATTCGAGAGAGGAGGCGTTTCAAATGCTGAGTCAGCTTTCAGGAAAAACGCATTCTGTGTATACTGGTGTCGCTATTATGGCAAATGGCAAATGCTCCACATTTTATGAAAAAACTGACGTGCTATTTTGGGAATTAACAGAGGAAGAAATACACGATTACTTAGACACCGGGGAACCGTTTGATAAAGCAGGTGCGTATGGAATTCAAGGAGTAGGTAGAATACTAGTGAAAGAAATTAAAGGAGATTATTTCACCGTAGTTGGTCTTCCGATTTCTCGAACAGTACGCGAATTGAAAGCACTAGGCTTTAGTATGCCCTAATTAAATCAAAGGTCCCTTATTCTTTTCTTCCCAAAATCAAGTGATAAAGGGAGGAACTAATAAAGAATGGATTCTATGTTAATAAGAGATTTTCCAAATGATGAACGACCGAGAGAACGTTTTATTAAACAGGGACCAGAAAGCTTGGCAAATCATGAATTAATCGCTATATTGATTCAAACAGGTTCGAAAAATGAATCCGTACTAACATTAGCGAATAAGCTTTTAATTCATTTTGATGGACTCCGATTATTAAAGGATGCTAGCCTTGATGAGTTAAAAGCAATAAAAGGAATTGGAACAGCAAAAGCTATACAGTTGATGGCAGCGATCGAGCTGGGTAGACGTGTTTCTAATTTAGAATTCACTGATAGATATTGTATTCGATCACCAGAAGATGCTGCGAAGTACATGATGAATGAAATGAGATTCCTCTCGCAAGAGCATTTTGTTTGTTTATATTTAAATACAAAGAATCAAGTGATGCATAAGCAAGTAGTTTTTATTGGTAGTTTAAATGCAAGTATTGTCCATCCTCGGGAAGTATATAAAGAAGCATTTAGAAGATCTGCCGCTTCCATAATTTGTCTTCATAATCATCCATCAGGAGATCCTTCTCCAAGTAGAGAAGATATTGAAGTAACAAAAAGATTAGTGGAATGTGGAAAAATAATAGGGATTGATTTGCTAGATCATATCATAATTGGGGAAAATAAATTTATCAGCTTAAAAGAAAAAGGCTATGTATGATGCTGTTCTTTTGAGAAGATATGAGCTATAATATTATTTATGATTTTTTGGCTAATTATGTCTAGTTATGACTAATCATCACTAATCATGACAAAATAAAGATAAGCAACATTTAGAAGATAATTACAAAGAGGAGAATATTTACCTACTTTATAATATTGCATTAGTTTCAGAAAGGGAGATACATTTATGTTAGGTTTTGGAACAAGAGATCTTGGAATTGATTTAGGAACAGCGAACACACTTGTGTATGTTAAAGGAAAAGGAATTGTAGTAAGAGAACCATCTGTGGTTGCTCTGCAAACAGATACAAAAAGCATTGTGGCAGTTGGAAATGATGCGAAAAATATGATTGGTAGAACACCAGGGAATGTGGTAGCGTTACGTCCGATGAAGGATGGTGTTATTGCTGATTATGAAACAACTGCAACGATGATGAAATACTATATTAAGCAAGCAATAAAAAATAAAGGCTATTTCTCGGGTAAACCATATGTAATGGTTTGTGTACCATCAGGAATCACTGCAGTAGAAGAGAGAGCTGTAATTGATGCAACGCGCCAAGCAGGTGCAAGAGATGCCTATACCATTGAAGAACCGTTTGCTGCAGCAATTGGAGCAAATCTTCCAGTATGGGAGCCAACAGGAAGCATGGTAGTAGATATCGGTGGTGGTACAACAGAAGTTGCGATTATTTCTCTTGGTGGAATTGTTACTAGCCAATCGATTCGAATTGCTGGAGATGAAATGGATGATGCAATCGTTAATTACATACGTAAAACGTATAATTTAATGATTGGGGAAAGAACTTCTGAAAGCATTAAAATGGAAATTGGAAGTGCTGGAAATCCTGATCAAATTGAAAATATGGATATTCGCGGTCGAGATTTATTAACCGGACTACCAAAAACGATCAAAATTACTGCTGATGAAATTGCAAAAGCATTAAAGGATACTGTAGCTGCAATTGTAGATGCAGTGAAAGTAACACTAGAAAAAACGCCTCCTGAACTGGCAGCTGATATTATGGATCGCGGAATAGTTCTAACCGGTGGTGGAGCATTGCTTCGAAATCTTGATAAAATTATCAGTGAAGAAACGAGCATGCCTGTCGTAATAGCAGAAGATCCATTAGATTGTGTTGCTATTGGAACTGGTAAAGCTTTAGATCATATTCACTTATTCAAAAATAAAGCAAAAGATTCACGATAATTTTACTCGAGGTGTATAAGCATGCCACAGTTTTTTATGAATAAACGCCTGATTATTTTGCTAGTTAGCATTATTATTCTCGTGGCATTAATAGGGTTTTCATTAAGTGATCGGAATAAATTAACCTGGCCTGAGCAATTCGTAAAAGATACAACCGGCTGGGTTCAAACCCTTGTTTCCAGACCTGCCCATTTTGTGGTGGGTTTTGTTGATAATGTCAAATCTTTACGGGATACATACGAAGAGAATAAGGAATTAAAGGCGAAGCTAGAGGAAAATGCTCAGCTTAAATACCAGGTTCAAGGTCTCAAAAAAGATGTCCAAGCATTACAAGAAACACTGGAAGAAAAAGAATCGTTAAGTGATTATACGCTAATGAAAGCAACGGTGATTAGAAGAAATCCATCCCAATGGACGGAGTTAGTTACCATTAATAGAGGAGAAAATGATGGCGTAGAGAAAAATATGGCTGTTATTACTGCTGCTGGATTAATTGGGAAAATTAAATCAGTTGCACCAAATACGGCTACTGTACAGCTGTTGAGCTCTGAAGATCCGGCTAATCGAATCTCTGCATTTATTCAGCCGACGGATAAGGAAAAAGAAAAGAATAAAGATAAAACGGAAGTTTTTGGAATTATTGCAGATTATGATAAAGAAACTAAGCAATTGATAATGACTTGGGAAGAAGTACCGAATGGATTAAAGGTTGAAAAAGGACAGCTTGTTACAACATCAGGAATGGGTGGAGTCTTTCCGAAGGGGTTAGCTATTGGAATGGTAGAAAAAGTAGAACCAGATGAAAATGGTCTTCAGAAAAAAGTATTTATCAATCCAGCAGCGGATTTCTATGATATTGAACATGTAATGGTAGTAGACCGGGAAGCTTTATCTCCTGAAGAGGATGAACAATGAGAAAAGTTTTAATTGGCTGTATAATTTCATTCATGTTTATTTTAGAAAGTGTTTTTTTAGAATTACTTCCAACAGACCCTTTCGGAAAAAATTGGATTTTCGTTCCTTATTTTTTACTAATTACCATTCTTTTCTTTTCTATTTATGGAAATAGAAATGTAGGCGTAATTTATGGTTTCGTATTTGGCTTGCTTTTTGATATCGTCTATACAGAGATTTTAGGTATTTATTTTTTTGCTTTTCCTTTTATTATATATATATTTAATAAATTGATGAAAATTTTTCATAGTAATATTGTTGTGGTTTCCGTAATGAGTCTATTTGCAGTTTCGGCATTAGAAATGATTGTCTATCAAGTAATAAAAGTGATAAATCTAACAACGATTGATTTTGCAAGTTTTATTCATTTAAGACTTATGCCTACTTTAGGGCTAAATCTTATTTTTATCATGATTGTCGCATATCCATATAAACGATTATTCGAGAAGTATGCAGCTGAGTTAAAAGAATGATATAGTTAGAATGTAAATAAATTTCAGATTGGGCAATTTGTTTGTCTTCAATCTGAAATTTATTTGATTGGAGACTTGGCTTTCGTTCGAAAGTTTCGAAAGGATAAATCTATTGAAGGCTATTCAAGTAGCAAGTGGTTAACTGCCCAGCAAAATGTAGGCATGTCATTTTGTAAGGACTCATTGAATAGCTAACCATATTCGTGTTTCTTTTCTCTTAGTCACCACTTTTAATTTGTACGGTGCTAGTGCTTTTCTTATTTTCGATAAATATATTTTGCTTGAAAAGGAATTTTAAAAACGTTTGTCGAATGATATTAATAGGAAATAGCAACCATTGTTTAGAGGTCTAAAGTCCTTAAATGCTAGAGTGATATTAAGATGGTACGCTGATTAAAAGCAAACGTTGAATGGGAAATTTATTTTTGCATCTTTAAACGCATTTATGAAAAGAGTGAATGCATTAGCTAAAGTGCTCACCATAATCAAATGAAAATGTTGGATCGAATTGATTAAGTATTGTTTAATGAGTCATGGCGATAGTTAGTTCGATAATCATTCATTATTTGATTAGGATGTTTGCGCTTTTTTATGCAAAGTAAGATTTATAAGTATAACGATATCGAGCATTTGCGTCTATTGCCTTGAAAGACTACAATCCTTTTATATAGCAAAGTTATTTAAAAGGATTATTTATGTAGTTGTGTCTGTCAGATGAAAGGGAGACGCTTACGCTTTTCTTACAGAGGTGAACAACTTGAAATGAAAAAAAGGCAGCTAGTAACAATTAAAGGAACGAAGAATGGACTAGGTCTACATCTTAATGATAATTGTTCATACGAGGATATATTAAGAGAACTCCAGTATAAATTAAATGAGAGCTCAAGCCTTCATAATGAAAATCGGGATTTAAAAGTAACAGTAGAGCTTGGGAATAGATATGTAACCGATGAGCAAAAGGAAGAGATTGTTCATTTAATTCAGGAAAAACAAAATCTGTCTGTCCAATCGATTAATAGTAATTTAGTAACGAAGAAAGAAGCGGAGAATTGGTTAAGACAAAATGAAGTGAAATCAATTACCAGTATTGTGCGCTCAGGACAAATACTTGAGGTGCCAGGTGATTTATTGCTAATTGGAGATGTCAATCCCGGTGGGAAAGTAATAGCCGGTGGTAATATCTATATCATGGGACAGTTGAAAGGTATTGCCCATGCTGGATATAATGGGAATGATGATGCAGTTATTGCGGCATCTATTATGAAGCCGACGCAAATCCGGATTAGTCATTTTATCGAGAGAGAAATGACCAATTCATCTTCTGAAAATACAAGAGAAATGGAATGTGCATATGTGAATAACAATGCCATTAAGATTGATAGATTACAAGTATTACCACATTTAAGACCAAATTTGCTGAAATTGGAAGGAGGATATTAAGATGGGAGAGGCAATTGTTATAACATCAGGTAAAGGTGGAGTTGGAAAAACAACCACTTCTGCAAACATAGGAACAGCACTTGCGTTACAAGGAAAGAAAGTCTGTTTAGTAGATACAGATATTGGCTTACGAAATCTTGATGTCGTAATGGGGTTAGAAAATCGTATCATTTATGATTTAGTGGATGTAGTAGAGGAAAGATGTAAAATTCATCAAGCGCTTGTAAAAGATAAAAGGTTTGATGACCTATTATATTTACTTCCAGCTGCTCAAACGAGTGATAAAACAGCTGTTCGACCAAATCAAATGAGAGAGCTGGTCCTTCGTTTAAAGCAGGACTATGATTATATTATTATTGATTGTCCTGCAGGTATTGAACAAGGATATCAAAATGCGGTTGCTGGTGCGGATAAAGCAATTGTGGTTACTACTCCTGAAGTATCTTCTGTAAGAGATGCGGATAGAGTAATTGGTTTACTGGAAAAAGAAGAGCAAATGGAACGACCAATGCTAGTTATAAATAGAATTAGAAATCATATGGTGAAAAATGGAGACATGTTGGATATTGATGAGGTAACAAGTCATCTTTCTATTGATTTATTAGGGATTGTTGCAGATGATGATGCTGTTATTAGAGCTTCTAACAATGGTGAGCCAATTGCTTTAAACCCAAATAGTAAATCTGCGATTGCTTATCGGAATATCGCCAGAAGAATTTTAGGTGAAACAGTTCCATTGCAACACTTAGAAGAAGAATCAAAAGGTGTGTTTGCTAAAATTAAGACATTCTTCGGTGCTAGATAATATAGTAAGATAGCGATTTTTTACTATACGTACATAATTAGGACGTATGCGAAGATTTTTAAAGGAGTAAAGACAGAACTCTATCTCTATTTTGTGCTGGATAAATGAAATAAGTAGGGTTTAAATTATTATGATTTGAGATAAGGCTTTGTTTTTAAATTTGTCCTGTAAAACAATAGATTGATTCAATAAGATCAATCTATTGCTTTACAGGGCTTTTTGTATTTTCCTGTTTGCGAGTGGGGATGAATTCATACTTAATCATTTATCTCTTCCACTTGATTAAAGGCATACTTTTCTTTTTCCTTACATAAATATAGGGATAAAAGGACAAGTATGTTAGGGGAGAGGAGTAAATGGGGTCAAGAAACGATGATGTTAGAAAAAAAATTGAAAGAAGAAGAAAAGAACGGGCGAGGATGGAAAAAAATATTGATAGCAGAGTGCTATGGTCGGATGAAGAGGATAACTACGATTATAGTTTTACAAGTAAAGAGGAAAATTACCCACCGAAGATTCATCCCTTGTTTCGCAAAGATCTATTTATGTTGAAAATCTTAGGAGCAGCCATTCTTTTTCTTGCTGTTGCCATCATTGTAGACCACCCATCCACAAAATTAGCAAAGGTAGAGGATACAATTAGACAAGCAATGTCGAATGATTTTAATTTTATGGTTGTTTCAGATTGGTATGAAGATAAATTTGGAAAACCATTAGCCTTTCTACCAGAACAGAAAGAAGTGGTGCAGGATACAGAGCAATTACAGCAATATACCTTATCTGCATCCGGTAAAGTGTTAGAGGAATTTCAAAAAAACGGGCAACGAATTGCGATAGAAACAGGATCGGATACAACCGTCCAATCTTTTAATGAAGGACAAATTACCTTTATAGGAGAGAAAGAAGGTTTTGGGAAAACGGTTGTTATCAAGCACAGTGATCAAAGCGAATCGTGGTATGGAAATTTAGAAGAAGTGGATGTAAAATTATACGAAAATATAAAAAAAGGAACAAAGGTTGGAAAGGCCTCAAGGTATGAAGGAGATGAAACACTCGGTTTATTCTATTTTGCGATAAAGAAAAATGATGATTTTATCGATCCTTTACAGGTGATAGAAATTGAATAGGTTCCTTAGTGTTTTTAAGTACCTTCATATCCATCCACTATTATGGGTTGTCATTGCTATCGGGGTAATGACTGCCCATTTTTATGAATTATGCTTATTGTTTATGATTATCCTTATACATGAATTAGGTCATGCATTTGCAGCTGCTTTCTTTTCGTGGAGAATAAAGAAAATTTCTTTACTACCATTCGGGGGAGTAGCGGAAATGGATGAACATGGAAATCGCCCGTTGCTAGAGGAGGCAATTGTTATTATTTCTGGACCAATACAACATATTTGGCTAGTAGGGCTTGGATTTCTTTTATGGCAAGAGGGAGTTTTTACAGACTCCTTATATCAAACCTTTGTTCATTATAATTTCATGATATTATTATTTAATTTACTTCCGATTTGGCCACTGGATGGTGGTAAGCTAATGTTTCTTTGCTTTTCCTTGAAAAATTCTTTTCCTAAGTCTCATAAATTCACCCTTTACTTTTCTGTTTTAGGAGTTTCTTTATTTCTACTTATTGTTCTAATCAAGATGCCGACGAATTTAAATGCATGGATTATTATCAGTTTCTTGCTTTTTTCCATTTTTTACGAATGGAAACAAAGAAGATTCTTATTTATGCGATTCTTGTTAGAACGATATTATGGAAAAACAAATGATTTCCGAAAATTACTCCCTTTAGAAGTGGAAGAAGAGGATCATATATTGGATGTCTTAGAACGATTTCATCGAGGGTGTAAGCACCCCATTATCGTAAAAACTAGAGGGAAAGAGAGTGCTATTCTTGATGAAAATGAGCTATTACATGTCTATTTTAAAGAAAAAAATGTGTCTGCGAAGATAAAGGATGTATTGGTTGTTTTATAGGTATACATATAGATTGTTTACGTTTATCTGCTATGTGTATTAACTTATTTTGTTAATACTAGATTAGGGTTTTAATATCCACTATTTGAAGTTAGCTTTAATAAATATATCCTTAAGTTTACTAATACATTTCATCTAAGCTAAAATAATAAGATAAAGATAAAAAGGATGTATGATTTTGAATCAAGTAATTGTGAACATGAAAACAAGAGAAAATAGATTTGTTTATCTAATAGATGGAAAGGTAGAAAAAATCTATGTCCAACAGCCACAATATAAAACGACTGTTGGGAATGTTTATTTAGGACAAGTGACAAAAGTTATTCCAGGGATGAATGCTGCCTTTGTGGATATCGGTGAAGGGAAGGGCGCGTATTTACCTAGAGAAAAAATGATTTCCTTTGTTCGGGACGAGGGGGCGTTAGAAGAGAAAAAAAAGAAAAGTGTATCCTCGTACATAAACCAAGGAGAACGGGTACTTGTTCAAGTTATAAAAGATGCAGCCGGACCAAAAGGTGCAAAAATATCAGGCATTATCGAGATGTCAGGGGAACATTTGGTATATATGCCTTATGGCAGATATGTAGCAGTATCAAAAAAAATTCAATCTAATACTGCTCAAAAAAGCTTAAGAAGCTTTGGGGAGCGTATAAAGTCAGAGATGGAAGGTTTGATTTTTCGTACTTCAGCTGCAAATGCTTCTGAAGCAGATTTACTAGAGGAGCTAGAAACATTACGTCAGCAATACAAAGAGTTGGAAAAGAAGGCAATGCAAAAGAAAGTTATGCTTGTACAGGAGAATAATGAGTTTAACAAACAGTTATTTTATCTTTTTAAACAAATGAAAGAGGGAGAAGTAATTGTTGATAGGTTAGAGGAGCAGAAGCACTGGCAAGCGCTGTTCCCGCATTTAACGGTTTCTTTTCATCAAGGAAATGAAAACCTTTTTTCTCAATATCATTTAGAAACAGAAATAGAAAAAGTATTAAAAAGAATTGTTTGGCTAAATAACGGTGCTTATTTGATTATTGATCAAGCGGAAGCGGCGACAATTATTGACGTAAATACAGGCAAATATGAAGGGAAGCATCAGCTCGAGCAAACAGTCTTTCAGACAAATATTCTTGCAGCAAAAGAAGCTGCAAGACAAATTAAGCTAAGAGATCTTTCTGGGATTATATTAATTGATTTTATTGATATGAAAGAAGCCGAAGAGAAGCAAGTGATGGATGTTATCGCTAAGGAACTTAAGTCAGATAATAGACAAACTAAAGTAGTTGGGTTTACATCGTTAGGTATATTGCAATTAACTCGAAAAAAAACGATGAAATCTTTATCTGAAACGATTCATAGTAAGTGCTTGATTTGTGAAGGTACAGGGGTTGTAAAGAGTGCGGAGAGTATCGCCTTTCAATTAGAAAGGGAGCTCTGGGAATATAGAAATAGGGATATTATTCTTGTGGAGATACAAGCAACGGAAGAGGTTAATAAGCTATTTATTGGCGAAGGAAATATTCATAAAAAACGTTTAGAAGAAGTATTAGGCTTTGCCATTAAGATAGAAGTAGCTGAATTTCCAAAGCCAGACTACTTTATACGCAAGATTAAATGATTACGCATTACGTATATAGAGAATTTGATTGACAGTATCTTTTAAACATGTTAGTATTTTAATGTTGTTTGTAGCACCCGTGCTCTACAACCGCACATAACAGGTAATTAAGCTTTTGCTTCTAGTAAAACGCCTGTCATTGGCGAGTCTTAGTCTATTAAGGAGGTGCAGTTTAATGTACGCAATTATTGAAACAGGCGGAAAACAAATCAAAGTTGAAGAAGGTCAAGCTATCTACATCGAGAAATTAAACGGTGAAGCTGGTGACACTGTTACTTTTGATAAAGTTCTTTTCGTTGGCGGAGAAAATGTAAAAGTAGGAAGCCCAGTTGTTGAAGGAGCTACTGTTACAGCTAAAGTTGAAAAACAAGGCCGTCAAAAGAAAATCATCGTTTTCAAATACAAAGCGAAGAAAAATTATCATAAAAAGCAAGGTCATCGTCAACCTTACACTAAAGTTGTTATCGAAAAAATCAACGCTTAAGGTTGGATTTGTATGATCGAAGTAACGATTGACAAAACAAGCAATGGTCTCATTCATTCGTTTACAATAAGTGGTCATGCCCTATTTGCCAATAGTGGGAATGATATAGTATGTGCTGGAGTATCGGCTGTTTCATTTGGAAGCATTAATGCCGTTATTTCCCTTACTGGCATTACTCCTATTATTAAGCAAGGAAAAGATGGAGGATTTATTTCTTGTACTATTCCAGATAATATTCCGGAAGAAACAAGTGAGAAAATTCAACTTCTTTTAAAAGGAATGATTGTTTCTTTAGAAACAATTGAAAGAGATTATGGAAAATACGTAACTATCACTTATAATTAAATAGGAGGTGGAACGAAATGTTAAGATTAGATCTTCAGTTTTTTGCATCGAAAAAAGGGGTAGGTTCTACTAAAAACGGACGTGACTCCATTTCAAAACGTTTAGGTGCTAAACGTGCAGATGGTCAATTAGTAACTGGTGGAAGCATTCTTTACCGTCAACGCGGTACAAAAATCTATCCAGGAGTAAACGTTGGTCGTGGTGGTGATGATACACTATTCGCAAAAGTTGACGGAATCGTTAAATTTGAGCGTCTTGGTCGTGATCGCAAACAAGTTAGCGTATACCCAGTAGCACAAGAAGCATAAGTTAATGATTAGATAGGCTGGCTCGTTTAGGGTCAGCCTATCTGTTTGTTAAGGGGTAGAATTCTTAATGAAGAGTAGATGTTGATTAAGATATGTTGTGGATGGTTTCAACACTTAGACAAAAAGCATGAAGGGCTTTTTGTATGTTAGAAAGTACCTTGTCTATAATCACTATTTGCTTTTTCTGCTTTTGGTCTAAGTGTTGAAAAATAGCGTAATCAATTGCTTTTTCGTATGCTATCAAAGTATAGTTTGTTATTACCGCAGCCTTTAATACACTTCGTTTTCGACATTTCTTTATAAAACCAATCCCCAAAAATAAGTAAACTGCATAATAATTATTTGGAGATTTAGTATATCCGGTATGATGTTTACTTCTTCTTATTCCAATGGATTAGAAGTCTTGGTAGTAAGTTTAATGATGGTTAAAGCGATGGAGTTATCGTTTTTGTTCATAGATGATTCATTTTTTGTTATACTTACTTAAAGCAGTCTTCTAAGACTTAATAACCTTTTTAGGAGTACAAGAATGAATAAGGATTGGAATACGATAGAGTTTTTAAGACATGTTCGCCATGATTGGCTAAATAAAATTCAATTAATTAAAGGGAATTTGGATTTAAATAAACCGGATCGAGTGAAAGAAATAATCAATGAAATTATTACAGAGACAAAACAAGAAGCTAAGCTATCTAATTTAGATATTCCTCAATTTGCTACAAAATTATTAGTTGCTAACTGGGAGAATTATTATTTTCGGTTGGAATACGAAGTACTGGCAGAAGAAAAATGTCAAATAACCGAAGATGAAACACTTACTGATTGGATAACCTTGTTTTTTGAGACGTTAAATCAACATATTAAGCCTTTTGCAGACAATCACTTATTCATTTCCATTCATTCCATGGTGGACGGACTTCGATTGTATGTTGATTTTAATGGAATACTAATAAATGCAGAATCAATGTCTCCTTTTCTTCAACAACCATGTTCTAAACAATTGATGTTGGAAAATATTGAAATTAATAATAAAGAACTGGTATTTGAAGTCTGGATGAATAGAGAGAAAACAGGAAAATAATAAGAAGGACTTGTTGGCTAATAATCAATTGGGTTCTGTCATAATAGCACGAAAGAAAATTGTGATTTATAGAAAAATACTACTGTAAATGTCTGTAGGTTTGAAATAAGGATATCTTTTAATGGAAATAACTATTTTTTAAAGAGGTTCTTTGGATCAGCACAATAGATAAGGCGCTTAGGTTTTTCTTAATAGGAGGAAATGAATTTATGTTTGTGGATCAGGTTAAGATTTATGTGAAGGGCGGAGACGGCGGTAATGGTATGGTGGCCTTTCGCCGAGAGAAATTTGTACCAATGGGTGGCCCAGCAGGTGGAGATGGTGGTAAAGGAGCAAATGTGATATTTGAAGTCGAAGAAGGTTTACGGACTTTAATGGATTTCCGTTATCAACGTCATTTTAAGGCACCACGTGGTGAGCATGGAATGTCTAAAAACCAGCATGGTCGTAATGCAAAAGATATGATTGTAAAGGTTCCCCCTGGTACGATAGTATCAGATGCAAACACGAAAGAAGTAATTGCGGATTTAACCGAACACGGTCAACAAGCAGTTGTTGCTAGGGGTGGTCGTGGAGGTAGAGGGAATTCTCGTTTTGCAAGCCCATCGAACCCAGCTCCTGAATTATCAGAAAATGGTGAGCCAGGACAGGAAAGAGATATTATACTTGAGTTAAAAGTATTAGCTGATGTTGGTTTAGTTGGTTTTCCAAGTGTAGGTAAATCAACATTGCTTTCCGTTGTATCTGCAGCTAAACCAAAAATTGCAGACTATCATTTTACGACGATTGCACCTAACTTAGGTATGGTCGAAACGGAAGATAATAGAAGCTTTGTAATGGCAGATTTGCCAGGATTAATTGAAGGAGCTCATTCTGGAGTAGGATTAGGGCATCAATTTCTTCGCCACATTGAACGTACAAGAGTTATTGTCCATGTGATTGATATGGCTGCTACAGAGGGCAGAGATCCTTATGAGGACTATGTTACAATCAATAATGAGCTGCAAGAATATAATATGCGTTTATTAGAAAGACCGCAAATTATTGTGGCGAATAAAATGGACATGCCAGATGCTGCAGATAACCTAACAACGTTTAAAGAGAAATTGCAAGAAGACTATCCGATTTTCCCTATATCTGCTATAACGAGATCAGGGTTACGTGAACTGCTTTTTGCTATTGCAGATAAATTAGAAAATACATCTGAGTTCCCATTAGAAGAAGTCGAAGAAGAAGCAGGGATTCACCGCGTAGTATATAAGCATGAAGTGGATGAGCGACAATTCTATATTACAAGAGATCCAGATGGTAGCTTTGTTCTGTCTGGTGAAGGAATTGAAAAGCTCTTCAAAATGACAGATTTCTCTCGTGATGAGTCTGTCCGTAGATTCTCTCGCCAAATGCGTGGTATGGGGATTGACGAAGCATTGCGCCAACGTGGAGCTAAAGACGGCGATACAGTTAAATTAATGGATTATGAATTTGAATTTATCGATTAAATAAGTAAAATAATCCTAAGTAAAATAGTAAAAGTAGATAATGGGAAATCTTCCCTTTCGTTGAATAAAGACGGAAGGGGAGTTTTTCATACTATACAGACAAAATGAATGTAACTGTCTGTGTTGTGATTTATTGTAAAAATTGAAATTTATAAAATACATAATGAAGTTTCCGTTATGCCTTAAGGGGTGAGCAGATGAAACAAAATAAACTGGATCAGAAATTTTTTTTAGTAAGAGAAGATGTACTTTCCGAAGCTATGCGAAAAACCTTAGATGCAAAAGAACTTTTGGAAAGAGGAAAAGCGGAATCTGTAAATGAGGCAGTAAAACAAGTTGATTTAAGCCGGAGTGCATTTTATAAATATCGAGATACAATCTTTCCATTCCACACGATAGTGAAGGAAAAGTTAATTACATTATTCTTTTACATTGAAGATAGGTCGGGCACATTATCCAAACTATTAAGTGTCGTTGCTTCTGGAGGATGTAATGTACTAACGATTCATCAAACGATTCCCCTCCAAGGAAGAGCAAATGTCACGCTATCTCTTAATACAGCAGAAATGGAGATTTCCATTGATATGTTATTAGAACGTTTACGTATGCTTGAATTTGTGGAGAAAGTGGATGTATTAAGCTCTGGGGGATAAAAACTCTTTGACTTGATAGAATATCTCATCATTCTTTTAGGAAGAAGGCTTATATAAGTCATTCTTCTTTTATCTGTTATAAATTCAGAATAAATAATTATCTTTGGAGGAGAAATAGGTGAAAGTAGGCTACTTAGGTCCAAAAGCAACATTTACAAATATGGCGGTAAATCAACAGTTTCCTGGAGTGGAATCAATCCCTTTCCTAACGATACCTAATTGTTTTGATGCTGTTATGGAAAATAAGGTAGATGTTGCATTAGTACCAGTTGAGAATACATTAGAAGGTTCAGTTAATATCACATTAGATTATTTAATACATGAAGTATCTTTACCAATTCGTGGAGAAATAACGGTACCGATTAAACAACATTTAATGGTTCATCCACTCCGTAAAGATAAATGGAGAGAAGTTGAAGTTATCTATAGTCATTCCCATGCAATCGCTCAATGTCATAAATTTTTACATACTGAATTTAATGGAATTACTTGTGAGTATATGACTTCCACAGCAGCTGCAGCACAGTTTATTAAGGAAAATCCGAATGTAAATGGTGCAGCGATTGGCAATTCGCTAACTGCTGCAGAATATGGTCTTGATATTGTGAGACATCATATTCATGATTCCAATAATAATCATACAAGATTTTTGATTTTATCAAAGAATTCGGTGAATTATACAGGAATAACAAGTGGGTTGGCTGGTCACAAAACAAGTCTAATGGTCACTTTACCTTCTGACCGTTCTGGTGCTTTACATCAAGTGTTATCTGCTTTTGCTTGGAGAAAATTAAACTTGGTGAAAATTGAATCGAGACCAACAAAAACAGGATTAGGAAATTACTTCTTTCTTATAGATTTAGATAGAAAAATGGATGATGTATTAATACCAGGAGCAATTGCAGAACTAGAAGCAATCGGCTGTGAAGTAAAGGTTCTCGGGAGTTATCCTTATTACGTCATGGAGAAGTAATAATGGTTTATAGAGTAATATAATAAATTTGAATAAGTTTTCGAAGCAAAAAATCACTAAGATAGGATAAAAATCTCTTAGTGATTTTTTGCTAATTTTAAGCTTCTTCTTCAATTAAAAAATGTGCCTTTCGTAAAGCTTCCTCTGCCTCCATTAATGTATTAAGTGATGGTGCTGTAATGGTATGTAAATGGATACCAGAAGTTAATTCCGATAAATAAGCTGCATTGGTATGCTTAATTTTCTTCATGAATTGCTTTACTTCTTTTCGATTAGAAACAAGGATAGAGGCAGTTAAATCTCCATAAACCGGATGTTCAATTTTAACATCTTTCACAGTTACTCCATTATCAACAAGGATATTTAACTCTTCTTCTGTTTTTTCTGGTGGATGATTGCATGCGATAATTCTTTCATAAAGCATTGGTTTTGATTCTTGTAAATATAGATATCCCTGACTAGTTGCTAATATCGGTTCGTTTTTCGCTTTTAGAAGGGTGATGTCTCCAACAATGATTTGTCGGCTAACATTCGTCAATTTTGAAAGCTCACTACCAGTATATGGGCGATTCTTTTCTTTTAATAAGGAAAGAATATAGGCTCTTCTTTCTTCTCCAAGCATTTTCTTTGATTCTGTCATATAATTACTCCTTTTATTACTATTACTCCGATTTGGAAGTTGAAATTTCCCAATTTGCTAAAATTAATGAAACCCAAATTATTAACTAAAGGAATCAATCCTTTTCTACATAGGTGGGAACTAAATTTTTATTGGTTACTCCATTCTATTTTACCAAAAGTATACCTTTAAGATATCCCAAATGCATATATAAATGAATAAATCAAAATTTGTTTTTTTGATGAGGAAGATTAGTTATAACAAATGGAAAAGAAGGACAAAGGATCAGCTATCTTTGTGTACCAAGAATACATAAATTGAAAAAAACAGCATAGATTTTTGAATAGAATGATAACCATTTTGCATTGTGAACATAGACTATATGGACATATGCATAGGAGGGAATCTATAGTGAAGATCCATATTGTTCAGAAAGGGGATACTCTTTGGAAAATCGCAAAAAAATATGGGGTGAATTTCGAAGAGTTAAAAGCATTAAATTCCCAATTGAGTAATACAGATATGATTATGCCTGGCATGAAAATTAAAGTTCCAACTTCAGGAGGAAGTATAAAGAAAGAAGCTCCTATTATGGGAACGAAAAAAGAAATGCCGATAGCGATGGAGCCAATTGTGAAAGAAGCACCGAAAAAAGAAATGCCAATTAAAGAATTGCCGAAAAAAGAAGTACCGAAGGAAAAACCATACACGCCAAAAATGCCTACACCAATCATTCCAGAAATTGATGTTAATAATTATTATTCCATGAATATGACAAATGTTGACGTAGATGTTGATGTGGACATGGTAGAAAAAAAAGTTTTACCACAAAAGCCAGTAAAACCAGTAAAGCCAGTCTTGCCTAAACAAGAGACTGCTGTTCAACCAGAGGCGTGTCCGCCAATCGTTCCTTATCAACCATATTGTTATGATGTTTCACCGATGATGCCAGGAAACGGTTTTCCCCCAGGAGTATGCCCTCCAGCCGGAGTGCCGGTTGAACAAGTAGCTCCTCAAGCCTATACACCACTTCCTGGAGTAGAGTATACAGAAAAGCATAAGTGGGAAGAGTCGTCATCCTCCTTTTCTGCTTATAGCCATGGGCAAGTTCCTAGTAATTTTGTACCACAAGAATATTATCAACAGCCGTTAGTGCAGTATGGTCAAATGCCAGTAGAACATCAACAGCATAAAAAAGAAGAATCTTCTTCACATGTTGCTGGATTAGGATATCAACCTTATGCACCAACTCAAACAGCCCCTGTCCTACCATCCCATGGGCTACCATATAAAGAAGATTGTGGATGTGGTGCACCATCATTCCCACAACAACCAGCTTATCCAATAGACAATAGTTTCCAATTGGAGGGAATGGGGCAAGGATATAATCCAGGAATGGGAATGGCATCAATGCCACAAGGATTTGGACCGGAAATGGGGCCAATGACAGGAGGATTTAACCCAGGAATGGGAATGACACCAATGCCACAAGGATTTGGACCAGAAATGGGACCGATGGCAGGAGGATTTAACCCAGGAATGGGAATGGCACCAATGCCACAAGGCTTTGGACCAGAAATGGGGCCGATGGCAGGAGGATTTAACCCAGGAATGGGAATGGCACCAATGCCACAAGGATTCGGACCAGAAATGGGACCGATGGCAGGAGGATACAACCCAGGAATGGGAATGGCACCAATGCCACAAGGATTTGGACCAGAAATGGGACCGATGGCAGGAGGATTTAACCCAGGAATGGAAATGTCGCCAATGCCACAAGGATTTGGACCAGAAATGGGACCGATGGCAGGAGGATACAACCCAGGAATGGGAATGGCACCAATGCCACAAGGCTTTGGACCAGAAATGGGAGGTTACCAAATGGCACCAACTCATTCAGCGATGATGCAATCTCCTTACCCTCAAGGAGTTGGTGGTAATACACCGATGTCCAATCAAGAAGCACCATCTTATGAAGCGAGTATAGGGCAGCCAGTTGCACCAGAGATGACGCCGCCAGTATATGGGCCAGGAGGGAACGCTCCAGTATTTACTCCTCCCTATAATCCTACTATGGGGCAACCGCCATTTATGAATCCTTATGGAGTTAATCAAGGTACTCCATTTGGGATGCCAAGATACCAAGAGGACGAAAGCAGTGATTTATGATTTTTATCATAGAGGGGACGATACTTTTTATTATCGTCTCCTTTCTTTATTAGAAAAAAAAATACCTGCAAAGATATTAGAATTAAGCAGAATTAGAAATGATGTATATTTAGTTAAAACAAGTCAGTATTGGATTATATTGAAGGGATATAATAGTTATCAAAAATTAAAAATACAAGAAGCCTATACTAGAGCACTAAAGCAGGAAGGTTTTATGAATACGTATCAATTTTATATGTTCGATGATGAACCAATCATCTTTGATAAGAAGGTGTATGGCGCGATTGAATATATTCCCCTTCATAATGATTCCTTTACATATAATAGTAAATGGAACAGAAGGGAAGCTCTTCAATTATTGGAACAATATTATTCTGTAACAGAACGACTTGTTGAAATATATAAGTATATTTTGCCTTCCTTCCATTTAATAAAAAAATTGGAGCAAAGGCTACAAGAATTTCGAAATAATAAGCAAATAATAGAGCGTTATATCAGTAAAGAAATGGTAGCAGAAATAATCGATTGGGCTGATTTCTCATTTGATTATTTAAATACACAAAAGGAATATCTTCATACAAAAGTAAATGTTATATTGCATGGAGATGTTGCACATCATAATTTTTTGCGTGACGTCAATAATAAATTATACTTAATTGATTTTGATTTAATTAGTATTGGTCCAAGAGAAGGGGATTATTTGCAATTTGCTAATCGAATTTTGCCAAATATCGGTTGGTCTATGTCGCAATTACAAAAAATGCGTGGATACTCACGTTTTCTGAAAGATGAATGGTTTTTAATGGCCTTAATGTATCCAACTGATATTCTTAGGGAATGGAATAGAATAATCAGGAATAATAATTTAAATAATGAATTTTTATTGGAGCAAGTATGTTTAATTACAACAGACCAATATCACAAACGAAAGAAGTTTTACCAAAAGTTAAAACAATTAGTAGGGATGTAATTCGATTCCATATAATGGCTAGACTTTACAGTATGATTCTCTCCTAAGAGTAGAAGATAAAAAGGAGCAATTTTTTTGCTCTAGATTTAAATGAAGGGGAGAATACTACTGTGCAAAAAAATAAATTAGTTGCTCCAGTTCTTTTGACGTTAACTATTGGATTAACTGGCTGTAGTGTAAATGAAGATCAAACTGCAGACCAAAATCGGCTTAATAATGCTAGGCCGATTGGATATTACTCAAATGAACAACATGAAGTAAACAATAATAACAGATTTACATCGGACAATGATGGACCAATTACAGAAATTATGGACCATACCTATGGGGATGAAGATAATAGAAATGGTATTGATGTTCAAAACGTAAACAACAGGGATGGAGTTAATGTTCGAAATGTCAATAATAGAGATGCTATTAGGGATAAAGCCGATAAAAATGATCGAGAAGATAGTGTATCGTATGACACAGATTTAGCAGAAAAAGTATCAAATGTTGCATCTAAAATTGATAATGTTAAAAATGCTCGATCTATTGTTTATGGAGAGAATGTTTTAGTTGCACTTGAAGTAGAAAATACGAAAAATATAGATCAGACAAAAACAAAGGTAAAAGACAAATTAGATGATTCTATAAATGGAAGAGATATTTCTGTAGTCACAGACAGAGGAATATTTACAAGCATTGAGGATATAAATCGTTCTATTAAAAATGGTCAACCGCAACAAACAATTACTAATAATATTGAAAAAATCTTTAATGATTTAAATCCGACAAGAGATAATAGATAAGAAAAAACTAACTTCAAAGTGGAATAAACCATTTTGAAGTTAGTTTTTTTCTTTTTTTTGTTCTTTATTAGAAACAAATGATATTAAGAAAATAAACAAAATCATAGATTTTTCCTGCGGTTTTAAAGGTGATTGTTTGTGGAAGGAAAAATGGAATTAGTAATTTTTAGAAAAAATGTTCTATATAATGAATTTATTTGTTGAAATTATGAATGAAAAAGGTTATGCTTTATAATGAAATAAATATTCGTTATAAAGAACTTTTTGTTTTTTTATAGAGAAAAGTGGCGGAGGGATTCATAGTGAGAGTGTTAATCACAGGTGGACAAGAGAGTGAATTTGGATATGCTCTAATGGAAGAACTTTCAAATAAACAAATATATTATATAGTAGCTGACCAACAACGTGAAAATAGTGCATTTCCAACTCTAGTACATGGTGATGTTCACACTTTCTTAAATGCTATTGAGTTAGCAGATTTATTGATGAAATATCAAATTGATTGTGTTATTCATTTATTTAATAAACCGATTACATCCAATAGTATGAAAGATTCCTTTGATCAGTCGGAAGAAAATATTGCTTACACGATCGAAGTACTCGAAGCATGCGTCCAAGCAAATGTACAGAAAATCATCTTTCCCTCCACGATTGCAGTTTATGGTGATATGGAAGGGATAATAACAGAAGAGATGATGTTACAACCTGTTCTTTTTGAAGGGCTTTCTAAGAAGATAGAGGAGAAATATATCCAAAATTATCAGACGCTTTATGGCCTTTCCTATACAATTTTGAGATTTCCTGTTATCTATGGATTATATTCCATACATAAACAAAAAGAGAGTATGATGGAATCAACGATTAATAAAGTATTAGAAAATCGTCCACCCATTGTTTATGATGATGGAGAACTGAAGAAGCATTTTCTTTATATTAGTGATGCAGTTCAGGCTGTTGTTTCAAGTTTAACGAAAGGAGATAATGAAGTATTTAATATTTGTCCTGAGGAAACCTACTCTATGAAAGACGTTGTTTCTATAATCCAATCTTCAATAATAGAGGACTCCTTTTATTCTGTGGAAGAAGGAGAAAAAAGCAGAATTTCAACAAAGAAAGCTCAAATCGAATTGGGGTGGAAGGCTGAAGTTCCATTTTCGAAAGGGATTCGATTAGAAATTGAAAATATAAAACAGAATGCTGGAAAGATAAATCGAACATTAAAATAAGATTACTATGAAGTAGGAATGAAATAATTATTTATGGTGAGAATAATAGAGAGTAAGGTTATTTTAAAAACCAGACTTTAGATTAACAGGAACCTATTTCCTTGGAAATAACGTTGCTGTAGTGAGTAATGTAAAGAGGTGGTTATAATGAAAACCAGATTCCTTTTATTTTCAACTGTTCTTCTTGTTAGTATAATAGCAGTTATTTCAGCAACTGGACAAGTTTATGGAAAGAGTGCAAGTGTACTTTCTTTGAATGAAAATCCAAAAAAATTGGAAGTTGTTTTAAAAAGGATTTACTTAGACGGAGAAGTGAGTGAAGAAACGGTAGAAGAAACAGTTTGGTCGATGGAAGATTTCTGGTCAAAGTACGATAATTGGCAGTTGGTAGATATGACTAGTAAGGAACTCGTATTTAGACAAGAAGTCGATGATATTTCTCCACTGTTAAAGGCGAATGGTTATTTTGGAATTAATGAAGAGGGGATATTAACCATTTACAATGGAAAACCCGCTGAAGAAAATATTATCCAGTCCTTTTTTCAAATTGATCTCAAAAAACTGGAATCGAAGCAACATGAAAATCTACAAAAAGGTATTCCAATAAAATCTAGAGATCGATATGTAAAAGTACTTGAAACCTTTAAAAACTTTACAACAATTGAAACGTCGAATTAGGAAATCACCTCAGTGAACAGAAGAAGCACCGTAAAAAGTGTCCATTCTGATCACTGTTTTTTATTTTTTGATAGAATATTACGAAAATCATCTATAATAGCAGTTCTATAAAATAGTATGATAAAATAGGCTTAGGATTTATCCCACGCTTACTGCCTGTTAAGGTCTAATAAGTGCAACTAACCATTAGCGTGGGAGGAAGAATCCCTCATGATGGATGTTTTATGTAAAAGGGAGAGAATTTAATTTGTACGAATATATAAAAGGAAATATCGAATTTGTTGGACCGGAATACATCGTAATCGAAAATAATGAAATTGGTTATCAGATTAAAACACCTAATCCATTTTCATTTTCAGCCTTTTCAGGTAGTAAGATTACTGTATACACCTATCATTATGTGAGAGAAGATAATATTAGTTTATATGGATTTCGTTCTCCGGATGAAAAAGCTTTGTTTACGAAGCTTCTTAATGTTTCTGGTATTGGCCCTAAAGGAGCATTGGCTATTTTGGCATCTGGTGAACCAAGCCAAGTAATATCTGCAATTGAAGCAGAAGATGAAGCATTTCTTGTTAAGTTCCCAGGAGTTGGGAAGAAAACAGCAAGGCAAATGATTTTGGATTTAAAAGGAAAGTTAGCAGACTTTATGCCGGATTTCTCTCCAGATTTATTTACTGTAGAAAAGCATGTAGCGAAAGCGGAAAGTGATTCAGCAATGGATGAAGCGATTCTTGCATTAACTGCACTTGGATATTCAGAAAAAGAGGTTAAGAAAATTACTCCTCATTTAAAAAAGGAACAGTTAACAACAGATGGATATATCAAGCTTGCTTTAAAGCTTTTGTTAAAAAGATAAGGCTGTTTTATAAAAGATTGTTGCTTTTTCACTTTTACAATAGGAATAAAATGAATTTTTAAAAAACGGAGCAATCTGAATACATATAGAACTATCTTATGGAAAGGAGTGAATGATATGGATGATCGAATCATTTCAAGTGAAGCAGATACGCAGGACTTATCTTTTGAAAAAAGTCTACGTCCTATTCAATTGCATGATTATATTGGCCAAGATAAAGTAAAAGAGAATTTAAAAGTGTTTATTGAAGCTGCTAAATATAGAGAGGAAGCTCTTGACCATGTGCTATTATACGGACCACCTGGTCTTGGGAAAACAACGCTTGCTACGATTATTGCTAATGAAATGGGAGTTAATATTCGAACAACTGCTGGACCTGCGATCGAAAGACCTGGTGATTTAGCAGCAATATTGACTGCTTTAGAGCCAGGAGATGTGCTGTTTATTGATGAGATTCATCGTTTGCCACGAGCGATAGAAGAAGTTTTATATCCCGCGATGGAAGATTATTGTCTAGATATCGTTATTGGGAAAGGACCTAGTGCCAGATCTGTTCGGCTTGATTTGCCTCCATTCACCCTTGTTGGTGCAACAACGAGAGCTGGTTCTGTTTCTGCACCGTTAAGAGATCGTTTTGGCGTTTTGTCTAGGTTAGAATATTATGAAGTAGAACAGTTGAAAGATATCGTTACGAGAACAGCAGATGTTCTACAAATCGGGATAGAAGATCTAGCTGCATGGGAAATTGCTAGAAGGTCTCGCGGTACCCCTCGAATTGCTAATCGTCTCTTACGAAGAGTGCGTGATTTTGCGCAAGTAAAAGGGAATGGGATGATTTCAAGAGAATTGGCTGATAGTTCCCTTGAACTTCTTCAGGTGGACCGTTTAGGGTTGGATCATATTGACCATAAATTATTATTAGGGATGATTCATAAATTTAAAGGTGGGCCAGTCGGATTAGAAACGATTGCTGCAACAATTGGAGAAGAAGCCCATACAATTGAGGATGTTTACGAACCCTATTTGCTTCAAATTGGTTTCTTGCAACGAACCCCTAGAGGACGAAGTGTTACCCATCTTGTTTATGACCATTTAAATATACAGCCAGATTAATGTTAGGGTTCGTATTTTTTACTATAGTATAAGTAGAATAAATGAGATAAAGGAAGAGAATGATGAATGAAATTTCCAAGTATTTAATGATCATCGGTGTAATTGTTTTCCTTATTGGGCTTGTTATGCAATTTAATCCGATTGGAAAACTTCCTGGTGACATTATGATAAAAAAAGAACATACGACTTTTTATTTTCCAATTACAACTTGTATTGTAATTAGTATTGTTTTATCGTTGTTTTTTTATTTTATAGGCAAATTTCGTTAAGATTACGATTGTATGAAAGAGAGAATAGGTGACAGAAATGAAAGTAGATTTATTTGATTTTTATTTACCAGAAGACTTAATTGCTCAAACTCCTTTAGAGGATCGCACAAGTAGTAGATTGATGGTAGTAAATAAAGAAACTGGTGAATTAGAGCATCGCAAATTTAAAGATATATATGAGTATATTAATCCTGGTGATTGCCTAGTATTAAATGATACAAGAGTATTACCAGCAAGATTACATGGAGAGAAAGAAGATACGGGAGCCCATATTGAGGTGCTTTTATTAAAGCAACAAGAGGAAGACAAGTGGGAAACACTTGTTAAGCCTGCTAAAAGGGTAAAAGAAGGTACGATTATTAGCTTTGGAGACGGTAAGTTAAAAGCGGTTTGTGTAAAAGAATTGGAGCATGGTGGTCGGATTCTTGATTTTCAGTATGATGGCATTTTTTATGAGATTTTGGACCAACTTGGTGAGATGCCATTACCACCATATATTAAAGAGAAATTGGATGATCAAGATCGTTATCAAACCGTTTATGCAAAGGAAAGAGGATCTGCCGCTGCTCCGACAGCTGGTTTACATTTTACAAATGAATTATTAGATGCCTTGAAAGAAAAGGGAGTACATATTGCTTTCATTACTCTTCATGTTGGTCTTGGTACCTTCCGTCCAGTTAATGTTGAAGATATAGATAAGCATGAAATGCATGCTGAATTTTATCAGATTAATGGAGAAACGGCTTCTTTATTAAATAAAGTGAGGGCAGAAGGTGGTCGGATTCTTTCCGTAGGAACCACGTCTACTAGAACACTTGAAACAATTGCAGCTGCAAATAGCGGAGAATTTGTAGAGAGTAGTGGATGGACAAGTATTTTTATTTATCCAGGCTATGAGTTTAAAGGAATCGATGGGATGATTACGAATTTTCACTTGCCAAAATCTACCTTAATTATGTTAGTCAGCGCGCTCGCAGGAAGAGAAAATATATTGCATGCCTATGAAACAGCAGTACAAGAAAGATACCGTTTCTTTAGTTTTGGAGATGCGATGTTTATACAATAGGTAAAGCTAAATTAGATTCACGAATTACTTGAGTTTCGTGGTGATATTCATTAGAATATATAGTTGATTCTATTGCTTTTGATTATGAATATTTTCTACTTTATTGTTGGTTCTTACAGTGGACATATATATTTATAAAAATCATTATGCGAAAACGATAAGTAAAGAATGAATCTATGGAAGTTTTACTTTATAAGAAGGAGAAAATACTTTGACAGCAATACGTTATGAATTTATAAAAACTTGTAAGCAAACAGGTGCTAGATTGGGCATTGTACATACACCACATGGTTCTTTTGAAACGCCTGCTTTTATGCCAGTTGGAACGTTAGCAACAGTGAAAACGATGGCGCCAGAAGACTTAAAATCAATGGGTGCAAATATCATTTTAAGTAATACCTATCATTTATGGTTAAGACCAGGACATGAAATTGTAAAAGAGGCTGGTGGTCTTCATAAATTCATGAATTGGGATAAAGCGATTTTAACGGATTCTGGTGGATTCCAAGTCTTTAGTTTGAGTGATTTCCGAAAAATTGAAGAAGAAGGTGTACACTTCAGAAACCATTTAAATGGTGATAAATTATTTCTTTCCCCTGAAAAAGCAATGGAAATCCAAAATGCTTTAGGATCGGATATTATGATGGCTTTCGATGAATGTCCACCTTATCCAGCGGAATATGATTATATGAAGAAATCGGTGGAACGTACATCACGTTGGGCAGAGCGTTGCTTAAAGGCACATAATCGTCCGAAAGATCAAGGATTATTCGGCATTATTCAAGGTGGAGAATATGAGGAACTAAGAAAACAAAGTGCAAGGGACCTAGTTTCTTTAGACTTACCTGGATATGCAGTCGGAGGATTATCGGTTGGTGAGCCAAAAGACGTTATGAATCGTGTTCTTGAGTTTACGACACCTCTAATGCCAGATAACAAGCCACGTTATTTAATGGGGGTAGGTTCACCAGATTCTTTAATTGATGGTGCTATTCGCGGGATTGATATGTTTGACTGTGTATTGCCAACGAGAATCGCAAGAAATGGTACAGTGATGACAAGCGAAGGGCGACTTGTCGTTAAAAATGCTAAATATGCAAGAGATTTTGGACCTTTAGATCCAGAATGTGATTGCTATACTTGTAAAAATTATAGCCGAGCTTATATTCGTCACCTTATTCGATGTGACGAAACATTCGGAATAAGGCTTACATCTTACCATAATCTATATTTTCTGTTAAACTTAATGGAGAATGTCCGAGATGCAATCAGAAATGACCGTCTAGGAGATTTTAAAGAAGAGTTTTTCGAACGTTATGGATTTAATAAACCGAACGCTAAAAACTTTTAATAGAAGAACTTGAAAGGAGGGGAAATATAAATGGCACAACTTGCAAGTTTACTACCGTTTATTTTAATGTTTGTATTATTCTATTTCTTGCTAATCCGTCCACAGCAAAAGCGTCAAAGATCTGTACGTGATATGCAGAGCAGCTTAAAAAAAGGGGACAAGATTGTCACGATTGGCGGGATGCATGCTACAATCGATGCAATTGATGAAGGTACAGTTGTATTAAAAGTAAAAGATGGCTCACGTCTAACATTTGAGCGCAACGCAATTCGTGAAGTAGTGGAATCTTCCGCTACAGTAGCTAGCCCAACATTAGACAAAGTAGAAGAATAAGAACAAAAAGTGCAGTCTTACAAACTAAGATTGCACTTTTTTATTAGGTAAGACTGTATCAGGTTTAATTAATTATTTTTGGAAAGATTTACTCCCAAAATTCCACCCATCATACAAATAAGCGTATAGCATACATGATAAATTGTTTGTTCCATCGTAAATAGCTGGTCAGAGCCTAAAAAGGAAAATAGAAAAATAATAATAGAATAGATTAACCCAGTCAGTCCTCCAAGGAACCACCCTTTTTCCTTCCCTTTCCCCCCAGAAATAAAACCACCTGCAAACAAAGTTATAAATGATACAGCAGTAATAATATATTGCAGAGATGATTCTTGAATAGAAGTAAATCTTAATAATAGGGAAAAGAACAAACTGCTAGTTATTAACATAACGAAAATGGCAATTAAACCGTATAAAACAGAACTGCCAACATGTTTACTCTCTTCGATTGTAAACCTCTCCTTTCCATCGCTTGTAAAATCATCAATAAAAGTTTTCTAGTACAAGCATATTCAGCACAATAGAAATTAGAATTAAAAATTGCTTGAATTCACATTTTTATTCCTATTACGTCTGTCAAATAGCTTCACTCTTATTTGCAAAAAATTATAGATAATAAGCTGGGGAGTGTTTAGCAGGAATTGTATAAAGGTACCAAGCTTCATACTTTATCGTATTATTTCTGGCATATGGAGCAGATTAAGAGGGAACATATTTGATCGGAGGAGATAAAGTGGAACCATATTTGATCATTTTGTTTAGAACGATTTTAATATATGTGCTAATTGTTCTTATATTTCGATTGATGGGAAAAAGGGAAATAGGGGAACTAAGTATTTTAGACTTAGTAGTATTCATCATGATTGCAGAGATTGCGGTTGTTGCAATAGAAGATTACAGAGATCCTATTTTACCAACACTATTTCCAATGTTTATTCTTCTATCTATTCAAGTACTTCTAGCCTTCCTATCTTTAAAAAGCAAAAAAATGCGCGATTTTATTGAGGGAGAACCGACCTTTATTATCAAAAATGGAGAAATTGACGAAGCGGCGATGAAAAGTCAGCGTTACAATTTTGACGACTTATTAATTCAGCTTCGAGAAAAAAATATCCGTAATATTGCAGATGTAGAGTTTGCTATCTTGGAAACATCAGGAAAGCTTTCTGTATTTGAAAAAGAAAAAGAGAAATCATCTATAACGATTCCGTTGATTATGGATGGAATTATTCAAGAAAGTAATTTATCAACAATTGGTAAAACAAATTTATGGCTTAGGCAGCAATTAAAAGAAAAAGGGTATACTGATATTAAGAATATATCCTTTTGTAGCTATCAAGATGGGGAATTCTATATTGATTTGATTGACCAATAGGGGAGCATCAATCTAATTAAATGTATTGTAGTAATTACAAAACAATCAGCGGATTTTTCATCTTCCGCTGATTGTTCGTAGAATTAAATAATGATTCCAAAGACATATTTAAGAGAAAAAGCGACCTAACCATGGGACTTTCGCTAAATCTTTTTTATTCATTAAACGAAAAAGGAACAGTAACGCTACATAAAAGATACAAATAAAGCTTGTAATACTAATTAATTGTAAGAGTATTGAAGGAAATGAAATTATTTTGACTAAAAGAGTGCCAAGATATGCCGTAAGTGAGATGGCGAGTAGCATTTTCACATAATCTTTGACGATGATAGAGAAACTTATTGTTTTTAATATTGTTGCAAAATGAAGCAACGTTACTAAAACAAATCCAACAATTAACGCAATAGCAACTCCGTATATTCCGAATTCTGGTCGACTTGCGAGAATAAAAATTAAAGCAGTTTTTACACCAGCACCAATAAAACTATTAATCATCGCGGCTCTAGCAAAATTCAAGGCTTGTAGTGCCGCTTGAAGAGGACCTTGATAATAATTAAGAATAAAGAAAGGCGCCATAATTTGAATAAAAGAAGTTCCTCTTGTGCTTCCATACATAATGGTCATTAAGGGCTCTGCCAATACATAAAGCACAACTATTGCAAGGCCACCTGTCATAAAGGTGAATTTAAGTGCTTGTTGTAACAAATGCTCAATCAGTTTTAATTGATTATTTGCCTTTGCTTCACTAATAGCCGGCACAAGAGAAGTCGATAATGATTGAGTAAAGAAGGATGGGAGCATCAAGAGTGGTAGCGCAAATCCAGTTAATACCCCATATTGTTT
Organism: Niallia sp. FSL W8-0635; assembly: GCF_038007965.1. Lineage (GTDB taxonomy): Bacteria > Bacillota > Bacilli > Bacillales > Cytobacillaceae > Niallia. The sequence continues at coordinate 3,129,159 of NZ_JBBOYD010000001.1, read as the reverse complement.
TGTTGCATTAATGGCAGAAAGGCCTGCTATAGATAGGCTATGAGCAACAACAATTGGTTCGATAAACCATGCGAAGCTACCAATCATACGACTTCCTGTAGTCGGTAACGCAATGGTCATTAACTCTTGAAAAGTATTTTTCCCATTATGTACGTATTGAAAGAACTTTTTCCGTAAATGGAATGATTTTTTCCATTTGAAAGATGCTATTAAATAAAATAAAGAAGCAAGTTCTCCAAGAACGGAAGCTAACATCGCCCCAGCAGCAGCATACTCGACTCCAAGTGGTAAAAAAGCTTTTGTTAATGTTGCGATTAAGGCGATACGAATGACCTGTTCAATTACTTGAGAAGTAGCTGCAGGCCTCATATTTTGTCGTCCTTGAAAATACCCTCGTAATACAGAAGACACAGCGATAATTGGGATAATTGGTGTAATCGCAAGTAGTGGTAAAAGGGTTCGTTCATCTGTAAATAGTGTTTGAGAGAGATAAGGAGCCAAAAGGAATAAAGCTGGTGTAAATAGGAGTGTTAATCCTAAGGTAGTGCTTAAAGAAACAATTAATATGCTCTTTACTTTACGTAAATTTCCTGCAGCCTCAGCTTCTGCTACATTTTTAGAGATAGCAACAGGTAGTCCAAGTTGAGTGATGGTCACAACTAAAATCATTGTTGGATATACCATCATATAGAGCCCAACTCCATCATCTCCAATAAAACGTGCGATAACGATTCGATTTATAAATCCTAGTACTCTGGTAATAAATCCAGCTATAAGTAAAATCATTGTTCCTTTTAAAAACTTAGACATTCTATTCCCTGCCTTCTCAAATAGCGAATAATACTATACAATTAACTATATGCAACAATGTGGACAAAGCATGACAAGGTTTTTTAAAAGAAAGTGTGTTGTTTAAAAAGAAACTATTTTAGAAAGAGTTATTTTCAATAATTTGTTGCTATATAAAAGATATTGAATAAGATGATTCTACACATTAAACTGACTGTAATGGAGTGAATAAGCATGTCGTCAACACATTTATATGACCAATATCGTTCACAAGTAAAGCCTGTATTAAATAGTAAGATTGAAGAGTTTCATTTACTAGGTTATGACACCATTAAAGAGGACGAGCTATGGGTGTTTTTAACAAAGAAAAAATGGAAAAAGCCTTCTGAAGAGATTAGAATTTCAGAATTAGTACAGGAGATACTAAATGTTAAGGTAGCAGATTATATGAACTACGCTACTATTGAGGCATTTAAAACAGCAGACTTGTTTTCAGTCTTAACTGAAGAAGAGAAAAAGCAATTATTGAAATAAAGGTTGGGCATTAGACAAAGAAGAGTTTGAGCTAGTTTTAAAGGTTTTCGTTAAGGGAAAAGAAGATGCCTTTATTTTATAGGGTAAGCAGAAAATTTTACTAATATATTTTTCTCATACAAATTGACAGTCATGATAAACTGTTCCATAATGAGTTTATTCTAAATAATTTGAAGTACTTACTAGTTTAAGTTACTTGAAAGAAGTGAGCTGTGAAAATAGATTTTACGCCTGATTGAAAGGTCCGTATTAAACGAAAACATAACTTAGTTTTGGCCAAACAAATGGTGAAGAATTGGCTAGTATACCTGTTTCATAAGTGAAGAAGTTTCTGCTTTGTATTACATGAGGAGGATTAATACATAATGGTTAAACGCAGTAGAATTGTTGCTTTTTTATTGATCATTGTCTTGGCTGCAGGATTAATGGGAGGAACAACGAATAAGATTTTAGGTGATATTAAGCTAGGGTTAGACCTGCAAGGTGGATTTGAAGTGCTTTATAAAGTAGAGCCACTGGAAAAAGGAAAAGGGAAAATTGACGAATCGGCATTAAAAAGCACTGCCCAAGCTTTGGATAAAAGGATAAATGTGTTAGGCGTTAGTGAACCAGTTATCCAAATTGAAGGGAATGACCGAATAAGAGTTCAACTAGCTGGTATTACAGATCAAAATGAAGCTAGAGAAATGCTTTCAACAGAAGCCAATTTAACATTTAGAGATATTCAAGATAAGAAATTACTAGATGGCTCTGATTTAGTTCAAGGTGGAGCTAGCCAAGAATTCGATCAGTATGGCAAGCCTAGTGTCTCTTTAAAACTAAAAGATGCAAATAAGTTTAAAGAAGTAACGGAATCTGTTTTAGGTAGTCCATTGGTAATCTGGCTGGATTTTGAAGAGGGAGATTCTTATAGTGCAGAAGCAGCAAAGGAAGAACCTAAATATTTATCAGCACCGATGGTAAGTGAAGTCATTAATTCCGATACAGTTTCCATAACTGGTAATTTTACAGTGGATGAGGCAACTCGATTAGCAGAATTATTAAATGCGGGTGCGTTGCCAGTAAAATTAACAGAGGAATATTCAACTAGTGTTGGCGCACAGTTTGGAGATCAGGCATTAAAAGATACGGTAAAAGCGGGGATTATTGGAGTAGGGATAGTATTTTTATTTATGCTTTTATATTACCGTCTTCCGGGATTAGTGGCTGTTATTACATTATCTATTTATGTTTATTTAAATCTTCTTGTTCTAGATTTAATGAATGGTGTATTGACACTTCCTGGTATTGCAGCACTTATTCTTGGTGTCGGGATGGCTGTAGATGCCAACATCATTACCTATGAAAGAATTAAGGATGAATTAAAAGTTGGTAAGTCGTTGCGAGCTGCTGTTCAGGCTGGGAATAAGAATTCAACTTCAACTGTAGTTGATGCTAACTTAACAACCATGCTTGCAGCCATCATTTTATTCATTTATGGAACAAGCTCTGTAAAAGGGTTTGCGACATTGTTAATTGTCAGTATTTTAATGAGTTTTGTTTCGGCAGTTTATGGATCTAGATTATTATTAGGGTTGCTTGTGAAGAGTAAAGCTTTTGATAAAAAAATCACCTGGTTTGGCGTGAGAAAGAAAGACGTCAAACATATAAGTGAAAATTATGATACATTAACTTTGCCAACAAAGTTTGATCGTCTTGATTTTGTTAAACATAAGAATGTATTCTTTGCTATATCAAGCATTTTAATTGTTGTCGGGCTTGTTATTATGTTTATATTCAAGCTTAACCTTGGAATTGATTTTGCAAGTGGATCCCGCATAGAAGTTATGGCGGATAAAGCATTAACAACTGCTGAGATTGAAGATCAATTGGACAAGTTGGATGTAAAGGCAGACGATATTATTATTTCAGGTGATAATCAAGAAGTAGCTGCCATCCGTATTAAAGGTGATTTAAGTCAAAATGAAATTAATACAATAAAATCAGAGTTTAAAAATACGTATGGTCATGACCCGAATGTGAGTAGTGTTTCTCCAACAGTGGGGAAAGAGCTTGCTAAAAACGCTATCTATGCGATTATTTTCTCATCCATTGGGATTATTATTTATGTTGCGATTCGCTTTGAAATATATATGGGACTTGCAGCGGTTATAGCGTTACTTCATGATGCGTTCTTTATTTTAGTAATCTTTAGTCTTACAAGATTAGAAGTAGATATTACCTTTATTGCAGCTGTGTTAACGATTGTCGGTTATTCGATTAATGATACGATTGTAACTTTTGACCGTATTAGGGAAAACCTAGTGAAGAAGAAGCGAATCAAAACACCACAAGAAATAAAAGATATTATCAATATAAGTATTAGACAAACGTTAGCTCGTTCGATAAATACTGTACTAACAGTTGTTATTTGTGTAGTTGCTCTATTACTATTTGGAAGCAGCGCAATTACAAACTTCTCATTAGCGTTACTTATTGGTTTAATTGGTGGAGCATATTCTTCTATCTTCATTGCATCACAGCTCTGGTATGTATGGAAGAAGAAAGAATTAAAGAGAAAAGGTGTCTTAGTTACTTATAAAGAGAAGAGACCAATTTCTGACGAACCACAAGTATAATAGTAAGCAAAGAGCTTGTCTCCTATTGAAATAGAGACAGGCTTTTTTTGTGTTTCTATTTTAAAAAAAATTGTATTTTTTGGAAGGGTGAAATATTCTTTTCCTCCGTTGTTTAAATAAGTGATAATAAGGAAATTAGGGAATACTAGAAAGAAATATAGGGAAAAAGGAGGGGAAGTAATTGAAAATTCAATGGAGTATTCTTTGGGGGATTATTTTTGCATTAATAGTTGCGATATTTGCAGTTATTAATGTTGACCCAGTGTCTGTTAATTATCTATTTGGAGAGGGACAATGGCCACTTATTTTAGTAATATTAATATCTGTTCTATTAGGGGGATTGATTATTGGTTCTACAGGGATTATTCGTATCTATGCATTGCAACGAAAAATCAAAACATTAGAGAAAGAAAAAAGAGAATTAGAAGCAAAAAGTGGTGATAAAAAAACCATTTCAACGGATGTAAAAGATTTATAATCGAAACTTAAGAATTAGATGCCTGCTAAGAAGTTGCTGTTGTTTATTTTTTCAACGTAAACAATTTCGTTCAGGTATCTATTTTTATTTAATTTTCTACTAGAGGTATATAATAATATTCGTTTAAATTATTAAAGTATTTTTAAAAAAGGAACCTTAAGCATTTCCATTCTTCTTGCATTGAAACAGCTCCTTTTAACTAGTATAATAGTTAGATTGAGGTGATGGAATGTTACGTTCTAAGAAAAGGTGGATACAAGAAGAAATTCCCAATAAAGAAAGTGCTGCTGTAATAGCAGAAGAATTAAAAATATCGCCAATTGTTGCCTCGTTATTACTAAAAAGAGGTTATCAAACAACACAAGAAGCAAAAGCATTTTTATTTGATGACAATAATGAATTTCATAACCCGTTTCTACTACTAGGAATGGATATAGCGGTAGCACGAATACAAAAAGCAATCACAAATAATGAATCAATTTTAATTTTTGGAGATTATGACGCGGATGGAGTAACTAGTACTACTGTCATGATGAAAACATTAGAAACACTTGGTGCCAATGTGCAATTTTATATTCCAAACCGATTTACGGAAGGATATGGACCAAATGAAGGTGCTTTCCGCTATGCAAAAAGCATTGGTGTTCAATTAATTATTACGGTTGATACAGGAATTGCTGCTGTTCATGAAGCACAAGTGGCAAAAGAATTAGGGATTGACCTAATCATTACGGATCATCATGAGCCAGGACCGATATTGCCAGAGGCTCTTGCAATTATCCACCCAAAAATAGAAGGTAGTGAGTATCCATTTCGTGATTTAGCAGGTGTCGGTGTTTCATTCAAGCTATCCCATGCTCTACTTGGCAGTGCTCCCCTTCATTTATTGCCCTTTGCGGCAATAGGAACAATTGCTGATCTTGTTTCTTTAACTGGAGAGAATCGTCTCCTTGCCAAAAAAGGGATTAAGGCATTACAAGAAACAGATAATATTGGTTTAAATGCATTATATCGCCAAATGAATGTCGATAAAAATACCATTAATGAAGAAACAATTGGATTTATGCTAGCGCCAAGAATTAATGCAATCGGGAGACTAGGTAGTGCAGATCCTGCTGTGGATTTGTTGCTAACAGATGATCCAGACTTAGCAAAAGAACTTGCCCTCGAAATGGAAGAAACGAATAAAGAAAGACAAGCCATTGTTAATCAAATAACAGAAGAGGCTATCGAGCAAGTGGAACAATATTATCCTTTAATAGAAAATAATGTTCTAATTGTTGGAAAAGAAGGTTGGAATCCTGGTGTAGTTGGGATTGTTGCTTCCAGATTAGTGGAGAAATTTTATCGACCAACAATTGTATTAAGCTTTGATTATGAAAAGGGAATTGCAAAAGGATCTGCTCGAAGTATTGAAGGGTTTGATTTATATAAAAATTTATCCACTTGTCGAGATATCCTCCCTCATTTTGGTGGACATCCTATGGCGGCGGGAATGTCTTTAAAAATAGAAGATGTAGAAGTGCTAAGAAATAACTTAAATAAATTAGCCTTTGAACAACTAACGAAAGAAGATCTCGTGCCATTAACAAAGGTGGATGGAAGCTTTTCTATTAAAGAGATTTCTATCAAATCAATAGAAGACATGCAAATGCTAGCTCCCTTTGGAGTGGATAATCCCAAGCCTAAGTTGACATTTTGTGACCTAGAAATAGACAATATGAGGAAAATAGGCTCTAATCAAAATCACTTAAAGATTATATTAAAGCAAGACGAAGTTGATTTAGATGGTATAGGATTTGGAATAGGTGATCTATGTGATCATATTTCACCGAGCGCGAAAGTATCTGTTCTTGGAGAGCTTTCCGTAAATGAATGGAATAATCGCAAAAAACCACAAATCTTTATACAGGATATTGAGGTTTCTCACTGGCAGCTGTTTGACTATAGAAGTTTACGAAAAATGGATCATTTATTTGAAACAGTTCCTAGTGATGCTCACTGGATCTTTTTTCACCAAGATTCTGTACCGAAGGGGATTGAACAGCGCGTCTCCTACCAAGTAATCGAAACAAGCGAGGATGCAGCATTACTTGCATCGATAGATAAGTCGATTGTATTAGCAGATTATCCACCAAATTTGGATATGTTAAAAACATTGTTAGTGAACAATCAACCAGCAAGAATCTATGCTGTATTTTATAAACAACAAAGTGACTTTTTTAGCACGATGCCCAATCGAGACCATTTTAAATGGTTCTATGCATTTTTGGCAAAACAGGGAACATTTCACTTGGAAAAATTTGGTGGTGAGCTTGCTAGAAGAAAAGGTTGGAGTAAAGAAACGGTAGATTTTATGTCAAAGGTGTTTTTTGAATTAAATTTTGTTACAATGAAGGATGGATTTATTACTCTGAATAAGAATGTTCCGAAAAGAGATTTATCAGAATCAATCTCATTTCAACAAAAGCAAGCGCAATTTGAGCTAGAAAATGAATTAATTTATTCATCTTATGAGCAACTAAAAAATTGGTTTGATCTTATTCTAAAAGAATCCGTTAATAATGAGGAGGAAGTAAAAGAATGGATTTAAAACAATATGTTACAATCGTTGAAGATTGGCCAAAAGAAGGGATCAGATTCAAGGATATAACAACTTTAATGGATAATGGCGAAGCATATAGATATGCAACAGATCAAATAGTAGCGTATGCGAAAGAAAAAGAAATTGATATAGTTGTTGGGCCAGAAGCAAGAGGGTTTATCATCGGTTGTCCAGTTGCTTATTCACTTGGGGTAGGTTTTGCTCCAGTTCGTAAAGAGGGAAAATTGCCAAGAGAGACAATTAAAGTAGAATATGGATTAGAGTACGGTAAAGATGTATTAACAATCCATAAGGATGCAATTAAACCAGGTCAACGTGTTTTAATCACAGATGATTTATTAGCAACTGGTGGTACAATTGAAGCAACAATTAAATTAGTAGAAGAGCTTGGCGGCGTTGTTGCCGGTATTGCATTTTTAATTGAATTATCTTATCTTGAAGGACGTAAAAATTTAGACGGATATGATATTTTAACATTAATGGAATATTAATCCATATATTTAAAAGGAGCGCTTGTTAAGAGTGCTCTTTTTTGATAAATAAAAAAGAAATAAGTTCATTGTTTTTTTATGAAAATCGCCTTCATTCGACATTTTTCTTTATATCTGTATAAAATTTACTTCCAATCCCTTTACAATCTCCCTTTTTTTTTCGATAATAGTAATAATCATTCTAAAATTAATTTTATTCTTTTTAATGTGCTTAGCATAAAAATAGTGAAATAGAAAGAATGTTTAAAATGTGATAATTTATAATAATATAATTGTGATATGAAAGGTGATTACATGGCGAATGATCAAGTATTAACCGCCGAACAAGTCATCGATAAGACTAGAGGATATTTAAACGAAGAGCATGTAGCCTTTATTGAAAAGGCATATGAATATGCAAGAGACGCTCATCGTGAACAATATAGAAAATCTGGGGAACCATATATCATTCATCCAATCCAAGTAGCAGGTATTTTGGCTGATTTAGAAATGGATCCAGCAACAGTTGCAGCAGGTTTTCTCCATGACGTTGTTGAAGATACTGAAATTACTTTAGAAGATATAAGTAAAGCATTTAACAGTGAAGTGGCCATGCTCGTTGACGGTGTAACGAAGCTCGGGAAAATTAAATATAAATCTCATGAAGAACAGCAAGCAGAAAACCATCGTAAAATGTTTGTAGCAATGGCGCAAGATATTCGTGTCATTTTAATTAAGCTTGCAGATAGACTTCATAACATGAGAACGCTGAAGCATTTACCTGCGGAAAAGCAGCGCCGCATCTCAAATGAAACATTAGAAATTTTTGCCCCACTTGCACATCGTCTAGGAATCTCTACTATTAAATGGGAACTAGAGGATACAGCATTACGCTATATGAATCCACAGCAATATTATCGTATTGTTAACTTGATGAAGAAGAAAAGAGCAGAAAGAGAACAATACTTAGATGAGGTTATCACTGAAATTCGTGAAGGAACGAAGGAAGTAAATATACAGGCAGATATTTCAGGGAGACCAAAGCATATTTATAGCATTTATCGCAAAATGGTTATTCAGAATAAACAATTTAATGAAATTTATGATTTACTTGCAGTTCGAATTGTTGTAAATAGTATTAAAGATTGCTATGCCATATTAGGAATAATTCATACAAGATGGAAGCCGATGCCAGGTCGTTTTAAAGACTATATTGCGATGCCAAAGGCTAATATGTATCAGTCCTTACACACAACTGTTATTGGGCCAAAGGGCGACCCTTTAGAAGTGCAGATTCGCACACAGGATATGCATCGAATTGCAGAATACGGTATTGCTGCACATTGGGCATATAAAGAAGGAAAATCAGTAAATGAAGGCTCCTCTCTTGAAGAAAAATTAACTTGGTTTAGAGAAATACTAGAATTCCAAGATGATATCGTTAATGCGGAAGAGTTTATGGAAAGTCTGAAAATTGATTTATTTTCAGATATGGTATTCGTCTTTACGCCAAAAGGAGATGTATTTGAGTTACCTTCTGGCTCTGTCCCTATTGACTTTGCCTATCGCATCCATTCTGAGATAGGGAATAAAACGATTGGCGCTAAAGTAAACGGCAAGATGGTAACACTCGATTATAAGTTGAAAACAGGCGATATCATTGAAATTCATACAAGTAAACATTCCTATGGACCAAGTCAAGATTGGTTGAAAATAGCGCAGACTTCTCAAGCGAAGAATAAAATTAGACAATTTTTCAAAAAGCAACGGCGCGAAGAAAATATTGAAAAAGGCAAAGAATTAGTAGAAAAAGAAATACGCAATTTGGAATTTGATATTAAAGAAATTCTTACAGCAGATAATGTGAAGACTGTTATAGAGAAATTTAATTTTATGTCAGAAGATGATATGTATGCAGCGGTTGGCTATAATGGGATTACAGCACTCCAAGTAGCAAACCGATTAACAGAAAAATGGCGCAAGAAGAGAGATGCAGAACAAGTATCTACTATTACAAATGCTGTTGCAGAATTGAAGTCATTTCCTAATAATAAAAAGAGTGCTTCAGGTGTTCGAGTAACAGGAATTGATAATTTATTGATTCGTTTATCTCGCTGTTGTAATCCAGTTCCAGGCGATGAAATAGTTGGATTTATTACAAAAGGACGAGGAGTATCTGTCCATCGCGCAGACTGTACGAATATTGATACAGAGGATGCAAAAGCCCGATTAATTCCAGTTGAATGGGAAACGAATTTAAATAATCGAAAAGAATATAATGTGGAAATTGAAATAAGCGGCTATGATCGAAGAGGTTTATTAAACGAAGTTCTACAGGCGGTAAATGAATCGAAAACAAATATCTCGGCAGTATCTGGAAAATCTGACCGTAATAAAGTGGCTACAATTAGTATGAGCATTATGATTTTAAATGTTAATCATCTTCATAAGGTAGTAGATCGTATAAAACAAATTCCAGATGTTTATTCTGTACGAAGAATAATGAACTAAGGAGTATTGACGTGCGTGTCGTATTACAAAGATCAAAAGAAGCAAAAGTAGAAGTAGATGGAAAAGTAGTTGGTTCTATAGAGAAAGGCTTCGTCTTACTTGTTGGAATTACACACGGTGATGAGTTAGAAGATGCAAAATATCTTGCTGATAAAATAGCTCATCTTCGTGTTTTTGAGGACGAAAACGAAAAAATGAATGAAAGTATATTGGATCGAAAAGGATCCATTCTTTCAATTTCTCAGTTTACCCTTTATGGAGATACTCGTAAAGGAAGAAGACCAAACTTTATGAATGCAGCGAAACCTGATCAAGCAAAGGAACTATATGAACAGTTCAATATGCTCCTGCAGAACCATGGTTTAACCGTCGAAACAGGTATCTTTGGTGCTATGATGGATGTACATCTAGTTAATGACGGACCTGTAACAATAATATTAGATAGTAAGTGATCCTAATAATAAATTAAAGCTGTTTTCTAAAAGATTGTTGCTTTCTTAATAGAAAAAATCAATTGATGAGAAAAATGGAGCAGCCTGAATACACGTAGACTCCTGTGGGATTAGCGAGACAGCCTGAGACCCTGCAGGCGGAAGCAGACCGCGGCTCAGCGCGAGCCCCACGGAAAGCGGAGTGTATTCAGGCTGCGGATCATAGCAACAAACTTTACGAAAACAGCCTAAATTAAAGCATTAAAAAAAGTTCTTTCAAAGGATTTGATTCTTTGAAAGAACTTTTTTGTTTGGAATAAGTAATGAATACCTTTATTAATAACTAAAATAATTCTCCAAGCCATGATAGATAGCTGTAGAAATAGTTTCTTGATATTTACTAGAAAGTAAGGTTTGTTCCTCAGCTGGATTACTTAAATAACCCAATTCTAATAGGGAAGCTACTTGTCTATTTTGCTTAAGAACAACATACTCATTTTTTCTTACACCTCTGTCTTTTCTATTTGTTGCTTCAATAATACTCTTATGTAGGCTGGTAGCAAGTTTTTTCTGATTAGATGTGTAGTAATAGCTGGTGACGCCGTTAACAGAACTATCATTGATGCTATCATAATGAAGGCTGATAAAAGCATCTGCATGGTAGAAATGGCTAATATCCACCCTGCCCTGCAGTGGTATAAATACATCGTCTTTTCTTGTAAGAATCACTTTTGCTCCAGAAGCCTCTAATTTATTAGCAAGTAGTTTTGCAGTGCGAAGATTTAAATCCTTTTCTAATGTACCTATTACCCCAATTGTACCACTATCTTTTCCACCATGACCAGGATCTAACACGATGGTCTTTCCTTTTAAATCAGTGGAATCTCCGGCATTAGTAGCTTGCTGACTTTCTGTTGCAATGTCTTCTACAATCCATTCTGCGATATATCCGAATTCACCGCTTGAAAGCTTGATTTTATACCAATCATCTAATACTTCTACAGCTTGAAAGGTTGCACCGCTGTCTGCAACAAGTAAAACCTTTGAATTTACGGTTGCATCACTTCTAATATTTGTTCTGTCATAAAGAAGCTTAATCGTTTTATCTGTTTTTTGTCCTTTTCTGCTTTCGATATCGCTACTTTCTATCAGATCCTTATGTACCCAACCAATATTACCAGAGTATTGAATTTTTGCCCAATTAGATTCTTCTTCCATAATGGTAATTACAGTGCCTATACTAATTTTACCAATGATTTCAGCGCTTGTAGATGGATTGCTGCGAAGATTAACTTGATCCTCAATAACTGTCGCTGGTTGCTGACTAGGCTCTTTCTTTTCCGCTATGGTACTTGATTGGGTTTGGGAATTTTCGAGTAGGAGATAATCATTATGGACCCAGCCAGATCCTAAGCTCGTTTTTATTTGATACCAATCTCCATTTGTGGAAACGACGGTAACCTCCATTCCTTTTCCTAGCGTAGTAATGACTTGATAATTTGTACCAGGACCTTTTCTTAAGCGAAGTCCATTATCTGTAATGGTGGCTTTTGTAGAAATGGAAGTAGGCTCTTCCGTTTCAAGTGGCATGTTATCAGTATCCTGACCATTTTTTGTGACTAAATAGGCGGCAACCCACCCAGTAGAAGTGGAAGTATATTGAATTTCAATCCAATCATTTTCTTCTTTTAATAAGGGATACGCTTTTCCTATCTCCATTTTCCCAATTACGGATTGCTCAAGCCCAGGATTTTCTCTAACATTTACTACCGTGTTAGCTTGAACGGTTAATTGATTTTCTGCTGATACAAGTTGATGTGTAGGAATGAAGAAGATGCTGACCAAAAGTAAAAGCATCCATCTTATATTCTTCAAACAAGCTGCACTCCTTCCGTAAATTGTCTACAGATGACTAGAATAGTTTTGCACTTAAATAGGATTCTTCATTTAGAATATAGATTCCTTTGTGAGATTACCATTTTTTCTAATCAAATTTAGACAAGAAACTTATTTTTTGATGATATTTTTTAGCTACTCATGGTAATACTATAAAAAAATAACAGAAAAAAGGGTGAAATGCATGAGATTTGGTGAAAAAAGTTTATCAGTTAGCGAAATTGATTCCAAATTACTAGGCGTAGATTTTCACGATTTCATAGAAAGAGAAGGAAATTCAAATGCAGTAGAGCTTGCTTCTGAATTTGGTCTTTCGTTAGGAGAAGTAAAAAAACTCAAGAAACAATTAGGGAAATTATAAAACAGCGGAGAAATCATATTCGTATCCTATTGACAATATAATCGTTCCTATTTATTATTAATTAGATAATAATAAATAATCTAGTAAAGCCATTGATCGAGAAAAGTATCTAAGAGACACATGAACAGAGAGGAAATGCCCATAAGGCTGCAAGCATTTCTACATGATGACTTAGTGAAAGAACACTCAGGGAGGCTTTCTTCTGAAAATATTGCTTCATTAGTAGGTAGAAACGTGAGCAGGCGTTAACTGCAAAGTGGAAGGTTTTTTTTAAACCTTCAATTAGGGTGGTACCACGGGAAAAGTCTCGTCCCTTGTATTCGATATGGATGCAAGAGACGAGACTTTTTTTGTACAAACTATTACTATAAAGCACAAGAAAGTCGGGGCTTTTAAATATTTAGGGAGGATACATAAATATGCAAATTAATATTCCAAGAGGAACCCAAGATATATTGCCAGGGACTGTAGAAAAATGGCAATATATTGAACAAAAAATAAAGGAGCTTTGTGATCGATATCAATATAGCGAAATACGTACACCTATTTTTGAACATACAGAGTTATTTCTACGTAGTGTTGGAGATACAACCGATATCGTTACAAAGGAAATGTATACATTCGAGGATCGAGGCAAAAGAAGCTTAACTTTAAGACCAGAGGGTACAGCTGCAGTAGTTCGTTCATTTGTAGAAAATAAAATGCACGGATATGCTTCACAGCCAATTAAGCTATTCTATTTAGGTCAAATGTTCCGCTATGAAAGACCACAAGCTGGACGCTTTCGTCAATTTGTCCAATTTGGTGTGGAAGCAATAGGGAGTAAAGATCCTGCCATTGATGCGGAAGTAATTGGACTAGCCTATTCTGTTTATCAAACAATGGGATTATCTAAATTAAAGGTCGTAGTGAATAGCTTAGGCGATAAAGAAAGTAGACAAGCTCATCGTGAAGCGTTAATAGCCCACTTCAAACCGAGCATTGGAGAATTTTGTCATGATTGTCAAACAAGATTAGAGAAAAATCCAATGAGAATCTTAGATTGTAAAAAGGACCATAATCATCCGTTGATGCAATCTGCTCCTTCGATATTAGATTATTTAAATGAAGAATCAAAAGTATACTTTGAAAAAGTGCAAAAATACTTATCCGCTTTAAATATTCCTTATGTGGTAGATTCAAACCTTGTAAGAGGTTTAGATTATTACAATCATACTGCTTTTGAAATAATGAGTGAGGCAGAAGGCTTCGGGGCGATTACTACGTTATGTGGTGGCGGTAGATACAATGGCTTAACGGAAGAATTAGGTGGTCCAGAAGCTCCTGGTATTGGCTTTGCGATGAGTTTAGAAAGACTACTTGCAGCACTTGAAGCTGAAAAGATAGAACTACCTATTGAAAAGACAGTAGATTGCTACTTAGTTTCATTAGGGGAAGAAGCGAAGGATTACACAGTTGGCTTATTAAATGAATTAAGACAGGCTGGTTTCTCTGCGGAGAGAGATTATCTTGATCGAAAAGTAAAAGCGCAATTTAAAGCAGCTGACCGTCTTCACGCTAAATATGTTGCTGTTTTAGGAGAAGATGAACTCCAAAATAATAAAATAAACGTAAAACAGCTAGAAACAGGTGTACAAAAAGAAATTGATTTAACGGACCTTGTGGGTGCGTTAAATGATTTTGAAGCTTTTTAAACAACTTTAAAGACATTCAGTTGGATTAAGATTATTTAGAAGAATAAATGGTTAGGAAATCGAAAAAGAAACATAATCATTATTGAAATGTCTGAGTGGACTTTAAAGAGGTAAACTGGCATATAAACGAATGTTGACTATAGGGAGGATACTTCATGTTTGGAAGAACATATTTTTGTGGTGAAGTAACAGAAAAAGCGATTGGAGAAAGTGTTGTTTTAAAAGGATGGGTTCAAAAAAGACGTGACCTGGGTGGACTTATTTTTATCGATTTACGCGATCGTACAGGGATTGTACAAGTAGTATTCAATCCTGAGATTAATAAAGAAGCGATTGAAATAGCAGATAAAGTACGTAATGAGTTTGTACTAGATATAAAAGGAAAAGTTGTTGCGCGTCAAGAAGGAACCGTAAATGAAAATATAAAAACAGGTAAAATTGAAATAATTGTAGATGAAATTACAATTATAAATGAGGCAAAAACTCCTCCTTTTGTTATTTCGGATCAGTCTGAAGTTACAGAAGATGTACGCTTAAAGTATCGTTATTTAGATGTTAGAAGACCAGTTATGTTTGAAACATTAAAGATGCGTCATCAAGTAACAAAAGTTATGCGAGATTTTCTTGATAGCGAAGGATTTTTAGATATCGAAACACCAATTTTAACGAAAAGTACTCCTGAAGGGGCAAGAGATTATTTAGTACCAAGCCGTGTGCATCCTGGTGAATTTTACGCGCTTCCCCAATCTCCACAAATTTTTAAACAATTGCTAATGGTTGGTGGAGTAGAAAGATATTATCAAATTGCTCGTTGCTTCCGTGATGAAGACTTACGTGCAGATCGACAACCAGAATTTACGCAGCTTGATATCGAAACAAGCTTTATGAGCCAAGAGGACATCATGAGCATGATGGAAGCAATGATGGCAAAAATCATGAAAGAAGTAAAAGGAATAGACGTTACTTTACCGATGCCAAGAATGCCATATGATGAAGCGATGAGTAGATACGGATCTGACAAACCAGATACTCGTTTCGAAATGGAATTAGTAGATCTTTCTGAAATTGTTAAAGACTCAAGCTTTAAGGTATTTACTTCAGCAGTTGAAACAGGTGGCCAAGTTAAGGCAATTAATGTAAAAAATGCTGGCAGTAAGTATTCTCGTAAAGATATTGATGCATTAACAGAGTTTGTAAAAGTATATGGAGCAAAAGGTCTTGCTTGGCTAAAAGCGGAAGA
Organism: Niallia sp. FSL W8-0635; assembly: GCF_038007965.1. GTDB lineage: Bacteria > Bacillota > Bacilli > Bacillales > Cytobacillaceae > Niallia. The sequence continues at coordinate 3,113,532 of NZ_JBBOYD010000001.1, read as the reverse complement.
AGATGGCTTAAAAGGACCTATTTCTAAATTTATTTCAGAAGCAGAGCAAAAAGGATTAGAACAAGCTTTAGCCATTGAAGCTGGTGACCTATTATTATTCGTTGCTGATAAAAAGAATGTTGTCGCTGATGCATTAGGTGCGTTACGTTTAAAATTAGCGAAAGAGCTAGATTTAATTGACCAAAGCAAATTTAACTTCCTTTGGGTTACAGATTGGCCATTATTTGAATATGACGAAGAAGAAGGTCGTTTTTATGCAGCGCATCATCCATTTACAATGCCTCAAAGAGCAGATTTAGAATTACTAGATACGAATCCTAAGGCAGTGAAAGCACAAGCGTATGATATTGTGTTAAATGGGTATGAGCTAGGTGGAGGCTCTTTACGTATATTTGAAAAAGAAATTCAAGAGAAAATGTTTAGTTTGTTAGGATTTACGAAGGAAGAGGCATATGCTCAATTCGGTTTCTTATTAGAAGCATTTGAATATGGCACACCACCACATGGCGGCATTGCAATCGGATTAGATCGCTTAATTATGCTATTATCTGGTCGCACTAATCTTCGTGATACAATTGCATTCCCTAAAACAGCTAGTGCAAGCTGTCTCATGACAAATGCTCCAAGTGAAGTAAGTGAAAATCAATTAACAGATTTACATTTAGCTTTAAAGTTAGATAAATAATAATTAAAGGGCAGAAGAAACGTTCACGAAAAAGTTTTCTTCTGCCCTTTTAATATCCTCCATTTAAAGAGAATAGATAAATTATCGCGCGAACCATTGCGTTTTCCTTTAAAGATAGTTGTCTACTAGCGGAAAGGAAAGCGAAAAAGTTGTTCCTTTATTCCACTCGCTTTTTACGTCAATTTTACCACGCAAGCTATGGATACTGTATGGCTGCTATCACCCTAAAAACCAGTACCAGTCCTCCCTTTTGTTGTAAAATAAGGCTCGCATTGAAGTCCCACTATGCGGCATTGCTTCCATACAGTTTTTGCATTTATTTAGAAAAACTTGCTGCCCCCTTTTATAAAGTTTGTAAATGAATAATGACACTATACCGAAGAACCGCGAAAGTAAAATTAGCGGAGTTTTTCCGGTTACATGCAGAATAGAGCTTATTTTCGAGTAAATAAGGGAATTTTTTCCGATTATACACAGTAAAACCACCCATTTCTGAAGATTTGGAGCCAATAGGCGGAATCTTTCCGTCTATTTCAGCCTTTTTTTATATTAATTACTAATTAAGCGGAATTTTTCCGTCTATTATTAGTTCTGATGCTTAAGCTGATCTAGCAGCCAATCTCTTAATCCCAATGAGTACCGATTTTATCGACCACCTAATTCAAATCAATAAAATCGGTACTCAAAACAGCACTGTAAATGACAGAAGTATTGACTGTCTTTTTTAATTGTCCAATACTTATTGGCTCATATTTCAATTCTTATAAGAAAACAAGGAAATGAAGAGTGGTAGTCGATAAAAAATTATGATATATTTTCATAAGTATTGTTTATTTTCTCTGAATGAAAGTTCCCGGTAAGGGAATATGTAAACATAATTAGCTTATAGGAAAAATTAAATGGAGTTGAAAACGGATGTTACACCAATTTTCGAGAAATGAGTTAGCGATTGGGAAAGAAGGGTTAGAGACGATGAAAAACAGCACTGTAGCTGTTTTAGGAATCGGAGGCGTAGGTTCCTTTGCTGCAGAGGCGTTAGCCCGATCTGGGGTAGGTAGATTAATCTTAATTGATAAAGACGATGTTGACATTACAAATGTGAATAGACAGGTAATAGCGTTATTATCCACTGTTGGCCGTCCTAAAGTAGAAATCATGAAAGAGCGTATTGCAGATATTAATCCAGACTGTGAAGTAATTGCGCTGAAAATGTTCTATACAGAAGAAACGTATGAAGAAATTTTTGCATATGGCTTGGATTTTGTAATGGATGCTTCCGATACAATCTCTTATAAAATACATTTAATGAAAGAATGTTTACAAAGAAATATCCCAATTATTTCAAGTATGGGAGCTGCAAATAAAATGGATCCAACTCGTTTTCAAATTGCAGATATCAGTAAAACACATACAGATCCAATTGCGAAGGTTATTCGTACAAGACTTCGCAAAGAAGGGATTAGAAAAGGGATTAATGTTGTGTTCTCGGATGAAAGTCCTATTGTCATTCGCGAAGATGTACGTAAAGTGGTAGGGAAAGATAACGCGCCGATTCGTAAGGCAAAGATGCCGCCTTCATCAAATGCGTTTGTCCCTTCTGTAGCTGGTTTAATTATGGCGAGTCATGTTGTTAAAGAGCTTTTAACGGATATAAAAATTACACGTGTTAAGGATGAAAAATAAGCTTTTATTTTGGCTATAGTTAAATTAAAAAAGGATGATCTCATAAACAATTGAGGTCATCCTTTTTGTTTTAATAGGGAAACTATCCATTAGCAATGAACATAGCCTATTGTATCAGTGTGATCCAAATAGTAAACTGATACAATGAGTTAGTTTCCAAGTTTTCATTAATAAGGCTAATAAAAAATAGATAATTGAGTGGATGAAGAAAATATACAATAAAGAAAGGTAGGTAGAGATATTGTCTTCCATTGTAGAATTAAAAAATATTTCTAAAGTAATAAAGGGTAGAAAAATAATTGATTCTTTAAGTTTCCAGGTAGAAGCGGGAGAAGTATTTGGCTTTCTTGGGCCAAATGGTGCGGGTAAAACGACAACAATACGTATGATTGTTGGATTAATAAATATGAGTGATGGAGATATTTATATTTGTAACGAGAGTATCCGCGATCAATTTGAGAAAGCAATAAAGCATGTAGGAGCAATTGTAGAGAATCCCGAGATGTATAAATTTTTAAGTGGATATGAGAATCTTTTACATTATGCAAGAATGATGAAGGGGATATCTAAAGAGAAAATAATGGAAACTGTTGAATTAGTTGGATTAACAGATCGAATCCATGACAAAGTACGTACATATTCACTCGGAATGAGACAACGATTAGGTCTTGCTCAAAGCCTTTTGCATGATCCGAAGGTATTGATTTTAGATGAACCAACAAATGGTTTAGACCCAGCCGGGATTCGAGAAATTAGGGATCATTTAAGAATGTTAGCAAAAGAAAGAAATATGGCAGTAATTGTTTCAAGCCACTTATTATCAGAAATGGAAATGATGTGTGACCGAATTGGTATAATTCAAGATGGCCGACTAGTTGACGTACAATTAGTCAAGGACTTTGTTGCTGTCGAGCAAGTGTTTGAAATAGAGCTAAATCCACTAGACAAGGCAATAAGTCTTTTACAAGAAATTTCACCTGATTTGCAATGTGTCAAAAGGGGACAAGCACTTCTAATAACTGTAACGAAGGAGAAAATACCAGAAATTATTAAAACGCTTGTTTTACAAGATATACGCATCTTTGGAATAAAAGAGGTTTCAAAGACATTAGAAGATCGATTCTTAGAATTAACGAATCAAAGGGAGGGATGAAAATGATTCAGCTAATAAGAAATGAATGGATGAAAATATGGAAACGTCCAGCAACACTAGTGATGATTGGAATTTTAATCATTGCAGTACTGTTGTTGGGAGCGTTTAATAAATATCAATCTAGCGGATTTTCTGTTCCAGATAATGAAAACTGGAAGCATGGACTTGAATTGGAAAATAAACGCTACCAGGAAATGCTTGAGGATGAGCATCTTTCAACAGAAACGAGAGAATATTATACAAAGGAAATGACGATAAATGAGTATCGAATGAAGCATGATTTCAGTACAAATGTAGAGTATTCTGCATGGGATTTTGTTTCTGATTGTATTCAGTTAATTAGTATTGCCGGTTTATTTACGATTATTATAGCTGCTGGAATAGTCGCAAATGAGTTTAATTGGGGAACAGTAAAGCTTCTGCTTATCCGACCTTTGAACAGAACGAAGATATTACTATCCAAATATTTAACGGTATTGCTATTCGGTTTGTTATCCATACTTGTTGTGTTTGTCTTTTCGTTTATCCTAGGAGCTATTTTATTTGGTCTTCCAGATGATGTATATCCGTATTTACATTACTCTAATGGGATAGTGAAGGAACAAAGCATGCTCCTTCATTTAATTAGTTTTTATGGGCTAAATTCAATTAGTCTCCTTATGCTTACTACGATGGCGTTTATGATATCGTCAGTTTTTCGGAACAGTTCTCTTGCAATCGGTATTTCCATTTTCTTAATGTTTATGGGGAGTACAGTAACCGTATTATTAGCCAATTGGTTTGATTGGGCTAAATTTTTATTATTTGCTAATACAGATTTGACACAGTATTTTGAAGGAACGCCATTGGTAAGCGGTATGACGTTGACTTTCTCCATTATTATGCTATCCGTTTACTTTATTGTGTTCCTTGGTCTAGCCTTTTGGGTATTTAAGAAGAGAGATGTGGCAGCATGATTTTTTGAATGAAGGTCCTTTTGACTTTCATTCTTTTTTCTTCTGTCCTTCTTTTACGATATAATAAATGAAAGAAGTTAAACAAGAAGGTGTATAAATGAACGGGGAACCACTTGCATATCGAATGCGGCCAACAAATTTGGACGAAGTAGTTGGTCAAAAAGAGATAATTGGAAAAACAACAAGTTTATATAAAATGATTAATAATGGACATGTTCCATCGATGTTATTGTATGGTGAGCCTGGTATTGGCAAAACCTCTATTGCGTTTGCTATTGCTGGTACAACAAAGCTTCCATTTATCGCATTAAATGCAACCACTTCTGGGAAAAAGGATGTGGAAGCAGTTGTAGATGAAGCAAGATTGACTGGAAAAGTCATTCTCTTTTTAGATGAAATTCATCGCTTCAATAAGGCGCAACAGGATTATTTGCTACCCCATGTGGAAAGAGGAGACATTGTTCTAATTGGTGCAACAACAGAAAACCCCTATCATGATGTAAACCCTGCGATTAGAAGCAGATGTGGTCAAATTAAGCAATTAAAAAGATTAACAGATGATGATATTGAAGCGTTATTGCATCGAGCCTTAAAAGAGGAAAAGGGACTTGGGAATCTCTCTATCCAAATTAGTGATGAGCAAATTAAAAGAATATCAAAAGGAACAAATGGAGATGCAAGAAAATCATTAACCCTTTTAGAGTCAATTGTCTATTCATCAGATAAAGAAGATGGAACTTTCATTATTAAAGATGATATGATTGAACAAATGATTGAAAAGGTTGGCGTTTTTGGCGATAAAAAAGGCTCGCATTTCTATAATCTATTATCTAGTCTTCAAAAAAGCATACGTGGAAGCGATGTTGACGCAGCGCTTTATTATCTAGCTCATTTGCTTGAAACAGGAGATTTAGTGGCAGTAAATAGAAGATTACTCGTTATTGCTTATGAAGACATCGGACTTGCAAAAACGTCTGTCGGTAATAATGTATTGGCTGCAGTCACAGCGAGTGAAAGACTAGGTCTCCCGGAAGCAAGAATTCCTTTATCTGTAGCGGTTGTGGAAATGTGCTTGTCCTCTAAATCGAATGCTGCTTATAAGGCATTAGATGCAGCAATAGCAGATATCCAGAGTGGTAGAGTTGGAGATATTCCAATGCATTTAAGAGATGGGCATTATGCAGGAAGCAAAAAGCTAGGACATGTTGGTTATATTTATCCGCACGACCATCCAATTGGAACATTTGGAGGATGGGTCGATCAAGAATATTTGCCAGAAAAGCTAAAAGGAACACAGTATTATCATCCCACAGAAGCTGGAGAAGAGAAGAAGCTAGGGGCAATATACGATAAGCTAAAAGGATTTAAAAATAATAAGGGAAGAATAGATTAAATATAATGGAGCCTGCATAATTGACACTTATGAAAGAGGAAAGTAGTCAATTATGCAGGCTTATTTTTATTGAAGATTTTTTTACTGGTAAGGTATTGTAGAGACTCACCTTCATTTCTTAGAAAATAGGATGTTTACAATCAATATTTTTTGTTAAAATACTCATTTTTTTAACTATCTATGAAAAATATTGACTTTCTTTTATTTTATAGATTGAAAAATAGTCTATAAGAGCATAAATTGAAAGTGCTTACATTATGGTGGGAATCAATATCCCACTAATCAATATCTAAAAAATGGAGGGGTTGAAAAGTGGAGAAATCATTAAAAAAAGTATTTTTTATTCTATTATGCATTCCTTTTTTATTAATAGGATGCTCTAGTGGAAGTGATTCACAATCAGTTGATGGTAAAGTCGACGGAAAAACACAGATTAAAATTACATGGAGAGATGTAGGCGAACATGATAATTTAAAAAAATATTTAACAAATACGTTTATTCCAGAATTTGAAAAAGAAAATCCCGGCATAAAAATTATACTATCTCCGATTACAGCCAGTGAGGGAGATTATTTTTCTAAAGTTGCTTTATCGATGCAATCAGAAAATACAGCACCTGATGTAGTGGCAGAAGATACCTTTATGCTAAACTCTGATGCAAATGCAGGATATTTACTACCACTTGATGATTATGTAAGTGAGTGGGATCAATGGGAGCATTATACGGAAAACTTAAAATCTGGTTCGATCGCAGAGGATGGAAAATTGTACGCTATCCCTGGAACATCAGATTCCCGCGGTCTGTGGTATAACAAAAATGTGTTTAAACAAGCAGGATTACCAGAGGAGTGGAAACCTAAAAATTGGGATGAAATTATGGAAGCGGCAGAAAAAATAAAAGATTCTTCCAAAGATGTAATTCCTCTTTCAATGGGTGTCGCTAAAGCAAATGGAGAATCAGTATCGATGCAAACATTTGAGATGTTACTTTATGGTACAGAAGATGTATTATTTGATGCAGAAACAAAAAAATGGCATGTAAATACAAAAGGAATTGAAGATTCCTTACAATTTATTGATGAAGTGTACAATCAAAAAAAATTAGGGCCACCTCTTTCTGTCGCTATTAATAGTAACTACAGCTCTGTTTTATTCCAGGAAAAGTTCCCGAATGACCAGGCTGGGATAATATTAGATGGCTTCTGGAATACAGGGAATTATACGGAAAGTGGCGCTGTGCCAATTGATAATGTTACAGAACGTTTTGGTTTTGCTCCAATGCCTACCCAAAATGGACAAGAGCCTGGAAGTACTACAATGTCTGGCGGATGGACTTGGGCAATTCCAGCAAAAGCTAAAAATCCTGACGCATCTTGGAAGGTTATCCAAGCTCTAGGTGGAAAAGAGCAACAGGCTGCACGTGCAGTTTCAGAAGGAAACTTAACAGTACGAGACGATTCTGCTGAGATTCCCGAATATAAAGAACAAGCATTTATTTCGGAGGCAACAGAATTTTTAAAGAATGCACATTTTCGTCCTGCCAATGATAAATATCCGAATGTTTCAGTAGAAATTCAAACAATGGTAGAGGCGGTAGCAACTGGAAGTAAAACTCCAAAACAGGCAGCAAAGGATTATACAACTAACGTAATCAGGATTGTTGGCGAAGAAAACGTAGTTAAATAAGTTTTATTCTTTACAAAAGGTTAGACAATCATGGATGAGACCTTACAAGGAATTTAATAGATAGGTTATTTCCATTCCTCGTAGGGTCATAACCTTTTGTCATGGTGATAAACTTTTTAAAGGTGGGATGAGTTTGGAAGCTTCATTATTAAGGAAGCCCAAAAGGAGAGGGAAGTCGGACCATTTTAAAGCAGCTATCTTTCTAGCTCCAACGTGGCTTTTATTATTAATTTTTTTTATAGGACCAATGATTTTAACATTACTTTTTTCTTTTACGAATTTAGCATTAACTGGAGCAGAAGCGAGTCAGTTAAGATTTGTTGGTTTTGAAAACTTTGCCCGGATGTTTCAAGATCCAGACTTCCGTTCTAGTGTATGGAATACAATTATTTTTGTTTTTTTCTCTGCCGTTTTAGGCCAGTGTTTTTTTGGATTTTTGATTGCTTTTTTAATGAAAGAGAAAAATAAAACTTTCAGAAGAATTGTAGGTTTAATTATTATCGCTGCATGGGTAACTCCAGAGGTTGTTGTAGCATTTTGTTGGGTGGCTTTTCTTGGAGAAGGAGGCACTGCTAATTGGATCATAAGTCTATTTCATATTGAACCAATTGCTTGGCTGTTTACTTTCCCTATGGTTAGTGTTGTCATTGCCAATATGTGGAGAGGAACTGCCTTCTCAATGATGGTGTTTCAAGCAGCTTTAGATGATATCCCAAAAGATGTTGAAGAGGCGGCAATTATGGATGGTGCCAGTCGCTGGCAGGTTATTCGTTATATTACTATTCCGATGGTAAAGGGTACTATTGCAACGAATATGATGCTAGTTACTCTACAAACGCTTGGTGTTTTCGCTTTAATTTATACAATGACTGGTGGCGGCCCAGGTGTTAGTACAGCTACACTTCCTGTATTTATGTATAAACAGGCATTTGTTAGCTATCAGTTGGGATATGGAACTGCCATTTCATTTGTGCTGCTGTTATTAGGTGCAATTGCTAGCTTAATATATATGAAAACCTTGAAAGTGAAAGTGTAGGTGATGGAAGTTGGTTCAAAAAGGATATAAAGTCGAAAAGATCATTCATTATTTAATACTCTCTATTTTGGCAGTCCTGTTTTTATTGCCTTTGTTATGGATGATTTTCGCATCAGTGGATACAGGAGCAATACAGGCTCTAAAAATGCCAGAAAGGATAACGTTAGATAACTTTAAGTCTATACTATCCGAAACTGCGATTCTACGTTCTTTTTTTATTGGAATAGGGATATCATCTTCACAAGCATTGTTAGTAGTGATTTTATGTATTTTGGCTGCCTATCCACTATCAAGATACTCTTTAAAATATAAGAATAGTTTTATGATGACGATTTTGTTTATGACATCATTACCGATGACAGCAGTAATTGTGCCTGTTTTTCAACTATTCCTTTATTTGAAATTTCAGGATTCTTTAATTGCAATGACGCTTTTTTTAACTGCTTCCTCCTTACCATATGGAATTTGGATGATGAAAAATTTTATGGACTCCATTCCTTTAGACTTAGAAGAATCAGCATGGGTTGATGGAGCTTCTATTTTCCAAGGCATAAAAAAAATTGTTGCTCCATTAATGCTTCCAGGTATATTTACAGTTGCTATTTTTACTTTTACAGGAAGCTGGGGAAATTACTTTGTTCCATATATACTTATTCAAAGTCCTGAAAAAATGCCAGCATCTGTAACAATATTTCAGTTTTTTGGTAATTTCGGAATGGTCAATTATGGTAGGTTAGCTGCATTTTCGGTAATGTATACGTTACCAGTAGTAGTTTTATATACAATCTCACAAAATTTTATGTCAAAAGGCTTCAGCTTAGGTGGAGCTACGAAAGGGTAGGGTGCTATGTTTTACACAATTGAAAAACTAGATGCTAGAATTAAAGAATTAAGTACTTTTCGTTACATGGAAAAAAATAATTTAAGTGGTTGGAAAGCAAAAGAAAATAGAAATGAACATGAGAAATACCCTCCAATTCTTTCAGCTGAATGGGAAGACTTTACTTTAGGGGATAGATGGGAAGGAAGAGATTATTATTTATGGATTCAGACAACATTTGAAGTTCCTAGATCAAATGGGAAAGTAATTTTATTATTGGATTTTGGTCGAACAGGAGGAGGCTATAATTCTGGATTTGAATCATTACTTTTTATAGATGGTAAGCCATATCAAGGGGTTGATTCGAATCATAAGGAGGTTTTTATTGACCCTGAATTCTATGGTAAAGAAGTTACCCTTTCGTTGAAATTATGGTCTGGATTAGAAGGGGGAGGACCAGAACAAATTCAATCACATAGATTTAAGACAGCGGATTATGCAATTTTAAATGAAGATTGTGATGATTTATATTTTACAGCTGATTGTGTGTTGAAAACAATTAAACAATTGAACGATGATAACCCGGATCGTTACGAGCTTTTGCCTCTGTTAGAAAAAGCTATGAAATTTATTGATTGGTCCTATCCGGGGAGTTCATCTTTTTATCAAAGCATAAAATTAGCCAATAATACATTACAAGAAGGAATTGATGCTTTAGAAAAACGAGATTTAATTTCAATCACGGCTATCGGACATACACATATAGATGTCGCTTGGTTATGGAGGTTAAAGCATACAAGGGAGAAAGCAGCACGTAGTTTTTCAACTGTTTTGCAGTTAATGAAACAATATCCAGAGTATATATTCTTACAAACACAACCCCAACTCTACAAATTTATAAAAGAAGATTATCCTGAGATTTATGAACAAATAAAGAATAGAATAGTAGAAGGTCGTTGGGAAGTGGATGGTGCTATGTGGCTTGAAGCCGATTGTAATATACCATCAGGGGAATCATTAACACGGCAAATACTTCACGGAACTTTATTTATAAAAGAGGAATTCAATAAAGATGTCCAGTATTTATGGCTGCCAGATGTTTTCGGCTATTCATGGGCATTGCCACAGATTTTAAAAAAGAGTGGAATAGATACATTTATGACAACTAAAATAAGCTGGAATCAGTATAATCGAATGCCACATGATACTTTTGTATGGCGTGGAATAGACGGATCGGAGGTGTTAACTCATTTTATTACTACACCTGAACCAGAAAGAGATTTAGTTAATAATCAATGGGCGTCCCGCTGGTTCTATACGTATAATGGACAATTGGAACCTGAAACGGTTTTAGGGAGTTATAAAGCTTATCGTAATAAAGATATGAATAAACAATTACTTATTTCCTATGGATATGGAGATGGAGGCGGTGGAGTTACGAGAGATATGTTAGAAAATCGTCGGAGAATGGATAACATACCTGGTCTTCCTCATGTTAAAACTGGTCGCGCTGATGAATTTTTTAAACAGCTTCATGAAACCATAGACTCCACAGAAAATTATGTGCATACATGGGATGGTGAATTGTATTTAGAATATCATCGAGGAACATATACATCTCAAGCCTTTGTAAAAAAAATGAATCGCAGATTGGAACTAGCATTAAGAGAGTTAGAAATTTTGTATACAACCATTAAAAGCTCGGAAGGGATTGAATATCCAAAGAAAGAAATATTTGATTTATGGGAAGTATTACTGCGTAATCAATTTCATGATATTATTCCTGGATCATCTATAAAAGAAGTTTATCAAGATCATAAGGTTGAAATAGGGGAAGCTATGGAAAATTCCATTCAACTTTTATCCCGATTAGATGATTCCGTAACGAATCAATGGACTGTGTTTAACACAGCTGGATGGGCAAGAAAAGAAGTTGTGAAAATTGAAGTCAAAGAAAAAGGCAAATTTATAACAGATTCAGGTGAAGAGTTACAAGCCATTCCATATGATGAAGGATATATCATTCAGACTCCTACTATATCCCCTTTAGGAAATTGTCTGATTCAGTTTGAAGCAACTGATAAGGATAGCATAAAATTAAATATGGCTAAAGAAATAGAAAATGGTATCGATACAGATGATTACTCAATAAAATGGAACGAAAAAGGACAATTAGTTAGCATCTATGATAAAAAATATAATAGAGAAGTGTTAAAAGAAAATGGTTTAGGCAATAGACTACAATTATTTGAAGATAAACCAATGAACTTTAATGCATGGGATATTGATATTTTTTATCAAGAAAAATTTATCGAATTAGCTGCAGATTCAGTTAAGGTCAAGGAAAACAATAGTTTATATGTCTCAGTGGAATTTATTTATATGTTTGGTACTTCTAGAATTATACAAAATATGAAGGTTTATAATAATTCACGTCGAATAGATTTTATTACAATGGTTGATTGGAAAGAAAGAGAACAATTACTCAAAGCAGGGTTTGATGTCAACATTCGAAATACGGAAGCAACGTATGATATTCAATATGGTAATGTCAAGCGACCTACACATTGGAATACAAGCTGGGATATGGCAAAATTTGAAACAGTTGCACATCAGTGGGTGGACTTCTCGCAAAGGGAATATGGAGTAAGCTTATTAAATGATTGTAAATATGGTCATGATATTAAGGATCAAACAATGAGGATTACTTTATTAAAAGGTGGAATATATCCAGATCCAACAGCTGATATAGGACATCATGAATTTACGTATAGTCTTCTTCCGCACAAGGGAGATTTCGTAGAAGGAAGAACCGTTGAAGAAGCTTGGGCAATAAATCAGCCGTTATCCGTGGTGAAAGGAAATAAAGGGTTTAAGGGGCTATTTACACTACAACCGGAAGAAAGCGTATACATCGATGCGATAAAATTAGCTGAAGATGGTAATGGGATGATTATAAGAGTACATGATCATCTTGGTAGTAAACGCAATTTAAGCTTCAAGCCATTGTTCCATTGTACAAAATGGAATGAAACAAATTTGATGGAAAAAGACTTGACACATCCTATAGATATACAGAATGAAATTACGTTTGAATTAAATCCATATGAAATTAAAACGATTCGCATTGTGTAAGCTTTTTAAATACTTGTAAAGAGGTTAATAGGTGGAAAAAATTTTTGTCCACCTATTAATGTCCATATTCCGCTTGCTTTAGCAATCCTCTTCTAAAACCTTGTTTAGCATTTATAGTCCATTAAATAATAGCAAAAAGAGGGTGATATTATGTTTCGGAAAACGATTTTCAAGAAAATTTTTCTGTCATTCTCCATTGTTATCATTATTTATACTTCAATTATTCTATTTGTTACAATCTCACAGGAATATTCTCAAAATAGGCTGGAAATGGATAAATTAAATGAAATGTTTCTTGAAAGGGAAAGTAATATCATTGACTATCGTTTAGATGTTTCATTAAATGTTGTCAGGCTTTTGTCGCAGCAGGAGGTTATAACGGATTTTTTAGAAATGGATCAGTTTAATTACAATATTTATAGCAAATTGTTCACTGAGTTAACAGGAAATCATTTCTCCAACGATCAATTAGGATTTAATCTTGCTGTTTTAAAAGATTTTGGAACAGACATAACAAGTTCTGATGGATATTTTTTGTTTAATGACTACATGAAATTTATTCATATGGATCATAATTTGGAAGAGCTAAAAGGTTTTATGGATTCACAAGTAAACAATGATTTACAATGTTATGATGCAAAGGACAAATTAATCATTGTTAACAAAGTCTATTATAATCAGAAAAAGCAAAACCTTTATTTTTTTATTATATGGGAGAAGAAGGCCTTATTACCGACCGCTTTACCAGATGATAATAGTATTCTTGGAATAGTAAATGAGTTTACTTTAGCATCAACAACTAATAATGGAGAAAATGTACTATCTAGCTTTTTGCCGGTGAAAAATATGCATGAAAATCAAATCATTCATCGTTCTTTAGATGAATATTATGCCTATCAAAAGCGTTCGAATGCGATACCAACTATTAATTACTTATATATAACGAATCTACATAAGGGAATTGGACTACCAGTTCAAACGATAAAGAGCATAGGAATCATTTTGTTATTTTTACTACTATTAGGGTTTATTCTAACTACTGTTCTTAGTAGAAAATCTTATTCACCAATTGAAGAAATTATTAAAAACATTAGAAGTGGCGAGGAAAAGAATAGCTTGGAGGGTTACATAAAAAATGAATTAGATTATATTCTATCTAATATTCATGACATAAATGAAATCAATCAAAGTTTAGTGCATTTCCAAGAAAGCTCATTAACGGATTTACAAGAAAACTTTCTAAAGAATATCATTTACGAAAATTATGATAAGCAGTTTATAGAAAAAAGACTAAACCTTCTTCAGTTAGATTCATTCCGTAATGGTGGAATGCTTGCCATTATTTCGATTGAAGGCCGAGAAGTGGAATCAAATTTAAGAGAAGGTAATATGTTAACGTTAAGAAAAAAAGTATTAGCATTATTTAATGAAAAAGACACTAAACACAAATTGATTTCATTTCCTATTGATCATCGATATTTTTGTGTGTTTTTTGCAGAAAAGAATCAGCATAATGTATTAGATATTTTAAATAGAGTGATAAAAAGAAACGAAAAAGAAATAGGAGTAGAAATCACTTTTACCCTCTCTCAAGTTTTTTCTTCCATACAAGATTTACCAGAGATATTTAAGTCTTCCTTTAAGCTTAGAGATCAAAAATATTCTTTTATTGATACAGAATGTCTATGTACGAATAATGTTCCTTTATTCTCTGAGAATGAATATTCATATAGTGTAGAAACGGAAAGTATCTTAATAAATTTAATACAAAATAGAGATATGAAGAATGCTAAGAAATTAATCAAGGAAATTGTAGAAACAAATTTTAGAGAAGAGAGCATGGATATATATAATATTTATGATTTTAGAAACGCTCTTGTTAACACATTAAAAAGAATTCTGGATAAATTTAATCTTTCGTTTGGCGAATTTTATCAAAAGAATAAAGATGTCTTTTTTCTTTTGAATAGTACGGATATCGAGATTTTAAAGACTGCCTTTTTAGATATTTTCGATGAACTAATGCTTCTCCTAGGTGAAAAACACTCTATTAAGCTTTCAACAGTTGAAAGTGTCATTCGTTATATTCAAGATAATTACACAAAGGATTTGTCGTTAGGAGAAGTAGCAAATTATTTTCAATTAAGTGAATCATATGTTAGCAAGTTAATTAAAGATCATTTGAAATCCTCTTTTAAAAATTATGTAAATCAGTTAAAAGTAGAAAAATCAAAGGATTTACTGAAATCTGGAAAATATATGGTTTCAGAAGTTGGAGAAATGGTAGGATGTAAAAATGTTAATACCTTTATAAGGATATTTAAGCAGTATGAGGGAGTAACTCCCGGAAAGTATGTTATTAATAAAATTGCCAAATAATCATACGACTGTGTGATTGTTTGGTTTTTTTGCTGAAATACTTTTGTCCCAGCTACTTTGTCTTACTGTATAGTATATTAGGTTTGAAATGTTTTCTAACATATTTCGATTTTTTAAATAAAAGTATACACAAAATTCAAATAACTATTAAAATAGAAGAAAGACAGTGTAAGGATGTGAAAAGGTGCAAATCGATAAGATAGAAGTTCAACATGTAAAAATGCCATTGGTGAGTCCCTTTGAGACAAGCTTTGGGAAGCTTTTGGAGAAGGATTTTCTCATTATTAAAATCTATAGTGGAGAGCACATTGGGTATGGGGAGTCTGTTGCTTTACCAGACCCAACCTATAGTGAAGAAACGACTGGAACGGTTGCTTATATGCTAAATGCATTTTTAATTCCACTATTGTTAAAAGAAGAAATTAACCATCCAGATGATGTTAGCAAGCGGTTTGCTCCCATTAGACGAAATAATATGGCGAAAGCAGCGTTAGAAGGTGCTGTGTGGGATTTATATAGTAAGAAAAAGGGCATTTCCCTTTCAAAGGCGCTTGGGGGAGTACAAACCTCCATTGATGTTGGAGTAAGCATTGGAATCGAAAAAACAACAGATAAGCTTCTAGCAAAAGTGGATCGATTTTTATCAGAAGGCTACAAAAAAATCAAAGTGAAAATTAAACCTGGATATGATCTGGAACCATTAACGAAAATAAGAGAAACATTTGGCTTTGATATTCCTTTAATGGCTGATGCTAACTCTGCCTATACGTTAGCCGATATTGAGCGAATTAAAGAAATGGATCCCCTCAAATTAATGATGATTGAACAGCCATTAGCATATGATGATATTATTGATCATTCGATATTACAGAGTGAGCTTGCAACCCCTATATGTTTAGATGAAAGCATTCATTCTGTAGAGGATGCGCGTAAAGCCATTGAATTAGGAAGCTGTAAAATCATTAACATTAAAATTGGTCGTGTTGGTGGATTAACGGAAGCGAAGAAAATTCATGATTTATGTGAAAAGCATAGCATTCCAGTATGGTGTGGCGGGATGCTGGAAGGAGGAATCGGAAGAGCGCATAATATTGCTATTACAACGCTTCCTTCCTTCACGATTGCAGGAGATACGTCTGCATCTAATCGCTATTGGCATGAGGATATTATTCTTCCAGAGGTTACTTTGTCTAGTCTTGGGAAAATTGATGTTCCGGCAGGTGATGGTATTGGTTTTGAGTTGAATAAGGAAGTCATTAATAAATACTTGTTAACGACTAAAGTTTATGAAAATAAATCAGTATAAGGTATGGGGGGGAATTTAGTTGAATCCCTATCTGATAAGAGAAGTTACCGATAAAAAAGAAATAGAAAAGGTTGTAGAATTTCAAGATGTAATTTGGAACAAGAGGAATACAACACCTTATCCATTTTTAATCGCATCGCTTCATAACGGAGGAATCCTTATTGGAGCTTTTATTAAGGAAGAATTAGTTGGCTTTTGTTATGGTTTTCCTGGATTTTGTCAAAATGAGGTATATCTAGTTTCGCATATGATGGCCGTTCAGGAGGAACATAGAGACGGTGGATTAGGTTATAAAATGAAAGTAAAGCAAAAAGAAATAGCGTTAAAGCAAGGCTACAAAAAAATAATGTGGACTTTTGACCCTTTAGAATCACGTAATGCCTATCTTAATATTGCGAAACTAGGAGGGATAGTGAAAACCTATTATCCTAATCATTACGGAATAATGAATGATGAATTAAATGGTGGGTTGCCATCTGACAGGTTTTTATTAGAATGGGATCTTAAAAAAAGTTCTGTTGATTGTATTCCAGCAGAAGAGCAAATTCAAAGCTGCATTTCTTGGGAAATGGTTGAAGATATGCCTAGCCCACTCTCATTAGAAATTAATTTTAATCAAGTTGATTACTACAAGATTCCTGTTCCGAAAGATATACATAAGATAAAAGAAAGAGACTTTGTAATAGCAGAAAAGTGGCGTTTCCAATTAAGAGATGCATTTAAGCACCTGTTTGACAAGGGGTTTAGGCTTGAGGCTTTTCAAACGACTAATAATTTAGTGAACTATTATATTGTTAGCTCTGTATAACCTTATTGCTTAACGAAGAATCATCGTCACTAATGAAATGAATAAATGGAAAATAAATTTGAAGATGAATATAGGAGGGGGAAAATGCGAGAGGAAATAGACCATTGGGTGGACCATCAAAGGGAAAGTATACTTGAAATGTATCACTATCTTCATAATAACGCTGAAATAAGCTGGGAAGAAATTGAAACCACTAATTTTATAAAGGAAGAACTAGAAAAGTTATCTATTTCCTATGAAGTATTTGACGATCAGACAGGTATAGTAGGTTCTTTTGGAGCTGGAAATGGACCCGTTATAGGGCTTCGTGCAGATATGGATGCATTATGGCAGCAAGTAAACGGGGAATGGAATGCAAATCATTCCTGTGGTCATGATGCACATACGACTATTTTACTTTTTACAATAAAATGTTTAAAGGCATTAGGAGTGGTACCAAAGGGGAGGATTAAATGTCTTTTTCAGCCAGCAGAAGAGACTGGTGGCGGTGCGATTTCTTTCATCAATAAAGGACTTTTAGACGATGTAGATTATTTATTAGGGCTACATGTGCGACCAATACAAGAAATGAGATTTGGCGAATGCTCTCCCGCTATATATCATGGGGCAGCAGCAAGCTTTAAAGGGAAAATATATGGCATGCAGGCACATGCAGCTAGACCTCATTTAGGAATAAATGTGATTGATAGCTTAACGGCAATTAATTTAGCGATTCATTCTCTCCCATTAAATCCAGTTATTCCGGCATCGGCGAAATTAACATTTGCGCAGGCTGGAGGGAAGAATTTTAATATTATTCCCGATTATGGGGAGTTTGGGATTGATGTTCGTGCACAAACAAATGAAGCAATGGAGGAGCTTATTGCTAAACTAGAAAGCCAAATAAGATTAGCGGGAGAAGTGAATGGAGCAAAAGTAGAATTAGAATTATTATCAGAAATGCCTGCTGCCAATCCCAATAAATGGATGGAGGGAATAGTGGCTAGGAGCATTAAAGATATACTTGGTGAGGAAGGGTTAGTTAAACCACCAGTGACACCTGGTGGCGAGGATTTTCATTATTACGCAAAAGCAAATGACCATCTTCAAACGACAATGATTGGCTTAGGAACAGATCTGCAGCCTGGTCTCCATCATCCTGACATGCATTTTCAATTAAATAGCTTGCTGCATGGGATAAAAATCATGACATTATCAGCGTTTAGATTAATGGAAGAGAATCAATAAATGGAAGAGAATCAATAATCAGGAGGGATTTCTTCTTTGGCCAAAGAAGAAATCCCTTCTTTTTCATAATAGATTTTTTACTAGGAAAACAAATTAAATAAATACAATAAATCCACTATTATTATGTGAACCGAAAAAATATGATATCCTATTGAATAGATAGGATATAAAATAATTATACTGGATATAGAATATACAAAAGCTATTCTATATCAACAATTCAACCGTAATTATGCTATAATGCTTAATGGCAATTATACAGAAAAACACACATAATATAGGGAAATTAAAAGGGGCAACAAATGAAATCCTTCTTAAGCCAAGATAAACCAGTTGAACGACTTGTCATTTTTATTTTAGGGCTTTTAATCATGTCATTAGGTATTGTTTTAGTTATACAAGCGAATCTAGGTTCTGCCCCTTGGGATATTTTAAATATTGGATTGCATATTCAATTTGGTTTAACTATTGGTAGCTGGTCAATTATAGTTGGCTTTTTTATATTATTAATTGCAGCAATACTTTCTAAAAGGATTCCACCTTTTGGGGCATTTTTAAATATGGTACTAGTAGGAATGTTTATAGATTTCTTTTTACTTCTTCCTTTTATGAATACCCCCTCTATACTGATTGAAAGATGGATGATGTTTTTAATAGGATTACTCATTATGGGATATGGAATGGGAATCTATATTTCTGCTAAACTTGGGGCTGGTCCAAGGGATAGCTTAATGATTGTCTTATCAGAAAAATTTGGTGGAAGCATCGCGAAAACTAGGTTATTAATGGAAGCTATCGTTTTGATAATTGGATGGATATTAGGTGGACCAGTATCATGGGGAACCATTATTTATGCAATCTTAATAGGGAGAATTGCCGGGTGGAGTATCCCACAGTGTACGAAATGGACGACCTATATATTAAATCGAAACGTGAGAACAGGGAAAAACATTCAACAACAGAAAATGGAGCGGGAGGCAAAATAATGAAGATATCAACTAAAGGAAGATATGGATTAACCATTATGATGGAATTAGCAAAGAAGCATGGAGACGGACCGATTTCCTTAAAATCCATAGCACAAACAAATAATCTCTCGGAACATTACCTGGAGCAATTAGTTGCACCATTGCGAAACGCTGGTTATGTAAGGAGTATTCGCGGAGCATATGGTGGTTATGTTTTAGGAGATGATCCAAATAAAATTACAGCTGGAGACATTATCCGCATTTTAGAAGGACCTATTAGTCCAGTAGAAGGAATCGAAGATGAAGAACCAGCAAAAAAAGCATTATGGATGAAAATCAGAGATGCGGTAAAGGATGTTCTGGATTCTACAACAATCGAAGATCTAGCTAATCATAAAGAAGACGGCAGTACAGACGGTTATATGTTTTATATATAAAATGATAAATAAAAATGTAGGTGAATAACTTGGAACATATTTATGTGGATCATGCGGCGACTTCACCCATGCATCCAAAAGTAATAGACAGAATGTATGAAATCATGAAAGACCAATTTGGAAATCCCTCTAGTATTCACGCCTATGGAAGACAGGCGCGAAATATCTTAGATAATGCAAGAGCAGTAATTGCTTCTAGCATTGGTGCACTTGAAAATGAAATTATTTTTACAAGTGGTGGCACAGAGGCTGATAATTATGCAATCTTTGGAATTGCTGAGAGCAAAGAAACAGCAGGAAAACATATTATTACGACAGAAATCGAGCATCATGCTGTATTGCATGCCTGCCAGGAATTAGAGAAAAAAGGCTTTGAGATTACTTATCTTTCTGTAAACGAAAATGGAGTAATTGATTTAGAGGAATTTAAAACGGCATTAAGAGAAGATACCATTCTCGTTACCATTATGTATGGCAATAATGAGGTAGGATCCGTTCAGCCAATCAAGGAAATTGGTTTAATGTTAAAAGATCACCCTGCTGCATTTCATACAGATGCTGTACAAGCCTATGGTTTAGAAGATATTGATGTAAAAGAACAGAATATCGACCTTTTATCTGTATCTTCTCATAAGATTAACGGACCTAAAGGAATAGGGTTTTTGTATGTAAGAAACGGTATAAAGCTTAATCCCCGATTTTTTGGAGGAGAGCAAGAGAAAAAAAGAAGAGCTGGAACAGAAAATGTACCTTCTGTAGCTGGTTTTCAACTGGCAGTAGAAATTGCTGAGCAGAATAGGGTACAGAAGAGAGAGCAATATAAAAAGTATAAGGAAATATTGATTGAAATGTTAAAAGATCATAATATTTCATTTGAACAAAACGGATTAGTTGATAATACCCTGCCACATGTTTTAAACTTAAGC
The DNA here is from genome assembly GCF_038007965.1 of Niallia sp. FSL W8-0635. Classification (GTDB taxonomy): domain Bacteria; phylum Bacillota; class Bacilli; order Bacillales; family Cytobacillaceae; genus Niallia. The sequence goes on along the minus strand of NZ_JBBOYD010000001.1, from coordinate 3,092,934 downwards.
TTTCCTGGTACAAATGTAGAAGCGATGTTAGTTAATCTAGACTTAGCTGGTATTGCTGCTTCTAGTGGTTCTGCATGTACAGCTGGATCAATTGAACCATCCCATGTTTTAGTGAGTATGTTTGGTAAAGAATCAGAAAGAACGAAAAATTCTATTCGATTTAGCTTTGGATTAAATAATACAGAACAACAAATAGAAAAGGTCGGTCAGGAGTTAGTTAAAATAATTAACCGTCTGACAAAATAATTAACCTTCCCTTCCATGAAAAGGGAAGGGCTAAAGGGGAAATAGAAATGGTAAAAGCACCGAAAGATACACGTGTTGTAGTAGGCATGTCCGGAGGAGTTGACTCGTCTGTTGCAGCACTTCTTTTAAAAGAACAAGGATATGATGTGATTGGAATTTTCATGAAAAATTGGGATGATACAGATGAATTTGGTGTCTGTACAGCTACAGAGGATTATGAAGATGTTATCCGTGTCTGCAATCAATTAGGGATTCCTTATTATGCAGTAAACTTTGAAAAACAGTACTGGGATAAAGTTTTTACTTATTTCCTAGATGAGTATAAAGCAGGTAGAACCCCTAATCCTGATGTCATGTGTAATAAAGAAATTAAGTTTAAAGCTTTCTTAGAGCATGCGATGAGTCTTGGTGCAGATTATTTAGCAACAGGCCATTATGCACAAGTTGTTAGAGAAGATGGACAAGTGCGCATGCTTAGAGGGAAAGATGATAATAAAGACCAAACCTACTTTTTAAATCAATTAACAGAAGAACAATTAAGCAAAGTAATGTTTCCTATTGGTGGAATGGAAAAATCAAAGGTTCGCGAGCTTGCTGCTAAAGCAAATCTTGCAACTGCTACGAAAAAAGACAGTACAGGTATTTGCTTTATAGGAGAACGTAATTTCAAAGAATTCTTAAGCGGATATCTTCCTGCTCAAAAAGGAAATATGGAAACAATGGATGGAGAAATAGTGGGCCGCCATGATGGACTTATGTATTATACAATTGGGCAAAGACATGGTTTAGGTATTGGTGGAAGTGGTGATCCTTGGTTTGTAATTGGCAAGGATTTACAACGGAATGTCCTATATGTTGGACAAGGATTCCATCATGAATTACTTTATTCTGACAGCATTATTGCAACAAATATTAGCTGGGTATCGAAGGACAGAATTGGTACATCTTTTGAATGTACAGCTAAATTCCGCTACCGCCAGCCAGACAATAAAGTTACGGTAGAGGTTATGGATAAAAATACGGTAAAAGTAATTTTCCATGAACCAATTCGTGCCGTTACACCAGGACAAGCAGTTGTATTCTATCAAGGAGAAGAATGCTTAGGCGGTGGAACGATTGATAAGGTGTTCCGAGATAATGAAAGATTAACATATGTAGGTTAATGCTGAACAGTCTGTCGACTAACAATTAGTTGGTCGGCATTTTTTTGCGATATGGAAAAAATAGCTAGCAATATTCCTGCAATAGGATGATGTGCTAGTTTCTTTTTGTCCTATAGGTTACACCATTTTTCATTTGAAAATATGCTATACTACCAATAAGAAATGGAGTGTTTAAAGATGGATAATAGTCAATTAGGAATACAATATATGCAAGAAGGAAAATGGGAAGAAGCAGCAAAATTTTTTATGGATGAAATAGAGAAAAATCCAAAAAACGCTGTTTCCTACGTTAACTTTGGAAATGTCCTTTCGGCTTTAGGTGACGAGACAAGAGCACTATCTTTTTATCAAAAAGCGATAGAAATAGATGATACTACTGCTGCAGCTTATTATAGTGCAGGTGCGGTTTATTATGAGAAAGAGGATTTAGAATCCGCTAAAACAATGTTTGAACAAGCACTAGCAAAGGGATTAGAATCTAGTGATAATTTCTTTATGCTAGGGTTAACATATGTAGGCTTAGAAAAGGCGAAGCTTGCGATACCTTATTTTCAACGTGCTGTTGAATTAAATAATCAAGATGCTGAGGCTTATTTCCAATTAGGTCTTTGTTTAGCACAAAGTGAATATATCGATGAAGCAATTACACAATTTCAATCCTGTATTTCATTAGATGCTGCTCATGCTGATGCTTACTATAATTTAGGAGTTGCATATGGGTTTAAAGAAGAGTCGGAGAAAGCCAAGGAAATGTTTGATAAGGCTCTAGAAATCCAGCCGGATCATCTTCTTGCTAGCTATGGAAAGCAAATAATCGAAGGAAACTAATTATTGAGGTAAAAAGAGAAAGGAGGATAACAGTTGAACGAGCAAAATTCATTGGATCTTTTTGAAAAAGAAAAAAAGTATATAAAGGGACGTCACCTTGTTACCATTTTTCATAATGAACAAAATCTCTATTCTGTTATAAGGATAAGAGTAGATGAAACCAATCATGATTATGATGATAAAGAAGCGGTTATTACAGGGTATTTGCCAAAGATGAATGAGGAAGATACTTATACATACTATGGTGATTTTAAAGAGCATCCAAGATTTGGGCTACAGCTGCAAGCAACTTCCTTTCGAAAAGAGATGCCACAAACAAAACAGGGGATTATCGCTTATTTATCCAGCAATTTATTTAAGGGAATCGGGGAAAAAACTGCTGAAAATATTGTGGAAACATTGGGAGAAGAGGCAATTTCTAAAATTATGAATCAGCCGTCCATTTTAGATACGGTTCCTAAACTTGCCCCAGATAAAGCAAAGGTATTATACGATACCCTAATGAAAAACCAAGGATTAGAACAAGCAATGGTCTCGCTTAATCAATATGGATTTGGTCCGCAATTATCTATGAAAATTTATCAAGTATATAAAGAGAATACGATAGAAACAGTGCAGACAAATCCATATAAATTGGTAGAAGATATCGAAGGAATAGGATTTGGAAAAGCAGATGATCTAGGAGCACAAATAGGGATTACAGGAAATCATCCAGATCGGCTAAAAGCGGGCTGTTTATATATTTTAGAGCTAAGCAGTAATCAAGAGGGACATGTATACCTTCACGCTGAACATTTGCTGGAAAAAGTAAAAACCTTGCTTGAAGAAAATCAAAAGGAGGAAATTGAATTTTCCCAAATAGCAGATCAAATCATCCAGCTGGAACAAGACGGAAAAATTATTGCCGAAAATAAGAAAATATATTTGCCTTCCTTGTTTTTCTCAGAAAAAGGTCTTGTAAGAAATATTAAGCGAGTGATGGAACAATCAGAATACAAGGATCAATTTCCAGAATCTGAATTTTTACTTGCACTTGGAAATTTGGAGGATCGTATTGGTGTCCAATATGCACCATCGCAACGAGAAGCAATTCAAACTGCTCTTATGTCGCCGATGCTTATTTTAACAGGTGGTCCAGGTACAGGGAAAACGACGGTAATAAAAGGAATTGTTGAATTGTATGGAGAATTACATGGTTGTTCCTTAGATCCGAAAGACTATAAAAATGATGAGCCCTATCCTTTTATTCTTGCAGCACCCACTGGCAGAGCTGCAAAGCGGATGGCAGAATCTACCGGACTACCTGCTGTTACAATTCATCGTCTATTAGGATGGAATGGTACAGGAACGTTTGAGCGAGATGAAGATCACCCTCTTGAAGGTAAGATTTTAATTGTGGATGAAACATCAATGGTTGATATCTGGTTAGCACATCAATTATTCAAAGCTCTACCAGAACATATACAAGTGATTATTGTGGGAGATGAAGATCAACTTCCATCAGTAGGTCCAGGTCAAGTGTTGAAGGATTTGCTTGATTCAGCTTGTATTCCCACTGTTAAATTGAAAGATATTTATCGACAAGCAGAAGGATCGTCCATTATTGAGCTAGCCCATGAAATGAAAAAAGGGCAGCTACCAGCTAATTTACTTGTACCACAAGGTGATCGTTCCTTTATAAAGTGCTCTTCCAATCAAATTCCAAAAGCAATTGAAAAAATTGTGCTAAATGCAAAAAATAAAGGTTTTGCGCCGATGGATATACAAGTTTTAGCGCCGATGTATAGGGGACCTGCAGGAATTGATCGGTTAAATACAATTTTACAGGAAATATTAAATGCTAATCCTGATGGCTCTAGAAAAGAACTGAAATTTGGAGATGTTACATATCGAATTGGTGATAAAGTTCTCCAGCTTGTCAATCAACCAGAAAGTAATGTTTATAATGGAGACATGGGAGAAATTGTATCGATTTTTTACGCGAAGGAAAATACAGAAAAGCAAGACATGGTTATTGTTTCTTTTGATGGAATAGAAGCGACATATACACGGCAGGATTTAAACCAAATTACACTAGCTTACTGTTGCTCTGTCCATAAATCACAAGGAAGTGAGTTTCCAATCGTTATCATGCCAATTGTTAAAAGCTATTACCGGATGTTAAGAAGAAATCTAATCTACACTGGGATAACTAGAAGCAAACAATTCTTGATACTTTGTGGAGAAGTAGAGGCAATGGAATTAGGTGTCAATAGAAATGACGAATTAAACCGACAAACGACCTTAAAAGAAAAAATCCAAGAAATGTTTGCTAATGTCTACCAACCAGACGAAAAAACAGATTTGGCTACGGAGGATTCATTTGATTTATTGTACGAGGGAAAAATAAATGAAATTGACCCAATGATTGGTATGGACAATATAACACCATATGATTTTATGGAAGTATCTGAAGCATAGAAATTTTGGATAGAGTTTATTTAAGAACAGAAGTCTCACCCCTTTCTCTCCAAGCAGCGCAAAAAAATAAATTAAACTTTATTAAAAACCTTTTTTGTCGACAAATTGAAAATCCCCTTTTGGGGGATTTTTTTTGCCAATGTTTGCACTACATGTTTTTAAAGTCTAGGTGAAAAATAGTATTGTCATCTTCTTTGAAAATCGCAGTAGTATGAGTTAAAATTCCGCAAAAAACAGCCAACTCCTGAGACAAACTGGTATATTTGGACATTATTAAGAGCATAATGGGAATACTTACTGAAATTTCCTATGTTTTTGGGATATTTCATGAAACGAACAAAGATGAGGTGTTTTCCTATGCTCAAATGTCCAAATTGTCAGAGCAAAGATATTGGAAAAATTGGAATCAATCAATACTACTGTTGGAATTGTTTTATTGAATTGTCCCTAACAAAAGGGATTATTCACACACATCAAGTAGAAGAAGATGGTAGTCTAAGTTCATTAGATGATTTATTTGAAGAAGAAGAGCGTCGATTAAGCTAGGTTCTTCTCCATATAATATTGGCGCTCTCTTCTATAAAAAGGAGTGCAAAGTAAATGGGTAAAGCAATAAACACAGCAATAGCAATTGGTGCTGGTATAGCTGCAATAGGCTATATGCAAAAAAATAATATGATGAGTCAAAAACAATTAAAAAGAATGCAAAAGAAAGTAATGAAAATGTTCTAATTATTTCATGAAAAGACTGTAGACAAATCTCCTTGAAATTAAGGGTTGTCTACAGTTTTTTTAGTATTTTCTAATGGGGAAGACTTTGGTTTAAATATGAATATGCATAAAAAATCCAACAATCTCTCACAATAAAGGTGGAGGGAGGTAAGAAAATGGATATAAGAATAAAATGGTATTACCGATTAGGTTTTACTTTATTACTTTTTATTGTTTTATTTGTGTTCATTAAATTATCACCTATATGGTTACCCATTTTAAGTCTTATAGCAAAGGTTATTACTCCATTTATCATTGGGGCATTTATTACCTATTTATTACATCCTATTGTAGAGATACTACATAAAAATGGTTTACATAGAGGATTATCAGTTGCGCTTATCTATATCCTTTTTTTCGGTGGGCTTGGATATGCATTATATAAAGGAATCCCCATCCTTATTCAACAGCTTGAGGAACTTACAGAAAGTGCTCCTAAGCTTGCAGAACAATATAAAGATTTGATTGACTCGATTCAAGATAAAATGGAGTCTTGGCCATTTAATATTCAAGAAAAGGTTGATCGAGGGATTGACGTTTTTGAAACAAAAATGGAATCACTTTTAAATAAAGTAATTAATGGTGCAATGGGAATTATCAATTATTCGATTGTCATTATGCTTATTCCATTTATCTCTTTTTACATGCTAAAGGATATTGATGCGGTAAGAAAAGCGTTTAATGGATTTATTCCTAGAAAATGGCGCAATAGTGCACATGTTTTTTTGGAGGATGTAAATGAATCATTAGGTAGCTATATAAGAGGACAATTATTGGTTTGTACCATTATTGGTGTAATTTCAATGATATTATTTTGGATTTTTCATATGAAGTTTGCTCTTGTTTTGGGAATCATTGTAGGAATAACTAATGTCATTCCATATTTTGGGCCGATTATTGGTGCTGTTCCTGCTTTAATTGTTGCAAGTACTATTTCGGTTAAAATGTTGATTATTGTAGTCATCATCATTATTATTCTGCAGTTTCTAGAAGGGAATATATTGTCCCCCTACATAGTGGGAAAAAGCACTCATATGCATCCACTTTTTATTATGTTTGCTCTTTTGTTAGGAGAAGAAATGGGAGGAATGGTTGGCATGATTGTTGCTGTTCCACTATTATCGATAGCAAAAGTGGCGATTATCCATATTAGAAAACACTTCGGAAAAAAAGAGCCAGAAATAAAACGTATATAAACAGACTGATATTGACAATACTGCCTAATAATCAGTATAATTCGAATGAAGCATATATGGATAAAATGGTGAAAGAAAAAAGTAGATTATAGTCCACTTGATAAGAGAGGAATTCCCTTTGGCTGAAAGGAGTTCTAGGTGAAGGATAATTGAAAGCTAGTTCTTGAATGCAGCTAATCCCTGCCGTTTTCCGCGTTAAGGACAATTGAGAGATGGATAATAAATTTAGTATTTTCGAATACTTTTATCCATAATCAGGGTGGTACCGCGAGCAATACTTTCGTCCCTGTCCAGGGATGGAAGTTTTTTTTATGCCGAAAAAAAGGTCAAACTCGATATTTGTATGGAAATACATAAAGTGAAATAGGAGGAAATGTGATGAAGAATTTAACTGGCGCAGAAATCAGAAGCAAATTTTTAGAATTTTTCCAGGGTAAAGGTCATGCGATTGAACCAAGTGCATCTTTAGTACCCCACGAAGATCCGTCTTTATTGTGGATTAATAGTGGAGTTGCTACTTTAAAAAAGTATTTTGATGGTCGAGTAATTCCTGAAAATCCAAGAATAACAAATGCACAAAAATCTATCCGCACAAACGATATTGAAAACGTAGGGAAAACAGCTCGTCATCATACATTCTTTGAAATGCTTGGTAATTTTTCTATTGGTGATTATTTTAAAGAAGAAGCAATTGAATGGGCTTGGGAGTTTTTGACTGATGAGAAATGGATTGGCTTTGATAAAGAGAAGCTATCTGTAACCATTCATCCAGAAGATGAAGAAGCATATCTCCTATGGAGAGATAAAATTGGTGTTCCAGAAAACCGAATTATTCGTTTAGAAGGAAACTTCTGGGATATCGGTGAAGGTCCAAGTGGTCCTAATACAGAGATATTCTACGATCGTGGTCCAGAATATGGCGACGATATCAATGATCCAGAATTATATCCAGGTGGAGAAAATGATCGTTATTTAGAGGTTTGGAACCTTGTTTTCTCTGAATTTAACCATAATCCAGATGGTACTTATACACCACTTCCAAAGAAGAATATAGATACTGGAATGGGTTTGGAGCGTATGGCATCTGTAGTTCAAAATGTTCCTACAAACTTTGATACAGATTTATTTATGCCAATTATTCAAGCTACGGAACAATTAGCAAGCGTGAAATATGGTGAGAATTCTTCAAGTGATGAAGCATTTAAAGTTATCGCAGATCATATACGTACAGTTGCTTTTGCTATTGGTGACGGAGCACTTCCATCCAATGAAGGAAGAGGCTATGTTTTAAGAAGATTATTGCGTAGAGCAGTACGTTATGCAAAGAAAATTAATATCAATCGCCCTTTTATGTTTGAACTAGTTCCGGTTGTGGCTGAAATAATGGTCGATTATTATCCAACTGTGAAAGAAAAGACAGCGTTTATCCAAAAAGTAATGAAAAGTGAAGAAGAGCGATTCCATGAAACATTAAATGAAGGTCTAGCAATTCTTTCAGAAGTAATGGAGAAAGCAAAAGAAAAGGGTGTAATTGCAGGAGAAGATATTTTCCGATTATATGATACCTATGGTTTCCCAGTTGAGCTTACAGAGGAATATGCAGAAGAGCAAGGTCTTGGTATAGATCATGAAGGCTTTGAAAGAGAAATGGAAAGTCAGCGTGAGCGTGCAAGAAAAGCTCGTCAAGAAGTCGACAGTATGCAAGTCCAAAGTGGTGTTTTAGGGAATATCACAGTAGAGAGCGAATTTATTGGATATGACAAATGGGCAACAGAAGCAAAGATAGTGGCATTATTGAAAGACGGGGAAGAAGTAGAATCTGCAGAAGCTGGCGATGAAATACAGTTTATCTTGGATAAAACGCCATTCTATGCAGAAAGCGGTGGTCAGATTGCGGACAAAGGAACGGTAAAATCTGATCATGGAATAATTACAGTGACAGATATACAAAAAGCCCCTAATGGTCAAAACTTGCATAAAGGAACGATTGAAACGGGAGCAATAACGGTAAATGAACTAGTAGATGCAAGAGTGGATAGACAAAACCGTTCGAAAATTATTAAGAACCATACAGCAACTCATTTATTGCATCAGGCATTAAAGGATGTTCTAGGAACACATGTAAATCAAGCAGGTTCCCTTGTTCAACCAGATCGTTTACGTTTTGATTTCTCTCATTTTGGACAAATTACACCAGAGGAATTAGATGAAATAGAAAAAATCGTAAATGAAAAGATTTGGGAAAGTATTGCAGTTCAAATCGATTATAAAAATATTGATGAAGCAAAAGCAATGGGAGCAATGGCGCTATTTGGTGAAAAATATGGAAAAATCGTGCGAGTTGTTCAAGTTGGTTCATATAGTTTAGAGTTATGTGGTGGCTGTCATGTAGACAATACATCAGCAATTGGTCTATTTAAAATTGTATCGGAAGCAGGAATTGGTGCAGGAACTAGACGTATTGAAGCAGTAACTGGACAAGCTGCATACCAGCAGTTAACGGATCAAATCCATTTATTGAAAGAAGCTGCAAATAAGTTAAAGACTAGTCCAAAGGATGTTTCTACTCGAATCGACAGTCTTCTTACAGAAGTAAAGCAATTACAGCGTGAAAATGAGTCACTTGCTGCAAAAATAAGCAATATTGAAGCTGGTAACCTTGTAGATAAAGTGAAAATAATTAATGATGTTCCAGTTTTAGCAGCTTCCATACCAAATGTCGATATGAATAATCTTCGTACTATGGCAGATGAACTGAAACAAAAAATTGGCTCGGTTGTATTAGTACTTGGTAGTGCAAATGAAGGCAAAGTAAATATCATTGCTGGTGTAACAAAAGATTTAATGGATAGAGGCTTCCATGCAGGGAAAATTGTAAAAGAAGTTGCTTCCATTTGCGGCGGTGGCGGTGGCGGTCGTCCAGATATGGCTCAAGCAGGCGGAAAGGATCCTTCAAAATTAAAGGATGCTATAGATTTTGTAGAAGATTACGTGAAATCCGTTTGATATTAGGGACAAGTAGTGTAAAATGTAGATAACTCTTAACAGAAATTGTTCGAAAAGGAAATGGGGTGTTTCAAGATGAGCTCATTCGATAAAACAATGAGATTCAATTTTCCAGAAGAACCATATGAACATGATGTAAAAGAAGTACTTTATCAAGTATATGAAGCACTTCAAGAAAAAGGGTATAATCCGATTAATCAAATTGTTGGTTATCTGCTTTCCGGTGATCCTGCTTATATTCCCCGTCATATGGACGCGCGGAATATCATCAGAAAATTAGAACGTGATGAAATCATTGAGGAACTTGTGAAGTTTTATTTAAAACAGCAACGAGAGGAATAAACATATGCGAGTAATGGGCTTGGATGTCGGCTCAAAAACAGTAGGAGTAGCTGTTAGTGATGCTTTAGGGTGGACAGCACAAGGAATTGAAACGATTCAAATAGACGAAGAAAAAGAACGATTTGGCCTAGATCGTATTGGATCCTTGATTGTTGAGTATGATGTAGGTAAAATAGTGGTTGGACTTCCAAAAAACATGAATGGTAGTATAGGCTTTCGTGGCGAAGCTAGTCAATTGTATGGCAAGCTATTAGAAGAACGATTTGAACTACCAGTTGTTTTTTGGGATGAAAGACTAACAACAATGGCTGCTGAGAGAGTCCTTTTGGAAGCAGATGTTAGTAGAAAAAAACGTAAAAAAGTTATCGATAAAATGGCTGCATCCTTGATTTTACAAGGGTATTTAGATAGCCAAAAATAATGAGGTGGAAATTATGGAACACGGTGAAACTAATACAATTACAGTTGTAGACGAGCAAGGAAATGAACAATTATGTGAGATTCTATTTACATTTGAATCTGATGAATTTGGAAAATCATATGTATTATACTATCCTATGGGAGAAGGGGATGACGATGAAGAAATCGATATCCACGCATCTTCTTTCATTCCAAATGAAGAAACTGGAGATGGTGAGCTTTCTCCGATTGAAACAGAGGAAGAATGGGATCTTGTTGAAGAAATGTTAAATACATTCCTAGCAGAACAAGAAGAATAATAATTTCGTTTATAAAGAGTCCATTAGGGCTCTTTTTTTTGTTGTTTGCCTTCGATATGGTGTTAAATTTAAATGGTATAAAAAGACAATATAGTATACGAATAGAGCAGATAGTAATGTTACTAATCACCTTTCTATCCTTCCCATCTACATGTAAATTTCGATAAAAGCTATAACTTCCTTTGCAAAATATAGTATAATAGGTCGAGATATGTAAAAAATGTTTGAGTGGTGTGTGTCAAGGAGGGAAAAGATTGACTAAAAATAAAGAGGAAAACAATGCTTTGAAAAGTAAGAAAGAGTTATTTTTAGCTAATTTACATCAGAGACAACAAGAAGCTAAATTAGTGAGAAGAATTGTGGCAATCGTTGCCTTTGTATTGATTATTATTGTAGCTATTGTAGGGACATCTGGTTATTTCTATATTAAATCAGCATTACAACCAGTTAATCCTGAAAGTGAGCAAGAAATTATTATTGATATTCCAATTGGTTCTGGTGTAAGCACTATTTCTCAATTGCTTGAAGATAATGGACTTGTAAAAAATGCAAAGGTGTTTAAATATTATGTGAAATTTAAAAATGAGTCGAATTTTATGGCAGGGGAATATCATATGAATCCTTCTATGTCGATTCAAGAAATTATTGATAGTTTAAAAACAGGTAAAATTATGCAAGAACCAGTCTTTACAATGACGATACCGGAAGGCAAGCAGCTACAAGAAATTGCCGTTATTATAGCAGAGAAAACAAATCAAAAGGAAGAAGATATTTGGAAGCAATTAAATGATGAGGCGTTTATCAAAGGTTTAATGGCGAAGTATCCAGATATTCTAACAACAGAAATTTGGGCTAAAAATATAAAACATCCCCTCGAAGGATACTTATTCCCTGCTACTTACGCTTATTATGAAGAAAAGCCAACGTTAGAAGCAATTGTTTCTGTCATGCTTGATAAAACAGAAAGTGTAGTAAGTGCTTATGAAACGGAAATTGAACGAAATAATTTAACTGTCCATCAATTCTTGACGATGTCCTCATTAATTGAAGAAGAGGCAACAAAAAATGTGGATCGAAAGAAAATTGCAAGTGTCTTTTATAATCGTATTGAACAAGGTATGCCTTTACAAACAGATCCTACTGTTCTCTATGCACTAGGTGAACATAAAGATAGAGTACTCTATAAAGATTTAGAGGTAGATTCCCCTTATAATACGTACCAAAATGTAGGACTACCACCTGGTCCTATTGCGAATGCTGGAACAGTTTCTATGGAGGCTGCATTACATCCAGATGAAACGGACTATTTATATTTTCTAGCTTCTAAGGATGGGAAAGTCTATTTCGCTAAATCACTTAATGAGCATAATGACTTGAAAGCTAAGTATATAACGGAGAATAATTAGAAACTGGACTGCAGACAAACAATATGTGTTGCTGCAGTCTTTTTCTATTTTTTATATTTTCATCTGCATACTAATTTGTTCGAAAAATCGACAATAATTATCTAGAATTCCCCATGAAGACCGAAGATTTATTAGCATTTGGCAATATTTTATGATAAAATGGTACAAGTGTTTTTGAGTATATCTTAATTAATTATCCGAATTTCATACACTTTTTTAGTTGTTAGGTTCTTTATCAGAAGCTAACTATTTTTAGGTAGAAGACAAAAGGATTGGGCTTTAAGGAAAATAGGAGGGACTCATCCTTGCAAAATAAACAAATCCTGGATTACATTGAACAATTAATCCCAGAAAGAAATGAGCAGATAAGAGAAATAGAAGAGTACGCTATCCAGAATGAAGTGCCGATTATGGAGTTAGTAGGAATAGAAGCATTATTACAATTATTGCGTATTCAGCAGCCTAAAAAAATATTGGAAGTTGGAACGGCCATTGGCTATTCTGCATTAAGAATGGCAGAAGCACTCCCATTTTCTCAAATAATAACGATTGAAAGAGATGAACAACGGTATTTAGTAGCGAAAGAAAATGTAAAAAAGCTTAAACGAGAATCACAGGTTAGCTTATTGCAAGGTGATGCCCTTGAACTTGATTCCGCTGTGGAAAAACACGGGCCGTTTGATGCCATTTTCATTGATGCGGCAAAAGGTCAGTATCAAAAGTTCTTTAATCTATATAGCCAATTTTTGTCAGATGGTGGAATTGTATATACAGATAATATATTATTTCATGGTTTAGTTGCATCAAGTGAGATAGAGAGCAGAAACCTTCGCCAATTAGTACGTAAAATAAGAAATTATAATCAATGGCTTATGGAAAATGAGGATTATCACACAGCAATTTTGCCTGTGGGAGACGGTATTGCAATTAGTAAAAAGAGGGGATAATAATGAAAAAACCGGAATTACTAGTAACGCCAACCAACATAAATGATATAGAGCCACTTATTGATAATGGAGCAGATGCCTTTGTTATTGGTGAGCAAAAATTTGGTTTAAGATTAGCTGGTGAATTTAATCGTGAAGAAGTAAAAAAAGCGATTGAAATTGCTCACAAACGAGAAAAAAAGGTATATGTAGCCGTAAATGCCATTTTTCATAATGATAAAATAGAAGAAGTAACAGAGTATCTTCGATTTTTAAATGAAGTAAAAGCAGACGCGGTTATCTATGGAGATCCAGCTGTTTTAATGATTTCGAGAGAAGTAGCTCCAAGCTTGAAATTACATTGGAGTACAGAAACAACAGGAACGAACTGGTACACATGTAATTATTGGGGGCGAAAAGGAGCTAAGAGAGCAGTTCTGGCGAGAGAAATTAGCATGGATGCTATTATTGAAACAAAAGAAAATGCAGAAGTGGAAATTGAAATTCAGGTTCATGGAATGGCAACAATGTTCCAATCAAAACGTACCTTGCTAGAACACTATTTCCAATATCAAGGGAAAGAAGTAGAATTAGAAGCTATCAAAACAGATAAAAACCTCTTTTTGCATGATAAAGAAAGAGCCAATAAATATCCCATTTTTCAAGATGAAAATGGAACACATATTATGAGTCCAAACGATATTTGTATAATCGACGAGCTTCAAGATCTTATAGAAGCTGGTATTGATTCTTTCAAAATCGAAGGACTTCTAAAAGATTCAGCATATATTATTGCGGTTACTGGCTTTTATCATAAAGCGATATCAATGTACTTAAATAATCCAGATCAATATGACGAAGAAAAAGACAATTTACTTGCGGAAATGGAAAAAATTCAACCACCTAATAGATCATTAGATACAGGATTTTTCTTTAAAGAAACGGTTTACTAAAAAATGGAGGAGAAGGGAAATGACAATAGTTAAAGATCCTATTTCTGAAATAAGAGATGGAAAAAGAGTAATTGTAAAGAAACCGGAACTATTAGCACCAGCTGGCAATTTAGAAAAACTAAAAATTGCTGTTGCATACGGGGCAGATGCTGTATTTATTGGTGGGCAAGAGTATGGACTTCGCTCAAATGCTGGAAACTTCACTTTTGAAGAAATGAAAGAAGGAGTGGAGTTTGCTAAGAAATATCAGGCAAAAGTATATGTAACAACAAATATATTTGCACATAACGAAAATATCGATGGCTTGGAAGATTACTTATTAGGTTTAAAAACAGCAGGTGTACACGGAATAATTGTTGCTGACCCTCTAATCATTGAAACTTGTCGGCGAGTTGCTCCGGAAATTGAGGTGCATTTAAGTACTCAGCAATCTCTTTCTAACTGGAAGGCCGTTCAGTATTGGAAGGAAGAAGGATTAGAACGTGTTGTGCTTGCTCGAGAAATAGGTGCAGACGAAATAAAAGAAATGAAGGAAAAAGTAGATATTGAAATTGAAACCTTCATCCATGGAGCAATGTGTATTGCTTATTCAGGTAGATGTACGTTAAGTAATCATATGACTGCTAGAGATTCAAATCGTGGTGGATGCTGTCAATCCTGTCGTTGGGATTACGATTTGTACAAGCAGGAGGGCGAAGAAGAGCAGGCTTTATTTACAGATGAGGATGCACCTTTTGCAATGAGCCCGAAAGACTTAAAGCTAGTTGAATCGATTCCACGGATGATTGAACTAGGTATTGACAGTTTGAAAATTGAAGGTAGAATGAAATCCATCCATTATATTGCTACAGTTGTTAGTGTTTATCGAAAAGTAATTGATGCATATTGTGCTGACCCAGATAATTTTGTCATTCAAGAGGAGTGGCTAAAAGAACTGGATAAATGTGCAAATCGAGACACAGCTCCTGCGTTCTTTGAAGGACAGCCGGGGTATAAAGAGCAAATGTTTGGAAATCATAGCAAAAAGACCACTTTTGACTTTGCTGGTTTAGTGCTGGATTATAATGAAGAGACAAAAATGGTAACATTACAACAAAGAAACTTCTTTAAACAGGGGCAGGAAATTGAGTTTTTCGGTCCGGAAATTGATAATTTTACAATGATTGTAGATAAAATATGGGATGTAGACGGTAAAGAAATGGAAGCTGCTAGACATCCATTGCAAATTGTTAAATTTAAGGTGGATCACCCTGTTTATCCAAATAATATGATGCGAAAGGAGCTTTAATTAGCATGCAGCCGAAACCAGTAGTTATAGGTGTCGCAGGTGGCTCCGGTTCTGGAAAAACAAGTGTGACCAAAGCTATATTTGACCATTTTAAAGGACATTCGATTTTAATGATCGAGCAAGATTATTACTATAAAGATCAATCTCATTTACCTTTTGAGGAGAGATTGAAAACAAATTATGATCATCCTCTCGCATTTGATACGGAGTTATTAATCGACCACATTCAAAAATTGTTAAATTATGAATCGGTTGAAAAGCCTGTATATAATTATGCCATGCATACCCGTTCAGATGAAACCATACTAGTGGAGCCTAAGGATGTAATTATAGTTGAAGGTATTTTAATATTAGAGGATGAGAATCTCAGAGATTTAATGGATATGAAGCTGTTCGTTGATACAGACGCTGATTTGCGCATTATTAGAAGATTGATGAGAGATATCAAGGAAAGAGGAAGATCTATTGACTCCGTAATTGAACAATATGTCAATGTAGTTCGTCCGATGCATAATCAATTTATAGAACCAACGAAGAGATATGCAGATATTATCATTCCTGAAGGTGGCCATAATCATGTAGCAATTGATTTAATGGTTACAAAAATTCAAACAATTCTTGAACAAAAATCACTTTTATGAAAGAATAGATAATGTTCTTAATAAATTTCCAACAAATAGGCTGTTTTTTATAGAGACAGTCTATTTTTCCCAATATGGATTATGTAAGAAACCATAGGTAAAAATACAGGGAGAATAGATAAGAAGTATTATTGTATTTTTATTAAGGCTGTGGGCATAGCAAGAAACTTTAAGAAAACAGCCTATAAAAAACATTAGTCAGTGAAAAATGTGTAAGTTGAACAGATAATCTGATAGAAAATGCTTTCTTTTTTCTTCAATCCGTATTAAACTCATTCTATTAGAAAAAAAGCGCGTCTATCCAAAGTTGTCGTGCTATTATCTTTAATACATAATTTATTAGGGGTTTTTTAGAATAGCAATTATGTTATTTTTTCTACTAATCCCATACTTGAAGGAGTGAAGATTTTGGCAATCGAAAAAGAATTTCCAATGACATTAGCAGGTAAAGAGAAATTAGAACAGGAACTAGAACAATTAAAAACAGTAAAACGTAAAGAAGTAGTGGAACGTATTAAGATTGCTCGTAGTTTCGGGGATTTATCCGAAAACTCCGAGTATGATTCAGCGAAAGAGGAGCAAGCGTTTGTAGAAGGTCGTATTACGACAATTGAAAATATGATTCGTAATGCTAAAATAATCTCTGAAGATGAATTGGACCGTGATACGGTTTCCCTAGGTAGTTCTGTTACTTTTATTGAGCTTCCAGACGGAGAAGAAGAAACATATACAATCGTTGGTAGTGCGGAGGCAGATCCGTTTGAAGGGAAAATTTCTAACGATTCTCCAATTGCAAAAAGCTTATTCGGCAAAAAAGTTGGAGATAAGGTAATTGTACAAACTCCAGGTGGAGAAATGAATGTACAAATCGTAACAATTAAATAAGTATAATCTAAATGAGTTGGTAACATAATAAAAAGTTATCATGTACTTGTTTATAAATGAAACACCTCGTCAAGACTCTTGATGAGGTGTTTTTTTATATGTGGAGAAAAAGGATAGTTGGCGTTGGTATCGTTTTTTTATTGGCCCTTAGTGTATTGCTTGGTCGGTTAATCCAAGTGCAGTTAGTAGAGACATACCATTTTACCAAACACAATATTAATTTGGTGGAGGCAAGTGTGCAACAAAGATCGCAGGAAATGGAATTGGATAATGGACGAGGAACCTTTCTTGATAAAAATGGAGAGTCGCTTACACACCAGACAAAAGCAGTTTTAATATTATTTCCGTTTTTAAATAAAATGGATTGGGACAGTAAAAAAGTAGCGGATATTATTGGGACCAGTGAATATAATGTAGAGAATAGTATATTAGATGCGAAGGATCCTGTAGTTTTTGGAGGAAAGGAACCACTTGAGTTAACAAGTAGTCAGATGTCTGCAATCAATCAGTTGAAAATTCCAGGTGTATTTGCTGCTGAGAAAAAATTTCATATTAATAACAATATTGCAGAGCAATTGTTAGGTATTACAGGACAAAATGAAGAACAATTACAAAAGCGATACCCTGATAGAAAGCTAGCAGGTTCTACATTAATTGGATTAACTGGGTTAGAAAGAAGCTTTGATGAATTTCTTTTACCAGATGGGGAATCCAAACTGGTTTACCATGTTGATGCAAAAGGAGGTCCGCTATTTGGCTTAAACGTTAAATATGTGGAACCAGGGAATCCTTTTTACCCTGTTAATGTTCGAACTACAATAGACACTGATTTACAGGAAATGGCGGAAAAATTAGTCGATGAACAAGGAATAAAAAAAGGTGGCTTAGTTTTGTTAGATTTGGAGGATAATTCTGTTGCTGCAATGGTTTCAAGACCACAGATAAATAAGACAGATCCTTATCAGACAGACGGAGTGAATAATTATATGCTAAAGCAGCAAATTGTTGGATCCGTTTTTAAAACAGTTATTGCAGCTGCAGCCATTGATAATAAATTAGACGACGATAATAAGCAATATGATTGCAGTAGAAAGATTAATGGAAATCCAGACCCTAATTATCAGCATGGTATGTTAAATTTTACAGAAAGCTTTGCTGTTAGCTGTAACAATACGTTTGGAACCTTGGCAAAAGAATTAAAAGAAATAGATGAGAATTTAATTGAGGAATATGCAGAGAAATTATCATTAACAAGCTTGGTTGGATGGCAAGGGAGTGTTTTTCATTCCGCAGATTTCCAACAGTTTAATGGAGAAGAAAAGGGAAGAGTATTTCTTAACGAAGAGGCAAAAAAGGATAAGAACTATGTTGCTTTAACTGGAATTGGCCAGCATGAAGTCCGTGTTACTCCACTAGCTGTTGCGAATATGATGGCTACTATTGCTAAAGGTGGAACAAAGGAGAGTGTACAAGTTGTATCAGACATTCAATATAAAAACGGAACGACCTTTTTCTCTTTTGAAAAACAAGAGCTGGATGGTGAACAAATTTCGCCCTATACTGCTTCAAGACTGCAAAAGCTATTAAGAGAAGTTGTTACGAATGAGAAGGGGACAGGTAGATGGTTTCAGGATCTTCCCTATGAAGTGGCAGGTAAATCTGGGACTGCAGAAACCGGCGTTTTTCAAGATGGAAAGCAACTTCATAATAAGTGGTTTGCAGGCTACTTTCCATATGATAAGCCTAGGTATGCATTAGTAACGGTGAATTTAGATGTCTTTTCAGATGAAGGTGGAGTGAATCAGCTATTTGCAGAGATGGTTAAAGGGGTATATGAAGAGCAACAAAAGAACGCACAATAAACACTTCTTTGGTTCATGCTTTTCTAAAAGTGTACTACCATGTTAAAATATGAACAGTGAAAAAAGTATTGTATGAGTAAGTCAACTTTATATATATAGGAATAAGGATAGTCAATAGGAGGAGAAACACCTTGAGTAAAGAAATAAATAATGAAAATAATACGAGATATCAACAACGATCCAAAAGAAAGAAAACAAATCTTATTTTAAATGGATTAATTATTGCCGTTATTTTGCTAATCGGCTTCGTATCTTATTCTATTTTTCATACGAATGATGAAAATAATGCTGATACAAAAAAAGAAACGGAAACGAAGGTTGATCAAGAAGGAACGGATGTCGAAACAGCAAATCCAACAACTGAAGCAGACGAAACAACGGAGGAGGAAGATACAACAGTAGAAGAAACAGAAAATGGAGAAATCGTTACAGAAGGTGGCAGTGACTCCAATGTCGTTAAAACAATTGAAAATCCTTCCTGGCAGCCTGTCGGAACAACACAAACTGGTGATCATGTTGCATCTTATTCAGAAGGGGTGGATTGGAATGAGCAAATAAATGCTTTAGCCTATGCCACTGGATTAGATAGTAGTAATATGACTGTGTGGTTCCTTGGAAATAATAATAAAGATCCACATAAATCAATAGGAACCGTTTCTTCTAAAGATCAATCTGAAAAATATAGAGTATATATTGAATGGGTAGATGGAAGCGGATGGAAGCCGACAAAAGTTGAGGAAATAAAAGATTTAAATATTCGCTAAGGAAAGAACTGGAGAAATTCTCCAGTTCTTTTTAAGTATCAAAAATGCTTTTTCATTTTAAAGTGGACAACCGCGGTATAATAAGGTCGACCATTATCTAGTATAGTAACTTGATGAGATACAGAGTGGACAGAAAGTAAAATCGATTTATTTACTTCAATTTTTTCGTTTATTTTTTTTTCAACTGTCTTTATGCTATCCCCTTCGAAAAACTCTACTTTATCTTCAATCATTTCTAATTGAATATTCATGAATAAAACTTCCTTTCCTAATACGAGTAAAAATATCATACCATATGAATTCAATGGAATAATAACCAAATTAGATAATTATTCAGAGGGGAATTGTTGCAAAATAGGAAATAAACTTACTATTTTAAGATTCTTGATAATATAAAGAAAGATATGATAAATTAAGAACAAGTAATATTGAAAACCATAGTATACTTATAGGAATTGTACATTATAACAACAGGGGTGCTAATCTATGGGGAAAGAGTTTCTTGAAATCTTTGAACAATGGGCTGATTCTTATGATGATAGTCTTACTAAAGATAAAGAATATGAAGAAGTTTTTCGTCATTATGACCATATATTGAATAAAGTTGCGGAGCGTTCCACTGGTCATGTTGTTGAATTTGGACCTGGTACAGGGAATTTAACACTAAAATTAATTGAAAATGGCTTAAAGGTTACAGCGATTGAGCCATCACCTGCTATGAGAAAGATAGCTCAAGATAAAATTGGCAAAAAAGCAATGCTAATAGAAGGTGATTTTCTTCAATTTAAGCTCGATAGTAATCCAGATACATTTGTAAGTACGTATGCTTTTCATCATTTAACCGATCAAGAAAAAGACGAAGCGATTAAACTTTATAGTAATCTCCTCCCTAAAGGTGGTAAAATAGTTTTTGCTGATACGATGTATCTTACAACAGGAACTTACAACAAAGCCATTAAAGATGCAATGGAAAAGGGACATCATAATTTAGCAGAAGATTTACAAAGAGAATACTATACAACCATTCCTATTCTTACGGATATCTTAGAGAAAAATGGCTTTTCTCCTCGTTTCGAAAAGATGAATGACTTTGTTTGGATTATGCAAGGGGAAAAATAAACGAAAGAGGTTAAAAAATTGAAAATCGCAATTATCGGAGCAATGGAAGAAGAAGTAACTTTATTACGAGAAAAAATAACGAATAAGAAAGAGCGGACTATCGTTGGATTTCAATATATTGAAGGACAATTATTCGAGAAGGATGTGGTTCTACTTCGCTCAGGCATTGGGAAAGTAAATGCGGCGATGAGCACAACCATCCTCCTTCAAACTTTTAAACCTGATTATTTAATTAATACTGGATCAGCAGGAGGATTGAATCCTGAACTAGAAGTAGGGGATGTTGTTATTTCGAATGAAGTACGTCATCACGATGTAGATGCTACAATTTTTGGTTATGAATATGGGCAAGTTCCACAAATGCCTGCAAGCTTTAAGGCAAATGAAAAGTTAATGGATATTGCAGAACAGAGCGCCAAAGAAATTGGTAATCATGCAGTAGTAACAGGATTGATTACAACAGGTGACTCGTTTATAAATCAACCTGAAAAAGCAGCTTTTATTAAATCGAAATTTGGAAATTTGCAAGCTGTTGAAATGGAAGCAGCAGCTATTGCTCAAGTAGCGCATCAATATAACATTCCATTTGTTATTATTCGTTCTCTATCTGACATTGCTGGAAAAGAATCTCATCTATCTTTTGATCAGTACTTAGAAAAAGCAGCAGTACATTCAGCGAATCTAGTTATAGGAATCGTTGAGAGAATCTAAAAAAAAGAGAAGGGTTTGATACCCTTCTCTTTTTTTCTTGCAATGTTGAGTAAACAACTGTGATTAATTTGAATTAAAGAAATTATGAAGAAGTAACATTTCCTCTCCATAATGGTAAGAATAATAAGGGGGGTGTAAAGTATGGATGTTTATCAAAATGTACATCAATTAATTGGCCATACACCTGTTGTTGAACTGAATCATTTTTCTTTACCTGAAAATGTTCGTTTATTTGCAAAGCTGGAATTTTATAATCCAGGGGGAAGTATTAAAGATAGACTAGGATATGAATTAATTCAAGAAGCATTGCAGAGTGGAAAGCTTACTAAAGGCGGAACCATTATTGAGCCTACTGCAGGTAATACAGGAATTGGGCTTGCTCTTGCAGCTTTGAATACAGGAATAAAGGTAATGGTTTGTGTACCTGAAAAATTCAGTATTGAAAAGCAAGAGATAATGAAGGCGTTGGGTGCAGAAATTATCCAAACACCAACATCATTAGGAATGAAAGGTGCAATAGAAAAAGCGAAGGAACTGCATCGAAAAATTGCTAATTCCTATATACCTGGACAATTTGAAAATGAAGCAAACCCAAATACGTATTATAAAACACTTGGACCGGAAATTTTGAAGCAATTGAATCATCAAGTGGATATATTTGTTGCTGGTGCTGGAACAGGCGGTACTTTTATGGGAACAGCACGGTACTTGAAAGAACAAAATGCAGCGATTAAAACAATAATAGTTGAACCAGAGGGATCCATTTTAAATGGTGGAGAAAGTGGACCACATAAAACAGAAGGAATCGGGATGGAGTTCTTACCAACTTATATGGATCCGAGCTATTTTGATAAAATATACACCGTTTCAGATTCAGATGCTTTTGAATATGTAAAGCTTGCAGCCAAAAAGGAGGGCTTGCTTATCGGGAGTTCTTCTGGATCCGCTTTATATGCTGCTGTTCAAGAAGCAAGGATAGCAAAAAGCGGGACTAATATTGTTGTGGTTTTTCCAGATTCTAGTGATCGTTATATAAGCAAAAAAATATTTAATGGAGGAATGTAAAATGAAAAGAAAAACAAAATTAATTCATGGTGGAGTTCCTAGTGATCCTCATACTGGAGCAGTCAATGTGCCAATATATCAAGTAAGCACATATAAGCAAGATGGAGTTGGGAATCATAAAGGCTTTGAATATTCGAGAACGGGCAATCCTACTCGCCATGCATTAGAAGAACTTATTAAAGATTTAGAAGAAGGAAAAAGAGGGTTTGCTTTTAGCTCTGGAATGGCAGCCATTACAGCAGTTATGATGTTATTTAAAAAGGGAGACCATATTTTACTGACAGATGATGTTTATGGAGGAACTTTTCGTGTGATGACAAAGATTTTAAATAAATTTGGAATAGATGCAACCTTTATCGATACTAGTGATATTAATAATATTCAAGGAGCAATAAAAGAAAATACTGTAGCTTTATATATTGAAACTCCGACAAATCCATTATTGAAAATAACAGACATTCAGGCAGCAGCTCGTGTCGCGAAAGAAAACGGCTTGTTAACAATTGTGGATAACACTTTCTCCACTCCATATTGGCAAACACCATTAACATTAGGGGCAGATATTGTACTTCATAGTGCAACGAAATATCTTGGAGGTCATAGTGATGTTGTAGCTGGATTAGTTGTTGTTAATGATGAAAAATTGGGAGAAGATTTTCATTTTGTTCAAAACTCAACGGGGGGAGTATTAGGACCCCATGATTCTTGGTTACTTATCAGAGGGATGAAAACATTAGGAATACGTATGGAGGAGCATGAAAGCAATACGAAACAAATTGTTGCTTTTCTAGAAGAGCATCCTGCAATATCAAAAGTATATTATCCAGGATTAAGCACCCATCCAAATCATGAAATAAGCAAAAAGCAAGCACTTGGATTTGGAGGAATGGTTAGCTTTGATGTGGGAAGTGCGGAAAATGCTGATAAGCTATTACAAAAGGTTAAATACTTCACTCTTGCAGAAAGCTTAGGAGCTGTGGAAAGCTTAATTTCAGTTCCAGCAAGAATGACTCATGCATCGATCCCAGCAGAAAGAAGAGCAGAGCTTGGTATAACGGATGGCCTAGTGCGTATTTCTGTAGGATTAGAAGATGCAGAGGATTTAATCGAAGACTTAAAACAAGCGTTACAATAAAGAAACAAAGAATAATAAAAAGATTAGAAAACAGTGTGAAATATCTATTTTTTCAAAAAAAGGTTTACAAAACTGGTATTGAAGGATATAATTACCAATGTGAGAAACAAAAAAATTCTAAGGAGGTTGAATAAAATGGCGAGATTATTACCAGAATTATACAATGAAGTAGTAACTGAATATAGTCAATGCACGAATTCAACCACTTCGGAATGGGATTTGTTATCTTAGTTTTTTTAACTAATATATATCCAACCGCAGGGTAGTCGTGTCCTGCGGTTTTATTATGCCTTTTTTTAACCGCAGATAAGTCTATTTGCGGTTTTTTTGTGCACTCACCAGAAAAAAATACCATTTATGTAAGGAAATGCAATAGTTAGGAGGAGTATTAATGACTTTAAATTTAATTTTTCTTACCGTTACACTGAAGAAAAAACAATGGACAAATGCTGAAATCTTGCAGGATTTAGAAATGGAAAAAAGAATCACGGAAAATCGTAGAAAATTAGATGAAATTGGCTACTTAACCCATTGGTTATAACTAATTTCACTCTAGGGAGGTGAAGACATGACCTTAAATATTTTCTTTTTAACAATAACCATTCATTTGAAAAAGATGACGGAAGAAGAATACCATCATCTACAGAAAATCGAACAAATGATGGAAGAAAATAAAAATAAACAGATTCAATCTGGATGCTTCTCTCGCATCAATTAGTAACGAATAATTAGGTGGTGATAGATATGATGATAAATATGCTGTTTTTTACGATAACCTTCGAAGCAAAAAAAATGACGGAAGAAGAAGCGATGCATCAACAATATATTGATAAAGTTATAGAAGAAAATAGAAATAAACAAATGTCAATTACGCGCTTTTTATAAAAAAGTAATGAAAAAATGAGAGGTGGAGATCAAAATGTATTTAATCATCCTGCAGTGCCGTCAATCAATCTTATGGGCAGAGAAAGATACAGACTAACAAGTACATCTAAACCTGTCGTCTTTAACAGGAAAAGAACTGGGTAGTATTTATTGGAAAAAGAGAAGCTGATGAGTTAACTCATCAGCTTCTCTTTTGATCCAAAGGCTAAGTAAATACTTTCTTCGCATTCCAATTTTTGCAGGAACGGTATTATTTTTTTACATATCGATATTCCAACAACTGATTTAAATCGTTCATTTGCTCTAGTAATTTTTGACCTACGTTTGTTTCTAATACCTTCTTCCGCTGAAGTTCTCTATCCACTACTCTTTTGACGGACAAGACGTCTGTACCGTTCTCTAATGCATCTTCTTTTGAAGTAAAGCGCTTATGGGCAACCAATTGCATACCGTAAGAGTTGTATAATAAGGTATATCCTGCAATTCCTGTCTTTGATTGATAAGCCTTGGAGAAACCGCCATCTATAACAATCATTTTACCATTTGCTTTTATAGGATTTTCTCCATTTATTTCAGCAACAGGAGTATGTCCATTAATGATATGTCCTTGGTCTGGATTCAATCCGAATTCCAGTAAAATATTGCGGCATATCTCTTCCTGTTCTCGCAAAAAATAATATGGATTCTTTTTTTCTTTATGGGTTTCTTTCTCATTTATAAAGTATCGCTCAAACGTAGTCATATCTTTTTTGCCAAATAAAGAGGAATTTTCCCCGGTCCATAAATACCATACTAAATCTGTTGCAAAGTCATCAGTAATTTCTGGATGATTAAAGCTAAAGCGTAAATAGGATTCAAATAGATCGAATAATTCCTTTCCACTATAATCTTTCCCATTTATACGCATTTTTTTCATCGTTCCATCTTCATTTAATGGTATACATCCATGGATTAATAAATTACTATTGTATTTTAAATACAAACTTCCTTTATTCATCAAAAAGTGAATATGTCTTGCGAGCTTTTCGGAATGCTGTATCGAAAAAAGCAGTTTATTCATGACTTGTTCTTCTTCTTTTAAAAGAATAGAAGGATCTTCTGAATCAATTGTATGGAAGCAAGTATTTTCTAACGCATAAATTTTCCCGTTTAAATCAATGGTATTCTCTTCGTAATCAATCTTTTCCAGTAGAAGGCGATGGTGCATTTGGAAATCAGGACGCCTTTTAATGATGGGCATTTCCAGTTTAAATTGAATGATGGAAATAGCTTGATGAATTTTGGTAATTTGTAATATATTTTCTTCCGTGTTCTCTTCTTTTTTTGCATTTACCTTTGGACGGAAAGCTTTATTATCCTTATAATATTTATTTGCCAAGTTTAAGAGTGGGCGCAAATTTATTCCATATGCATCTTCAATAATATCTAAATTGTCATATCTCGCACAAATTCGAATAATATTAGCAAGACAGACTTTTGAACCAGCAAATGCACCAATCCATAAAACATCATGATTTCCCCATTGAATATCTACTGAGTGATAATCCATTAATGTATCCAATATTTTATCAGGAAATGGTCCCCGGTCAAATATATCACCGACGACATGTAAATGATCGACAACGAGTCTTTGTATCGTATAAGCTAGGCCAATAATAAGTTTGTTTGCTTGTCCTAATGAAATAATTCTGTTGATGATGCTCGAATAATAATCCGTTTTATTATTCAATTCATTTTTTTCATACAATAATTCTTCAATTATATAAATAAACTGCTTTGGTAATGCTTTTCGAACTTTTGAATTTGTATACTTAGAAGATGCATAGGATACTAATCGAATCATTCTCTCAATCGTATCGGCATACCAATCATCTAGTTCAGATGTATGTATAAACGAATTCACTACTCTTTTTAACTTTTCTTCTGGATAATAAACCAATGTTGCAAATTCATCGATTTCCGTTTTGGAAAGCTCTTCTTTAAATAAATCACGAATTTTTTCTTTCACATTTCCTGAACCATTTCGTAAAACATGTTGAAAAGCATGAAATTCGCCGTGTAGGTCACTGACGAAATGCTCTGTGCCCTTAGGAAGGTTTAAAATCGCGTCTAGATTTATTATTTCGGTAACTACTTTTTCTTCTGAATCGTATTTTTCTGTCAGTAAATCTAAATATTTAGTATCCATTTTGGTTCACCCCCATTTAATAGAAAAACGCTATCGATATATGTATTATACAAGGAATGAGCTGCAATTTAATAACTATTTTAAAATGTCTGGAAAATAATTCTAATGTACCTTTTTAAAGCCATTAAATCAGCGGCTTATTAGATAATATGCTTCTGGCTAATACCCAAAACAGGTGGAGAATAAACCAAAATAAAATAGATTTTCCAAAGTTTATTGTCGTATGGACATGCAAAACCTACTCTCTTTTCACATAGTAATGAAGTATAGGCAAATGTCCTTGAATGTGGAGGTGGAAAGATGTCTGGAATCTTATTGTCGCTTGGAGCTTTATTAAAAGAATTAGTTTTTCTTGTGTCCTATGTTAAGAATAATGCATTTCCCCAACCATTATCAGCGAGTGATGAAAAGAAATATTTAAGATTGATGGCTGAAGGGGATTCCCATGCAAGAAATATGTTGATAGAACATAATTTGCGTTTAGTTGCCCATATTGTGAAAAAATTTGAAAATACAGGTGAAGATTCAGAGGATCTTATTTCGATTGGAACCATCGGTCTTATAAAAGGGATAGAAAGCTTTTCAGAGGGAAAAGGCACGAAATTGGCTACCTATGCTGCTCGTTGTATAGAAAATGAAATTCTAATGCATTTAAGAGCACTGAAAAAAACGAAAAAGGATGTATCTCTTCATGACCCTATTGGTCAGGATAAGGAAGGAAATGAAATTAGCTTAATTGATGTATTGAAGTCAGAATCGGAAGATGTTGTTAATACGATTCAGTTAAATATGGAGCTTGAAAAAGTGAAAGAATATATTGATGTGCTAGATGAAAGAGAAAAAGAAGTAATTATCGGAAGGTTTGGACTTGATTTGAAGAAGGAAAAAACACAACGTGAAATAGCTAAAGAACTAGGCATTTCAAGAAGTTACGTTTCTCGAATTGAAAAAAGAGCTTTGATGAAAATGTTTCATGAATTTTATCGAGCAGAAAAGGAAAAAAAACGAAATAATGATTAGCAGCATACATAAGGATGTAAAAATAAGTGTGCATTCTTATGTGGAGATAGTTGTGTTTCCAATAGAATGAATGAAAAAAGCAAGTTATCGGAAGCATTTAACCAAAATTATTAAGTGATAAAGAGAAGGATAGAGGAGCCGCTTAGTCGCTAGTTGATCTGTGACTAAGTGGCTTTTCTATCCTTAATATTTTGCATAATGTATGTATTCAGTATTGTCTGTAGCAACGGTTTTTACCACTTCCCCTTGCCGGTTTTTGTAGATTTCATACTCTCGATATACTTCTACAATAAAGCCGTCTTCTTCTTTCGTTTCTTCTAATCTGTATTCAAGATCGGGGGCACCGAATATGTCATCTGCATTACTTGAAACCTCTTGCTCTTCATTTGTTAGACCATAATAAAGAACTTGATTTTTATTAATGCTGGATGTTGGGGTTTCTATATATGCGATAAGAGCTAGAAGCAAAATAACGATTATTAAAGAGATTTTTTTCACCATTAATCTCCTCCTTCCTTTTCATTGTATGCATGTCCCTTGGAAGTATGCGAATAGAAAGAGCGTAGTTTTTTTTAATGGAAAATTTAATCATTTTTATCTTTTTAACATCATAACGTTAAAATGGTACAGGCATGTACATCTTTACCTATTCAGACTAGAGGGAATATCTTTAAAAATTTCAAAAAGGTAATTTTTTTATAATAATTGTAATATAAATGAAATGAAAAGTTATTTCATTTCGAAGGTTTAGAGTTAATGGAAGGGGTTGAAGGCCGATGTTTATAAGACAGCTACTATTTATCACATTAATGCTATCCATTCTTACCATTGGACCTATTCATGGCGAGTACGAGTTCAAGGCAAGTGAGCATCAAGATCAAGCGGATATATCTACTTCCGAGCTAAAGGAAATAGTAAAAAATATTCAAAGCAAAGCAGACGTCAACTCCTATCTAGGTACAAATTATCAAGAAGTTAGAGGGGAAATGTACAATAATACTGTCTGGAGATTTGATATATCTCTTAAACCAAACTATCAATTTATGGCCGAACTTGACAGGATAGATATAGAAGGTTTGCAGAAAGGGTTAGTCAATTATATTGTGTTCATCAGTTTTGGTGAAGAGGAGAGCACCATTATAAGTAAATCTATTTATTATTGTGATCACAGTGAAAATGTTCGAGAAGTTAAATATATCGGCAATCAAGAAAAAGAAAATGTGATTTTTTCTAGATAGTGGGGCTCATTGCAAGTCATCTCTATAGACTCTGATCAAAAGATTAAAGCTAAAGTTTCGTTTTACTACTCGTTACTGATTATCTACTTTTTCGTGATAACTAGGCTTTAAAACAAGCAATTTTTCACTACCTATCTATACTATTAGCAAGGTGGTGAAAAGCATGGTGAAAATTTTTATCGATCCTGGACATGGTGGCACAGATTCTGGTGCATCAGGAAATGGATTACTAGAAAAGAATTTAACATTAGAGATTGCACAACAAATAAGCAATATTCTTCAAAGTGAATATGAGAATATTGCTATTCGTATGGGGAGAAATGGAGATTCTACAGTGAGCTTATCAGAAAGAACAGACGCAGCCAATAGCTGGAATGCTGATTTTTATCTTTCCATTCATATTAATGCAGGTGGGGGAACAGGCTTTGAAAGCTATATATACCCAGGAGTTGGAGCACCTACATCCATGTATCAAGAAGCAATTCATGAACAGATAGTCAAAGAGACAGGCTTTAATGATAGAGGGATGAAAAGTGCGAATTTCCATGTGCTAAGAGAAACCAAAATGCCAGCGTTATTAACAGAAAATGGATTTATCGATACAACAGCAGATGTTAATCGATTAAAAGATAGCTCCTTTATTACAAGAATTGCTAGAGGTCATGTCAAAGGTTTAGAAAAAGCATTTTCGCTAAAAAGGAAAGCAATTAATACAACCATTTACCGAGTGCAAATCGGAGCATTTGAAAACAAGGAAAATGCGGATAAACTGGAAGCAAAGGCAAGTAGTGAAGGATTTGCAACAGCTGTTCTGTTTCGAAATAATCTCTATATTGTACAAATTGGTGCCTTTAGTAGTAGAAGTAATGCTGAACAATTGGCAGCAAAGGCGGAAGAAGCAGGTTTTACAACTTTTATTTCCATTAAATAGGAAAATCACGAATGTGTAAAGTGTAAGTACTATAGAAAAATATTAGAAAATAGGACAATTGCCTAAAACATTAGGAACAAAAAAGAATATTTTATAGAAAGAGAGGAGGAAAATTAATGGTTGGTTACGGATACCCGAATCAAATACCACCTGCTGTTCCACTTGGAGGAGGAATAGGACCCACTCCTGTTGGTTATGGATATGGAGCGCCATATGCTGCATATGGAGGCGTATACGGTGGTGCCAGTGGAGTCTGGTACGCATTCTTAATCATTTTGTTTATTGTTATCATTCTTTTCTGGGGTGTTTGGGCATTTGGTGGTTATTTCCGTTAAGTAGAATGAAAGGAAAGAGATAATAGAAAGAGAAAGGGATTATTTTAAATAGATAACAAGCATCGTTTTACAAGAATAGAGATGCTTGTTTTTTTTTAAAAGGTTTTTCTGAAATTTATCATTATTTTGATAGAATGAATGGAAATATTTCGATAATCAAATTATAATGGCATAGTAGTAAAAAGGGAGGAGTGGAAAGGACATTGAGTATAAAAGAATATCAAGAAACATGGGATTTAGAGGGGTTATTTCCAGGAGGAAGCGATTCCTTAAAGTTTAAAGAGCATTTAGCAATATCAATGGATGAAATTGCTAAGTTATCAACATATGTACATACGTTTGAACCTTTAAAAGAAGAAGGGGACCAAGATGTCTTACTACAAATTGTACAGCAGTTTGAGATAGTCGTAAAAAAAGTAAGACAAGCAGGTGCCTTTGTCAGTTGCTTAGAAGCACAGAATATAGAGGATAAAGAGGCGAGCACATTAAGGGGAAGAGTAACCGAATTAAGTGCAAGCTTTCAAAATGTATTAACCATTCTTGATGGGAAATTATCTTTGTATAGTGATATAGAATGGGATTCTTTGTTTAAAGGAAATGATCTTGAGCAACTTTATTTTGTCCTTTCGGAAAGAAGAACAGCTGCAAAAGAGAAATTATCAGAAACAGAAGAAACACTAATTAACAAATTAAGTGTTGATGGTTATTACGGTTGGGGTCAAATGTATGATACCATCGTGGGTAAAATGCAGATTCCTTTTCAAGAGGAGAAATTATCTGTTGGACAAGCTGCAAATAAATTTTCTAATCCTGATCGATCAATTAGAAAAAAGGTTTTTTTTGAATGGGAAAAGGCTTGGGATGCAAATGGAGAAGTTCTGGCTAAAACATTAAACCATTTAGCTGGCTTTCGATTAAATGTGTATGGAATGAGAGGCTGGAATAGTTTTTTAAAAGAACCATTGGATATGAATCGCATGCAAGAAAAAACATTGCGAGCAATGTGGAATGCAATTTCTAAAAATAAACAACCTTTTGTACAGTTTTTAGAAAGAAAAGCGAAACTTTTAGGATTAGATAAATTAAGCTGGTATGACTTGGATGCTCCACTTGGGAAGGTAGAAACAAAAATGTCCTATCAAGAGGGTGCTGAATTTATCATGAAGCACTTTGAAGAATTCGGAACAGAAATGGCTACTTTTGCAAAAAAAGCCTTTGAAGATAAATGGATAGAAGCTGAAGATAGAAAAGGCAAGCGACCAGGTGGCTTCCATACTTATTTTCCAGAAAGTGCTCAATCACGGATTTTTATGACATATTCTGGTACTCCGTCAAATGTCTCGACGTTAGCCCATGAATTAGGTCATGGTTTTCATACCTATGTGATGAGAGATATGCATACATTAAATAGAAATTATGCGATGAATGTGGCTGAAACAGCGTCTACCTTTGCTGAGATGATTGTGTCGGATGCAGCTGTAAAAGCTGCTTCCACAGAAGAAGAAAAGCTGGTATTACTTGAGGATAAAATCCAGCGCTCTATAGCATTATTAATGAATATTCACGCTCGTTTTCTATTCGAAACAAAATTTTATGAAGAACGCCAAAAGGGACTTGTTCGAAAAGAGCGATTAAATTGGTTAATGCTGGATGCTCAAAAAGAAGCATATGGTGAGGCTTTGGCGGAATATCATCCTTCTTTTTGGAGTTCAAAATTACACTTCTTTATAACAGGTGTACCTTTCTATAATTTCCCTTATACCTTTGGTTTTCTGTTTTCTCTTGGCATATATGCTAAAGCAATAGAAGAAGGAAAAGGGTATGAGGAGAAGTATATTGCATTATTAAGGGATACAGCAAGCATGACAGTAGAAGAATTGGCATATAAGCACCTCCAAGTTGATTTAACTCAAGAAGAATTTTGGAACAGCGCTATTCAACTTTGTACCAAGGATGTAGAAGAATTCTTGGAGTTAACACACGAAAAAATATAGAATTACGTATAATCCCATTCAATAAATAAAGAGACCTCATAATCTAGCCTGTTTAAAGCTGTTTTATGAGGTCCTTACTTTTAAAAAAGGTAAAATGTTCCTTAATAAAAGGTAGTTAAATTTTTCTCCATTTAAAACTTCCAATCATTAGTACAGAAAGAATTAGCATAAGAAATAAATAGATATGTGGCGGCATGAAAGCGAACCACAGACAGCTAAAGGTTAAGATACAGCCAGCAGCTGTTATTGGTAAGCCTGTAAAAAAGCCATGACTTTCTGTAATATTAAATCGAGCTAATCGAAAAGCTCCACAAACGATATACAGAACGGTGAAAAAGGAACCAGGAGCCCCTAATTCAAATAACACTCCTTGGTATACTAATAATGCTGGTGCTACCCCAAACGAAATGATGTCGCTCATAGAATCAAGCTGTTTACCAAGCTCTGATTCTATATTAAATTTTCGGGCAGTCATTCCATCAAGCCGATCTGCTAATGCAGCAATAAAAATAAGTAATAGACTTAATTGGAGATGTCCCTTTAAACTATAAATAATTGCAAAAGATCCTAAAAAAATATTTGTTAATGTTAAAACATTTGCTAATTGTGTTTTTATTTTTTTGATGGTTTGTTCTAAAACTCCATTAAAAAACATTAGATTCACTCCCAGTATGAAATGAAATTCATACAACTATTTTATATATAATCATATATAATTTTAATGTAGTATATGAATATTCGTAAAGAAAAATTTTATTTATTGGAGGATTGCTTCGTTGAAACAAACAATATATCGACTTTGTATCGAACTAACAAACGGAAGATGGAGTTCTATTTTAATTAAAAAATTTGCCTATTCTAGATGGAGCCGTTATATTATCCCTTCCTTTGCAAAGATTTATCAAATAAATATAGATGAAATGGAAAAAAAACTACAGGAATATCGCTCACTACATGAATTTTTTATTAGAAAATTAAAAACGGATTGCCGAAAAATTAATGCAGCAGCAGGAGAAATAATTAGCCCTGTAGATGCAGTAATTGAAGATATAGGAAAAGTAAGAATTGATCAATCCATTTTAGTAAAAGGAAAATCGTATTCAATTGATGAAATGCTTGGAGATGAAAAAATAGTTAATAAATATGTAGGTGGGACTTATCTAATTTTTTATTTAAGCCCAAGCCACTATCATCGAATTCACTGTCCTGCAACTGGGATAGTGGCAAAACGTTGGACTCTTGGAAGCAAGTCGTATCCTGTTAATAAATATGGTTTGAAATGGGGAAAATCGACCTTATCTAAAAATTATCGATCTATAACTGAAATCAGGACAGAGGAAGGAAATAGCCTTTGTATGGTCAAAGTTGGGGCAATGTTTATTAACTCTATTATATTAAGTCATGAAAAAGAGAGCTTAGTACAAGGGGAGGAAATGGCCTATTTTTCCTTCGGTTCTACTGTTGTGCTATTATTTGAAAAAAATACATTTATACAGAAAGACTTTCCTTCTATACCATATCCGGTTAAAATAGGAGAGGTTATTGGAGAAATTAGCAAAGTAGATACATCGAAGGCTCTATAGAAATAAAGGAAGTCTTTAAAATGTAAGATAATGAACGTAAATGGATAAGTATGAATCACTTTGCTTTTCTTTCGTTTACTAAGCAAGGTGTTTTATGCTGTCTTCTTTAGGTTAGTGATATGGTTAAACCAATACTTTTCCATTAAAAAGACGGCTGTTTTTGTAGAGTTTGTTGCCATGATCGCTGACTGAATAGACTTCTCACTTTGCTTTGGGGGCGATTTTAGTATCTTCGGCTATGCCTAAGGCTCTCACCTTTCTAGCTTAGCCCATAGAGAGTCTACATGTATTCAGACTGCTCGTCATTTCTCATTCATTTATTTTTCCTATTAAAAAGCAACAATTTTTTAGCAAATGGCCAAAAGAAAAACAGCCTAATTTAAGGCTGTTTTCAAATGTATAGATGATTCGATTTTTTTTCATTTAAGAGGAAACTTTTATCTGGTTGCTTAAAGAACGTCGGTGAATTTCAGTTTCGATGAGACGAATAAATTCAGGGCTTAGGTTTAGTTCCCTTGCTTTATGATAGGACTCAATCAATAATTCATCTGACAGTTTTCGCATGCCAGAAACACCTCCATTCGAATAAATATAAGTACTTTTGCTAGAATTAAATATATAAATGTAATCGTCTTAAATGCTGAAAAAGGTATTCAATCGTTCTTTAGATGAAATTAGCTATTTAAAAATGGGCACCATACCTACTATATACACAAATCAACATCGTTTATTTTATTGCTTGTCCTACACAATGGTTAGTACGATACATTTTTTGTTTTTTTATTCCTTTTTCTGCAAGTTGGCCTTGGAAGTTAATTGGATATTATTCTGTATCCTTACTTTAACAAAAATAAACATAGAGAACAACTGTTCGTTTATCCACAATAGATAGTGGATAACCTGTGATTATTTTGTTGAGAAGTGTGTGGATTATACGTAAATCAAAGGGTATTATGTGTATAATGTTATCCACATATGTTGAAAAATGCGTTTTTTGTCGAAAATTATTTTGTTAATATCAAAAAAAGAATGGATAAGGTATCTTCTTTAAGAAGAAAAACGGTATAATATTACTTTCTTCTAAAGTGAAAAATGGTTACGATAAAAAGAGCAAGATATATTGGGGAAAACATAGAAATGAAAGAGTTAAGAGGTGTTATTAGTGTTTAATCAATTTTTGCCTAATCAGTTTGTTAAAAATATATTGGAGATTTCACCAGAAAGCTTAAAAGAAAAGGGAATTAAGGGGATTATTACTGACTTAGATAATACGTTAGTTGAATGGGATCGCCCGCTTGCAACACCACAAATTATTGAATGGTTTGCAGAAATGAAGAGAAATGACATTAAAGTAACTATTGTTTCTAATAATAAAGAAGCGAGAGTAAAGTCATTCTCTGATCCATTGCAGATTCCTTTTATCTTTTCTGCGCGCAAGCCACTTGGTCGAGCTTTCAAGAAAGCAGTCATGCAAATGAATGTGAAAAAAGAAGAGACTGTAGTAATTGGTGATCAATTACTAACAGATGTTCTTGGTGGAAATAGAAGTGGATTTCATACTATTTTAGTTGTTCCAGTTGCACAAACAGATGGATTTATGACAAGAATTAATCGGAAAATGGAAAGAAGAATTTTAAATTGGTTTCGTAGAAACGGAAAATTGACTTGGGAGGATTAATAAGTGACAGAAAGAATACATTGTATTGGCTGTGGAGTTGCCATTCAGACGGAAAATAAAAATGAATTAGGATATGCACCTTCTTCATCTCTGGAAAAAGAAGAGGTTATTTGTCAAAGATGTTTCCGTTTAAAGCATTATAATGAAGTGCAGGATGTTTCTTTAACAGATGATGATTTTTTGAAGATTTTAAATGAGATTGGCCAAAGCGATAGCCTCATTGTAAAACTAGTAGATATATTTGATTTCAATGGAAGCTGGCTACCTGGTCTACATCGTTTTACTGGGAAAAATAAGGTTATTTTAATAGGAAATAAAGTCGATCTTTTACCAAAATCAGTGAAACAACAGAAGGTCATTAATTGGATGAAAAAAGAGGCGAAAGATCTAGGATTAAGACCTGAAGATGTGTATCTTGTTAGTGCTGAAAAAGGAAAGAATGTAAAGGAAGTATTAGAAGCAATAGATTATCATCGTAATGGAAAAAATGTCTATGTGGTTGGTTGTACCAATGTAGGGAAATCGACTTTTATAAATCGAATCCTTAAAGAGGTTTCTGGTGAAGAGAATGTAATCACAACTTCCCATTTTCCTGGTACTACACTAGATATAATTGAAATCCCTTTATCTGATGGCAAATTTTTAGTAGATACTCCTGGAATCATTAATCATCATCAAATGGCACATTTTGTTGACAAAAAGGATTTAAAAGTCATTACTCCGAAGAAGGAAATTAAAGCAAGAATTTTTCAATTAAATGATAAACAAACACTTTTCTTTGGGGGACTAGCTAGATTTGATTTTGTAAAAGGGGATCGTAATAGCTTTGTATGCTATTTTTCTAATGAGATAACGATTCATCGTACAAAGTTGGAAAATGCAGATGAGTTATATAAAAAGCATGCGGGGGATTTATTAACTCCACCAAATAGAGAGCAAATGGAAGAATTTCCAGAGCTAGTTAGACATGATTTCTCGATTAAAGAACCGAAGACAGATATTGTTTTTTCGGGATTGGGATGGATAACGGTTAATGAACCAAATATACAAGTATCTGTCTATGTTCCAAAAGGCGTTCATGCCATGCTGCGTAAATCACTGATATAAACGTGATTAGCAATTTCAATTAGAGGAAAGGGAG
Source organism: Niallia sp. FSL W8-0635 (assembly GCF_038007965.1). Classification (GTDB taxonomy): domain Bacteria; phylum Bacillota; class Bacilli; order Bacillales; family Cytobacillaceae; genus Niallia. The sequence goes on along the minus strand of NZ_JBBOYD010000001.1, from coordinate 3,056,455 downwards.
AGCGGTATGAGGAAAAATTATGCAGTAATTGGCGATCCAATTCAACACTCGATGTCACCTGTTATGCACAATGATCTTTTTCAATTCTACGGATTAGATGCTGAGATGAAAAAGATACATATAAAAAAAGAACAGTTCGAAAGTGGAATAAACAAGTTAAGAGAAATGAATATATCTGGATTCAATGTTACTGTACCACATAAACAAGCAATTATTCCCTTTTTAGATGAACTAGACCCATTGAGTAAAGCAATTGGTGCTGTAAATACGGTAGTATGTGAAGATGGGAAGTGGATTGGGTATAATACAGATGGAGAAGGGTATTTAAAAGGGCTTTTAAAACAGTTTCCTGATGTAAAACAGACAAGAACATTAATTATTGGAAGTGGTGGCGCAGCAAGAGGCATTTATTTTACTTTGGCTCATTATGGCGTACAACAAATCGATATATGTAATCGGACTCTTTCTAAGGCAGAAGCCTTAAAAGAGGCATGTCCATATCCAGTTAATACGACTATAATGGAAACAACTCAAGCAGAAAAGAAGCTTGGTGAATATGGTCTGGTCATACAAACAACTTCTATCGGCATGTCACCAAATATAGATGCTTCTCCTATTCAAATGAGCAATTTGATGGATGGGACGTTCGTAAGTGATATAATCTATAACCCATCGGAAACAAAAATATTAATGGATGCGAAAGCTAAAGGGGCAATCATTCAAAACGGGATTGATATGTTTATATATCAAGGAGCTTTAGCTTTTGAAAAATGGCAACGGATTTTTCCAGATACAGAGAGAATGCGACAAAATGTTTTAGCACAACTAGGAGGATTATCATGTTAAGAGGTAAACAAAAAAGATTTTTAAGAGCAAAGGCACACCATTTAAACCCTATATTCCAAGTAGGAAAAGGTGGCGTCAATGAAAATATGATTAAGCAAATAAGTGAAGCTTTAGAAGTAAGAGAACTTTTAAAGATCAGCATTCTGCAAAACTGTGATGAAGATAGGGATACGGTTGCAAGTGAATTAGTAAATGGAACGAAAAGTGAGTTAGTTCAAATTATTGGAAATACAATCGTTTTATATAAAGAATCGAAAGAAAATAAAACGATAAATTTACCATCTTAAGTCGATAGAAGAGGCGATTTATTTGAAAAAAGTAGGGATATTGGGAGGGACCTTTGATCCTCCTCATATAGGACATCTAATTATAGCCAATGAAGTACTGCATGCAAAAAAATTAGATGAGATTTGGTTTATGCCAAATCAAGAACCTCCACATAAAATAAAATCAGGTAATGTAACGAATATTCAGCGAATGGAAATGTTACAATTATCCATAGAGGCCCATGCTGCCTTTCAAGTCGAGACGATTGAATTAGACAGGGAAGGCAAATCTTATACCTATGATACGATGAAGCTTTTAAATGAGATTTATCCTAATATTGATTTTTATTTTATAATAGGTGCCGATATGGTAGAATATTTGCCTAAATGGTATAAAATTCAAGAGCTTATGCAAATCGTGCAATTTATAAGTGTGAATCGTCCTAAATATCAATTAGAAACGGAGTACCCTGTTCAATATGTAAAGGTTCCTGATATTAATATTTCCTCTAGCTTAATTCGTGAAAGGGTTAGAGACGGGGAAACTATTTCATTTTTAGTCAGAGATGAAGTAAAGAGATATATTGAGGAGAATCGGCTATATGAATCGTGAAGAAGCATTACTAATAGTGAAAGAACAAATAACGGAAAAGCGTTATATTCACACAATAGGTGTAATGGAAACAGCTATTAAATTAGCAGAAAAGTATGGTGGAGATGTCAAAAAGGCAGAAACAGCAGCGATTTTCCACGATTACGCAAAATTTCGCCCTAAGCATGAAATGAAACAGATTATTGTACAGCAAAATATGGATCCAAATCTTTTGTTGTTTCATTCTGAACTTTGGCATGCGCCAGTTGGTGCTTTTTTAGTAGAAAAAGAAGTGGGAATAAACGATAAAGAAATACTTGATGCGATAAGGTATCATACATCTGGTAGACCTGAAATGAGCATGCTAGAGAAAATAGTTTATTTAGCTGATTATATGGAACCAGGAAGAGCATTCCCAGGTGTCGATGAAGTAAGGGAATTAGCAGAAGTGAGTTTTGAACGTGCTTTTTTACAAGCGGTAAAAAATACAATTATGTTTCTTATCAGGAATAATCGTGCAGTATTTCCTTTAAGCTTTGAAACGTATAATAGTTATTGTATAAATATGGAGGTTGATTGAATGGATGAACGTAATTTATTATGGACAGCTGTAAAGGCAGCTGATTCGAAAAGAGCAGAAAATATTGTAGCCCTAAATATGAAGGGGATTTCTCTTGTGGCAGATTATTTCGTGATTTGTCATGGAAACTCAGACAAGCAAGTACAAGCAATTGCAAATGAAATTAAAGATAAAGCTGGTGAACTTGGTATTACGGTTAAACGCTTTGAAGGTTTTAATGAAGCAAAATGGATTCTAGTTGATTTAGGTGATATCATCGTTCATGTCTTCCATCGCGATGAAAGAACTTACTATAATTTAGAACGTCTTTGGGGAGACGCTCCAGTTGAAAACATTGAAAGCGTGATTAGTCAATGAGTTATGAGCAGTTTGCCTATCTTTATGATCGACTAATGAATGATGTACCATACGATAAGTGGGTACAGCTTATAAAAAAGGCTGCAATCGATTATAAAGTCAATGGAGCAAACCTTTTAGATTTAGCATGTGGAACAGGTGAATTATCAATTAGGTTGTCCCGGGCTGGGTTTCAAGTTACCGGTGTTGATTTATCAGAGGATATGCTAAGTGTTGCACAGGCAAAAACAATGGAAACAGGAGAAGCCATTTTTTATCTAGAGCAAGATATGTCTCAGTTAGAAGGCTTACCTGTTTTCGATCTTATCTGTATATGCTGTGATTCCATCAATTATTTACAAACAGAAGAAGAAGTGATTCGTACATTTAAAAGTGTTTATGAGCATTTGGATGAAAGAGGTCTATTTATATTCGATGTTCATTCTTTATATAAAATGAATCATTTATTTATTAATCAAACCTATGCGGTAAATGATGAGGATTTAAGCCTCATTTGGCAGTGCTATGAAGGGGATTACCCGAATAGTGTAGAACATGATTTAAGCTTTTTCCAATTGGATGATAAAACAGATATGTATATTCGCTATGATGAACTCCATTTTCAACGAACCTACTCTTTGGAGCAATATAGCGAATGGCTCGAACAAGCTGGTTTTACCATTTTAAAAGTAGAAGCAGATTTTTCGGAGGGTCCGATAGAGGATACTGCAGAACGAATTTTCTTTTATTGTAAAAAGAAGATTGTATAAAAAAATACATAAGAAAAGGGGAATGTTCCACGATGGATCATTCCTTTTTCTTATGTTCTGATAAAAATATTTTAGATGGTGATTATAATAATTTAAATGGAAAGAAGGAATTTGCTCCAGTCTTATAGAATGTCTTATTTGCATTATATATTTTTGTGACCAGAAACTAGATTTTTCAGGGATAGCTTATCATCCTCATATTTTGCCTGTGTCGCTTGAAATAATTGATTAAAAGTATCTCCTAATTGACGTTCTAAAACGTTAATTCCTTCGCCAGTAATTCCACCCTTTACACTTACTTTTTCCTGTAAAGTAGGCAAAGTATAATAGCCTTTCTTCAATAACTCTCCTAAGCCAATAAGCATTTCACTGGCTAGTTTAGTTGCAGTTTCTAAATCGATTTCTGTTTCATCCACTGCCCCTTCTATAAACTTCCTAGTAAGATAACAAAAAAATGCTGGTCCGCAACTTACTATATCAGAGGCAACCCTCGTTATATTATCTTCAATTTCTAATGGAGTCGAAAATTTTTCATAGAAACTCTCTAATTGTTTTTTCCACTCTTCTGTACAATTCCTTCCAAAAGAGAACAAAGAAACTCCTGCTAATGCTCTATTTGTAATGCTTGGTATAATCCGTGCAACAGAGCAATTGAAGAAAGTATCCAGTTGGCTAGGGCTAATTGGACTTGTAATCGAAACTACACATTTATCCTTTGTTAAGACTGGAGAAATGGTTTTGGCGACCCCATACATATCATGTGGCTTTACGCATAAAAAGATAAGATCTGTTTCTTTAGCTATTTCAATATCGCTAGTGCTTATATTTATGTTTGGATAATTTTCCTTAATTTCTAATGCTTTGTTCAGTGTTCGATTATAAATAAATACGTCTTCGGGGGAAATAGCATTTCCATCAATCATCGCTTCTACTAATATTTTCCCCATATTTCCTGTACCAATCATTCCGATTTTCATTTTTCCTTCCCCCCCTATAATGAGCGGTTTCTCATATAACGATATGAAGCAATGATAAAAAATATACCTGAAAGGATGATTAGTTATTATGGATTGGCTACGTAAAAATAAAAAATTCCTGATTATTGTTATAGGAGGAATATTTCTTCTGCTGTTATATCGTTTTTACCCTATCCTTATGCAAAAAAACGAGGAAGAAGACTACTTACAGCAAGCTGATTTTTTTGCAGGAGGAGAGGAAACGTCAGTAGAAGCCAATATGATTGAAGAAGAAGAGAAAGTTACAGTAATGCTTATAGATGTAAAAGGAGCTGTCAAAAATCCAGGAGTTTATGAGGCAAGGGAGGGAGATCGTGTAAATGATATTATTATAAAAGCAGGTGGTATTTTGGAAAAGGGAGAAAAAAATGCAGTGAATTTTGCAATGAAGGTTTCTGATGAGATGATTATTTATGTTCCTTTTATTGGAGAAGAGGAAGAAGGAGCTCTAATGACAGAAGCTAGCAATCAGGCTCAGACAAGTTCTTCTTCAAAAGAAGGATTAATTAATATAAATAAAGCGAGTGAAACAGAATTGCTCCAAATACCAGGAGTTGGACCAGCTAAAGCGACAGCTATTATAGAATATCGTGAACAGAATGGGGGATTTTCTGCAAAGGAAGATATGAAGAAAATAAGTGGAATTGGAGAGAAAACTTATGAGAAATTGGAAGCTTTCATTACAATAAATTAAATTTTATCTGAAAAATATATTGGAGAGGGGTGGGGGGAGGAAATGTTTTTCGCAATTGACTCAAAACTTACTTCCCGATAAACTAAATGAAGATTAGAATTTTGTCTTTCTTTTTATTTTGTTAATTATGGGAGTGAATATAATTGGATAGAATTTCATGGAATGAGTATTTTATGGCACAAAGTGAATTATTAGCTTTAAGAAGCACGTGTACAAGATTGGCAGTTGGAGCGACGATTGTTCGAGATAAGCGGATAATAGCAGGTGGATATAATGGTAGTATAGCTGGGGGCGTTCATTGTATTGATGAAGGCTGTTATGTAATTGATAATCATTGTGTTAGAACGATTCATGCAGAAATGAATGCGATTTTACAATGTGCTAAATTTGGTGTTCCAACAGATGGTTCAGATATATATGTTACTCATTTTCCTTGTCTACAGTGCTGTAAGGCGATTGTACAAGCTGGGATTAAAACAGTTTATTATGAAATGGATTATAAAAATCATCCATACGCACTAGAGCTGTTTAAACAAGCTAATATTGCAACTGTACAAGTGGAAAGAAAGGAAATTGATAACAAAGAAGAGAAAAAGGCTTTTGTGGAAGCCCTTGTAAAAAAAATAAAAGATAATAATGAAGATGCTGTGGATGTAGATATGTTAGAAAAAAGAGCAGAAGAATTATTTTCTATTTTACCTACAGCAAAGACGTCTATTTGATCAACCATCACCTTTTTCTAGTCTACAGCAATCGTTAGGAGCGATTTATGTTTCAAACAAGATTACTGTATTTTGCAGTTTCAGCGTTTTTAGGGATATTATGTTCTTATCATCAACATATATTCTTTTATTTATTATTTGTTTTGTTCATAGGGTGGCTATTTTTAACGAAGAAAGTAACATTAGGATTAAGTGGTATACTACTTTGTGCTTTTCTCCTTTTTCTTGTTCGGGGAGGTTATGACTCTCAAGTGAACCACTCGAGAATAAAGGAGGATGCATCCTCTTTTATCATCACCTTCTTAGAGCCTGCTGATATAGACGGGGATAGATGGAGAACTGTGGGAAAGGAAAAACAAACGAAAGAAAAACTACTAGTTTCCTACAAAATAAAAACAGAAAAAGAAAAAGCCTTTTTAGAAGAAGCACGGGTAATCGGGAAAACATGCATGCTTCAAGGTTCATTATCGCTGCCTTCTTCTCAAAGAAATGAGAATGGCTTTAATTATAGGAAGTATTTAGAAAATCAATCAATTTTTTGGTTGCTTTCGATAGAGGATATTCAATTAACCCACTGCAAGAAAGAAAGTGATCTTTTATTCTTATTAAAGCAGCTTAGAGAAAAAGGAACACGATGGATTGCAGACCATTTTTCAAAGACAACGATTCCCATTGCAGAAGCACTCATTTTTGGAGACCGTGGAATGATGGACGAGAATCTTCAAACAGCTTATCAACGTTTAGGAATTATCCATCTATTAGCTATCTCAGGCTCACATGTTGTCGTTTTAATAGGGATTCTTTATTTTGTGATGATTCGATTTGGAATATCAAAAGAAAGAGCTAGCACTATTCTGTTGCTGCTTTTACCAGTTTATGCTGTACTGACAGGTTTAAGTCCATCGGTAGTTAGAGCTGTTCTAACCGCCATGCTACTATTAGCAAAAAATAAACTTCGCTTTTTGGCAACATTTCCAATGATTGATATAATTAGTATAGTCTGTTGTATTTGTTTATTTATACAGCCGCGAATGCTTTTTAATATTGGTTTTTTATTATCCTTCATTGTTTGTTTCTTCCTCATTATTTCTTCCAATCTTATTAAGGAATATCATACTTCTATCGTTAAAATGTATTTCTTCACTACTATTATTTCCGAATTTGCAGTAATCCCTGTAATTTTATACTATTTTTATGAAATTCCTACTTTATCATTGATTGCCAATCTAATTTTTATTCCTTTTTATACTATTATTGTTTTGCCATATTTAATGATTCTTTACGTTCTATCTTTTCCATTTCCGCAATTTCTAGCTTTCTTTTCTTTCCCCTTGGATTATATGTTAATGCTCTCAGACAAAATAGTAGTAAAACTCGCTAGTTATTCATTTAGTACCCTTGTATTAGGAAGGCCCACTCTCGCTTTTCTTTGTGCGTATATAGTTAGTTTGCCGTTTTTCTTTTATTTATATGAAAACATTCCGAATAAATCGAGGAAATGGCTCTATAGTATCCCGATTTTACTTATTAGTCTTCAGTTCATTAATAATGTATACACATCAAAAGGTGAAATAACTTTTATTGATGTGGGGCAAGGGGATAGTATTCTCATTCATTTACCTAATAATAAGGGAACTTATTTAATTGATACTGGCGGAACAGTGACCTTTCCTATGGAAGAATGGCAGAAACGAAAGGAGCCATTTGAAGTAGGGGCAAAGACAGTCGTTCCTTTTTTGAAAAGTAAAGGGATTTATACGATTGATAAATTAATATTAACACATGGAGATTTAGATCATATTGGAGGAAGTACAGCAATTATTGAACAATTACAGGTAAAAGAAATAATGTATCCTAATGTTAATGGAGAACGTTCTATCGAAGAAGAAAGATTAATTACTCTTGCGAAACATAAACAAATTCCTATTCGCTACACACAAGCAGGACAAAAATGGACTGCTGGGCATGATTCTTTTTTTGTTTTAGCTCCTTTAGAGAACGAGGATTTAACAAAGAATAATGGCTCGATTGTTATTTTTGCAAAGATTGCAGATATAACATGGTTATTTACAGGAGATTTAGAAAAAGAAGGGGAACAAGCAATAATGCATAAATATCCACTTTTAAAAGAAATAGACATTTTAAAAATAGGACATCATGGTAGCAAAACTTCTTCTTCAATCGAATTCATTGAACGACTTAACCCGAAAATTGCTGTTATATCAGTAGGTGAAAATAACAGGTATAATCATCCAAGTAATGAAGTACTTACTACTCTTAATGAGAACAAAGTCAAAGTTTTCAGAACAGATAAGAATGGTGGAATTTCTTTTTATTTTTCAAAAAAAGGTAGCACACTTCATTTGCAAATTCCATAGGATATAGTAAATGAAAAATGGCTATAAAACAGAGGGGAATGTAAATTAATACCTATCTAGAAGGAACAAAAAATACTTATGAAATATAAACATGTTTCCCATTTCCAAAGCTGTCAGGACTTGACACAAATAGATTTTAAGCTGTTTGAGCAAAATACAAAAAAGTGCACCGTTACACATTAAGTATCCTAGGCCTTAATGTGTAACGTTCATTATAGATTGAAGGAAGGTTCCTCTGATTTCTTTTTTTCTTGCTATTAGTAAATCTTAATAAAGCGAAAAACGGAGCTTTATATAAGAATATGCTTTAACAAGAGAGAGGTTTTCAAGAGGACCTTCTTTCTGTTAATATAGGAGCTATTTTTTGAAAAAGGGGACAACAACTAGAAATTTCGTATATAATAATTGTTTAGTGATGATTTACGAGATAGTTTTTAGGGAATGGGGAGAAGAAATGATCGAAGAATTATGGAAAAAAATCAAAAGCAAAGATTTTTCTTTTATCTATTTATTATACGGACTAGAGTCTTTTCTGATAAATGAAACGAAGTATTTGTTATTGCAATCTTTATTAAACGAAGAAGATGAGGATTTTAATTTATCTACATATGATTTGGAAGAAACGCCAATAGAATTAGCAATTGAGGATGCAGAAACAATTCCTTTTTTTGGGGAAAGAAAAGTAATTGTATTAAATAATCCTTTTTTCCTGACGGCTGAAAAAACAAAGTCAAAGGTAGAACATAACGTGAAGAAGTTAGAGGAGTATTTGAAACAACCATCTCCCTTTACTACAATGATTTTTGTTGCAAGTTATGAAAAATTAGATGAGAGAAAAAAAATTACAAAGCAGTTAAAAACGGCAGCAGCCGTTCTGGAAGCGAAAAAATTAAATGAGCAAGAATTGCAGAAATGGTTGAAGCAACGTGCGGCTTACAATCATGTTGAGATTCATGAGGATGGATTAGATACTATCCTAAGTCTAGCTGGAACGAATTTATCTCTTTTAACGTCTGAGATTGATAAAATGGCATTATATGTACAAGATTCTAAATTAATTACGAAGGAAATTGTTGAAGAATTAGTGGCAAAATCATTGGAGCAAAATATTTTTACTTTAGTTGATAAGGTGATTTCTAAAAAAATTGATGAAGCGTTACGAATTTATTATGATTTATTAAAGCAAAATGAAGAACCATTAAAAATCCTTTCGATAATAGCAAATCAATTCCGCTTAATCTATCAAGTAAAAGGATTAGCTCAAAAAGGATACGGTCAGCAGCAAATTGCCTCTGTATTAAAAGTCCATCCTTTTCGAGTTAAATTAGCAGCAGGACAGGCCCAACGTTTTACAGAAGAAGAATTAACAAAATGTATACAATTATTCGCAGAAGGCGATTATCAGCTGAAAACAGGGACTATGCCGAAAAATATGGTGATAGAAATGATTTTATTTCAAATTGGACATGGAGTGTAGAAAAGAGGAATTAATCAGTACGAAAACGAGTCTGGAACATAAGGAATCCTGCCATAGATAAACACGAACAACTATATAATTAGCCATAAAAAAAAGACTATCGAATCGATAGTCTTTTTTTCGCTCATTAAGCGTTTAAAGCATTTTTTCTTTTCGCTAAACGAGATTTTTTACGAGCAGCAGCATTTTTATGAATAAGACCTTTAGCAGCAGCTTTGTCTAATTTACTAGCAGCTTCTACAAAACTTTCATTTGCAGCAGTTGTGTCATTAAGAGCAATAGCAGCTTCAGTCTTTTTAACAGCAGTACGCATTGTAGATTTAACTGTAGTGTTTTGAGCTTTACGAGCTTCACTAGTTTTCACACGTTTAATAGCAGATTTAATATTTGGCATTTACGTTCACCCCCTAAAAAGAAGCATCAAGTTCATTATTTAAACTCGATATATACATTCCTAAAAAACTTAAAGAACAAGTGATATTTTATCAAACGAGGACTAATAATGCAAGACTTCCTGCTAATTTGGACAATATGAATTTTTTTCAAGAGAAAGGTAATGCTAATAATAGGACTATATTAATTAGATTGGAAGGGGATAACAATGGAGGAAAAACTAGATTTAAGTATGTATTCTATAAGAACTGATTTAGCTATTGAGGCGAAAGATTTAGCTTTACATAATCAAGGTCTTGTTCAAAATGAACAAAATCAATCACAGCTTGATGGTGTAATCATCAAAGAAAAAGAAGAAGATGGCATTAAAATGTCCTATGTGGAAGTTACTGAAAAGGGCGAAGAAATGATAGGGAAGAAGCAAGGGAAATATTTAACATTAGAAGTTTTGGGAATAAGACAGCAAGATACAAAATTACAAGAAAAGGTAGAAAAATTATTTGCAAAAGAGTTTTCACAATTTTTAAAGCAAAGCAATATAAAAGAAGATGCTTCTTGTTTAGTAGTTGGGTTAGGAAATTGGAATGTTACTCCCGATGCATTAGGTCCGCAGGTTTGTGAAAATATACTTGTAACAAGACATTTATATGAATTACAACCAGAAAGTGTGGAAGAGGGATATCGTCCTGTATCCAGCTTAGCTCCAGGAGTAATGGGTCTTACCGGAATAGAAACAAGTGACATTATTAAAGGAGTCGTAGAGAAAACAAATCCTGATTTTGTTATTGTCATTGATGCACTTGCCTCTCGCTCGATTGATCGAGTGAACTCTACTATACAAGTATCAGATACTGGCATCCATCCAGGGTCCGGGGTAGGTAACAAACGGAAGGAGCTAAGCAAAGAAACGTTAGGTAGACCGGTTATTGCAATCGGAGTTCCAACTGTAGTAGACGCTGTATCTATCACAAGCGATACAATAGATTATATCTTAAAACATTTTGGTAAAGAGCTTAGGGAAGGAAATAAGCCTTCAAGAGCATTAGCACCTGCAGGCTTAAGCTTTGGTGAGAAACGGAAATTGACAGAAGATGATTTACCAGAAGAACACCATAGAAAAACATTTCTCGGTATTATTGGTACCTTGCCGGAAGAGGAAAAACGAAAGTTGATTTATGAGGTGTTATCACCGATTGGGCATAATTTAATGGTAACACCAAAAGAAGTAGATGTTTTTATTGAAGATATGGCTAACTTGCTTGCGAATGGATTAAATGCTGCCCTACATTCGGCAATAAACCAAGAAAATGTTGGTTATAATACTCATTAAAATGACAAAAATAGTTCTACCTTTCCTAGTAACTCCATACATTTTAGTAGAGTTGCTAGGTTAGGCTTGTTTTCTAATTGGTAAAGTAAAAAGAAATATTTTACACGGAAGATTGAAATTCTATCAAAGAGAAATTACAGACTTGAAATATAGTATAAAGGAGCTTGATCAAGTTGAAACTATACACACTGGGTGCAGTCGGGATCGTTTTATTAATGTTTATATGTGTATTATTTGGAATGCAGCAAGCAAATAGTGGGATTCATAAAATGAAAGGCTATGAGGACCAAGGGTTTCAAAGTGCTGTATCCGTTAAAAATGAGGATGGGAATGTTGAGGCTTCTATCCTAGGACAAAATGTTACAAGCCATGATTTAGAACAAAAGAAACAGCAATTAGAAGAAATGCGAGCTTTTAATTTATTGTCCAGTATCGGTAAAGGAGTAGCTGATACTATTTCTTCGTTGGCAGAAAAAGGCGTAAGTCTTGTTGGAGATATAATTGAAGAAAAAGAAAAATAAAAAGACTGTTGAGTAATTCATTTTACTTTTCGTTGAATCTTATTCTTCACACTGCTATAATCAAAAATAGTGTACATGCGCGATTATTGTAGGAGTGAACTAAATGAACAGAGAAGAGATGTTAAAAAGACAATCGAAAATTAGAAATTTTTCTATTATTGCACATATAGATCATGGGAAATCAACCCTAGCTGATAGAATATTAGAAAAGACAAATGCACTCACAGCACGTGAGATGAAAGATCAACTGTTAGATTCAATGGACTTAGAAAGAGAACGTGGAATCACGATTAAACTAAACTCAGTCCAGTTGAAATATAAAGCGAAGGATGGAGAAGTCTATACCCTTCATTTAATTGACACACCAGGTCATGTGGATTTTACATATGAAGTATCACGTAGTCTGGCTGCTTGTGAAGGAGCCGTTTTAGTAGTTGATGCTGCACAAGGGATTGAAGCACAAACATTGGCCAATGTTTATTTAGCCATTGATAATGATTTGGAAATTGTACCTGTTATAAATAAAATTGATCTTCCAAGTGCAGATCCTGAAAGAGTTAGAAATGAAATTGAAGAGGTAATTGGGCTGGATGCTTCTGAGGCGGTACTAGCTTCTGCTAAAGCTGGAATAGGAATTGAAGAAATACTTGAACAAGTAGTAGAGAAAGTCCCTGCTCCAGAGGGAGATCCTGAAGCGCCATTAAAAGCACTTATTTTTGACAGCTTATATGATGCATATCGTGGGGTTGTGACGTATATCCGTGTTGTTGATGGAACGGTAAAACCTGGTGACAAAATTAAAATGATGGCAACAGGCAAAGAATTTGAAGTTATTGAGGTGGGAGTGTTTACACCGAAAGCTACTACTACAGAGCACTTATCTGTTGGGGATGTAGGTTTCTTAACAGCGGCAATTAAAAATGTTGGTGATACTCGAGTAGGGGATACCATTACTAATGCAAAGAATGGCGCAACCGAAGCGTTACCAGGATACCGTAAGTTAAATCCAATGGTTTATTGTGGGTTATATCCAATAGACAGTGCTAAATTTAATGATTTACGTGAAGCATTAGAAAAGTTAGAACTAAATGATTCTGCGTTGCAATTTGAGCCAGAGACATCACAAGCATTAGGATTTGGTTTCCGTTGTGGCTTCCTAGGTCTGCTTCATATGGAGATTATTCAAGAACGTATTGAGCGAGAATTTAAAATTGACTTAATTACAACAGCTCCAAGTGTTATTTATGATGTTATATTGACAGATGGAACAGAAATTAAGGTGGATAATCCGTCTGCAATGCCAGACCCACAAAAAATCGACAGAATAGAAGAACCATTTGTAAAGGCAACGATGATGGCTCCCAATGAATATGTCGGTGCAATTATGGAATTATGTCAACTAAAAAGAGGCGTATTCATCGATATGCAATATATGGATGAGACTCGCGTCAAAATTACTTATGAAATTCCATTATCCGAAATAGTTTATGATTTCTTTGATCAATTGAAATCAAATACAAGAGGATATGCATCATTTGATTATGAGCTCATTGGATATAAAACCTCTACACTTGTGAAAATGGATATTCTACTAAATTCAGAACAAGTAGATGCGCTAAGTTTTATTGTTCATAAGGATTTTGCTTATGAAAGAGGAAAGATTATTGTAGAAAAATTAAAAGAACTTATTCCTCGCCAGCAATTTGAGGTACCGATTCAAGCTGCGATTGGTCAAAAGATTGTCGCTCGTTCTACTATTAAGGCGATGCGTAAAAACGTATTGGCTAAATGTTATGGTGGAGATATTTCCCGTAAGCGTAAATTGCTAGAGAAGCAAAAAGAAGGGAAAAAACGCATGAAACAAGTTGGATCTGTCGAAGTACCGCAAGAAGCATTTATGGCTGTATTACGTATGGATGATAGTAATACGAAAAAATAAATTTGTTTGACGAGATAGGTAAGCGTGAAATGATAGATAATGCATGAAACTTGCTAATCATATCATGGACTGCTATAAGTAAAGGGGGTAGGTGCCAAGGAGCATCAACCTCTTTTCTTATTTCACCATTAAAACAGGTTTGGTGAAATCATGTCTTATAATAGAGTTAACTAATTTAAAGGTTGTGAAAAATTGATTAAAGCAGCATATATTCATATTCCATTTTGTGAGCATATTTGTCACTACTGTGATTTTAATAAAGTATTTTTAAAAGGACAGCCGGTAGATGAATACTTAGATTCATTGGAGAAAGAAATAAAATTAACCATTGATAAATATGGTGAACATAAGCTTTCGACGATTTTTGTTGGAGGAGGCACACCGACAAGCTTATCTGCCTCCCAACTAGATAGGCTTTGTGGAATCATTAATTCAGAACTTCAGCATCATCCTGGGCTTGAATATACCTTTGAAGCAAATCCTGGTGACTTAACAGAAGATAAATTAAAGGCCCTATATGAGGGAGGTGTCAATCGTTTAAGCTTTGGTGTTCAATCTTTTAATAATGAGCTATTACAAAGGATTGGCAGAACCCATAAAGCTGAAGATGTATTTTCCTCTATTGAATCTGCGAAAAAGATTGGATTTAACAATATTAGTGTAGACTTAATTTATAGTTTACCAGGACAAACTTTGAAAGATTTTCAAGATACCTTAAAGACAGCATTTACTTTAGATATTCAGCATTATTCAGGTTACTCTCTAATTATTGAGCCGAAAACTATTTTTTATAACTTGATGAGAAAGGGAAAGCTACCAACACCAGGTGAAGATGTAGAAGCGAGCATGTATGGGTTGTTAATGGAAGAGATGGCAAGCCATGGATTTAAGCAATATGAAATCAGTAATTTTGCGAAGCCTGGATTTGAAAGCACACATAATCTAACATACTGGAACAATGAACAATACTTTGGGTTTGGAGCAGGCTCCCATGGCTACGTTGCGGGAAACCGCTACTCTAATTTTGGTCCTTTAAAAAAATACATGCAGCCAATAGAACAAGGGGATTTTCCGATTATGCATGAACATAAGGTACCGCTTATAGAGCAAATGGAAGAAGAATTATTCCTTGGATTGAGAAAAAATAAAGGGGTAAGTTTATCAGCATTTGAAGAAAAATATAATAAAAAAGTTTCACAGCTTTTTGGTAAGGAAATAAAGGGGCTAATTGACAGAGAGCTAATTGAAATAGAGGGTGAATTTTTAAAACTAACAGAAAAGGGAAGGTTTTTAGGGAATGAAGTGTTCCAATCTTTTATTGGAGTACTTGAATAACTCATGTGTTAATAACATTTTTCATCAAAAATTTTCTGATTAAGAAAGGAAGTATTAATCTAAAGTCAGAAAATCAGGTGAAAAGGGAAAAATTTCTTGCGGAAATAAGAAGCAAATTATTGACACAGCCCCTTTGTTTTTGCTACTTTATATATAGATTTAGCACTCGCTCGTAAAGAGTGCTAACAGAGGTGATTAATGTGTTAACTGATCGTCAATTATTAATATTACAGGTGATTATTGATGATTTTATTTCAACAGCACAACCCGTTGGTTCAAGGAGCTTATCAAAGAAAGAAAATATCACGTTTAGCTCTGCCACCATTCGAAATGAAATGGCCGATTTAGAAGAATCCGGGTTTATCGAAAAAACTCATTCCTCTTCTGGTCGAGTTCCATCAGAAAAGGGTTATCGTTTTTATGTTGATCATCTTTTATCACCACAGAAATTAAAGCGTTCAGATATTTTGAGAATTAACTCCCTGTTTGCAGAGAAAATATACGAATTAGAAAATATTGTGCAAAAATCCGCAAAAATATTGTCTGATTTAACAAATTATACTACTATTGTCCTTGGGCCTGCCGTTAAGGAAAATAAGTTGAAGAAAATTCAAATTGTCCCTTTAAATAACCATACGGCAATTGCCATTATTGTGACAGATTCAGGTCATGTAGAAAACCGAATGTTCTATTTGCCTGATTCTATTCATGCAGGGGAAATAGAAAAATTGGTAAATATCTTAAACGAACGGTTAACAGGTGTCCCGATTGATCGGCTTCATAATAAGATTTATAAGGAAGTTGCTTCCTTGTTGAAACAGCATATTAGCAACTATGAGTATTTAATCACTTCACTTTCTGAAACGGTGAAAATTGATACGCATGAAAAATTATTCTTTGGCGGAAAGACCAATATTTTAAGTCAACCTGAGTTTCATGATATTACGAAAATAAGAAACTTGTTGAATATGATTGAAAAAGAGGATGGAATTCCAGAACTCATTCGCAATAATTCCTCAGATATAACTATTAAAATTGGCAGAGAAAATAATAATACTGCTATGGAAAACTGTAGTATAATATCTGCTTCTTACAGTATAGGGAATGAGCAAATTGGTTCAATCGCCATTCTTGGTCCAACAAGAATGGAATATTCAAGAGTTGTTAGCTTATTAAATATTTTATCGAATGATTTGACAAAAGTACTTACTAATTTGTATCAAAAATAACGACTGTGGAATATTTAAATGTGAGAAAAGTTGATTTAAATAAACAACATTTTTAAGATTGGAATATGAAAGCCAATCTGTATGTTTTTCATTTGAATAATTCCTTTAAGGGAGGTGAACAAGTTGGCAGAAGAAAAAACAACGAATAGTGCAGAGATGGAACAAGAAGATGTCCAAGTAGAAGAAACTGTTGAAGAAGTATTTGAAGAGGCTGAAGCAACTCCTTCCAATGAGGAAAATGCAGATGAGGAAGAACTAAAGGCAGCTAATGAAAAAATTGCTGCGCTAGAAGCAAAATTAGAAGAAGAATCTAATCGCTATCTTCGCCTGCAGGCTGATTTTGATAATTCACGTCGCAGATCAAAGCTTGACATGGAAGCGGCTCAAACATATAGAGCACAAAGTCTTGTAATGGACTTATTACCAAGCATCGATAATTTGGAAAGAGCATTAAAGATTGAGGCAGCAGATGAACAAACACAAAGCTTATATACTGGTGTTGAAATGGTTTATCGCGGTATCATTGAGGCTCTTAAAAAAGAGGGTGTAGAAGCTATTGAAGCGGTTGGGACAGAATTTGATCCACATCTTCATCAAGCAGTTATGCAAGAGGAAGTGGAAGGAACAGAATCTAATATCGTGGTAGAAGAGTTTCAAAAAGGGTATAAGCTAAAAGACAGAGTGATTCGACCTGCAATGGTTAAAGTAAGTCAATAAGCGTTACATATTAAAGAAATAGGAGGGAAATTTCCATGAGTAAAATTATTGGAATTGATTTAGGTACAACAAACTCTTGTGTTGCTGTACTTGAAGGTGGAGAACCAAAAGTTATCCCAAATCCAGAGGGTAATAGAACATCTCCATCTGTTGTAGCATTCAAAAATGGAGAACGTCAAGTAGGGGAAGTGGCAAAACGCCAATCTATTACAAACCCAAACACTATTATGTCTATTAAACGTCATATGGGTACTGATTATAAAGTTGAAGTAGAAGGCAAGAATTACTCTCCACAAGAAGTTTCTGCTATTATTCTTCAATACTTAAAAGGTTATGCAGAAGAGTATCTTGGAGAAAAAGTTACAAAAGCTGTTATTACAGTGCCTGCTTACTTCAATGATGCAGAACGTCAAGCAACAAAAGATGCTGGTAAAATTGCTGGTTTAGAAGTAGAACGTATTATCAACGAACCAACAGCTGCTGCATTAGCATATGGTCTTGATAAAACAGACGAAGACCAAACAATATTAGTTTATGACCTTGGTGGAGGTACTTTTGACGTATCTATCCTTGAACTTGGTGACGGGGTATTTGAAGTAAAATCTACTGCTGGTGACAACCGTCTTGGTGGAGATGACTTTGACCAAGTTATCATCGATTATTTAGTAGAACAATTTAAAAAAGAAAATGGAATTGATTTAAGCAAGGACAAAATGGCTCTACAACGTCTAAAAGACGCAGCAGAAAAAGCAAAAAAAGATCTTTCTGGTGTTGCTTCTACGCAAATTTCATTACCATTTATCACAGCTGGAGAAGCTGGACCACTTCATTTAGAAGTAACGTTATCTCGTGCTAAATTTGAAGAGATTTCAGCAGATTTAGTAGAGCGTACAATGGGACCAACTCGTCAAGCACTTAAAGATGCTAATCTTAGCGCATCTGAAATTGATAAAGTTATCTTAGTAGGTGGATCTACTCGTATCCCTGCTGTTCAAGAAGCAATCAAAAAAGAAATTGGGAAAGAGCCTCATAGAGGAGTAAACCCTGATGAAGTAGTTGCAATGGGTGCAGCTATCCAAGGTGGCGTAATTACTGGTGATGTAAAAGATGTTGTGCTTCTAGATGTTACACCACTTTCATTAGGTATCGAAACAATGGGTGGAGTATTTACGAAGTTAATTGATCGTAATACAACAATCCCAACATCTAAGTCCCAAGTATTCTCAACTGCTGCAGATAGCCAAACAGCTGTTGATATACACGTACTTCAAGGGGAGCGCCCAATGGCTGCAGATAATAAAACATTAGGCCGTTTCCAATTAGCTGATATTCCTCCAGCACCACGTGGAATTCCGCAAATCGAAGTATCATTTGATATCGACAAAAATGGTATTGTAAATGTTCGTGCGAAGGATCTTGGCACAAATAAAGAGCAAACTATTACGATTAAATCTTCTACTGGTTTATCAGATGAAGAAATCGACAAAATGGTTAGAGAAGCAGAAGAAAACGCTGAAGCAGATAAAAAGCGTAAAGAAGAAGTGGAACTACGCAATGAAGCGGATCAATTAGTTTTCACTACTGAAAAAACATTGAAAGATTTAGAAGGTAAAGTAGACGAAAGCGAAGTTGCGAAAGCAAATGAAGCGAAAGATGCATTAAAAGCTGCTATCGAGAAAAACGAATTAGAAGATATTCGTGCGAAAAAAGATGCTCTTCAAGAAATCGTTCAAGCCCTTTCTATGAAATTATATGAAGAGGCTGCTCAAGCTGCACAAGGCGGAGAAGGCGGAGCATCTGATAAAGATGACAACGTAGTAGATGCAGAGTTTGAAGAAGTAAAAGACGATAAGTAATCGTATAAAAGCGATATATTGTTAGTGAAAAGTCAAAGTCAGGTTATCTTGACTTTGACTTTTCTTTTAGATTTAATGTTTTTTGGCGATATTTAAAGAAAGATAGGAATAAACTATTGTACTTTAGAAAAGCAAAATGATACAATATCATCTATGTGAAAAGAATCGGGGAGTGGTAATCAATTATGGATAAACGAGATTACTATGAAGTCCTTGGAGTCAGCAAAGGCGCTTCTAAGGATGAAATAAAAAAGGCATATCGTAAGCTTTCAAAAAAATATCATCCAGATATTAATAAGGATGCAGATGCAGATGAGAAGTTTAAAGAAGTAAAAGAAGCATATGAAGTACTTAGTGATGATCAAAAAAGAGCTCATTATGATCAGTTTGGCCATACAGATCCTAACCAAGGTTTTGGTGGAGGAGCGGGAGACTTTGGCGGCTTCGGTGGTTTTGAAGATATTTTCAGCACTTTCTTTGGCGGTGGTGGATCAAGAAGAAGAGATCCTAACGCACCGCGCCAAGGAGCAGATTTACAGTATACGATGACTCTATCGTTTGAAGAAGCTGCGTTTGGTAAAGAAACCGAAATTGAAATACCAAGAGAAGAAAATTGTGAAACATGTAATGGAACAGGAGCAAAACCAGGTACTAAACCAGTAACATGTAAGCATTGTAGTGGTACAGGACAGCTGAATGTGGAGCAGAATACACCGTTCGGTCGGATTGTGAATAGAAGAACATGTAATTACTGTAATGGAACTGGTAAAGAGATTAAGCATAAATGTTCGACTTGTGGCGGAACAGGTAAAGTGAAGAAACGCCGTAAAATTAGTGTTAAAATACCAGCAGGAATTGATGATGGTCAACAATTAAGAGTCTCTGGACAAGGAGAACCTGGCGTTAACGGTGGACCAGCAGGAGATTTATATGTTGTATTCCATATAAGAAGACATGAGTTCTTCGAGCGTGATGGAGAAGACGTATATTGTGAAATGCCAATCACATTTGTTCAGGCTGCACTTGGAGATGAAGTAGAAGTACCAACTATTCATGGTAAAGTGAAGCTGAAAGTACCAGCTGGGACACAAACTGGAACGAAATTCCGACTTAAAGGCAAAGGAATTCCGAATGTACGTGGATATGGCCAAGGTGACCAGCATGTTATCATTCGTTTAGTTACACCTACAAAGTTATCAGATAAGCAAAAGCAACTATTACAAGAATTTGCTGAAGTATCTGGAGTTTCCCCTCAAGGAGAAGAAGAAGACAGCTTTTTCTCTAAAGTAAAAAAAGCATTTAAAGGTGAATAATCAAAAAGGAGTTGGTAGAAATGAAATGGTCAGAAATCACAATTCATACGACAAATGAAGCGATTGAACCTATTTCGAATATTTTGCATGAAGCAGGTGCTAGTGGGGTAGTTATTGAAGACCCCTTTGAACTAATTAAAGAAAGAGAAGACCAATTCGGCGAAATCTACCAACTAAATCCTGATGATTATCCTGAAGAAGGCGTGCTTGTCAAAG
Organism: Niallia sp. FSL W8-0635; assembly: GCF_038007965.1. Taxonomy (GTDB): domain Bacteria; phylum Bacillota; class Bacilli; order Bacillales; family Cytobacillaceae; genus Niallia. The sequence continues at coordinate 3,035,929 of NZ_JBBOYD010000001.1, read as the reverse complement.
CGTATTTACCAATCAATAGTTTTCTTGGAGAAACAGTAGAAGCAATTAAAGAAAACATCAATAATTTGGTGCTATTTAATATTGATATTGGTTTAAATAAAGTTTCCATTATGGAAGTTAATGAAGAAGAATGGGCTACCGCTTGGAAAAAATATTATCATCCTGTGAAAATATCGGAGAAATTTACCATTGTACCAACATGGGAGAATTATACGCCTGTCCATACGGATGAATTAATTATTGAATTAGATCCAGGTATGGCTTTCGGTACAGGTACTCATCCCACAACTGTATTATGTATCCAAGCTTTGGAAAGAATAGTTAAAAAAGAGGATATAGTTATTGATGTTGGTACTGGTTCTGGAGTGTTAAGCATTGCAGCAGCAATGTTAGGAGCTAAATCTGTACTTGCCTTAGATTTGGATGAAGTTGCGGTCCGCTCTGCAAAACTAAATATTAAATTGAACAAGGTTCATGAAACTACAACAGTCCGTCAAAATAATTTATTAAGTGGGATAAATGAAGAGGCAGATGTAATTGTTGCAAATATTTTGGCAGAGGTTATCGTACGATTTACAGATGATGTATACCGATTACTCAAGGAAGACGGTTACTTTATTGCTTCTGGTATCATTCTTCAGAAAAAAGAAGAAGTAAAAGATGCTATTATTGCATCTGGACTAGAAATAATAGAAACGGTTCAAATGGAAGATTGGGTGAGTATTACTGCTCAAAAAAGAAAGAAATAGTAGACTTGACAGATTAAAGCTGTAAAAGTAAGCGAATATACTAAAGGAAAAGGAAGTTTCGTCTTACGATTCTTCCTTATCTATTGGTTAAAGGAAAGTAGGTATTTCGATTGCAGCGCTATTTTGCTAAAAATGAAGAAGATACATTTATTATCCAAGAAGATGATTATCATCATATTGTACGAGTTATGCGAATGGATATTGACGATGAAATATACTGTGTAAATGACAATCAACAAGTAGCACGTTGTACAATAGCAAATATTTCCGAAAACGAAGTGACAGCAAAAGTGTTACAATGGATAGAAGGCGAAATAGAGCTACCTGTTTCTGTTTCCATAGTGAGCGGAATGCCAAAAGGGGATAAGCTAGAATGGATTATTCAAAAAGGGACAGAATTAGGTGCTTATAAGTTTATCCCTTTTATAGCAGCTCGCTCCGTCGTTAAATGGGATGAGAAAAAAGGTGGGAAAAAGCTTGTTCGCTGGAATAAAATAGCGAAAGAAGCGGCTGAACAATCCCATCGTACGTTGATACCAGAAGTAAGTGCTCCAATTGATATAAAACAATTAATTAGACTTGCAGAGGACTATGACGTTAAGTTAGTAGCATATGAAGAAGAGGCAAGAGAAGGCGAATCGTCCATGTTAACGAAAAGCTTAAAGTCGATGACAAAGGGACAATCTATCCTTGCTGTATTTGGACCAGAAGGTGGTCTAAATGAGTCAGAAGTAGCTTTATTAAAAGATTATGGATTTATAACATGTGGACTTGGTCCAAGAATATTAAGAACAGAGACAGCACCATTATACCTTTTGTCTGCTGTATCTTATCATTTTGAATTGATGGAGTGATAAAAATGCCAACAGTTGCTTTTCATACATTAGGATGTAAAGTAAACCATTATGAAACGGAAGCGATCTGGCAGTTGTTTAAACAACAGGGCTATGAACGTGTAGAATATGAAAATATGTCTGATGTATATGTAATAAACACATGTACGGTTACAAATACAGGGGATAAAAAGAGCCGACAAGTCATTCGTCGTGCAGTGCGAAAAAACCCGGATGCAGTTATTTGTGTTACAGGCTGTTATGCACAAACTTCTCCAGCAGAAATCATGGCTATTCCTGGTGTCGATATTGTAGTTGGTACGCAGGATCGTGTGAAAATGCTAGAGTATATTGCGCAATTTAAACAAGAAAGACAGCCGATTAATGCGGTTGGTAATATAATGAAAAATCGTGTCTATGAGGAAATGGATGTTCCAGCTTTTACAGATAGAACCAGAGCATCTTTAAAAATTCAAGAAGGCTGTAATAATTTTTGTACATTCTGTATTATTCCATGGGCAAGAGGATTGATGCGATCTAGAGACCCACAAGACGTTATTAAGCAGGCACAACAACTAGTGGATGCTGGCTATAAAGAAATAGTCTTAACGGGAATTCATACAGGTGGATATGGCTCAGATATGAAGGATTATAACTTAGCAAACTTACTTCGTGACTTAGAAGCTCAAGTAAAGGGACTGAAGCGTCTTCGTATTTCTTCCATTGAAGCTAGTCAAATAACAGATGAAGTAATTGAAGTATTGGATAAATCAAAAATAATTGTAAATCATCTTCATATACCTATTCAATCTGGTTCTGATACTGTTTTAAAGAGAATGAGAAGAAAATATACGATGGAATTCTTTGCTGAAAGAATAACAAGGCTAAAAGAAGCTCTACCAGGATTAGCAATTACATCAGATGTTATTGTTGGTTTTCCAGGGGAGACAGAAGAAGAGTTCATGGAAACATATAATTTTATAAAAGACCATAAATTCTCTGAATTACATGTGTTCCCATATTCGAAGAGAACAGGAACTCCTGCAGCACGTATGGACAACCAAATTGATGAAGAAGTAAAGAATGAACGAGTACATCGTTTGATATCTCTTTCTGATCAATTAGCTAAAGAATATTCATCTAATTATGAAGGCGAAGTAGTAGAAGTTATTCCAGAGGAAGTTTACAAAGAGGACGGAAATGGAAAGCTATATGTTGGATATACAGATAACTATCTAAAAGTTGTATTTCCTGCTACAGAAGAAATGATTGGAAAAATTGTTAAAGTGAAAATTACAAAAGCTGGTTATCCTGTAAATGAAGGACAATTTGTCCGTGTTTTAGAGGAAATAGAAGACCAAGCTGCGATTGTTTCTTAAGTCATCGAAAAACATAAAACCTTACTAATATTTTAATTTTACGTAAGTTAATCAAGCTCTTTGAACGAATGAAATCCGAAGAGCTTGAGCATAAATTTTCTAAAGTACATATATCAAAGGAGAATCATAATGAACATTGCTAAAATGATTGATCACACTTTATTGAAGGCGGATGCAACGAAAGAACAAATTATTACTCTTTGTGAAGAAGCAAAGCAGTATACATTTGCGTCTGTATGTGTTAATCCTACTTGGGTGAAAGTTGCAAGTGAATTGCTAAATGGAACAGAAGTAAAGGTGTGTACAGTGATTGGTTTCCCTTTAGGTGCAACTACTTCTGCAACGAAAGCATTTGAAACAGAAGATGCGATTAAAAATGGTGCTACAGAAGTAGATATGGTTATTAATATTGGAGCTCTAAAGGATAAAAATTATGATTTAGTAAAAGAAGATATAAAAGCAGTTGTAGATGCTGCCAAAGGTAAGGCATTATCAAAAGTAATTATTGAAACAAGCCTGTTAACAAATGATGAAAAAGAGATTGCTTGTAAATTAGCAGTGGAAGCAGGAGCTGATTTTGTAAAAACTTCAACAGGTTTTTCTACAGGCGGAGCAACAGTTGAGGACATTTCGCTAATGAGAAAAACTGTAGGTCCAGAAATAGGTGTGAAAGCGTCTGGCGGAGTACGTAGCAGCGAAGATACCGAAAAAATGATTGATGCAGGTGCGACTAGAATTGGTGCAAGTTCTGGAGTTGCAATTGTAAATGGATTAACAAGCACAAGTGACTATTGATAGTATCTTTTTTTTGAAATCCTTAGAGAAGACATATAATTGTTTTCTCTAAGGATTTTTTATTTGCCATTTTTCTCATTTGTAACGCTAATAACTTTCCATATAAATTTTTCGGTAATTACTTGGAGTAGTGTTCATAATTTTTTCGAAATTACGATTAAAGCTACGAATGTTTCGGTATCCAACTATATCGGCAATTTCTGTAATCTTACTATCTGTAGTTTTTAATAATTGAGAAGCTAATGTGACGCGATGACCATTTAGGAATTCAACAAATGGTACTTTAAGTATTTTTGTAAAAAATCTTGAAAGATAGGAATAGTCATAACCAAATTTTTGGGACAAATCTTTTAATGAAAGTTCCTCTGTAAAATGATTTTGGATATAGTTTAGTAAATCGTGTAGTAAATAATCATCTCTTCTCGTTTCCTCTTTAAAAGCTGTTTGGTTTAATAATTCGGAGCAGATTAAATAAAGTACCCCTTTTTTGGCAATCATCGAGCTTTTATTATTTGTTAAGACGTCTTTTATCATCTCGCAGAAAGTAGGCTGCAACTGGAATATTGGATGAATTAAATCTTTATTTTTACTTGCTTGATAAAATTGATTGACCAATTCTGGAGAAAAGACATAAATCCAGGAGTGGTTTTTTTGCTTGCTTTGTAAGCTATGTATTTGATTCGAAAGAATGAGAGCGTTTTCTCCGGCGTGAAGGGTATATGTTTTATTTTGGATTGTAAGGTCCAATTTTCCTTCATCAACCATCACTAGCTCCATGCTACGATGGAAATGCGGGAGATTAGTAGGATTGAATGCTGAAATACGATCAAAATCTCCATTTTGTCCGAAATAATTTGATTGATAGTATAACATTCATAAACTCCTTTCAAGACAAATTTTGTCCATAATTATACAATTTAAGTACTAGTTACGTCAAACCTTGATGACTAAAATTAATCTGTGATAAGAAATGAGTGTTCTCTTTTCATATTGGCCAAAAATAGTCTCGTACGCTTCCAATGAGGCCACTCATAATGATTGAGTAAGACCGTATTAAATTTTTTAAATGCTGCGTTGTTTACGGATAAATATTGTTTGGCAAAATGGCTAAGCACAAGTATAAAAATGCCAGGTGTGCAGCCAGGCGCTTAACAATGGATTCACCAACGCCACGAAAAAATGGGAGAGAGGTTAGAGTATGAAAGCTAATTTAAACTTTGTATACACCCCTTTATTTGTTTTAAGAGATATTATTGATTTCACGTAGTGATTTTCGTTTTATAAGTATATTTAAATACCTTTAGAAATATCATTTTGAAGTAACCAAATTAAAAAAAGAAAGAGTGTAGATTCCTATTGAATAATTATCAATGGATTTGGAGTTATGTAAAGAAGAATAAGAAAAAAGTAATTAGTGCAACATTGATTTTATTGGCAAATTCCTTCTTTGTAGTGATTATTCCTATTTTAAGTGGAAGATTGATTGATGAAGTCATTGAGAATAATCAAGTACAACTTTTAGTTCCAATTCTATTAGCAATGATAGGGGCAACTCTTATTAGAACTGTTACACGATACATATACCAACTGTTATACGAACGTGTTGGTCAGGATGCACAGTTTGATATTAGGCAAGATATGTACAAAAAATTACAAGAGCTTGATTTTGATTTTTTCAATCATAACCGCGTAGGAGATATTATGGCGAGAATGACAGGAGATATGGATGCTATTCGTCATTTCGTTTCATGGGTTTGTTACAATATCGCTGAATGTGTCATTTGGTTTGCTGTAGCTATTATCGTTATGATGAATATCGATTGGAGATTAACTTTAGGTCTAGTTGCTGTCACACCGATTATTTTTATTTTTACACAAAAAATGTCCAGATCGGCGCATCCGGTATTTTTAGAAATTCGAGAAAGTTTTTCTAGGCTGAATTCAATGGTGGAAGAAAATATTAGTGGAAATCGTGTGGTTAAAGCTTTTTCGAGGGAAGGATACGAAATTGAAAAATTTAATCATTTTAATGATGATTATCGAAAGCGTAATCTAGATTCTGCTAATGTATCGAAAAAATACTTACCATGGCTAGATGGCTTCGCAGGAGTGCTTGCTGTTATTACATTATTACTAGGGGGATTATTCGTAATACAAGGTAGTATGTCGATTGGGGAGTTAGTAGCTTTTAATGGATTTATGTGGTTGTTAAATATGCCGATGCGGATGAGCGGATGGTTAATAAATGATGTACAGCGCTTTAATGCATCCTGTGTAAAAATACGAAACTTGTTAAGTACGGAACCGCAAATAATGGTGGAAGAAAGAAAACACGGTAAGAAAATTTCCGGCTATGTAACTTTTAATAACGTCTCTTTTGCGTTTTCCGATGATCCAGAAACATTAATTTTAAAGAATGTCTCTTTTACTGTCCGACCTGGGCAAACAGTGGGGATTCTAGGGGAAACTGGAGCCGGAAAATCAACGCTAGTAAACTTGATTGCGAGATTTTATGATCCGACAGATGGAGAAGTATTAATCGATCACGTAAATGCGAAAGAATGGCCAGTGCGGAAGCTCCGTGATCAGATTTCCATGGTTATGCAAGATATTTTCTTGTTTTCAAATACAATTGAAGAAAACATTTCCTTTGGAAATCCATATTTGAATATGGAACAGATTCAGCGAGTTGCCGCTATAGCTGATGCTCATAATTTTATTGTCAGAATGCCTGAAGGTTACAATACAATTGTTGGAGAGCGTGGAGTTGGATTATCAGGAGGTCAAAAGCAAAGGATTTCCTTAGCTAGAGCATTAGCAAAGGATCCATCCATCTTAATTTTGGATGATACAACATCCGCGGTAGATATGGAGACAGAAAGTAAAATCCAAAAGGAATTAAATCAGTTAACCCAAAATAAAACAACATTTATTATTGCGCATCGTATTTCATCTGTAAGGGATGCAGATTTTATTTTAGTTCTCGACAAAGGAGAAGTAAAAGAACAAGGTACACATTCGGAGCTTGTTGGGAAAAAAGGGATCTATTACGATGTTTACAAAAGGCAGCTAGGATTAGTAGAGCAGGAAGAAGGGGGAGCAACCATTGGCCCGTAATAAATTTAATGTCGATGAAGAATTAGAAACTGAATTTAATTGGAGTCATTATAAACGAATTGGTGCTTATATTAAACCATATAAAAAAGCATTGTTTATTACATTGCTAATCATCTTAACTGCCAACGTAGCAGGGATGCTCGGTCCGTTTTTTACTAAAATAGCGATAGATGAAATCATACCAGATAAAAATATTCCACTTTTAATTGGAATCAGTGCATTATTTTTGTTATCACTTGTGGTGATTGGTATTTGTATGCGATATCGGATTCAATGGATTACAGATATCGGTCAAAATATTTTAAAGGATATGCGATTAGATATTTTTCAGCACTTGCAAAAATTACCTTTTTCCTATTTTGATAATCGTCCCCACGGAAAAATTTTGATAAGAGTAGTTAACTATATTAATACGCTGAGTGATCTATTAAGCAACGGCTTAATTAATCTTATCTCTGATATAATCAGTGTCATCATTACGTTAATTTTTATGTTTGCAATTGATGCTAAACTTACGTTATATAGTTTAGCACTTCTTCCTATTTTAGGAATATTGGTATGGGTTATTAAAAATATGCAAAGAAAAGCTTACCAAGTTTTAAGTAATAAGCAATCCAATATGAATGCGTATATTCATGAAAGTATTGCTGGGATAAAAATTACACAATCATTTGCAAGAGAAGAAGAGAATTATGAGATATTTGACGAAGTAAGTAATGAAACAAGAACCTCTTGGCTGAAGGCTGTTTCCATCCAGTTTTTATTATGGCCAGGTGTGCAAAATATTTCAGTTTTGACGACAAGTTTAATTTACTTCGTAGGGATTCGCCAGATTGGGGTGGATGTCAGTACTGGTACACTAGTTGCGTTTATTGGATATGTTAATAATTTTTGGAACCCGGTAATTAATATGGGGAATTTCTATAATGCTCTTATTACTGCGTCTGCTTATTTGGAAAGGATTTTTGAAACATTAGATGTGGAACCAGATATTAAGGATAATCCTAAAGCAATTGAGATGCCAACCATTAAAGGCAATGTAACCTTTGATCATGTCTCGTTTCGTTATGAAGAAGGGAAAAACATCCTTAATGATGTCAGTTTCCATATAAATGCAGGAGAAAGTATAGCACTGGTCGGACCCACTGGTGCAGGAAAGTCAACCATCATTAATTTACTTTGTAGGTTTTATGATGTCAATGAAGGGAGTGTTAAAATAGATGATTTTGACGTAAGAATTGTGACGTTGAAATCTCTTCGTTCCCAAATGGGTGTAATGCTTCAAGATACATTTGTATTTTCAGGAACAATCTTGGATAATATTCGTTATGGAAAGTTAGATGCAACAGAAAATGAGATAATTGAAGCTGCTAAAATTGTCAGAGCGCATGACTTCATTAAAGATTTAAAGGACGGATATCATACGGTAGTGGAAGAACGAGGAAGTACTTTATCAGCAGGACAAAGGCAATTAATATCCTTTGCGCGGGCACTCTTAGCAAATCCCAAAATATTAATTTTAGATGAAGCAACAAGTAGTATTGATACAAAAACGGAGGAACTTCTTCAAGAAGGAATAACTGAATTACTAAAGGGAAGGACTTCTTTTATCATCGCCCATCGTCTTTCGACTATTAAAAATAGCAGTCAAATATTCTATGTAGATGGAGGTAGAATTGCAGAAAAAGGCACACATGAGCAACTAATGGCAAAAAAAGGACTGTATTATCATTTGTATCAATCACAATATGATTTACTAAAGGTTATGTAAAGCGGCTGTGACAAAACTAAATAGCCAACCTGTAAAGAGGAACAATCCTTAATTTAGCTCTTAAATAAAGAATACTTTTTCATTCTAGTTATTTATGATTTTAAATATAGTCAGTGTAAAAACTAATTCTTTTTAAAAAGTTGTTTTTCTATAAACTATTATGGAAATAGAAAAAATTAATTACTTGGAAAGACGGAGCAGCCTGAATACACGTAGACTCCTATGGGAGCTGCGAGAAAGTCCGAGACCCTGCAGGAGCATAGCGACGAAGCGGCTCGGCGCTCGCCCCCATGGAAAGCGAAGTGTATTCAGGCTGCGGATAATAACACCAACTTTACTGAAATAGCCTTTTATAAACCAATATAAACCCGAACGATCATATATCAAACTACCGTATGATTATTCGGGTTTATTTATGGAGGGAATACGGATGTCCCAGCCTTAAGGTTTTGGAGTATTAATATCATTACCTGTGTATTCGTAAAATTAATTTACCGAAACGCTCCGCAAATGGAAGAACAAGAAGGGATGACAGAACATTGAATAAAAGGCTAGCATGAGCGAGCTGAACATCAATATCAGTGGTCATGTCTTTAACGACATTTGCTAATCCATCGATAAAAGGATAGAACAGAATAACCCCGCCAATGTTTAGCCAAATATGAGCATAGGCACAAAGTTTTGCGTTTTTTTCTGTTCCAATTGAAGCTAAATAAGAAGTTATGCATGTACCGATGTTTGATCCTAACATAATGGCTATTGCAATTTCTATAGGAAGTAATCCTGCTTCTAAAAAGCCCATGATGATTCCGATTGTTGCTGTGCTTGATTGAATTAATGCTGTAATAATGATTCCCACTAAGAGAGCTATAATAGGTCGATCAGAGAGTTGCAGAAAAAAAGAATGAATGAATGTATGGTGTTCAATGATTCCAGCGAAATACTTAAATCCTCTCATTGTTGTAAAGACAATTGAAATACCAAATAGGATGAATCCGATGCTTCTTAATTGGTATCTGTTAATAATCATAAATAGAACACCTATAATAGCTAGGGGTAATAAATAATTATTGATGTCGAAAGTGATGAATTCAGTTGTAAATGTCGTACCGATATTTGTTCCTAAAATAATCCCAATGGATTGAGGAAAGGTTAATACTCTTGCTGAAATTAAACCAATTGTCAGCACCATAACAGCTGCACTACTTTGAAGAAGTGCAGTAATAATAATGGAAATGATTAACCCTTTCCATGGTTTATCTGTCAATTTTTCAAGCAAGCCTTTTAATGATTGAGAAGATAAATTAAATAAACCTGTCCGTAAAAGAGTCATTCCATAAATAAATAAAAGGATTAGTACAATAAAAAGTAAAAGATAAATCATTATATGCTTCCTCCTCTATATAAAATATATGAGGAAATAGTTGCGGACATGCCATTTACAGCTAAATAAATGATAGAAGAGTTCTAGTGTTAGGTACCTAGCAGACGTGGCGTTTAAAATGTTTTTTAGAGGGGAAAATAAAATGGGAGAAAGGATTGGAGGGAGAAAAGGGCTGGATTCATGTATAAAACACCCTTTTTTTACGTTTTTTTTAAAACAATTTGTCTAACTAGGTCAAATACGGTTGACCTTGTTACTTTGATATATTATAATGTCAAGGTACATGGAAACCATGTTGATGTTAGTGTGTTGTGTTCGGAGGGAGGGAAAGAGAATGTCTAAAACCGTCGTTCGTAAAAACGAATCGCTTGAAGATGCTCTTCGTCGCTTCAAACGTTCAGTATCAAAAACTGGTACTTTGCAGGAAGCTAGAAAGCGCGAATTCTACGAGAAACCAAGTGTGAAACGTAAGAAAAAGTCAGAAGCAGCAAGAAAACGTAAGTTCTAAGAGAGGGTGTAGCAAAATTGAGTCTTCTCGAACGTTTAAACAATGATATGAAGCAAGCGATGAAAAACAAAGAAAAAGATAAACTAGTTGTAATTCGAATGATTAAGGCTGCCATTCAGAATGAAAGAATTAAGCTTGGTAGAGATCTTTCTGAAGAAGACGAGTTATCTGTCCTTTCTCGCGAAGTAAAACAACGCAAAGACTCCCTCCATGAGTTTGAGAAAGCAGGTCGTGAAGATCTTGTTGACAAAATACGTGCGGAGTTAAAACATGTTGAAATATATATGCCTGAACAACTTTCGGAAGAGGAACTAGCAGAGATTGTGAAACAAACAATTGATGAAACAGGTGCTTCTTCTAAGAAAGAGATGGGAAAAGTGATGGCTGCTTTAATGCCTAAAGTAAAAGGAAAAGCAGACGGTTCACTAGTAAATAAACTTGTACAACAACACCTTTCATAAATAAGTTTATGTTTTAAAGGCTGCAGATATTGTCTGTAGCCTTTTTACATGTTTAAGTTGAAAGGGTTTTCTTAATGGCGCTAGAATCGATTTACAAGATAACGGTTTTATCTTATTTTGAAAGACATATAATAAAAATAGTTTAAAAAAAATAAAAATAAAAATAAAAATAAAAAAATGAAACTTTTTTTTAACTCAACCGTATAGATAGTCATAACAAAAAAATTCACAGTTTGGAAAGGAGGGAGAATTTGAGAAGACATAAGAAACGATTATTGCTTCCTCTTCTTTTTATCTTTTTTCTATCGATTATACCTAGTTTTATCTATGCAAATAATAACGAAATTGTGTATGTCGTACCGATAAAGAATACTGTGGAAAAAGGTTTAAGTGAGTTTATAGATCGAGCTATTACGGAAGCGGAAGAAAATCAGGCTAGTGCGATTATTTTTGATATGAATACACCTGGTGGAGATGTTTCTGCTGCAATCGAAATAGGAAAAAGAATTTCTGAAACTGATATTAAAACCGTTACCTTTATTAATCAGGATGCTATTTCGGCAGGTTCCTATATTGCATTAAATACCGATGAAATCTATATGGTGGAGGGAAGCAGGATAGGGTCATCTGGAGTGATTGATGGACAAGGAAATGCGGCAGATGAAAAAGCACAATCTTACTGGATTTCCGCAATGAAAGGTGCAGCGGAAAAGACAGGAAGAGACCCAATTTATGCAATGGCAATGGCTGATAAATCAATCGCAATTCCAGGAATGAAGGAATCAGGAACTTTTTTAACTTTGACTTCAACGGAAGCGGAAGAGGTAAATTATTCTAATGATACAGTCCATAGTTTAGATGATGTGCTTAGTGAACTTGGTTTACAGAATGCGAAGGTAGAAAGGATAGATGAAAGCTTTGCAGATAAAATAGCAAGGTTTGTAACAAACCCTATAATAATTCCTATTTTATTATCGATCGGTAGTTTAGGATTAATTATTGAGTTATATTCACCGGGATTTGGTTTACCTGGTTTTGCTGGGCTTTCTGCTTTGTTATTATTTTTCTATGGTCACTTGGTTGCAGGCCTTGCAGGATATGAAAGCCTCATTCTTTTTATAATAGGAATTCTCTTGATTATATTGGAATTTTTTGTTGTTGGAGGAATAGCAGGGGCAATAGGGATTGTTGCTGTGATTGCCAGTATGTTTCTTGCGAGTGGCGATTTTATGGTGATAGGGATAAGCCTTTTAATCGCAATAGGTGTTTCGATTATTGCATCTATCTTATTAGTAAAGGTGTTTGGTAGAAAAATGAAATTTTTTAGAAAAATAATATTGACTGACTCAACAAACACAGAAAGTGGTTATGTTTCCAATCAAAGCCGAAAGGAATTGATCGGAAAAACAGGAATTACCTTAACTGCATTACGTCCTGCTGGGGTTGTTCTTGTTGACGACGAAAGAATTGATGTAGTGAGTGATGGTAGTTTTATTGACAAAGAGAAGAGAGTAAAAGTAGTAAAAGCAGAAGGTTCAAGGATTGTTGTTAGGGAAATACTAACGATAGATATACAAAAGGAGGATGAGTAATGTTACTTGGAGGAATAGAAATTTTTTGGATTATAATAGTAGTATTAGCAGTTATTTTATTAGGGGTTCTGTTAACCTTTGTACCAGTAATGCTTTGGATTTCTGCTTTAGCAGCAGGGGTTAGAATTAGTATCTTCACCTTAATTGGGATGCGTTTAAGAAGGGTTATTCCAAGTCGTGTAGTTAATCCGCTTATTAAAGCACATAAAGCAGGATTAACCGTTACAATTAATCAGTTGGAAAGTCACTATCTTGCAGGAGGAAATGTTGATAGAGTTGTAAATGCTTTAATCGCTGCTCATCGTGCTAATATTGAGTTAACCTTTGAAAGATGTGCTGCTATTGATTTAGCTGGTCGTGATGTTTTAGAAGCAGTGCAGATGAGTGTTAACCCGAAAGTAATTGAAACACCTTTTATTGCTGGTGTTGCGATGGATGGTATTGAAGTGAAAGCAAAAGCAAGAATTACAGTTCGTGCAAATATTGAAAGATTGGTAGGGGGAGCTGGGGAAGAAACAATCGTAGCCAGAGTTGGTGAAGGTATTGTTTCAACAATCGGTTCGTCTGAAAACCATAAAAAAGTGTTAGAAAACCCAGATATGATTTCTCAAACCGTCCTATCAAAAGGCTTGGATGCTGGAACAGCTTTTGAAATTCTATCGATTGATATTGCGGATGTTGATATAGGCAAAAACATTGGGGCAGAATTGCAAACAGAACAAGCTGAAGCAGATAAGAAAATTGCGCAGGCTAAAGCGGAAGAACGTAGAGCGATGGCTGTTGCTCAAGAACAAGAGATGAAAGCAAGAGTACAAGAAATGCGTGCTAAAGTTGTCGAAGCAGAAGCGGAAGTTCCTATGGCTATGTCTGACGCATTACGATCAGGAAATATTGGAGTAATGGATTATATGAATTTACAAAACATTACAGCTGATACAGAAATGAGAGGCTCTATTGGCAAATTGACAGATGATCAAAAAAATAAAGATGATAATGAGTAAACTTTTGGAAAGGGAGGGAGTATGATTTGGAAATCCTTCCAATAATTATTGCAGTTGCAGCTTTTCTCTTCTCCTCTGTTTTTGATAAAAGTAAAAAACAAGCACCAAAGCAAACTAGACCACAAGCGCCAAAGTCTGTAAAACCAGATGTTATAAGAGAACCAACAGTAATTGCCGCACCTGAGAAGCCTAAAAAAATAGTTCAGAATGTGGAAAAGCCACTTTCTGAGCTAGAAAGGCTAGAGCGGGAAAATGCAAGTTTACAAAAGAAAATTAAAATGATGGAAAAACAGCGAAATAGAGGAGTTCAAGCACCAATCCTTAAAAAGGAAGCAAATGCGGATTCAGAAGGTTTCTTTACAAAGGATAATATTATTCAAGCGGTAGTATTTTCCGAAGTATTAGCTTCCCCTAGAGCAAGAAATCCGCATAGAGCCTCTATGCAGCGCAAAGCGAAGAACATGAATTAATCCATAAAGAGTTATTATCAAGCATTATTTCTCCTATAGAGAAAAGATTGCTTGATAATAACTCTTTTTATTTGTTAAATAAACTAAAATCGGAAGAAAATCTCCTGAGATAGCCTGTTGCAAGAGTTTTTCTTAGCATAATGTAAAACTCCCTGAATATGATGATAGTAAGTGTTAGAAAGTGTACCGTCTATCTAGAGAATCTCATAATAGAGAGGAAAGGGGGGTTCTTTTTTTATGGCTAAAAAGTGGGGAAACAACTTGCGGAACTGGATGATCAAAAACTTAGAACTTCCTCAAGATGTCATGATGGACTTACCTAGAATCACAATGATTGGACAAATACATGTTTATGTAGAGAACCACCGTGGATTAATCACCTTTTCAGATAAAGAATTACGATTACTTTTAAAACAAGGGCAACTTTTGATTAAAGGAAAAGGATTTGTTATTAAAACAATTTTACCAGAAGAAATACTGTTAGAGGGAAAAATAGATCAAGTCTTATACATAAATGAGTGATTTGGGAGGAACTTATGAAAAATCATTGGGTAGAGTATATCACAGGGATTATAACAGTGAAGGCAACGGGCAAAGGATTAGAACGGTTTTTAAATAAGCTATTAAAGAATGATATTTCAGTCTGGAACATAAAGAAACATGGACCGAATACCGTAACTTTTCAAATTAGTTTAAAGAAAATCCATCGTCTTCGTCATTTAGTAAGAGACACCGGCATAAAAATAGAGTTTCAGCGCAGAGCTGGAGCTCCGTTTCTATATAAAAGGATGTGGAAGAATAGTGGATTTGTAATTGGCGTGTTTCTTTTTTTAGGACTAGTTCTTACTTTATCAAATATGGTTTGGGGAATAGAAATCAAAGGGGCAAATCCAGCGACGGAATATCAAATACGTAAACAATTGGATAAGATGGACATTAAAATCGGTCAGTTTCAATTTTTAGCAAAGGAATTAGATGAAATACAAGCGGAATTAACAAATAATATCGATGCGATTACATGGATTGGTGTTGAATTAAAAGGGACAACTTATCATTTTCAGGTTGTTGAAAAAAATGAACCGAAGAAGAAGGAAGAAGTTGGACCGCAAAACTTAGTGGCTACAAAAAAAGCAACAATCATATCTGATTTTGTAGAATCTGGTACAAAGCAATATACAATGAACGAAGTTGTAAGAAAAGGGCAGTTATTAGTTTCAGGAACAATTGGGAAAGAAGATAATGCAAAAACTGTTTCTGCTAAAGGGAAGGTATGGGGGGAAGTATGGTATACAACAGAAGTGACAGTTCCGTTGGAAACAACATTCCAAGTATTTAATGGAGAGGAAAAACAAAAATTTTATATAAATATTGGTAAGTGGAATATACCTGTTTGGGGATTTGGCAAAATAGAATATAAGGAATTCGAAAAGGAAGAAAATGAATCAAATGTTAAGTTTTTTAAATGGGAGTTACCGATTAAGATTGTTAATAAGACTTATCGAGAAAAGGAAATCGTAACAAGGGGCTATACGGAGAAGGAAGCGGTGAAAAAAGGTAAAGAGGATGCCCGAAAGGATATTATGAAACGAATTGGGGAAGATGGAAAAATAAAGGAAGAAAAAATTTTACAACGAGACATAAAGAATGGTAAAGTAAAATTAAATATAGCTTTTACTACAATTGAAAATATTGCGAAAGCACAACCTCTAACTCAAGGAGATACAGAATGACAGAAGATTTAAAAACGATGAATGTAAAATTGAAAGATCCAAACGAAGCTATTGCTTTACTTGGTAATGGAGATAGCAATCTGCAAGTGCTTGAAAAAGAATTAGATTGTAACATCGTAACGAGGGGAGAAACGCTGCTTGTTTCTTCTGAAAGTCCTGATTCAATCGAGCTTGTTGGAGATATTGTTGATAAACTTTTACAAGTCATCCGTAAAGGTGTATCTATTAGTGAACGAGATGTTATATATGCAATCTCATTGGCGAAAAAAGGGACGCTGGAATATTTCGGGTCACTATATGATGAAGAAATAGCGAAAACGATTAAAGGGAAATCAATTAGAGTTAAAACGATTGGACAAAGTGAGTATATACGTTCTATTAGAAGAAATGATTTAGTGTTTGGAATTGGTCCTGCCGGTACTGGAAAGACTTATTTAGCAGTTGTGATGGCAGTAAATGCTTTAAAGAGCGGTAAAGTAAACAGAATTATTTTAACAAGACCTGCTGTTGAAGCGGGCGAAAGTTTAGGCTTCTTGCCAGGAGATCTGAAAGAAAAAGTGGATCCGTATTTGCGCCCATTATATGATGCGTTGCATGATGTTCTTGGGATGGAGCATACAACTCGTTTGATCGAAAGAAACACGATTGAAGTAGCACCTCTCGCATATATGAGAGGAAGAACATTAGATGATGCTTTTGTTATATTAGATGAAGCGCAAAACACGACACATGCGCAAATGAAAATGTTTTTAACAAGACTTGGATTTGGTTCCAAGATGGTGATAACGGGTGATACAACGCAAATAGATTTACCAAAAGGTGTCAAATCTGGTTTGATTGTTGCGGAACAAGTTTTGCAAAAGGTTAATGGGATTGGCTTTGTTCACTTAGAAGAAAGTGATGTTGTAAGACATCCATTAGTCGGAAAAATTATCCATGCTTACGGAAAACAGGATATTTAAAGAAAGGCAATACCTTAAGTACTTTGATGCTTAACGGTATTGTCTTTTTTGTTTGCTAGTGTTAAGAAACATGAAATATTTCGAAAAAGGGTGAAAACAATCGAAAAAACTGTTATCATTTTACATATCATAAGTATTTTTCTTTTACAATAGTGGCTTTATTTATCTAGCAAAGAAAGTGAAGGGAAGCCTCTAACCAACTTCATAGGAAGAACTTACAACGAGATAGGTTAAGGATGAAGAAATAGGTTCATGATGAGAGTAATGTAGCAAATTAAACCTATTTTTAACGATGGGAGGTAAATATGAGCGTTTGGCAAAGAATAAGTAATAACTTAATAAAACTAATGAATATTACCTTTTTTAAAATAACTCTTTTTGTTCTTATTGGTGTAATTTTATTCTTTACGCTTTATGGCAACGTAAAGCCAGAAAAATTAAATGTTCAGCTTTTTTCTGTAGCAGATCAAACGATTCGATCACCAATAACGGTAGAAGATAAGGAAAGTACAGAGAAGAAGAAAGAAGAAGCGAAAAACCAAGTACAAGATGTATATGTTGTTAATAAAGAAATTGCGCAAAATCGCGTTGATTTAATATCCTCTATATTTGATTCTGTAACAGAAGTAAATAATGAAGTGGAGAAAGATCTAGAAGAAAAACGAAAAAAAGCGGAAGAGGATGATAAGGATCAGGAGTCAATAGAGGAGCCATCTGTGGATGAAAAGCTCGAATTATTAAAAGGAAAGTTGACAAATGAAGTGACGAACGGAATTATGGATCGTTCTTTAAAATCCCTTATCCCTTATTCTGAAGATCAATTAGAAATAGCCAAAGATATAACAGTGACTGCGATACATACAGTGATGAATGGAAAGATTCCATCCGATGAAGTAGAAAATGCTAAAAAAAGAGTGGAGGATATTTTAAAGGTTAACGACGGCTTAACATCCGATTTAAAGAGTGCAAGTATTGATCTAGGAAGATTTGCGATTATTCAAAATGAGTTTTACGATCCAACTGCCACGGAAGAAATGCGTCAGCAAGCGGTGGATAGCGTGGAGCCGATCAGAGTCCTTCAAGGTCAAGTTCTTGTAGAAGAGGGGCAGCTAATTAGCCGAGAAATTCACAGACAGCTAGAGCTTGTTGGATTGTTAGACAGCGATAATTCTATTCAACCATTTATCGGTTTAGGCATAATAATTTTGGCGATACTTTCTTTATTATATTTTTATATATTCAGAAGAACGGCAATGGAAAAAGAGAAAAATATTCCTTTCTATTTAATGTTCTTTCTAATTATTAGTGTTACCGTCTTACTGATGAAAACAGTAAGTGTATTTCAGCAATTTGAATATACAGAGATAGGCTATATCTTTCCGGCGGCAATGGCAGTAATGCTAATAAAAATATTAATGGAAGAAAAATCCGCCATTATGGTGACGATAATTCTTGCAATATGTGGAATGATTATGTTTAATGAAGGGGTTGCAGGAACTTTTAATGTTGGAATGGGTATATATATAATAGCCAGTGGTTTAGCGGGAATACTCTTTTTAAACAAAAGGAATCAACGAACCAATATTCTTTACGCAGGCTTCTTTATCTCTTTCATCAATATAGTGACGATATTAGCAATATTGTATTTACAAAATGGTCATTATGGAGCGAAAGAATATGGTGTTTTTATTTTGTTGGCAGTAATATCTGGAATAAGCTCTGCTGTTTTGACGATTGGGTTTCTTCCCTTCCTAGAAACTGGCTTTGGAGTACTTTCTACAATCAAGCTAATTGAGCTATCAAACCCAAATCATCCACTCTTACGTAAGATTTTAACCGAAGCACCTGGTACGTATCATCATAGTGTTATGGTGGCAAATTTAGCTGAATCTGCCTGTGAAGCGATTGGAGCTAATGGCTTACTCGCGAGAGTGGGTTGTTATTATCATGATATAGGCAAAACAAAAAGACCACATTTCTTTATTGAAAATCAAATGAATATGGGAAATCCCCATGATCGTATCCCACCTCAAGCAAGTAAAAATATTATTATTGCTCATGCGACAGATGGTGCGGAATTGTTAAGAAAATATAAATTACCGAAAGAAATAGTAGATATTGCAGAACAGCATCATGGCACTTCCTTATTAAAATATTTTTATTATAAGGCTAAAGAAAAGGGTGGTGACGTAAATGAAAGTGATTACCGCTATCCTGGTCCAAAGGCACAGACAAGAGAAGTAGCCATTATCGGAATTGCTGATAGTGTAGAGGCTGCTGTTAGAAGTTTAAATGCTCCAACAACGGTTCAAATTGATTCTTTAATTAAAAATATTATTTCCGATCGGTTGCAAGATGGACAATTAGACGAATGTGATTTAACATTAAAGGAATTAGAAATTGTTCGAAATACATTGAGTGAAACTTTAAAAGGGATATTTCATTCACGAATCGAATATCCAGAAATGAAAAAGTAAAGGAAGTAGAGTATGAATTTAGAAATTGATTTTATTGATGAAACGGAAAAAGTAAAGGAAAGTGAAATAACCAAAATTCATGACCTTCTTCAATTTGCTGCGGAGAAACAACAATTGGAAGGGGAAATTGAGCTGTCCATCACTTTTGTTCACAATGAGCAAATTCAAGAAATAAATAAGGAATACAGAGAAAAGGATCAACCGACAGATGTCATCTCTTTTGCGCTTGAGGAATTAGGAGAAGGGGAGATTCAATTAGTTGGTGAAGGGCTTCCAAGAATGTTAGGGGACATTGTCATTTCCATTGACAAAGCGGAGGAGCAAGCAAAGGAATATGGCCATTCTTATATGCGAGAGCTTGGATTTTTATCGGTGCATGGGTTCTTGCATTTACTAGGGTATGATCATATGACAAAAGAAGAAGAAGAAGTTATGTTTACTCTTCAAAAGGATATTTTAGATGAATTCGGATTACAAAGATAAAAGAATTCGAAAGAATAGTCAATTATCCTCCTTCCGCTTAGCTATATTAGGAATATTAACCGCTATTAAACAAGAAAGAAATGTAAAGATTCACTTAGTTATTTCCATTCTTGTAATTATATTAGGAGTTTTAAATGATCTTTCTAAACAAGAGTGGATGTTTATTTCGTTCTGTATTGGCTTAGTAATTACTCTGGAGTTAGTGAATACAGCAGTTGAACGTGTAGTGGATCTTGTTACCCGTGAATATCATCCATTGGCAAAAGAGGCAAAGGATATTGCAGCAGGAGCTGTATTTGTTGCAGCGATTCTTTCTGTTGTAATTGGTGGAATCATTTTTATCCCGAAAATAGTCGAAGCTATAACAGGCGGGTAAATATAAGTAATCGTAGGCTATCTGAAAAAACTAGACACTCTACCTAAAAAAAGTTTTTTGCGTTAGGGTCTAGCTTTTCAGATAGTCTTTTTGGTTTAACGGTATTAAAACGCTTGTTCTCGACGGGCTGTAAACTTTAAATAGAACTCCTGACTTCTGCCTCTTTATTGTATATATAAATTAGTATATAATTTTAAGACAGTACATAGTAAATAGGTTAATCGTTACTGAAGTTTGAAAACGAAGGTTTTTTTCTTTAGGCTGTTTTCTAAAAGATTATTGTTTTTTCAATAGGAGAAAAGAGTTAGTTGAAGTAATGGAGCAGCCGGAATACACGTAGTCGCCACGGGGATTGCGAGACAGTCTGAGACCCCGGAGGCGAAGCTGAGGAGGCTTAAGCGCGAGCCCCACGGAAAGCGAAGTGTATTCCGGTTGCGGGTAATAGCAACAAACTTTACGAAAACAGCCTTTCTTTAAAGTAAATTGCAGCACTATAAAGGGACCATGTGAGAATATTATTTTAAAATAAAGTTTGTTGAAGAATGTCTACAGAACAATCCAATGGACAGAAGAATAACCTTTTCAATAGCTATTTGTAATTGATAGAAATGAATGAAAAACAGTTAAAAAGAAATGAGGGATTTATATGAATAATGAACTTTTAATCGAAGAAGCTAAGCTTGCTCGTGAGAAAGCTTATGTACCTTATTCAAAATTTAAAGTAGGTGCTGCGCTACTTTCAGAAAATGGAACCGTTTATCATGGTTGTAATATTGAAAACGCAGCTTATAGCATGACTAACTGTGCAGAAAGAACTGCTTTGTTTAAAGCAGTTTCAGAAGGTGATACTAACTTCAAGAAGCTTGTAGTAATTGCTGATACAGAGGGGCCAGTTTCTCCTTGTGGAGCATGTAGACAAGTGATTTCTGAACTATGTCCTAAAGACATGGAAGTAGTATTGACGAATTTAAAAGGCGATGTACAAATTTTAAGTGTGGCAGAATTATTGCCAGGAGCATTTTCACCGGAGGATTTACATGAACATTAATAATCAATCAGAACACAAATCAGGATTTATATCCATTATTGGAAGACCAAATGTCGGCAAATCTACGTTTTTAAATCGTGTAATTGGTCAAAAGATTGCCATTATGAGCGACAAACCACAAACGACTAGAAATAAAGTTCAAGGTGTATTAACAACAGATGATTCACAGCTTATTTTTATCGATACACCTGGAATTCATAAGCCAAAGCATCGACTTGGCGATTTTATGATGAAGGTAGCTCAAAATACGCTGAAGGAAGTGGATTTAATCCTCTTCATGGTTAATGCGGAAGAAGGATTTGGAAAAGGTGAAGAATTTATTCTTGAAAAATTCCAAACAGTAAAGACTCCGATATTTTTAGTTATTAATAAAATTGATACAATTCACCCAGATCAATTATTTGCGATTATTGAATCATATAAAGAAAAGTATCCATTTAAAGAAATTATTCCTATTTCTGCTTTAGAAGGAAATAATGTGGAAACATTGTTGACCCAAATAAAAAAATATTTGCCAGAAGGACCACAATTTTATCCGGCAGATCAAGTAACCGATCATCCAGAACGCTTTATCGTTTCTGAATTAATAAGAGAAAAAGCACTTCATTTAACGAGAGAGGAAATTCCTCATTCCCTTGCAGTAGTTATTGAGAAAATGGAGAGAAAACAAAACGATGTTATTAATGTGATGGCAACAATCATTGTTGAACGTGATTCTCAAAAAGGGATTATTATCGGTAAGCAAGGAAGTATGCTAAAAGAAATTGGGAAAAGAGCGAGAACAGATATCGAAAACCTTCTAGGAAATAAAGTGTATTTAGAGCTATGGGTGAAGGTCCAAAAGGATTGGCGCAATAAAATGACACAGCTTCGTGACTTTGGGTTCAGGGAAGACGAATATTAATCTCACTTGGATTTAAGGTTGTTTAATAAAAGCAACTAACGATGAGAAAAAAAGCCTTTTTTTAAATATATAGGTGGTTAAAAATTATACATGCAATCAATTAACAATATTTTCGTCTCATGATTTTATAAAGACAGGCTATGATAAGATTAAGGTTGTAAACAGCTAGTAAAAAATCGAAAGGTGGGGTTTTACATGTTAGACTTTACCTGGAAAGTTTTTTCCCAAACAGGTAACATTGATACTTATCTACTCTTTAAAGAATTAGAAAAGGCTAATCATGAAATACCAGGAATGCACGAGGAGGAACTAGCAGAACTTGATTATCCGATCTCATAGCACTGTCTCTATAGTAAGGGATGGTGAATGAAGATGCTGGAAAAGTGTGAAGGAATTGTTATTAGATCAATTGATTATGGTGAATCCAATAAAATAGTAACCCTCTATACGAGAGAATGGGGAAAGGTTGGGGTAATGGCCAGAGGTGCAAAAAAGCCAAACAGTAGGCTTTCTGCTGTAACCCAACCTTTTGTCTATGGTTATTTTCTCGTCCAACGGAGTAGTGGTCTAGGACTTTTACAGCAAGGGGATATTATTTCTAGCATGCGAGGGTTAAAAGAGGATATTTTTCTTACTGCATATGCTAGTTATATAGTAGAGCTTACAGATAAATGCACAGATGAAAAAAAGCCGAATCCGTATCAGTTTGAATTATTATTTCAAACGTTAAATTATATGAATGAAGAATATGATCCGGAAATATTGGTTAACATTTATGAATTAAAAATGTTAAATAGCTTAGGGTTATATCCAGTATTAGACCGTTGTGCTTTTTGTGGCTCAACAGAGGGGCATTTTTCTTTTTCCATACGAGAAGGGGGATTGATTTGCCATCAATGCTTGGAGAAGGACCCTTACCACCATAAAATTTCACAGGCTACTGTAAAGCTTCTCCGTATTTTTTATTATATGGATATTTCCCGCCTAGGAAGTATTTCTGTGAAAGATTCAACGAAGAAAGAGCTTAGTATGATAATTGATGCTTATTATGAAGAGTATTCCGGTTTGTTTTTGAAATCGAAAAAATTTATTCAATCAATGAAGAATTTAGGAGACGCTTTTACATAAGATAAATAATGCATCACTGTTAGCGAACGTTTCAGTTAGAAAATAGGTTTAGTAAGGTTGACAACTTATTTTTTTTTCGATATTATTCATGTAAATAAAGGTGTTGCGTTGAAAAGAAAGTAGTACTTAATTTCCTCGTGAAAAGCGAGCTTGGGATAGTGGAAGCCAAGTGCATGAGCATTAAGGAAGGCGTTCTTGGAGCAACTGCGTATGAAAGTGGCTGTATATATACAGCAAATAGGGTGGAACCGCGGGTTAACTCTCGTCCCTATGTCAAAAAATATTTGGCATAGGGATGAGAGTTTTTTTGCGTTTTTAAAAGAATGAACTCTACATAAAAATCTATGCTGAATAACGTTTTAATAACTCGGAGGTGTAGGAAAGGCAATGAATATTCAAAACATGATTTTAACATTGCAAAAACATTGGTCTGATTATGGCTGCATTTTGATGCAGGCATATGATGTTGAAAAAGGCGCAGGGACGATGAGCCCGTACACATTTTTAAGAGCAATTGGTCCAGAACCATGGAATGTGGCATATGTAGAGCCATCTAGAAGACCTGCTGATGGAAGATATGGCGAAAATCCAAACCGTTTATATCAGCATCATCAATTTCAAGTAATCATGAAGCCATCACCAGATAACATTCAAGAACTATACTTAGATTCTTTAAGAGCGTTAGGAATTAACCCATTGGAGCATGATATACGATTTGTAGAGGACAACTGGGAAAACCCTTCTTTAGGCTGTGCAGGCCTTGGATGGGAAGTATGGCTTGATGGAATGGAAATTACCCAATTTACGTATTTCCAACAAGTTGGTGGTATTGAGTGTAAGCCAGTATCTGTTGAAATAACATACGGGATTGAGCGACTAGCATCTTATATTCAGGATAAAGAAAATGTTTTTGATTTAGAATGGACAGAAGGTTTCACCATAAAAGATATTTTTTATCAGCCAGAATTTGAGCATAGTAAATATACATTTGAAACGTCTGATACAGATATGCTGTTTAACCTTTTCTCTATTTATGAAAAAGAGGCACATAGACAAATGGACGAAGGGCTAGTACACCCTGCATATGACTATGTATTGAAATGCTCTCACGTATTCAATTTGTTGGATGCTAAAGGAGCAATCTCTGTTACAGAAAGAACAGGGTATATTGGAAGATGTAGAAATTTAGCGCGTAAAGTTGCAAAAACATTCTATGAAGAAAGAGAAAAATTAGGATTCCCAATTTTAAAAAGCAAGGAGGGAGAAAGCCATGAATAAAAGAGATTTATTATTGGAGATTGGTTTAGAAGAAATGCCAGCACGTTTTATCACTACTAGTATTAGTACACTGAAGGATAAAATGGAGGCATGGCTTACAGAGAAACAATTAGGTTATGCTTCTGTTCAGGCATTTTCATCTCCTCGCAGATTGGCGCTTCTTGTTACTGGATTAGATGAATCCCAACAAGATATGGAAGAAGAAGCGAAAGGTCCTGCTAAACGAATTGCACAAAATGAAGCTGGTGAATGGTCTAAAGCTGCTGCTGGTTTTACAAGAGGCCATGGTTTAACAGTAGATGACATTTATTTTAAAGAAATAAAAGGTGTTGAATATGCT
This sequence comes from Niallia sp. FSL W8-0635, assembly GCF_038007965.1. Taxonomy (GTDB): domain Bacteria; phylum Bacillota; class Bacilli; order Bacillales; family Cytobacillaceae; genus Niallia. The sequence continues at coordinate 3,011,143 of NZ_JBBOYD010000001.1, read as the reverse complement.
CATGTTAAAAAGTTTATTGAAGGAAAACAAACTAGTGAGCTACTACCAGAATTAAAAGAATTAATCTTAAGCTTATCTTTCCCAAAAAACATGCGATGGGCTAATAATGATTTACGTTACATTCGTCCAATTAAATGGTTGATCGCATTATTCGGAGAAGAAATTATTAAGTTCTCGATTACTAATGTTGAAACATCTAATAAGTCACTTGGTCATCGTTTTCTTGGTGGGGAAATTATCTTTAATAATCCTTCTAATTATGAAAAGGAAATGTTGGGGCAGTTCGTAATGGTTAATGCAACCGATCGAAAGGAAGCAATTGTTTCTCAAATAAAAAAATTAGAAGAAGAAAACAATTGGATTATTCCAATTGATGAAGATTTATTAGAAGAAGTTACCAATTTAGTTGAATATCCAACAGCTTTATACGGTACTTTTGAAGAGGCATTTTTAGAACTACCAACAGAAGTATTAATAACAAGTATGAAGGAACATCAGCGCTATTTCCCAGTGAAATCAAAGGATGGTAAGCTACTTCCGTTCTTTGTCACTGTTCGTAATGGTGATCATCAGCACTTAGACAAAGTTGCAAAAGGAAATGAAAAAGTATTAAGAGCTCGACTTGCAGATGCAGCATTCTTCTATAAAGAAGACCAAAAATTAGTGATTGATGAACTGCTTAAAAAGTTAGAAGCAATCGTTTATCATGAAGAAATTGGTACTTTAGCGGCGAAAGTAGCTCGAGTACGAGCAATCGCTGCAAAGTTGGCTGAGCAATTACATTTATCAGCAGAAGAGACACAGGATGTTGATAGAGCAGCACAAATCGCTAAGTTTGATCTTGTTACAAATATGGTGTATGAATTCCCTGAGCTACAAGGATTAATGGGGGAACGTTATGCATTGCAAAAAGGAGAGAAAAAGGCGGTTGCAACTGCGATAAATGAACATTATATGCCACGTCATGCTGAGGATGAAACAGCTGCTAGTAATATCGGTGCTGTCCTAGCACTTGCGGAAAAACTGGATACGATTGTATCATTCTTTAGTATTGGAATGGTTCCTACGGGATCACAAGACCCTTATGCATTAAGAAGACAGGCAACAGGAATTGTACAAACGTTAATCGATAAAAATTGGAGTATTTCAATTGAACAGTTAGCTGAGATTACGATTAAGGAAATGTCTGATTCAGCAAAAGTTGCAGGAATAGAGCTAGTTGATTCTGTTCTTTCATTCTTTAAATTACGTGTTAAGCATATTTTACAAGAAGAAGGTATTCGCTATGATATAATCGAAGCGATACTAGCAGAAAAAATAGGTGGGGCCGCAAGTATTTTAAGAAAAGCAAAAGTACTAGATACTCGCAAAGAAAATATTGATTTTAAAGAAGGGATAGAATCCTTAAGCAGAATCATTAATATATCCAATAAAGCCGAAACAATTTCTTCTGTGGAGCCCACTTTATTTGAAAACGAGTATGAAAGTAATCTATATAATAGCTTTATAGCAGTTAAGGAAAAAATCAATAAAGAGGTAAGTGAGGAAGAATATTTCGATTTATTATTCTCCTTGAAAGATGTGATTTCAGCTTACTTTGACCATACAATGGTAATGGCTGAAGATGATAAGATTAAAGCAAATCGCTTAAATATGATGGCAGAAATAGCTGTATATATTAAAGGATTTGCAAGTGTCAACGAGATAATTGTAAAGTAATGAATAGTTGGTTTTAGGAGAGCTAGGCAGGGGAAACCCTACCTAGTTTCGTTTTGTAAAAGGTAATAGGTGGTAATGATTAACGGAACTTTTAAATTTGTAAGGATAAAAAGCTTACTTTTCATTCTTTTTCTTTTGATTCCGGGTATTTCGTATATAATAGTTAATAGATATCGTTACCTAAATGAAGGTGGTGAATAGGAAATCGAACTGAATAAACGTCAAGAAAGAATAATTGAAATAGTAAAAGAAAATGGTCCAATTACAGGTGAGCATATTGCAGATAAATTAAATTTAACAAGGGCTACCCTTCGACCAGATTTAGCGATATTGACAATGGCTGGCTTTTTAGATGCGAGACCTCGTGTAGGTTACTTCTACACTGGGAAAAACTCGGAAAGGTTAGTAATAGATAATATTCGCAATATATTAGTGAAAGATTATTATTCACATCCAGTTGTGGTTCATGAAAATTCCTCTGTTTATGATGCAATCGTAATTATGTTTACAGAAGATGTTGGAACCATTTTTGTCGTTGATGAAGAGTCCACATTAACAGGAGTGGTATCCCGTAAAGATTTACTGAGAGCAAGCATTGGGAAACAAGAGTTAAATTCTTTACCAGTAGCAATTATTATGACTAGGATGCCGAACGTTACGTATTGTTTTAAAGAAGAAATATTAGTAGATGTTGGCTGCAAATTAATGGATCGAGAAATTGATGCACTCCCAGTCGTTGAAAAAACGGAAAATGGTCTTCTTGTGATAGGAAGAGTTTCGAAAACAAATATCACTAGAGCGTTTGTGGACTTGGCTAACATTCGTGATGGAATTGTGGAGGAACAAAATGACTGAAAGACAAATTATTTATGTTGTATCTGATTCGGTTGGTGAAACAGCTGAACTTGTAACTAAAGCAGCAATTAGCCAGTTTTCTGGACATAATGTAAATGTATTAATCAAAAGATTTCCATTTGTTGAGGATAAATCGAATATTCATGAAGTAGTTATGCAAGCTAAAGTAGAGCATGGAATGATTGCCTATACACTGGTCAAGCCAGAAATTCGGAATTATATGAGCGAGCTGGCACGACAAGAAGGGGTATATGCTTGTGATATCATTGGACCAATTATTGATCAATTTCAAGTGTTATGGGGAAAGACACCTTTATATGAACCAGGGCTTGTTCGAAAGCTAGATGAAGATTATTTTAAAAAAGTAGAGGCAATAGAATTTGCTGTTAAATATGATGATGGCAGAGACCCGAGAGGCTTGGAAAAGGCCGATATCATTTTAATTGGTGTTTCCCGAACATCTAAAACACCTCTTTCTCAATTTTTGGCACATAAAAGGGTTAAAGTAGCAAATGTTCCAATCGTACCTGAAGTTGATCCTCCCAAAGAATTATTTGAGGTACCAGCAAGCAAATGTTTTGGGTTGAAAATAAGTCCGACAAAATTAAACAATATTAGAAAAGAACGGCTTATTTCCTTAGGATTAAGTGATCAAGCGAGCTATGCGCAAATTGAAAGAATTAAGGAAGAATTAACTTATTTTGACGATATAGTAAATCGTCTTGGCTGTCCAGTTATCGATGTTACGAATAAAGCAGTGGAAGAAACAGCAAATATAATTCACAGTTTGTATTATCGATCCAAATATAATGCAGATAATTAGGATATTATATTGAACAGTAAGTGGTAACGACTTGGTTCTTCATATGTAGAATCAAGTTTTTAATTGTAAAAAATCAGATCTTTACTAACTGAAATGAACTTTTTCTTAGAAATTATTTGATTCCTTATTCTTTTTTGCTTATATTTTTTGTTCTAGTATTGCATAAAAGGAATAATTATAGATAAAAAAAGATGGAATTTCAAGCGAATTTGTACTATAATAAAAAATTGTGATAAAAAAGTATCATATTTTAGGTTTAGACTTGGCTTTTTACGAATAAACTATTTATTGTGAGAAGTCAAGGAAAGGGATAAAAAAATTTTCGACATTACTTCTTTCGTGAAAAAATTATTTAGGAAGAAGGAATATGTGGAGTGATGTAGAATTAATAGTACATTAGGAAAACATATGGTATATGTTGATGCTGATTCCTGTCCTGTAAAAGAAGATATTGTCGAAATAGCTTCTTATTATCATTATGAATTGTTATTCGTTGCATCCTATGCACATATGAAGCGGGATAATGACGAACAAAAGTGGAAGTATGTAGATAGTGATAAAGAAGCTGTGGATTTATTTATTATGAATGCTACCAAGAAACAGGATATTGTCGTAACTCAAGATATAGGCTTGGCCTCCACGTTATTGCTAAAGCAAGTTACTGTACTCTCACCAAGAGGAGTAATTTTTAAGGAAGACAGTATAAATACTGCACTTGATATGCGGTATTTATCCGCTAAAGCAAGGCGAAAAGGAGTATATGGAAAAGGACCAAAACCTTATACAGAAGAGGATCGACAAAAATTTAGAAGAAACTTTAAAAGGATTTTGTCGAAAGATGAAGGAGAATCGATGGGATACGTCGAATAATTCTTTAAAGTAGGCAATAAGTAGGGAGATGTGTTAGATAATGGTGGCGCGCATTCCTGAAGAAAAACTCAATGAAATTAAACAGGCTACTGATATAGTTGAAATCATTGGAGAGCATGTATCCCTTACTAGACAAGGGCGCAATTTCATCGGTCTTTGTCCTTTTCACGGCGAAAAAACACCTTCTTTTACTGTATCGCCAGATAAACAGATATTCCATTGCTTCGGTTGTCATGCAGGTGGAAATGTATTTACTTTCCTTATGGACTTAGAAGGCTCCTCTTTTGTAGAAGTAGCTTCGAGTCTAGCAGACAGAGCAAGTATAGACTTAGGAATAGAAGTCGCTGACTTGGAAAAGAAAACAGCCATTCCTGATAATCTACAGCAAATGATTGATGCACATGATTTATTATCTAAATTCTACCATCATTTGCTCGTAAATACAAAGGATGGTCAGCATGCATTAGAATATTTGACTAATAGGGGCTTTACTTTACCTATCATTGAAAAGTTCCAAATAGGCTATACACTTAATTCTTGGGATTTAGCTGTGAAATTTTTAGGGAAACGTAAATTTGATGTTTCACTATTGGAAAAAGCTGGTTTGATTGTAAAAAGTGAAAGGGATGATAAATATTTTGATCGTTTTCGCGATCGAATAATATTCCCTATCTGTGATCGAAATGGTAACACAATTGCGTTTTCTGGACGTGCTTTAGGGGATAATAATCCCAAATATCTTAACAGTCCCGAAACACCAATTTTTAATAAAAGCAATACACTTTACAATTTTCATAAAGCAAGGCCTATTATACGAAAGCTTCAATACACTGTTCTATTTGAGGGGTTTGCAGATGTTATAGCTGCCATTAGAGCAGGAGTTGAAAATAGTGTTGCGACAATGGGAACATCCTTAACGGAAGAGCATATCGCAATTCTAAAAAGAAGCGCACGAAATATAACAATTTGTTATGATTCTGATTCAGCTGGGATAGAAGCAGCTTTTCGTGCAGGTCAGCTTCTTACAAAGGCTAATTGTGTTGTAAAAGTAGTAATGTTACCAGACGGAATGGACCCAGATGATTATGTGAATAAATTTGGGGAAGATAAATTGCAACAGGAAATTCTTCATGGAAGCATTCCTTTCATGGGATTCAAAATGCTTTACTATCGAAGAGGGAAAAATCTTCAAAATGAAGGAGATAAACTCGCCTATATCGAAGAAGTAATAGGAGAAATTGCTAAACTGGAGAAGGCGGTAGAAAAAGACCTCTATTTAAGACAACTTGCGGATGAATTTTCGCTTTCATTAGAGGCATTAAAGCAACAACAGATGCAGATGGAACAATCAGTTCCAAATGAGCATGCTGTTGAAAAAAATGTAGTTCCTGTTAAGCAATATACGGTAAAAAAACGAGCAACCGGATTATTACCAGCATATCATACTGCAGAAAAAAGACTGCTTGCACATATGTTTAAAAATGAGGATATTGCCTACAAAGTGCAGGACTCATTACAGGGAAGAGCATTTAATATTGATGAAAATCAAGCAATCTTTACTTATCTTCTTGCTTATTATGAAAAAGGACTAGGCAACGATACAAGTTCCTTTATGAATTTTATTGACGATCCAGATTTACAACGGATTGTAGCCGAAATCGAAATGATGGAAGTAAATGAAGAGGTAAGTGAAGTAGAAATTAGTGATTATATAAAGCAAATCATTAATTATGAGAAAATGCTTGAAATTAAAGAAAAGAAACAAATGTTGAAAGAAGCGGAACGTCAAAATGACTTTATAAAAGCTGCTCAAATAGGCATGGAAGTTCTTTTATTAGAAAAAACGTTAAAATAGGTATATTATTGTCTTGATTTTTTGGAAGGAGGGGGACATATGGCTGAAAAGTCTGCCCGTTCAAAAGAGATTGAAACGGAACTAACCCTTGATCAGGTAAAGGAACAATTAACAGAAGTAGGTAAAAAAACAGGTGTGCTCGCATATGATGATATTGCTGAGAAATTAGCCAGTTTTGAATTAGATTCTCACCAAATGGATGAGTTTTACGAATTTTTAGGAGATCAGGGAGTCGAGTTAATCGGTGATGGAGAAGAAGAAGCTCCTAATGTCCAAGAACTTGCTAAAGGGGAAGAAGAATTCGATTTAAATGACTTAAGTGTTCCCCCTGGTGTAAAAATAAATGATCCAGTTCGTATGTATTTGAAAGAAATCGGAAGAGTTGATTTACTTTCTGCAGAAGAAGAAATTAACCTAGCAAAGCGTATATTGCAAGGGGACGAAGAAGCAAAACGTCGTCTAGCAGAAGCTAACTTGCGCTTGGTTGTAAGTATTGCTAAACGCTATGTTGGACGTGGAATGCAGTTTCTAGATTTAATCCAAGAAGGAAACATGGGTTTGATCAAAGCCGTTGAAAAATTTGATTATGAAAAAGGATTTAAATTTAGTACTTATGCTACATGGTGGATTCGCCAAGCAATTACTCGTGCAATTGCGGACCAAGCTAGAACAATTCGTATACCTGTTCATATGGTTGAAACCATTAATAAATTAATTCGTGTGCAACGTCAATTACTGCAGGATCTTGGCCGCGAACCATCTCCTGAAGAAATTGGAGAAGACATGGATTTATCACCAGATAAAGTTAGAGAAATTTTAAAAATCGCACAAGAGCCTGTTTCTTTAGAAACACCAATTGGTGAGGAAGATGATTCTCATTTAGGCGATTTTATAGAGGACCAAGATGCTACTTCTCCTTCAGAGCATGCTGCATATGAATTGCTTAAAGAGCAATTAGAAGACGTATTAGATACACTAACAGATAGAGAAGAAAATGTTTTAAGATTACGTTTTGGGCTTGACGATGGGCGTACACGCACACTAGAAGAAGTAGGGAAAGTATTCGGTGTAACACGTGAAAGAATTCGTCAAATTGAAGCAAAAGCATTAAGAAAGTTAAGACACCCAAGCAGAAGCAAACGATTGAAAGATTTCTTAGAGTAAGTTTCCAACGGCTTAGTAATCTTCAATACGATTCCATAAAGAAATAGTTTACTTCCTGTATGAAGTGGCTATTTCTTTTTTTTAAGGTTTGAAATAAATAGAAATTTATTTTCTTGTTTACCTTTTTACTTAAAGGAAAAGGAAGTGTTGCTTAAACATGCAAGATCAGAGAAAAATGATTATTGTAAAGGAAATTGCCTATTGGAAAGAAAATAAGATGCTTCCAGAACATTATTGTGATTATTTACTTACCTTATATACAGAAGGCAATGGTGTGGAAGAAAGTAAGGTAAAGAAAAAAGGCAAGAATATATTTCTTTTTTCCCTACTGTTTTTTTTATTCATTCCAATAACTATATTTTTATTATATTTTACTGAATTGTCTTTCATTTTGCAAATGGCTATTTCACTAATTTTTCTGATTTTTTGTTTTGTTGGTATTTTTTTGTATAATAAAAATCAGTTAAATGTAGATATACCGGCTACTGTTGCTGCAATTATCTTTCTTTTATGCAGTGTAGCAATTGTTTTGAAATTTTTTTCTAATGAAATAATATTTTTATATATCATTTTATTCATTAACTGTTTATTTTGGTATTTATGTGGTAAGAGGTATAAGTTATTATATTTTACGATATCCGCTTTGATAGGGGTTTTTTTACTAATAATACTTATTGTAACTAAGTATTTGCTTTAACTAGAATTTGAAATGTGGTGTTAATAATGAATACAGATAAATTATCCAAACGATTAGAAACCGTTGCAAAATACATACCTAAAAACGCAAGATTTGCAGATATAGGATCTGACCATGCCTATTTACCATGCTATACGGTGAAACGAAACGATGTTTGTTTTGCGATTGCAGGAGAAGTAGTGGAGGGCCCTTTTCAGTCAGCAGTTAAACAAGTGAAATCAGAAGGATTAACTTCAAAGATATCTGTGCGAAAAGGGAATGGCTTAGACGTTATCGAAGCAAATGAAGTAGATTGTATTACGATTGCGGGGATGGGCGGTACATTGATTGCAACAATATTAGAAAGTGGCAAGAACAAATTAGAATCTGTTCAAAGACTTGTTTTGCAGCCGAATGTTAGTGCGTCTTCTATTCGAGAATGGTTGTTGAAGAATGAGTGGGCTTTAGTAGCGGAAGAAATTTTGGAAGAGGACGGAAAAATTTACGAGGTTTTAGTTGCAGAAAAAGGGGATTCTCACTCTTTGTATGAAACAAATAAAACGAGTGAATTATTATTTGGTCCATTTTTAATGAAAGAAAAAAATGAAGCATTTGTGAAAAAATGGACGATGGAAAAAAAGAATTGGCAGAGGATACTTATGCAACTAGAAGCTGCGCCAAACTCAGAAGAAAATTCTCGAAAACGAAAGGAACTGCATGAAAAAATTAAATTAGTAGATGAGGTGATGAAACAATGAAGAATATTAATGGCTATGAAATAATATCTTTGTTTGAACAATTCTCTCCTAAGAAATATGCAATGGAAGGCGATAAAATAGGACTGCAAGTTGGGGATTTAAGCAGACCTGTTAAGCGGGTAATGATCGCGTTGGATGTTCTTGACGAGGTTGTGGAAGAAGCAATTTCGCAAGGGGTTGATTTGATTATTGCTCATCATCCACCTATTTTTCGATCTCTTTCTAAAATAACGATGGATAATCCATCTGGAAAATTAATGCATAAATTAATTAAGCATGATATTGCAGTTTACGCTGCTCATACAAATCTTGATGTCGCAAAAGGTGGGGTCAATGATCTTTTAAGTGATGCCTTAGGATTACAAGATGCTGAAGTATTAGTTCCAACCTATGAAGATAAATTAAAGAAATTAGTCGTTTATGTACCTAAAGATCATGCGGAACAGCTGAAAAAAGCAATTGGCGATGCAGGTGTTGGAGCAATAGGAAATTATGGTCATTGTGTCTTTTCAACGGAGGGAATCGGTGAATTTCAACCTTTAAAAGGATCTAATCCATACATTGGGAATGTAAATAAATTAGAACATGTAGAAGAAGTGAAAATTGAATCGGTGTATCCGGCTTCAAATGAAAAGAAAATAGTAAAAGCAATGCTTAAAGCCCACCCATATGAAGAAGTTGCTTATGATATCTATGATTTACAAATAAAAGGGGAACAATTGGGCTTAGGTCGAATTGGTAAGGTAGAAGAGACAACATTATTAGAATTCGCTAATCATGTCAAAAAGGTTCTTGAAGTAGACGGGGTACGTGTAGTAGGCAATTTAGATGCAAAGGTCAAAAAAGTGGCGGTTTTAGGGGGAGATGGTAATAAGTATTATTCCCATGCTTTAATGAAAGGTGCAGATGTCTATATTACAGGAGATATGTATTATCATGTTGCCCATGATGCACAAGCTGTGGGGTTAAATATTATCGATCCTGGACACAATGTAGAAAAAATAATGAAAAACGGAGTATCAAAGGTATTAACGAAAATGTGTGAAGAAAAAGGCTATGAGGTGGATATTTTTGCCTCTGCTATTCATACAGATCCATTTACTTTTATTTAATGAAGAATAATGAGCAGACAGACTTTTTTTTTAAGTATGTCTGCTTTTTAAGTTTTTTAGAGCTGGGGATGAACGCTGCAAGTAGAAGAGGAAGAAATAAAAGTGGCGTTCATCAAGGGAATGAAAACCTCGATAGCTCCAAATGTCCTCCAAAAAATAAACAAAACGCTCACTCAAGAAGTGAACGCTTGTTTCCATGTTATTTAACCTTTACTTTTGGCAAAATTTTATTTAATGGTACTTTCTTTTCTAATGGCCAGGTATTTTCATCGGCAGGATCATATTGATCTAGAAAATTAATGACCTCTTTCGTAATAGGAGTAGGAGTCGAGGCACCTGCTGTAACTGCAACGCTATTTGCATCTTTCAACCACTCTAGCTTAAGTTCTGAAATGTCAGCTATACGATAAGCCTTTGTATGGGCGATTTCTTCAGAAACTTGAGCTAAACGATTTGAGTTATTACTTTTTGGATCCCCTACAACAATTAAGACATCTGCTTCTCCAGCTTGTTTGGCAACTGCTTCTTGTCTTACTTGTGTAGCTAGACAGATTTCTTTATGGAATTCAGCATGTGGAAAATTTTTCTTAATGCTTTCCATTAAATCTGCAACATCCCATTGACTCATTGTTGTCTGGTTCGTAACGAGAATTTTCTCACGATTAATCTCTAATGCGTTAATATCTTCTTGTGTTTCTACTAACGAAACAGCATGGGGAGCAACTCCAACAGCTCCTTCAGGCTCAGGATGACCTTTTTTCCCTATATAAATAATATAGTATCCTTCTTTTTCTTTTTCTTTAATCAAATCATGGGTTTTTGTTACATCTGGACAGGTTGCATCCAATGTAACTAATCCCTTTGCTTCCGCAATTTTGCGAACCTCTGGTGACACACCATGGGCTGTAAAAATAACGGTACCTGAATCTACTTTTTCTAATATTTCTTTTCTATTTTGTCCGTCCAATGTGATAATGCCTTCTTCTTTGAATGCATCTGTGACATGCTGATTGTGAACAATCATCCCAAGAATATAAATAGGACGAGGTAGTGTTTTATCTAAAGCTGCATTTCTAGCAATAACCATGGCATCAACAACACCGTAGCAATAGCCCCTAGGTGCGATTTTTATAACCTTCATTCTCCGATTCCTCCTGCATGATACTTCTCTATAACAATATATTAAGTATTAGGTACTATTATTTCTTCCAATAATATAACATGTTTATTATATATAACATAGGAACGGTTTACAAAGTATAACTGTCTGGAAAAAGGATGATTCATAAGTCTATTAAAAAAATTGACCAAACAAAGCAAAAACCAATCCAGATTCACTCTTGGCAATAGGCACTGTTGATTCATAATGGAGCCTAGTTTGGAATGAAACGTTTTATTGGTTCATGCTTGAAAGGTCAAGGGATATTTATACATATAATTTAGGTTTCGGAGCACCAGTAGATTTTTCAGGTGCTGATTCTGTTTCAAAATCATCATTTACATCTTCAATGGTCTTGATTTGTTTCTTTGTTGCTGGTTTAGTTGTTTTTTCACTTTTTACTGAATTCGTTGGTTGTTCTGTAACTTCTGCTTCGTCTGTTTCATTGCTCGAGCTTGTTAATCCTCTATACATTTTCCAAATAGCAGGGATGTTTTTAACCATTGGACCATATTGATTAATCATCGGTCCAATTTGGCTCGCGGTATTAAGGAATTTTTGAGAATTTGCTAAAAATCCATTAATGGAAGAAGGGTTGGTCAATGTTTTTAGCAATCCGCCGCCCCCAGATGCAGCACTTCTAGCTCCTGCGTTCGTAGCAGCTCCTGCTGCATTATTACCGCCTCCGAGAAGTCTAGATAGTAATCCGCCGCCACTTCCTCTGCTCGGCCCTCCACCTCTGCCCATTGCGCCTCCAGGAAAGTTAGATGGACCTCTCATTCCCGGCATTCTCCCACCCATTGGTGGTCCTTGGAACGGTCCACGTGGTCTTGGTGGCATCATAAAAAACGCCTCCTTTCACTTATACTACTTTATAGAGTATGCAAAGAGTCAGAAGATGTTTAGGTTTTGCAAAGAAATAATGGATAGCTTTACGTGTAATGTAAAAAGCTAGGAATAGGATAAACCATTGAGTGATTTATGGTATTGGAAAAAATAAAAAGGGCACTCGTTATAGCCTTTTAGGTAAATTTTTATTATAATTAAATGATGGACAAAAGAGCTATAGGTAAATGCCAAATCTGTGCACGTTCATTTATCTGGCTATTAAGGAGTTTTATATATGAGTAATAATCAATTTAAACAATACGAGTTAAAACCATTTATTATAGATGCTATTGATGAATTAGGTTTTTACGAACCGACAGAAATTCAACAGAAAGTTATTCCTCTTGTTTTAAAAGGGGAAAGTGCAATTGGTCAATCACAAACTGGAACAGGTAAAACCCATTCCTATGTTTTGCCGATTATTCAAAGAATAGTAGCTGAAAAACAAGCGGTACAAGCTGTTATTACAGCACCAACAAGAGAATTGGCGAATCAAATCAACCAAGAAATTTTGAAAATAATTAAGCATTCAGAACAACCAATAACGTCCCGCCTTTATATTGGAGGTACAGATAAACAGCGTTCTATTGAAAAGTTAAAGACGCAACCACAAATTGTTGTAGGTACACCAGGAAGAATTAATGATCTTGTTAAAGAGCAAGCATTATTTGTGCATACAGCTAAAATTCTCATTGTCGATGAAGCTGACTTAATGCTTGATATGGGCTTTATTGAAGATGTCGATCAGATTGCAGCGAAAATGCCTAAAGATTTAAGTATGTTTGTATTTTCAGCAACCATTCCTGAAAAATTAAAACCATTCTTAAAGAAATATTTAGAAAATCCAACGTATGTTCATATTGAGCCAAAGCAGTTGACTGCTGCAAATATTGAACATATTCTAATACCTTCTCGACACCGTGATAAAATCACAACTGTCTATGAAGCATTAGTAAGTTACAATCCTTATCTTGCAATTGTATTTACAAATACAAAGCAAATGTGTGATGAAGTAGCAACTGGTTTATCAAATAAAGGTCTTAAGGTTGGAAGATTACACGGTGGATTAACCCCTCGTGAACGCAAAAAAGTAATGAAACAAATTCTAGATTTAGAATTCCAATACATCATAGCAACAGATTTAGCGGCAAGAGGAATTGATATTAAAGGGATTAGCCATGTTATCAACTATGAGCTGCCTTCAGACCTAGATTTTTATGTACACCGCGTCGGTAGAACAGCAAGAGCTGGTTATTCAGGAATTGCCTTAACAATCTATGAGACGTCTGATGAAGACAAGCTAAACCAGCTGGAAAAATTAGGTATTGAGTTTAAGCATATGGATCTAAAAAAAGGCGAATGGATAGAATTAGAAGATCGAAATCGCCGTAAAAACCGCAAGAAGCAAGTAGACGAAATTGATTTAAAAGCTAAGTCACTTGTCAAAAAACCGAAAAAAGTTAAACCTGGATATAAGAAAAAAATGCAACTACAAGTAGAAACAATTAAAAAGAGAGAAAAGAGAATAAGTAATAGAAAAAATAGGTAGTAGAGGAGTTGGTTGATTTGTTGAAAATTGGTTCACATGTATCAATGAGTGGAAAAAAGATGTTACTAGGTTCAAGTGAAGAAGCAGTCTCCTATGGTGCTAATACTTTTATGATCTATACAGGGGCTCCACAAAATACAAGAAGAAAGAAAATAGAAGATTTAAATATCGCAGCAGGTCAACTTCATATGGAGCAAAATGGCATAAAAGATATTATTGTTCATGCACCATATATTATTAATATTGCCAATACAACGAACCCAGCTACTTTTGAATTGGGAGTAAATTTTTTGCGTAGTGAAATTGAAAGAACAGAAGCACTAGGAGCAAAGCAAATTGTCTTACATCCAGGTGCACATGTAGGCGCAGGCGCGGAAGTTGGCATTAAAAAGATCATTGAAGGCTTAAATGAAGTGCTTACTGGTAATGAAAACTTGCAAATAGCCCTTGAAACAATGGCTGGAAAGGGTTCGGAATGTGGTCGCAACTTTGAAGAATTAGCAATGATTATGGAAGGTGTTACACATAATGATAAATTATCAGTATGCTTTGATACATGTCATACTCATGATGCTGGATACAATATTGTAGAAGATTTTGATGGTGTATTAGAAGAGTTCGATCGAATCGTGGGAATCGATAAATTAAAAGTATTGCATATTAACGATAGTAAAAATATTCTTGGTGCAAGAAAAGATAGACATGAAAATATCGGTTACGGTCAGATTGGTTTTGATGCATTGGTGAAAATAGTTCATCATCCGCAACTAGAAGATGTTCCAAAAATATTGGAAACACCGTATGTTGGAACCGATAAAAATGATAAAAAAGCCCCTTATAAGCATGAAATCGAAATGATTAGAAATAAAACATTTAATGAAAATCTATTGGCAGAAATTTTACAAAGTTAAAAAACGCTCATTAGAGCGTTTTTTATTTCAAAAGTAAAGTTAAGTATGGTAGTTTACTGCTCGGCAAATAAATTAAATAAATCGTTTAGTTCCTTTGCTGTAGCAGGACTTGTTAATTTAGCTACCTCTCTAATTAATTGTGCGCGTTCATTAGGCTTGAAAATATTGATTTTTCGTCCGTTAAGATGATTAGCAAGTTTTACTGCTTCCTCATTTGTAATTTTAATTTTGAACTGTTTACTGTATTTCATTAATTCAGTAGAGGTTATGTTGTTGATTTTATGATTGATTATATTTTCAAAAATTTTCATGTCATCACTCCCCATTCTAACATATGAGGAGTTAGACAAAAATGTGCTATTTTTTTTTGATTTCTTTAATTAATCTTTATAAGTAGAAGATATCTTTACAGAAATCGTTCATTCTTGTATACTGATTTTGAAACCATTTAGAGTAAATAAATCGTAATGATTACTATAGATTTTTTATTTTTATAAGGAATAGAGTAAAATCAGGAAAAAATTATTTGGAATATAAGTATCCTTACCTGTTAAAAAAGACAAGCAGAAATGAGGTGGAGAAAAATGAATGTACAAAGTGCACTAGATATCCTGAAGGAAAAAGGATATAAACATACGGACAAGCGAGAAGATATATTAGCATTATTCTCGACTGAAAATAAATATCTAACAGCCAAAGATGTATTAGAAGCTTTAAAGGATGACTATCCAGGTTTAAGTTTTGATACGATATATCGTAATTTATCCTTATTTGCAGACTTGGATATTTTTGAAATGACAGAATTAAATGGCGAAAAGCATTTTCGCTTTACTTGTTCTCATCACCACCACCACCATCATTTCATTTGCTTAGACTGTGGAAAAACAAAAGAAATCATTACTTGTCCCATGGAAGAACTGACAGAAAGCTTAAATGGCTATGATGTTTCTGGTCATAAGTTTGAAATTTATGGGAAATGTCCGGAGTGTCAAAAATAAGAAAACGAAGCATATCTATTGAGATATTGCTTCGTTTTTTTATTTAATAATAACTGGAACCATTAAAGGAAAGCTATTTATTGAATGGAGAATGGAGCCATTCTTCCACCCATTCATATGCTTCATTCCATGTTGTGACGCGTATAACTCCTTTAGGTATGGGTTTCCTATTATATGGCGTATCAAAGAGAATAACTGGAATACCTAACTCCTCATGAAGCATAACGGCGTTATCATGCTTATCTTCAAAGAATATATCTACTTTGTTTTTTTTGGCAGCAGCTATTTTATGATGGGAACCAATTAATTCAATATGGTCAAAGCTAATACCGTTATTATTAAACCATTCCTTAGTTAGATCAAGCATTCCTTCGCCTCTTGCACTAATAAATATGAGTTCATGTTGTTTTGCCCATTTTTCTAATACAATATTCGCTCCCTCGGCAAGGGGAGATGCCGTGTAAATTCTAGCCTCATTTTCCATAAACCATTTGTCAAATTCTTCGTTTGAAACGTTTACTAAAGGATAAAATTCATACTGTACAACATCCTCAAACGAAATATTTAATTGAAAGCTTTCATTTAAAAAGGGAACAAATGTAGCAGGGCTAGTTACTGTTCCATCAATATCAATTCCAAAACGCATTTTTTTCATTTTATGCTCCTTTGTCCAATGTTGTTCCTATCTAGCTTACCAAATAATGGGGTCAAGGAAAAGGATAGAAGTAAAAAAGGAGAAACGTATGTAAAACATTTACAGACATAGGGACAGAGAATTTGGTGATGATAATAAATGCTCCTATTAAAGAAAGCGAGGGATCATCATGGCAGACCAAAATAGCAATGAAGGATACAGTCACGATTTTCAAGATAGAGAGCGAACTGGATCACCTGTTGATTATTTAGAAGAAACATCAGCAGAAATAACACCTCCAATGACTTATAATGCTACACGTCCAGTGACCTCTGGTGTTGGGAGAGATAGGGAAGTAGCAGGAGGTAAAGGAATTGGTATTACAGCTTTAATCATTTCTATCCTGTCCTTGTTTGTAATGCCTATTATCTTAGGTATTGTCGGGATAGTATTAGGATTCATAGCAAGAAGAAAAGGAGCATCCGCACTAGGAACATGGGCAATTACACTAGGTGCAATCTCCATTATCATAGGAATTTTTATTGCCCCATTCTTCTAACAAGAATTGAAAATCAAAAAATCTAACCTCTGTATTGAGGTTAGATTTTCTCACTTTTATGGTTGTACACTAACAGTATCATTTTTTTCAGCTTCTTCAGCTGCTTTTTTTGCAAAATATTCTTCCGCTATTGTATCGATTTCCTTCTTAAGTTCTTCTACCATTGTTTCTTCTGGAACTTTGCGAACAATTTTTCCTTTACGGAAAAGTAATCCTTCTCCACGAGCACCAGCAATACCAATATCTGCTTCTCTTGCTTCCCCTGGTCCATTAACTGCACAGCCAAGAACAGCAACCTTAATAGGTGCTTTTATGGTAGAAATGTAATCTTCTACTTCATTGGCAATACTAATTAAGTCGATTTCGATACGACCGCAAGTTGGACAAGAGATTAATGTAGCTGCATTAGAAGAAAGACCAAATGATTTTAACAGTTCTCTAGCAACTTTTACTTCCTCAACAGGATCCGCGCTTAAGGAGATACGTAAAGTATTTCCAATTCCTTTACTTAAAATAGCACCGAGACCAGCAGCGCTCTTTACTGTTCCAGCAAAAAGTGTTCCTGATTCAGTTATTCCTAAATGTAAGGGATAATCAAATGCTTTAGCAGCTTTTTCATATGCTTCAATAGCTAAGTTCACATCAGAAGCCTTCATGGATACAATAATATCATGGAAATCAAGGTCTTCTAATATTTTGATATGATGTAGAGCACTCTCCACCATTCCATCAGCAGTAGGATATCCATATTTTTCTAAGATTTTCTTTTCTAAAGAACCAGCATTAACACCAATTCGAATAGGGATACCTTTTGCTTTAGCAGCTTTAACAACCGCTTCAACTTTCTCTCTTTTTCCGATATTACCTGGGTTAATCCGGATTTTATCCGCACCACCTTCAATTGCCTTTAAGGCAAGTCGATAATCGAAATGGATATCTACAACTAACGGTATATTTATTTGTTTTTTAATCTCGCTAATAGCATCGGCAGCACGTTCATCAGGACATGCGACACGAACAACTTGACAGCCTGCTTCTTCTAAACGCTTAATTTGTGCAACAGTTGCCTCGACATCATGTGTTTTTGTTGTTGTCATGCTTTGGATAAATAGTTCATTACTTCCCCCAATTGTTAAGTTACCAACTTTAATTGGTCGGGTTTTTGTACGATGTATAATTTCACTCAATGGTGATTCGCTCCTTTTATATTGGACCAGCCAAAATAATTAGCTTTTCATTTATTCCTAGTATCGTTTCCTATTGTATCAATGAATCGTTCATATTGACAAGAAACTTGCTGAAAATTGCATTGGCTTTTTAATGGGAAACATCTATTCTGAGAAAAAATAAGTAATGGATCTAAGTAAATATAAAAAAACTCCCTCAAAATAGTTTATTTTTGGAAGTCTGCATTTATGTTATTTATAGATTGGAAAAATATATGTTTTTCCAATCTGAATATCTTCAGGTTTTAAACCATCATTTAATTGTTGAAAGTCCTTTACTACGGTCTCAAGGCTTACAGATATACCACCAGTCGAATATTGTTCTACTATGGAAAGAACGGTATCACCAGATTGAACTTTTTGTTCGAAAAAATTGCTGGAATCTTCTGGAGATGCCTGTACTTCTAGTGATGGTTCTTGTTTTTGGGTGGAGGAAAGTGTCCCTTCATTTAAATCAATATATATAACATAAATGGTTACTAAAATTGCAAATGTAATAAAAAACCTTTTCATCCTAAAGCCCCCTAAAATGATTATAGACAAAATATATGCTTGTCCAACATTCACTAGAACTATTAAAAGAAAGATATTATTCAGATCTTCAAATGGGGAAAAAAGAGTAGGTAAATAGTCATAAAATTAATAATAAATTACTTAATTTTTACATGTCCTTAATAAATATTTGTGAAAATATGGTGTAGGGGGGACGAAAGAAATGAAAATATTGAAGAATAAAAAACAATCAAAGGAAAGGTTTTCTATCCAAAATCGATTATTCCTTTTTATTTTGCCATTATTTATTATTACTATTTTTATTTTAACAATGATTTCTATTAATAGCTCTACGAAGATAACTATTCAGATGATGCATGAAAGACTAGAAAAAGAAGTGGATACCATTTATATTATGGCTCAGAATACCATGTTAATGTATGTTGGCCAGGAAGAAAAGTTCCAAACGAAAATGGAACAAATAATTAGAGACCAGGATGCTAGCTTTGCTAAAGAAGGGTTAAATGCCTCCTTCTTTTTGCTATCAGAAAATGAAATTAAACCTTTTAAAGTGAGTCAAACTTCACCATTAAAGTGGGAGGATTCATTTATACAAAAAGCAAACGAATTAGAATCAGGTGTATTGGAAACACAATGGAACGGTAAAACCTATACAGTAGCTTTTCAAAATATACAAGAATTAAAAGGGATTTATCTATTAGTCATCCCGCAAGAAGAGTATTTACATAATGTCACTCAGTTGAAAAATAGCCTTCTTCTTTTTTCAGCATTGAGTATTATAATTACCGCAATTGTTATTCGACTTTTTGTTAAGACGATGGTAAGCCCGCTATTAAAGCTACGAGAAATTATGCGGGTTGCAAGAGATGGTCAATTAACAGAGGTTACTTCCATTAAAACTTCTATACCGGAGATTATGTCACTGGTTAACAGTTATAATTTATTAATTAAGAGGTTACAGCTTGTATTATCTGAAATGCAAGCAACAAGCGCTCATTTGGCTAAAACAAATGAAATATTACAAACAGAAGCGTTGCAGATGATAGAAAGTGGCGAAACGCTCAGTGAAATGATTAATACAGTTAAAAATGGAGCAGAGCAAACAGCAATAAGCTCAGAGCAAAATATAACTATATTTCAAGAAATGAAAGCATTAAGTGTTCAATTAGAAGAAAGTAGTAAGAAAATAAATGAACATACAGGAAAAATGAATCGTGCTGCCATATTGGGCGAAGAAAATATGAATAATTTATTTGCAAGTCAACATTTACTACAAGACAAAGTAACGGTGATATATAGTAATAACGATTTACTTAATAATCATGCTCTATCTATTAAAAAGGTAGTAGAAGATATTAAAGGACTTGCAGAACAAACAAAGCTTTTGGCTTTAAATGCTACGCTAGAAGCAGCTCGAGCCGGTATACAAGGAAAAGGGTTTGCGGTAGTAGCAAATGAAGTGAAGAAACTTGCTGTTTTATCTTCTAAATCAGCAGAAGATATTAAAACTTTCACACTTGATATGGACCAAATCATCCAAAAATCATCAACTGATTTACAAGATATTCAATTAAATTTCACAAAAAGTGCTGATTTAGCAAAAAAAGCGACGATATCTTTTAATCAATTACTGGAAGGAATTTCTCTAGTTAGTGTAGGTTTAAAAGATAATCACCATCTTTTGAATGAGCTTCAAGCGTTTTTTCCAAAAATGGAGCATAGTACACTACATGTAACGTCAATTAGCCAACAGACACTTGCAAGTTCAGATGAAATGAAAAAGATAGGGGAAATACAGCAGGACAGTATTCAGATAAATGCAGATATCAGTTCAAGGCTTTCGAAATTAGTAGTAAAATTAGAGGAAAATATTAATATGGAAGAAGAATAGGATAATTATTAGGACATAATAAACAATAAAGCAAAAACTATCTCAAGTAGTTTTTGCTTTTATCATAATGGGTAGCTATATTACATAGACAAAAAAGGTTTACGGTTGCATTGGCTTTTCCGGTTGAACCTCTTTAATAACTAAGCAAACAAGGAATAAGCTAATAAACCAATTTAATAAATAACCGCTAGGAACCATTGTTTGTAGGCTGTCCATAATCGTAAAGAAAATAACAGGAATAGTTGTACTATATACGGTGATTTTCCAGCATTGTGCAAATGTTAATGCTCTGCCAAATATCTTTGAGAAAAAGTTTCCAAACATAGCAAGCACGATTGTTTGCAGCACTTTATAAATAAGCATAAACAGGATATAGATGACCACTAAAATAATGATAAACACATATGCTAAAGAATCCATCGTTTGAATAAAATCAATAAGCTCTTCTTTTGTTAAGGTGATATTTCCGAATGAGGAATATTCAAACCTTTGGGCCTGTCCTGAAGTCACAATGACAAATTCGTCCTTTAAAAGAGCTACAGTATTTCCGTAAGAACTAATTTTTGTATGATCGTAGGTCCCTGAAGAATCTAAAATGATTGTTAAATCAGGCTTTTCAATGATAGTTGGTTCTTCTTGATTTTCTGTATGTAGTATATTATCGCTTATTGTAAATGAAGGTACTTCTTCCTCCATTGTTATACTAAACGTATGTATTGCTTCATTAATTCCCTTATTTAAGTAATACAAA
Source organism: Niallia sp. FSL W8-0635 (assembly GCF_038007965.1). Taxonomy (GTDB): domain Bacteria; phylum Bacillota; class Bacilli; order Bacillales; family Cytobacillaceae; genus Niallia. The sequence continues at coordinate 2,990,232 of NZ_JBBOYD010000001.1, read as the reverse complement.
TTAGGAAATGATGCAATAATAGTTAAAAGCAACAGATAAATAATGGTTTTGCCGATACCTTGAAAACGGAAGCTTGCTATATCTTTTGGAGAATAGAGGCTTCGATAAAACTGCTTAAAAATATTCATTCTGACACATCCTTCAAAAGTTTCATCCTTATTGTATCTTTTTACAGCAAGTAGATACAAGTCTCAGCATTTGATTTGCAGAAAAAAGTATGATAAACAATTTAAATGGTTTATCATATTTAAATTAGAAGAAAAGAGGAACGGTATGGATATTATTTATTGGATTATAATTAGTGTTTTATTCATTATTGCTTTTATTGGTCTAATTTATCCAATCATCCCTAGTGTACTATTTATTTTAGCGGGATATCTTTTATATGGTATCTTTTTTTCGTTTGAAGAACTTAGTGTACTTTTTTGGATTATACAAGGGATGTTTGTTATCCTATTATTTTTTGCTGATTCCGTATCCAATTGGATAGGAGTAAAGAAATTTGGTGGTACGAAGGCAGGGATTTGGGGAAGCACAATTGGATTACTCGTAGGTCCTTTTGTCATTCCTGTAATCGGCATTCTTCTCGGACCATTTATAGGAGCTGTTCTAGCTGAGCTTATCGTTAGTAAGACGAATTGGAAGACTGCACTTAAAATAGGGGTAGGCTCATTAATCGGTTTTTTGAGTAGTGTAGTTACGAAAGGTATAATACAGGGGATAATGATTGTTTATTTTTTTCTAAAAATATAAGGGGGAAAGGAAGGGAAAGAGTGCAACTTTTAAGTATCTCTTTCCCTTTGCTTTTCTTAATTTAGCCCACAAATATCAACAGGGCAGTTTTGGCAGTCAACTGCTTTTTTTAAATAGGCAAGGTTTTTTACGGTTATCTTCTGGTTGCTATAGTCAATTACTTCCCTTTCTCTTAAATCTTTTAATATCCGCTGAATCACTTCTCTAGTCCCAAAGGTTAAATTAGCTAGTTCTTGATGAGTAATTGGGATATCAATCATGATTCCTTCTTTATTCTTAATCCCAAATGAATGACACAGTCTTATTAATATGCTATAGAGACCACCTTTTTTCCCATTCATAATAAGGTCTTGGCATTTCATATGTGCCTTTAGATATCCTGTACTTAACCATCTAGTAATGGAAGTAAGGAGCATTGGGTCTTTTAACGCTAAATCTTCAAACTCTTTTCGATCTATTGCAAGAACATCACAATCTGTAAGACTTTTTGCAAAAAAATAATATTTAGGTGAATGTTTAAATATTTGGTATTCTAACAGTAATTCCTCGTCATGGAGTATTTTAATCACAAATTCTTTGCCCTTCTCATGTACTCTCCCAAGAGAAATCGTTCCATTTAATAAAATATATATTTTTTGAACAGGATCTTTTTCTTGAAATAATAAAGTTCCTTTTTTTATATGTTCTATTTTGTCTGTTTCAAAGAAATGTTGAATCAATAAACTATATAACGATAGTTGTACTTCATTCATAAGAAAGCACTCCTTAAAAAGTTCCTCTTTACTTGATTTAAAAACATTGTGAAATATTTGTCAAACTATAAATGGGATAAAATGGAATGAGGATGAGTCGTTCGAATCACAATCTACGCCAGAACGTTGATTCAATAGGGAGAAATGGAAAAATGACAATTTATCGAACTTATTACAGGATAAGTTCTAATAGTCGCGGTAAGCATACTAATTAGTATGAACACAGAAGTGATGTTAATCACTAGTAGGTATTGGGAGATGGATTGCCTTTTATTATTTTCTAAGGTGAGGAGGAAAAAGTGTTTTTTAACAAAGGAATGCACGCCAAAAATTTGCCGTATAAAAGGAAAAGTGGCTTTAATGGAAGGAAATAAACATGGATTTTTCTCCTAATCAACAGAGTGTAGGTAAATTCCATTGATTTTGTCGCATTCCATTTATCCGTATTAAAACTAATCCTTGTCTGTTTAAAATAATTAATAATGGGTATTTTAAAGAGGGAATCTTTTCAAGCAAATAGATTGAAAGTAAGTTCTATATTTGATAATGTATTGTTAAAGAGCTTCTCTTATAAGAATTGTCGAAATAGGACAAAGCTTTATAAGGAAGAAGATAATACATATAATATTAGGAGGAATTAGACATGGCTTATTCATTACCACAATTACCTTACGCTTATGATGCATTAGAACCTCACATTGATAAAGAAACGATGAATATTCATCATACGAAACATCATAATACTTATGTAACAAATTTAAACAATGCATTAGAAGGAAATGACGAATTACTTTCTAAAACAGTTGAAGAGCTTGTATCTAATCTTGATGCAGTTCCAGAAGCTGCACGTACTGCAGTTCGTAACAATGGTGGCGGTCATGCAAACCATTCATTATTCTGGGAAGTGATTTCTCCAAATGGTGGCGGTCAACCAACTGGTGATTTAGCTGCTGCTATTGATAGCAAATTTGGAAGCTTCGAAAACTTCAAAGAAGAATTTTCAAAAGCTGCTACAACTCGTTTTGGTTCAGGCTGGGCATGGCTAGTTGTTAACAACGGTGAGTTAGAAGTAACAAGCACTCCAAACCAAGACAATCCTTTAATGGAAGGCAAAACACCAGTTTTAGGATTAGACGTTTGGGAGCATGCATACTACTTAAACTATCAAAACCGTCGTCCAGAATACATTAGTGCATTCTTTAATGTAATCAACTGGGATGAAGTAGCTAAGCGTTATACAGCTGCTAAATAATTTTAAGTTATGCGAAAGCCCTGTGAGCAAAAAAGCTCACAGGGCTTTTTATATTCTTATTAGCAATATAGCCAAGTATTTTCGCTTATTTTCATAATTGTTAGTTTTTATATATAATGCATAACGATATTCATTTTGTTAGAAACTACTCTAGAACAAAGGGGAGTTTCTATGATGAAAATAGGTAAAATATTAGGTGATGTAGAGCTTACAAAAGATTTAAAAATATTGTTGCTCACAGGAGGCTTGTACGCATTAAGTGTAGCGCTTTCTAATACTTTCGTGAACGTATTTCTATGGAAACAGTCAGGTGAATTTAGAGATTTGGGATTGTATAATCTTGCTATCATCTTGCTACAATTAATTACCTTTACACTTGCTGGCAGATGGGCAAAGAAAATTGATCGTGTAATTGTATTCCGAATCGGAGTTGCCTTCCTTACTATTTTCTATTTGACAGTATTATTAATTGGAGACAAGGCATCAACATTTCTTCTAGTGCTAGGAGCAATACTTGGTATTGGAAATGGATTCTATTGGCTAGCGTATAATGTACTAACATTTGAAGTAACAGAACCGGAAACTAGAGATTTCTTTAATGGGTTTTTAGGATTGTTAAATTCGGTTGCTGGAATGATAGGACCAATGATTGCTGGATTTATTATTTCTCAATTAACAAAGTCAACAGGTTATATGATTGTTTTTGGAATGTCTCTTGGGCTTTTTCTTTTAGCAGTTATTTCGAGCTTCTTTTTGAAGAGAAGACCAGCAGAAGGCAAATACTTTTTTAAAAGAATTGTCGAAGAACGAAAACATAATTATAACTGGAAACTCATTACAAATGCTCATTTTTTTCAAGGCTTACGTGAAGGTGTCTTTGCGTTTATGATAACTGTCTTTGTCTATATAGCAACAGATAGTGAATTGGCTTTGGGGAAATTTGGGTTAATAAATTCAGGGATTTCATTTGTTGCCTATTACATTGTTTCGAGGACAATCAAAAATGAGAATCGGAATAAGTCTATTTTAGTTGGGGGAATTATGTTATTCCTATCGATGTTTATTATCGTTTTTGATTTTTCTTATACGAAATTGCTGATTTATGCGAGTACAATAGCTATAGCCTATCCATTAATTCTAGTTCCTTACACTAGTTTAACTTTTGACGTAATCGGAAAAGGCTGGAAAGCAGGAGAAATGAGAATTGAATATATAGTCGTGAGAGAATTGTTTCTTAATCTAGGAAGACTCTTATCCGTTCTCATTTTTATAATTGGCGTTAGCATATTCAATCCAAATAAAGTAATACCTGTTCTGTTATTTATACTAGGAAGTGGGCATTCTGTGATTTATTTCTTTGCTAGGAAAATAAGATGGAAACCAGCTTAAGTGAGAGGAGGATCTGTTTATATAGCAGATTCTCTTCATTTTTTATACAATAGATTGTTTTTTAATCTCCAATATCATATAGAAATTTCTGTAAACTTCCTTTAAAATAGAAATTAGGAAAGTTTTGGAGGAAATGGTGGGATTTTAAATGGGGGAAAAAAAGAAGAAGAAGAGAAATCCAATACCTTTAAGAGTAAACCTTATATTCTTTACGGTATTTTTATTGTTTTCAGCACTCATTTTAAGATTAGGCTTTGTACAAATTGTGTATGGAGATGACTATAAAAAAGAAGTAGAGAAAAAAGAGGATGTTGTTATTAGCACCTCTGTTCCTAGGGGAGAAATCTATGATAGAACAGGTCAAAGTATTGTAAGCAATGTTGGCAAAAATGCCATTACATATACTAATTGGAAAAAGTATACGCCAAAAGAAATGCGAGATACCGCTGAAGAGTTGGCGAAAATAATTAAGATGGACAGTGAAAAAGATCTTAAAAAGATATCAGAAAGAGACAAGAAGGATTATTGGATTTTAATAAATCCGGATGAAGCAAAATCAAAAATATCAGAAGAAGAAAATGAACAGCTTGAACTAAAGTATAAGGATGACAAAAAGGAATATCAAAAAGCATATGATGAACTATTGCGTAATCGGATATCTGAAACAGATTTAAATAAACTAACAGATTTAGATATGGAAACATTAGCGATATATCGAGAGTTTCAAAGTGGTTATTTTTATACTCCTCATATTGTAAAAAATGAAGGAGTTACTGATAAGGAAATAGCTATTATTAGTGAAAACTTAGAAAGATTACCTGGTGTAGACACCCTTCGAGATTGGGATAGAAAGTATGAATTTGGATCCACATTAAAAACTGTGTTAGGAAATGTAAGTACTTCACAAAGAGGTGTTCCTGCAGAACAAAAAGATAGCTATTTAGCAAAGGGCTACAGCATGAACGATAGAGTTGGCCTAAGCTATTTAGAAAAACAGTATGAGGATGTTTTAAAAGGTCAAAAGAAAAAGGTCAAATATATTAAAGATAAAACAGATGAAATTGTTGGCTCGGAAATTTTATCTGATGGATCGGCTGGAAATGATTTAGTATTAACGATCGATATGAAATTACAGTTGGAAGTTGAGAAAATCATTGAAGAAGAATTGAAAAGAACGAAATATGGCTATGCTGGTACCCATTATTTAGATCGAGCGTTTGTTGTACTGATGGATCCACATACAGGTGAAGTTTTAACAATGGCAGGTAAGCAGTTAGGAAAAGATGAGAAAACCGGAAACCAAGTTGTCCAAGATTTTGCGTTAGGCAATATTACAACTTCATATAATGTTGGATCAGCGGTCAAAGGAGCTATGGTACTAACGGGTTATAAAGTAGGCGTTATTCGTCCTGGCTCCCTGTTAAGAGATGAAGTTATTAAAATCAAGGATTCACCAGATTTTAAATCTTATTCAAGTCGATTATGGGGAAACATGAACGATTTAACTGCTTTAAAATTATCATCTAACGTATATATGGCAAAGATTGCACTAGCGATTGGAAAGGAAAGCTATACAACTCCTGGACAAACTTTGAACGTGGATCCAGCTGCATGGAATAAAATTAGAAATTCCTTTAGCGAGTTTGGTTTAGGTGTTAGAACTGGAATTGATTTGCCAAATGAAATGGCTGGATTTAAAGGGCAAGACACAACAGTACCAGGTAATTTAATGTTCTTATCAATCGGACAATATGATACATACACAAATATGCAACTAGCACAATATGCTGCGACTATTGCTAATGGTGGCTATCGGATACAGCCACGACTCCTAAAAGAAATAAGAGAACCAGGCCAAGGAGATGAGAAGTTAGGTCCAATAGTTCAAGAAATTCAACCTAAGGTTCTAAATAAACTGGATTTACAACCAGGATGGATAGAACAAGTACAAAGAGGATTCCGTATGGTAATGCAACCAGGTGGAACAGGTGGAGTATTTGTAGGTGCCCCGTATAGCCCAGCCGGTAAGACTGGTACCGCACAGGCGTTTTATGATGGTCCATTAAGAACCAATTTTGATACTCCGCCACCCGAGGTTATGAATCTTAGTTTGATTACTTACGCACCTTCTGATAATCCAGAAGTAGCAATGGCAGTAATGGTTCCTTGGGTCTACACAACAAGTAATGGTCCTTCGCCAAACTTAACTATCGGTAAACGTGTAATGGATAAATATTTTGAATTAAAGAAAGAAAAAGACTAGATTCATAGACTTTTACTATAAAAGACTATCTATTAGTAGATGCATTTCTATCTGATATAGATAGTCTTTTTGGTGTTTTTTGGATAAAAGAATCGCGGATATATAGGCGTTTTTTCTTCCATATTAATAAATAATAGAAGAGGAAAAAACGCAAATATCATCACCATAACAATTCTAGCATTTTATTCCAATTAGTTATTAATAGAATAATCTCCTGTTTTCTATTACAATAGAAAAAGAATATTCAAGGAAAGTGTGATTAAACGTTGGGAAAAAAGAAAAAGAAAAAAACAATACCTGTACGTCTTAATATTATTTTCTTTTTTGTCTTTTTATTATTTTCGGCCTTAATTCTGCGATTAGGATTTGTGCAGATTGTTTATGGAGAGGATTATAAAAGAGAATTGGAGAAAACAGAAGATGTTACAGTAAATACCTCTGTGCCCCGTGGGAAAATGTATGATGCTACTGGAAAAGTAATTGTGGATAATGTTGCGCAAAAAGCAATTACATATACAAATTCTGGAGTGAAGCAAGAAGAGATGCTCGAAACAGCGGAGTTGCTTTCAAAGTATATTATGAAAGATACAAAAAAGGTAACAGAGCGTGAGAAAAAGGATTATTGGATTATAAAAAATGAAGAAAAGGCTAATAAGAAGGTCTCTGATAAGGAAAAAGAAGCTTTAGCAGAGAAGTATCCAGATCAAGACGAATATAATACTGAAGTGTATCAATTACAGCTTGATCGTATTACAGAAGAAGATATAAATTCACTTTCTAATCATGATTTAGAAGTGTTAGCCATTTATCGTGAGTTTATTAGCGGATATAAACTAACCCCGCAAATGGTTAAAAATAAAGATGTGAGTGACAAGGAGTTTGCGGTAGTTAGTGAGAATTTAGAATCTTTACCAGGTGTTGATACAACAACTGACTGGGAAAGATCCTATGCATTCGGTGATACATTAAAATCTGTGTTAGGTAATGTGAGTTCTGCTGAAAGAGGATTGCCGGCAGAGAAATTAGATTATTATGTTTCAAGAGGATATAGCCGGAATGATCGAGTAGGGACAAGTTACCTAGAACTACAATACGAAGATGTTCTTAAAGGGCAAAAAGAAAAAATTCGTAATAAAACAGATAAAAAAGGCAATATCGTAAGTACAGAGGTCATTACAGAAGGGAAACGAGGGAATGATTTAGTTCTTTCTATTGATATGGAGCTTCAATTAGAAGTGGAAAAAATCATCGAGGAAGAATTAAAAACAGCGAAAACCTTTGCTGGCACGAAATTACTTGATAGAGCCTATGTCGTTTTAATGAATCCTAATACAGGTGATGTTCTGTCCATGGCAGGAAAGCGACTAGTAAGAAATGAGAAAACTGGAAAGTTAGAAGTTCAAGATGATGCACTTGGTAATATTACAACAACATACAATGTAGGTTCTGTTGTAAAGGGTGCAACTGTATTAACTGGATATAAAACAGGAGCTATTTCCCCTGGAACAGTCTGGAATGATACACCTGTAAAAATAGGAAACACAATTAAGAAATCTTGGACAACAATGGGACCGATTAATGATCTCACTGCATTACAACGATCTTCTAACGTTTATATGTTCCGTACAGTGATGAAGATGGCTGGTGCAAATTATGTATATGGTCAACCATTGTCTGTACAGCTAAGTGACTTCTCCTTAGTTAGAAATGAATTTGCTCAGTATGGATTAGGAATTCGCACAGGGATTGATTTGCCTAACGAACAAGTTGGTTTTAAAGGACAAGATACACTGCCAGGTTTCTTACTAGATTTATCGATTGGACAATATGATACGTATTCCAATATGCAGCTTGCACAATATGTTTCGACAATCGCTAATGGTGGGAAAAGAATGGAACCACATATTGTAAAAGAAATTCGTGAACCCGTAGCAGATGATAGTACACTTGGACCAGTTGTAGAAACCATTAAACCAAAAGTATTAAATAAGGTTGATGTAAAGTCTGAATGGATTGAACGAGTCCAGCAAGGGTTTAAAATGGTAGCCCAAACTCCTAAAGGTACGGCTTATTCTAATTTAGGTGGAAAAGATTATTCTCCTGCAGCAAAAACAGGAACAGCAGAGGCCTTTTATGATGGACCATCTAGAAGTGATTATGGAAAAGAACCTCCTCAAGTCATGAACCTAAGCTTAATTAGTTATGCTCCTTCTGATAATCCAGAAGTAGCTATGGCCGTGATGGTTCCATGGGCATACCAAGGAAGTGTCGATAATGGCTCCAATAAAAAAATCGGAGAGCGCGTATTGGATGCGTATTTCGATTTGAAAAAAGAGAGACAAAAAGACGAGAAAAAAGAAGAAAAAGAATAATAGTGATAAAAAGGACAAACTAGTCTCCATTAGTTTTGTCCTTTTTTTTTTGCATTTTGTTAAAGAAAAATGTCTTTTAATAAAGGTAGATTTGCTGTCTTCACAACATATAACGACAAAATATAAGGAAAATCCCTAAATTTACATTGTGTTTACATTGATTTACAAACAGTTAAAACCAAATTAATACTAAAGACTTATAGTTATCTTGTAAACAAAACAACCATCCTTAGGGGGTAAAGAGAAAAATGAAGAGCCTTAAAACAGTAGGATTAACAGCAATGATTGGAACAATGTTAGCACTAGCGGCATGTGGAGGAAACAATGAATCTAGTCCTTCCAATTCGTCAGATTCATCAAAGGAAAACGGTACTGAACAATTATCAGGACAAATTAAATTAGATGGATCATCAACTGTTTATCCAATTATGGAAGCAATCGTTGAAGAATATCAAGCAGAGCAACCAAATGTAAAAGTTTCTGTTGCATCATCTGGAACAGGTGGAGGCTTTAAAGCATTTATCGCAGGTGAAACAGATTTCAGTAATGCATCTCGCCCAATTAAAGACGAAGAAAAAACGGAATTAGAATCAAAAGGTATTGATTTTACAGAATTACGATTAGCATATGACGGACTTTCCGTTGTTGTGAATAAAGATAATACATGGGTTGACCATTTAACAATCGATGAATTAAAGAAAATTTGGCTGGAAGATGGCACAGCAAAAAAATGGTCTGATATCCGCGAAGGCTGGCCAGAAGAAGAAATTAAATATTATTCTCCAGGAACTGATTCTGGAACATTCGATTATTTCGATGAAGTAATTTTAGAAGATCAACCAATTGCTAAAGCAGCAACATTATCAGAAGACGATAATATTTTAGTACAAGGTGTAACAGGTGATAAAAATGCAATTGGATACTTTGGATATGCTTATTATGCTGAAAACAAAGATAAGTTAAAAGTTGTGCCAATTGATGGCGGAAACGGTCCAGTTGAACCAACAAACGAAACAGTTGAAAGCGGAGAGTACGCTCCACTATCTAGACCATTATTCACTTATGTGAAAAATGAATCTGTGAAAAAAGCAGAAGTAGCTGATTTTGTTGAATTTATGATTGATAATGCTGCAGAGCTTTCAGAAGATGTAGGTTATGTGAAATTACCAGAAGAAGAATATGAAAAAGATTTAGAGTTAATTAAAGGACTTAAGTAATAAGTTTTGATGGAAAGCTTTGTTCTTAGCTTTCCATCTTGGTGTTTGGATTAAGGGGGGCTAAAAAGCATGATTAAGCAAGATCTAAAAGGAAATACACGATCCGTTCAAGAATTAATTGCAGAAAAGAAGCAAAAAAATAATATAAGCAAAGTACTAGAAAAAATGATGCCTAAAGTCTTATTAATTACCGCAATTTTTTCGATTTTAACTACGCTGGGTATATTATTCACACTAATTATTGAAACATTTACCTTTTTTGATAGAGTAAATATTAAAGAATTTTTAACAAGTACATCATGGTATCCATTTTCTGAACCAGGATCTTTTGGAATCATGCCACTTGTTTCAGGTACGTTAAAAGTAACGATCATTGCAGGAATTGTTGCTGTACCGATAGGGCTAGCATCTGCCATTTTTTTAAGTGAGTACGCGAGTGATAGAACAAGGAGAATAATTAAGCCAATTTTAGAAGTGCTTGCTGGTATTCCTACGATTGTCTACGGTTTTTTCGCTTTAACATTTATAACACCGTTGCTTAGATCGATTATTCCTTCTTTAGAAATGTTTAATGCTTTAAGTCCAGGAATTGTGATTGGGATTATGATTACCCCTATGATTGCTTCTTTGTCAGAAGATGCAATGAGTGCAGTTCCACGGGCGATGCGTGAAGGGGCTTTAGCGATGGGTTCTACAAAATTTGAAGTTGCTTTAAAGGTTGTCTTGCCTGCTGCGGTTTCTGGTATAGTTTCTTCCATAGTATTAGCTTTATCAAGAGCAATTGGTGAAACAATGATTGTGGCAGTTGCTGGAGGAAGTACACCTAACCTTAGCTTCAATGTAACAGAATCTATTCAGACTATGACAGCTTATATTGTTCAAGTAAGTCAAGGTGATGCAGGATATGGTACAACGATTTATTACAGTATTTATGCTGTTGGATTTACATTATTCCTGTTCACTTTCTTAATGAACCTGCTTGCCCAATACATTTCTCGTCGTTTTAGGGAGGAATATTAAGATGAAGTTAGTAAATCATTCAGAAGTTATCAAACGAATGAAACCGAGATTAATGAAAAATGTCATTATGAGAGGATTATTTTTAAGTGCAACTTTATTTGGTTTAGTTGTTCTCGGTGTCCTTTTTTATCGAGTATTGACTCAAGGAATTGGCTATTTAGATTTTCAATTTTTAACAAGCTTACCTTCTCGTAAACCTGAAAATGCAGGCGTATATACTGCGTTAATAGGAACAGTGTGGCTTATGGCAGTAGTTGCACCTGTCTCCCTTTTGATTGGAGTAGGGACTGCAATATATTTAGAAGAGTATGCGAGTAAAAATAAGTTTACGAATTTTATCCAAATCAATATATCGAACCTTGCTGGTGTACCATCGATTGTGTTTGGTCTACTAGGTTTAACACTATTTGTACGTGCTTTATCACTAGGAACAAGTGTCCTTGCCGCAGGTTTAACAATGAGCTTATTAGTATTGCCAATCATTATCGTAGCAGCTCAAGAAGCTATACGATCAGTACCTAGTGAATTAAGAGAAGCCTCACTTGGGATGGGAGCAACGAAATGGCAGACAATTGTTAGAGTGGTAATGCCTGCAGCTATTCCAGGTATTTTAACGGGGGGGATATTGGCTCTTTCTCGCGCAATCGGAGAAACTGCTCCATTGGTAGTATTAGGCTTACCATTATTCTTAGCATTCTTGCCGAGAACTGTATTTGATATGTTTACGGTGTTGCCGATGCAAATTTATAACTGGACGGGAAGACCGCAAGAAGAATTTCAGAGTCTTGCAGCAGCAGGAATAATTGTCCTTTTAGTGCTATTAATATTAATGAACTCTATCGCAGTATTAATAAGAAATAAATTTCAAAAGCGTTATTAAACGTATAGGGGGAACTTCAAATGAGTACAGTCTTTGTAGATAAAGTGAAAAAAGCAGTAGAAAGTAATTCAAAAGATGGTAAAGTGAAAAATTCTGTTTATAAAACAAATCAGCTTAATTTATGGTATGGGGAAAATCATGCGCTGAAAAATATTGATTTAGATATTATTGAAAATGAAGTAACTTCTATTATTGGACCATCAGGCTGCGGTAAATCAACGTATATAAAAACATTAAATCGTATGATTGAATTAGTGCCTGGAGTAAAGACATCAGGTGAAATTAATTACCGAGGCAGAAATATTTTTGATAAAGATTACGGAGTGGAAGAATTAAGAACAAAAGTAGGAATGGTCTTTCAAAAACCGAATCCATTTCCAAAGTCGATTTATGAAAATGTAGCTTACGGACCGAAAATTCATGGAATTCGTGATAAGAAAATTTTAAATGAAATTGTGGAAAAAAGTCTAAGAGGTGCGGCAATTTGGGATGAAGTGAAAGATAGATTAAACCAGAATGCTTATGGACTTTCAGGTGGACAGCAACAACGTCTATGTATTGCTAGATGTCTTGCGATAGAGCCAGATGTTATTCTAATGGATGAGCCGACCTCTGCACTTGATCCAATTTCAACATTAAAAGTAGAAGAACTAGTTCAAGAATTAAAAGAAAATTATAGTATCATTATTGTTACACATAATATGCAGCAGGCTGCACGTATTTCTGATAAAACAGCTTTCTTTTTAAATGGAGAAGTTGTTGAGTTTGATGTAACAGATAAAATATTCTCAAATCCAAAGGATAAAAGAACCGAAGATTATATCACAGGAAGATTTGGATAATCATTTTAGCTCAACAACCGAAAAAGGAGACTTTATCATGCCAGTTAGAGAGAAATTTGAAGCAGGGCTTAAGGAATTACAGGGAAAATTGACAGAGCTTGGAGAATTTTCTATTCAAGCTCTACAAAGATCATTAGATGCACTTGAGACACAAAATATCGAAATGGCACTAGAAATTATTGATAATGATGCAAAGGCAGATATGTTGTATGAAGAAATAAATGATTTTGCTATTCTTCTTATTGCGAAACAGGCACCTGTAGCTATTGATTTAAGAAGAATTATTGTTGGAATTAAGATTGCGACAGATATCGAAAGAATTGCTGATTTTGCAGTCAATATTGCAAAGGCTACTATTAGAATAGGAAATCAGGAATTAGTTAAACCAATGGTACATGTAAAAAGAATGTTGGAAATTACCAATGAAATGTTACGGTTATCTTTAAATGCCTATAATGAGGAAGACACAAAATTAGCTCGAAAGATTGCTGAGATGGATGATGAGGTTGATAGTTTAAACAAACAAGCGTTTGTAGAGTTATTTGAAATCAGTAAAAATAAACCTGAATATTTGCATCAAATCTCCCAGTTAACGTTTGTTTGTCGCTATTTAGAAAGAGCAGCGGATCATACAACAAATATCGCTGAAAATATTTTCTATCTAGTAAAAGGTAGACAATACGATTGGTAAAAAACTTATTTTAGTAAACTTTCCTTGTTTTAAGGGAGGGGACCGTAGACAAATTCTATGAAAGTTAGGGGGGTGTTTACGGTCTTTTTTATCTTTTTTCATTTACTTAGAAATAAGATGATGCACTCCAAACACTCTTAGTCCCTTTTGGCGACAAACTGAAGGCTGGGACATAAGTATTCCATACATAGATAAACCCGAACAAATATGAAGAAATTCATAATTGTTCGGGTCTTAATTAGTTTTATAAAAGTCAGTTTCAGTAAGATTAGTGTTAATATCCGCAGCCTGAATACACTTCGCTTTCCATGGGGCGAGCGCCGAGCCGCTTCGTCACTGCGTTCCTGCAGGGTCTCGGACTTTCTCGCAGCTCCCATAGGAGTCTACGTGTATTCAGGCTGCTCCGTCTTTCCAATTAATTAATGTTTTCTATTTCCATAATATTTTATAGAAAAACATCTTTAAAAACGAATTAGTTTTTACACTGATTATATTTAAAATCATAAATAACTAGTATGAAAAACTAGCCTTTATTTAAGAGCTAAAATAGAGGTTGTTTGTCTTTTCAGAGTGGTTATTTAGTTTTGTCCCAGCCTTATAAGATGAGTAATTAAAATTATTTTGTAAGCTTCTCTGCAATCTTTTTATTGCTCATCTCGCTGGTTAAGCGGAAGCTGCCGACTTGTATTTTTTTATGGTAGTCGTTATCGATTAAGTATGTCTCCAAGTTTTTTGGATCTTTAATAATCTTATTTTCATATAATAATTCTGCAATACTAGAAATACTCATACCACTTTTAACTTTTAGTGTGTAAGAATAGATTTCTTGTTTTTCTTCTTTCGATTCTTCCTGCTTCTTTTCATTTGCTTCCACATCTGATTTTGCTTGATCTTGCTTGCTTTGCTCTATTGTTTTTTGCATATCCTTATACTCAGAATCGCTTAATATGATAAAGCCTTCTTTTTGAAGAAAGGTTGTTGCATCAGGTACGTTTAAGCTGAACTGCTCTTGGCTCTTGCTTTCCTGATAGAAATAATAACTCCCCAACATACTTGCTGAAAGGAGCATCCCTATTGCGAATGAACGTAAACTTTGTTTCTTCATCTCATTACTGTCCTTCCCGTTCGTTAATAATTTGTTGAACTTGAGAAATGGATAGGGAAGATTGATTGGCAATCTGATCTATTGGAACTCCACTTGCTGCAAGAGTCCAAACTTGGTTTTTAATGATAGCGTGAATAGATTGTGTATTTTCAGGCTGGAAAGAAGTAGTCTCTTTTATGGAAGAGGGAGGCTTGAAAGCAAAATCTTCTTCCCCTAGCATTAGTTCTTCTTCTAAGACTTTTAATTTCTTTTTTATTTTATACAGTTCTTGTACTTGTTGAATAGAAAACTGATCTATTTCTTCCCGTAAATCTTTCACAGGATCGCGAAGAAAAAAAGATAGAAGAAGAAGTAATAAGGAAACTCCTAATAATAGTAATGTTACAACTAGCATAATTCACCTCAAGATTTAAATTCTAAATTTTAGACTATTTTACAAAGTGCAAATAAAATAGTCCAGACTATGTTATTTTATCATTATCAAACAATAATTCCTATTTAAACAGAATCTATCTAGAAAAGCTGAAAGAATAAATTGGTCAAAGGCTAGAATTTTTTTACAAAACGGCAAAAGGGATGGCTGGCAACTATTCTTAGAAAGGTAGACAATATTCGTATTTGCTTGCGAAACATTTAGGAATATGTCGTAATACTACTTGGTTTTAACAAGGCATATGTCGAATTTAGGTTACTTGAGTAAGTAGATGGAAGGTAGAAAAAATTTTTTGCCCCTTTCAGATGAACGTACATATGTTTAAGCACAATCCGACAAAATCTGTTCGTTGTGGCATCAAGCATTCAGTGGTAACATAATAGTATAAATAGGGAATGAAAAGTAATCTTGTAGACATATACTAGTAATTTGTCATACATACATCAAAGATATTCAGGAAGAGATAAATTGAAAATTTAGAAAGAGGTGCTATTTCTATTGATTGAACAAATTGTAAATTTAAGACGTAAAGGACTTTCTTTCCGGAAAATTGCTATCGAACTTAATTCAACTGTAGGTAAAGTTCAATACCAATGGAAAAAGTACGTGAAAGAACAAGAGACGAGTGGGCAAGAAGAAGAGAAACAAATACCAACAAAAACACTACCTAAGATGCGTTTTGTATCTGAACATTTTTGGACAAGTATTGATTTATTAACGAAGAAAAATGGTATGGAGGCTTGGTTAATAAGTGAAAATGCTGCATTAGTATTTTGGCGAATTCCTGATGGGAAATGGCAATTAATTTCAACTTATTATGATATTGATCCGGAAAATTGCGCTTTGGCAGTAAAGATTAATGATATTACGAGTATTATTTATAATGGAAGAAATGCTCATAGCTATCGTCTGCTTCCTGTAGGGAATAAACAGGAATCGATTGTATTACAAGATTTGTCTCCAAACAGAAGTTTTTGTTTTGAAATTGGCGTTCTTGATGTTTATCAATCCTTTTTACCAATCTTACAGTCTAATCCATTACATACTCCTAGAATCTCGCATGATCAAGTCGGTATTATGGAAGAAGAATTGAAAAAGTGGGAAAAAGGGGACAATCCTATTCCAAATTGGATTGAGCATGTAAGCACTTATAGTTATTATGAATTAGAAGAGCAAGAGGATGTGAACAAGAAATGAATGGGTCGTATTTCCAATTGATAGTGATAAATAATATTCCTTTCATGAACTATTTTTCGGAAGATCAGTACAAAAAGAATGAATTTTATGAACAGACAGTGCAATTTATTAACTTTCTATTTCAAACAGAGAAAGAAAATTCTCCATATACCATTCAACTTGTACTACCGCCAATTTATGTAGAAATGCTCGATAATCCAACATTACGAAAAGAAATAACAGAATTTTTAGAAAAATATCATTGTAACATGGAATTACTTTCCTATTGGCGGCAAAAGGAACAAAATTTATTAAAAGTTCTTAAGTCACTCATTCAAGAAAATCGAATAGAGCTCCTTGCTAGTCCAGCATCCTTTTCTCATTTATCGAACGTGTCAACAAGTACAGGTGTCCATTTGCAAATAGAAATGGGCTTATCGATTATAGACGATTATTTAGATTATCGTCCGAAGGGATTTTGGTTTCCAGAAGGATATTTTTCACCTGGTTTAGACTTATATTTGCAGAAAGAAAAATTAACATATAGTTTTCTTAACAGTAAGACAATCTATCATAGTGATCCATTGCCGAGTGATATTGGTATAGCAGTTGAATCACCTCATCATGTTGTTTTTTTCCCTGTTGAAGAACGATTATATCAAATTTTTCAAGAAACGAGTGCAAAAAAGCAAGTGTGGGATAAAGCACTTATGGAAGTACTTGAATCGTATAATCATTATACAAATGAGTCTATTCTTTCCCTACCAATTGATTTGGGAAGCTATGTTAAGATGAGGGAGGAGCTAAATAAAAGTATCCGTTACTTATGCGATGAAGGCTATATGGTTCATATCTCACCAAAAACATATATAAATCAATTTAGTCAAGGCATGGATCATGTACATCTATGTTCCTCCTTTTTGGATCGCCAAAGGGAAAACGATATGAAAAATAAAAGTTCTCAATATGCCTCTTTAGCGTTTTTGGAAAGAGAACTTCATCAATGGAGACAAGTAACATTAGCAAATGAAGTTCATAGAGTGCAGAAACAAATGGAAAAAGAATGGTTTTTATTAAGTTCCTTGCTTTATCAAGATAATTGGACGGACAAAGAAGTCTCAACCTATCTAGAGGCAGCAGATCAGTTAAGTGCCTTAATGAAAGGACCAATAGATAAGGAATGGATTTCTTTAAGAGAAAAAGTACATCCAATTTTAAATACAACGATCCAAATAAATAATCAGAAGGTAAGGGAAATCATTCCGACAAATAAAAAGAAGGTACTTATTTTATCATGGGAATATCCACCGAATATAGTTGGTGGCCTTGGAACACATGTAGTTGGATTAACGAACAGTTTAATAAAAAATGGATATGAAGTACATCTAATTACCGCGCAAGATATGAAAAAAGATGCGGAAGATGTAATAGAAAAGGAACACTTATTTGTTTATCGTGTTAAACCAATTTATAGTATAGAGCAGAACTTTATCCATTGGATTGGTGGCTTAAATCTAGCGATGTGGGATAAAGCGATTGAAATAGGGAAGAAATCGACATTTGACCTAGTTCAAGCACATGATTGGTTAGTAGGAGCTGCTGCAATTTCATTAAAGGACCAATTAAATATACCATTAATAGCAACCATTCATGCAACAGAACACGGAAGAAATGGTGGCATTTATACGGAAATGCAAAAATTTATCCATGAAAAAGAAAGGCAGTTGATACAATCTGCTGATTCTTTAATTGTATGCAGTGAATATATGCAGAATGAGGTAATGACTATTTTTGAAGTAGAGCAATCAAAAATTAACATTATCCCGAATGGAATAGAATCTTTGCAAATGGAAAAAGCTTCGATTGCTCCATTAGAAGCCTTTCACTTAGACACTAATAAAAAAATTATTTTTGCAATGGGTCGTATGGTAAAAGAAAAAGGGTTTGGTACTTTACTGGAAGCAGCGCGAAGATTGCATAAAATACGATCGGATTTATATTTTGTTATTGCTGGAGTCGGACCAATGTACGATGAATATCAAAAATTCATTGAGAGAAATGGATTATCAGAATGTGTTCGATTAATAGGCTACTTGCAAGGAGAACAAAAAAATGCATTTTATGCTCATGCAAATATTGTAGTGATACCAAGTTCTTATGAACCATTTGGTATTGTAGCATTAGAGTCACTTATATTTGCCATTCCAACGATTGTTTCCCATACCGGTGGCTTAAAAGGGATTATTAAGAATAAAGAAACGGGATTATTCATGGAACCAAATAATGCAGAAAGCTTAGTAGAGAATATCGAATATTTATTAGGAAATCCAACAGTTGGTAAAGAGATTGGCAAGAATGGTCAAAAATTAGTTAGTCAACTTTTCAGCTGGAATCGAATTGGGGAAGAAACAAAAAGAGTGTTTGATGAACTGCTAGTAAATACAAAGGTGAAAGAATCCATATCTAATTAATAATAGTAGAGTAGGTGAAAATAGAATGAAGATTGAGGCTAACTTACAAAAAGATTATCAAAGCGCTCAAAGAAAGCTACTAATAAAAAAATTAACTACTACCCCTGGGATTTGGATTGATGGAAAAACTTATTGGATTCAAAACGGCTATGAAAAATTAATACCAGAACATTCGATTTCTGTTCATGTAAAGCAAATACACAAGCATTCCAAAATTCAATATAATGAAATTTACGTTAGAAACCATTCCCAACAAGAGAAGAACTTGAAAATTTTGGTGTTGAATTATTTTCCAGTAACGTATCAAGAACATCTTTCTTTCGTTTCGCCTACTGAAAATGTCATCTATCATTCTGTTGATGACCAGCTATATTTAGTAAATGGAGAATATAATAAAAACAGTATCGAGCAGAGAACTGTACAACCTATTTGGAATGTACACACAGAGCATATATGGAGTAATAACCAAAAGGGTATCCTTAAGTATCAGCCAATGGCGAAAGGTTCAAGTGTAAGTATCTTTTCATTAAGTATGGATGTTAATCCCCAATCTACTGGGATTAGTCGAGCTTGGTCTATTATTGGCACAGAAAAAAAGGAAATTTTAGAATTGAATCACATTCTACTGAAAACAAGTACTAGCATTTCCTAACAAAAGATGTTATCATATAAAAGTCGTATGCACGAACTAGCAACCTATAGTTTGGAGGGAAATAAACCATGCGTGTAAACATTACGTTAGCTTGCACTGAATGTGGTGATCGTAACTACATTTCTAAAAAAAATAAACGAAATAATCCAGATCGTCTTGAGCTAAAAAAATATTGCTCAAGAGAAAAACGTACTACCGTTCATCGTGAAACAAAATAAGCAGAAGGGATATCTCCCTTCTGTTTTTTTCATATTCAAAAACAGAAGGTAAGGATGGTGTATACATAAAATGCAGGAAAAGAAACAGTTCAGAACAAATATGATAAAACAACTACAAACAATCAGTAAGCCTCAATATGAGCATATGTCATATCAGATAGCTCTTCAACTATATAAACATGCTTCATTTACTTCTGCTTCTCATATAGGCATTACCATTTCCAAATTTCCTGAGGTTGATACATACCAAATAATACGTAAGTGTTGGCAACTCGGAAAGCAGGTAAGTATCCCAAAATGTATTCCTGAAACTAAACAAATGCTTTTTCGTAAATTAGAGCAATTTAATCACCTTGAATCTGTTTATAGCAATCTGTTTGAACCTATAATGGAAAAAACAAAACCAACAGAGCCAGAAGAAATCGATTTACTCCTTGTTCCAGGACTAGCCTTTACGAAGAATGGATACCGATTGGGATTTGGTGGAGGATATTACGACCGATTTTTACAAAGTTATAATGGAGAAACCATATCATTAGCCTTCTCCATGCAGCTTCAAGAAGAAATACCATTGCAAAAACACGATTTAGCTGTGGAGAAAATAATTACAAATGAAGGGATAATAGTTACAAATGAGTAGTTTAATGTATGCAATTATAATTTTTTTTGTTTCTTTCTACTCATACAAGCGTCGGTCTTTAACGAAGAGTGGTGCAATCGCAGCTTTCTTTGTTGGTATGGGGATTGCTATTGGATTTGGCTATAAGGGATTAATTGTTTTGGGGGCTTTTTTTGTGTCCTCAAGTATGCTTTCTAAGTACAAAAGCAAAACCAAAAAAACAATGGAGAAAAAAACACAAAAAGGGTCAACTAGGGATTGGTTACAAGTAATGGCAAATGGAGCATTAGCTGCCATTGTAGGTGTTATTTATTATATAACAAAAGAGTCTATGTGGATTACGGTTTTCGCTATTTTGCTTGCAGCTGCTAATTCAGATACTTGGGCTTCTGAAATTGGATCATTAAGTAAGAAAAGACCCTTATCTATTCGGAACTTTAAGGAAGCAGAAACAGGAACATCTGGAGCTGTTAGCATATTAGGGACGGTTGCAGGATTAGCGGGTTCATTATTGATTGCCTTGATAACTACCTTATTATTTCCTATTCAGCTTTGGGGATTTTTCCTCATTTTTCTTTTTGGCTTTTTAGGGAATGTGTTGGATACCCTTTTAGGTGCATATATACAGGTAGAGTATCAATGTCCAGTTTGTGGGAAAATTGTGGAAACAAGAATGGTATGTCATAAGACTGTAGGGAAAATTAAAGGTTATACATTTTTTAACAATGATATGGTGAATGTTCTATCTGGTTTTTTTGCGGCATTTGGTTATCTTATTCTTCATTTATAATGTTCCGTAAATTCCGTTTACATTATGATAAATACGGGAATATTTTCACATTAGACTATACGGATAAAAAATAATATAATCACCAAACTATAATTAGGAGGGATGGAAAAATGTCAAGAGTATTCTCCATTTTACTAATTGCCTTAGGTGGATATTTTTTATTTCAAAAACGGTATCGTGTCATAAATTCCGTATTGAGAAATCCATTTATTCGGAAATATGCAGTAAGAATATTAATGAGTATTCCAAGTGTAAAAAGAACGATGATGAATTCCGTGTTTGGACGCTCTAGTAATACGATTTATCAATAGCTTTCAAAAAACAGTCTAAATACCTTGTGGATTGGATTTTAGTCACACAAGGTATTTAGTTTTTCCTTTTCTGTCATTTGTATAAAGGCATTAGCTTTTATAATTTTATAAATGACTTTCCTCATAATATTTAGTTAACCACTTATAATTAAAATATCGCATGCGATGATTTTACTAAGTTTTACTTCTATATATCATAGGATAAGCTTTTCTAGTTGTTGAAAATGCAGAATTTTTAGTAAGGTTTATGCAAAAAAAGAAAATACATATGATTTGTTGTATTGTTAAGGAGTTAGTAGAATAAGAAGAGAAACTATTTTGTATGAGTTTGGAGAGTAGGGAGAAAAAAGATGGAGATAGAACCGTATAAATATTGGAGAATAATCCATTTTTTAATAATGAAATGCCATTATAAATTAATTTATTTATCAGAAAATAAACAAGAAATTTGGTTGGAAAGTCAAGATGATAGAAAGAAAACCCCAATTATTCGATTATTTCAAATGAATCTTGATTGGAGTAATTGGTTAAGTCGTGATATAGAAAGAACAGCATTAAATGCAGAAAAAATAAGAAGTACCTTGCGTAATCGCTCACTTAAATTGGAGAGTATTTATATTACAGCCTTTCCTCCTGTAGATTCCTTTGAACATTTAGTAAATCAGCCATATATAAGTACTGATAAAAAAGTACTAATAAATACAGTTCTTCTCGATCGATCTGTTCAAGAATGGGACATCGCAGGACGTAAAATATCAGACTTAAATGCCATTCCTGATACAGAGGAAGAACGTGACATTCAAATTCAAAATTATCAAAACGATATTTTTGCTCTGATAAAACAAAATGAAAAAGAAGAAAGACAGCTGCTGAATTTTGGGAAATCGTTTATTTCCTACCTGTTTATTGGCATTCAAATTATTATGTTTTTCTTAATGGAAGTAAATGGCGGAAGCACTAATAACCAAACATTAATTAAATGGGGAGCAAAAGTGAATTATTTAATCGCAAATGGGGAATGGTGGCGATTAATAACACCGATTTTTTTACATATTGGTTTTTTGCATTTAGTAATGAATTCTATTGCTCTTTATTATATTGGCCCATTAATAGAGAAAATTTTTGGGAACAGTAGATTTTTTATTATTTATCTATTTGCTGGATTTAGCGGAGTATTTGCGAGTTATTTATTAAGTCCTTCTTTATCAGCTGGTGCAAGTGGAGCCATTTTTGGATGCTTTGGAGCGCTTCTTTATTTTGCATGGCAATTTCCAAACCTTTTTTTTCGTGTGATGGGTTGGAATGTTATTATTATCATTATTATTAATCTTATTTTTGGCTTTACCATACAAGGAATCGATAACGCAGGTCATATTGGTGGTTTAGTAGGTGGCTTTTTAGCAACGGCAATCGTTCATTTTCCAAAGAAAAAAAGCTGGAAAATCCAGCTTGGTGCATTACTTATTACCTTATTGCTCGTCTGTGTTGGAATTAGTTATTCATCGAGTTCAAGTGCCTTACAAATACGGGATCAATCAGCATTAATAATGGTCAATACTTATATAAATGAGGAGAAATATGATCATGCTCAAGAAGTTTTGACAACCATAGAATCTAAAAATAACGCAGACTATTATTTTTTCCTTTCTTATATTCAACTGAAAAAAAAGGAACTAATGGAAGCGGAAAAAAATCTACAAAGGACAATCAAATTAAATCCGAATTTTCATGAAGCATATTATAATTTAGCGATCGTCAGTTTATATAATCAAAAGGTAGAAGAGGCTAGGGAATATTTGCAAAAAGCAATAGAATTAGATAAAAATAATCCAAAATATCTACTATTATGGGATAAAATTAAAGAGTAGAAATTTGCTGTCTTAAAACAATGGGTTCTCCGTCTTCTGTTGTAAATAAGATAAGAAGATGATTATCATTAATTAATAATACAGGGATAGAACTTCCGATGGGATCAATAATGGTTCCATCTTCTTTTATAATTCCAAGGAAATAGTTTTTATAAAGGCCTTCAGTCAACTGTCCAATAATTTTTGCACTTTGTTCCTTTGAAAATGATGGAAGAGGTGTGTCATTATATTTCGGTAAATCTGTCAGTAATAATTTTGTATCGTACTGCTCTTGTGAAATATGAAATTTCTTTAATCCTTGGTGAAGAGAGTAATTAACAAAATCTACTGCTTCTTTATCCATCATTGTTGCCCAATCTTTTTCTACTAAATTATTCGGAGTATGGAAAGATAATGGTGTATTTTCAAACTTTGAGTTAATAACATATAGATTGTCTGCCGAAATTTTTTGTGAGCTGAATATTCGTTCACTCGTATCATGTATTTCGGCATAGTGAAAGGTAATTGCTTGGAAAAAGTTGCTTTCTCTTTCAACGACTGTCTTTTCTTCTGAAAGTTCTAATGTATGTTGTTTCCATTCTCCCATTGTGCTTATTAATTTCCCATTTGCATAAAGTAAGCTCATATCTTGTCGTAAATAGGCTCGCTTGTTAATAGAAGAATTGCTTTGCCAGAGAATACTATACTCATCGAATCTTTTTTTACTAAATGTAAGAGTTGTGTTTGCTTTAGGAAAGGTCACTGTTGGATCAATTGGGAAATAAGTTATACTTTCCTTCGCAATCTGTTTTTGTTGGAAAATATAAAAAATAGCTACAAGAATAATAAGGGAAACACTTAAACGAACAAAATCTTTTTTCATTAATTTCACCGCTCCATCTAATGGAAATAATAAATGAGTATTAATTTATTTAGCCTGTCTTCTATACACTTCTTTAAATATATGAAAAGATAAAAGAAATATGATAAAAGAAGTAGTTTAGACTTAAATTGGATAAATAGATATCTTGATTAAATCGTTTAAAAAATATTCTAATAGGGGAAATGAATCTGCTGTTGAGGAAACAGTTCATTTCCGATATACTTAATTTGAAAACGATTAATCTATCACTTTATGCAAACCTTTGCAGTAAGTGTATTATGTATGAAATCGAGGGGTACCATGCAAACAATTTACGATGTACAGCAGTTTCTAAAAAAATATGGGACGATTATCTATGTTGGAGATCGAGTAGGCGATTTGCAATTAATGAAAGCTGAAATAAAGGAATTATATCAATCGCAATTAATAAGGGAACTAGAATTTGATTCTGCTATGCGATTACTTAATCAAGAAATACAGTTTTTAACGGAAAATAGGGGGAACTAATTATGCAGGAAAAATGGGTTGCAGGAATTGACTTAGGCGGGACGACGGTTAAAATCGCTTTTTTATCACTAGCGGGAGATTTAATCGCTCATTGGGAAATCCCAACAGATAACTCAGAAGAAGGAAAAAATATTACCTCTGATATTGCTAAATCCATCGATGCTAAATTGCAAGAATTAGGTCATTCGAAGGAAGATGTTTTAGGGGCAGGAATGGGCGCCCCAGGACCATTTGATTATGCAACAGGAGTAATTTTTAATACAGTTAACTTAGGCTGGCCGGATAATTTTCCATTAAAAGCTCGACTTGAAGCAGACTTAGGGCTACCGGTAACGATCGACAATGATGCGAATTGTGCAGCATTAGGTGAAATGTGGAAAGGTGCAGGAGAAGGATCCAAGGATTTAGTTTGTGTTACACTTGGTACAGGTGTAGGCGGTGGCGTTATTATTAACGGCGATATTGTGCAAGGAGTAAAGGGTGCTGCTGGTGAAATAGGTCATTTAACGGCTATTGTTGAAAATGGTGCTCCTTGTAACTGTGGAAAAACAGGCTGTTTAGAAACGATTGCTTCTGCAACAGGAATTGTTCGGTTGACGAAAGAAAGGTTAGCTGAAAGACATACTTTGAGTGTGCTTCATTCTGTTCTGGATCAAGAAGGGGCAATTACAGCAAAAGATGTATTTGATGCGGCCAAAAATGGTGACGAATTAGCAAATGAAATTGTGCAATTCGTAGCTTTTCATTTAGGTTTAGTATTAGCTAATATTGCCAATACTTTAAATCCAGAGAAAATCGTCATTGGTGGTGGTGTGTCGAAAGCTGGGGATGTGCTTTTAACCCCTGTAAAAGAAAACTTTTTGAAATTCTCCTTTAAAAGCGTAGCGGAATCGACAGTAATTGATGTAGCAACATTGGGAAATACAGCAGGTGTGATTGGTGCTGCTTGGCTAGCAAAAAATTAATCTAGTTTTGTAATATTATCTTTCATTAACTTTTTTTCATATAAATAAAAAATCTTCTTCTAAAATGGAGAAGATTTTTTTGTTGTCTTTAAAGTGGTTTCGATTTTCTGAGGAAGAATTACAATAAAACGATTTCTTTTTTTTTTTTTCTTTTTTTTAAAATATGAGAAAATACGAAATGTTCTAATTATTTAATCTTCAAATAAATACTACTTTTTTGAAACTTTTTGTCTGAGTGGACGTCTAAAAAATAGTAAGTTATTATAATAATACACAAACATGAAAAATAGATTAAAATTTCATAAAGATTAGCTTTGGATAATAAATTTATTGTAAATGTGTAAAGCGATCATTTGGGAATTTTGTTTGATCAATAGTTAGGAGGATTCATCATTGCTTAAAAATAAAATAGAATGGTCTAAGATATCACTTATAACGATTGCAACAGTTTTGCTTTGGATTAAAACAAACATTGCATATATTACTAGCTTTGATATTAAAATCGAAAATTCAATTCAACAGTTTATATTAATTATTAATCCCTTAAGCTCATTGTTATTTATTTTAGGGATATCCATGTTTTTCTCGGAGAAAAATCAAAAGAGATATATTTTCTTTTCTAGTTTGATTTTATCGATTGTATTATACGCGAATGTAGTATTTTATCGCGTTTATACAGACTTTTTAACCCTTCCACTTTTATTTCAAACAAGTAATATGAGTGATTTAGGAAGCAGTGTAAGAGAATTAGTTCATTTTACGGATATACTTTTCTTTGTAGATATAATTTTAATTGCCTTCATCATTAAAAAGAAACCTACATTCTTAAAGTTTCCTAAATACACAAGGGTACAGCAAAGTATATTTTATTTATTTACGATTAGCTTAGCCTTTTTTAATTTGAGTTTAGCAGAAACACAGAGAACGCAATTGTTAACAAGAACATTTGATAGAGAGCTATTAGTGAAAAATATCGGGACATATAACTACCAGCTTTATGATATTTTTCTACAAACAAAGGCATCGGCACAAAGAGCATTTGCTGATGGCAGTGAATTAACAGACATGGTCAACTATAATCAGGCGAATTACACGGAACCAAATAAGGACATGTTTGGAATTGCCAAGGGAAAAAATGTGATAATGGTAAGTTTAGAATCTACCCAAACCTTTACAGTAAATCGAGAAGTGAATGGAGAAGAAATCTCTCCGTTTTTAAATGAATTTATTAAAGAGAGCTTTTACTTTGAGAATTTTTACCATCAAACTGGTCAAGGTAAAACATCGGACTCTGAGTTTATAGTTGAAAATTCTTTATACCCATTAAGCAGAGGGGCAGTATTCTTTACTCATTCGGGAAATGAGTATCAAGCATCACCGGAGATTTTAAAAGAAAATGGTTATTTTACTGCTTCCCTACATGCAAACAATAAGAGCTTCTGGAATCGTGATATTATGTACCAGAGCTTAGGCTATGACCGTTTTTATGAAATTAATGATTATGAGGTAAACGAGGAGAATTCTGTTGGGTGGGGACTGAAGGATATCGATTTCTTTGAACAATCCATCACACACTTAAAAGAAATGCCTCAGCCTTTTTATAGTAAATTTATTACGCTGACAAATCATTTTCCTTTTGAGCTAGAGGAAGAGGATAAATTAATTGAACCTCTAACAACCGGTAGTAGAACGCTGAATAACTTTATTCCGACTGTTCGTTATCAGGATGAAGCCTTGAAAATCTTTATTGAGAGATTAAAAGAGGAAGGTCTCTATGAAAATAGTATTATCGTATTATATGGTGATCATAATGGGATTTCTGAAAATCATAATAAAGCGATGAGTGAATTTTTAGGAGAAGAAGTGACTCCTTTTGTGAGTACTCAATTACAAAGGGTTCCTTTTGCTATCCATATTCCAGGTATGAAAGGAAAAACAATGTCAACTGTATCAGGTCAAATGGATATCAAACCAACACTTCTCCATTTGCTTGGAATAGAAACTAAAAATGATATTCAATTCGGATCTGATCTTTTCTCAGAGAGCAATAGTCAATTTGTTGTTTTACGAGATGGTAGCTTTATTACGGAAGATTATGTATATACCAAAGATGTTTGTTATGACAGAAAAACTGGTGAACCAATCGATGGAAATGCGTGCGAGCCGTATACAGAACAGGCAAATTTAGAAATGCAGTATTCCGATAGTATTATTTATGGAGATCTTTTGCGTTTCTATGATAAAGAAAAAGGAATGCTTAATTTAATGGAAGAAACCGATTAATGATGTTAATAGATTAAAAAAGCTTCATGACTACTAGTAGCTGCTAGTATGTTATGAAGCTTTTTTTATGTATATTATAGGCTGTTTTCTAAAAGATTGTTGCTTTCTCAATAGATTAATGAGGAAATCTGAGCAGCCTGAATACTCGTAGGCTCTTATGGGATTAGCGAGACAGGTGAGACCCCGGAGGCGAAGCTGAGGAGGCTCACCGCTCGCCCCATGGAAAGCGAAGTGTATTCAGGCTGCGGGTCATAGCAACAATTTTACGAAAACAGCTATATTTTAAAATGCTAATGGGAATACGCTTGTAAGCATGTTTTTTAAAAGGGATTCATATATAAATAGAGAGAGGAAGTGATCATATGGAGATAAAATTAAGACCGGGAGATACACTTTGGTACTATAGTCAGCTTTTTATGGTTCCCCTAAATCTAATTATAGACAGTAATCCAAACGTAAATCCGAATAAGTTAGCAATTTCTGAATCAATTCTCATTCCTGGATTTGAATCACAAGTCCATCAAATAAAGCATGGAGATACACTGTGGAAAATTGCAGGTGCTAGGAATATATCAGTTGATAGTATATTATTGTTAAATCAACAAATAAATCCTAATAACCTTAAAGTAGGAGATAAAATCTTCATTCCGAATCGAATTATTGGAAGAGTAGTTCGTGGGAAGAAAAAATATGATTACTCTTCCCAGCAAACAGATATGAATCGCTTAAAGGAAATTTTCCCATTTATTAAAGTGCATACGATTGGTAAAAGTGTATTAGGAAAAAATATTGATGAAATTAGAATAGGCAAAGGAACGAAAAAGGTTCATATAAATGCGTCTTTTCATGCGAATGAATGGATTACTACTTCTATCTTAATGATGTTTTTAAATGACTACTTATTATCATTGACAAATGGAACAAGTATTGAAAATGTTAAAACGATGCCGTTATATCAAGCAGCAGATTTATCCCTTGTTCCACTAGTTAATCCCGATGGAGTAGATTTGGTTTTAAACGGACCACCAGAAAGCGAGAGGGAAAAAGTCGTTTCCATTAATGGCGGTGGCACCGATTTTACTGGCTGGAAAGCAAATATACGTGGTGTAGATTTAAATAATCAGTTCCCTGCAAATTGGGAAATTGAGAAAGAGCGCAAAGAGCCGAAAGCACCAGCTCCGAGGGATTATCCAGGAGATGCTCCGTTGATTGAGCCAGAGTCAAAGACGATGTCTAGTCTTGCTGAAAAAGAAAAATTTGATCGAATAGTAGCTTTACATACACAAGGTAAAGAATTTTATTGGGGTTATGAAGGATTGGAACCAGCAGAATCGAGGGCAATAGCTGATGAATTTTCAAGAGTCAGCGGATATAAGGCTATTCAAAATGTAGATAGTCATGCCGGCTATAAAGATTGGTTTATACAAGAATTTAGAAAGCCAGGATTTACAATAGAATTAGGAAAAGGAATAAATCCACTCCCCCTCTCCCAATTGGATGAAATCTATCATGATAGTTTTGGGATTTTCTTAGCTTCTTTATATATGTAGGTTTCTGCTTTTCATAGAAAGAAGAATAGAATATAAAATGGATAAAGGGAATTAAATTTAATTTTAGGTTATTAAGCACAAACACATCCTTTCCGGTGCCAGTGCAGATGATTTTAATAGAAAATCTAATTTTTCTATTAAAATCTCAAGGATGATTTAAAAAAAGCCGAAAAAATCGGCTTTTTTGTGTTACTATTCTATAGAGTGAACAAAACTTGAAAAGTATTATAGGGGTGTGGAATAATGTTTCCATTTGGTAAGAGAAACACACTAGGAATTGTTCTTCTCTTCACTTTTTTTACCCTAATTTTGTCTAGCTGTGCCCCTAGACAGAGTGATTCAGCCAGTGAAAAAGAAGCGAAGGACAAAAATGTAAATAATAATACAATGCTTCCTCCTATAAGCCCGATTGAAGGCGAATTTGAGCAGGTCTATGGCTGGATAAAGAAAGACACGATTTGTTATTCTGCTAAGCTTGAGGGTATATATAAAATTTATGCCTATAATATTTATACGGGAAAGCATACCCAGTTGTATGAGTCGGAAGCAGAATTATCTAATGTGATGATCAATAATAATCAACTTTTAATTTACAGTGCTCTTTCTGAAGAAGAAGGAGAAATTCATATAATTGATTCTAAGGGAAACGAAATACTTTCTAAAAGGCTAGAAAGCTATGAAACAGATTTTGTATGGAATCCTCACAATGAAAATGAATTGTTAATAACCGTCTTCACCAAAGAATGGGAAAGTAAAGTTTCTACATTGGATATTCAAGAAAACGTATTAAATGATTTCCCTGTTTCTACTCCATTTCCGCAATGGTTATCAACAGAAAAGGTAATGTACCTTGATTGGAATCAAAGTAATCCTTCCTTATATGCACCACTTAAAATATTTAATCTAGAAACAGGAGAAGAAAAGGAGATAGACCTGTCTAATATCTATTATATCGACCAGAAAAATGATTACCTCCTTACTATTTCAAGTACAGTTAAGGAAGAAGAGGCGGTTTATACTTTTTATCATACTGATTTTAGTAAGCAAGGAAGTGTTCATGTTCCTAGATTATCTAAATTTTCGAATTGGTTAGTACCAAACTATACTATTTATAAAGATAAATTTCTTACATTTGTTCCTAAACAAAATGGCAATGCAGAAACTTATCAAGATGGTTTTGAACTTTTGGAAGTAGATATGGAAACTGGACAAAGCAAAAGGTTATTTACTGATATGGATTTTGAGGATCAGCCGATTCAAATTTCAAGCGACGGAAATTATTTCCTGCTTGGGTATTATTTTGAGAATATGCTTAATATGGAGACAGGAGAAATAACTTCATTATTTGCGTCAAATCCTTCACAATAGTTGATGTTGCTATAAAAATATGCCATCATAGTGATGAACTTTATTGATTATTAATAGTTGGAATACGATTAATTATCGGACTGAAAGGGGCAATAATAATGGCAATAGTAGATGTAACAGTTATACCAGTAGGCACACAAACACCTAGTGTAAGTGCATATGTAGCAGATATACATAAGGTGTTAATAAGTTATGAGAAAAAAGGACAAATTCGCTTCCAATTAACGCCGATGAACACTATTATTGAGGGGGAGCTTCCGACGTTATTTGAAGTAATCCAAGCAATGCATGAAGTTCCATTTGAAAAAGGTCTTGTTCGTGTTTGTACAAATATAAGAATTGATGACAGACGAGATATTAAGAGAAAAATGGAAGAGAAGGTTGATCGTGTATTAAGTCATTTAGAGAACTAATAGGAGGTGTTTTTTGATGGAATATAAACAAATTCCTTTAGGATCAATCCAAACTAATTGTTATTTAGTATGGAATGATAAGAAGGATTGTTTAGTAATAGACCCTGGTGCAAACGGGGAAAAACTAATTAAGATAATACAGGATTTAGCCGTTTCTCCTATAGCGATTCTGTTAACACATGCACATTTTGATCATATTGGTGCAGTGGAGGATGTTAGAACAGAGTACAGTATTCCCGTTTATATACATAGTAAAGAAGAAGATTGGTTGATTGATCCGAAATTAAATGGCAGTGAGTCGTTTAAGTTGCCAAAGCCTATTGTGACCAGACCAGCTGAACATTTTTTAGATGAGAATCCGAAAATGACTATCGGAGATTTTACTTTTCAAGTAATGGAAACACCAGGACATTCTCCAGGTGGTGTAACCTTTTATTTTAAAAAGGAGAATTGGGCATTTGTCGGAGATGCACTTTTTTATGAAAGCATTGGTAGGACTGATTTAATTGGTGGAAATCAACGAACTTTACTAAATAGTATTCACGAGAAGTTATTGAATTTGCCAGAAGAGACAATTGTGCTCTCAGGTCATGGGAGAAAAACAACAATTGAACATGAAATGGATCATAATCCCTATATTAATGGTTTTTGAGCTAGCATTAAAAAGAAAGGCTGTTTTCTAAAAGATTGTTGCTTTCTCAATAGAAAAAATCAATTAATGAGAAAAATGGAGCAGCCTGAATACACGTAGACTCCTGTGGGATTAGCGAGACAGCCTGAGACCCTGCAGGCGAAGCCGAAGCGGCTCAGCGCGAGCCCCACGGAAAGCGGAGTGTATTCAGGCTGCGGATCATAGCAACAAACTTTACATAAACAGCCAAAAGAAAAGATAGAAGGGGTTAAAATAGTCCCTTCTATCTTTTCTTTATTGTACAAATGTTTTGTAGGCACATTGATCGCAGCCTGAGATAATATTTTGTTTTTCAATTAATTGAACATCTGCAAATAATGCTTCAAACATACCGGTAAAGAAGGATTGATGCATTGTACATACCTTATCTTTATGCTCCATTGCGATTTCTTTGAATGGACAGTTATATATCTCAAAATATAGGGAAGTTTGATCTTCATTCCATTCTAAAGCTGGTAATTGCCCTGTCATTAAACTAGCATTTTGTAATAAGCGTAGTTTATCTTCATTAGATAATGATGAAGTATTGTTTGTAAAACGAGCAATTTCTTGTTCCATCATTTCTTTGCCAAATGTCTTTCCGGTTTCATATAAGGCCTTGCTTCCGTCTGCTCCAAGACTTTCAAGGGATCTTAATAAAATGCTGCTTAATAATTGATAGTCTCGAAATGGGAAGCTAAATTGTATAACCTCATCTGATAAGCGATAAAGTCTGCTTGGACGGCCACCCTTTCCTGTTTTTTTTGTTTCAGAATGTAGCATTCTTACATCTTCTAATTTAGATAAATGCAATCTTGCCACGTTTGGATGGATGGAAAATTCGTCTGCAATTTCTTGAACTGTTACATCTTGATGGCGTTTAGTAATGTATTGATAAATATAGAAACGAGTGGGATCAGATAATACATTTGTAACTTTTAGTGTATTTTCCATAACAAATGTTTCCTCCTGGGAACTAATTTTCTTTATTATAATATAGCAATCTACCATAAACATGGTTAAAACGATAAGTTTATAAAATGTTCACAACTTCACAATTAAAAGTTCATAAATTAGACATATTAATTTAAATATGGATACCATTATAAATGGATATTCAAAATAATCTCTTTAGAAAATGCAAAACTTTATTTGACATTTTTCAATGGGGAGTATAACATCTATATATGAGCATATGTTCATATATAGATGTTAATAAGGTTTATTTATTAGTAGGTCATAATATTCGGTTTTTGCCACAAAATATGGGGAAAAAGAATATTTTCTGGTGGTTTGATAAATTTGGTTTATACAGAAAGCATCAAAAACGATGAAGCTCGGACAAAGCTAATAGACAATCAAATGTTAGGGAGGAAGAAAAATGGGACATTTCCATGGACACGAGCCTAGTCATCAGCATGGACACCATCATCATGGGTTTGAAAAAACAAGAGAAGGAAATAAAAAAGGACTACTTATCGCTTTATTCATCACATGCGCCATCATGCTATTAGAGTTTTTTGGAGGTCTTATTACAAATAGTCTTGCTTTATTATCAGATGCTGGCCATATGTTAAGTGATGCAAGTTCACTTTTCTTAAGTTTCATTGCTATCTGGTTTGCATCACGAAAGCCATCTGGCAGTAAATCGTTCGGATACTATCGCTTCGAGATTTTAGCGGCTCTTTTTAATGGTGTAACTTTGTTTGTCATAGCATTTTTTATCATATGGGAAGCTATAGAACGATTCACTGAGCCTCCTAC
The DNA here is from genome assembly GCF_038007965.1 of Niallia sp. FSL W8-0635. Classification (GTDB taxonomy): domain Bacteria; phylum Bacillota; class Bacilli; order Bacillales; family Cytobacillaceae; genus Niallia. Next base: position 2,956,776 of record NZ_JBBOYD010000001.1, on the reverse strand, counting down.
AGTCGCTAGTGGAACAATGATGATTATTGCATTGATAGGATTGTTAGCTAATATGATTAGTGCCTGGGCATTATTACAGAAAGGGGATGTGCATAACAATGTGAATTTACGAAGTGCATACTTACATATATTGGGGGATGCATTAGGTTCAGTTGGTGCGATTATTGCTGGAGTTTTCATGTTATTCTTTGATTGGTATGTTGCTGATCCCGTTATATCTGTAATAGTTGCATTATTAATTTTAAAAAGCGGTTGGGGTGTCATAAAAAATTCAACTCATATATTAATGGAAGGAACGCCGATAACGATAAGCACTGCAGATGTAAAAATGGAGTTAGAAGGGATTGAAGGAGTATTGAATGTACATGACTTGCATATTTGGACTATTACTTCTGGATTAGATACGTTAAGTTGCCATATTCTAATTGATGATAATAAGGATAGTCAAGAAATTCTTCAGCGAGCGATAGATCGAATGAAAGATAAATTTAAAATAGAACATACAACTATTCAAATTGAAAAGTCACAGATTCAACATGATGATATGAATGTGTAAATGAATACAGAGCAGCTTCATTTTGGGGTTATTTTTTTGAATGAAAAAAGACCCATGAAAAGTGGGTCTTTACTGGGCTAGCTGGATTCGAACCAACGAGTGACGGAGTCAAAGTCCGTTGCCTTACCACTTGGCTATAGCCCATAAATAATTATATCTATAGTATGGATTATTCCTTTCTTTTTATACAAAGTTGTCTGCTGTTTTTTGATGAAAGAAATGTTCAGATTATATGAAAAACAAAAAAATAAAAAAATAAATAAATCGAGAAGGAATTTCTCCTTTTTTGTCGAAATATAAACTCGAATAAATGAAAAGGTGGTGTTTTATGCACAGTGTTATCTATTGAAGCTTTAGCAAATCGTATTATTCGTGATGCGGTGGAGCAGAATGCTACTGACATTCACGTTATCCCAAGGCAAAAGGAGTCTGTTATTCAGTTTCGCATTGCTAATCACTTGCTTACTAGATTAGTGATTGCAACAGAGGAGTGTGACAAGTTAATCTCTCATTTTAAATTTACGGCATCCATGGATATTGGAGAAAGAAGAAAACCGCAAAATGGTTCCATTTCCACAACAATCAACCGGCAGTATATTGGCTTACGTTTGTCGACCTTACCTTCTTACCCACATGAAAGTTTAGTTATTCGCATTCTTTCCGATAAAAACATGCTTCCAATCTACCATATCTCTTTATTTCCCAATGTTTCACGAAAATTAATTTCTTTATTAAAGCACGCTCATGGTTTAATAATCCTCACTGGGCCGACTGGTTCAGGCAAGACCACAACGCTCTATTCCCTTTTAAATGAAAATGCGCATCTATACCAACGAAATGTTATCAGTTTAGAAGATCCTATTGAAAAACCTCAAGAAAATGTCCTCCAAATTCAGGTCAATGAGAAGGCGGGTATTACGTATTCTACTGGACTAAAAGCAATTCTTCGACATGATCCTGATATTATTATGGTTGGAGAAATCCGTGATAGAGAAACTGCTCATATTGCAATTAGGGCAAGCTTAACAGGGCATTTGGTATTAACCACAATGCATACAAGGGATGCCAAAGGCGCTATACATCGTTTGCTAGAGTTTGGAATTAAGGAGACAGAAATTGAACAAACCTTGATTGCTGTTACAGCGCAAAGATTGGTAGAAATGGTATGTCCATTTTGTGATGTTGGCTGTTCACCTATTTGTTACCGTTTAGATGATCGAATAAAACGTTCGACGGTGTTTGAAATGATAACAGGAAGGGTGATCGCTGATATTCTCTATAATCGGTCAGATAATTGGAGAAAGAAGTATAAGTCATTAGGAGACATTATTTGTAAAGGGATAGCGTTAGGTTATATAAAGCAAGGGGAATATGAACGGTGGATTTATGATGAAAAGAAATAGTGGATGGACAAATTTAGAACAAGCAAAATTTTTAAAATGTATCGGAGAATTGCTGGAAAGAGGATATTCCATGTCGGAAGCAGTCCAATCTTCGCGTTATTATATGCCTAATCATTTAATGGAAGATATAAATGCTTGTTATGGTTCTTTAAAAGGAGGGGAAACTTTTTTTGAAAATCTTGTAAGATTAAACTTTGATCATCAAGTTATAAGTTTTGTCTATTTTGCTGAAAAGCATGGGGGATTTGCAACAGCTTTTCAAGATGCAAGTAAAATGATTCAAAATAAACAAGAAACGATCAAAAAGTTAAGGAAGATTCTTTCATATCCCCTATTTCTTTTATTATTTACCTTCGTTTTGTTCTTCTTCGTTCAAAGTATCCTCATTCCTAAATTTAATTCCATTTTTTTAACGATGAATATAAATAAGAATTTCTTTCTACTCTTTGTTCAATTGATTGGAAAGGTTATTCCGTTTCTGTTCGCTTTTTTATTACTTTTTCTTATTACTAGTTTCTTCTATTATTATTTCTATTTTCGCAAACTGGATGTTATTGTTCAGGTGAATTTATTAGCTCGAATTCCGTATATAGGGAAAATGGTCAGACGCTATTTTTCCTATCTATTATCCTTGCAACTAAGTTATTTATTATCCAGTGGCTTTTCCATTTATGAGTGTTTGCAATTTTTTGAAGAAAATAAGGGACAAAGGCTATATTCTCGAATAGGTATAATTACTATTTCTCAACTGAAAAAAGGGGTTCGTCTTGATCAAGCATTTAAGTCATTTGATTTTTTGGATAAAGAACTATTACAAATTATTCAACATGGTCAAGAAAATGGTAAGTTGGATCAAGAATTCTATTACTTTGGGAATCATTGCTTAAAGCAAATAGAAGAAAATATTCAAAAAACAATAAAAGTCCTTCAACCCACCTTATATTCCGTTGTTGGAATTTTAATCGTTTCTATTTATTTATCTGTATTAATGCCAATGTTTCAGCTATTAGATGGATTTTGAAAGGAGAACAAAATGAAGAATGAAAAAGGATTCACCCTAATTGAAATGATGATTGTATTGGTGGTTATTTCTATATTATTAATTGTAACTATTCCAAATATAACGAAGCACAATTCGAAAATTAATGATACAGGTTGTGAAGCGCTAACAAAGATGGTGCAAGCAGAGGTTCAATCCTATTATATGGAGCATAAGGCATACCCTGAGAGTATGGCTATACTAAAAGAAGAAAATTATATTACGGAAGAACAAAAGAAATGTACAAATGGCAAGGAATTAATTATTACAAATGGTGTAGTTTCTACTTCTGGTACGGAAAATCCATAATGGCTAGTCAAAGAGGTTTTACATTAGTTGAAATGCTTGTTGCAATGTCGTTATTGGTGATTCTTTCCTCCTTATCTGTATTCTTAGTAACCTCCCAGCAAACCACTCTCAATGAGCATCGTTTTATTACCCAACTGGAAGCAGATCTCTATTATGCACAAGCTTTGGCTATTGCCAATCAGCTACCAATACAAGTAAGAATATATCCTAATATGAATCGCTACAACATTCGTGGTGATATCAATACGGGTAATATTGTGGATCGCTATTATGATGAAAATATTGTCTTTTTAAATGAATCTACGCTTTCATTTTCTATCAATGCGAATGGGAATTTTTCTAAATTCGGCACATATGAATTTCGAATTGGCAAACAAGCTTATAAGTTAACGATTCAAATTGGTAAAGGGAGATTTTATGCAACTAAATTGTAAAGGATTTATGTTACCAGATTATTTATTGTCTTTTATGATATGGATTTTAATCGCTTTAATATGGATGCCGATATATGTGCATGTGTTAAAACAACTGCAAGATTCGGAAGAAGGAAAGCTTGTCAATGAACTATTTTATCACTACTTAATGGAAGTGAAATTGGGAGAGGCGGAAGAAGGTATTTCTTCAATTGAGCAGGCAGGAACTAGTTACCCTATGTTTTGGGAGAAAGATAATACAGTCTGTATCCAGTATAAAAATGTATTTGAGGAGACAATAAGAATTTGCGATGTATTAATAGAATGAAAAAGAGGATGTTATTAAATGCTAAAGGCTATATTTTACTGGAGATGCTTCTTTGCTTTTTTATTTTTACGATTATTCTTTCTCTATTAATCGTTCCTTTGCAGCTTATGCTTGATCGACAATTTTCGGAGAAAGAATTACAGGACATGGAATGGGAAGTATTTATCCTTGAATTAAAAAAAGAAACAAAAAAGGCGCAGTATATTGGTGTTGCAAACAATAAATTATTTCTTTATGTTGATGGAAGAATGGTTACCTATGAAAGATATGAAAGTAGTGTAAGACGGCGGGTAGATTCGACAGGGCATGAGGTAGCATTACAAGGTGTTAATAATGTGAAATTTACTAGTAATAAGAATGGTTTTAGTATAGAGGTAATTAATCGTTTTGGAATGGAAAAATCTACTAGTGTAAAATCGTATCTCCATCTTGGGAGTGATGTGAATTGATAATGAATAATAAAGGCTTTATTTATCCATTATCTTTATGTGTATTTCTTCTTTTTATCCACTTCCTATTTTCCTTATATGGAATTTATGAAACGAAGAAAGGGATTGAAATTAGTGTGAAAAGTAGCAATATGCAAGAATACTATTTTTTGTCTTCCTTAAAAGAAATTGAGCTAGACCTTTCTACAAAAGAGAATCCTGACCTTTCAGGTACAAAGACTTTTTTACATGGTGATGTTTTTTATACAATTGAAAAAAATTCTCGTACTACTTTTAAAATCGATTATCAATTAAATATGAAAGCTGGGATAAAGCCGATCTATGCGATAAGCTACTTTGATATGGAGCAGAATAAAATGACGAAATGGATAGAATGAATAAAAACCAAACGATAGGGCTATCCTAGTACAAATGCTATAGTAGGTGATTAAATGAATACCAATGATTATGTGAAGTATTTAACCCAAACATTTGTCCAGTATATGGATCAGCCTAAAGAAGAAAGACAAAAGTTAAGAGCGGAAAGAAAAGGGCTGAAAGAGCCATTTATGCTGAGGTGGTTTGGGGTTTTACCTTATTTAATTATATTTAGCTTTAAGCGTAGAAATGTAAGAAGATAGGCTATGAAAAGGAGTGGACTTAGCTAATTAAAGCATAAATCTACTCCTTTTTTCATGATAAGGTTTACGAAACAGCTTCTGATGCTAAATAGAATAGCCCGCCATTAATAATCGAAATATTAATCTTTGGTTCGTACTGTTCCTGTAGAGCTAATCTTTCTGTCTCCAATGTTTCCTGTTCTTCCTCCATGTCTTCCATATCTTCATAAAAATGCTCTAGCAATTTTAAATCCTTTTTCCATCTTTCTTGCGCTTCTTTTGCCCAGGTATGATCTTCTGCTAATAAAGATTGTTTTATCATATTCTCAATTCTTGTTATCCCGCTTTTCGGCATGATTAAGGGAGAAAGAGTAAATGCATAATCAGGAATTTTGGCAGAAAGGTTCATTTTCTCCACTTTTGCCTGGAAGTCTGTTGCTATTTGGCCATTGATGAGCTGCAGGCCAATCGATTGAAACACATCTCGTTTTCTGTCACATTGATACGAAATTTTCACATTAAGAGCAAGCCATGGTTTTAAAGCAGTTTGCTGCTGCCCTTGATTAATCTTTTTTTCATATAAACGTATATACTTTGATAAATTTTTAGCAGAAGCAAAAAGCTGATGAAGTCTGGGAGACCCAAAGTGTATCAGTTCGCCCTTTAAATCCTCTGGTGCTAGTTTTGGATTAGTGATAAGAGTTAGACTGGCAGGGTTTGGGACACCACCAGTCTTTTCTAGATAATGCCAATAAAAAGGTCGATTCATTAACTCTTTGTCCATTTCAATGGTAAGTTGTACTGTTAAGTAACCAGGTTTATTCTCGACTATCTCACAATCATTTGCAATGAAAAATCGTTCAAGAAATTGATGAATTTCCTGTTGCTTCATATGGTTCACCCTCCTTCATACTTTGTGCAAATTCAATCATGCTCGTTAAATTATCCATTTTAATTTTCATTTCTCCCTCTGATTTAGAATGGGAGAAGATATCAATCATATAGTCATCCATATTGCCAAAATCTAGCTTTGTAAGAATATCGTCTAGTTCCCCAATTACTTTTTCGAAAAGATGAATTTTTTCATAAAGTAATTTTAATATATGATCCTCAACCGTGTCTTTTACGGCAAAGTTATAAATTTTCACATCTTCTTTTTGACCAAGCCGATGAATCCGGCCAATTCTTTGCTCTAATCGCATTGGATTCCATGGTAAATCAAAGTTTATAATATGATGGCAAAATTGAAGGTTGATACCTTCTCCTCCGGCTTCTGTTGCTATTAATACTTGAGCATGATTTTGGAAAAGATCTCTCATCCAATCTTTTTTGCCGCGTTTAAATCCACCGCGAAAGGGAACAGATGTGATGCCATGCTGCTTCAAAAACCATTGTAAATAAAGTTGCGTAGCTCTATATTCGGTAAAGATGATTACTTTATCATTAATTTTCTTAATAAGCTCTAATGCCTTGTTTGCTTTTGAATTTTGCTGAACTGCTTCTACTTTTTTTACAAGGTCCTGTATTCTTTGTTGGAATTGTGGTGTTGGATTTTCTAATTTCTTCACCATATTTTGCAGAGTATAATACACTGCTTCCCGGCTAGAGCATGCCTCTCTTTGCAACGTAATCATGGAAAAAGGACTGCGGGGATTTTCTATATCGCTAGAAAGATTGTTAGCTGTCTTTAAATCTACCAGCCCTTCATACAATGCTCTTTCTTCTTTCGTAAACTCAATAGGAATAGCTTCAACAATTCTTTTTGTCCATTCAATCCCAGTATCATGACGTCTATTTCTGATCATTACTTTATTGACCAATGCTTTTAAATTCTCATCATCATCAATGGAGCGAGCATCCTTTTTATATTTTTCATAGAATGATGATTCGCTGCCTAGATGCCCAGGCTTTAATAGAGAGACTAAATTAAAAATTTCGCTAATCCTATTTTGGATAGGAGTAGCTGTTAATAGTAAACAAAATTTCTTTTTTAAATTTTGGACAAACTCATAGTTTTTCGTTTTATTGTTTTTGAGTTTATGAGCCTCATCAATAATCACTAAATCATAATCGAGGTTGTATATAATATCTCGATGGGGCTGTCTTTTGGCAGTATCAATAGAAGATACGACAATATCACATTGCTCCCAGACATAGCTTTTACGCTGAACCATTGCAGGGATGTAGAATTTGCTATTTAACTCATAAGCCCATTGTGTGACAAGAGAGGCAGGAACTAAAATCAGCACTTTTTTTACTAATCCGCGAATCATATATTCTTTTAGTATCAATCCTGCTTCAATTGTTTTTCCAAGACCAACTTCATCTGCCAAAATCGCTTTTCCATTCATATCTTCTATTACTTTTTTCGCAACCTCCAGTTGGTGAGGCAATGGAGAAAGGTCTGATAGGTAATTTGGTGCTTGGAGACCTTCGAATTCCGGTATGATATTATGTTGTTCTACTTCTACTGCAAGCTTATATAATTCCCAATTGGCCCATGGCCCATCATCTGAAATTCGCTTTAATAGCTGATCATTCCATGAATCATCAAAATTGATTTGTAGGGTCATCTGTTATTCATCCTTTCTAAATTTCATTTGGTAAAGCTGGAATGTTATGTATATAAGAAATTAAAAAAAGAAAGCTAGTAAACACAAAAACTTATTGCCACCTTTTCATTCGGATGTTAGGATAAAAGGGTAAAAAAGTTTTTAATTCTGTCACAATTTATTTATATTGGGACAAAACGTGAACATTAAAAGAAAATTGAACAGATAATAATCGTATTTTGCTAATTACTTAAACAAACATCATTTCTGGTAGTATTTAGTATGACCAATGGAAAAAATTTTATGAATCGCGGATGAGAAATAGGGGAGAGACTACGTTCGTAGCGCCGAAGGAGCAAGCAAACATTAATTGTGAATCTCTCAGGCAAAAGAACTCTATTTGGACGCAGCTCTGGAGAGTGCTTACAGTATATATGTAAGCCACCAAAGGGGACAGCCGACTTTATCGGTAAACTTTCAGGTGCAAGGACAGAGCCCTTACTTTTTTAAAAGGGGGGTTTCTGTCTTTTTTTGTTGCCGTTTTTTATTTGCAATAAATGAGAATATCTAATACATAGGGGAATGGAGTGCTGTTCATTGACTTTATTAAAGCAAACACCGTTATATGAGGTGTATAAACAGTATGGCGGAAAGACAATCGATTTCGGAGGATGGGATTTACCTGTACAATTTTCCGGCATCAAACAGGAGCATGAGGCTGTTCGAACTAAAGCAGGATTATTTGATGTTTCCCATATGGGTGAAATCGAGGTAAAGGGAAACGATAGTTTAGATTTTCTGCAAAAAATGCTTACGAATGACATTGGAAAAATCAAAATAGGTGCTGCTCAATATTCGGCGATGTGCCATGAAAATGGCGGGACTGTGGATGATTTATTAACATATAAGCTAGCAGACAATCACTATTTGTTAGTCGTAAATGCATCTAATATCGAGAAGGATTTCGAATGGCTACAAAAGCATGTGAGTGGGGATGTATTTTTAACTAATTTATCAGAAGATTTTGCTCAATTAGCACTTCAAGGTCCATTGGCAGAAGAAGTGCTAAGAAAAATAAACCCTGATGTTGATTATGCTGGGATAAAGTATTTTCATTTTCAGAATAAAGTGCATTTAGCAGGTAAAGAAGTTCTCTTATCACGTACTGGCTACACAGGTGAAGATGGATTTGAAATTTATTGTCAAAGTGAAGATGCTACGGAATTATGGAGTGAAATATTGACAGTAGGAGAGCCGTTAGGCGTTCATCCTTGTGGGTTAGGTGCAAGGGATACTTTACGCTTTGAAGCAACGCTTGCATTATATGGGCAAGAATTATCAGCCGATATCTCACCGTTAGAAGCTGGAATTGGATTTGCGGTAAAATTAAATAAAGAAGCTGAGTTTATTGGCAAGGAAGCTTTATTGAAGCAAAAAGAAGAAGGAATGATTAGAAAGTTAGTAGGAATCGAAATGGTAGACAGAGGTATTCCAAGACATGGCTATAAAGTGTTTGCAAATGGAGCATGTATTGGAGAAGTGACTACAGGTACACAGTCGCCAACCTTAAAGAAAAACATTGGCCTTGCAATAATTCATATTGATTATGCAGCAATAGCTACAGAGGTTGAAGTGGAAATTAGAGGGAAATATTTGAAGGCAAAAGTAATAAAAACTCCTTTTTATAAAAGAAATTAATTTTTAAGCTTATTTCTACAAATAAATCAATGGGTTAATGACTGGGGGAAAAACGAATGAAGCATCGTTATTTACCGATGACAGAACAAGATCAAAAGGAAATGCTAGAAGTAATAGGGGTAAGTTCAGTAGAAGAATTATTTTCAGATATACCAGAGAAAGTACGCTTTCAAGGAAACTATCAAATTAAACCGGCAAAAAGTGAACCAGCTTTATTGAAAGAATTAACAAAGCTTTCCCAAAAAAATGCGGATGCAAAAGCAAATGTATCTTTTCTAGGGGCAGGTGTATATGATCACTATTCACCCGTTATTGTAGATCATGTTTTATCACGCTCTGAATTTTATACAGCCTATACCCCGTATCAACCAGAAATTTCTCAAGGAGAATTACAGGCTATTTTCGAATTTCAGACAATGATATGTGAATTAACTGGAATGGACGTGGCTAACTCTTCTATGTATGATGGAGCAACTGCCTTAGCAGAAGCAGGTATGTTAAGTGCTGGTATGACGAAACGAAAAAAAATTCTTCTCTCAAGTGCTATACATCCAGAGGCAAAAGAAGTTGTGAAAACCTATGCAAAGGGTCAGTATATCGAAGTGTTAGAGGTTCCTCATAAAGAAGGGTTAACAGATATAAAGGCACTAGAAGAAATGATAGATGATACGGTTGCAGCTGTTATGGTCCAATATCCAAATTTCTTTGGAAGAGTAGAACTGCTGAAGGATATAGAAGCAATTATTCATGCCCATAAGTCATTATTTGTTGTATCCAGTAATCCATTAGCTTTAGGAGCATTGACACCACCAGGAAAGTTTCATGCAGATATTGTAGTAGGAGATGCACAACCTTTTGGAATTCCAATGGGCTTTGGCGGTCCGCACTGTGGTTATTTCGCTGTAACGTCTAAATTAATGCGTAAGGTTCCTGGCCGTTTAGTAGGACAAACGGTAGATGAAAATGGCCAAAGAGGATTTGTGTTAACACTTCAGGCGAGAGAACAGCATATTCGTCGTGATAAGGCAACTTCTAATATTTGTTCGAACCAAGCACTTAATGCTTTAGCTGCTTCCGTTGCTATGACCGCACTTGGAAAACATGGCGTGCAGGAAATGGCGATTGCTAATATACAGAAAGCGCATTACGCAAAAACTAAATTTAGAGAATCTGGATTTGAAATAGTGTATGAAGGACCATCTTTTAATGAGTTTATTATTAAATGTAATTCCTCTATCTCAGCTATTAACCGTGCATTATTAGAAAAAGGTATGATAGGTGGATATGATTTAGGAAGAGACTTTGATCAATTAGAAAATCATATGTTAATCGCGGTAACCGAATTACGTACAAAAGAAGAAATAGATGAATTCGTTGCAGAAATGGAGGATTATCATGTCTAATCAAAATCAACCTCTTATCTTTGAAAACAGTACACCTGGCAGAATAGGTTATAGTTTGCCAGAAATGGATATTCCGGAAGTAGATCTTGCGCAGTTGTTGCCGAATGATTATATAAGAGAAGAAAATCCAGAACTACCAGAAGTATCTGAATTAGATATTATGCGTCATTATACGGCTCTATCTAAACGAAACCATGGATTGGATTCCGGATTTTATCCATTGGGTTCTTGTACGATGAAATATAATCCGAAAATAAATGAAAATGTGGCGAGATTCAATGGGTTTGCACATATCCATCCTTTACAGGAGGAGTCATCTGTTCAAGGCGCACTTGAGTTAATGTATGACTTACAACAACATCTTGTTGAAATCACAGGCATGGATGAAGTAACCTTGCAGCCAGCTGCAGGTGCGCATGGTGAGTGGACTGGTTTAATGCTGATTAGAGCTTACCATGAAGCAAATGGAGATACGCATCGTACAAAGGTAATTGTTCCCGATTCTGCACATGGAACTAATCCTGCTTCCGCAACTGTTGCTGGCTTAGAAACAGTAACAGTAAAATCAAATGAACATGGATTAGTAGATTTAGAGGATTTAAAGCGTGTGGTAGGAGAAGATACTGCAGCATTAATGTTAACAAACCCTAATACTTTAGGCCTGTTCGAAGAAAATATTTTAGAAATGGCAGAAATAGTTCATAATGCCGGCGGGAAATTATATTACGATGGAGCGAATCTAAATGCTGTGCTTTCAAAGGCAAGACCTGGGGATATGGGATTTGATGTTGTTCATTTAAATTTGCATAAAACATTTACAGGACCACATGGTGGCGGTGGACCAGGTTCAGGCCCAGTAGGAGTGAAAGCAGATTTAATTCCTTTTCTACCAAAACCAGTTTTAACAAAAGTGGGCGAGGAATTTGTATTTGATTATAATCGACCACAATCAATTGGTAGAGTGAAACCATTCTATGGGAACTTTGGTATCAACGTAAGAGCCTATACGTATATTCGTTCAATGGGTCCAGATGGCTTAAAAGCTGTAACAGAAAATGCGGTCTTAAACGCAAATTATATGATGAGACGTCTTTCTGAGTACTTTGATTTACCTTTTGATCGTCATTGTAAACATGAATTTGTATTAAGTGGAAGAAGACAAAAGAAATTAGGGGTTCGAACACTAGATATAGCAAAAAGATTACTTGATTTTGGCTATCACCCACCAACAATCTATTTCCCGCTTAATGTGGAAGAATGTATTATGATTGAGCCGACTGAGACAGAATCGAAAGAGACATTAGATAGTTTTATTGATGCAATGATTCAAATTGCAAAAGAAGCAGAAGAAACACCTGAAATTGTTCAAGAGGCACCACATACGACTGTAATTGGTCGTTTAGATGAAACATTGGCAGCAAGAAAACCAGTACTTCGTTATACGAAGATGTAATAAAATAAAGCATTAAAAAAGCTGATGTCTAGGCATCAGCTTTTTCTATATAATAATTCCTAGTTAGAATATTATTATTTTTTTGCTTTAATTCTTCCTGTCCACTTTTTGAATCCACCTTCTAATTGGGTTAAATCTTTATAACCTTTTCGATGAAGAAATTGAGCAGCTCTGCCGCTTCTCATCCCATTTTGACAGTATAAATATACTGGCTTATCAGAGCGGATTTCGCTTTTTCTCATCTTTAGCTGTGATAGTGGAATATTTCTTGCACCGAGTACATGACCAGCCTCATATTCATTTGGTTCACGTACATCAATTAACTGTGCCTTTCTGTATCCTTGGCGGAATTCATCCTGGTTTACAGTTTTTACAATACGACGTTGATACAGCCACATAACCACGGAATATACAAGGAATGCGACTAAAACGATGAGAAGAGTATAAATCGTTGTCAATTCTCATTTCTCCTTTCAATTACTTACACTAACTCTATTATATCTATCAACCCTTATAGTAGTAAAGTAAATACTTACAATATCATTAACATTCCGCTGCTCTTATAGAGGATTACAAGAAGTATCATTATTTTTTCATGCAAGTTACTTTTAAATAATCTTTCTTTTTGGTATCCTTAGTAAGGATTTAATGTACATTATACATAGAAAAAGAGGGTATGTTATGGTAAAAGAAACATGGAGATTTATTGACTCAGGCAATCATTCCCCTTCTTATAATATGGCATTAGACGAAGCATTATTAGAATGGCATTCTAAAGGAGTTTTTCCGCCGGTGATTCGTTTTTATGGCTGGAATCCTGCTACTTTATCTATTGGATATTTTCAGAAGGTAGAGAAAGAAATTGACTTAGAAGCGGTAAGAGAATTGGGTCTTGGGTTTGTGAGAAGACCAACAGGTGGAAGAGGCGTTCTTCATGAACATGAATTGACTTATAGTGTGATTGTTTCAGAGGAACATCCAAACATGCCTAAAACAGTAACAGAGGCTTATCGAGTAATATCAGAAGGTATTTTAAAAGGTTTTCACTTTCTAGAATTGGATGCCTATTTTTCAGTACCTAAAACAGAAGAACAAAAAAATAATTTGAAAACGCCGAGATCCGCTGTATGCTTCGATGCTCCTAGCTGGTATGAATTAGTAGTGGAAGGTAGAAAAGTAGCAGGAAGCGCACAGACTAGGCAGCAGGGCGTTATTTTGCAGCATGGTTCTATTTTATTAGACTTAGACGAGGATAAATTATTTCGTTTATTTAAGTATCCAAATGACCGTGTCAAAGAAAGAATGCAAAAAGCTTTTAAGAGCAAAGCTGTTGCGATTAATGATTTAACGGAAAGAAACATTACCATTGAAATGGCGAAAGAAGCTTTTAAAAAAGGCTTTGAAGAAGGTTTGAATATTCAATTAGAAAATTATCAATTAACGGACGAAGAAGTTAAATATGTAGAAAAAATAGCGAAAGAAAAATATGATAGTGATGAATGGAATTTTAGACGATAAAAAAGAAATTTATGAACACGAAATTCTTTTATTAGAATTTCGTGTTTTACTTGTGTTAAAAAGTACTGTTTAAACGAAAAAACAGATAGGTTCCGTTTCCTTTTAGTATGTCGAAAAATTTTTTTAGTGGGTAAAGTTTTAAATAAACAGGCTTATATCAATGGTTTACCCCTTCTTTCAATAAGCAAGCGCGAAAAAGGACGGAATTTCTTTTTTTATGTCATATTATCTATGTATCTCTTTCTTTTTCTTTAAAATCTACTTTTTTTCGTCGTTTGACAAATCGATAGATATTTAAATGTTACACAATATATAGGTATTTGTTTTTACGCTTAATACTATATGTTGATTTTATTTGTTTGATGTGATAGTTTAAGGGTATTAATAAAAATGCTAGATATCTAATTATAGATTTATATACAAAGATTATTTTTCAACAACTATTAGTATCTGCTCTATTTTTTATATGAATGAAGGGGTTGTGTGTATGTCAGTAATGTTAAGTCAAGGTTTGAAAGTAGATATAGAAAAGCTGAATAAGGATATTGCTTTATTTCCGGAGGTTCATCCAATTACTCCAGATATGAAACTAACTCACAAAGGCGTTTCTCGACTTGTCATGCTTGACCGTTATACGTATAAAGATACAGAGAAAATTACGTTATCTGCTGGCGATTTCGTTGTTTTAACTATTAAAGAAGATCCTAAATTCCCAGCAAGGGGATTAGGGTTCATTCAAGAAATTGATCATATTTTAAATACAGCAAAAGTATTAGTGGAAGAAGATTACCGTGGTGTTCTTGAAGGGCAAGAAGGAGAAACAGGTATAATCGTTCGTTCATTAGATGTAATTGAAAAACCGTTGGAAATATACTATGAGCAAATTGCAAAACGTAATGCTACAGGTCTTGCATCAGTAGAAAAAACGGAAGAAAAACGAAAAGAATGGTTCGAGAAGTTTTACAGTGAACTTGTTAATTTGAACTTCATCCCTGCAGGTCGTGTACTATATGGAGCTGGAGCAGGCACAGATGTTACGTATTTCAACTGTTACGTAATGCCTTTTGTTCAGGATTCAAGAGAAGGTATTTCTGAGCACCGGAAGCAGGTAATGGAAATCATGAGCCGTGGTGGCGGTGTTGGAACAAATGGATCTACGCTAAGACCTCGTAATACATTAGCAAGAGGGGTTAATGGTAAATCATCTGGATCTGTTTCTTGGTTAGATGATATTGCGAAATTAACTCATTTAGTAGAACAAGGCGGATCTCGTCGTGGTGCACAAATGATTATGCTAGCTGATTGGCATCCAGATATTATCGAATTCATTATTTCGAAAATGCAAAATCCACGTATTTTACGTTTCTTAATTGAAAACACACAAGATGAAACGATTAAAAAATACGCTCAGGATAAATTGAAATTTACACCTTTAACAGAACAAGAGCGTTCTATGTATCAAGGCATTCTAAATTATAAGAATATCCCTGGACAAGGCGGATTTAGTGAAGGGATTTTCCGTGATGCAGAAGAAAAGCTTTCAATCGGTGGAACATACTCCGTTCATCAGTCAGAATTTTTAACTGGAGCAAACATTTCTGTCTGCTTAACAAATGAATTTATGGAAGCAGTCGAAAAAGACAGCGAATATTCACTTCGGTTCCCTGATGTGGAAAGCTACGATAAAGAGCAGATGCAGCATTATAACGACGAATGGCATAAAGTTGGCGATGTAAGAGAATGGGAAGCAGAAGGAAATAAAGTCCGTGTTTATCGCAAAATTAAAGCGAAAGAATTATGGAACTTAATTAATATCTGCGCAACTTATTCTGCAGAGCCAGGTATCTTCTTCATTGATAATGCAAATGAAATGACAAACGCAACTAGCTACGGTCAAAAAGTTGTTGCGACAAACCCTTGTGGCGAGCAGCCATTAGCACCATTTAGCGTATGTAACCTAGCTGCTGTTAACCTTGCAGAAATGGCAGATAAGGAAACTAAAACAGTTAATTTTGAAAAGCTAAAGAAAACCGTAGAAGTGGGCGTAAGAATGCAAGATAACGTTATCGATGCGACACCTTACTTCTTGGAAGAGAATAAAAAACAAGCACTTGGAGAGCGTCGTGTCGGTCTAGGTGTAATGGGTCTTCATGATTTACTTATTTACTGTGAAACAGAATATGGTAGTGAAAAAGGAAATGTATTAGTAGATAAAGTATTTGAAACAATTGCTACTACTGCATATAGAGCATCCATTGAGTTAGCAAAAGAAAAAGGCAGCTTCCCATTCTTAAAAGCAGAATCGAAAGACGAAGAAGCAAAACTAAGAAATGCCTTTATTCATACTGGCTATATGAAAAAAATGCCTGAGGATATTAGAGAAGATATTCTTCAATATGGTATCCGTAACTCTCATTTATTAACAGTAGCACCTACTGGTAGCACAGGAACGATGGTTGGGGTATCAACTGGTCTTGAGCCATACTTCTCCTTCTCATATTTCCGAAGCGGAAGACTTGGAAAATTCATTGAAGTGAAAGCAGATATTGTTCAAGAATATTTAGATGCTCATCCAGAGGCAGATTCAAATAATCTTCCAAATTGGTTCGTTGCTGCGATGGATCTTGCTCCTGAGGCACATGCAGATGTGCAATGTATCATCCAAAGATGGATTGACAGCTCTATTAGTAAAACGGTAAATGCACCAAAAGGATACAGTGTAGAGCAAGTTCAAAAAGTATATGAAAGATTATATCGTGGCGGAGCTAAAGGCGGTACCGTTTATGTAGATGGCTCTCGCGATAGTCAAGTACTAACATTAAAAGCAGAAGAAAACACTTTTGATGAAGCACAACCACAAAAACGTGAAGAACCGCATGTTGTTCTTGTCGATACGATAAATGAGCTGAAATCAACGAATGTAACGATTGGTTCAGAAATCGGCGATACTTGTCCAGTATGCCGAAAAGGTGTTGTTGAAGAAATCGGTGGATGTAATACTTGTACGAATTGTAATACGCAATTAAAATGTGGACTTTAATGCCTAATCGCTTTTAAAAATGTAGGATTTGTTATAATTTTCGTAGAAACACCTCGATGGATATCATTATCTGCCGGGGTGTTTTTTATAGTTAGTTTAAAGTAAATAAAGCAAGCGTAGTCTAAAATAAAGATATAATTGAAAAATAAAATGACAAAAAGGCTGTGCAACTAAATTTGCGCAGCCTTTTCTAACGTATAACATGGGATGATTTATTGAAGCACTATTATTAAGAATTAATAAAATCCATATTGGGGAATTCCATAGCCAAACCCATATGCTGGATAACCAAATCCTCCAAATAAAGCTGGGCCAAGTAATGCGCCTGTTGCGAAACCACCTAGTAAGCCTAAGCCGAGCCCTAAGCCAGCTCCACCGAATCCGAAGCCAGGTCTGCCAAACCCGAAACCAGGTCTTCCAATTCCAAAACCAGGTCTTCCGATTCCAAAGCCAGGACGTATTCTTCTCATATCATGTGAATAAATGAAATGATTTTGCATAAAATCTCCTCCTCTTTTTAACATTTAGCTAAAGCGCTTATCCTCTCATACAAACTTTCCCTCTAATATCTTCTAAGCTTGTAGAAAAACAAAGTACTTGCACTTTTCTACTTTCGAAATAGTCTATGTGTCTATTTACTAAATTGCTTGATTCAAATGCCTAAACTTCCATATGCAATTACTACATCTTTTTACATTAATATTATGGAATTTTATGAAATGCTCGAACATTTAACTTGTCTTCTGTACTATTTTTCAATTCGGAATACTAAATTGGAGTATGAAGGTGTAGGATTCCATGCAAAGCTTTCAAAGTCCTATTTGCTTGTTAAAAGGAGTGAATTGCATGTATATAGACGGAGTCTTTTCAGGGGGAGGAATTAAAGGGCTTGCTTTAGTGGGCGCGTATGAGGTTGTAGAAAGCAGGGGATTTCAATTTGCAAGACTGGCAGGAACTAGTGCAGGTTCCATTGTTGCTGCCTTAATTGCTGCAGGATATACAAGTAAAGAAATAGCGGAATTATTGGAAGATTTGGATTTAAGTACGTTTTTAGATGAAAGGCAGTTACTAATTCCTTTTCCGCTTGCTAAATGGTTTTTTCTCTATTGGAAGCTAGGTTTGTATAAGGGAGTAGAACTGGAAAAATGGATAGAAAGTAAATTAGCTATGAAAGGATTAAAAACATTTGCAGATATCCCCCCTCAATCGTTACGCTTTATTGCTTCAGATATAACAAATGGTGTATTAATGATTTTACCAGATGATTTGCCAAAATACGGAATCAATCCTCAGACCTTTTCAATAGCGAAAGCCATTAGGATGAGCTGTAGTCTCCCATATTTTTTTGAACCGGTAATCATCGGTAATAAATCAAATAAAAATGTGGTAGTCGATGGAGGGGTATTAAGTAATTTTCCAATGTGGTTATTTGATCAAGAGAACGTATTGAAAACAAGGCCGGTTCTAGGAGTTAAATTAAGCCACAGCATCAAGGAACATCCGAAACATAAAATTCAAAATGCAATTGATTTATTTACAGCGATGTTTGAAACGATGAAGGATGCGCATGATTCCCGGTATATATCCAGGAAGCATGAAAAAAATATAATCTTTGTTCCAACAGAAGGAGTACTGGCAACAGAATTTGCTCTAACGAAAGAAGATCAAGAAAAGCTTTTTCAGCTAGGAAGAGATTGTGCAACGAAATTTTTTAAAACATGGGCTTATTAAAGGGGGAAAATGGAGGAAACTTCTTAAGGATAAAAAAATCGAGCCCTTTATAAGGAAGCTCGATTTTTTTTCTTGCTCTTTTTCCCTTCAATAACAGTCAAATGAGCTGAACTTTTACTTCGTTTATGCTTATTGGCTTTTAAGGAAGAGGATTTAGTTGAGTGCTGCTGTCCTGCTGGTGATTTTTCTCTTGTCTGTAGCCGTTTTTTTGATTTTTTTGCAGCTTTTAGAAAAGCTTTTTGCTCTCGTTTTTGTGGACTAGACGTACTGAAATGGCGAAAAATGAACCAAATAATAGCACCAACAGCCAAAATGACAGCAATGTTAAGTAAAAAACCAGCAGGATTTTTAATTAAACTAGTAGTTAGGCCAATGAAAGCAAGGAAAATAATACTTCCAAATAAGATAAATGAAAATCGGTTCTTCAAAAAGCCACCTCCCTAAAAGCATGATGAGCATTTTTTCTAACTTTTAAACTATTATTAAGAAAAGTTTATTCAAAAAAAGCCAAATTGTTCACATGAAAAAATTTTCAGAAAAAAGATTTTCAACAACGAAGGGAAGAGTTCGCCTTATTAATAGGAAGATTCTAAACATAAATGTAACAATATAACTCAGTGATACTATTTCTAATAATTCGAAGCCCCTCTTTAACTACTAATACCCTAATGATGTTTATTCAACAACTGCTTTTGAAACTTTTGCTTCTGTTTCTTCTTCTCGTCTCTTTAATTCTGAAAAGGAAAGAATTGCTACTTCGACTTGATCATTGCTCGGCTCTTTCGTTGTTAACAATTGTAGCCAAAGACCTGGTAATCCAAGATATTTTAAAACAGGAACCTCTCTTAATTTATTGGTAAACTGCAATACCTCGAAGGAAATACCAAGAACAACAGGAATTAAGGCAATTCGGATTAATACTCTGTCTAAAAGATTATCTGGATGGAAAAATAAATAGAGAAAGAACCCGACAATTACTGTAAACAGAATGAAGCTTGATCCACAACGATAATGTAATCTTGAAGCGGCTTGTACATTTTCAATTGTTAGTTCTTTCCCGCTTTCATAAGCATTAATTACCTTATGTTCCGCACCATGATATTGAAATACCCTCTTTATAATGGGGGTCAGTGAGACAAAGTAAATGTATCCAAGTAAGAGAAGAAGCTTAAAAAAGCTTTCTAATAGAATTTGTGCAAAATGTCCAGAAATAATAGGCATAAACATAGCTGCTAGAAATGTTGGAATCAGCGTAAAAATGAACTTCCCGAATAAAAAGGAAAGGACACCTAGAACTGCTACTCCTAAAATCATTGAAATTTTAGAGGGCTCTTCTTCTGCCAATTTATAATCTTCTGAAGGATCAACATCGTAACGATCCGTTGAAAAATTCAAATGCTTTGTCCCATTCCCACTTGATTCAATAATAGCAATGATACCTCGTAAAAACGGAATTTTTTTTAATTTTGCTAGCTTGGTATTATACGTTCTTGGAAGATGGAAATAATCTACAGACTGATCTTTTCGTCTTATGGCTGTGACATAATGATGTTTACCACCAAACATCACACCTTCCACAACAGCCTGGCCTCCGTATAATGGTTTTTGTTCACTTGACATGTATAATAACACCAACCTCAGGATAATTTAGGTGAAAACAACTGTTTTTTTCCATGAATGAAGAAGAACTTATGGTTGTATATCCCCTAGTTACTATATTACTAAAAAATTCTAAAAACCACTAGCGGGACATTTCACCCTTCCTTAATAAATTAATCCATTTAAACTCTAAAAGAATAAGATGCAAGGAACGAAAAGGAATGGGACATACTACTATTTGGAGGTGGATATTATGGATAAGGAACAACAATCGCATGGAAAAGAAAGACCAATGTCTTTTATCGCTTTAGTAATTTGGACAGGCATGTTTGGTGGGATATTTTGGTCGATAATTGGGTACATAGGATATGTTTTTAATTTTACAGAAATACGACCTAACGTTCTTTTAGAGCCTTGGGCAATTGGTAGCTGGAAAAATGGTTGGCTTGGAACGGTAATAAGTATCGTTGCTATTGGATTTTTTTCAACTGGGGCAGCATTTGCTTACTATTTGATTTTAAGAAAGTTTAAAACTATTTATATTAGCATTGGATTTGGCATTGCGCTGTTTATTTGTGTATTTATCATTTTAAATCCAATATTTCCGAGCATTGCACCATTTTTAGAGCTTAAAAGAGATACAATTATTTTTTCTGTATGTTTATATGTCCTTTACGGAGTATTTGTAGGCTGTTCAATCTCCTATGAAGAAAGTGAAATACAATTGAAAAAATGGAAAGAGAAAAAGCCATCGACTAATTTAACAGGTAATGAAGGAGAATAGACCATTAATTAGTTTTTTTACGATGCCATGCAGCTTGAATACACATCGTTTTCAATGGAAAACTTCCCGATGAAATATAGGCGGATTTAGGCTGCTCAGTAGTTTTAAATAGTAATTTTTAAAAATTAAAAACCATCTTTTACAAACCAGTTAATGAAAGAAGTAAGTTGAATTTTTTTAACATGCATCCTTTTAGATAACTAGTTAGGGTGTCTAAAATCTTCATCTACATGCTGTTTTGACTGAATTATAAACATATTTATGTTAAAATAATTTCATGAGTGTACTTTTTTCATCATTCAGATTTTTACCTTAACTAGAAGTTGTTAAGACTTTAAGAAGAACGGTGCCTCTAGGAAAGTGTATAAACTAAGGGAGAGGATTTTAATGGAGAAACTTACAAGAATAAGAGAAGCACTAACAGAAGTTGGGGCAGATGGTATTTTAATAACAAGCACATATAACAGACGTTATGTTAGTAATTTTACAGGTTCAGCAGGAGCTGTATTAATCAGTGGGGAAAAAGCTTTATTTATCACAGATTTTCGTTATGTAGAGCAAGCTGGAACGCAATGCGTTGGATTTGAGGTTGTTCAACATAAAGGGGCAATTCTTCAAGAGGTTGCAAGTCAAGCTGAGAAATTAGGAATAAAGAAATTAGCATTCGAACAAGATTATACAACATTCACTCAATTTAAGGAGTTAGATACAGTAGTAAATGGAGAATTAGTGCCTGTTTCAGGTATAATTGAAAAGTTACGCTTGATTAAGACTAATGAAGAGATTAAGATATTAAAGGAAGCTGCTAAGATTGCTGATGCTGCTTTCACCCATATCCTTGATTTCATTAAGGTTGGGAAAACAGAATTGGAAGTTTCGAATGAATTAGAGTTTTTTATGAGAAAATTAGGCGCCACTTCATCTTCCTTTGATACAATTGTTGCATCAGGAAAGAGATCTGCATTGCCGCATGGTGTTGCAACCGATAAAGTAATTGAAGCTGGTGATTTTATTACATTAGATTATGGTGCTTATTTTAATGGATATGTATCAGATATTACGAGAACTATTGCTATCGGTAACCCAGATGAGAAATTAAAAGAAATCTATGATATCGTATTAAAGGCTCAGCTGAAGGGAATGGAAGGCATAAAACCAGGTATAACTGGTGTCGAAGCAGATGCTCTGACTCGTGATTACATAACTGAAAAAGGGTATGGAGAATATTTTGGACATACAACAGGTCATGGCATTGGGCTAGAAGTTCATGAAGGACCAAATTTATCTTTCCGAAATAATGCTCCTCTAGAACCAGGTATGGTAGTAACAGTGGAACCGGGTATTTATATTGCAGGACTTGGTGGAGTGCGTATTGAAGATGATACAATAATAACAAATGATCATAATGAAGCTTTAACCCATTCAATTAAGGAACTGATTATTTTATAGGAGGATTACTGCATGATTTCAGTAAACGATTTTAAGACAGGTTTAACAATAGAGGTAGATGGCGGAATCTGGCGCGTTCTTGATTTCCAACACGTTAAGCCTGGTAAAGGAGCAGCATTTGTTCGTTCTAAATTGAAGAATTTACGTACTGGAGCTGTTCAAGAAAAAACTTTTAGAGCTGGAGAAAAAGTTGCAAAAGCACAAATTGATAATCGCAAAATGCAATATCTATATGCTAACGGTGACCAACACGTATTTATGGATGTAGAATCTTATGACCAAATTGAGCTTTCTGCTTCTGTAATCGAATATGAATTAAAATTCTTGAAAGAAAATATGGAAGTCCATATTATGATGTATCAATCAGAGACTCTAGGTGTAGAGCTTCCAAATACAGTTGTATTAGAAGTAGCTGAAACAGAACCTGGAATTAAAGGTGATACCGCTTCAGGTGGTACAAAACCTGCTGTGATGGAAACAGGACTAACTGTTCAAGTTCCTTTCTTTGTTAACCAAGGAGATCGTTTAATTATTAATACAACTGAGGCAAGCTACGTTTCTCGTGCTTAAGTTCTGAAAGTAATCGTAATATACTGATTTTACCATTTGCTTTTCGAAGATAATTCATGTATTATAAAACCATAGAAGCTGCGTTGTACGTTATCGTATGAAGTTTCAACCTTTATCGATAATTAGGGAGTTCTATATTAAAGAAGGATCAGCAGGCCTAATCCCATTTGGCATTAGGACATATGATGAGAGCTTTTGCGAACACCCACCTGGTGGAGCAGGTTTTGAAACTCCATACATCTTAAGCGGCAAATGCGGCTGAAAAAGGAGGTAATCATTTGATTACCTCCTTTTTCATGTATTAAGAAATCCCTAATTGTATGAACTGTTTAAGTAAGGATAAGAAAGAACAAATCATTCATCTAGTAAAAGATAAAAAAGAAGGATACAAGAGATACTATAAAAGGATAGAAGTATGTTTAAGGATTTTATCTTTGTACATGCTGCTATCCTTTATTCTACTGGAGTTAGAGGGGAAACATATAAAAAAGCTTAGCCTACTCTTAATTTTTGGCCAGGGTAAATTTTATTGATATCCTTTATTTGATTCCATTCTTTGATTTTTTCTACACTTGTATGGAATTCTTTTGCTATATTACTAATTGTATCTCCTTTTTTAACTTCATAATATATACTGTTTTTTGATGGTATTTTGAGCTTCTGTCCCGGTTTAATCACATAATCTTTAGCTATATTATTGTAAGCTGAAAGTTCCTGAACTGTAGTATTATAACTCTTGCTAATTTGATATAAAGTATCTCCTTTATTTACAGTATATTCTATATTATTTGAGACAGGCGCTATAGGATCTGTTACAAAGTAATCAAGTGGATTAACCGCATTAGATTTTGCGTCATTCCATCGTCCTTCATGCAATTCAAAATGTAAATGTTGACCTGTAGAATTCCCTGTATTCCCCATTAAGCCGATTGCTTGTCCCTTTTTAACATATTCTCCAACTTTTACTTTCCTAGATCCACTTTTTAAATGAGCGTAGACTGTTTCATAGATTTGTCCGTTGATTTCATGAAGAATCATAATACATTCTCCATAGCTAGTGGAATAATAGGACCTTGTTACGGTTCCATCCGCGCTCGCAGTAATAATATTTGTCCCTTTTTGGGCATAATCCACTCCGAAATGTTTGTTATTTCCAGATGGATTGAATTTATTTGTTATATTGGCTACAGTTGTTGGTTTTGAAAACAAGTAAAATCACCTCCATATAGCTTATGAAGAAGTGATTTTATTTGCTTGGGTTTTTACCTTACTGATTGAAAAGGGCATAACCCATAATAGATGCAATTTTTTTTGGAATATCGGTATTATCTAGAACTCCATGAAATTCTTCTGCCCCATTTCCACTTGCAAAGACAACAATCATATTACTTGTATGCCCGCCGGTAGAGCTAAGCTGCTGTATGGGAGACTGCAAGATGCCTGCATGATAATGATTTGCAATAATAGCTCCTATTTTCCAGTCGATTTGTTGTTCTCGATAGACCTGCCCTTTCTTAGGCATTTGGTTTGTTTGCAATTGAGTAAGCTCTTCTTTACTTAAGTTGATTGCTGCATAGTCTTTAAAAACCTTTCGTATACTCTTTTTTGTATAGTTATTGCTTGTTTTTTTCTTTTTTAATTGTTGTGCCATGTAGTGAGGGGATACAGCAATTTTTTTAAGCGCTTTTATATCCATTGCCTCTGTTGCGGACACTCCCATCGTTTCATGGTCAGCAGCAACAACAACTAATGTGTCTTTTCTTTTATTAGCCCATTCTACACAGTATTTTACCACTTCATCGAAGGCGATTGTTTCTTTCCATATTCCTGTAATATCAGATGAATGTGACGCATGGTCAATTCGTCCTCCTTCAATCATTGCAAAAAAACCTTCTTCGTCTTTTGACAGTACGTCGAGTGCTTTTTTAGTCATTTCCTGCAAGGATGGTTCTGCTGTTTTTTGATAGTTTCTATCTAATTGAAAATTTAAATGTGTTTCTCCAAAAAGCCCGAGAATTTTATCCGCATTTGTTTTTG
The DNA here is from genome assembly GCF_038007965.1 of Niallia sp. FSL W8-0635. Classification (GTDB taxonomy): domain Bacteria; phylum Bacillota; class Bacilli; order Bacillales; family Cytobacillaceae; genus Niallia. The sequence goes on along the minus strand of NZ_JBBOYD010000001.1, from coordinate 2,931,846 downwards.
CTAATTGATCAGCGGTTGAAATATACGTATATCCAGAATTCTTATATGCATCGATAAGATCAATTCCTCTTTTATCTGGACGAGTAAAGTATTTTTTACCTCCCCCCATAATAATATCCACTTTATTGCTTAATTGTTGCTTAGCAATTTCCTCTTGATCGGCCCATCTATTATTAACACTTGCAGTAAAGCTTGCTGGAGTTGCATCTGTTACCGAATTAGTGGTAATGATAGCTGTTTTTTTGCCATCTTTTTTAAAACTATCTAATATACTGTCTTTGTTTTTCCCATTTGGTGTAATGCCAATCATTCCATTATTCGTTTTCTGTCCAATCGCTAGTGCTGTTCCCCCGGCAGCAGAGTCGGTAACACGATTATTGCTCGAGGAAGTATGCACGATGGCAGTATAGGGAAGTGTTTCGATAAAAAGTCTTCCTTCTAGCCCATGCTCAAATAATCGAGCAATTTCCATTTGCCCAATACCCATACCATCACCAATGAGTAGGATAACGTTTTTAGGTTTGTCCTTTTGTTCTTTACTTAAAGCTGGTTTATCTACTATGGTTTGAACGGAAAGGAAGAATCCTAAACCGATGGAAAGGAAAACGAGAAGTAGCTTTTTCATATCCATTTCCTCCTATGCTAATAGCTTGTAATCTTATATAGCTTTTGAATAAATGTGATTTTTAAACCATTAAATGCTGGGTTTTCCTTTAAAAAGTCTTTGAGTGAAAAAAAATGAACCTTTAGAAAATAAATTTAAAAAAGAAATGAATCTAGCAGGAAATGACATAAAAAAAGAAGACAAGCATACATTTTAATAAGACATCCTATGTATGCTTACAGTGAGTAAAACTTTTGATTCCAACTAAAAGATTGTCTTAATAAAGCAGAAAACCTTTAGAAAAGGAGGAATTCATTGTGAATACCATTTACTCTTTTTTGCCTAAATCGATTGAAAATCATATTCTCACAATCCCTCCATCAGAAAGATTAGGTATGGAAGAAATTAGAGTTCGGATAGGTAGACCTTTAGAAGTATTTATTAACGGGCAGTCGATTTTTTTTCCATTCATTGTTTCTAAAGAGGATGGGAACCAATTACTAAATAAAATAAGTAAATATTCGGTTTATACAATGGAAGAAGAATTGAAAAGAGGATATATCACCGTTGAAGGTGGGCATCGTATTGGACTTGCAGGTCGAGTCATTTTGCAAGATAGCAAAGTAAAGGCGATTCGGGATGTAGCTTCTTTCAATATACGGATTGCAAAGGAGCAAATCGGGATAGCTAATCCATTTATCCCTTATTTATATGAAAAGGGACGATGGCGGCATACGATGATTATTGGCCCGCCACAGACTGGGAAAACTACCTTATTAAGAGATATTGCTAGATTAATTTCTTCTGAAGAAGAGCATTCGTTACGAAAGCCAGCGAAAGTAGGAATTGTGGATGAACGATCTGAAATTGCAGGATGTATGGATGGGATTCCACAAATGACGTTTGGTCCTAGAATAGATGTTCTGGATGCTTGTCCAAAAGCAGAAGGAATGATGATGATGATTAGATCGATGAGTCCAGATGTTCTAATAATAGACGAAGTAGGTAGAAAAGAGGATGAAGAAGCAATATTAGAAGCGGTTAATGCTGGTATTCAATTAATAATGACGACACATGGCACTAGCTTAGATGAAGTGAAAAAACGACCAATGCTCTCAAAGATTATTAAAATGGGCATATTTGAACGGTATATTGAATTAAATAGAAAGAAGGGTCCAGGTACTGTAACGGCAATACGAAATGGACAAGGCCAATTATTGTTGGATGAAATGAAGGTGAAATAATGGTGAAGATAATTGGTGCAATCTTGATTCTTGCTTCCACAAGCTGGGGAGGAATGGAATTTTCTAAGTTATTAAGTCAAAGGCCAAAACAAATTCGTGCATTGAAATCAGCACTTCAATCTTTAGAGGCGGAAATCATGTATGGACATACTCCATTACATGAAGCTAGTAGAAGATTAGCAGAACAATTAAATGAACCATTAAGTTCCTTTTTTTCAAGCTTTGCAGAACGATTAATCAAAGAGGATACTACGGTGAAAGACGCATGGACGTTATCCTTAGATGACATTTGGAAGAAGACAGCGATGAAAGAACCAGAATTAGAAATCATGAAGCAATTCGGAGAAACATTAGGTAGACATGATCGTTTATCACAACAAAAGCAAATTATGTTAACACTGACCCATCTAGAAAGAGAAGAAGAGGAAGCTAGGGAAATACAAGGTAAATACGAAAAAATGGTAAGAAGCTTAGGATTTCTGTCGGGACTGCTGATTGTCATTTTATTGATGTAGTTTTTAGGAGGAGACTTTAATGGGCTTAGAGGTCGATATTATATTTAAAATAGCTGGTGTTGGAATCGTTGTAGCTTTTTTACACACAATCCTCGATCAAGTTGGCAAGAAAGAATATGCGCAATGGGTTACATTATTTGGATTTATTTACATTCTATTTATGGTAGCAAATATCGTAAATGACTTGTTTCAAAAGATTAAAGCAGTATTTTTATTCCAAGGGTAAAGGAGGATATTGTCATTGAAATTCTTCAAATAGTTGGAATCGCACTTATCTCCACTTTTTTAGCGCTAGTTGTAAAAGAACAGAAGCCCAATATCGCTTTTTTACTAGTTGTATTTGTTGGCTGCGCAATCTTCCTTTTTCTCGTTGACCAAATAGCAGCAATTATACAAATGGTTGAAAGAATAGCCTTAAACGCAAAAGTTAACACCGTTTATGTAGAGACGATTCTAAAAATAATTGGCATTGCCTATATAGCAGAATTTGCAGTGCAAATTACCAAAGATGCAGGGCAAGGCTCTATTGCATCAAAGATAGAGCTAGCTGGGAAGATATTAATTTTAGCAATGGCAGTTCCGATATTAACGGTCTTAGTAGAAACAATTTTAAATATGATTCCAAATTAAGTAGGAAACCGTTTATTCCGAGGTGAAAAAATTGAAAACAAAGCTGAAAGTCGTACTACTAATAATGGCAGCTATCTTTTTTCTATATCAACCGATTGTACAAGCCTCACCTCATGAGTCACAAGAATCAGAAGTATTAGAAGAAACAAAGGAAGAAGGAATAGATCCAACCAAACTAGTTGAATCTCAATTGGAGACACTAGACCTCGATGAATTAACGGAATTTTGGGATTCAGTTAAAAACGAGTATGGTGGTTTTTTGCCAGAAAGCCAAAAGGGAAGTCTATATGATTTTATGATGGAAAATAAAAGCTTTGATTTTCAAGGTTTTTTCCAAGGGCTACTTAAATTTGCTTTCCACGAAATAATTGTAAATGGAAAATTATTAGGTTCTTTAATCTTACTTACCATATTTAGTGTCATGCTGCAGATGCTCCAAAATTCATTTGAGAAAAGCTCTATTAGTACGGTAGCCTATGCCATTGTATTTATGGTTATTATTATTCTCGCATTGAATAGTTTTCATGTAGCCATTACTTATGCTAGTGATGCTATATCAAATATGACCAACTTTATATTAGCGCTTGTTCCATTATTGCTAGCGCTTATGGCAGCTTCAGGTGGGGCTATATCCGCTGCATTCTTTCATCCCGTAATTCTTTTTTTAATGAATACAAGCGGAATGCTTATTGAATATATCGTACTTCCCCTCTTGTTTTTATCAACATTGCTGCATGTCGTAAGTAGTCTGTCAGAACAATATAAAGTGACTCAATTAGCCAATTTGTTACGAAATATTAGTATAGGAATCCTAGGAATTTTCTTAACGATATTTCTAGGAGTGATTTCTGTGCAAGGAGCATCCTCGGCGATAACAGATGGAATTACGATTAAAACAGCTAAATTTGTGACAGGCAATTTTATACCGGTCATTGGAAGGATGTTTACAGATGCTACAGATACAGTTATAAATGCATCTTTATTATTAAAAAACACGGTCGGGATTGCAGGAGTAGTTATTCTCCTACTTCTTGTAGCTTTTCCAGCAATTAAGATTTTAATGATTTCGTTTATTTATAAGCTTGCCGCAGCACTCTTACAGCCGATTGGAGGAGGTCCGGTTATAAAGTGTCTGGATGTTATTAGTAAAAGTGTTATCTATGTCTTCGCGGCATTAGCAATTGTATCCCTTATGTTTTTTCTCAGCATTACAGTAATCATTGTTGCAAGTAACCTAACAATGATGGTGAGGTAGAAAGGAGGATAAGGATGAATTTTATTACAGAATGGGTTACAAATATTATTCTATTTATTTTGCTAGCAACCGTTGTGGATATGCTTTTGCCGAACTCTACCTTTCAAAAATATGCCAAGATGGTTGCAGGTCTATTATTAATTACGGTTATATTGACACCGGTATTTAAGCTAATATCTAGTGATTTCGAAGCTGTTTTCACAGCAAGTGCTAGCGGCGAGTCCGAACAAAAAAATATGAATAATTCGATCGAATTGAAAAAAAGAGAAATACAAGCCTCACTTGATGAATATACATTAAATAAAATGGCTGTCCAATTAAAAGAGGATGCAAATGAGGAGTTGATAGCAAATTACGGAATGGAGATCAATTCGATTCAATTATCGATAGACAAAGAGAAGGATGTTGGGTTTCCTGCAAACTTAACAGAAATGGTTATCCATATGAAAGAAAGCAAGGATCCGCAAAACGTTGTGGAAGCTGTAAGCCCTGTTCGAATTGATACACAGCAACCTCTTCTTGACAAAAATGAATCGAAACAAATGGATACAGAAAGTATTATTTCTTTCCTTTCCGAAAAATGGGAAGTTCGAGATGATGCAATTGTAATTATGTACGAAGGAGGGGAGGAGGAGAAGAATGGATAAGAAGGACAAAGGGCCATTAAGCTGGATAAAAAACTTTCTGTCAAACGACGGGGATGAAAAGAAGCAGGGAAAAAAAACCTATATTGTCATAGTTGTATTGTTTGGGATAGCCATTATGCTTTTAAGCAATATGTTTTTTAAAGACGATAACAAAGCTCAGGAAGTTGCAGCATACAGTAATGATGCTTCCTCTGAAGAGGCTGAAGAAACATTTGGACAAAAAGCCAATAATAGTAACTTAACTATTGCTGATTATGAAGAACAGTACAAGGAAGAAATTAAAGAAGCGATAACTGCGATAGCAGGGGTTAAGGACGCGATTGTTTATGTAAATATAGAAGGATCTGAAAAGAAAATATATGAAAAAAACCAATCCCAAACAATCCAGAAAACAGAAGAAGAGGATACACAGGGTGGCAATAGAAAGGTAGAAGAAACATCAAATGAAGAAACGGTTGTATTAGTACCCAATGGTGAAAAACAAGTTCCGATTGTAGTGGAAACGATGAAGCCCAAAATAGTTGGGGTTCTAGTTGTTGCAAAAGGAGCTGAGGATATAAAAGTAAAAACAATGATTGTGGAGGCAGTTACTCGGGCATTAGATGTTCCAAGTCATCGAGTTTCTGTACAACCTAAACAAAACTAAGGGGGAATAATAGATGTTATTAAAAAAGCAAACAGTATGGTTATTAACGATGTTAAGTTTGGTTGTGGTGTTGTCTGTCTACTATATCACTTCACCTGAATCCCGATTAAACGAATTTGCGACAACAGAAGAAGAGAATACAGAAAATGCAAAAACAAATGCAGAGGAAGCATCTACAGATAATAAAGGAGAAAGCACTGTTAGTACAACTGATTCAGAAGCAGTATTTGAACAAATGCGCCTTGATTTAATGGAGCAGCGAGACAAAATGAAAGAAGAACTAGTTACTATTCAAGGTTCAAAAGATAAAACAGCAGAAGAAAAGAATGAAGCTACAGAAAAAATTAAAGAGATTCAGGAAATTACAGACAATGAAAAAATCATGGAAAGTCTTATTAAAGCAGAGAACTATGAAGACGTTCTTGTACAAACAGCTGAGGATGGTACTGTAAAAGTAACGGTGAAAGCAGAGGAATTATCTGCAGAAGCTGCAAATGAAATTGTTCAGCTTGTACGTAAAAACATGGACGCGCCAAATGCTAATGTTGCTGTGAAAATCGATCCAAAATAATCATAGATTAGAAGGATACAATATGTGCAAAAATGGGGAAAAACGAATAGGTAGTTTAAAACTGTAGATCACTTCATGTAGGTGTCTGCAGTTTTTTTATAAGATGATTTTTACTAAATTATTGATAGCAACAATAATTAATTTTTGCTCTTTTTTTATACTGAAATAAAAGTAAACGTTTTCTATAAAACGGTTAGCTTGGATTAGTTATTTTAAAAAGATAGTGGTATGATAAGTATGTAGAAAGAGAGATGATCAACTGTCGATTCAAAAAATTAAGCTAAAAAAATAATAAGATTAAATAGCAAAAAAGTAGTGTTTTAAAGATGGTTGTTGAATTATCATAAGGTCTTATCGTATGATATTAGTATCTAGTCCTAAAAAGATTTAAGGGGTGCAATTATATGTTAAAAATTTCAGAAGTAAAAGAATTAATAAAATTAATAGATGATTCTAGTATTAGCAATTTTTTATATGAACAAGATGGTGTGAAAGTAGAAATCAAAAAGAATTATGGAGAGGCAGTAGTATCAGCTCCAGTTATGACAAAAACAATTCAACAAGAAGAAGCAACGACAAAAGAAGTAGCAATTGAAAGTGTAGTTACAGATATACCAGCAACAACAAACGATGAAAACTTACATAAAATTACTTCCCCAATGGTAGGAACATTCTATCAATCAGCTTCTCCAGATGCAGCTGCATTTGTAAAAGTAGGAGATAAGGTGACAAAGGATACTGTTGTTTGTATCGTAGAAGCAATGAAGTTATTTAACGAAATTACAGCAGAGGTAGATGGGGAAATTGTAGAAATCCTCGTTAAAGATGGAGAGCTTGTAGAATACGGGGAACCATTATTCCTAGTAAAGGCGTAAGAGGGGTTTAATCAATGATAAAAAAACTATTAATCGCAAATAGAGGAGAAATAGCTGTCCGCATCATTAGAGCGTGTCGTGAATTAGATATTCAGACAGTGGCAATTTATTCGGAAGCAGATCGTGAGGCATTACATGTGCAAATCGCAGATGAAGCATACTGCATTGGCCCTAAGGCTTCTAAAGATAGTTATTTAAACTTTACAAACATAATAAGTGTAGCAACATTAACAGGATGTGATGCCATTCATCCTGGTTATGGATTCTTGGCAGAGAATGCGGATTTTGCTGAACTATGTAGAGATTGCAAAATCACGTTTGTAGGTCCTAGTCCAGAGGCTATTAATAAAATGGGGACAAAAGATATTGCTAGAGAAACGATGCGTCAAGCTGGCGTGCCAATTGTTCCTGGTTCTCAAGGAATCATTAAAGATGTAGAAGAAGGAATTGTACTAGCTAAAGAAATAGGATATCCAGTAATTATTAAAGCTACTGCAGGCGGCGGCGGTAAGGGTATCCGTGTGGCGAAAACAGAAGAAGAATTAATTAAAGGAATCAATATTACACAGCAGGAAGCATTAACAGCTTTTGGTAATGCGGGAGTGTATTTAGAAAAATACATTGAGGATTTCCGTCATGTAGAATTACAAGTGCTTGCTGATAATTATGGAAATGTCATTCATTTAGGTGAAAGAGATTGCTCCATTCAGCGCCGACTGCAAAAACTATTGGAGGAAACACCATCCCCTGTTTTAACAGAAGAAATGCGAGAGAAGATGGGAACTGCTGCTGTTAAGGCTGCCGCTGCTGTAAATTACACAGGTGCAGGAACGGTAGAATTTATCTTTGATTATCAAAATCAAGCATTCTATTTCATGGAAATGAATACACGCATTCAAGTAGAACACCCAGTAACAGAAATGGTAACAGGTATTGATTTAATTAAAGAACAAATACTAGTAGCATCAGGTAAACCTCTGGAGTATAAACAAAAGGATGTTACTTTTACAGGATGGGCAATTGAATGTCGAATCAATGCTGAAAATCCTGCAAAGAATTTCATGCCTTCACCAGGGAAAATTAATATGTATTTACCGCCAGGCGGATTAGGTGTACGTGTTGATTCAGCTGCTTATCCTGGTTATACGATCCCTCCATACTATGATAGTATGATTGCAAAGGTTATTGCCTATGGATCAACTAGAAAAGAAGCTATTTCCCGCATGAAACGGGCGCTGAGTGAGTTTGTTATCGAAGGTGTACACACTACGATTCCATTTCACTTAAATCTCCTTAATCATGAAAAGTTTGTGGAAGGCAACTTCAACACAAAGTTTTTAGAGATGTATGATTTAATGAAATCAGAAGATTAAAAGGAGGAAAAGATTATGAGCGAAACAACTACAAGTTTAGAAATGAACCAAGAGTATAATGGGCTAGGAAAAGTTGAAATTGCCCCTGAAGTAATTGAGGTTATTGCAAGCATTGCTGCATCTGAAGTGGAAGGTGTAGCACAGATGAGAAGTAATTTTGCAACTGGAGTTGTGGAGAAATTCGGCAAGAAGATGCACAACAAAGGCATAAAGGTTGATCTCAGTGAAGAAGGAATTAAAGTAGAAGTATATTGTGTGATGAATTTTGGTATTTCTATTCCACAAGTTGCTCAGCAAATTCAAGATAATATTCGTCAGACATTAATCAATATGACTGGTCTTGTTACAGAGGAAGTTAACATTCACATTGTCGGCGTTCAGTTTGAAACAGCAAAACAAGAAACTGAATTACAACAAGAAATGTAAAAGAGTAAAGGTAGAGCAACCATATAATGAGTTGAAATAGCAAAGGCTGAACAGGAAAGAACAAAATACCTATTATAAGAGGCTCCTCTTAGTTAGGTATTTGAGTTTCATCCTGGACAGCCTTTGTTTTTGTGAGAAATTATAGGTAACTTAAACATAATTCTAGGTTTTTTTCATGTAAGATAGAGTTTTGTTTTTATTTATGCTATTATTCATGTAGCATAGATAAATAGGTTGTTAAACCTATGTAAGGATTTTAAAGGAGCTTAAATAATGAAAAGACGAACTGCCAGAGAAAAGGCCTTACAGGCACTATTTCAAATTGATATTAGTGATATAGATAAGGAAACTGCGATAGAACATGTTTTAGAAGGAGAAAAATCTGATTTATACCTTACTAAATTAGTGGATGGTGTATTAAGCCATAAGGATTCTATTGATGAAACAATAAAGCAATATTTAGAAAATTGGACTATAGAAAGAATTGCGAATGTAGACCGTAATGTTCTACGGCTTGCAGCGTTTGAAATTATGTACGGACAATCAGATGATGTTCCTGTAAATGTAGCAATTGATGAAGCTGTTGAAATTGCTAAACTTTATGGTGATGATCAATCTGGTAGATTTGTCAACGGAGTACTATCAAAAATTAAAGAAAATCAATAGTAATAAGAGAAACGAAGGTTTGATTAAAAAAGTACGAATATGTGACGATTATTATCTCGTTTGGTTAAATAAATGAGATTTGTTATCATCCTTAATTGTTTCCTTCTATAACCTATAAACATGAATGAAAAGGGGATGTGGTGTATGATACTACACCCCTTTTTCCATCCTGTATAAGGAGTTTTTATAAATGGAATCACGTTATTTAACAGTACATGCTTTGACGAAATACATAAAAAGAAAATTTGATGCAGATCCTCATTTACACGAAGTCATGGTAAAAGGTGAAATTTCTAACTTTAAGCAGCATTCAAGTGGCCATATGTATTTCACCTTAAAAGATGAAAAAGCTAGAATTTTAGCAGTGATGTTTGCTCGTAATAATCAGCAAATGAAATTCACACCTGAAAATGGGATGAAAGTACTTATTAAAGCAAGTATCACTGTTTATGAATCAAGTGGACAATATCAAATGTATGTTGCTGATATGCAGCCAGATGGAATAGGTCAGCTTTATTTGGCTTATGAACAGTTAAAAGCAAAATTGGAACAAGAAGGGATGTTCCAGCCGGATCATAAGCAAGCGATTCCTAAGTATCCAAGAACAATTGGTGTGATTACTTCTCCTACTGGAGCTGCTATTAGAGATATTATTACGACAATAAAAAGACGCTATCCAATTGCAAAAATAATGATCTATCCAGCATTAGTTCAAGGAGAAACAGCAGCACCTTCTATTGTAAAAGCTATTCAACAAGCTAATCAGCAGGATTCCCCAACGATTGATGTTCTCATAGTAGGTAGAGGCGGCGGATCTATTGAGGAATTATGGGCTTTTAACGAAGAAATCGTTGCCAGAGCCATTTACACTTCGAATATTCCCATAATATCCGCTGTTGGTCATGAAACGGACTTTACTATTGCAGATTTTGTTGCTGATATGCGTGCCCCAACGCCAACGGGAGCAGCAGAGTTAGCGGTACCTCACATTGATGAACTTGTTGAACGAATTTTGACAAGGAAAAGTCGGCTAATTAGAGGGATAAAAGAAAAGGTAGAATTACAAAAATTACGCCTAAATAGAATACAGCGCTCCTATGCCTTTCGTTATCCTAAGGTATTATATGATCAAAAAATGGAGCAGTTAGATAAGCAGACAGAGCTATTAATGCGCAATGTTCAAAGAGTTTTTGATCAAAAGAGCAATCAGCAGCAATTAATACAAAAACAGCTGGAAAGAAATCATCCTCAACAATATATAAAGAAAGCTAATCAAGATTTAGCTAGCTTACAAAAAAATTTAATCCGCAATACGGAGCTTATACTTCAGACGAAAAGACAGTCATTTCTTTCGAAAATTGGTAAGATGGATGCATTAAGCCCTTTGAAAATAATGGAAAGAGGCTATAATGTAGCCTATGATAATAGTGGGAAATTAATAGCTAGTATAAACCAAGTTAAACCTAAGGACCATATTGAATTAAATCTTGCTGATGGAAAAGTAGAAGCAGAAATTATTGCAGTAAAGGAGAGATAGATATTGGCAACCAATTCAGAAAAGAAGCCATCATTTGAAGAAGCGATGGAAGAATTAGAAAGAATCGTTGAAAAATTAGAAGAGGGAGACGTTCCATTAGAAGAAGCGATCAATACGTATAAAAAAGGAATGGAGCTTTCGAAATACTGTCATGAGAAATTAAAAAATGTTGAAGAACAATTGGCTGAAGTAGTATTAGAAAATGGAAAAAAACAACCTTTTTCAATTGCTGAGGAGGAATAACGCTTGAATAAAATTTCTTTGTCAGCATTTTCAGATAAATATAAGGATATATTGGAAAAGGAATTAAAGAAAAATGTAGAAAAGCTTGTCGCTCCTAATAACTTAAAAGATTCCATGCTATATTCGCTAAATGCAGGGGGAAAAAGAATTCGTCCGCTTCTATTATTTGCAACATTGCAGGCGTATGGAAAAGATCCTTTAAAAGGGTTATTAGCTGCAACGGCAATTGAAATGATTCATACTTACTCTTTAATTCATGATGATTTGCCAAGCATGGATGATGATGATTTACGAAGAGGGCTGCCAACAAATCATAAAGTATATGGAGAGGCAACTGCGATACTTGCAGGAGATGCACTCCTTACATACAGCTTTCAAATAATGACAAATATGAATCAGCAACATATTCCTGCTGATAGAATACTTACTACCATTAACCTTTTAGCAAAGGCAGCAGGTGCAGAAGGAATGGTTGGTGGACAAGTAGCTGATATAGAAGGGGAAAACAAGGCTTTAAATCAGCAGGAACTGGAGCATATTCATTTGCATAAGACAGGAAAACTACTAGAAGTTAGTATTATAATTGGTGCAATACTAGCAGAAGCTACTAGCTCTGAAATAAAGAAGCTGCAACAATTCTCCTACCATTTAGGGTTAGCATTCCAAATTAGAGACGATATTCTAGATTTAGAGGGAGATGAGGCTCTTATTGGAAAACCAATCGGCAGTGACATGGACAACCACAAAAGTACTTATCCAAAAATATTAACAATGGATGGAGCAAAAAGAGAGTTAGATCAGCATATCAGACAAGCAAAAGACCAGCTTATTGGTTTACATTTAGATAGTGCAATTCTAGAAGAGATTACAGATTTGATTGCGTATAGAAATAATTAAATAATCTTCCTAAACGTTTTAAAACGTTTTCAAGTTGGTATATAATAATACTAAAAATAACTGTTTATACCTTAGAATAAAAGAGGCAGTTTAAGAATAACTTCTAAAAAAGCCAAGAAGTGAATGAAAATATCCAAAAAATATCAGGGTGTCTCAAGAATAATTACATCACTTATGCCTTTTATAAAAAAGTATTTATAAAAGTGCATCCGGTGTTGTTCCACTTTGAGGCATCCTTCTTTTAAGCGCTAAAAATTTCTTTGGAATTCTGCTATGTAGAATTACTACTCTTAAGGGTAAAGGAATGGTATAATACATATTTAATTGCAAGAATAAATTAGGTTTTTTTTAAGAAATAATGTATTCTAATATAAAATACAATCTCAGACGAATAGATAGTAAAAGGGAAGAAGATATACCAATTTAGCATATAAGAAATAGAGGCTATTGGTTATAACTGAATGAAAGTGAGTTGTTACCTAATGGATTTAATGTCAATTGAAAATCCAGCATTTTTAAAAGGGTTATCCAATAAGGAGCTTGAAAGCCTTAGCGAAGATATCCGTCACTTTTTAATTAATAGACTTTCTCTAACAGGCGGCCATATTGGTCCAAATTTAGGCGTAGTGGAATTAACAATCGCACTTCATAAATGTTTTGATAGTCCCAAGGATAAAATGCTATGGGATGTAGGACATCAATCCTATGTACACAAAATTTTAACTGGTCGTGCAAAAGATTTTGATACCCTTAGACAATATAAGGGAATGAGCGGTTTTCCAAAAATGAATGAGAGTGAGCATGATGTATGGGAAACAGGTCATAGCTCTACTTCGTTATCTGCAGCAATGGGTATGGCAGTAGCTCGGGATTTGAAAAAGGAAGATTCTTATATCATTCCGATTATTGGTGATGGGGCTTTAACAGGTGGAATGGCACTCGAAGCACTTAACCATATAGGTGATGAAAAGAAAAATATGATTGTTATCCTTAATGATAATGAAATGTCGATTGCTCCTAATGTAGGCGCACTTCATCAAGTATTAGGAAGATTAAGAACGGCTGGAAAATACCAATGGGTTAAAGATGAATTAGAAATGCTTTTGAAGAAAATTCCAGCAGTAGGTGGGAAAATGGCTGCCACTGCTGAAAGAATTAAAGATAGCTTGAAGTATTTATTAGTTTCTGGTGTGTTTTTTGAAGAGCTAGGATTTACTTATTTAGGTCCAGTAGATGGACATGATTTTGATGATCTATTGGAGCAACTAAATTATGCAAAGAAAACTTCCGGACCAGTTTTGTTACATGTCATAACTAAAAAAGGTAAAGGTTTTTCTCCTGCTGAAAAAGATAAAATTGGAACATGGCATGGAACAGGTCCCTATAAGATTGAAACAGGAGATTTTGTAAAACCAACCATTACTGCACCAGCTTGGAGTAAGCTAGTAAGTGATACGGTATTAAAATTAGCAAGAACAGACGAACGCATTGTTGCTGTTACTCCTGCTATGCCAGTAGGCTCAAAATTAGAGGCATTTGCAAAGGAATTTCCAAATCGCATGTTAGATGTTGGAATAGCAGAACAGCATGCAGTTACATTAGCAGCGGGTCTGGCGACTCAAAAGATGAAGCCGTTTTTAGCCATTTATTCTACGTTTTTGCAAAGGGCATACGATCAAATGCTTCATGATGTTTGTCGTCAAAATCTAAACGTTTTTATTGGAATTGATCGAGCAGGATTAGTAGGAGCAGATGGAGAAACCCATCAAGGGATTTATGATATTGCTTTTTTACGTCATATGCCAAACTTAGTTTTAATGATGCCCAAGGATGAAAATGAGGGTCAGCATATGGTAAACACGGCTATTCAGTACAATGATGGACCGATTGCAATGCGTTTCCCTCGAGGGAATGGTATAGGTGTTGAACTTGACTCTACTTTAAAAACAATTCCAATTGGTACATGGGAAGTTCTAAGAGAGGGTACAGATGCAGCAATCCTAACTTTTGGAACGACGATTGAAATGGCAATGGAAGCAGCCAATCAGCTTGAATCACAGGGGGTACATGTAAAAGTAGTAAACGCGAGATTCATTAAGCCATTAGACGAAAAAATGCTTTCGGATTTGTTGAAAAAGCAAATACCAATTTTAACAATTGAAGAAGCAGTTTTACAAGGTGGATTTGGAAGCTACTGTTTAGAATATGCACATGATCATGGATTTGGAGCAAATATAATTGATCGTATGGGAATTCCCGATGAATTTATCGAGCATGGCGATGTAAACTCTTTATTAAACGAAATAAATTTAAATAAAGAAGAAGTTGTAAAAAGAATTTTATCTATTGCAATAAAAAAACAAAAGAGGGCTTAGAGCATTCATGAAGAAAGAAAGAATTGATGTATTGTTAGTGGAACAAGGTTTATTCGAAACGCGTGAAAAGGCAAAACGTGCAGTTATGGCAGGAATTGTCTATTGTGAAGAAAATAGACTAGATAAACCTGGTGAAAAAATAAGTGCAGATTCAAAGCTGTCTGTAAAAGGGAAAACATTGCAGTATGTATCAAGAGGCGGATTAAAGCTTGAAAAAGCGCTTAAAGAATTTGATGTTGATGTGAAAGATAAAGTATTACTTGATATTGGCTCTTCTACTGGTGGTTTTACCGATTGTGCTTTGCAAAATGGGGCTAAACAATCTTATGCCTTAGATGTTGGCTATAATCAATTAGCGTGGAAACTTAGACAAGATGAGCGTGTCATTGTGATGGAAAGAACTAATTTTCGGTACGTAACACCTGTTGACTTAAAAGGGGAAATGCCGAATATAGCTTCTATCGATGTCTCGTTTATATCCTTAAAGCTCATTTTACCTGTTTTAAAAACATTGTTAGTATCAGGCAGTGATGTCATTGCTCTAGTGAAACCGCAATTTGAAGCAGGTAGAGAGCAGGTTGGAAAAAAAGGAATTGTTAGAGATCGAAAAGTCCATGAGGCGGTATTAGAGAAAATTATCGATTTTTCCATAAAAGAAGGGTATGTTGTTAAAAACCTGTCATTTTCTCCAATAACCGGAGGAGATGGAAATATTGAATTTTTGCTACATCTATATTGGGATGAACGACAGGAACACTCTGACCATTTTTATCAAATAAAAGAGACTGTTGATGCAGCTCATTCCGAATTAAAAGCAAAAAAAGAAACCGAAGAATAAGCAAATGAAAAAGGGTTTGACTACATGAAGACAACTATTAGTGCAATAGTGCTAGTAGAATGAGTTTTATTGTAGACGGGCCCTTTTTGTTGTGCATAAAATGCAAAAATAAGGTGCAAAATGATTTTGTTTTCTTTGTTCTTGTAAAAAGGCGAACAAACACGGTAAAATAGATAAAAGGAAAATGTCTAAAAAAATCGAATGAACGACTAAAAGGCAACAAATACTTTGGATAAAGCAAAAAATAAATTATACATAATCAATTAGACAAAATGATAACCACAAAAGGATGGAAAATATGAATAAGGGTCAAAGGCATATAAAAATAAGAGAAATCATTACAAATAATGATATTGAAACGCAAGATGAATTAGTGGATGAACTGAAAAGTGCTGGTTATAATGTTACACAGGCAACTGTATCAAGGGATATTAAAGAACTTCATTTAGTAAAAGTTCCCCTTCAGGATGGTAGATATAAATATAGCTTACCAGCTGATCAACGATTTAATCCGTTGCAAAAATTAAAAAGAATGCTAATGGATTCATTTGTAAAAATCGACTCTGCTGAAAATTTACTTGTGCTAAAATCCTTGCCAGGAAATGCACAAGCGATTGGTGCATTAATAGATAATTTAGATTGGGACGAAATACTAGGAACAATTTGTGGGGATGATACATGTCTAATCATTTGTCGTACTGCAGAAGATGGCAAGAAAATTAGTGCTCGTTTTCTTGATATGCTTTAATATGGGGGGACATTAATTGCTAAGTGAATTATCGATTAAAAATTTTGCAATCATAGATAGTCTATCCATTTCTTTCAAAAAAGGGCTTACTGTACTAACTGGTGAAACAGGTGCAGGGAAATCCATTATTATTGATGCGATAAATTTATTAGTTGGTGGACGAGGCTCTGCCGAATTTGTTCGTCATGGAGAAGAAAAGGCGGAAATAGAAGGATTATTTTATATCGAAGAAGGTCATCCATGTTTTCGAAAAATGACGGAGTTTGGAATAGATATCGATGAAGGTACAATTGTTTTAAGAAGAGATATTGCTTTGTCGGGAAAAAGTGTTTGCCGAATAAATGGTAAACTAATTACTATTTCGGTATTAAGGGAAATTGGTTCGACACTAATTGATATTCATGGACAGCATGAACATCAAGAATTAATGGATGAAACAAAACATTTACAACTACTAGATACTTTTGCAATGGGAGAATTAGCGCCGGTTATAGAAGAGTATGAAGAAATTTATCGCTCTTATATGCAAACACATAAAAAATTGATGAACTTAACGGAAAATGAGCAACAGATGGCGCAAAGACTCGATCTATTGCAATTTCAGTTTAATGAAATTGAAAGTGCTCATTTAAAATTAAACGAAGATGAAGAGTTATTGGAAGAGAGAAAGAAATTAGGTAATTTTGAGAAATTATATGATAGTATTCAAACAGGCTACACTGCCCTTAGAGGAGAACAAAAGGGGTTAGACTGGCTTGGTGAAGTAATGGGTAATATGGAGGAAGCGGCAAGTCTAGATACAGAGTATAAAGATATGGCTGAATCTGTTTCCAATAGTTATTATATTTTAGAAGATATTGCAAGGCAGATGAGAAGTGCTTTAGATTACTTAGAATATGACCCAGAAAGATTAAATGAGATTGAAACAAGGCTAAATGAAATTAATACCTTAAAGAGAAAATACGGTAAAACTGTGGCGGAGATTTTAGAGTATGCTGCTAAAATTGAAGAAGAGTTAGAAACACTTCAAAATAAAGAAACGCATATTGATTTATTAGAACGTGAGTTAGCTTCACTAAAAAAAGATTTATTAGTGGAAGCAAAGGAATTGAATGTTTTAAGAAGAAAAGCGGCAGATCGTCTGACAGATAGTATTCATCAAGAATTAAAAGAACTATACATGGAAAAGACAATTTTTGAAGTGAGAATACATGCTAATGAGAATAATGTCACGAAAAAAGGAATAGATGAAGTAGAATTCTATATTTCCACAAATCCAGGAGAACCGCTAAAGCCATTATCGAAAATTGTTTCTGGTGGAGAGCTATCTAGAATGATGCTTGCATTAAAAAGTATTTTTTCTAAGCACCAAGGTGTTACATCCATTATCTTTGATGAAGTAGATACTGGTGTTAGTGGAAGAGTAGCTCAGGCAATTGCCGAAAAAATTCATCATGTTTCTGTTGATTCTCAAGTACTATGTATTTCCCACTTACCACAAGTAGCTGCGATGGCAGACACACATTTATTTATTGCGAAAAAAATTGACGATGGAAGAACTGCTACGTCTGTTACTCCTTTGGCACAGCAAGAAAAGATAAGAGAAATTGGAAGAATGATTTCAGGTGCAGAAATTACCGAATTAACAAAAAAACATGCAAAAGAACTGTTAAAATTAGCGCAAAAAGCTAAGAATAGATTATAGACACGTAAAACCTCTGTATATGTGCAGAGGTTTATTTTATTCTTTAATGTGTTTTCTAAAGATTTTTGTGTCTAATTAATTGCTTATATAGGGATGAAAAAGAGGGAGACCTTTTTAGAGATGCAAGAGTTGGTTAAAGGTTTCTCAATATTAAGCAAAGAATTACATTCATGCATAAATAATAATAACAATGATATCCAAAATGGGTAGGTATTTAAAATTTTTAACAGTTATAAATGAGGCTTTTACAGGCAAAGTTATAAATGTAGCCGGAGAAGTTGTGGTGAAAAGAAGCGAGGAGAGTGAAGAGAATTGAAAAGTGATATCCTTAGAAAAATAATTGGTGGGATTCTCCTTGTTTCATTAATATCTTTAGTATGTAATCAATCATTTCAAGAATATCTTCATATCCCAAAAAGCATTACATTGTTTGAAGGACAATCAATGGAAATCAACAATAGTGAGGCGATTTCTGTGACAGCAAATGTAGCAGACGAAGATTCGGTTGTTGCATTAAGTCAAGAAAAAGGAAAACTTTCTTTGCAAGGAAAAGTAAGTGGGAAAGAAGAGATGATGCTTGAGCTTGCTGGTTTTCCGATCAAAAAAGTGGATGTGAATGTTCTAAAAGACTTTAAAGTGATTCCTGGTGGCCAGTCCATTGGGGTAAAACTAAATACAGTTGGCGTACTGGTGGTTGGGCACCACCAGGTAAATACAGAAGAAGCAAAACAATCACCTGGTGAAAAAGCAGGGATTAAAGTTGGCGATATGATAGTCGAAATAAATGGAACGAAAATCGAAAAAATGGCAGATGTAGCACCATTTGTTCAAAAAGCAGGCGAAGAAAATAAACCATTAGATATAACTGTTAAAAGAGAGAAAGAAGAGTTTAAAACAAAGTTAATGCCGCTAAAAGAAAAAGGAGACAATACTTTTAAACTAGGGCTATATATAAGAGATTCAGCAGCAGGAATCGGAACTATGACCTTCTATCATCCAGAGTCTAAGAAATATGGGGCATTAGGTCATGTCATATCTGATATGGATACAAAAAAACCAATAGTTGTGGACGATGGAGAAGTACTACGATCTACAGTAACGAGTATTGAAAAAGGTAGCAATGGAAACCCTGGCGAAAAATTAGCAAGATTTTCAGAGGATAAAGAAGTAATCGGGGACATTAAAACAAACAGTCCTTTTGGCATCTTTGGAGAACTGAATAAAGACATTAAAAATGGAATAATGGATAAGCCGATGCCGATTACATTATCTGACCAAGTAAAGGAAGGACCTGCACAAATATTAACAGTCGTTGATAATGATCAGGTAAAGCTATTTGATATTGAGGTAGTAAGTTCTGTACCGCAAAAATATCCTGCTACAAAGGGGTTAGTTATTAAAGTAACAGATAAAGAATTATTAAGTAAAACCGGTGGGATTGTCCAAGGAATGAGTGGTAGTCCAATCATTCAAGATGGGAAGGTAATTGGAGCAGTGACCCATGTATTTGTAAATGATCCGACAAGTGGATATGGTGTTCATATTGAATGGATGTTAAATGAAGCGGGAATTGATATATACGAAAAAGAGCAAAAAGCGTCATAAAAAGAAAAAGTATCATGCGAAAGGATTTGTTAACATTCCTTTTACATGATACTTTTTGTCTGGTTGATGAGACTTTACATATTCTGCATGATGAAATCTAATAAATAACCAACTGTAATAAATAATCCAAACATTGTGTTCGTTAATCCCGTATTTTTCATTGCAATTGGTGTTTGGCTCCGATCACCCTTAAAGCCTTTAATCGCTTCAAGTGGCTTTTTGAAACTTAGTAATACGATTAGAAGCCATGGACTAAATGCACCGACTGCTACAAAGATAATGACCCATAGGTAAGATAAAATAAATAATGCCGCAAGTAGATTAACAGCCTTGTTAAAACCAATTAGGATGGCAATCGTTTTTCTACCACCCAATGTATCTTCTTCAATGTCTCTAATATTATTCGATAAATTAATCGCACCAATCAGTATTGCGATTGGTACTGAAATTAGAATACTTTCCTGATGAATCTCACCTGTTTGAATATAGAAGGAAATAAGGATAAAAATACATCCCATACATATTCCAGAAAATACTTCTCCGAATGGTGTATAAGCTATAGGAAGCGGTCCACCAGTATACAAATAACCAATCGCCATACCAAGTAAGCCAACTAATGCAATCCACCAACTAGTATTAGAACAAATATATATACCTAAAAGAAGAGCGATTATATATAAGCTTATTGCCATATTCAAAACTAATTTCGGTCTCATTCCATGATGAACTATGGCTCCGCCTATGCCTACTGATTCAGCAGTATCTATGCCTCTTATATAATCATAGTACTCATTAAATAAATTAGTTGCTATTTGAATAATCAAACAAGCAAACATCATGGCAAAAAATAAACCCCATTTTGTTGAGGCATAAGGGAAAGATAATACCGTACCAATGGAAACCGGTACAAAGGAAGCTGTTAACGTATGAGGTCTTGTTAGCTTCCACAGTATTTTATAACTAGGTTTTACTTCATTTGTGACATTTTCCATATAAAAATCCTTTCTATCATAGGGCAAATTATAAAAGCACATGTACTATGCCTTTTACTTTTAGTAAGGTAAGCTTTGTGCTAAGAGTTATCTGATAGGAACAGATAAGTTGGGGCCAAAAAATGGACACATCTTTTGTCCAACTTTAATAATACCGTATAAAGTAACCTTCCAACAACAATATATTCATAAAAAAGTCATAATTTTTTCTTCCAAATAATGAAGGGATTGGGTAAAGGGTGGTTAAATTAGTTGTGTTCTTTTTCAAAGTCCATAAATGGGGTATAATATAAATATAAAGATTTTTCGACAAATATACGAAACATATCGAAAGTAGTCGAAAACATGAGAAAATGAGAGAAATAATAGGGTTTTTCCTATTTTTTAAGTTTTTTTTATAAAATCAGAGGATTTTCTGTTGCTTTGTCGAAAATGTCCATTAGAATAAAAATATAGAGAAACTTGAGACATTGGGACCTAAGGGAGGAAACAAGCATTGAAGAAAATAAAAGTTTGTATTGTTGATGATAATCGAGAACTAGTTGGCTTATTAGAAGAGTATATAGATGCTCAGGAAGATATGGAAGTAATCGGTGTAGCGCATAATGGGCAAGAATGTCTAGAATTGATCGAACAACTGGAGCCGGATGTGATGGTCCTCGATATTATTATGCCCCATCTTGATGGATTGGCAGTGTTAGAGAGAATGCGCCAAATGAATAAAAAAATGCCGAATGTTATTATGCTAACAGCATTTGGGCAAGAAGATGTCACAAAAAAAGCAGTTGAATTAGGTGCATCTTACTTTATTTTAAAACCATTTGATATGGAATATTTAGCAGGGCATATTCGTCAAGTAAGTGGTAAAACAACTGGATTTGTTCGTAAATCTTCCTCTTCTTCTTTCAAAACACACCAAGAACCAAAAACAAAGAATTTGGATGCGAGCATTACGAGTATTATCCACGAAATTGGTGTGCCGGCTCATATTAAAGGTTACCTTTATTTAAGAGAAGCGATTTCGATGGTGTATAATGATATCGAATTATTAGGATCGATTACCAAAGTACTTTATCCAGATATTGCTAAAAAATTTAACACAACTGCAAGTCGCGTCGAACGTGCAATTCGTCATGCGATTGAAGTGGCTTGGAGCAGAGGCAACATTGACTCCATCTCCTCCTTATTCGGCTACACTGTCAGCATGTCTAAAGCAAAACCAACTAACTCTGAGTTTATTGCGATTGTGGCTGATAAGCTAAGGCTTGAACATAAGGCTTCTTGAGAGGGTTAGGATTATTTCAAAGCATACCATAACGTATTCTTACGTTTGGTATGTTATAATTACAAATACAGGTTTATCATATAGAAATGATAGGGGTATAAATAGATTCAAGCGCAATTGCGAAAACTTGCTATTGTGAAATAAAATCCATAATAAGGAATTTATTTTAAAAAATTGAAAAAAATTCACCCAAAGGTTTGCTTTCTGAAGATTAACCTGTTAATATTAAGGAGACTTATTTTTGTTCTTTAGAAAATAGTTGAGAAATACATATTTCTTTATTTTTTACTACGAGCAAGGATAGTAATACATTTGTGCATAAAGCACATAGGAGGAAACAAGAAATGGCTACAGGTAAAGTAAAATGGTTTAACGCAGAAAAAGGATTTGGATTCATCGAAACTGCTGAAGGACAAGATGTATTCGTACATTTCAGCGCTATTCAAACTGAAGGTTTCAAAACATTAGATGAAGGTCAAGAAGTTTCATTTGACATAGAAGAAGGTCAACGCGGACCTCAAGCTGCTAACGTACAAAAAAACTAATTTAACAAAAACAGATACAGGCTCTGACTTATGTTAGAGCCTGTTTTTTTCATCAATTATTAAAATATGGAATAGCGAATGAGTTCTACATATAAGGAAGTGATTTGACGTGACGAAAATATTTGCACATCGTGGTTTCTCTGCTCAATATCCGGAAAATACAATGAAAGCTTTTGAAGAAGCAAGTAAAGCAAAGGCTGATGGAATAGAAATTGATATTCAAATGACAAAAGATGGAGAAATAGTCATTATTCATGATGAAAAAGTAGATAGAACGACAAATGGATCGGGTTATGTGCAAGAATTAAGTTATAATGAGTTACGATCATTAAATGCAGGACACCGATTTAAACATATTGAAAAAGAAGCTATTCCCACATTAACGGAGTTATTTGATTGGATGCAGGACAATAAAATAACATGCAATATAGAAATGAAAAATAATAAAATCTCTTATAAAGGGATGGAAGAAAAAACAATCGAGCTTATTAGAAAATACGGTTTTGAAAACCGAATTATATTTTCCTCGTTTAACCATTATAGCCTCGTACTAAGTTATCGTATAGCACCTGAAATAGAAACAGCTCCATTGTTGTCAGATGGGATATACCAGCCGTGGATTTATGCCAATGCTATAGGTGCCAAAGGTTTTCATCCTAATTACAAACGGATTAACCAAGAGATAATCAAATCCTCCGAAGAAAAAAATATAAAAGTAAGAGCATATACAGTAAATAACCCCAAAACAATGAGCGCATTAATGAAGGAAGGGATATCAGCAATTATTACTGATGAGCCCATTCTTGCACGAGAAGTATTAACCCATTTATAAAGAGTAAAGGTTTTCTACCTAGATTCTATTGGTAAATAGAGTGATGGTGGAGAACCTTTTTTTGTGATAAATTTCTACTTCTGACAAATCTTCTTATTAAAAATATAAAGGAATGGCTATAAGCATTTTAGCTTCTCACGAAGTTAACTATAGTCCAAAAAGAAATAAGAGGTAATAGGTAAGATAAGCGTTTTTTTCTGAAATATATGAAAAAGGGAAAAAAATTGCATAATTACTGCAGGCTATGTATAGTATAGATATGAAAGAAATTGCACAGATGAACAGATTGGAAGTGCGCTAATGATAAATGAAACTATACCGTCAGCCTCTTATACCCTTTTTGATGAAATGAAGGAAGGGATTATCCTAGTAGATAATCGTGGAGTCATCTGTTATTTCAACAAAAGTGCTGAAAGAATGTTACAAAAACAATATCACCTCCAAATAGATCAACATATATTATCCAGCATTCCCAACAGTGGGATGATGAGGGTGTTACATACTAAAAGAAAAGAAGAACAGAAAATGTTTGCAATTTCTGAAAATGATTATCTCCTAATTTCTCGTTACCCTATTGAAAATAAAGGGAATCAAGTGATTGGTGCAGTTGCGGTATTGCAGGAAGCTAGTCGTAAAAGAGATTGGATGGATGAAGATAATATTCAGATACTCCTGAATTTGATTTTGCAAAAAAGTGCAGAAGCTTATGCAGTGGTTGATGAACTTGGTCAAATTATTATGCAAAATTCATCATATGAGGAATTGCTTTCCATATTAGAACAGCAAAATGAAATTAGTTTAATTGCCAAGAACAGAGAAGAAGTCTTTCAAACGAGACGGGATTCTGAAATAACGATAAATACAGATGCTGTTTGTCTTCATATAAAAAGTTCACCAATTATAGTGGATGGAATATTAAAAGGCTGTCTGCAAATTATTAACAATCAATCGGAAACAATCCATGTCGAAAAAGAACTACGACTTACGAAAACGATTATACGTAGGTTGGAACAAAGCTATCAGTTTGAGGACTTTATTTATCAATCACCTTTCATGAAATTTGCAGTCGAGCAAGCAAAGCTAGCAGCCACTAATAGACGTGTCCTGTTTATTAGAGGGGAGGAAGGTTCGGGGAAGTTTATGCTTGCTAATGCCATTCATAATTATGGCGAAAATAAGTTTCAATTATTTAAACGTATCCATCCAAAAAGAAATCGAGAACAATTAATAATGTTTTTAGGCAATGACAGTAACGACAGAGGAACCGTTTACTTGGAAAATATCACTTGCTTATCAATGGATGAACAAGCTTTGCTTCTAGAATTAATTAGAAGCTATGGAAAAGAAGACAAACAATATCCTTTTCGACTTATTGTTTCATCTCCTATAAAGCTAGAAAAAGCATTAATTGCAGGTGTGTTTTTAGAAGAACTATATGATGAGCTAATGAAATCGAATATTTATTTACCCCCATTAAGTGAGCGAAAAGAGGATATTTTTCCATTAGCCAAATATTTTCTCTTGGAGCTAAACAAGGAAAGTGGAAGATGTATTAGCGAGATTTCAATAGATGCAAAAAAAGAACTAGAAGCATATCCTTACACAGCTAATGTGCAAGAATTAAAGGCCATTTTACAACTAGCTGTAATCAAAGCACAGGAAGAAGAAATGGTGCTTAAATCGGAGCATCTTGTCTTACCGGTAAAGATAAAAGAAAAACAAATAGACTTGAATAACGAAACGGATAATGATAATCAAACACTTTCGGAGCAAGTAGAAAAATACGAGAAAGTTATTATAGAAAAAACCTTGAGAAAGTTAGATGGGAACAAGACATTAACCGCTAAAACCTTAGGCCTCTCCGTTCGCAATTTATACTATAAATTGGATAAGTATAACTTAAATTAATTTTTGACAAGGGGATATTTTAATGAGTAAATTTCGGATATTGGTAATAAACCCAAGGTCATTTGTAACAGAAATTGCCCTCTATGAAAATGAGGTTCCAATTATAGTAGACGATATACACCATAATGCAGAACAACTGCAGGATTTCCCTTCTATTGTTTCTCAGTATATGTACCGATCAGAAGAAGTTCTTTCTTATTTGGTGGCAAAAGGAATTAATCTTTCAAAATTAGCGGCTGTTTGTGGAAGAGGCGGCTTGCTTAAGCCGATTGATGGTGGAACTTATCTTGTAAATACTGCTATGCGAAATGAATTACTTGGACAAACGAGAGGAGAACACCCTTCGAACTTGGGGGCTCTTATTGCCTATGAAATCGCTAAGCATTTCGAAATTCCTTCTTATATCGTAGATCCAGTTGTTGTAGATGAAATGGACAACATTGCCAAAATTTCTGGTTATCCAAGTATCACAAGAAAAAGTGTTTTTCATGCTCTTAATCATAAAGCGTCAGGAAGAAGAGCGGCAATGGAGCTTGGAAAAAAATATGAGGAAGTTCATTTAATAATTGCTCATCTTGGAGAAGGTATTACAATTGGTGCTCATTCGAAGGGCAGAGTAATAGATGTCAACAATGGATTAAATGGGGAGGGACCATTTAGCATCGAACGATCAGGTACACTACCTCATGGTGATTTAGTTGATTTATGTTATTCAGGAGCATTTAACTACGAAGAAATGAAGCGAGAATTACTATACCATTCTGGAGTAATGGCTTACCTTGATAAATCAAATAGAGATTCTTTGGAATTAGATAAAGAGTTGAAACATATTGACAACCCAAATTATCCGGTTTTTGAAGCTTTGGCCTATCAAATAGCAAAGGAAATTGGCAGTGCAAGCACCGTACTATTTGGAAATGTCGATGCGATTATCTTAACTGGCGAGCTGGCATTTAGTAACTTATTTGTAAAATTAATTATGGAACGTGTGAATTGGATTGCAGATATAATGGTATATCCAGGTGAAAACGAACGACAATCATTGGCACAGGGAGTATTAAGAGTATTACGCAAGGAAGAAATACCAAAAGAGTATGGATAAAGAGGAGTGAAGAATATGGCAAAAGAGTATGATCTTGTCATTCTAGGCGGTGGAACAGGCGGATATGTAGCAGCGATTCGCGCCTCGCAATTAGGTTTAAAGACAGCAGTTGTAGAAAAAGGAAAATTAGGTGGTACTTGTTTACATAATGGTTGCATTCCGAGTAAAGCTTTATTAAGAAGTGCAGAAGTTTATGCGACCACGAAAAAAAGTGATGAGTTTGGGATTTTCACTTCAGATATACGATTGGATTTTAGCCGAGTGCAAGAAAGAAAATCAACTATCATAAATCAGCTTCATAGTGGTGTCCAATACTTAATGAAAAAAGGAAAAATCGATGTTTATGAAGGAAATGGAAGAATACTAGGGCCATCTATTTTCTCTCCCATGCCAGGAACTATTTCAGTTGAAATGAATAATGGAGAAGAAAATGAAATGATCCTACCTAAACATGTGATTATCGCAACAGGTTCAAGACCGAAAAGCTTACCAGGACTACAGATAGATGGTACGACTGTAATTAGTTCAGAGGAAGCGCTTCAAATGGAGGAGCTTCCTAAATCAATCATTATTGTTGGTGGCGGAGTGATAGGGGTTGAGTGGGCCTCTATGCTGGCAGATTTTGATGTAAGTGTAACAATCTTAGAATATAGTGATCGATTAGTACCGACAGAGGATAAGGAAATAAGTAAAGAATTACAAAGAATTTTGAAGAAAAAAGGGATAAAAATTGTAACAGATGCCAAGGTATTAGCGGAAACATTGCAAAAAGAATCTTCTAAAGTAACCATTCAAGCAGAAAAAAATGGAGATATTCAAACATTTGAAGGAGAAAAGCTGCTTGTATCAGTTGGAAGAATAGGTAATGTCGAAGGAATAGGTCTTGAAAATACCGAGGTTGCAGTTGTTAATAATCAGATTCAAACGAACCAATATTACCAAACAAAGGAATCACATATTTATGCAATTGGTGATTGTATAGGCGGATTACAGCTTGCACATGTTGCATCAAATGAAGGCATGATTGCCGTTGAACATCTAGCAGGGGAAAATCCTTCTCCTTTAGATTATAAAACAGTCTCCAAATGCATCTACACAAGTCCGGAAATAGCTAGTGTAGGCTATACAGAAGAAGAAGCAATTGCCTTAGGACATACGATTAAAAAAGGTAAATTTCCATTTAAAGCAATTGGAAAAGCGCTCATTTATGGCGAACAAGATGGATTTGTAAAAATAATTACGGACCAAGAATCAGATGATTTATTAGGCGTTCATATTATCGGTGCACATGCTACCGACTTAATAGCAGAAGCGGCGCTAGCAAAAGTACTTGATGCAACAGCGTGGGAAATCGCAAATACGATTCATCCGCACCCAACACTGACAGAAGCAATTGGAGAAGCAGCACTTGCAGTAGACGGTATAGCAATTCATGGTTAGATAGAAGAAATGGAAAAATAGAAAAGAAAAATGATTTCTATTCCAATATAGGGGGAACAAAGATGAGCCAATTAGGAGGTAATAATATGACAATGGTCCATAACCGCCATTTAGAAGCTGGTTTAACAGATGATCAAGTATTAGAAATGTATGAGCAGATGCTCCTTGCAAGAAGAATTGATGAAAGAATGTGGTTATTAAATCGATCAGGAAAAATCCCATTTGTCATTTCCTGTCAAGGTCAAGAAGCGGCACAAGTGGGTGCAGCATTCGCATTTGACCGTGAAAAGGATTATATTCTACCATATTATCGTGATTTAGGAGTTGTGCTTGCTTTTGGAATGACCACAAAAGATATCATGCTTTCAGGCTTTGCAAAAGCAGAAGATCCGAACTCTGGGGGAAGACAAATGCCAGGACATTTCGGACAAAGGAAAAACCGAATTGTTACAGGTTCTTCTCCGGTTACTACACAAGTACCCCATGCAGTGGGGGTTGCATTAGCAGGTAAATTGGAGAAGAAAGATTTCGTGACGTTTGTAAGCTTTGGTGAAGGCTCTTCAAACCAAGGAGATTTCCATGAAGGAGCAAACTTTGCTGGTGTGCATAAACTACCTGTTATTTTCTTCTGTGAAAATAATAAATATGCTATTTCTATTCCAATTGAAAAGCAACTAGGTTGTGCAAATGTTTCCGATAGAGCAATTGGCTACGGCATGCCAGGGGTTACGGTGGATGGAAATGATCCGATTGAGGTATATCGAGTTACGAAAGAAGCAGTAGAAAGAGCAAGAAGAGGAGAAGGACCAACGCTAATTGAAACAATTTGCTATCGTTTAACTCCTCATTCTTCTGATGACGATGACAGTACTTATCGCGCAAAAGAAGAAGTGACAGAAGCAAAAGCAAAGGATCCTTTATTTACATTTAAAGCGTATTTAATTTCTACTGGTATATTAACAGAAGAATTGGATCAGAAACTAAATAACCAAATTGCAAAAGAAATTAATGAAGCGACAGATTATGCGGAAAAGGCGCCATATGCACAACCAGAAGATACATTGAAATATGTATACGGCAATTAAGGGGGAAATAGAAAGATGCCAGTAATATCTTATATAGATGCAGTAACTCAAGCAATTCGCGAAGAAATGGAAAAAGATGATAAAGTATTTATCCTTGGAGAAGATGTTGGAGTGAAAGGCGGCGTTTTTAAAGCGACAACAGGCCTTTATGAACAATTTGGTGCTGAACGAGTAATCGATGCCCCACTAGCAGAATCTGCCATAGCAGGTGTAGGAATTGGTGCAGCAATGTATGGTTTAAAGCCTATTGCAGAAATGCAATTTGCAGATTTCATTATGCCTGCTGTTAATCAAATTGTATCAGAAGCAGCAAAAGTTCGATATCGTTCGAATAATGACTGGACGTGTCCCATTGTTATTCGCGCTCCTTATGGCGGGGGGATTCATGGAGCACTTTACCATTCTCAATCTGTAGAGGCAATGTTTGCGAATACACCGGGTTTAAAAATTGTCATGCCATCAACACCTTATGATGTAAAAGGGTTATTAAAAGCAGCCATTCAAGATCCTGATCCTGTTTTATTCTTTGAACATAAACGTGCCTATCGATTAATTAAGGGGTTTGTTCCAGAAGAGGATTATGTGTTGCCAATCGGTAAAGCAGATGTAAAGCGAGAGGGCGAAGATATTACCGTTATTACATACGGATTATGTGTTCATTTTGCCTTGCAAGCTGCTGAAAAATTAGCAGAGGATGGTATTTCAGCACATATATTAGATTTACGTACCGTTTATCCTCTCGATAAAGAAGCCATTATTGAAGCTGCATCGAAAACGGGAAAGGTTCTACTGATAACAGAGGATAATAAAGAGGGCAGCATTATTAGTGAAGTGGCAGCGATTATTGCTGAAAACTGTTTATTCGATTTGGATGCACCCATTATGCGATTAGCGGGAGAAGATGTTCCGGCGATGCCATATGCGCCAACGATGGAAAAATTCTTCTTGGTTACGCCAGAAAAAGTAGAAACAGAAATGCGAAAGCTCGCAGAATTTTAAGTCGTAAAAGAAAGAGTGAAAAGAGATGCCGATTGAAAAAATTACGATGCCCAAACTAGGAGAAAGTGTAACAGAAGGAACAATAAGCAATTGGATTGTTGCTGTTGGCGATGTAGTTAATAAATATGATCCACTTGCTGAAGTGATGACTGATAAAGTAAATGCAGAAATTCCTTCCTCTTTTTCGGGTACAATAAAAGAACTTATAGCAGAAGAAGGCCAGACACTTGAGGTTGGTGAAGTGATTTGTACCATTGAAGTAACAGGGGGTAGCTTGCAGGAAGATACCACTATGAGTGGAGAACCAGTAAAAAAAGAACCTACTTCTCATCAAGCTGATACTAGCCAAAAATCAAGGTATTCACCAGCTGTATTACGATTATCTCAGGAAGCTGGAATTGATTTAGCTCTTTTAACTGGAACAGGTGCCGGTGGAAGAATTACGAGAAAAGATGTACAAAAAGCAATAAACGAAGGAACTCCACAGGTAAAAGTGGAAGAGAAAGTGACGGTAAATGTCCCAATTGAGACAACTCCTCTTAAAGAAACCAGTGTACATAGTAACAGCCATCAAACTAAAGCTGGAGACAAGGAAGTTCCAATTACTGGGGTTAGAAAAGCAATTGCAAGCAATATGGTGAAGAGTAAGCATGAAATTCCTCATGCTTGGACAATGATTGAAGTGGACGTAACGAAGCTTGTTCAATATAGAAACAAAGTGAAAGATTCCTTTAAGCAGGAAGAGGGCTATAATTTAACGTTCTTTGCTTTTTTTGTGAAAGCAGTTGCCCGAGCATTAAAAGAGTTTCCAGAAATTAATTCAACTTGGGCTGGAGATAAAATAATACAGAAAAAAGAGATTAATATTTCTATTGCTGTAGCAACAGAGGGTGCACTTTTTGTACCTGTTATCAAGAATGCTGACGAAAAATCAATTAAAGGAATAGCAAGAGAAATTACAGAGCTTGCAAACAAAGCGCGAACAGGTAAATTAGCAATTGATGAAATGCAAGATGGAACATTTACTGTTAATAACACTGGATCATTTGGTTCCATTCAATCAATGGGGATTATCAACCATCCGCAAGCTGCTATTCTTCAAGTGGAATCAATCGTTAAAAGACCAGTTATTAAAGATAATATGATTGCTATTTCAGATATGGTGAATTTATGTATGTCTCTTGATCATCGAGTACTGGATGGACTTGTTTGTGGAAGGTTCTTGCAAAGAATTAAGCAAATACTAGAGACTACATCAGAAGAAACAACGCCAATCTATTAAAAGATTGGGAAATATAGTTCCGAAAATTGTGAATACAGCTAATGCAAACATATATATTGAAAATGAATACTTTTTTTATAATAATGTAGTAAGAATATATTTCAAAAAAGGGAGCGAAACGATGAATATTGATTTTAACTTATTCATGAATGATGTTGTCCGTCAAGCACGCCAGGAAATAGTAGATGCTGGGTATCAAGAATTAACGACAAAAGAAGCAGTAGATGAAGCATTATCCCAAAAAGGTACGACGCTAGTGATGGTGAATTCTGTATGTGGATGTGCAGGTGGAATTGCAAGACCGGCTGCTGGCTACTCATTACATTATAAAAAAAGACCAGATCAATTAGTAACTGTATTTGCAGGACAAGATAAAGAAGCAACAGAACAAGCACGTTCCTATTTTACTGGCTTTCCTCCTTCTTCTCCCTCATTTGCTTTAATGAAAGATGGGGAATTAGTGAAAATGGTAGAGCGCCATGAAATTGAAGGACATGATCCAATGCAAGTAGTAGAAAAACTACAGAATGCATTTGAAGAGTATTGTGAAGAAGTAAAATAAGTACTTTATATTTGATTAAAAAAGCTCAGATTCTGAGCTTTTTTTGTTGGAGCAACAATTTAAAATGAATGTTCCCCTTGTAAAATGACTATTTATCAATATTTCAACCTTGAAGTCGGAAACACTCTAATAAAAAAATGAATTTTCGAAAATTTATATAAATTATTTAAAAATTAAGTTTTTTCAGAATAGTATTTTATTAAATGAATTTGTATGAATTATATTGAATATTTATTAGTATGTGTTAAAATTCATATTGTTGCATGAATATAAATAAAAAGTTCATCTTATAATTTATGTCAAACAAGCAATATTAATAGAGATAAGAAGATAAGAAAGTATAGGGGGATAATAATAATATGAAAAAATTATTAGCATTAATGCTGTTGTCTATAGTGTTTATTTTAGGCGCATGTGGTACTTCTACTGATGAAAATGGTTCAAATAGTGAAAGTGGATCTTCTGATAAAAAGGTTCTTACAATGGGAACTTCTGCAGATTATGCACCATTTGAATATATCGATACAGCAAAAAGTGATGACATTATCGGTTTTGATATTGACTTAGCAAATGCATTAGGAGAAAAGCTTGGCTATGATATCCAAGTAAAAGATATGGACTTTAGTGGGTTAATTTCTGCTTTACAATCTGGAAAAGTAGATTTAGTTTTATCTGGTATGTCTCCAACACCAGATAGAGCGGAAAACGTTGATTTTAGTGATGTATATTACACGTCAAAAGATTTAGTAATTACAACAAAAGATAGTAATATTGAAAGTGTACAAGATCTTGAAGGGAAAAAAGTTGGTGTACAATTAGGTTCTATTCAAGAAGATGCAGCAAAGGAAATAGCTAAAACTGTAAAGGTTACTGTGGAAAACCGTGACCGTATTCCACAATTAATTCAAGAAATTAAAGCTGGGCGATTTGATGCAGCAATTATTGAAGATGTAGTTGCTACTGGCTATTTAAATAAAGAAGATACTTTAACATCTTTCCCTGCGAAAGAGGCTAATCAGGACGCTGGTTCTGCTATTGCTTTTCCAAAAGGTAGTGACTTAACAGAAAAATTCAATGCTGAATTAAAGAAAATGAAAGACAGCGGAGAAATTGACGAGCTAGTTGTAAAATGGTTTGATAACTAATAGGTTTAAAGCGGGGGAACAGTTTAGGGCAAACATTGCCCTAAACGTTTTCTTGTTTATTAGCAATAAAAAATGGATAATGAAGCACCCCGTTTTTTTATGAAAGGATTGAGTTATTAATGGGCTTAGATTTCCAACAGTTTATTCCCTCCCTTCCTTATTTACTGAAGGGAATAACAGTGACACTACAGATTGTCGTTGTTGCAGGAATTATTGGTTTTATTTTAGGGATTATACTTTCAATTTTTAAACTAAGTAAGATTCCAGTGTTAAGCTGGATTGCTGCTATTTATACATCTGTATTCAGAGGGACACCTCTTGTTCTGCAATTAATGATCATCTATTTTGGTGTGCCGCAATTAACGGGGATTCAAATAGAACCAGCTGTTGCAGCAATTCTTTCCTTTGGATTAAATTCAGCTGCTTATATTTCTGAAATTATTCGCGCTGGAATTTTAGCGGTTGATCGTGGTCAAAAAGAGGCTGCTATGGCACTAGGTGTTTCACCTAGACTTGCAATGTTTGATTTGATTTTGCCACAGGCTTTGAAAAATATTTTCCCAGCGTTAATCAACGAAGCAGTTTCCTTAACGAAAGAGTCAGCAGTTGTTACTGTAATTGGTGTAACAGATATTATGCGTAGAGCCTATATTATGGGTGGAGAAAAATATGCATACTTGGAGCCAATGATTCTTGCAGGTCTAATCTACTATGTACTTGTTATGATATTAACAACATTGGCAAAGGCTGTTGAAAGGAGAATGAGAAGAAGTGATTAATGTTGAAAATTTGCATAAATCCTATGGCTCCCTTCAAGTTTTAAAAGGGATTAATACACAGGTAGAAAAAGGGGAAGTTGTGACCATTATTGGTCCATCTGGTTCAGGGAAATCTACTTTTCTTCGCTGTATTAACTTGCTTGAAGTGCCTACAGAAGGAAAAGTAATCATTGATGGCACCGATATTACGGATAAAAATACAAACATAAAAAAAATTAGAGAAAACGTTGGGATGGTATTTCAGCATTTTCATCTTTTTCCACATAAGACTGTATTGCAAAATGTTACGTATGCACCAATAAAGGTAAAGGGTCTAAGCAAAAGTGAAGCCGAAAAAATGGGCAAAGAGCTTTTGACTAAAGTTGGACTTTCTGATAAGGCGAATGTATATCCGAGTCGATTATCTGGCGGTCAAAAGCAAAGGGTCGCAATTGCTCGTGCCCTTGCAATGAATCCAGAAGTAATCCTATTTGATGAGCCAACATCAGCTTTGGATCCTGAAATGGTAAAAGAAGTGCTTGAAGTAATGAAATCACTTGCTAATACTGGAATTACTATGCTTATAGTTACACATGAAATGGGCTTCGCTAGAGAAGCGGCAAACAGAGTTCTTTTCCTAGATGGTGGAGTTGTAGTAGAAGATGCCCCACCAGCAGAGTTTTTTACCAATCCTAAAACAGAACGTGCAAAAGAGTTTTTGGAGAAAATGCTTTAACAAAAAGATTTCTTTATCTTCGGATAAAGGAATCTTTTTGTTTTAATGCAGATAAAAACATCCTGTTTAAGTATTCTGTATAAAAAGAGAATGTATCTAAGTTGATTATGCTGTTTTTGTATAAAGGATAAAGATCCACACAAACTAAGAAAAAAAAGTGAGTGTGACTGTATGTTAAAGCTAGCTCTTTCTATTTTCCTAACGATCTCACCTATATGGCCATTAGGGCAAAATCCATTGCCAGGAGATCCTTTTATCATTATTAATAAAAAATCGAATCAATTATCCATAATAGATGAAAATCGAGTACAAACAACGATTAGTGTATCGACTGGAAAAAAAGAAAACTTAACCCCAGAAGGTCTATTTACAATTACAGTTAAAGCAGCAAATCCATATTATCGGAAAAAAAATATAGTTGGAGGTCATGACGAAAATCCCCTTGGAACGCGGTGGATTGGTTTTGATGCAAATAATACAGATGGGAGAATCTATGGTATTCATGGAACCAATAATCCAGGGTCTATTGGAAATTATGTGTCTAATGGCTGTGTCCGTATGCATAATGAGGCGGTAGAATCGATTTATGAATTGATTCCATTAGGAACCAAAGTGCTTATCACAAAGTCAGATAAAAGCTTTAAGGAATTAGCTAGAGACTACGGAGCAATACATTAAAAGCAAAAAGCGAAGAAGGCTAAAACCTCTTCGCTTCCATATTATAAATATTCTTCGCCTTAAAATAACATCCCAATGCCGATTAATAGGGTAGATGCAAGCATAACAAAGATCATTAAATATACAACAATCTTTTGTAATCTATTTTTCTTTTTCTTCATAGAGTCCTCCAATTTCTTAGCCATTCTTATTATCTATTTTACTAAGAATAGAAGAATGGTACAACTATAAACATATGGAATATGGACTAGAGAATCCATTCTTTTTAAGAAAAGACATGGAATGTACATCCTGTGATTTTCATTTGATGTTCTTTTTTTATAAGCGTATACTAATAATGTCACAAATTTTTGGAGGAAAAAAATGATTAATCAAGAGCGTTTATTAAAACAGTTTTTAGAACTAGTACAAATTGATTCAGAAACAAAGTTCGAAAAAGAAATCAGTATTGTATTAAAGAAGAAATTTGAAGAGTTAGGATTGGAAGTAATAGAGGATGATACAACCGCTATTACAGGTCATGGTGCTGGTAATTTGATCTGTACGCTTCCTGCCACAAAGGATAACGTCGATCCAATTTACTTTACCTCTCATATGGATACAGTTGTACCAGGTGTTGGAGTAAAACCGTCAATTAAAGATGGATACATAGTAACAGATGGCACGACAATACTTGGTGCAGATGATAAAACTGGACTATCTGTTATGCTTGAAATCCTTTCCGTGATAAAGGAAAATAATATCCCTCATGGAACAATCCAATTTATCATAACAGTAGGGGAAGAATCAGGATTATTGGGAGCTAAAGCTCTTGATCCGAAGTTAATCCAAGCAAAATACGGTTATGCACTAGATAGTGATGGAAAAGTAGGAAATATCGTGGTTGCTGCACCAACGCAAGCAAAAGTAAAAGCAACGATCTTAGGAAAAACAGCTCATGCAGGAGTGGCACCTGAAAAAGGAGTTTCTGCTATTACCATTGCTTCTAAAGCAATTGCAAAAATGCCTTTAGGTCGTATAGATAAAGAGACGACAGCTAATATTGGTAGTTTCGCAGGTGGTAAACAGACAAATATTGTTTGTGACCATGTAGATATTCTTGCAGAAGCACGCTCATTAGTAGAAGATAAAATGCTTGCACAAGTGGCGAAAATGAAAGAAGCATTTGAATCGGCAGCTAGTGAAATGGGCGGAAAGGCCATCGTAGAAGTGGATGTTATGTATCCTGGATTTAAATTTGGTGATGGGGACCATGTTGTGGAAGTAGCAAAAAAGGCAGCTGCAAAAATCGGTAGAAGCTGTGAATTGCAACAAAGTGGTGGCGGTAGTGATGCTAACGTCATTTGCGGATTTGGAATCCCAACCGTTAACCTAGCTGTAGGGTATGAAGACATTCATACAACAAATGAAAAAATGCCAATCGAAGAATTAAATAAGTTGGCTGAGATGGTACTTGCTATTATTGAAGAAGTAACAGGTAAATAAAACATACTTAAGTCAGGTGCTTCCTTATTAGGGAGCACCTTTTATATTTAAATCAAAACAAATGTTTCTATTTTACTTGCAATTATTTAGAAAACAGAGGAAAATATTTTTATAGGAAAATACTACTGTATATACTGATTATGGGGGAATATAGATGAAAGAGAATAAGGGTGTTATTTTTAAAGTTGCAAACGGAGAATATTCAATAGATGTATCATATGTAATTTCTATTGAAAAAGAAGAACATATTACGCCTGTTCCTCAATTGCCATCCTTTGTGAAGGGGATAAGAAAAGTAAGAGACGAGCTTATTCCGGTAATTGATTTACAAATGGTTCTGTATAATAAAAAAACAGAAGAAAATATAAATAATAAATTAATTGTTGCTCGAACTGAAAATATTTCATTTGCCATGATTGTAAGTGATGCAAAGGAAATCATTGATGTAAAAGAAGAAGTTATTAAAGAAGTGGGAATTTCTGCATATCAGAAAACAGAGTATATAACAGGCGTTCTTAATTTAGAAAATCGTTTGGTCTTTATGCTAGATCCTAATATTTTGTTAGAAACAATAGATGGGGTAAGAGAAATTAAAGACTTTATGAAGAATCAACCTGTATAAACGATTATTAACTATATAGAGAGAAATAGAAAATAAGATTTTAACTTTATCAACAAATGAAATAGAATGGTGAAGATAAAATGAAGGAATTTTATCCAAAAAAAGGACGAGTCATACTACACGTAGATATGAATAGTTTTTATGCATCTGTTGAAATGGCTTATGAACCACAGTTAAAAGGAAAGCCACTAGCAATCGCAGGGAATGAAAAAGAACGCAGAGGCATCATTGTAACTTGTAGTTATGAAGCAAGAAAATTTGGCGTAAAAACAACAATGCCTTTGTGGGAAGCCAAAAAAAAATGTCCAGATTTAATTGTGTTACCTCCCAATTTTGAGCGATATCGCATGGCATCTCTCGCAATGTTTCAAATCCTACATGAATTCTCAGATATTGTCGAGCCTGTTTCAATTGATGAAGGCTATGTGGATATTACTAACTGTCATGAGTTAGGAACACCAATATATATTGCAAAAACGATTCAAAAACGTATTTATGAACGTTTAGATTTACCATGTAGTATTGGAGTTGCACCAAATAAATTTCTAGCTAAAACGGCATCCGATTTAAAGAAGCCAATGGGAATAACGATCCTCAGAAAGCGCGATATACCAAATATACTTTGGCCGATGCAAGTAGAAGAAATGCATGGTATAGGAAAAAAAACAGGGGAAAAACTAAGAGCAATTGGCATCCAAACGATAAAAGATTTGGCTGCAGCCCAATCAATACCACTAAAAGGGGCTTTAGGCATAAATGGCATCCGTTTAAAGGAAAGAGCCAATGGAGAAGATAATCGTCCAGTCGATCCAGAAGCAGCAAATGAGTTTAAAAGTATCGGAAATTCAACAACTTTGCCCCGAGATGTAAAAAATCAACAGGAATTATTTCAAGTATTAGCGGCACTTGCGAATAAAGTGGCAACGCGGATGAAAAGAAAGCATGTACATGCAAATCATCTATCTATTACCATTCGCTATGGAAATCGTAAAAATTATTCAAAAAGCAAAAAATTAGCAAATCCGATTAGGACAGAGGAAGAGATTCTTCAATTTAGTAAAGAAATTTTCATTTCAGCATGGGACGGCAATCCAGTTCGCTTACTAGGAATAACCGCAGGAGATTTAATCGATAATAATATTGTAGTAAAACAACTTGATCTCTTTTCCTTTGAAAAAGATGCAGAGAAGGAACCATTATGGACGGCTATTGATAAGTTAAAAGAAAAATATGGTTCATCTATAATTGAACCGGCATCCGAGAGAAATAATATTTCAAAAAAAGAAGAAAATATCGGTACATTGACTAGTTTTAATAAAGATTTCTTGCAAGGAAAGAAATTTTAATTTGTTTATCTTTGATAAAAAAAATTTTTTGAAATAAACCAGAAAAGTAGTTGCATTTTAGTTGCATAACTTAAAAAATCTTGCTAAAGTTAAGTGAATTCTACTATCAGGATACATAGTTTAGAAGGGACGTTAGGAAAAAATGACAAAACAGCAATTTGGTGTAATCGGTTTAGCGGTTATGGGTAAAAACCTTGCGATGAACATCGAAAGCAGAGGGTATACTGTTTCCGTTTTCAATCGTTCAAAAGAAAAAACAGAAGAAATGCTTAAAGAATCAGAAGGCAAAAATATTGTTGGAACATATACATTAGAAGAATTTGTACAATCTTTAGAAGTTCCACGTAAAATCATGCTAATGGTTAAAGCTGGTCCAGCTACAGATGCAACAATCGAACAATTAAAACCTTTATTAGATAAAGGGGATATTGTAATTGATGGTGGTAACACATTCTTTAAAGATACACAGCGTCGTAATAAAGAGCTTAGTGAACTTGGTATTCACTTCATTGGTACTGGTGTTTCTGGTGGGGAAGAAGGCGCATTAAAAGGTCCTTCAATCATGCCAGGTGGACAAAAAGAAGCATATGAATTAGTTGCTCCTATTTTCAGAGATATCTCTGCAAAAGTGAATGACGAGCCATGTACAACTTATATCGGTCCAGATGGCGCTGGTCACTATGTAAAAATGGTTCACAACGGTATCGAATATGGAGATATGCAATTAATCTGTGAAGCGTATTTCATCATGAAGCATGTTCTAGGATTAGAAGCGCAAGAGCTTCATGAAGTATTTGCAGACTGGAATAAAGGGGAGCTTGATAGCTACCTGATCGAAATCACAGCAGATATTTTCACAAAAGTAGATGAGGAAACTGGTAAACCTTTAGTAGATCTAATTTTAGATACTGCTGGTCAAAAAGGAACTGGTAAATGGACAAGCCAAAGTGCTTTAGATTTAGGTGTTCCACTTCCAATGATCACTGAATCTGTATTTGCCCGTTTCATTTCTGCAATGAAAGATGAACGTGTAAAAGCAAGCAAAGTACTATCAGGTCCAGAAATTAAACCATTTACAGGCGATAAAGCAGCGTATATCGAATCTGTACGTAAAGCACTATATTTAAGTAAGATTGTTTCTTATGCACAAGGTTTTGCGCAAATGAGAGAAGCTTCTGAAGAATACGATTGGAACTTAAACTATGGCGAAATCGCTATGATTTTCCGTGGTGGGTGTATCATTCGTGCACAATTCTTACAAAAAATCAAAGATGCATATGACCGTGATCCAGAATTGAAAAACCTTCTGTTAGATCCATATTTCAGTGAAATCACTGAAAATTATCAAGCGGCATTACGTGAAGTAATCTCTGGTGCTGTATTAAATGGTATTCCTGTACCAAGCTTCGCAGCTGCATTAGCATACTTCGATAGCTACCGTACAGCTACACTACCAGCAAACTTATTACAAGCTCAACGTGATTACTTCGGTGCGCACACATACGAGCGCACAGATAAAGAAGGAATTTTCCATACAAACTGGATGGAAAAATAAGAATGGCTATAAAACACACTACAAGTTGATTGTGGTGTGTTTTTTTTGTTTGTTTGTCGTGAAATGAAAGCTGAGAGTAAGAAGAGGAGAGAGAGGAGAAAAAGGCGTTCATCAAGCTCCTTACTTCCAACTTCTAAAATCTTATCTTATATTTGCATGCAATTTAAAATTTTCCACACCCAAGTAAGTCTTCATTAAACCTAAATCATTAAAAAACTATGCAAAAAAATACACTACTATATGTACATAGCAGCGCAAAGTTTTTTCGATAAATAATACTATTTCACTAAAATAAGTGCGATTTTCTATTACTTAAAAGTTATTTCAATAGAAACAATTTCTGATCTACTACCTATTCTAATTGGTGGCCCCCAGAATCCGAAACCTGAGGAAACAATTGCATGGAGTTGTTTCTTTTTCTTATAGCCCCAATCTAATTCAAAGATTTTCTTTGTTATAAGATGATTAGGTGCCATTTGTCCTCTATGTGTATGACCGGAAAGGATGATATCAATTCCATCGTTCATGGCGGCTTCAAGCTCATCTGGCTGGTGATCCATCATGATAATCGGAAGGTGGTTACTCTCATTCTCTAGAAGTGTTGGAATGGAGTGTCTTGCTTTGTCTGTTTTATCTTTTCTGCCGATCAATCGAACGGTCTCATCAATGGTTATTTTTTCATCCATCAATATATGAATACCAATGCGGTTCATTTCTTTTATAAACGTAGGTATCATTTTTCCATAGTATTCGTGATTACCTAATACTCCATAAATACCTAGAGGCGCATGTAATTGTTTTAATTGTTCTCCCATCTTCTTTTTCATGAAAGGAAGGGGATCGTCATCAATGATGTCTCCTGGAAATAATATTAAATCTGGCTGTAGGCTGTTTATTTGCGTTACTAGCCGGTTTAAGTGACTTTTGCCTGATAAAGTACCAAAGTGCATATCAGACGCCATAGCGATGCGTAGCGTGTCTCTTTTGGCTTGTTTTTTCTCAACCATAAGTTCATATGTTCTTATAACAGGAGAGTAGGCATTATAAGTTCCAAAAATTAATAAAAACAGAAGTATGCCAGCAGTAATGCTACCTAGGATTACAGTGGCATTCTCAGGCTGAATAAACATAGTTAATAAAACCCAACTGATATTAGCTAATGGAAATAGGATTAAACCATATTCAAAAACAGCTAGCCAATAGGCACCGATTATTTTAAAAATCGTGATAGACTTAAGAAAGTGACTTATAATATATGCGTAGGAAAAAAGAATAATAGCCCCAATATAGAGAGCGGGGGGAGATGTCAGTTGTAATGATTTCAACCATACATAACCATTCCAACCTATGTACAAAACAAGTAAATTATATATAAGAAATACTAGCAAGATTGTTAAGGCGAATTTTATTTTTTTCATTAGTAGCTCCTATAATATTCAATTTTACAGATGATAAACAAAAAACGTGAATTCAAAAAAGGATTCACGTTTTTTTAAGGATTCTCTAAAACCGTTTTACTTAGCAAACATCTACTTCAAATTGATTAACTGGCCACCAGAAGAAACCATCTTTTTCTAATAATTCATCAGCCTCTTTTGGTCCCATTGTTCCAGAAGCGTAATTAGGGAATTGAGTAGAAGGCGTTTGTTCCCACGCTTGTGAAATTTTGTCTACATAACTCCAAGATAATGCTACTTCATCCCAATGGGTAAAGTTTGTTGCATCACCATGAAGGCTATCGTCAATTAATTTTTCATAAGCTTCTGGCGTATTTATTCCCGCCATGCCTGTATTTGCATAGCTTAGTTTAATTGGTGTTGCTTCCATGTTTTGTCCTGCTTTTTTAGCATTTAAATGCAAGGTAATTCCTTCTTCTGGTTGAATATGGATGACAAGAAGGTTTGGCGTGATTTCTTGGTCAGGACGATTATATAAATTCATTGGGATATCTTTAAATTGAACAACAATTTTTGTTGACTTACTTTCTAATCTCTTACCTGTTCGGATATAGAATGGAACGCCAGCCCAACGGAAGTTATCGATCATTACTTTACCAGCAACAAAAGTCTCTGTGTTGGAATTAGGATCAACCATTTGTTCTTCACGGTAGCTAGGTACCTCTAAATCCTCTACTAATCCCTTGCCGTATTGTCCTCTTACAAAGTATTTATCTACTTCATCCACTTCCATAGGACGCATCGCACGGAAAACTTTAACCTTTTCTGAACGAATTTCATCTGGAGTTAGTTTAATTGGCGGTTCCATCGCAAGGAGTGCAACCATCTGTAGCATATGGTTTTGAACCATATCACGAAGCGCGCCACTTGTTTCATAATATCTTCCTCGTTCTTCCACTCCAAGAACTTCACTTGATGTTACTTGAATATTGCTGATGTAACGGTTGTTCCACAAGTTTTCAAATATCGCATTAGAAAAACGAATGGTTTCGATATTTTGAACCATTGCTTTTCCTAAGTAATGATCAATTCGGTATACTTCATCTTCTGAAAAGGCAGTACGAATTTGCTCATTCAGTTCTTTAGCGGATTCTAAATCATGTCCAAATGGCTTTTCGATGATTAAACGTTTATATCCTTTTACATCTGTTAGCCCATCTTGATTTAGATGAATGGCAATTGGACCAAAGAACTCTGGTGCCATTGCTAAATAAAATACACGGTTGCCATTTAAGCTATATTTTACATCTAATTCGTCTGCAATGTTTTTCAGCTCCACATAAGAGCTGGAATCTGTAACATCATGAGAATGATAGCAGAAATAAGAAGCGAATGTCTCTAGGTCATCATTTTTTGAACTTGAAATGGCCTCAGAAACAGAGTTAACAACATTCTGTTTAAACTGTTCTTGTGTTAATATTCTTCTACCTACGCCTACAACGGCGAAATTTGCTAATTTACCTTTTTTATACAATCGATAAAGAGATGGGAAAAGCTTTCTATTGGCTAAATCTCCAGTAGCTCCGAAGATCATAATAAGTGCATTTGATGTTTGTTTTTCATTCACTTTCTTGTACCTCATTTCATTTATATATGTATGAAAATTTATAAATTGCTGCTTTACAATGGTACATAAATCTTAAATAAAACATGTACCTATACAGTTATAAAATTTTATCTTTTTCTGAAAGATAAGGCAACAAATTTGTTTATAATTTTTGCAAATATTTTTACTATTTGTATTTTTAGCAGAAATTTTTCATTCATTCATCATGATATTACAATATATTAGCAAAAGTTACTAGTTAAAAGATTTAGGAATTTGGATATTCCTACAGCTGTAAAGTATACTTAAGACATCTATTCTGATTTAGTATTTAATCATACGGTTTTATTTATACAGCAGGATTAGGAACACCAAAGAAAAATGAGAGGGGAGTAGCGCTTAAACATGAAATTGCAATTTTTAGGTACGGGAGCGGGTATTCCGGCAAAATCGAGAAATGTTACAGCTATTGCATTAAAGCTTTTAGAAGAAAAGGGAAGTATTTGGCTATTTGATTGTGGGGAAGCAACACAGCATCAAATTTTACATACAAATATAAAACCAAGAAGAATTGACAAAGTGTTTATTACCCATTTACATGGAGATCATCTATACGGATTGCCTGGTTTTCTTTCCAGTAGATCCTTTCAAGGGGGGGAAACACCACTGACGGTATATGGTCCCAAAGGAATTAGTGAGTATATACGGATAAGTCTTGCAGTTAGCAAGACATATTTAAAATATGAGCTACAAGTCGTGGAAATAGAAGAAGGGGTTATCTTTGAGGATCATGATTTTATGGTGGAAGCAAGAATCTTAGAGCATGGCGTAACAAGCTTTGGCTATCGTGTAATGGAAAAGGAGCGCCCAGGAAAATTAAATACAGAAAAATTGTTGGAATATGGGGTAAAGCCTGGTCCTATTTATAAAAAAATAAAAGAAGGGGAAGGTCTCACTCTTGATGATGGTACAGTCATAAGCAGTCAACTCTTCCTTGGACCAAATATTAAAGGAAGAGTTATTACTATTTTAGGGGATACAAGAACCTGTGATGCCGCAGGAGAATTAGCTAAAGATGCAAATGTA
The DNA here is from genome assembly GCF_038007965.1 of Niallia sp. FSL W8-0635. Taxonomy (GTDB): domain Bacteria; phylum Bacillota; class Bacilli; order Bacillales; family Cytobacillaceae; genus Niallia. The sequence goes on along the minus strand of NZ_JBBOYD010000001.1, from coordinate 2,888,000 downwards.
TTGGTTCATGAAGCAACATTTTCTGAAAAAGAAGCTTCTATTGCCACCGAATATTATCATTCAACAACTGTACAGGCTGCTGAAACTGCGAAAAGAGCCTATGTAGATTGTCTTTTATTAACGCATATTAGTGCAAGATATGACCAGACGTTAACAGAGCAATTATTGCTGGAAGCTAGAGCGATTTTCCCCCATACATACATTGCAGAAGATTTTTCAGAGTTTGAGATTTAAATGCAAAAAGATGTTGTCAGCATAGGAGACAACATCTTTTTTTATGCATGGACTTTATTCGTATTAGAAGCATTATTTATTTTGAAATTTTGAGTTCGTCTGTAAGTGCTTTCCCCATACGTTTAGATTGGGAAGTCGCTTCTTGAATACAGGTAATAAAAGCATTTTGGACATCAAATTGATCCAAAACTCGGATACCAGCTTCCGTTGTTCCCCCAGGACTTGTTACATTTTTGCGAAGCTCGAGAGGCGTTTTCGATGATGTTGCAATCATCTCAGCAGCACCAAGTAATGTTTGCACAATTAACTCATTTGCCACTTCACGATCTAGTCCGATATTGAGTCCACCTTTCTCCATTGCTTCTACCAAGTAATAAATATAAGCTGGTCCGCTTCCGGAAAGGCCGGTAATGGCATCTAACTGGTCTTCCTCCACAAAAGTAACGGAGCCAACAGTTTCAAACATATCAAGGACGAATTGTTTTTGCTCCGCTTCTACAAAGGAGTTGAAGGAAATTCCAGTTGCTGATTTCCCCACTGCTGCTGAAGTGTTTGGCATTGCACGGGCAATCGGGACTTCTGTACCGATTAATCGTTGGAGGCTATCCATATTGACCCCAGCAAGCACAGAAATTAGAAGTGTTTTTTCAGTTGAATAATCCTTCCATTGTGTAATAGCAACCTTTACATCTTTCGGTTTCATTGCCAGAATAATGGCGTCTGCTTCTTGTATGGTTTTTTCTAAGTCGAAAGAGTAATGAATACCATAACGCTCCTGTAATTCAGTCAGTCTTTCCACATTACCACGGTTTGTAACCGTAATATCTGTTGTCTCTATTATTTTGCTTGATACAATCCCCGAAATTAATGCTTCGCTCATCGAACCAGCACCAATGATAGCCAGTTTGTTCATTTTCTTTCCCCCTATAAAAATTATTACATTTGCTTTTGAAACAAGAAAAACCTCTCGCCAAAAATAAAGGACGAAAGGTTTGTTTCCGTGGTACCACCTTAGTTACTATATAAACAGCAATGCGCATGATTATACAACTCTTCCCCGGTATCGACGGTTTACGTTTAGGTTTGCCTAACTACTCCTAAGTAGGTTCAATGGAATGGACATTGATGAAGTCTTTCAGCCCTTGAACTTCACTCTCTAGCAAGCCAATTTACCATTTACTATTCTTAATCATGGCATTCATATTATAAATTTATCATTGATTATGCAAGATTCAAGGCTTGTCTGTCAATAGAAAAATAGTTTGGTGGGAAATTTAGCCAATCGATAGTATAATTGAATTTAGAATTTTTAAATAAAAGGAGATTTGGAATGGAGAGTAGAACAAACGGTTCTTATGTATATTTTTTGATAGATGATAATCTCATATATATTTACAAAATGGATACTGATACATACATTACTTTACATGATATAAAGAATACAAAGCATTCTGCTCTTTATGAAATCAAAGGTAGACAAGAGTTCCAAAGCTTTGAACATAAAAGTAGAGCAGCAGTGGAAGGTATGGGTTTATTTTTAGATGAAGAAAGTTTAAAAGAAATGGTTACTCATATTAATAAAGCAAAAGACAAAAAGCAGAGAGACAGTGAAAGATAGAAAAGCTATATATTAGAGTAAACAGGTAGGTTGTTATTTTGAATGCTCTATGTGAAAATATAAAGGAAAATTTCAAAACGATATAATATTTCAATATAGCATGAAATGATGAAATAGATGCATGACATTTTTTCTAAATGCTTGTACTTTTTTGAGGTGGAAAATGAAGGAATTAATAGGAAAGAACATTGTAATAACAGGTGCTTCATCTGGAATAGGAGAGAAAATTGCTTTAAACGTAGCTCTTCAGGGGGCTCGTCCAATTCTCCTTGCTCGCTCAGAAGATAAGCTCACTGCCATTTGCGAGAATATAAATAATCAATTTCACGTGCAGGCTATTTATTATTCTTTAGATGTAAGTGATGCGAACCAAGTGAAAGAAGTATTTGCGAAAATATATCGTGAGGTAGGTTTTATCGATATTTTACTGAATAATGCAGGTTTTGGCGTATTTGATATGGTCCATGAAGCAAGTATGACGGATATTGATCGAATGTTTCAAGTTAATGTGATGGGAGTTATTGCCTGTACGAAAGAAGTATTGCCTTCTATGTTAGAAAGAAACAGAGGACATATCATCAATGTCGCATCACAGGCAGGTAAATTAGCCACTCCTAAATCAAGTGCCTATGCTGCAACGAAACACGCTGTTTTAGGTTTTACAAACAGTTTAAGAATGGAAGTTTCTCCAGCAAATGTCAACATTTCTGCAGTAAATCCAGGACCAATTGAAACTGCCTTTTTTACTACGGCCGACAAATCTGGAAATTATGTCAAAAATGTTCAGAAGTATATGCTCTCCTCGGAAAAAGTAGCAGATAAAGTAACAAAATTAATGATTCGCCCAAAACGTGAGCTAAATCTACCTATATGGATGAACTGGGGAAGTGTTCTCTATAATTTATTTCCAGGGATAGCTGATAAGTTGGTTGGCGGAATCTTGAATAAAAAATAAAACCAATTAAAAATAAGGGGAATCTGTAACATAACCATAAACAACATCCTGAACAATATCATAAAGCTCATTTGAGGGATGGTGTTTTTTTAGATTGATTATTTTAGTAGTTAATTCATCTATATCATTGGAAGAAAGCATGTTGCTCTCCAATTGATACTGATTAAGCGCTTTTTGAATCATTTTTTGAAGAAGTAATTTATTCATTGATAACTTTTCCTTAAAATAAAATAGTATCTTTCTCCAAAGTATTATATACTAATTTTTATCTAACAGGAGAGTTATAGCTAATTTTCTTAAAATAGTATGTTAAAAAAATTAATTGGAACAACTAGGGAGATGGGAGTATTGGAAAAAGCAACATTTGCAGGTGGATGTTTCTGGTGTATGGTATCTCCATTTGAAGAGCAACCAGGCATTGGAGGAATTGTTTCTGGCTATAGCGGGGGACATGTGGAAAATCCAACGTATGAACAAGTAAAAACAGGGACAACGGGCCATTTTGAAGTAGTGGAAATCACCTTTGATCCAGAAGTGTTTCCATATGAGCGATTATTAGAGTTATTTTGGCAGCAAATTGACCCAACAGATCCAGATGGACAATTTCAGGATCGTGGACCACAATATCGGACAGCCATTTTTTATCATAATAATAAACAAAAAGTGCTTGCAGAGAAATCGAAACAAGCAATGGCGGAAAGTGGAAAATTTAAAAAGCCGATTGTTACAATAATAGAACCAGCTGCTACATTCTATCCTGCTGAAGACTATCATCAAGACTATCATAAGAAAAACAAGACGCATTATAAAGAGGATAGAGAAAAGTCTGGAAGAGATGAATTTATTAAAGAACATTGGTGAAATGATAAAGAACGGATTTTGGAAGTTAATCTATCAATATGATGGAACTTGCAAATTCGTTCTTTTTTTTGGTCTTCAGATTAACTAACTGGCACCTAAAAAAGTGAATTGCCAAAAAGATATAGTATTAACAGCCCTTTTTTTGAAAAAATTTTAAAAAATCAGGCTTATACACTTAAAGAATGTCGGAATCTGTCGATAAGAGTGGGAGAATTAGATAAAAAAAGGAGTAACGTCAATGAGATTTTTACAGAATATGAATATTTCCAAAAAAATATTATTTATTATCATGTTTAGTGCCATTGCATTAATATTAATCGGATTATTTGGAATGTATGGGATGAAGGAAATGGCTAATAATTCCCAAGAAATGTACGAGGAGAAACTAGTACCTAATACATACATAGCAAAAATACAAAATTATCGTCGAGAGAATGATAGTTATGTTATAGAGTTAATGATAACAACGGATGAAAAGAGAAACCAAGAATTGTTAGAAGCAATAAAAACAAATATGGAAAAAGCAGATGAATCTATCAAAAAATTAGATTCCATTCAGATGTCTGCAAAAGAAGCAGATGCTTATAAGATATTTAAAGATGCATATAATGGTTTTGAAGATTTGCAAGATCAAGTAGTTTCTTTAGCTACCAATAATTTTAATGATTCTGCCTATAACTTATATACTACAAATCTTCAATCAAAAAGAAATGTCATTAACAGCCAATTGGATGAACTTCAAGAGGCAAATCAGGCAGAAGCAGAGCGGATTTCAAAAGAAAATGATTCATATTATACAAAAATGATGCTTGTAACGGCAGGGATTATCCTTATTGCTGTAGCACTTGCTGTATTGATTGGCTTATATATTTCAGCAATGATTGTTAACCCAATTAAACGTTTGAAGGCATTAATGGAAAAAGGTGGACAAGGAGATTTTTCACAAAGGTCTACGTATCTTGGAAAGGATGAAGTAGGGTCTCTTTCTGATAGCTACAATACAATGGCTAACGGGATGAAGGAGCTTATTGAAACACTATCCGAAACATCTCATCACCTTGCCTCCTCATCTGAACAACTTAGTTCTAGTTCAGAAGAAAGCAGTCGAGCAAGTGAACATATTTCTGAAACGATTCAAGATCTTGCGGAAAACTCAGAAACTCAGATGAAATTAATGGCATCTAGCTCAAAGGAAATTCGTCGTGTAAATGAGACGACAGGAAGCATTACGGATCGTGCGAAGATGGTCGCAGAAACAGCAGAACAAACGTCTGTTGTCTCAGCTGAAGGTGCTAGCCGCATTTCAGAAGTAACGAAACAAATGAAATCAATTAATCATAATGTAGCTACATTAGGCCAATCTATAGCTACACTGGAATCTCGAATGAATAAAATCGGCGATATTACGATGGTTATCACTGATATTTCTTCACAAACCAATCTACTAGCATTAAATGCTGCCATTGAAGCAGCAAGAGCTGGGGAGCAAGGAAAAGGGTTTGCTGTTGTTGCTGATGAAGTAAGAAAGTTAGCCGAACAAACAGCAGGTTCTGCTGAGCAAATTACGAGTCTTATTAGTCAAATTCAAGCTGATTCAAACAATACTTCTCTATCCATGACAACAGCTGCAAATGAAGTAAATGCAGGTATTGGTATTGTTCAAGATGCCGGTGATTCTTTTGCGAAAATTGAAAAATCCGTTAGTCAACTAGTTACACTTGTAGAGGAAGTAAGTGAATCACTTGACCATTTGAAAGAGCACACGAATACAATCAATAATTCTATTCTAGAAGTTAATAGTATGGCAAGTGAAGCAGCATCAAGTACGGAAAACGTCTCTGCAGCTACAGAAGAACAAGTAGCGTCCATACAGGAAATAGCAGCATCATCTACATCATTAGCGCAACTAGCAACTGATTTACAAGAAAAGATTAAACAATTTAAAATTTAAAAAAGAACGGGAGACTAGCTAATGAAAAGCTGTCTCCCGTTCTTTTTAAGTATTATCAACATATTCCTCTAAAAAGTCATCGATTGCTTTCTCATAAGCTACTTTGTTCTCATTATAGCTTTGTGCATGAAATCCATTTACTGCGAAGAATAATTTTTTTGGACCTTGTTTTTTATCGAAAAGCTTTTGTGTCATTTCAGGAAGGATGAAATCATCTTTTTGGCTATGGATAAATAGCATTGGGCTTTTTATTTTATCGATAACAGAAATAGGCGATATGTCCTTTATGGAATATCGAGCTCTTGCTCGAAGGAATAAATTAGCAATGGGGATAAAAACTTTTCCTGGTAGTTTGATTTCCTGTTTAATGAGATAATCTAACTGTTCGCTGAAATCCGAAAATGGACAGTCAGCGATATAGAAGTCAGCGCCATCTTCAATCCCCCCAGCATAAAGAATCATTGTGGCAGCACCCATTGATTCCCCATGAATACCTAGAAGAATATCCTTTCCTTTTTCCCTTTTTATCCAGTCAACAATTTGCTTTAAATCAAATTTTTCATAGTAGCCAAAGCTTGTGTTTTTTCCGCCAGATTCCCCGTGTCTACGATGGTCATAGATGATTCCGTTAAAGCCTCGTTCTAAAAATAAGTTCATATATTTGATAGAATTCGTTTTGTTTTCCGTCACACCATGTGAAATGATAATATATTTCTTTGTTTGAAAAGGTTCCACTACGATTGCTTTTAAGTCATAGCCATAAGGGGAAGGAATGGTAATTTCTTGTTTAGTTAAATTTTCATAAGAAACAGGATCATATCTGCCAGCCTCTTTCTCTCTAGTTAAAATAAAATCATTGTCCTTTTTCTTCATATACATTAACCGATTAGAACAGTAAACTCCGATGGAAGTAATAAACAATAAGACAGAAAATAGATAACGAAACAGCTTTCTCAAACCGATTCCTCCAGTAAGTACAGAAATTTAGCAGAAACTAATTTGAGTGTATCACTTCTCCAAAGAGAAACAAAATAGACAGTCTCTTCAATTATTGAAAAATAGACGTAGAGGATAGTGCGCCTATGATAAAAAATGATATGCAGAAATGGTTAAATGGTTACAATTATGTAACATGAATGGCTGGATTGTTTTTATTGAAGAAAAAGAGAAGGAAAGGAAAGGAAGAAAAAAATCCTGCACCTTTGTTATGAAATGTTTAATGGTGCAGGAAAAGTAGCTATTGTTTGGAGTTTTGTCTTTTTGTCGGATGTATCGCTTTTTCCAAATCCTCCGCTGCAATCGTTTGCTTAACTGTGTCTGCATTCGGTTTTCCAGCTTGGCTGTAACCTTTGTCTCGTTTTTGACTCATTCATATCCCTCCTAAATAAAAATGATGATACTAGCAATACAATTTGTGCTGTATCCGATTCTCTAATATAACTTGAGTAAAAAAATATGTTATTATACATACAGCATAGTAAAAAGAAGGGTTGAATTATGGCAGAACATCATTTTTATTTAAAAGCAGATTGGCCAGGCTATCGTAATGATGTCGGTACAATTGAAAGCGGCAATTTAAAAACAAAAATATCTATTCCAAAAGAAATGGATGGACCTGGCGAGGGTACAAATCCAGATGAAATGCTTCTAGGTGCTGCAGCAACTTGCTTTATTATTACGCTTGCTGCAATGATGGAAAGAAGTCGACTGGAGAAGGAAAGCTTAACATTAGAATCAGAGGCAGTAGTGGATGTAACAAACGGTATATTTACTTATCGAAAAATTATCCATCGCCCAAAGATTATACTAAAAAAAGAGGCTACTGAAAAAGATGTGAAGCTTGCAGCAAAACTTGCACAAAAAGCAGAAGAAAGCTGCATGATTACTAGAGCAATCAAAGGGAATGTGGAAGTAGAGCTAGACGAAACCATTGAGCTTGCATTGTAAGAACGGATAGTTGGAGGATAATCATATGGCAAAAAAACGAAAAAATACACAAAAAGAAAAACCGCAGGATAAACCTGTAACATTAGGCGATCTCCTGAACGATCAATTAGCAGCTAAGCTAAAAATTAAAAAGCAAGAGCTTAAAGAACAAGAAGAGGCTAAGCTAAAAGAGGAAGAAGAAAGAAAAAGAGAAGAACGTAGACAAAGAGAGAAAAATAAAAGCTTTGAAGAACTGTTAAATGAAAATTCAATGAACTGGAAGGAATTTAAATAGGATTCAAAAGGATACCTTACTTTTTGGTAAGTGTATCCTTTTCTTAAATATTCCTATAACTATCTGGTTCTATCCCCTGACTTTGGTGAAATCTTCTTCTTTTATATGCTTATTCTCAGGTAAAAGCAAGGAATGAAATTCACTAAATAATAGTTGTATCTCCACATTCTCATTGATAAAAGCGATGTTTTTTTGATATTCTTCCTCACTAGTATATGTCGTTATCTCCATCCATTTTGTTGGATCATCGTGACTTTGTAAGTAGGTTGTTTCTGAGTCGATGTATTTTTTATAAATGTTGGTTGCTTTTTCTTGAATACGAAAATATTCTGCAACCTTTTCCTTTTGTATATGGTATTCATACACTTTTACATACATAGCTTCCTCTCCTTTACAAATCTTTTATTTATGTTGTACCTATGCTATATCTATATATTATCATGGCTATAAAAAGTATAGATCGCTTTAAATAACTAATTTGTTTCATCTTTAAAAAGGTTTGTTATTGCTATATGATAGGGAATGAAGCTAATAGTAAGTTTCTATTAGAATAAGCAGGAGTTGATAGTATGCTAGAATCGAAGTTAAAGTATGGAAAGACAATGATTGAAAGGAAAATTCGATACGATTCTTCGATAGTGGAGTATAGATGTAAGCTTCTTCATTTGGATCAAATGAAAATTACACTTTTGCATAAAGTGGAGAAGTCATTTGTTATGAGTAAGAATAATCATCAATTAAAGATTCCCGTTGGAGCATACACGTTTGCCTATTATTGGTTGGATCAGCCATATAATTTATATTTTTGGAGAGAACCAAGTGGAAAGTACTTAGGATCTTATTTTAATATTGTTAGAAAAAATGATATTCAAAATAATATTGTATTGTTTGAAGATTTAATCATTGATCTTGTAGTAAAACCAAATGGTACTTATTATATTTTAGATCAAGAGGAACTACCAATTCCTTTGCAAAATTTTGAAAATGGCTATGTAGATGATGCCTTACATATGTTGTTAGAGAGGAAAGACAATATCATTGAAGAGGTAAAGGCTGAAACGAAGCTTTTTTTTAGATAGAATAAAAACTTTTGATTTTGACATTACGTACTATTCTCATTATAATTTAAAATGAGATAAAATAAAGGAGGATTATTAAAAAATGACACATTCGATGAGACTACGTTTCCTAGCTTTGAACAAGTAATTGAATATGTTCAAAGGCTCTGTTTTGTGAATACAGAGTAAACGGGATTAGTCTGTCCTTTTTTAATAATCTTCATTGCATATTGAAAAACACTATTAGATTCCATTGTAGCTAGTGGTGTATTTTCATACAATATCAGTAACTACTGAGTTGTATTTATATGGAATGCTAAAAGGTAGATATTTCTGCCTTTTTAATTTGCCTTTAATAACAGGGCAATTAATGATAACTCTATCTTAAGAAGGTATTTTTTCCCCTTTTACTCGAGATCACAGGACATTTGCCTGTGATTTTTTTATTGGAAAATAACCAATGGAGGGTAAAATAATGGAAAAAGTATGTCTTGAATTAGTAAATATAGAAATTGCGTATTTAGATCGGATCGTGTTAACCATACCAAGATTATCTGTACATCAGTTTGATCGAATTGGTATTGTAGGGAAGAACGGAGCTGGTAAGAGCACCTTGCTAAAATTAATGGCAGGGAAGATTCAGCCAGAGAAAGGAAAAATAAATAGTTTTGTAGACTTCGCCTATTTTGATCAATTAAACTCACCTGAGACAAAGGAAATAGAGTATGACTTAATCGGAAAACTTTCTATCCCTAAAACGGCATTAGAAAATTTTAGTGGAGGGGAGCTTACAAAACTCAAAATAGCAGAGATTTTCTCCAATTATCGGGAGGGCTTATTATTGGATGAGCCAACAGCCCATTTGGATAAGTTAGGAAAACAGTTCTTATTAGAGGAATTAGAGTACTATTATGGTGCGCTTATTCTTGTCAGTCATGACAGGACTGTTCTTGATAAATTAGTGACAAAAATATGGGAAGTAGAGGATGGAATCATAACGGAATATACAGGGAATTATTCAGAATATGCTGCCCAAAAGGAACTACAGAGAAAAAAACAGCAGGAGCAATATGAAAAATATGTAAAGGAGAAATCACGACTTGTACATGCGGCGGAAGAAAAAAGAAAAAAAGCGGACAAAATTACGCAGGCTAATGGTCATATTTCTAAAAAGGAAACAAAGGCAAAAGCCAATAAAATGTATATGACCAAATCAAAGGATACAAGTCAAAAGGCAGTTCAACGAGCAGCAAAGGCAATCGAGCAACGAGTAGAACAACTGAAAATGGTAGAAGCTCCCAAAAATGAACAACAGTTGCGGTTTCAACAATCAGAAAAGCTTACCATGCATAATAAGATTCCCATTATGGGCGACAGAATTACATTGAAAGCAGGAGAAAAAATACTGCTTCAAGACGTAAGCTTTCAATTTCCATTAGGGAAGAATATTGTGATTACTGGAAAGAATGGTTCAGGGAAAACAACCCTTTTAAACTATATCATTCATCAAAAAGAGGGAGTCACTATCTCTCCGAAGGCTGTTCTTGGTTTGTATAAACAGATGGCCTATCAATTTATAAAGAACCAATCAGTCATGGATTATATGAAAGAAAAGAGTGATTATGGAGAAAGTAAAATTCGTTCTGTTTCTACACTCGATGAATTTTTCAGGGAATGATTTAAAAAAGAATGTCTGCCAATTAAGTGGGGGAGAAGCTATTCGAATAACATTATGTCAACTTTTTCTAGAAAGATATAATGTCCTATTTTTGGATGAGCCGACAAACTTTTTAGATATTTATTGTATCGAAGCTTTAGAGCGATTTTTAAAAGCATATGAAGGAACAGTCATTCTTGTTTCCCATGATCAAGCATTTATGGAGCGTGTTGGAGATTATATATATGAAATCGAAAATAATCAATTAGTTTTGAAGAAATTTGAATAGTATATGGAATCTTGCATGAATTGTGCAAGAAAAGTCGGAAGCGTGTTAAATTTGTTTGGTAATTTTATTAAGAAGGGGAGGGCATGAAATGGATGTAATTAAAGGGATGAATCAGGCGCTTCAATATATCGAAGAGCATTTGTCTGAAGAAATAGATATGAAACAAGTGGCAAGGATTGCTCTTTGTTCTGAGTACCACTTTAAAAGGATGTTTTCGTTTCTTGCTGGGATTTCACTAACAGAATATATTCGTAAAAGAAGGTTAACACTTGCTGCATTTGACTTAGAAAATACCAGTTTGAGAATTATTGATATTGCCGTTAAATATGGCTATTCATCACCTGATTCGTTTACAAGAGCATTTCAACGTTTTCATGGTATAGCGCCTTCAGAAGCGAGAATCAAAGGAATCCCATTAAAGGCGTATCCACGAATGTCCTTCCAATTAACCATTAAGGGAGGAGTCGAAATGAATTACCGAATAGAAGAAAAGAATGCTTTTCATATAGTAGGTATGATGAAGAAAGTACCGATTATTTTTGAAGGGGAGAACCCGGAAATCAATGCTATGTGGAAGCAGCTAGGGCAAGAGAAGATTAGTGAACTACTACAACTATCAAATGTGGAACCAAGAGGAATAATTCAAGCATCGACAAATTTTTCAGAAGAAAGGATGATGGAAAAAGGTACTCTTGATCATTACATTGGGGTTGCAACAACAGAATCCTGTCCAAAGGGCTTTGCAGCTTTAGAAGTGCCTAATCTAACTTGGGCTGTGTTTGAGTCAAAGGGTCCTTTTCCGGAAACAGTACAGACAGTATGGGGAAATATTTATGCCGAATGGTTCCCATCTTCAGGCTATCAACAAATGCAAGGACCTGAAATCCTATCAATTAAAAGTAAAGATTTACAGTCTCCGAAAGTACCATGTGAAATTTGGATACCTGTTAGTAAAAGGTAGCAGCATTTGTAAATAAAGTTTTTTAAGACGGTTTAATAAGAGAGAGATACTTAAGAGAAGAGGGAAGGCGAATCAAAATTCGCCTTCCCATTGCTTAATAATCCAAATGCTTATAATACAAAAGATATTCTTTTTCATTAAGTTTCTTCAATTTATATTTTCGAATATCGTTTTCCAGCTTCTTTTGATCGGTATTTTTATTACTTAGCTTCAATGCAAGCTGATAAAAAATTTCACCTAGAATGTATATGGTACCAGATGAACCTAATTCGAGACCTAATGTTTCTGTCTCTGACAGCTGTGTTTTTGCCAATTCCTCGATTTCTTTTTTATAATCCTCTTTAATTAAAATATGGGATTCTTTGTTTGTAAAGGCGAGCAGTAAATCCTCTGTATTGTATACTTCAAAATAGGCAGTTTTCTTTTCTAATTGTAAAATTTCATCTAATACTGTTCCTTCGCTTTTTGCGACTGTTTCAGCGATAGCTTGAATGGTTTTTACTGAATAGCTGCTGACATTCTTTTTGTTTACAGCAGCTAGCATTTGTTGGCTTAGGCCAGTTTGTTTAAAAACATCATAACGCTTTTTTCCATTCTTTTGTAAATAGACGTCAAGTAAGCTCACAATATAACCACCTTTACTAAAAATTTGTTTACTAAAATATATTTTAGTGCAGGTGGTTAATATTGTAAATGGTTTAATGTAATCTTTACGTCATATTTCCAATTTTTGTTGTATTATGATTATTCTTTGTTAAAATAAAAAATTATAGTTTATAGATGAAATAAAATTAGTAACAGGAGAAATAAAACACAGAAATTATTTGCGATTTATTAATATAAATAAAAATAGGCTTAATTTATGATGTAGACAGACAGAAAGAGAGTTTAGTAGAATGGAATAATTTTTGAAAGGATGAAGGCATATTTTCCATGAATTTGGTATCATTGAAAATTTTAATAAACAGCAAGTATACAATCAATACACACCTGATCTTTATGATTGTGTAACAGTAAATGATGATTTTATACAAGAGATGATAAAACAATTAGCGATGATGAAAACATATTTCCATACATATGAAAGACCTGCTAATGGTTTAGCATACTACGGAATAACGCTCATTCCACCTGAGTCGTTACCAATATTTTTAGATATCGTCTTGAATAATATAACAAGAAGAAAATCGGAGGAACTTATCGATCTAGCTATAAAAATAAAAGAAGCACAGGAAGCAAAAAAATACATGATTCACTATGGGATATAAGATCAGAGTGGATTATGTATTTTTTTGCTAGGTAATCTCATTCGTTGTCGTCCTGAAGATTCTCCCTTGATAAGTCTAAATATATTTAAATAGATTCCATAACTTCCTTCAAAGTAGGGATGGAGGAAGCGGCACCTTTACGTGTTACAGCAATAGATGCTGCTTTTGAAGCGATTTGAAGAGCTTTCTTTATGTCGGCATGCTGAGAAATCTGGCTTAAGAAATATCCTAAAAATGTGTCTCCAGCTGCGGTGGTATCAACCGTATTGACTTTATAGACAGCTTGACTAAACTCTTGTGAATTATCTTTATAAATGACTCCTTGTGTACCTAATGTTAAAACAATTTTCATTTGATTGTTCAAGGATAGAAGCTGTTGAAAAATCTTCTCCATTGAATCTTCACCTGTAATAGATTTTGCTTCAATTTCATTTAAAATTAAGTAATCTATTTTAGAATAATCTAATGTTGTCAAACTCTCATCAATTGGGGAAGGGTTAAGTACAATTTTTATGCCACTTTTATGTGCTGTTTCCACTATGTATTCTAAATGGTTAATTTCGTTTTGCAATAGGAGAATATCTTTCGTTGAAAAATTTGCAAGAACGTGATTAATTTGCTCTATCGTTATTTCTTTATTTGCTCCACCAAATAAAAGAATGCAATTTTCCCCATTGGAAGACACTTGTATGATGGCATGACCTGTCGTGCTTCCATTTTCGTCAATCCAATCCGTATTTACATTTGATTCAGATAAAATGTCTTTTAGGAAAAGACCGTCAGTGCTAATTTTCCCGGAATGGAATACTTCTGCTCCGGCTTTTGCAAGAGCGATCGACTGATTTAACCCTTTTCCTCCAGGAAATTCTTCATAATTGGTAGAAGATAATGTTTCTCCCGCAGAAACGAAGTGAGGAACAGTATAAACTTTATCGATATTTAAAGAACCGAAATTTAATATTTTCAATGATTTCACCTCTTGAAAGTTAACTTATTTATAGAATAGCATTGATTTTTCTTTATATAAATGGGAGAAATTTGTTAAAGTAGTAGTGAACAGGAATATTTAGGAAGTATATAAAAAAAGGATTTCAAAAAAGTCCCTGTCTTATTAGTTAATTTGCAATAGTCTTTGGATTCCTAGTGATCATCATTTTCAGAAACCAAATGAACCACACTAGGATAAATAAATGACCAAAAATAGCAAAAATCGTCCAAAGTTCTCCATGTTGTAAATGGAGAATTAAATGTTCCCACTCATTCTGATTAATATCTCTTTCGATACTATTAATAATGACGATTATCGGAATAATTAAAGTTAAAATAAGGCTTAATGAGGAGAAGAGCTTTTGTTTACCTTTGAAAATACTGAATATTGTTGAAATTGCAATGACTAATAAGAATGCATGATAAACGATCCAAAACCAAGTAGGTAGACTTACCCAATACATTTCCCCACCCCTTTAAATAGAATTTCATGGTAATATTATATCGGACATATGATAATAATACAAATTTATTGTAAAAAGTAACCAACGTTATTTCTATTAGAGTTAGGAGAATCTAAAAATGCTTACTCTCTACATAACAAGACATGGAGAAACAAAATGGAATACAGAAAAAAGGATGCAAGGATGGAGTGATTCAGCGTTAACGGAAAAGGGAGTGGAAAATGCGATATTATTAGGAGATAGATTGAAAGAGATTGAGTTTGAGGCTATTTATACGAGCCCAAGTCAAAGAACCGTCAAAACAGCGAATCTAATTAAAGGGGATAGAAAGATTCCGCTTATTTTAGATGATTATTTAAAAGAAATCAATATGGGCATATGGGAAGGAGAAACATTAGCTAATTTAAAAGATAATTATCCAGAACAATTCGACTTCTTTTGGAATGCTCCTCATCTGTATAAATCCATTGATGGAGAAGATTTTTTTAAAGTGAAAAACAGAATATCTAAAGCATTGAAAAAAATACGAGACAAGTATTCATCCGGTAATATCCTCCTTGTTACTCATTCAGTAGTGATAAAAGTACTACTGGCTATTTTTAAAGACTTGCCAATCGAGAAAATTTGGGAACCTCCTTTTATTTATGATACTAGTCTCACTGTTGTAGAAATGGTTAATGATACAGCTCAGATTGTATTAGAAGGCGATTTAATGCATAGGCAGGATAAATAATTCATAGGAGTGTACATAAAATGAAAATCTTTGATTCGCATTTTCATATTATAGATAATCATTTCCCGTTGATTGAAAATCAAGGCTATATACCAAATACATTTACTTCAGATGACTATTTAAATGCTATAAAAAATTTAAATATAGTAGGTGGTGCAATTGTTTCAGGATCATTCCAAGGCTTTGACCAATCTTATTTAGTTCAAGCATTAAAAAATTTAGGCAGTAATTTTGTAGGTGTAACACAACTACCTGCTAGTGTCTCAGATGAAGAAATTATTCAATTAAATGAAGTTGGTGTGAAAGCTATTCGATTTAATTTAAAACGTGGTGGCTTTGCCGAAATTTCACAAATGGAGTATCTAGCAAGAAGAGTATTTGAATTAGTTGGTTGGCATTCAGAAATATATATGGATTCTAATGATTTAGAAGATCATGCTACATTAATAGAAAAACTTCCTGCTGTTTCTATTGATCATCTAGGATTATCTCAAACTGGTTTTTCAAATCTACTATATTTGGTTGAAAAAGGAGTAAAGGTAAAGGCAACTGGTTTTGGGAGAATTGATTTTGATCCATGTAATGCTATCAAAAAAATACATGAAGTAAATCCAACGGCTTTAATGTTTGGAACAGATTTACCTTCCACGAGAGCGAAGCGGCCTTTTCAAGTATCTGATATAGACATCATTTTGAATGCTATAAGAGAAGAAGCACATTTAGTACTATATCAAAATGCAATGGATTGGTATTTTAAATAAAAAAGATGGAGGCTTTGTATGGATTATATTCAGCATATAAGATCAATGGTTGGTCAAGAGAAAATAATTATGGTGGTTGCAGGTTCGATTGTTTTTGATAACGAAAATAGAATTCTTTTACAAAAGCGTTCTGATAATGGCGAGTGGGGGATTGCTGGCGGTTTTATGGAGCTTGGAGAAACAATTCAAGATACTGCAAGAAGAGAGGTATTTGAAGAAACGGGGTTAAAACTAGGTAGCTTGGAATTATTTGCCCTTTATTCAGGACCTCAATATGATAAGACTTTTTCTAATGGAGATCAGGTCTCCATGGTACAAGTAGTTTTTATTTGTAAAGATTTCACAGGGGAATTAGTTTCGAGAAACGAAGAATCACTGTCTAATAAATTTTTTGAACTGGACCATTTACCCGAACCATTATTTAAAGACCATCGAATGATTTTCGAGGATTTATTATCTAAAAAAGAGGTTCCAATCATTACATAACCAGGAGAAATAATACATTAGGGAACTCGATGTTCGATATATTCAAGTGAAATTAAAACAAATTGGAATAATAGGAAGGAGAAAACAGTTGGATAAAATAGAGTTTATCGAATTATCAACAGAAAATATCGATGAAAAGGGCTGTTATTGTTTAAGAAGCAAACCGAAGTCTACAGGTTATCAAGGGAAAAAAGGTTGGTTAATAGACCAATTTGGACAAGGATTAAAATATATTCAACTGTTAGAGCATGAAAAGCTGGCTGGTTTTATTGAATATACGCCAATAGAATATTCCTCAAGAGTAATATATGGGGAAAATTACTACGTCATCCATTGCCTATGGGTTAATATAACTGGGAAAGGATATGCCACTCAACTAATTAAAAAGGTTATTCAAGATGCTAAAGATCATAAGAAGAATGGTGTTATTGTTATAACAAATCCAACAACCTCTTGGACACCAAGCAAAGAAGTTTTTATAAAAAACGACTTTGTTGAAGTAGAGCATGCACCATATGGATTTGAGTTATTAGTCTATAAAATGGATGATGTGCCAAATCCGTATTTTCCTAATGATTGGCAAGAACGGCTAACTCGTTATAACGACCAATTAACCATTCTTCGAACAGCACAATGCCCTTATATAGATATAGCAATTGATAATGTAATAGAAGCTGCAACAAAGCTAGATATAAAGGCAGAAATCCAACATCTACAAACACGAGAAGAATTATTAAAGCTTTCTCCTACTCCATATGGCGTTTATGGAGTGGTTTATAGGAATCAATTGATCTCTTATCATCGACTTACGGTTCATTCTGCGATGAAACGATTGAGGGAATTAATATAAATTTATTTGCATTTATTTACTCGATATATACTGTAATAAAGTGTGCTGTTAGATAAAACTAAATAGTCCTATATTCTGTAGAAAAAGTTGAATGTAACTTTATATAGCGGTTGTAGTATGAAAAAAGTACCTCATAATAAAATTTATGGGGTACTTTTTAGTTTGGAACATTTTTGTTTAGATAGAATATTACTATTGTCTATTATTTGTTTCTGCAAGAATAACATCAATTTTATGTTTTTGTGCTTTTTCTTTAAAACCCATTGAGGCATGATAATTAGTAATAATCATATCAATTTCTTCGGTTTTTGCAAAAGTTGCAATAGAATTTTTATTAATTTTTGTATGATCTAATAATGCAATAACTTTATTAGAAGCTTCTACCATTGCTTTTTTTAATTCAACTTCGTATACACTAAAATCTGTGAGTCCAGCTTCAAAAGAGAATCCGTTTGCAGAAGCAAACATAATATCAATATTAATGTTGTTTAAAATATTGATTCCTAAACTGCCTTCGAGAGAAAAGGAGCCTTTTTTTACAATGCCACCAAGTAGAATCACAGTAATGCTTGGATGGTCACGTAGTTCAAGAGCAGTATTGATTCCACTTGTAACGACGGTTAATCGATAAGGCAAGTCATTTAGCAACCGCGCAAGCTCAAGTGCAGTTGAACTAGAATCAAACATAAGGCATTGACCGTCTGAAATAAGTTCACTAGCTTTTTTTGCGATACTTAATTTTTCTTTTTTGTTTTTACCTTCTCGTGTGAAAAAGCTAAATTCTTTATCTGTATCAGAATTAGCTAAAATTGCTCCCCCATGTGTTCGTTTTAATAATCCCTCTTCTTCCATCTTTGTAAGGTCAGTTCGAAGAGTTGCTTCTGACACGCTGATCTCTTTAGAAAGGTCTTTAATTATGATTCTTTGATCTTCTTGTAATTTTTTCAAAATGATTTGTCTTCGTTCTGACGCGAATTTTTTTTCTTTCAATTACATCACCTATATTCCTATATGTATTAGATCTATATTAATACGCAAAATGTTTGGATACTTTAAAAACTATTAATACTATTACATCATTAATTTAAAAAAATGTAAATGCATTAGCTTGCAAACGAAAGTAAACGAAAATAATTAAAAAAAATCAAAAGAAAAAATTGACTAAACGATAACAAAGGGAATATAATGAAAATGTGAAAAACATAATGTTAGTTTATCAACGGTAGAAAATGTTTTCAAGACTATTCTATAAGGAGTGGTGAGTAGCAGGATGCATAAATTATGCAAAAATGAAAGCGTTGTCTAATTTTATCAAGTTAAAGTTAATTTTAATTAGTAAGTATTTAAAGTAGTAGATACTAGTTTAAAAAAAGTAATTTTAATAGTAAATACAAAAAAACGAAAAGGAGTTAAAAAAATGAATACAAACACTGTTATCAATGAAGGACATCAAGAAGTTGTGATTCCAAAAACAATGAAGGCTATTGTGGCATATGAACCTGGTGATTATCGTTTAGAAGAGGTAGCTGTTCCAGAGATTACTGATGAAGAAATATTAATTAAAGTAGAAGCTTGTGGAATTTGTGCTGGAGATGCAAAAGCATATGATGGAGCACCAAGTTTCTGGGGAGATGAAAAGCAACCTGCTTACATAAAAGCGCCAATGATACCTGGCCATGAATTTATTGGGAATATTGTAGCGGTAGGAAATAAAGTAGAAGGATACAAAGTTGGAGATAGAGTTATCTCAGAACAAATTGTTCCTTGCTGGGATTGTCGTTTTTGTAAGCGTGGTCAATATTGGATGTGTGAAAAACATGATTTATATGGCTTTCAAAATAATGTAAATGGTGGTATGGCAGAATATATGAAATTTACAAAAGAAGCTATTAACTATCATGTTCCAGAAGAATTGCCAATTGAAAAAGCTATTTTAATAGAACCATATGCTTGTTCCTTCCATGCAGTTCAACGTGCAAAAATTCAACTTGGTGATATCGTTGTTCTGGCTGGAGCGGGAACGTTAGGACTTGGTATGATTGGGGCGATTAAAAAATCGGGTCCAGGAAAGTTGATTGTATTAGATTTATTCGACGATCGTCTAGAACTTGCAAAAAAATTTGGTGCAGACCTTGTTTTGAATCCACTAAGAGATGATGTAACTAAAATTATTAAAGAGATGACAGATGGGTATGGTTGCGATATTTATATTGAAGCAACTGGAGCACAAAAATCTGTAGAACAAGGGCTAACATTAATTCGTAAATTAGGTACATTTGTTGAATTTAGTGTTTTTAAGGATCCGGTAACAGTTGATTGGAGTATTATTAGCGATAGAAAAGAACTAGATGTATTAGGCTCCCATTTAGGACCATACTGCTATCCTTTAGTTATTGAAGGTATTATGAATGGAGATTTACCGACAGAAGGGGTTGTCACACACAAACTTCCACTAGAAGATTTTGAAAAGGGCTTTAAATTAGTGAAAGATGGTAAGGAATCATTAAAGGTTATTCTAATTCCAAATTATCAAGCATAATAAGAAAGTTTTTATAGCAGTTATTTATGGTGAATCCATAATAACTGCTTTTGTTAAAAATACAACTAAAGTGGGTGGGAAAGTATGAATTTATTGTTATCCAAGTTAGGCATGGATAAGAAAATGGCTTTGGGGTATATAGGTGTATTAGTTTTTATGATGGGAGATGGGCTTGAACAGGGCTGGTTATCCTCTTATTTAACAGATAACGGGCTTTCTATTCAACAATCTGCTCTGCTTTTCAGTATTTATGGTTTTGCTGTTGCAATTGCAGCGTGGCTTTCAGGAGTTTTAGCAGAAATTCTGGGACCGAGAAAGGCGATGGCATTAGGATTTACTCTATTTATTATTGGTACACTTGTATTTTTAATTATTGGAATCCCAACAATGAATTTAGCGGTCATGATTCCAACCTATTCCCTTAGAGGGCTTGGCTATCCACTATTCTCCTATTCGTTTCTTGTTTGGTTAACCTATTATGCTCCTAGTGAAAAGCTAGGAACAGCAGTCGGATGGTTTTGGGTTTCTTTTGCAGGTGGTTTAAATGTTTTAGGTGCTTATTATTCTAGCTTTGCTCTTCCTATTTTAGGAGAAATAAAAACATTATGGAGTGCGTTAATATTTGTAGTAATTGGAGCTGTTTTAGCAATTTTTATTAATAAAGACAGTAATAGTGAAAAATCTAATGCAAAATTTAAAACGAAAGCCGAAGCGTTCAAATATATCGCCAAAGGAATTACCATTGCATTTGAAAAACCAAAAGTAGGGTTAGGGGGAATTGTTCGCACAATTAATACAGCAGGTGCTTATGGATTTGTCGTATTTTTACCTGCTTATATGATCGAAATTGGTTTTACAAGAACAGAATGGTTACAAATTTATGGAGCTCTTTGGTCTAGTAATGTAATTTTTAACCTTATTTGGGGTATTGTAGGAGATAAGTTAGGCTGGAGAAATACAGTTATGTGGTTTGGTGGAGTTGGCTGTGCAATTTTTACAGCGTTATTATACTATGTTCCACATATAATGGGTGCAAACTATTTTGCGACAACTTTGGTAGGGATATGTTTTGGTGCTTGTCTGGCTGCGTATGTTCCTTTATCTGCATTAATTCCTTCTTTAGCACCAGAAAGCCGTGGGGCAGCAATGTCTATTTTAAATCTTGGAGCTGGTTTAAGTACATTTGTAGGTCCAGCTTTAGTAGGTCTATTTATTGCAAGCGTTGGTACAGTAGGAATTATTTGGATATATACTGGATTATATTTATTTAGTGCATTTTTGATGTTGTTTGTTAATTTACCAAAACAAAAGGTTCAGGGAATAGAAGAGGAAAATGTCAACCTAAATACTAGTACTGTGCGATAAACAAGGGTTAATAGCGAGAATATTTAATAAGTATCTCGCTATTTTTGTGTAATAAAAACTAAATAAACGAAAATAAATGAAAATAAACGAAAAAAATAATTGACAATTTCGATTAAAAATGAAAGAATATAAACTATAAAGGAATTGGAATTAAGTAGAAAAAAAGTATTTATAAAGGGAGATGACATGTTAAAATGAGAATTGGAATAGGTTCTGATCATAATGCTTTTGATTTGAAAGAAAGTATTAAAAATTACGTAATAGAATTAGGGCATGAGGTTGTAGATTATGGTTGTGATGATAATTGCAGTGAAGTAGATTATCCTGTAGTAGCGTTTGAAGTAGGAAATGGAATTATAGTAAATAATATTGATAGAGGAATTTTGATTTGTGGAACAGGCATTGGAGTGGCAATTGCAGCTGGAAAGATTCCAGGGATAAGAGCGGCCTTATGCCATGATGTTTATTCTGCGGAACGTGCTCAAAAGAGTAATAATGCTCAAATCTTAACGATGGGTGCACAAATTATCGGTGTAGAAGCTGCCAAAAAGGTTGTCGTGGCATATTTAGAGTCAGAATTTACTGGTGGTAACTCTGGAAGAAAAGTTCAGCAAATTATTGATAAAGAACAGGAATATTTGAAAGGGGTAGCAGTAAATGAAGAAACTTATCAATAATCCAACAAATGTAGTAGATGAAATGATTGAAGGATATGTCAACGCTTATCCCCAATATGTTAAACAATTAGCAGAAAATAAACGTTCTCTTATTACCGCAAAAGAATCTCGTGACAATAAGGTAGGGATATTAATTGGAGGAGGTTCAGGGCATGAACCTGCATTTATGGGCTATGTAGGAGAAGGGATGGCAGATGGAGTCGCAGTTGGTAATATATTTGCTTCTCCTCCACCAGATCCAATTCTTGAAGCAACAAAAGTGATTGATAAAGGTGCTGGTGTTGTATATATATATGGCAATTATGCTGGAGATGTAATGAATTTTGGAATGGCAGCTGAATTAGCAGATTTAGAATGTAGTATCGAAGTTGGATCTGTCCTAGTAACAGATGATGTTGCTTCAGCCCCAAAAAATGAAATAGAAAAACGCCGTGGAATTGCAGGAGAGTTTTTTGTAACAAAAGTTGCAGGTGCAGCTGCTGAGAATGGATATTCTTTGACAGAAGTTGTTCGAGTAGCTCAAAAAGCAAACGATTACACTCGTACAATGGGTGTTGGATTAACACCATGTTCTCTTCCTCAAACAGGGAAGCCAAGTTTTGAGCTAGCAGAAACGGAGATGGAAATTGGTCTTGGCCATCATGGAGAACCAGGAGTAGAAAAAGGAGAGTTAGCCCAAGCTGACCATGTAGCAGAACGCCTTGTACAAGATATTTTAGTAGATATGCCGTTAGATCAAGGGGAAGAAGTTGCTGTTCTTGTAAACGGTTTAGGTTCAACTACTCGAATGGAACTTTATATTATGTTTCGTAAAGTAAAGCAAATTTTAAGTGGAAAAGGTATTATCATTCATCGTTCGTATGTCGGTGATTACAGTACTTCACTAGAAATGGGCGGCTGCTCCGTTACATTAATTAAATTAGATGATGAGTTAAAAAAACTAGTAGATCAACCAGCTGATTGTGCAATGTTTGTTCAAAGATAAGGAGGAGGAAAAATGAAATTTTCTGCAGAGGATTATAAAAGGTTTTTAAAAAATGTTGTTACGATGATTGAAGAACAAAAAGCTTATTTATCAGAGCTTGATAGAAAACTAGGAGATGGAGATCATGGGGTTACCATGTCCATTGGATGGCAAGCAATTGATGAAAAATTAGAAACTGATTTAAAGGAAGAAGCAGATTGCGGGAAAATTGCAGTGCTGGCAGGTAAAACATTTCTAAGTGCAGTTGGTAGCTCTGTTGGGCCATTATACGCAACTGGTTTTTTGAGAGGCTCTAAAGTGTTTCAAAATAAAACTGAATTGTCTGATGAAGATTTAGCTAATTTTTGGATTGCATTTATTGAAGGGGTAAAGGATAGAGGGAAAGCAGAAGTTGGTGATAAAACAATGATAGATACGCTGCAACCAACACTTGAAACTTTGCAAATCGAATTTGCTCAAACAAATGACTTCAGTACTTCATTTAAAAAAGCGGTTGAAGCAGGAGAAAATGGAATGTTATCAACAAAAGATCTTTTATCAAAACGTGGAAGATCAAGTAGATTAGGAGAACGTTCGTTAGGTTTCCAAGATCCAGGTGCGACATCGGCATATCTAATCCTTGTGACCTTTTTAACAACCGTACAAAGTACACAAACGGTTTAAAAAATTCATGGAGGAAAGTGTGAATATACTTTCCTCTTCATTTAGAGGATTGGATAATGAGGCATGTTAAATGATACATTTTAATGTATGAATATTCATTGTTTTGAATAAAAAAAGGTGGAGGAGATATAATGAAGTCTTCCAATATTGCTTTCAGAAAAGATGATGTACAAAGTCTTGCAATCGATTTTTTAGCAATTTCTCAGAAAGCTGCAATTGCATCTTTTCCGTGGATTGGAAAAGGTAATAAGAATTTAGCAGATGGTGCTGGAACAGAATCATTGCGAAAAGAAATGAATAAAGTGGATATGCAAGCGGTAATTGTCATTGGTGAAGGAGAAATGGATGAAGCACCAATGTTATATATTGGTGAGGAGCTTGGTACTGGAAAGGGACCGAGTCTTGATATTGCAGTCGATCCAGTGGAAGGTACTACATTATTGTCAAAAGGACAAGATAATTCATTATGTGTCATTGCAGCATCTGCAAGGGGAAGTCTTTTACATGCGCCAGATATGTATATGGAAAAAATTGCAGTTGGTCCTAAGGCAAAGGGTTGTATAAATATTGAATGGTCTTTAATGGATAATATAAAAGCAGTAGCACAAGCGCAAAATAAGGAAATGAAAGATATTACCGTTATGATTCAAGATCGTCCTCGCCACCATCATTTAATTGAGCAAGTTTTTTCGTTAGGAGCAAGTGTTAGACTATTCTCTGATGTAGATATCACAGCAGCTATCGCAACTGCTATTGACGAAAGTGATGTGGATTTATTTGTCGGAACGGGAGGAGCGCCAGAAGGTGTTATTTCTGCAACTGCGTTAAAATGTTTAGGCGGAGATTTTCAAGGAAAATTAATCCCAAAAGATCAAGAAGAATATGATCGCTGTGTAAAAATGGGAATTACAAACCCGAATAAAGTCTTGAAATTGAACGATATAATTCGTTCTGAAGATTGCTTTTTCGTGGCTACAGGCATTACGAATGGGATGCTTTTACAAGGGGTACGCAGTATGGATGATAAATCGAGATTAACACATTCTTTCGTTACTATAGGAGGAGATAGCGAAAACTATCAATTTATAGAAGCAAAACATTCCTTAAAATAATTTTTAAAACATGAATTTTAATAGAAAAATAGAAAATATCTACAGTTATTATAGATATATTTTCAATAACAGAGCGTTTCTGTATTTATAAATGATATTAAAATAAGGAGCCCATAATAATGATTAATCAAAAAGTGGATATTGATACATTAACGATTAATACGATTCGGACGTTAGCAATCGATGTAATTGAAAAAGCTGGTTCGGGACATCCTGGAATGCCAATGGGTGCAGCACCTATGGCATATGTATTGTGGTCAAAAATAATGAATTATAATCCTAACAATCCTAATTGGTTTAATCGTGATCGGTTTGTACTTTCAGCAGGACATGGTTCCATGCTTCTTTATAGTTTATTACATTTAACTGGATATGATCTTTCTAAAGAAGAGCTTCTCCAATTTCGTCAGTGGGGAAGTAAAACACCTGGACATCCAGAATTTGGTCATACACCTGGTGTCGATGCGACAACTGGTCCACTTGGCCAAGGTATAGCTATGAGTGTTGGCATGGCTATGGCAGAAAGACATCTTGCTGCAACCTATAATCGGGAAGAATTAAATGTAGTAGATCATTACGTCTATAGTATTTGTGGGGATGGAGACCTAATGGAAGGCGTTTCAGGAGAAGCAGCTTCTTTAGCCGGCCATTTAAAATTAGGAAAATTAATAGTTTTATATGATTCGAATGATATTTCATTAGATGGAGATCTATCAATGTCTTTTACGGAAAGTGTAGAGAGTCGTTTCAAAGCATATGGATGGGAGTATTATCGCATTGAGAATGGAAATGATATCGAAACTATCCAACAAGTGCTTGAAAAAGCAAAAGAAAATAAAGACCAACCAACACTAATTGAGATTAAAACAATAATCGGATACGGTTCTCCAAATAAAGGAGGAAAATCAGACTCACATGGTTCTCCTTTAGGAATAGACGAAATCCAATTAGTAAAACAATCATATGACTGGTCATATGATCAACCATACTATATACCGAATGAGGTTTCGGAATATTTCGAAAAACTAAAAAATCTATCTGCTGAAAAAGAGGCGATGTGGAATCATTTATTTAAGAAATATAGAGAAATATATCCAAATCTCGCAGAACAATTAAGTGGAGCGATTAAGGATGAGTTACCGGAAAATTGGGATAAGGATATTCCGAAATATTCGATAGGTGAACATTCGCTTGCAACAAGAACTTCGAGTGGAGAAGTTCTTCAAGCACTTGCAAAGAATTTTCCATCCCTATTTGGAGGTTCAGCGGATCTTGCCTCATCCAATAAGACACTTATTAAAAATGGGGGCGATTTTTTACCAGATAACTATAAAGGCAGAAATATTTGGTTTGGAGTACGAGAATTTGCAATGGGGGCTATTTTAAACGGATTGGCATTACATGGTGGAATAAAAGCTTTTGGTGCAACCTTCTTTGTATTCTCTGATTATTTGCGCCCAGCAATCCGTCTTTCTGCGTTAATGAAGTTACCAGTAATCTATATCTTTACACATGATAGTATTGCAGTAGGAGAAGACGGACCAACTCATGAGCCTATTGAGCAGCTGGCATCCCTTAGAGCAATGCCAGGTTTGTCCACTATTCGTCCAGCAGATGGTAATGAAACAGCTGCTGCATGGAAATTAGCGGTAGAGAGCAAGGATGTACCAACAGCTCTCATTCTAACTAGACAAAATTTGCCAACATTAGTAAAAAGTGATCATGCATATGTTGGAGTAAATAAGGGGGCCTACGTAATTTCAAAAAGAGATAAAGCAGTCGGTTTACTATTAGCATCGGGTTCAGAGGTCGCATTAGCAATTGAAGCACAAAGGTTGCTCGAAGAAGAAAATATTATTGTATCTGTTGTTAGCATGCCATCATGGGATTTATTTGAAAAGCAATCAAATTCTTATAAAGAAACTATCATTCCGAACAATATTACAGCTCGATTAGCATTAGAAATGGGATCATCACAGGGGTGGCATCGCTATATTGGAAATGATGGAAAGGTAATTGGAATAGATAAATTTGGTACCTCCGCACCAGGAGAAAGAATAATAGAGGAATATGGATTCACACCTGAGAATGTGGTGACAGAATTTAAAAAATTATTATAACAATTTATTGATAGCTACAAAGGAGAGGAAGGCTACTAAATGGGATATAATGGATTCGATAAAAATTTCAATCTAACAAATAAGGTAGCAGTCGTTACAGGTGGATCTAGTGGAATAGGAAAAGCCACAGCAGAGTTATTCATAGAAAAGGGAGCATATGTAGCTATATTAGATATAAAGGATAATGTAATAGAAGTAGCTAAAGCTATTCATCCTGATCGAGTATTTGGTATAAAAACAGATATTACAAAAAAGGAAAATATCGAAGGAGCAATAAGTAAAATAAAGGATAAATTTAAAAAAATTGATATTCTCTTTAATTCAGCAGGAGTTGCTTAACTTGATAAGGCAGAAGAGCTATCAGAAGAATATTGGGATAAGACAATGGAATTAAATTTAAAAGCATCTTTCTTGCTTGCTCAAACTGTTGGTAAAGAAATGATTGTTGATGGTGGAGGCAAAATAATAAATATGGCCTCTCAGGCTGCAGTCATTGCATTAGATAAGCATGTAGCATACTGTGCAAGTAAAGCTGCTATTGTATCGATGACAAAGGTCTTAGCAATTGAGTGGGCCAAATATCAAATAAAAATAAATGCTATTTCTCCAACCGTTATATTAACGGAACTTGGTGAAAAAGCATGGGCAGGGAAAGCCGGAGAAGAAATGAAACAGCTTATTCCAGCAGGACGATTTGGTTATCCTGAAGAAGTAGCAGCATGTGCTGTCTTTTTAGCTAGTGATGCTGCCAATATGATTACTGGTGAAAACTTAGTTATAGATGGAGGATATTCTATTAAATAAGTTTATATGTTTATAAATCTATTTTAATAAATTTAAGGATAATTCAATTATCGTTTCATTTAGAAAAGTTGAAATAGATATTTAAGAGTAAAAAAATAGTAATGGAGGGTTTCGTTATGAAGTTTTTTATCGATACTGCAAATCTTGACGATATTAAAAAAGCGTATAAATTTGGGATATTGTCAGGTGTAACAACAAATCCATCTTTAGTAGCCAAAGAAGGAGTTAAATTTGAAGATAGAATTGAAGAAATAGCTCAAGTTGTTACTGAGGTGGAATCTGTTTCTGCTGAGGTACCACCAGATGCACTAACAGCAGAAGAGATGATTCAAGCGGCAGAAGACTTAATCAAAATTAATGGTGGAGATGAAAAGATTACTATTAAGCTTCCCATGTCATTAGCAGGCTTAGAAGCTACTCGTTATTTATCTCAAAAAGGTATTAAAACAAATGTAACCCTCATTTTCACAGTGAATCAGGCATTATTAGCTGCTCGAGCTGGTGCAACCTATGTTTCCCCATTCTTAGGTCGTTTGGATGACATATCAGAAGATGGGGTATTATTAGTAGAAAAAATTGCAAAATTGTTTCAAATTCATAATTTAGATGCACAAATTATTGCAGCTTCTGTTCGTCACCCAGATCATGTTACTCGTGTCGCATTAGCAGGTGCGCATATAGCTACCATTCCTTATAGTTTGATTGAAAAGTTAATTCAGCATCCATTAACAGATCAAGGAATGGAAAAATTTGCTTCGGATTGGAAAAAATAATTATTAAGTTTACAGAAGGATATTCCAAAAGAAAAATAAGCACTTAACATTGATGTATTGATAATGAACTGGAAAAATAAAAAGACTGAGGTAATACTTAAGCTAATAGTTAGTTTTGCTTAATTAAGACTATAAACAAAGCCGAATAAGGTCTTTGTTTATAGTCTTTTTATTTATGGGGAATTATGTATATATAGAGTTTTGTTCGTTTGTTCTTTTACATTCTTAAGAGAACTTTAAATAAGGAATCCCAATTTTATTTACTATAATAAAATTATCTTTTAAAAAAGTAAAACTTTTAAAGCTTTCATCCGTCTATACATAGAACTTTTTAAAGGGAGGGGAAAAGTTGGAGAATGAGAAAGATAAAATCATCTTAGAATGGTATGAAAAGTTCGGGGATGCTATTTTCAAATATATCCTAATAATGATTCAAGATTATCAGCAGGCAGAAGATTTAACAAACGAGACTTTTTTTAAAGCATTTCTT
Organism: Niallia sp. FSL W8-0635; assembly: GCF_038007965.1. GTDB lineage: Bacteria > Bacillota > Bacilli > Bacillales > Cytobacillaceae > Niallia. Next base: position 2,859,118 of record NZ_JBBOYD010000001.1, on the reverse strand, counting down.
CATTTGGATACCTTTAAAGGACAATCAAGTGAAAAAACATGGCTTTACCGAATTGCTCATAATCTTACCGTTGATATGATTAGAAAAAAGAAGCCGTTAATACTTTTAAAAGAAGCCTTTTTACTAAAAAAAGATGATTGTCCATTGCCAGAAGAGATTTTACAAATGAAGGAGCAATCGCTTAATCTTTATCATGCATTAAGTTCATTAAAAAAATCTTATCGAGAGGTCATTTTACTCAGGAAACTGAAGGAATTTTCTATAGAAGAAACGGCAGAGATTTTAGGATGGTCAGAAGGCAAGGTGAAATCTACTTTATTTCGGGCAATTCGTGCATTGGAGAAAGAATTAAAAAAGGAGGGGGAGTTAAATGGGAAAGTCATTTAAAGAACAGCTTGATTTTGATTTAAAAATTTTAGAAACAGATATCATTTGGGATAAGAAAAGAAAAGAAGCTACACGCTTAAAGCTAGAAGAGAGGATGATAGCTCATAATAAGAGACGAAATAGACTTCAACCATTTCCTTACGTCGCAATTTTCGTAGCATCGACTATTCTCTTTTTATTAATTCGTATGGAATTTCCATTATTACATACATTTCAGGGTATAAACGCACTGAATGAAAAAACAGCTGATCTAGAAGAATTGGTCATTATTACAGCGGAAGAACAAAAGAGAGTCGAAAATAAAAACACCGTATTTCTTTCAGAGGAAGCAGGAATTCCCTATTCTCTATATACACTTAAGTTATCTTCATTAAAGATAACTGGTGAACCGAAAATAAGTGCGACGAAGGTAAAGGATTCCATTCTAGTAAATGCAGATTATCCATTATCAGGCGGAAGCTATCTATCCATATATACGGAAAAAAAACAAAAAGGTATACAAGGTAATGGTAGAAATAGCATTGTAAAAAAGGAACTGGAAATGACCATTAATAATCATTTAGCAGTACTTATCCATGAGAAAAAAGATCTAAAATTAATCATAACAACAAATAACTATCAATATACGATTACAGGGGTTAATAATGAGCACGATTTAATAAGCATTGCAGAAATGATAGAATTTTACTGAGTTTGTGTTAGTACACTAGAAAAATAGATGAGAATTTAGCTTTTATAGATATTTAATTCCATTTTAAGTATATAATTGAAGCGATATAATTAAAAAGTGGGGACAAAATTTTATGCGAAATAGAGGATTAGTAGTTATTATTGAAAATAATAAGCTATGTCTTATAAAAAGAATTAGAAATAATTCTGTCTATTATGTATTTCCTGGTGGTGGCATCGAGCCAGAAGAAACTCCTAGGCAAGCAGCTAAACGGGAAGCATTCGAAGAATTAGGCGTAACCGTCAAAATAAACGAATGCCTTGCAGAAATAGAATATAACGGAATCCAGTATTTTTTCTTAGCGGATATTATTAACGGCATGATTGGAACAGGTCAAGGAGAAGAATTTACGGAAAGAACTCGAGATCGAGGAACATATTTGCCAATCTGGCTAGATAGAAATGATTTATCGGCTATCGATGTAAAACCACTAGTAGTAGCTGAAAAAGTGAAAGAATTTTTTGATAGAAAAATCTCTTCCTAGAAAAAATGGCCTTTGTTATAGAAGATCATTTTTAACTTTGTTGTGTATTTTGATTTTTCTGAAAAGTGAATCTCTTCCTAATAATTAATGTTAAAATTTGTGAAGGTGCTGAGGAGGGAAATTCAGCTATGTTATTTAAAAGTTTAGGAGAGAAGATTTATTATGTGAACAAATATAGCAGCACGTAGGAGAGTGACATGATAATAGAAGTGTTGACATCTATAGAGAAACCAATAAAGGCAAACGAAGTGATAGAACTTTATAAGGATACAGGATGGTGGAATGAAAGAACGGAGCAAGATATGGAAAAAATGTTATCCCAAACATTAGCAGTAGGTGCATGGGAAAATAATAAGCTCATAGGCTTTGCCAGAGCAATAACAGATGGAGTTTTTAGGGCATATATTGAGGATGTAGTGATTCATAGCTCTTTTAATAGAAACGGAATCGGAACTATGCTTATTGCTAAATTGATAGAGGAATTATCCAATATTGATGTTATTAGTTTATTTTGTGAGGAAGACTTAATTGCCTTTTACAACAAGAATGAGTTTAAAAAAAGTAAATCACAGTTTGTGATGCATAAAGTAAATAGATGAAAAGGGATTGTTACTTCCCTTGTTATGATAGGAGTGAGAAATTGAATCTAATAGAAAATATAATTCCCATGAAGGAAAAAGAGTTGAAGAACTTTTTAGGAGATAGAAAATCTGAAGAAATAGAATGGGATGAAAAAACAAAACAGACAGTCGTAAAATCTATGCTTATACATATTGGTTCACCAGATAGCGAGCTAAGAGATAACTTGATTTATCACACCTTTTGTCAATTAATCATGGAAAACAAACTAGAAAAGCATTTTTTATGTGAAGTGTTAGAAACCTGTTTAAGTAATCAATTCTTGTTTAAAGGAATTGGTGAAAAGGATACGGATTCTGTTTTCACTCGTTCTTTTACATCATTACTAATTGCACTTATTCTTTATCAAGATAATCGCAATGATTTTTTTAACAGAAGCCAAGGTTAATGAAATTAAAGATAAATTGATCAACTATGTAAACCTTGAAAAAGATGTAAGAGGATATGTGAAAGATAAAGGCTGGGCTCATAGTATGGCGCATGTAGCGGATGCTTTCGATGAACTTGTCAAAAGTGAAAAAATAAATCAAAGTACATACCCGGCAATAATGCAGGCGATTTGGCAAAAAATCTATCAAACGGAAAGTGTATATATTCATGATGAAGATGAACGAATGATTGTTCCTCTTATACAAATGATAGATAACGGTTTGGAGCAGGAAGTGTTAGAAGGCTTAATAATAAATATGAAAAATGATTTACATCAGTATAAAAATCAAATAGAAGAAGAAAATTATTGGTTTTTGGTGGCAAACTGTAAGAATTTCCTGAAAAGTTTGTTGGTAAATATGATAAGTAATCCTAAGTTATCTTCTATGCAGTTAGTCGTGAGCAAAACTTTAAATGAGATGTATGAAATATGAAATTTTCAATGTTTGAAAAACTAGATTATTTACGAGAAGGAAATGCTATGCAGCAACAAGCATATTCAGCATTAAAGAAATTAAAAATAGATGAAATTTTACATCCTTATAAACCAATTCTTTGTGGCACCATTCCAATTGGAGTGAATATAGATGGGTCTGATTTAGATATCATAATGGAAGTCTACGAATTTGAACATTTTAAACAGATTGTAACCGAGCATTTTGGTGAAATGGAGCATTTTCGCCTGAAAAGATTAATGATTAGAGAAGTGGATGTAATGAAAGCAAATTTCTATTTTGATGGCTTCGAATTCGAATTGTTCGGTCAACCAATCCCAGTTAAACAGCAATTTGCTTATCTCCATATGATCATTGAACACGAAATTTTAAGGATAAACCCAACTATAAATGAGGAAATCCTTTCATTAAAGAAACAGGGCTATAAAACAGAACCAGCTTTCTGTAAGGTACTAGGGCTAAAAGGTGATCCTTATCATTCGCTGATCCAATATGGGAAAGTGAAGAGATTTATTTAAGTGTGGGTGGAAAAGGAAGGTACGACAGTGGAGAGAATAGTAATCGGTGAATATAAGTTTTATCAGTCTACTAATAATATCCAAAATAAAGACAAAATCGTGATCCTATATCATGGTTGGGGTGGAACAGCGAAAGGATACATAGAGTTGGCCGAAGAGATTGCTCAAGAAGGATTTGGTGTATTAATCCCTGACATCCTTAATCATGATGAAAGATACCCTTTGGAAAATCACTTTGATTCCAACGTTACCCGAAATTACTTTTGGAATACCGTTTTCCATACCATTAATGAATTTAATGAGTTTTTAAGAGTAATAGGCGTAAAGAAAAACAGTACCATATTAGTAGGCAATTCTATGGGGGGATTTATAGCAAATGGCATTTTTGCGAAAGAGCCTGAAATAAGTGGATTAGCAAATATAAATGGATCGGGTTCATTTGTGCTTACAGAAAAAATATTTCGAATACGGGATGGTAGAGATGAGATTTCTCAAGCAGAAGAAAGTAGATTAAAGAAATATGATCCAATCGACAAAATGATTAGTCTATCTCCTGTTCTTCTCATGCATGGGGATAGTGATACGATTATTCCAATCGAGGGGCAAAAAAACTATTATAAGTATATTACCAAAGAGGAAAAACGAACCAATGTGGAAATGAAAATCTTTGAAAAAGTAAATCATGAATTTACACCGAAGATGATTGAGAAACTAATCACTTGGTTAAAGGAAATCAAAAATTAAAATGAGGGGATGGAATGGAATTAATCTTCATACGGCATGGAGAGGGAGAACACACGCTTAATCTTCCAGCTAGTCTACATAAAAGAAATCCTTCTCTCACAATAAATGGAATGGACCAAGCAAAGAAACTTAAAGACCGTTTTCCTTTAAGCACTCAAGATATTGTGTTCATTAGTCCATTAGTAAGAACTATGCAAACAGCTATTCTGTGGGCTGATGGCGTCGATTGCAGAAAAATAGTAACTCCTTATGTTTCTCCAAGAATGTTCCCTCTCTTATCAAATAAGCAGACATTGCCTTGCGATGTAATGATGGAAATGGAGAATATATTACATGCATTTCCTTCCTTTGAACTAGATGACAATCCACCCGTATCCTTATGGAAGGAAGGATTTAACACTGCTACAGAAAGGGATTTTACAAGATACGCTGAAGAATTTTTAGCAAATTGTAGTCGATTAAAAAAAGAGAAAATCTATATTGTCTCACATGACGGCACAATAACTTCCTATCGCCAGTTAATAACGGGTAGACAATTAAGTAGAGAGGATTTTCCGAAAGAGACAGGGTGGTTTCGGATAAATTGTTGATATAGGATGGGTGATGACTACTATGTTTAATGGAGATATTATCAGGCCCATTTGAATTAATGGCCAATATTGTAAAGAGTATTTGGGTATTATTTCTTGCTGTAGCATTTTGGGAACAGGAATATGTCATTATGGCAACTGTGTTTGGAATATTTAGCCTTCTTTTTATTTATTTTTTTCTGCTGTTATTGAAAGCTAGTCTAATAAAACCAAATATATTTTTAAAAACGATACATGCGAATACATATTTTTTTAATTTGGAAATGTTTTTCCTTTTTTTAAGCCTAATGCTATTTATAACATTTGCTAATTAAAGAGGTGGAGATTCAGGAGGGGAGTACAATATGCTAGTATCCGATAAACTGTACGGAGATTTCAAGATAGACAAAGTTTTAGAAGAATTAATAAAAAGCAAGCCAATTCAACGACTAAAGGGCATCCATCAAGGAGGAGCAAGTTATTTAGTAAATACAGACTGGAACGTTACTCGATATGAGCACTCGATTGGCGTTATGCTATTAATCCGAAAGCTTGGTGGTTCCATTGAAGAGCAAATCGCAGGACTGTTGCATGATGTTTCCCATACAGCATTTTCCCATGTTGTTGACTTTGTTTTAGATAAACAGCATGAGAATTATCATGAAGCAATTTTTCATTCTGTTATTAAGGATTCCAAAATTCCTTCAATCTTAGAAAAATATCAGTATGATTATGAGGAATTGCTAATGGATGATACCAAATGGACTATTTTAGAACAGCCTGCACCAGAATTATGTGCAGATCGCGTTGATTATACATTACGAGATATGTATACCTATAATAAAATTCCTTTAAAGGAAGTACATGAATTTTTAGAAAATGTTGTAATTGTGGAAGGGAAAATGTGTTTACAAAACGTTGATTCGTCAGAATGGTTTGTTGAAACCTACTATAAAGAGGTCATCGATTTTTTTATGCATCCATTAAATATTTATGGATATGATCAGTTAACGAAAATTTTAAAAGTAGCAATAGCCAGTAACATTATAAAATTTTCTGATTTTCTAGGGGAGGATAAGGAGCTAATTAATAAAATAATTACATCAAATAATGTTGAAATCCAGAAGCTATGGAGTAAGCTCCATTCGTCTGTGAAAGCAGTAGTGGATGAAGAGGATTTTGATATCCATCTAAAGAATAAGGTTCGACTTATTGACCCATCTATTTTCTTCCAAAATAAATTAATAAGTGCTTCAAGCTTTTCTGAAAGTATACAAGAGATGAATAAGAAAGCTTTTCAAAAAGCGAAGAAAGGAGCATATGTAAAAGTAATAGAAGATTAAGGTGATATTAGTAACTCCAAAAAAGGGACAATTGCTTTAATCGTCCCTATGAATGACTTTTAATCACTTCTGCACCAAATTCTAAGCATGAGCTGCAAATAGACACATTTGGTCCAACTGCTAATGGACCAACTTCCTCTCTTGATTTTCTGCAAAAGGAACAAGTTTCAGTGTATTCTATGATTGATCCCTTGATTGAAGTGGTAGAGGGGAGAGCACTATATAATTCATCGATTACTTTTAACTCTATGCTATCTACTTCTCCATTTATTCTCATTCGCTCTGTTGTATAGGCGATCGCCATTCCTTCATAAAAGCGCTGTTTTTCGGCAGAATCACTATTTTTAGCATTTTCTTCACAAACAGAAATTAGCTTATCTAACTCCGAAATCAAACTTTGTATAGAATCTTTTGACATGAATAAACACCTCCTGTTTTCATGTATATTTACCATACTCGTTTATAGAATCCTAGATATGTATATTTCTTTATAAATGAAGGGAATTCCTTTAGAAAAATAAAATTATGGAATGGAAAAGTTCACTAGATCCATCCTTTTAATCTACAAAGAATAGAAGATATTTATGAAAAAAAGAGTAGTTCTTTACGCGTATTTAAAAAGTAAGGGGAAAAGAGACGTTTCCATTAAAACGAAGGAATGTCTCTTTTACTTTTTATTAAATTTTTTTCAAATAAACATAGCTTACTTTATCATATTCCATTTTCTCTTCATAAAATCGATGGGCATCAACTCGCTGTAAGCCAGAAGATAATGACACAAGAGGATAGTCATTTTCAATAGCCCACTGATGGACATAGTCCAATAAAGCTTTGCCGTGACCTTTGGAACGATGGTGGCTATCTGTTATTAATTCACACACCCAAACAAATTTACCATTGTATAAAGTGATCATAGGCATAAATCCACAAAGTGCTACGATTTCTTTCTGATTATAAAGTGCAATCAAGCGATAACCTTCTTTTTGAACGGATTCTGAAACTAGTTCAAGATATGCATTCATATCTAATTTCGTTCGTAATTGTTTCATTACAGGAAATGCTGTTTCCCATTCTTCTTCTGTCTTTAATTTCTTAATGGTTAATTGATTGTTTATCATGTTCATTCCTCCAATCTTATCTATAATGTAATGGGAGTCTGGTATAATCTAAAGTATCAGATTTGGCCTTTTTAATGGTGTCAGTTTAATATAGGGGGAGGAGTGTTTAGTGCTAGAGTTAACACCGGTTTTGCATAAGGATAGTAGTACGCCGCTTTATATTCAATTAGCGGACTTTATTAAGCAAGAGATTAGGAAGAATCATATTTTGCCTAATGAAAAATTACCTTCCAAAAGAAAGTTAGCGACACATTTACAAATTAGTTTAAATACCGTCCAAGCAGCCTATGATCAACTTTGTGCAGAAGGATATGTGGAAAGCATTCCCCGTAAAGGATTATATGTGCTAACAATTGATGAAGAATTTAAGAATCAGCAACAAACAAAAGCTATTCATATCGTAAAGAAAACAAATAAACAAGAAGAGGTGAAAATCGACTTTAACTCAGGGCAAGTCGATAGTAAATATTTTCCCTATAACATATGGAGGAAGCTCTCCATGCAGTCGATATATGAAGATCAAAATTTCTGGTTTTCGAATGGAGATCCACAAGGTGAGTTTAACTTAAGAGAACAGATTGCCAAGCATTTATATGCTACAAGAGGGGTAAATTGTCATCCTGATCAAATAATTATTGGTGCCGGAACACAAGTGTTAATAGGCTTAATTGGTTTATTACTAGGAAGGGATAAAGTATACGGGCTTGAAAATCCGGGCTATTACCGAATTAGAGTAGTGTTACAAGATATGGGGAAAGAAACACTACCTATTCCAGTTGATGAAAATGGCATGGATGTTTCTCAGCTAAGTAAAAGTAAAGCAAATGTAGCGTATGTAACTCCATCTCATCAATTTCCATATGGGATGATTATGCCAATTACTCGAAGATTGGAATTAATTAAATGGGCAGAAAAAAATAGTGCTTTTATTATAGAAGACGATTATGATGGCGAATACCGCTATAAAGGAAAGCCGATTCCTGCACTTCAAGGATTGGCCAACAATAGTCAAATTATTTATTTAGGCACCTTCTCTAAATCATTAATTCCGTCCCTGCGAATAAGCTATGGTGTTCTTCCTAATACATTATATAGTACATATCAAAAACAGTTCACTGTCTATAAACAGACTGTCTCTCGAATGCATCAAGATACATTGTACCGCTTTATAAAAGATGGGCATTGGAACAGTCATCTAAATAAAATGAGAACATTATACCGAAAAAAACGGCAAGTATTGCTCCAAGCGATTCACGAACATTTAGGAAGAAATGTAGAAGTGATTGGAGAAAATGCTGGACTTCATATTGTTTTAGAAGTGAAAAGTGATTGGAACGAATGGAGATTAATAGAAAAGGCATTAGATTTTGGAGTGAAAGTTTACCCTGTATCCACTTATTATTTTCAAAATGAATATTTAGGGAATCCAAAAGTGATTCTTGGATATGGTGGATTGACGGAAACGGAGATAGAAACAGGGATAGAATTGTTAAAGAGGGCTTGGGAGTTAGAGTGAAAATCAAGGAATTACAAAAAAATTACAATGACAAAAGCCATTTATAGCATCGCTTTTATCATTGTAATTATTTTTTATTTTTTTTCTACAAAAAACTTATCGGTAACTATCATGCGTTGGCGTAAATAAATCTTCCACTGCTTCGCGCACGATGGAAAAATGATCGACATTATAATGACCATGTAATATTTTATTATGATGTTGAATAATTTTTTCAGCGGAAAGAACAGGTGAATCCGTTGTTGAATGCCCATCTCCCACTAACGTTACATCCATTTGATTTACTGTTGCTGTCCGTACTGCAGTATCAATACAATAGGGTGTTTCGCAACCCATAATGACAAGATGTTGAATTTCTTTTGACTGTAAATACTCTAATAATCCTGTCCCATAGAATGCATTAGTAGCATATTTATCAAAGATTTTTGCTTCACTAGGAACATTCAAGTCGGAGTGAATGTCAAATCCAGGTCCTTCGCCTCCAGCCACATCTTTATCCCTTACAAAAATAATTTCTACCTCTGATTTAATAGCCTTTTTAATGACAAGATTGATAGTTTTTAATAAATCTTGTTTGTTATATATCTCCTTTGTTTGCTCGGTTCCATTTACAAGATCTTGTTGAACGTCAATAATTAATAATGCTTGATTCAATAGAAAAACCCCTTTATAAAAGTAATGGTAGGTACATTAAGTCATGGTTTAATTACTATTTATAATATTCGATATTATGAGGGATTTTCCTTTTTTGGAATACTAGAGTAAAAGATTAGAAGAGAAATACACCTAAAGAAAGACTACAAGCTTTTTATCCCCAATATTAATTTTATGGCATTTCGTTCTTTTTTTCGTTTTTTAAATCCTTCTTTTGAGTCGATAATAAACACTGTTTTCCTAATCCAGACTCTTGTATAGAGGGAATGAAATTTAATTGGCCTCTTTATTCCTTTTTCTTCAAACTCTGTCCCATCCTGTAATTCTGTTTCTGTGCGAATAATCCATTTGTTGCCAATACCAAATTCTATGTATTTCAAAGAGATTCCTCGTTTCTATTATTCTTGTAAAATAAAGGAGATTATTTGGACGCGTATACTATTTATCTAAAAAGAATAGGTGGAATTCTTGTTTATAAGCAAACTGAAAACCACATATCAAAAAAACGCAAGAAAAAGTGGCTTTCATCCAAAAAACGAAAACCACTTTTCTATAATAAATAGAAAAATTTCCTGAATCATTCAAGAACCAAGCTTAAAAGTAAATATACATCCTATTAACGATGTGCCTTATAAACCGATGCTTTCGAAATTTCTTTAATAAAAGCTAATTCCTCTGCTGTTAAAGGTGCACTATTAACAGCTTTAGCGTTAGCTCGAAGCTGTTCTGCTGAGCTTGCTCCTGCAATGATGCTTGCGACAGCGGGCTGGGCTAAGTTATATTGCACTGCGGCTTCAGTTAGTGTTCGATAATCTAAGAATTTCTGTTCTAGTGTTTTCAGCACTTCTTTCAGTTCTTCACCAGAATAATCTAAATAGCCTTTTTCAGTTAGCTTATCACGGTACTTAGGGCTTAAAAGACCTTTCGCAACAGGTCCTCTGGTAACAACACTAATATTGTTTTCAGCAAGCAATGGCAGTGTTTCCTCTTCTGGACGTCTGTCTAAAATACTATATTGCATCATAACAGAAGCGATAGAAGAACGTTTTACATATTCGCGGATGACATTGGGGCGAATGGACGAAATGCCGTAATAAAGAATTACGCCTTCTTCCTTTAGTTCTTCAAATGCCTCAATCGTTTCCTCGATTGGATCTTCCATCATCCCTCCGTGTAACTGATATAAATCAATATAATCTGTATCTAGTCGTTTTAGGCTGTGTTTAACTTGTTCCTTAATATAGGCCTTACTTGCATCCCAAGACCAGCCATCTTTTCCATCTTCCCACTTATTTCCTACCTTTGTTGCAATAATGACATCTTCGCGGTTATTTTTGAAAAAACGTCCTAGTAATTGCTCATTTTTACCTTGATCATATAAATCAGCTGTATCAAAGTAATTTATTCCTTCTTCTAATGCTGCTTCTAAAATCGGAAAAGCAGTCTTTTCTTCGGTTCCAAGGCTCATACATCCAAGACCTAGTTTTGATACATATAAGTTAGAACTACCTAATTGTGACTTTTGCAAAATCGAACACCTCTTTACCTATGATATCTTTTATTGTACGAAAAATGGTATTTATTCACAAAGAAATAGGCTTATTTTTTTGGAGGATTCGAATTTGCATTTATCCAATCCTTCACATAGGTGAATTCTTTTTGATACTTTTTTAGCATATAGCGGATTTCCCATCCTTTCCCTGTTAAAACAACCCCTTTTTCTCGTAAATATACCTTCAACGCCCCCACAATCCTTTCCTAAAAACCGAAATGAAGTATAATAATCTATATGTTAGAATCTTTGCTTAATAGAACAGGAGTGTGTCAAATGAGTTCATTGGAAGAAAAAACATTAAAAACAGAGCATATTTTTAGCGGGAGAATCATTCAAGTTCAAGTCGATGAGGTAGAGCTGCCGAATGGAAAAACATCGACGAGAGAATTAGTAAAGCATCCAGGTGCAGTAGCGGTGATTGCGATTACTGATGACAATAAACTAGTAATGGTAGAGCAATATCGAAAGCCTCTTGAAAAAGTCATTGTAGAAATCCCAGCAGGCAAATTAGAAAAGGGCGAAGAACCAGCTTTATGTGCTCGAAGAGAGTTAGAAGAAGAAACGGGATACGATTGTGAATCTCTAGAATTGGTTAGTTCATTTTATACTTCACCAGGATTTGCAGATGAAATTATCCATGTATATGTAGCTAAAGGATTAACCAAGAAAGAAAATGCTGCTGGACTTGATGAAGATGAGTTTGTGAATGTATTAGAAATCACGCTTGATGAGGCATTGGAATATATCAAGGAGCAACGTATTTTTGATGCTAAAACAATTTTTGGGGTACAATATTTACAAATTGCTAATCTAAAGGAGTAAAGATGAAGTCTTTTTATACGGATTTACATATTCATATTGGTAGAACCAAAAGTGGAAAACCGGTGAAAATTACAGCATCGAGAAATCTTACCTTAACCGCTATCATTGAATATGCTAGCAAGCAAAAAGGTCTTGATATGATCGGAATCATAGATTGTCATTCCCCTGAAGTTATTATGGAAATGGAAGAGTTAATAGAGCAGGGGAAGATGGTAGAACTGCCTAGCGGTGGTGTGAGAATGGAAGGGATAACGATTATTCTTGGATCAGAGCTCGAAATAAATGATTCTTTCTGTAAGGGGCCAATCCATGTATTATCCTATCTGCCAACCTTAGCTAAAATGAAGGAATTTTCCAATTGGATTTCAAACCATATGAAAAATGTAACCTTAAGCTCTCAACGTCTATATATAACTGGAAAAGAATTGCAGTATAAAGTAAAGGAATTACATGGACTTTTCATACCGGCACATATTTTTACACCATTTAAAAGTTTATATGGTAGCGGTGTTAATCGTTCTTATAAGGAAGTTTTAGATGAGAAAATGATTGATGGTATGGAACTGGGGTTGAGCTCTGATACGGAAATGGCTGATCAAATTTCAGAATTGCATGCCTTTCCTTTTATAACAAATTCAGATGCCCATTCTTTGGAAAAAATGGCCCGAGAATATCAAGTAATGGCGATGGAGGAAGCTTCTTTTGCGGAATTTGCAAAAGTTCTTCATCGGGTAGAAGGAAGAAGAATCATTGCTAATTATGGTTTAGATCCAAAACTAGGTAAATATCATAAAACGGTATGTATGAAATGCTATGCTCCTTTTTCAGAAAAGATTGGAATATGCAGTAAATGCGGAAGTCATAAATGGGTAAAAGGGGTAGCAGCAAGGATTACTGATTTAAAGGATGCTGCGTCTACACCTAATAGACCACCCTATATTCACCAAATACCGCTAGAATATATTCCTGGCTTAGGGAAAAAAACGCTGCAAAAATTACTTGATTACTTCTCGACTGAAATGCAAATAATCCATGAAGCCCCCTACGATAAGATAGTGGAAATCATTCCAAAGAAAGTGGCGGACTATATAGTAGCAGCCAGAACGGGAATGTTAAATTTGCAGGTTGGCGGTGGCGGTAAATACGGAAAAGTTAGGGTAGATAAGTAATATTACAAAAGAAATCCCACATTAACAATTGTGGGATTTTTTCCATTATGTCAAAGAATAAAGGCAGATATCTCTTAATTCCTCTGTATCAGCACTAAGTGTTTCATTTTTCAATAGACCATCTAGCGAAAAGCCGAGTTTTTCTGGTATAGATCGACTTTTTATGTTTGTGGAATCAACACGAATCTCTATACGATTAGCCTGAAGTGTTTTTTGCGCAAGTTTTATTAAAGCTTTGGTGCTTTCCGTAATATAGCCATTTCCTGTGTGGGCAGAATCGCACCAATACCCAATTTCAAACACGCGGACTTTCCAATCGATAGAGTGTAGACCAGTTGAACCTATAAATTCATTCGTATCTTTTAAATAAATATGTAATCGTAAATCTTCTCTTAAAATATATTTAGCATACGATTCTCGTACATCTGCTTCCACCTCTTCTAGTGTTTGCTCTTTATTTGCAAATACCAGCCAAGGCTTAAAGGCATCTCTAGAGCGCTGAATGCTTTCGTATACATCCTTCCCATCTCCAGGCATACATGGGCGCAATACTAATCTCTCTGTTTCAATTCTTTCTGGTAAATCTATTAATATCGGTTTCAATTCTCTCACCTCAAATTTAATCTATCATACCTAATGGTGAAATGACATAATTATCCGATGATTTTTTCTTTTTGATTAATAATAGATTTCTAGTCATATGCCTATCTTTCGTGCATAAACATAAATTAACAGACTTGGCGGGAGGAAGGGCAATGAAAAAGAAAAAATATCAAAATATCCTAGTGACTCATATACGTGATCATTCCTCAATTTATTTATTTATCATTGTATTATTTTTAATGGGGGTTATTTTTGGAGCGATTGTAGTAAATAGTTTGTCTCTCTCCCAAAAGGAAGATCTATACTACTATTTAACACAATTTTTCGGACAGGTATCGAATGGACAAGTAGCGGAAAGCAAAGATTTATTTTTTCAAAGCTTCTCGCATAATAGTAAATATATCGGCTTTATTTGGCTGTTAGGTATTTCAATCATAGGATTGCCTATTATTTTAATTCTCTTATTTATTAAGGGGATGGTTGTTGGCTTTACCGTTGGTTTCTTAGTTAACCAAATGGGCTGGCATGGCTTTTTACTATCATTTGTGTCGGTTTTGCCACAAAATCTAATTGTTATTCCAATTTTTATAATTTCTGCTACACTATCAGTAGCATTCTCTTTTAAAATGATTCGACAGCAATTTATGAAGAAAAAGGGCGAACCAATGCTTCCGCTGTTTGCTAGATATACGATTTTGCTAATGCTTGCATTTGTGATACTTGGGATTGCGGCGGCAGTTGAGGCATATATTTCACCAATATTAATGAAGGCAGTTATAAATATGGTACAATCTATTATTATCTTGGTTCCATTTATATAAAGGGGAGAATCGCTGATTTTCCTTTTTAAGGGGTAAAAAATCGGATAATACTCATTGTAATTTAAGAATTATTATTAATTGTTATTTATAATAATTTTTATTAGGATTCTTTTCCTACTTCTGTTATAATGAGATGGACAGTGGCTAGGGAGGGACTTTCGGAATGGAAAGTAGAATAGATAGAATAAAAAAGCTGTTGCATTCTTCGAGCTATAAATTAACTCCCCAAAGGGAAGCAACAGTTAGAGTATTATTAGAAAATGAAGAAGACCATCTTAGTGCAGAAGATGTATACTTACTCGTTAAAGAGAAATCTCCTGAAATTGGATTGGCAACCGTATATCGTACACTAGAACTACTAACGGAATTGAAAATTGTTGATAAAATAAATTTTGGTGACGGCGTTTCTAGATATGACTTGAGACAAGAAGGTGCAGCTCACTTTCATCACCATTTAGTATGTATTGAATGTGGAGCAGTAGATGAAATTCAAGAAGATTTACTAGGCGATGTAGAGAAATTAGTAGAGCGTGACTGGAATTTTAAAATTAAAGATCACCGTCTAACATTTCATGGTATTTGCCATCGTTGCACGGAAAAAAGTGAGGATGTTTCATCATCCGCAGACTAAACCTTTTCAAACGAGAAGGTTTTTTATTTTGCTTTTAAATACTAATTTCGAAGGGAGAGGAAGTAAGAATACGCAATGAAAAGCCTATTCTTGCATCCTTTCCCTTTCTGAAAAAATATACTGATATAATTTTATTTATAATTTCATCATGATGCCGATAGTAAAGAAGAATGGAGGGATTTCTTTGTTTACTAAATTTCGGTTAGAAAATATGAAAATCGGAAGTAAATACGGTGTTGTTTTTGCTATAACACTTGTTTTGTTTCTTGTTTCCTTACTAATTACTTATACATCATTGAATAAGATGGATTCTAATATAGTATCAGTAGGAGAAAAAAATAAAATTAGTGTTGATTCGATGGAATTGGTGGCAATTTTTCAAGAAAAATATACCCAAATTCCACTTTATTTTTTGAATGCAAATGATGAAATACTTAACACATACTTAGAGTTAAGTAAAAATTTCACATCTACAGCATTAGAGATAGAAACAACAATTAAAAATGAAGAAGGAAGAAAGCTATATCTACAAATCATTGAAAACAACCAAAAGATTGATGAAATCTTTTTTAACTCAGTTGTACCAAATGTAAGAGATTTTAATACTTCTGCTTATAAAGAATTAGAAAATCAAGTTCGGGAATTAGGAGAACAAGTAAATCAAAGTGGAGCAAAGTTAAATGAAATCGCTGCACAAGAAAATGATTTATCGATCTCAGAATCCAAATCGTTGGTAGGAAGAACAATATCTATCGTAACGATTCTAACTATATTTATTGTTTTAATTAGTATATTTTTATTAATTGTAATCAACAGAGGAGTGTCTAAAAGCTTAAGAAAAGTTATTCATGTGAGCGACTCTGTAGCACAAGGTAAATTAACGGAAAAACCTTTGGATGACAATTCTAAAGATGAAATAGGTATGTTATCTAAGTCTATTAATAAAATGGGAAGTAACCTAAAAGAAACGATACAAGGTATTGCTAATATGTCTTCTGTTTTAGACTCTAGAAGCACAGAGGTTGCTCAATCGACAAAAGAAGTGAGTTCAAGCATAGATTCTATTTCTACTACTGTTGAAGAATTAGTGGAAGGTGTTAACGTACAAGCTGATGCTGCAACTACAATTGCTGGGAATATGCAAGAATTCAATCAACAAATTATTATTGCGGATGATCATGCAAATGATTTAGTAAATACTTCTGCTATAGTATCAGCATCTAGCGAAAAAGGTAGCGAATTAATGACGAATTCGTTAGAACAAATGCATATTATCAATGAAATGGTATTGAGTAGTGTGGAAAAAATGAAGGTTTTAGAAACGGATACTTCTAATATTACAGAATTAGTTACTTTTATTAAATCTATAGCCGAACAAACCAATTTACTATCATTAAATGCTTCGATTGAAGCGGCTCGTGCTGGTGAAGCTGGTAAGGGATTTGCTGTTGTTGCAGAGGAAGTTCGTAAATTAGCAGCGCAAACATCTGATTCCATAAAGGATATTACTGATTTGGTTACATCTATTAGAGAAAACAGTGTTTCTTCATTAGAGCAATTACAAAAAGGATATGAAGAGGTAAACAAAGGTGCAGAACAAATTAAATTGACGGATGCATCCTTTAAAGAAATAATTGAAGGAATTTCTAATCTAACGAATAAATCGAAAAGTATTTCTTCTATTATTAGCAATTTTAAAAACACTAGTACAGATATCAGTTCAGCTGTAGAACAAATAGCGGCAGTATCTGAAGAATCAGTTGCTTCCTTTGAAGAAGTATCCGCTTCAATGAATCAACAAAACGACATGATGACTAGTATTTCTAAAAGCTTCACGGAACTTACTCAGATGGTAGAGGATATGAACAATATTATACAAAAATTTGAATTAGATAAGGGGGGAGAGAAAAATGCGTAATTCGATTAAAAAAGGTATGTTGGCTAGTATATTAATCGTTATTCTCTCCATCTTAGGTGCTTGTTCAACTGATGTGAAAGAAGAGGCTACTACACAAAAAGTGAAGTTAAGCCAAGATGACAGTAAAATTTATGTTGGATTTTCTTTAGATACTCTTGCTGAAGAGAGATGGTACAAAGATAAAGATGCTTTTGAAACAACGATAAAAGAACTAGGTGGAGAAGTAAAAACATTAGCTGCAAATGGGATAGATAGTGTACAAATTAAGCAAGCAGAGCTTTTAATTGCCGAAGGGGTAGATGTATTAGTTGTTGTTCCTCATAATGCGGATGTTGCTGCTGAAATTGTGGACAAGGCCCATAAAGCTAATGTAAAAGTCGTTTCCTATGATAGATTGATAAAAAATGCTGATGTAGATTACTATATTTCTTACGACAATAAAGAGGTAGGTAGATTACAAGCAAATGAAATTTTAAAAAAGGTGAATAAAGGGAATTTCGCCTATGTAGGTGGAGCAGAAACAGATAATAATGCTGTATTAATTAGAGAAGGCGCTTTGGAGGTGCTTCAACCGTATATGGATAAAGGACAAATTAAGCTTGTTTATGATAAATATACAGAGGGTTGGGAGCCTAAAAAAGCAGAAAATAATATGGTAGAGGCATTACAGCAACAAAAAGACAATATTCAGGGCGTAATTGCTGCAAATGATGGGACAGCTGGAGGCGTAATAAACGCTTTAGAAAAGAACAACTTAAATGTACCTGTTACTGGACAAGATGCAGAAGTAGCAGCAATTAAACGTATAGTTGCAGGAACGCAAGCAATGACGGTTTATAAGCCCATTCAACCATTAGCTAAAAATGCTGCAGAAATAGCAATGAAGATTGGAAAAAAAGAAAAAATAAACACAACTACTACTGTCCATAACGGCAAAATAGATGTTCCTTCTATTCTTTTAGTTCCTGTTGCAATTACTAAAGAAAATATAGAAGAAACAGTTATCAAAGATGAATTTATCAAAAAAGAAGAATTAGAATAATAATTTTTAACATAAGGCCTACACACTTCAGTTCTATTTCTATAGAACTAAGATGTTTAGACCTTTTTGATTTTATAAGTTAAGGTGCATAATAAAGATGCTCGAGAAAAACTGCAAAGGATTAAGCTAAGTATTCAACGCTTAACTCTTTAAATTATATTTCTATCCATTATAATAAGAATTATAGATCCATTAGGTATATTAATTGTCCAACCTGGCATAGCTTGTATTAGAGAAGCTATGGAGGGATTTTCGGATGAGAAAATGGACAAAAGCAATGTTTAATACATTAAAAGTGTTTCTGCTGTTCACAGGATGCACAATACTTTTTTATTATGCTATCGTTTGGTTTAATCAAGAATATCAACAGCTTCATCGTTATGATGAGCCATCAGGTTCTGCTATCAAGGTGAATGCTGACAATAATTTGGAAACAGAAAAATATTCATGGAGGGATCGAATATTCCTGTTTTATTTAAATGGGGAGTAATTGTATGGAAGATCAACTAAAAGATTTTATGCATTATTTACTAGTAGAAAAGGGCTTGGCAAGTAATACGCTTGTATCATACGAGAGAGATCTAAAAAGTTATATAAAGTATATGAAAAATGTGGAGAAATGTGATGTAAAAGAAATACAGCGTTCTCATATCATTCGTTTTTTAGGATTTTTAAAGGATCAAGGAAAATCATCTAAAACAATCGCTCGCCATATTGCATCCATTCGTGCGTTTCATCAATTTCTGTTTCGTGATCGAGTGCTGGAGGAGGATCCGACCATACATATTGAAACACCACAGGCAGAAAGAACATTACCAAAGGTTTTGTCAATGGAGGAAGTAGAAGCACTGCTTGATTTCCAACATAAAAATGATCACTATGGACTAAGGGATAAGGCTATGCTTGAACTTCTCTATGCAACTGGAATTCGTGTGAGTGAATTAATTAATTTAAATATGGATGATGTACATCTCACAATGGGATTTATCCGCTGTATTGGAAAAGGAAATAAAGAAAGAATTATTCCGATTGGTGGAGCGGCTACACGAGCATTAGAGGCATATTTAAATGGGGCGAGATCAGCATTTTTACAGCAAAAAAAATCGACGGAAAACTCCTTGTTCTTAAACCATCACGGAAACCGTTTAACGAGACAAGGCTTTTGGAAAATTTTAAAACGATTAGGTAAAGAAGCGCATATCGAAAAAGAAATAACGCCACACACATTAAGACATTCTTTTGCTACTCATTTATTGGAAAATGGTGCAGATTTAAGAGCCGTTCAGGAAATGCTTGGTCATGCCGATATTTCGACAACTCAGATTTATACACATGTAACAAAAACTAGATTGAAGGATGTATATAGTCAATTTCATCCACGAGCATAGAGCACTGTTAGCCTTAAATACAGTGTTCTTTTTTATTTTTTACAATAAAGAGGTATAATAAAGAGGGAAGTAGGATAACGATTTAAAATTCCCTAAAATGGATGAAAATATTGCTGAAAAAGATGTCAGACTTCTGACGATTATGCTATAATTTTTAAGGTTAATAAAGATACATACAGTAGGACAAAATAGGATATGAAATGGTAAAAGGAGGATAAAAATGTCTACATATAAATATAAACGCGTTTTCCTCGTTGTAATGGATTCAGTTGGAATTGGCGAAGCGCCTGATGCAGATAAATTTAATGATGTAGGTGCACATACATTAGGTCATATTGCTGAAAAAATGAACGGACTAAATATGCCGAATATGGCGAACCTTGGTCTAAGTAATATTGAAAAAATTGCTGGTGTAGAGCCCGCTGAAAAACCTCTTGCATATTATACAAAAATGCAGGAAGCATCGAATGGAAAAGATACAATGACTGGTCACTGGGAAATAATGGGCCTTAATATTGAAACGCCATTCCGTGTATTCCCAGACGGATTTCCAGACGAGTTACTAAATGAAATTGAAGCAAAATCAGGACGTAAAATTATCGGGAATAAACCAGCAAGTGGAACAGAAATATTGGATGAATTAGGCGAAGAGCATATGAAAACTGGTGCTTTAATCGTTTATACATCAGCAGATTCGGTGCTTCAAATTGCTGCTCATGAAGAAATTGTACCATTAGATGAGTTATATCGTATTTGTGAATTAGCAAGAGAATTAACACTTGATGAGAAATATATGGTTGGACGCGTTATTGCTAGACCATTTGTTGGAGAGCCAGGAAACTTTAAACGAACTGCAAATCGTCATGATTATGCATTAAAACCATTTGATCGTACAGTGATGAATGAATTAAAAGATAATAATATCGAGAGTATTGCAATTGGGAAAATCTCTGATATCTATGATGGAGAAGGAGTTACAAAGTCGCTCAGAACCGTTTCAAACATGGATGGTATGGACAAACTGGTAGATACGTTAAAGATGGATTTTACTGGTTTAAGCTTCTTGAACTTAGTAGATTTTGATGCTTTATTTGGACATAGAAGAGATCCTATTGGTTATGGAAAAGCTTTAGAAGAATATGATGCTAGACTTCCAGAAGTATTTGAATTACTGAAGAATGATGATTTATTAATTATTACAGCAGACCATGGTAATGATCCTATTCATCATGGAACAGATCATACAAGAGAATACGTGCCATTATTAGTGTATAGTAAAGGATTAAAGGAACCGAAGGAATTGCCACTTCGTCATACATTTGCTGATATTGGTGCAACTGTTGCAGACAATTTTGGTGTTAAATTGCCTAAGCATGGAACTAGCTTCTTAAATGACTTAATATAAGGGGAAATATAAATGAATTATAGAATGATTAAACAATCAGCGGATTTCTTAAAACAAAAATATGCAAACACTCCTAAAATTGGATTGATTCTTGGCTCTGGATTAGGTGTTCTGGCAGAGGAAATTGAAAATCCAGTCAAAATACCATATGAAGATATACCTGAATTTCCTGTATCTACAGTAGAAGGACATGCAGGTCAGCTTGTATTTGGAACAATTAATGGGATGGAAGTAGTGGCAATGCAGGGGCGTTTTCATTTCTATGAAGGCTATTCCTTTGATAAAGTAACTTTTCCAGTTCGAGTAATGAAAGAACTAGGTGTGGAAAAATTAATTGTAACGAACGCAGCTGGTGGAGTAAATGAAAACTTTGCACCAGGAGACTTAATGCTAATCTCTGATCATATTAATAATATGGGAACAAACCCATTAATCGGACCCAATGACAGCAAATTAGGAGTTCGTTTCTCTGATATGTCAGTGGCATACTGCAAAAACCTTCGTGAAACAGCACGCAATGTAGCAAGTAGAATTGGATTAAATGTGCAAGAGGGTGTCTATGTTGGAAACACTGGTCCATCCTATGAGACACCAGCAGAAGTGAAAATGCTACGCATATTAGGTGGAGATGCAGTCGGCATGTCAACCGTACCAGAAGTAATTGTAGCTCGTCATGCAGGTCTTAAAGTCTTAGGTATTTCTTGTATTTCGAATATGGCAGCAGGTATTCTTGATCAACCACTTAATCACGAAGAAGTAATGGAAACAACAGAAAAAGTAAAAGCAAACTTTCTTCAATATGTAAAAGAATTGATTAAAGAAATCGGTGCATAATTGACTAGTTAAAATAGAGAGTTACCATTTGAACATCGGTTTTAAGTGGTAGCTCTTTACCATTATAAATTATTACACCGTTTACATAATTATAATCCTTGAGATATACAGTAACGAGACTTTAATTTTTGTAATGTAAAGAGAAATGATTTCAATACATAATGAAGGAGATTCAATTATGGCATTAAGAATGGTCGACTTAATCGAGAAGAAAAGAGACGGTTTAGAATTAACAAAAGAAGAAATAGCATTTATCATCAAAGGATATACAGAAGGTAGTATACCTGATTATCAAATGAGTGCTTTTGCTATGGCAGTATTTTTTCAAGATATGACAGAATCGGAACGTGCAGAGCTGACGATGGCGATGGTTCATTCAGGAGATATCATTGATTTAACCGCTATCGAAGGAATTAAAGTAGATAAGCACTCAACTGGAGGAGTTGGTGATACAACAACTTTAGTATTAGGACCATTAGTAGCTGCTGTAGGTGTTCCAGTAGCGAAAATGAGTGGAAGAGGATTAGGACATACGGGTGGAACAATCGATAAATTAGAAGCAGTAAAAGGATTTCACGTTGAAATAGAAAAAGAAGCGTTTATTGACTTAGTAAATAAAAATAAATTAGCGGTAATCGGACAAAGTGGTAACCTCACTCCTGCGGATAAAAAGTTATATGCTTTAAGAGATGTAACCGCAACCGTTAATAGTATCCCTTTAATTGCTAGCAGTATTATGAGTAAGAAAATTGCAGCAGGTGCAGATGCCATTTGCTTAGATGTGAAAACGGGTGCTGGAGCATTTATGAAAACATTAGATGCTTCAAGAGAGCTTGCAGAAGCAATGGTTAGAATAGGAAATAATGTTGGTAGAAAAACAATGGCTGTGATTTCTGATATGAGTCAGCCTTTAGGCTATGCAATTGGTAATGCATTAGAAGTAAAAGAGGCAATTGATACATTAAATGGTAATGGTCCAGAAGATTTGACAGAATTATGTTTAACATTAGGTAGCCATATGGTGTACTTAGCTGGTAAAGCGGAGTCTACAGATAAGGCGAGAGAAATGCTACAAGAGGTAATAGATAATGGCAAAGCACTTGAAACATTTAAACTTTTCTTAAGTTCCCAAGGTGGCGATGCAACGGTTGTAGACAATACAGATTTATTACCAAAGGCCAATTATATAATCGAACTCCCAGCAAAAGAATCTGGCTATGTCGCAGAAATAACTGCTGATAGCATTGGAACAGCTGCTATGCTATTAGGTGCTGGCAGAGCAACAAAAGAGTCTGAAATTGATCTTGCAGTAGGTTTAGTTTTACGCAAGAAAATCGGTGATAAAGTGGAGGCAGGCGAATCACTTGTTACGATCTATAGTAATACTGAAGATATCCATGATGTAACCAAAAAATTGTATGAAAACATGAAGCTTTCGCCAAATGAAATAAAAGCTCCTACTTTGATTTATGAAGTAATTACTGATTAACAATATAACACCCCCAATGGTAAGATACAGTCCATTGGGGGTGTATTAATTTATTATTGTTTTGTTAAAATAACTGGTCCATCTGCAGTAATGGCTAAAGTATGCTCATATTGAGCAGAAAGACTGCCATCCACTGTTCGTGCTGTCCAGCCATCTAAGTCTACTTTTGCATGATACATCCCAGTATTCAACATCGGTTCAATGGTAATAACCATTCCTTCTTTTAAGTGCGTTCCTACATTTGGTGGACCATAGTGTGGTATCTGTGGAAGCTCGTGCATTTCTTTACCAATAGCATGACCCACAAAGTCTCGAACTACACCATATCCTTTTTCTTCAGCGAACGTTTGAATGGCATGGGAGATATCTCCCACTCGGTTTCCAACCACTGCTTGTTCTATTCCTATGTATAAGGCTTCTTCTGTTGTTTTTAATAAGTTTTTCGCTTCTTCTGAGACATTTCCTACTGCGTAAGACCACGCAGAATCAGCAAGCCACCCATCTAAGTTTACTACCATATCTATAGTTACAATATCTCCATCTTTTAAGGTTGTTTTGGAAGGGAAACCGTGACAGATGACATCATTAATGGATGCACAAGTTGCAAATGGATAACCGTGGTAGCCTTTCTGTTCAGGAATGGCTCCTCTTTGTAATATAAAGTTTTCGGCAAAAGCATCGATTTCTTCGGTAGTAATTCCTGGTTTAATTAACTTTTTAATTTCTTTATGACAATCAGCAAGAATTTCTCCTGCTTTTTTCATTTTTTCAATTTGCTCAGGTGTTTTTAAATGAATCAAATAAATTCTCCTCCTTTTATCTCTATTCATTATACCCTAGAACCACACTTGGAATCTAACTACTCATACTGGAAACTATACTCTCCACTTACTTGTTTAGAGCTATTCAAATTATTTTATGAATATTCCTCATTGGCTGTATAAACTTATCTTTTTTGGAAAAAATGGAGGCTATATAGAATGGAGGGTCAATAGATGAAACGCATCATATCAATGTTAATCATTACCTGTTTTCTAACATCAATTTTGGCACCAAGCACATTAGCTGCTGAGAAAAAGCAAGAATTAGTTGATAATGTAAAATCAGCCATTTTAATTGATCGAGATACAGGAACAATTATGTATGAAAAAAATAGCGAGGAAAAACTTCCCCCAGCAAGTATGACAAAAATTATGACGATGCTACTTATCATGGAAGCAATTGATCAGGGGAAATTAAAGCTAGATGAAAAAATACGTACAAGTGAGCATGCGGCGTCTATGGGAGGCTCACAAATTTTCCTTGAACCAGGAGAAGAAATGACAACAGAGGAAATGCTAAAAGGGATTGCCATCGGTTCAGGAAATGATGCCGCAGTTGCTGTTGCTGAAAGATTAGCAGGCTCTGAAGATGAATTCGTTAATTTAATGAATAAAAAAGCGAAAGAACTAGGGTTAGAAAGTACTAAGTTTCAAAATGTCACAGGATTACCGGTAGAAGATCATTACAGTTCTGCAAAAGATATGGCACTTATGGCAAAAGAGCTATTGAAATATGAAGATATTACAAAATTCACCGGTACGTATGAAGATTATTTAAGAGAAGATACAGATAAAAAGTTTTGGCTTGTGAATACAAATCGTCTTGTTAAGTTTTACCCAGGAGTAGACGGATTAAAAACGGGATTTACAGCTGAAGCGAAATACTGTTTAACAGCAACTGCTATGAAGAATGGAATGCGTGTAATTGCAGTTGTTTTCGGTGCGCCAACATCGAAAGAAAGAAATGCACAGGTGACAAAAATGCTTGATTATGCATTTAGTCAATATGAAACACATCCATTGCATAAACGGGAAGAAGCAATTGGAAAAGTGAAAGTAAGTAAGGGCTCAGAAAAAGAAATAACCGCTGTTACAAGCGAACCTATTTCCATCCTTACTAAAAAAGGAGAGAAAATAGATAAATTAGAAAAAGTAATCACCATGAATAAAAACGTAAAAGCTCCAATCGAAAAAGGACAGGAAATTGGAAAAATTACCTATAAGCAAGATGGCAAAACATTAGTAACAAGTCCATTAGTTGCACAAAAAGAAGTAAAGCAAGCAAAATGGTGGACATTGTTTAAACGTTCAGCAGGTATGTTTACAAAAACTGAATAGTATTTTTCCTATTGTCGAATCAATTATTATTCCTTCTTTTTTTAGCGAATGAACACTAGTTTTGTCTGTGGAGAAGGAAATGCCTTATGAATCTAGAATAGTTTCTTTAAACCAAATAAGGAGGCTATTCTTGTGAGTCTTAATATTGAGTTGGAAGTAAAAAATAATGTACTTTGTATACGTCTATCTGGGGAATTGGATCATCACTATGCAGAAGAATTGCGTACAAAAGCAACTACTGCCATAGAGAGCTATAATATTCGTCACATTGTATTAAATCTTGAACAATTATCCTTCATGGACAGTTCTGGCTTAGGTGTCATCTTGGGTAGATATAAACAAATAAAGCAGCTTGGAGGAGAAATGGTGATTTGTGCTATTTCCCCTAGTGTGCAGCGCTTGTTTGATATGTCGGGCATGTTTAAAATTATGAAGCTAGAAACAAATGAGGAATTTGCCCTACAACGATTGGGGGTAGCTTAAGATGAGAAATGAAATGCATATTCAATTTAGTGCTCTTAGCCAGAATGAATCTTTTGCACGTGTGACAGTAGCAGCTTTTATAGCTCAGCTTGATCCAACAATGGATGAATTAACAGAAATTAAAACAGTTGTATCAGAAGCAGTAACAAACTGTATTATTCATGGCTATGAAAATGATCCAAGTGGAATTGTTTATATTTCTGTTATATTAGAAGATTCATACATTGATTTAACCATCAGAGATGAAGGGAAAGGAATTTTCGATGTAGAGGAAGCAAGACAACCATTATTTACGACAAAGCCAGAGCTTGAACGATCTGGTATGGGATTCACCATCATGGAAAACTTTATGGATGATATCGAAATTCAGTCAAGTCCAGATAGCGGAACAGAGATTCGTCTGCGTAAGCATTTAATGAATAGCAAAATGCTGAGCAATTAAGGAGAATCGTCTATGGATGTGGAGGTAAAGAAAGATAAGAAGGAAACGTATCTAAAAGACCATGAAGTCAAAGACTTAATAAAACGAAGCCAAGATGGAGATCATTCAGCAAGAGATACAATCGTTCAGAAAAATATGCGTCTTGTTTGGTCAGTCGTGCAAAGATTTTTAAATAGAGGCTATGATCCAGATGATTTATTTCAAATTGGATGTATTGGTCTATTAAAATCCGTTGATAAATTTGATTTAAGCTATGATGTAAAATTTTCTACCTATGCTGTTCCCATGATTATTGGAGAAATTCAACGATTTATTCGTGATGATGGAACGGTAAAGGTTAGCAGATCGTTAAAAGAATTAAGCAACAAAATTCGTAAGGCGAAGGACGAACTATCTAAGCAATATGGCAGAACACCAACAGTCGGGGAACTTTCCGAGTATTTAGATATACCTCCAGAAGATATCGTTCTCGCGCAAGAGGCAGCTAGAACGCCATCCTCCATTCATGAAACGGTTTATGAAAATGATGGGGATCCCATTACTTTATTGGATCAAATCGATGATGGCAATGAAGGGAAATGGTTTGATAAGATAGCTCTCCAGGAAGCAATCCGTGAATTGGATGAAAGAGAACGTCTGATTGTTTATTTAAGATATTATAAAGATCAGACCCAGTCAGAAGTAGCTACAAGACTAGGTATTTCCCAAGTTCAGGTTTCCAGGCTGGAGAAAAAAATATTATTGCAAATGAAAGAACAGATGGATCTTTAAATCGAAAAAAGTCGGCACTCTTCATAAGAGGATGCTGACTTTTTTTGTTATGTACTTTGGATAACTAGGAAAACTAATGATGAAGAAATGGGATGTTAATGAAGTGAAATGAAAGCTATTATTTCAAATCCATAGTAATATAACTTTCAGAAAAAATTACCATTTGAAAGTCTATCATATTTTTACCAAGAATATCGAATAATACAGTCATGAGGAAAACAATGTGTTAGGACGTGGAACCTTTGGCAGAGACTATATATATTCGTATGAGACATCGAATTCAAAAAAAGTCCGATGAACGGATTTTCCTGAAGGATTTAGCGCAAATTATTGCAACAGAACAATTACTGTCGTCGCTTAAAAATCTATGTCTTTACCATATTACAGAGCAGGACAAGAATATCATCATTATTGATAGTACGCAGGTTATTCGGGAGATAAAAAAACAATATAAAGATCTGGAAATACAACTGATTGGACCAGCGCAAACAATCATAGAAGTTGTTTTTGCAAAGAAGAAAGTAACGCTTCCTTTTTTTATTTTAGTATGGCTATTGCTTTTTATTGGATCTGGTTTAACCATTATGAATTTCCATGAAGATGTAAGTATGCAGACTGTTCATCAGCGCATTTTTAAGATGATTACTGGTAAGGAAATAGAAAAACCATTAATTTTTCAGATTCCATATTCTATTGGATTAGGACTTGGAATGGTCATATTTTTTAACCATGTGTTTAAAAAGCGGCTTAATGAAGAACCAAGCCCATTGGAGGTAGAAGTGTTTAATTATCAGCAGTCCTTAGATCAATACATGATTATGCATGAAAATAAAGAAAGTATAAAAAAATTGGATGATCATTAGTATCCTATTTGTCATCTTTGTAGGCTTGGCTTGGGGAATTACAGTTGGTGCTGGATATGTTGCTTTTTTAACGGTTTTTGGCATTATTCCTAGGCTAACACAGTTGACGAAAACTTTCAGTAAAATATATGCATATGAATGGGCTGCTGTATTGGGAGCTGTAATGGGAACCCTTGCTTTTTTACAAGAACCTACTTTTTCTTTACCAGCTTTTCTACTTATTCTAATGGGATTGGCAGATGGAATTTATGTGGGAATGATTGCCGCAGCATTAACAGAGGTGCTAGATGTATTCCCTCTTTTAGCTAAAAGAATTGGAATAGACGATCGACTATTAGTTTTAATGATGGCTCTTGTTTTTGGTAAAATCTTTGGCTCCTTGTTTCATTGGATTTATTTTATTCCATAATATTAGAAACAGAAAGGAAGTATAAAGAATGGAAAATAGGAGAAAAGTAATCCTTATAACTGATGGTGATGAGTATGCCAAGAGAGCCGTTGAGATTGTAGCAAAGGAAGTAGGTGGAAGATGTATATCCACTTCATTTGGCAACCCTAGCCATCATAGTGGCAAGGAGATTTTGCATCTCATTAAGCAAGCTAAAAATGATCCTGTTTTAGTTATGTTTGATGATAGTGGGTTTGTTGGAGAAGGTACTGGTGAAAAAGCTTTGAAATACATAGCAACGCATCCTGATTTAGAAGTGTTGGGCGTGATTGCAGTGGCAAGCAGAACAAGAAGAGAGGAATGGACGAAAGTGGATGTTTCCATTGACCAGGATGGAGAATTAACCCCTTATGGTGTCGACAAATATGGAATTCCAGAAATTGAATTAGGGAGAGTGAATGGAGATACCGTATATGTTTTGGATGAATTAAATTTACCTCTCGTTGTTGGTATCGGTGACATTGGAAAAATGGGAAAAAAAGACTCTTATGAAAAAGGGGCACCAATTACGAGAAAAGCAGTGGAATATATTTTAGAAAGAAGTGGTTTTCATGAGCAGCAAGACTGAAAAGCAGGATCAGATATTTGAAGACTTAGAAAAAGTCGAAAAATATATGAAGGATCGAGTCGGACTTGGAACAAGCTTTGACTTAGGCGTTCGTAAAATAAAGGTAATGCGAAAACAAGTCCATTTATATTATGTTAATGGACTTTGTGATAGTGTTTTAATTGCTGAATTGTTAGAACAGCTATTATTCTTAAATGATACAGATAGAAAATCACAGGCAAGTAATATATTTGATATTGTTGAAAATCAAATTGTGCACCAAAGTGTCCAGCCAATTGAGAAAATGGATGAATTGGTAGATCAAGTACTTTCTGGGTTAATTGCCATTGTAGTAGAAGGCTATAATCATGGGTTAGTTGTAGATGTAAGGAGTTACCCAGGTAGAATGCCTCAAGAACCAGACACAGAAAAGGTAGTTCGTGGTTCAAGGGACGGATTTGTCGAGAATATTATTGTAAATACAGCAATAACAAGAAGAAGAATTAGAGATGAGCGCCTTCGCTTTGAAATTATGAGAGTAGGAGAGCGTTCCAAAACGGACATTGCTGTTGGGTATATTGATGGAATAGCAGATCCCGATTTAGTGGAAATCGTCAAAAAAGAACTGCAAAATATAAAAGCAGATGGATTAACGATGGCTGATAAGACAATTGAAGAATTTTTATTAAAGCAAAGCTATAATCCGTATCCTCTTGTTAGATATACAGAAAGGGCGGACGTAGCAGCTACTCATTTACTTGAAGGACATGTGATTATATATGTTGATACATCGCCAAGTGTTATTATAACACCCGCAACCTTTTTCCATCATTTGCAGCATGCAGAAGAATATAGGCAAGCGCCCATGATTGGAACCTTTGTAAGATGGGTCAGATTCATTGGTGTTTTTGCTTCGATTTTTTTCCTTCCTCTTTGGTTTTTGGTAGTATTGGAGCCATCTCTCTTACCGGAGAGGATAGCTTTTATAGGTCCAAATGAAACTACAAATATTCCTATTGTTGTGCAAATTTTCATTGCAGATCTCGGATTGGAATTCTTGAGGATAGCGGCCATTCACACGCCAACACCGTTATCTACCGCAATGGGTTTAATTGCTGCAGTCCTTATTGGACAAATTGCAATTGATGTAGGTTTATTTGTTCCAGAGGTTATTCTTTATGTGTCAGTCGCAGCAATTGGTAATTTTGCTACACCTAGTTATGAGTTGGGAATTGCCAATAAAATTGTTCGATTAATTTTATTGATAGTAGTAGCCATCTTCCATACACCAGGATTTTTAATTGGAATGACGCTCTACCTCTTGTTCCTTATTCGTACAAGAACGTTAAATGTACCTTATTTATGGCCGTTTATCCCTTTCTATCCAAAAGCCTTTGCTCAAATTCTTGTACGCCGTACGGTTCCGGGCAACAAAATTAGACCAAGCCATTTACATCCACAAGATCGATTTAAACAGCCTTAAGAAGGAAAAAAATATCCCTTTTTAAACATTAAAGAGAAAACGGGCAGATTATTCTATCTTATAGAGATTAGATAAACTGCCCGTTCTCTTTGCTAAAATTAGAGGATCAACTATTGAGAATTACCTGAAATTATGGTACATTTGGATAATTAAAGTAAGCTATTAATAATGTGAAACTTCATTCATTGAAGGGAAAGACCTACCTATGAATGCTAGTTGAATCAATCGTGATTTTATGAGCTGTATTCCTCTTGAATCTTTTTTAATCGTGATTTTATGGTGTGTGTTACGGCCTTCTTGCGGGATAAAAATAAGTTTCACAACAGACAAGTGCTTCCTTTAGACTGTCTGTTTTTAATAGAGGAGCATTTTAATAATTTATGGAAGAATAGAGGGGAATCAATGCACTATTACGGAACTTCAAAAGTAAATGATGCCGGTCATCTTGAAATAGGCGGAGTAGATACGCTCGTATTAGTCGAAAAATTTGGAACACCAGTCTACATTTATGATGTTGAATTAATTAGAGAAAGAGCTAGAGGGTTTAAGCAAACGTTTGACCAATTAGGAGTGAAAGCCCAAGTTGCCTATGCAAGTAAAGCTTTTTCTACGATTGCAATGGTTCAACTAGCAAATGAAGAAGGCTTATCATTAGATGTTGTTTCTGGTGGTGAATTATATACAGCTATTGCTGCTGATTTCCCTGTAGAAAGAATACATTTTCATGGGAATAATAAAAGCAAAGATGAACTATTGATGGCAATTGATTATAAGATCGGTTGTATTGTCGTTGATAATTTTTATGAGCTTGAAATGCTTCAGCAACTATGTGAAGACAAAAAAACAAAAATGTCTATTCTATTAAGGGTAACACCTGGTATTGAAGCACATACACATGACTATATATTAACAGGCCAGGAAGATTCAAAATTTGGATTTGACTTGCAAAATGGACAAGCAGAAGCTGCTTTATTAAAAGCAAAAGAGTCACCCTTTTTAGAATTATTAGGGCTTCATTGCCATATTGGCTCCCAGATTTTTGATACAACAGGTTTCGTGCTTGCTGCCAAAAAAATAATGACACATTTAACAGAGTGGAAAACAAACCATGGGTTTGAGTCTCAAGTATTAAATTTAGGTGGTGGATTTGGTATTCGTTATACCGCAGAAGACCAACCAATAAAGCCTGCTGAATATGTAGAAGTAATCATCAAAGAAGTAAAAGAGCAAGTAAGCCATTTGAACATGAAAATGCCCGAAATATGGATTGAGCCAGGAAGATCGCTAGTAGGTGATGCTGGTACTACACTATATCAAATTGGTTCACGTAAAGAAGTCCCTAATGTTAGAAATTATTTGGCGATTGATGGGGGGATGAGTGACAACATCCGCCCGGCTTTATATCAAGCAAAGTATGAAGCGGTTCTTGCAAATAAGCCTCTCCAAGCACCAGATGAAACTGTTTCGATTGCAGGAAAATGCTGTGAATCAGGAGATATGCTTATTTGGGACTTACCTTTACCAAAAGCAGATGACAAAGATGTTCTTGCTGTTTTCTGTACAGGTGCATATGGGTATTCCATGGCAAATAATTATAATCGAATCCCGAGACCGCCAGTTGTGTTTGTGGAAAACGGGGAAGCAAGATTAGTTGTGAAAAGAGAATCATTTGAAGATTTATTACGATTAGATTTACCGTTTAAAGAAGCGGCAGCTTCTTTGAAAAAATAATGTAGAAAACATACTAAGATTAGTGGGTAAGGTCATCGAC
Source organism: Niallia sp. FSL W8-0635 (assembly GCF_038007965.1). GTDB lineage: Bacteria > Bacillota > Bacilli > Bacillales > Cytobacillaceae > Niallia. The sequence goes on along the minus strand of NZ_JBBOYD010000001.1, from coordinate 2,826,888 downwards.
GGATGACTTTGCCCACTATTTTTCTTTTTTAAGTTATAGTGAGAAGTGAAAGAAAGCTCGACCAGCCTCAGGGATCTCGAATCCGAATGATAAACGGAGCTTCTTCGCTTTCATTTTTGAATCAGCTTTAAGTATGTTGGGGCCAAAGAGCTCGTGTATAGGAAATTGGAATCGAAATGAATAAGTGAAGATCTTTCAAAATGATAAAGAAGAGAGAGGAAAAACATTGGAATTAATTATTGCTTTAGATATTTCTATGGGGAAAAGTTACAAAGTCTTATATGACGGTCAAACATGTCTTTCAGAAGGGGAAATACTTCACAATAAGTTTGGGTTTCAAGCATTACTGGAAGAGATTCATAGCCTTCCAGAAGAACCTAAAATTGTTTTCGAATCAACTGGTATATATTCGAAGCCAGTGGAGACCTTTTGTCAGAAAAACAATTTAACCTATTTCTTATTAAATCCTCTGGAAGCCAAGAAACAACTAGAACAGGGAACACTCAGAAGCTGGAAAACAGACAAACATGATGCCCATAAATTAGCACAAATTCATCCATTTGTGGATCGATCAGAAAAAGTACAACAACCTGAAATTTATACAGAACTTCGTGATCTTTCGCGCTTTTATCAAGAAATAGAAGGACAAATAAAACATACTCGGATGTACTTGCACCATGCACTTCAAGTAAGCTTTCCGGAGCTTGAACGATTCTTTTCCAGTAGAGTAACACCTTATGCTTTAACACTAATAGAGTTATTTCCACATCCTGAATTAGTATTACAGACAAGTAGAACCAAGATTAAAAATTTATTGATGAAAACTACGCATAAGAAGATATCAGAAAATCGAGCTATGGAGAAGGCGAAGTTAATCATTGAATACGCGCAAGAATCTTATCCAGCTGTTTCACCAGATAGTGTTCCAACTCAAAAAGTTCAATATTATGCACGACAACTTCTTCATCTATTAGAGGAGAAAAAAATGGTTTCCGAACAATTAATTGTGAAGGCCCGACAACTTTCGGAATTCCAGTTACTTACTAGCTTTCCTGGCATTGGGGAGATTAGCGCAGCACTCCTTATTGGTGAGATAGGCGATCTGTCACGCTTTTCTAATCATAAAAAAGTGAACGCCTTTATCGGCATAGATATTAGAAGGTATCAATCTGGTAAATATGCAGGTCAAGACCATATCAATAAACGTGGAAATCCAAAAGGAAGAAAAGTCTTATATCTTATCGTTAAGAACATGATACGCCAACAAAAAGCTGCCCCCAATCATATTGTGGATTATTATTATAAATTAAAAAAGCAACCTCAGGCCAAAAAGGACAGGGTTGCCACTGTAGCTTGCATGAACAAGCTATTGAAATGTATCTATTCCATGGTCAGGAACAATACAAAGTACGAATACTCGTACACGGTCTCTAAGGACCAATAACACATAAAAAGTATACCACACAATACCTCAGTTTGAAAAATTTAATAGAATAGCTGAGGTTATTTGTCATGCTCAAAAATAGTACTATCAAGTTCAAATATTTTTTAATAACTACTTGACTAATCGTAGGAAAGAGGCTGGGACATAAGTATTCCAGCCCAGGTGAAAGCCAAACAATTACACGAAATTTCGTATGATTGTTTGGCTTTTTAATTAGCTTTTTAAAAAGCTGTTTCAGTTGGATCACCCGCAGCCTGAATACACTCCGCTTTCCGTGGGGCTCGCGCTGAGCCGCTTCGGCCTTTGGCCTGCAGGGTCTCAGGCTGTCTCGCTAATCCCACAGGAGTCTACGTGTATTCAGGCTGCTTCATATCTCCTACTAATTTATTTTTTATTAAAAAAACAATATTTTTTTAGGAAATTGCCTTTAATAACGGAGTGGAATGGAGCGGAAAACACTCGACTCCTGCGGGAAATAGAGGAAAGGCTGAGACCCCACAGGCGAAGCCGAGGAGGCTCAGCTTCCTCCCCGCGGAAAGCGAGTGTTTGTAGCGCAATGGAACAAAATAGTTTATACACCTGACTATATTTAAAACATAAATAACCATTGTATAAAAGGAACCTTTATTTAAGCGCTAAATTAGAGATTGTTCGTCTTTACAGATTGGCTATTTAGTTTTTTCCCAGCCTCTTTTCTCTTTTAAACGACTACAATGCAATTAAATCTTTAGGAAAAGAAAGATTTGATTGCATCCACGATACTGGCAAATACTTCTTTAATCTTTGCTAGAAAACCTTTTCCTTCTTCACTTTCCAAATAGCCAGTCAGTTTATCCTTTGCATCATTAAGTTGATTTCCTACTTGATTCCAGTCTATGTTAAGCTCTTTTAGTTTATTAAAGAAAGAAATAAGGCTCTGTAACTGTTCATCTGTTAAAGTAATATTTAATTCTTTAGCAGAATCTTGAATAATTGTTTGTACTTCTTCCACGGTCTGCGGTTTTTCCTCTGCTATCTGTTCTTTAATTTTTGCCATTAAAGCAGTAGCTTCTTCTTTTCCAATATCCTCGCCTAGATTAGCTGTTTCTACCATCTCTTCATTTGCAGCCTGTTTTACGTCTTCTGGAATTACTGTATCAGTTGAAACTTCATATGCTTTAATAATACCTGTTAAGGCAGCTGTGCCTGAAACCTCGATTGGTGCGGTAATATAAATTTTCGCATCCTTTATCCCGGCAGTAATCAATGCATTAATGTACATTTCATCGGTTACCCAGTTAATATTTTTCGTTGTCACTTGAATACCAGTACCTTTGTCCCCCATTGTAATGGCAGAAGAAGATATAGCTCTAGTACCAATTAACGATTTTGAGATATAATTTCCTAGATATTGATGTTCCTCTTGGTTGGAAACAGTTATAATTTCAACACCCTCTGGAGCATTCATTTCTGTTAATAAAAGTTGTTTTTGTTCCGCTGTTAAATTTTCTCCGAGGGTAACAATCATATCGCCAACCGCGACATCTGCATACGCTGGAATTGGTAGTAATAGTAAGAAAGTAAGTACCATAAGTAGAATTTTATTTTTTTTCATTATTTCCCTCCTGTTTTTTCCTTCTGATGTATTAGTTCAAAAGTAGTTTATATGCTTATCATTTAAAATAGCATATTTTTACATAATGTAAAGTAACTACATCTAATAGACGAATTTTATTAGTAAATGGTTTCCTATTATAGTCATAATGTTTTCTTCCCTTTATTATTCACCATAAATCGTTAAATAATAAAGATTTATGTAGCTTTTTTGTGTATGCGTGCATATCTTATATAGTATTAAATAAAGTTATGTTATTAAAATATGAATATTTTGCTTATCGTTTATCGTTATTCGAAAGTTTTTTTTATGGAAAGATGAGGTTCGTTGTGTGCGATTACATCTGTATAAACGTAAGTAGGGAGGGCTAATGGAAATTTCAGAAAATCCTGTAAGTGATTCAAAGAAATATTATTCTCAGGAATAAGTAATTTGGATTTAATAATGTAAGAATGGAACAAATAATAGATTTTTATGGGTATTTAGGCATATAATGTATTGAATCCTAATGCTTATAAGATTTTGATTGAAGAATATCACTAATTTATGTATGATAGAACCAACAACATATATCATATCTTTTTGGTCGGTTCTAAATAATTCTTACAAAAAAGGAAGAGGATGATAAGAAATTCGTGGCAACTTTCGGTGCAGATGAATATTTTTTTGATTTAAGATCAGGAAAATTTGATTGAATCTTATTTTGGATGGGAAAACTGTTAATGAATATGTTTTAAAAATAATGAGGGATATTAATGATTATTCGATATAAAAAGGCATTTGAAAAGATTGCAATGGGCTTATTATCTTTTATGCCTGCAGAAAAAGATTTAAAAGTATTACAACAAACAATTAAACAATATGAGTCGAATGAAAACTGGCAATTATTCTTGTGGAAAGATGAAGAAGATATTATTGGTTTAATCGGTGTTATTTTTGAAGATGAATCTTCCATAACGATTCAGCATATAACGGTAAATCCATCGCATAGACATCAAGGTGTTGGAAAATCCATGGTACAGGCTGTTAAAGGGCTTTACCCTAATCGTACGATGAAATCAAATGACTTAATTGTGAATTTTTTATCTAAGTGTAACGATGGTGTTCAAGTAGATAAATAGAAAAAAGAGACTGCTCCTATATGGGAAAACCATGAAAGGTCTTTCCACATGAGAGGGTCTCTTTTATTATTCTTGGCTTGAGGTTAAGATTTTTGTCTCTTCTGAATTGCTTTTTCACGTTCCTGAATTACCGAGCTTCTATCTCGAGTCAAATGACGATGAATTATGTTAGGAGAAATAATTTCGCTATTTTTCCAGCTCATGCCCATCGAATGTGCTAATTCTATACAGTGATTTTCTAGGCTTAAATCAGAAATCGGTAAGTGATACGGATGAAAGATTTGTTTTTGTTCGATAAAATAATTTTGTTTCTGTAATAAAGTGATTAACCTAGTTCCATCAAGACCAAGTTTACCTATGTCTTCTTTGAATTTTTCAAAAAGCGCTCTGCTTTTTTTTATTGTTTTTTCCGCTCCCTTATAATTTTCTCTGCGGTGATGGTAGGCAGAAACTGCCATCAGAATGAATGCAACCCAGAGGGACTCCTTATTCTGATTATCAACCTTTTTCCAATATTCCTCTAATATTTCATGACATTCGAAAAAATCTTGATCTCCATGAAAATGAACGAGAAATTGTATATATTCCTTTGGGTACATAATCGTCTCCTTATAATAATAAAAGATAGTTTGGTTTCAATATTTACGACCATATATATGGTTGTTATTATATCGATAAATAATAAAAAATGAAATTATTAGCCTTAAAATAGAGAATTGGATGATTTTTCTGTTGGATAACTATTGTGTTTTTTCTATACTAATACTATCATTATTAAGTTAAGGGTAATCTATTAGGATTTTGGTGAGAATATGCAATATAATGTGAAAATTGATAGTTTTGAAGGACCGTTAGATTTGCTTCTTCATTTAATCAATAAATTAGAAATTGATATTTATGATATTAACGTAACAGAAATTACAGAACAATATTTAGAATATGTTCACGCAATGCAAGTGCTACAATTGGATGTGGCAAGTGAGTTTTTGGTAATGGCAGCAACTCTTTTAGCGATTAAAAGTAAAATGCTCCTCCCAAAGCATGAGGAAGATTTGCTTGACGACGATTTAATCTATGAGCCGGAAGAAGATTCACGAGAAGAACTAATTGAAAGGTTAGTAGAATATCGTAAATTTAAAGAGGCAGCAGACGATTTAAAAGAGATGGAATTAGAAAGAGGGCTAATTTTTACGAAACCTCCAAGTGATTTATCGGATTTTAGTTTAAATAAAGAAGATAACGCAAAACAAGAGTTAGATGTATCTTTATATGATATGCTGGCTGCCTTTCAAAAATTGCTTAAACGAAAGAAATTACAGGCGCCACTTGCAACAAAAATTACGAGGCAAGAAATCCCAATTGAAAATCGAATGGAAGAAATAGTCGGATTTTTACGGAATAGAAAAGGCAGAACATCATTTGATGAACTTTTTCCAGTTGCGACTAAATCACATATCGTTGTGACTTTTTTGGCAATACTAGAACTTTTAAAGCGTCGACAAATATTTGTGGAACAGGAAGGAAACTTCGCAGATATTTTTGTTATGGGAAAGGAAGTTGAATAAAAGATTGAAAGTGAATGATTGGAAAGCGATAGTGGAGAGTCTTTTATTTGCAGCAGGGGATGAAGGGTTAACTATCAAGCAATTAATGCATGTCCTAGATATGGAGCAATTAGAGGTAGAGCAATTAGTAGATGAGCTAGTAAAAAATTATCGTAAAGATAAAACAAGAGGAATATCCATTATTGAAATAGCAGGTACCTATCAATTCGGCACGAAGAAAGAGCATTCAGAGTATCTAAAAAAATTAGTGGAGTCTCCTCATGCTTCTACTCTATCGCAGGCTGCTTTAGAAACGTTGGCTATTATTGCATATAAACAGCCGATTACACGTGCAGAAATTGAGGAAATTAGAGGAGTAAAAACAGAAAGACCTCTTCATACGCTTTCAGCTAAAGCGCTAATTAAAGAAGTTGGTAGAGCAGAAGGGGCAGGTAGAGCGATTCTTTATGGAACAACAAAGGAATTTCTAGATCACTTTGGATTAAAGAATTTGGGGGAATTGCCTCCGCTGACAGAGAAAGAAGAAGAATTCAATCAAGAAGAAGCAGATTTATTTTTTGAATCTTTTCAGCAAATAGAAGACTAAGAACGGGTATCTAGGCATTAGCTTAGATACCTTTTTAGTTTAATTTTTTCAATCCTTTTTTTGTTAATCAAGTTCCATATGGACACTATTTTAAAGACATGATGCTCATCCTTTTGTCATACCTTTTATAAGAACGATTATGGAGGGAATGGAGTTGACATATAGATGAGTAGTTACAATGAATATGTTAGAAATGTTTTAATTTGGAACCAGCAATTAAAAAGCTTATTAGAAGCAGAAGAAGTCCAAAAGGAAGAAAGTATTTGGAAAAGGCTTGATAAATTTTCGCAGTTAATGGAAGGAGTTCAACGACGACCAATCGAAACGGAAGAATTAATTAGAATTCAGCATGAGGCAGAGGATCTTCATGATCAGATGGAAAGTTACTTTGCGCAAAGACAGCAGCTGGGAACAATATTTATGAAAGTGCCAAGCGTTGCCGCTGGAAATCATCAATTGCCCAAATTACCTTATGGATATAATGCTCTAGAGCCTTATATCACAAAAGAAATAATGGAGCTACATCATCAGAAGCATCATCAAGCCTATGTAGATGGGTTAAACAAGGCGGAAGAAAAACTAAAAGCAGCAAGAAAGAATAATGACTTTTCCCTTGTTAAACATTGGTCGAGGGAACTTGCTTTTCATGGTTCGGGACATTATCTTCATACAATTTTCTGGAATAATATGAGCCCAAATGGTGGAGGGGAGCCTAAAGGGGCATTAATGGAGGAGATTAAGAATTATTTCGGTAGTTTCAAAGCTTTTAAGCAACATTTCTCAGAAGCAGCAAAAGCGGTAGAGGGGGTTGGCTGGGCACTTCTAGTTTGGTCTCCAAGAGCTAGGCATTTAGAAGTTCTTCAATCGGAACGTCATATGCTCTTAACACAATGGGATACTATTCCGTTGTTAGTACTTGATGTTTGGGAACATGCTTACTATTTGCAGTATAAAAACAATAAAGGACAATATATAGAAAATTGGTGGAATATTGTTAATTGGAAGGATGTTGAAAGTAGATTTTTAAAGGCTAGTGAATTAAAATGGAGACCTTATTAACGGGAAAAGTCAGTAAATACGAATGTGTTATAAAAGCTAATGTTAAAGAAAAAATAAAATCCGTCTTCAGTATGTAGCTCATTAATCTGGGCTACATTTTTTTTATTTGCTAATAAAGCATAAATTTATTAGTCATATGCCTGTCTTTTTTTTCATAAACTTGTACAAACCATAAAAGGAGACGAGGTTGTGTTAAATGAAATCACGTAAATTTATTATTCTTACTATCATTACCTCCATTCTGTTCCTTGCTATTCCACAAAATAGCAGCGCCCAAATGTACGTTAGTGCGCAAAGTGCTATTTTAATGGAACAAGATTCTGGACGAGTTATTTTTGAAAAGGATGCACATACACAAAGAAGAATTGCTAGTATAACAAAAATAATGACGGCAATCCTTGCTATTGAGTCTGGAAAATTAGATGAAACCGTGACTGTTAGTAATAATGCCATTAGAGCAGAAGGATCGTCTATCTACTTACAAGAAGGAGAAAAAATTAAATTAGAAGATCTTGTATATGGATTAATGCTTCGTTCTGGAAATGATGCGGCAGTTGCTATTGCTGAAACAGTTGGTGGGAGTTTAGATGGCTTTGTTTATTTAATGAATCAAAAGGCAGAAGAAATTGGAATGAAAAATACTCATTTTGCTAACCCACATGGACTTGATGATCATGAAGATCATTTTTCAACTGCCTATGATATGGCTTTACTTACCCGTTATGCAATGAAGAATGATACATACAAAAAAATTGCTGGGACAGAAAGCTATCGTTCTGAAAGCTCCAACAATAAATGGGATCGGGTCTGGAAAAATAAAAATAAACTTTTAACGAGTCTATATGAATATTCGACCGGTGGGAAAACAGGTTACACGAAGAGAGCAAAAAGAACGCTAGTAAGTACGGCTGAAAAGGATGGTGTGTCCTATATAGCTGTAACTTTAAATGATCCTGATGACTGGGACGATCATATCAATATGTTTGAAACGGCATTTAAACAATATAAGATGGTACAAGTAGTAGAGGAAGGGAAAATAAAAACAGTTAAAGATAAGTTTTATAAAAATAAAGTTTATTTAAAATCAACTGTTGATTTCCCTGTTACAAAGAAAGAGGAAGATTTATTTAAGGTAGAGTATAAATTGACAAAGGTTAAGAAAGATTGGCAAAGAAATCAAGAGGTCGTACCTGAAATAGTTGGTGAAGCAAAAATATATTTAGATGATAAGCTCGTTGATAGTGTCCCGATTCATTTTAAACATGATAAGAAAAAAGAATCAAAAAGCTTTTTAGATTATTTTAAGAATATGTTTATGGCAATGACTGGGGTTGGCAAGGATGGTTAATTATATTTGGGCAGCCCTTGCCATTATTGGCATTGTTTTTGCTGCTATTAATGGAACAATGGATGAAGTGAATAAGGCGATTTTTTCTGGTGCTAAGGAAGCAGTAACAATATGTATTGGACTGATTAGTGTACTTGTTTTCTGGCTTGGGATGATGAAAATAGCGGAGCAGGCAGGGTTACTCCAAAAACTTACCAACCTATTTAGACCAATAGTAGCAAAGCTTTTTCCAGAGGTTCCGAAGAATCATCCTGCAATGGGGTATATATTATCAAATATGATTGCTAATATTTTTGGATTAGGGAATGCGGCAACACCGCTAGGGATTAAAGCAATGGAAGAATTGAAAAGATTAAATGGGGGCAAGAATACAGCAAGCAGCAGTATGATTACCTTTCTTGCCCTAAACACATCATGTATTACCTTAATTCCGACAACGGTAATTGCAATCAGAATGAATTACCATTCTGCGTCACCGACAGATATAGTAGGACCAACCATAATTGCAACCATTTTCTCTTGTATAGGTGGGATTTTGATTGATCGCTATTTTTACCATAAGAGAATGAGAAAAGGGTGATGGGTGATGGAGATAATATCTTTAGTTTCATTGTGGATGATTCCTTCCCTAATAGGGTTTATTTTACTGTACGGAACATTTAAAAAAGTACCAACATATGAAAGTTTCGTTGAAGGTGGAAAAGAAGGAATTCAGATTGCTTTCTCTATTATTCCCTATTTAGTAGGCATGCTCGTTTCCATTTCTATTTTCCGAGCATCTGGAGCATTAGAATATTTTATGAGCTTTCTTAAGCCTCTCTTAGACCTTATTGGAGTTCCTTCTGAAGTAGCTCCTCTGGCGATTATTAGACCGATATCGGGAAATGCTGCATTAGGAATGACGAGTGATTTAATTGCTACTTACGGACCAGATTCATTTATCGGAAGGCTTGCTTCTGTTATACAAGGAAGCACGGATACAACCCTCTATGTATTAACCGTTTACTTTGGAGCTGTAGGGATAAAGAAAATGGGTGACGCCTTAAAAGTTGGATTATTAGCAGATCTTATTGGATTTATCGCTGCCATTGTAGTTGTAACGTTGATGTTTGGGAAATAATAATAATGTCTTAGATGAAGTTGTATTGCAACTTTGTCTTAAGGCATTTTTTTGTTTTTTTAAGCTTGGCGAAATCTCTTTAAGAGAGTTTTAAAAAATACTTTTAATTAATGATAACAGCCCGAATTTCAAAGATTTCTTTGAAATTTCATCAATTTATGTCATAATTCATAGGAATGGCAAAAAAAGAACGATCAAGCGTTTTGATTTAGTCTGTTTTCTAATAAATTGACACTAATAAAATAGGATAAAACATTTAGAAATACTTTTAAAAAAACGATCAATCATTTTTTACTGTTGAGAAATTGGATGAGGTGATATAGATGGAAAGACTACAAAAAGTAATCGCACATGCAGGGATTGCATCAAGAAGAAAAGCAGAGGAATTAATCCTGGAAGGAAAAGTAAAAGTTAATGGAAAAACAGTGAAAGAATTAGGTGTAAAAGTAGGTTCTAACGATAAAATCGAAGTAAGTGGAGTCCCAATAGAAAGAGAAGAACCGGTTTATTTTATTCTTTATAAACCAAGAGGCGTAATCTCAAGTGTTAATGATGATAAAGGAAGAAAAGTCGTAACCGATTATTTTTCTGAAATTGAAGCAAGAATTTATCCAATTGGACGTCTGGACTATGATACTTCAGGCATTATTCTTTTAACGAACGATGGAGAATTTGCAAATCTTATGATGCATCCAAAAGGAGAAATTGAGAAAGTTTACGTTGCCAAAGTTAAAGGTATACCAGCTCGAGAAAAAGTAAAGCAATTGGAAAGAGGAATTATGCTTGAGGATGGAAAAACTGCTCCTGCAAAAGTGAAAATCCTTTCTGTCGATAAGAAAAAAGGAACAAGTATTATTGAGTTGAAAATTCACGAAGGAAGAAACCGCCAAGTAAGAAGAATGTTTGAGGCAATTGGAACACCGGTAATGAAATTAAAGCGAGAAAGATATTCTTTCTTAAATTTAAACGGCTTACAGCCTGGAGATGCTCGTGAACTTACGGCACATGAAGTGAAGTTATTGAGAGCAGAAGCCCAAAAGAAGAAAGGGTAAATTGGAATCTGATTGTGTAATATTTTCTGTTGTCGGTAGGAGCGTTTATTAACCGTGTTTTATCTACAGATTCTATTCTCTGGACCAATAGAATGCACCATTTGTATGTTTTGATAACACCAAAAACTTCAAAAAAGTTCATAAAAGTGTCACATATAGCAATGGAAGATAACAATATCAACATGCTAATAATGCTATAATAAAAGTGTCAAATATGAGAAATTACCTAAATAAATTATATGTTACTGGAAAACTGCAGTATAAATAATAGTCCATAAGATAAATAGGCAATAGATATTTTCATTGAATTTATTTATACAGCAACATGCGGAACATCGAAGGTAAAAATTGATTTGTGTATTTTGTTAGGAGGTATGAACGATGGAGAAGGAAATTAAAATTCTAGTGGTAGATGACGAAGAAAGAATCAGACGTCTTTTAAAAATGTATTTAGAAAGAGAAGAGTTTATTGTGGAGGAAGCGGAAGACGGTGTGAGCGCTCTTACTAAAGCATTAAACACAGATTATGATGTTATCTTACTCGATTTGATGATGCCTGGAAAAGATGGGATGGAAGTATGTAAGGAGTTAAGAGAGAAAAAAACGACTCCTGTCATCATGCTTACAGCTAAAGGTGAAGAAGTAAATAGAGTTCAAGGATTTGAAGTTGGAACAGATGATTATATTGTAAAGCCTTTTAGCCCTAGAGAAGTAGTATTAAGAGTAAAGGCTTTATTGCGACGGTCAACGACTACTACATTTGAACAAAGTGATAGTACCTCAAAGGATGTTATTATATTTCCAGCATTAACAATTGATCATGACGCACATCGTGTATTGGCTAGTGGTAAAGAAGTAAGCTTAACTCCAAAGGAATATGAATTATTATTTTTTCTAGCTAAATCTCCAGATAAAGTATTTGATCGAGAATTACTATTAAAAGAAGTATGGCATTACGAATTTTTTGGTGATTTAAGAACAGTGGATACACATGTTAAGCGATTAAGAGAAAAGCTAAATCGCGTTTCAGAAGAGGCAGCTAGTATGATTGTAACTGTTTGGGGAGTAGGCTATAAGTTTGAGGTTAACAATGGATGAAGTTTTGGCGAAGCGTAGTATTTAAGCTTTGGATTACCTTTTTATTACTAGTTTCCGTTGTGTTAACGATTCTTACGATTATGCTATTGGAGTATTTTGAGCAATATTATACTGAACAAACGGAAAATGAATTAACGAATACGGCAACAAAAATATCGGAAATAATGAAAGAACATAATAATCAAACTGGATTGGAAATTGTAGGGGAGCTTCTTGACCATTCAACTGGAGCAATAATTATTTCTTCTCCAGATCAAATCTATTATTATCCAGAGACTCGAATGCAAGAGATTTCCTATGCTTTTCTTGAAGAAAATGAAGAATTAAAAAACGTAATAACGAGTAATAAATCAGCTGTTGTAATGACGAAATGGATGAATAACGAGAAGGTACCTGAGCAAGTTGCAATCGTAGGGTCTCCACTTCACATAAATGGGAATGATGGAGCTGTTTTTATTTATCAGTCTTTACAATCGATGAATGAATCGAAGCTATCTACAGCAAAATTTATTGTATTAGCTGCTGCTATTGCCATTATTTTAACGACGATTTTTGCCTTTTTTTTATTAACTAGAATTACGGCTCCTTTAAGAAAGATGAGAGAAGCTGCCTTTGAAATGGCTCAAGGAAATTTTGCGACAAAAGTACCGATAATGGCACAAGATGAAATTGGTGAACTTTCGATGGCGTTCAATGAAATGGCAAGAAGGTTACATTTTAATATGAACGCATTGAGCCAAGAGAAGGAGCAGCTGGACAATATTTTAAGCGGAATGGCAGATGGTGTGCTAACTCTTAATCGAAATGGAAGTTTACTACTTACCAATCCACCTGCCGAAAAATTTTTACAACATTGGTATTATCAAAAAGGCGAATTCAGTGATATGCAAGGACAAATTCCAGATGAATTGCGGAAATTATTTCAGCTTGCCGTCCATACTGGTAATGAACAGATAGATGAAATTACTCTACAAGGAAGAAACTGGGTAATGATTGTTAGTCCCCTTTATAATAAGAAGGATATTAGGGGAGCAATCGTTGTTATTCGTGATATGACAGAGGAACGGAAATTAGATAAGCTTCGGATTGATTTTATTGCGAATATTTCTCATGAACTAAGAACACCTATTAGTATGTTGCAAGGATACAGTGAGGCGATTGTGGATAATATTGCTGAATCAGAGGAAGAGAAGAGGGAAATGGCTCGGATAATCTACGATGAGTCATTAAGAATGGGTCGTTTAGTCAATGAATTTTTAGATTTAGCTCGAATGGAAACAGGTTATCTAGAGTTAAGAAAAGAACCAATGGATTTATATACATTTTTTAATCGTGTTGCAAGAAAGTTTAAGGCGATAGCAAAAGAGAAAGAAATATTGTTTACTATCTCCATTTCAGAAGATATAGGGGAATATGAGCTAGATCCAGATCGTATCGAGCAAGTTTTAACCAATATAATGGACAATAGTATGCGACATACGCCAAGTGGTGGCAATGTTTCTTTACGAAGTCGTTCTGATGATTATGGTGTGTATATAGAGGTAGAGGATACGGGAGCTGGTATCCCTGAAGAAGATTTACCTTATGTTTTTGAGCGTTTTTATAAAGCGGATAAAGCGAGAACTAGAGGAAATGCAGGGACAGGCTTAGGATTAGCTATTGTCAAAAATATAATTGATGCCCATGGTGGCGACATTTCTGTATATAGTAAATATGGTCGAGGAACCACATTTTTTATCTTTTTACCTCGAAATAAAGAAGAAAATTAGAGAAAGTGCCGATTCTTCTTGATTCACGAGAAACAATTTAACATAATAGAACATATGGGGTGTCATAGAAAGTTTTGACCCTACAAGCTATTTTTCCATTGTTTATGTAGTAATCTTACTGCATGCAGGTATAACTTGTGAGGTCAACCTTTCCCTGACTCCCTTTTCTTATGTTTATTACCAAAGAGTTCAAGAAATTAGATTAATTGATAAAAATACTGAAACTAATTAAGTAAAATTACGACTAATATATTGAACGGGGGAGGAGAAAAGATGAACTCCGTTTTTGATGAAATTTATACTAAGTATCATCATGACGTTTTTCAATTTTTATTTTACATGGTCAATCACAAGGAAACGGCAGAAGATTTAGTACAAGAAGTATATATTCGTGTTCTTAAATCATATCATCGTTTTGAGGGGAAGAGTACGGAAAAAACTTGGTTGTTTAGTATTGCTAGAAATGTGGCAATAGACCATTTTCGCAAACAAAAAAATTGGAAAGAACGTATTATGGATAAGTTTGACTGGTCGAAACAACAAATAAAAGCAGATGGATTTCTTCCAGAAGAAATTGCACTGCATTCAGAAGAAGTGAAAGGTGTCTATAGTGCCTTACAATATTGTACAGTAGACCAACGAATGGTTATTGTATTTCGGTATATTCAAGAACTTTCCATTTCTGAAACAGCTAATGCATTAGGATGGACAGAAAGCAAAGTGAAAACAACACAGCATCGTGCATTGAAGGCATTGCGAATCTTTTTAGAAGAATATGGCGGAAAGGAGGATCCATATGGGGAAACAGAAGTGGAATGAGGAAAAAATAAAACATGTATTAAAGCAATTACCATCTATCAAAGATGAGCGAAGCCCGGAATCTATTTATCATACTATCCAATTAAAAAAGAAACCCGTGCGCAAAATGAGAAGAATCATGCCAATATTAGCTACCGCATGTACAATAATGCTACTATTTATTATTAGTCAAAGTTTCTTTGATAGTAATGTATCGTTTAAGAGTGAAAGGAAGGTTGCTGAAAATTCTTCTATAATGAAAGCAAAAATATCGGATGAGGCTGAAAAAAATGAAATACAAAATCTGGATATAGCAGAAGAACAAAAAGATATGTCAGCAAACTCACTTACACCAATAGCTATCTATCAGGAAGATGTAGGGAATCAAGAGGTTTTAACTTATCCGATTCCCGATGTAAATGTTCAAGTAATTGTTCCTATAAGTATATTGGTTGAAAACCCGGATCATTTGTCTCGGTTTGATCTATATGTACAAAATGTAAAAAAAGTAATTGGTATTAATGATCATTTAAGTGATTATTTTCCTATTAGTCCTGAGATTTTCACTTACACTTTAAAGGATAATAATATTGAGGTAGATGTTAAACGTGAATTTACAAACTTTGGATCTCATTCTGAAGAATTTTTTAATACAATGATTCAGCAACAATTGCAATCAATTGGTGCAAAGAAAATGGAGTTTTATACGAATGATAAGTTAGGAGCAGAACTAGGGAATCGAACAGAAACGACCATTGATTATAGACCGCTAGAAAATAGAGCTTACTTTCTTTTGCAAGATGGTGAATCAAAGGAAAGACCATTATATGTACCTTGGGAAGAGCCTTATGACTCTATAGAAAATGCCTTTGATGCAATGGAAGATAATATTGAAACCCATGGATTAATGGCATCAATCCCTGATACTATCGATATTGATAAGGTTTCAAAGGATGAAAACAAGCGACAATTAATTGTCTATCTCTCAAATGATAGTAAGATGGAAGAGGATCAAAAGACGTTATATGCTATTGAGTCGATACTATTAACAGCAAAAGAGTTTAAATATTCTACAGTAAAGTTTGAAAATACAAAGGTGAAAGAAGTAGGAGATTTTCTACTAACAAAAGAACTCGTTGTTCCAGTTGCTGCCAATAGAGTGGATATAAAAGAATAATACAAAAGGAAGTGTCTAATAATATAGGACACTTCCTTTTTATGGTGTTTATTTTTGCTAATTATACGCTATATAAATGGGGAAATTCACCTGTGATTTTTTATGAGATATTGATAAATCAGAAATAAAATGGATAAAAAAAGAATAGATGTATAAAATAATTTTTGTTTCTTTTTTGAAACAACATCAGATTTTCTATATGTGTAAAAAATATCACATTTTTTTGCCTTGGTATTCTATAGTTCTAACAATGAACATGTACTCATAAGTTGAAAGAGAAGATGGTAGAAGGGTCAGTTAATTAATAATGGAATAATAATCTATACATAATGGAATTAAATATTCAAAAATTAACATTTTTATGATACTAATGGAACAGGAGGAAACTAAATGGGAGACTATATTAGGAGAATACTTATAGCGGCTATTATGCTTTTATTTATAAGCTTATTGTTCTTAGGGGGCAAACATTCACAAGCAGAAACACTCTCCCTATCTGAACGAACGAAGACGTGGACTTGGCCGAGTGAAGGAATCATTACAGATACCTTTAATACTAGGAATGGTACACATAAAGGAATAGATATTGCAGGTAATTTAGGAGACCATGTGTATGTCGTGGATGAAGGGGTTGTAACAAAGTCTTATTACTCTCAATCCTATGGAAATGTCATTTTTGTTAAGCATGAGAATGATCTAGAAACTGTGTATGCTCATTTAAGTAAGCGGTTTGTAAATGAAGATCAGTTAGTGAAAAAGGGTGAATTAATAGGGGGAATGGGAAATACAGGGCACTCATCCGGTGTTCATTTGCATTTTGAAATACATAATAAAGAATGGACAGTTACAAAAGAAAATGCAATAAATCCAATTTTGGTTTTAGGAAATGTACAAGTCGGTCAGGCAGTAAAAATTACGGTGCAAGAAGAAACAGAGGAAGTAACAAGTAAACCAACAGTAGAACCTATTCACTCTCCTAAATTAGATTCATTTCAAGAGGAAGAAAAAAAGTTAGAAGAAGAGTACATAAAGAGAAGTATGAAAGAAATGGAGATAAATCTGGAGGAAGATGAATCCGAATATTCAACAATTCCATACAAGAAAGCGAGTATCTATTTAAAAAGTAGTAAGTATCTTATGGAGGAGAAAAGAGAGGATTATACTTAAAGACGATTACATAATAAGGAATGTCTCCAAATCTTGTCAAATTATAAAAAAGAATTAGTGCGAAAAGAGTTCACAACATACTATTCAGCATGGATGGTTATTATAGTATGTTGTGAACTCTTTTTGAATGAATGGAAGATACGAATGTGAATATGTGAACAAAGTTTGAAATTATAAGCAAACTTCTTCACAAATATTGATTGTTTAATGTATAATAACAATTGTAAAACAATAAATTAATATTGGTCTATCTTCGGGGCAGGGTGAAATTCCCGACCGACGGTGATGAGTCTTGTACTCAAAGTCCGTGACCCTACTTCGGTAGGTTGATTTGGTGAAATTCCAAAACCGACAGTAAAGTCTGGATGGGAGAAGATGGAGGTTCTGCAATCGTTCAAAATTATCTTTTTAGAACGTTTATTAAGCATGCAGCCTTTAAAATTTCTCCCTCAAGTCTATATAGCTTGAGGGTTTTTATTTGCCACATTCTTAATAAATTGCTGAATCTTTCTTCTTAGGTAGATGGATCCTAAAAAGAAGGAGAGAAAAAAATGAAGAAAAAAATGAATGTAAGAAAGTATGTTTTAATTGGAATGATGAGTAGTTTAGCGTATGTGCTAATGATGCTTAAATTCCCAATTCCACCATTTCCAAGCTACTTAAAGGTTGATTTTAGTGATATTCCTGCATTAGTAGCCGCACTTATTTTAGGTCCAGGAGCGGGAATATTAGTTGAGTTAATAAAAAATATATTGGATTATTTAATAACAGGAAGTGAAACAGGTGTTCCAGTTGGACATTTTGCAAACTTTCTCGCAGGAATCTCGTTCATCTTACCAACTTATTTTATTTACAATAAAATAAAATCTAAAAAAGGAATGGCTATCGGTTTAACTTTAAGTATTTTAATCATGACTACTTTATTAAGTCTGTTTAATTACTTTATCATGTTACCATTCTATAATGCATTAATGAAAATACCGAATGACACTACTATATTAAAACAAACGATTCTTTCAGCGATTATTCCATTTAATCTGTTAAAAGGAATAATTATTTCGATAATCTTTGCGTTAGTATTCTCGAAAATGGGTGTGTGGATTAATAAACAAATCCCAACTAGAAACGTTTAATAAAAATAAATATAAAAAGCAGTTCACATTCATGAACTGCTTTTTTATATGCTACAAATTATAAATTAACGCAAATAAAGAACAGAAAGGATACATTATTCCTTTCTGTTCGGTGTATGATAAAGAAAACTATTCGAATTTTAGAGGATCTCCATCAAAGGATTCGTCTGCTACTTTAATCGAATCAGTCGGACAACCTTCAAAAGCATCTAGCATATCATCTAATAATACTTCAGGTACTTCAACTGTTCCTTGATTATCATCTAGCATAACGAAAGCAATACCTTCGTCATCATAATCATAAATATCAGGTGCCGCTGCTCCGCAAGCTCCACATGCAATACATGTGTCTTTATCAACAATTGTATATTTTGTCATGAGTAAAAAAACCTCCAGTGTTATTCATACGGAGTATATACATGACTGGCATACTCCTTACTATTATCTTATTGTAAGACTGAATCTTTAACTTTTCAATAAAAAAGACAGATAAAAAGTAGAAAGTAAGAATAACTTTTCTTAAAATAGTCAAAAACTTAATTGATTTCATTAAGAAAAAGAGTTTCGCTATTGAAAAAAACTAATGAGGTTGTGATATCAAAGTTCACCAAATAATAGAATTC
This sequence comes from Niallia sp. FSL W8-0635, assembly GCF_038007965.1. Lineage (GTDB taxonomy): Bacteria > Bacillota > Bacilli > Bacillales > Cytobacillaceae > Niallia. The sequence goes on along the minus strand of NZ_JBBOYD010000001.1, from coordinate 2,808,234 downwards.
ATGGTAAAATAAAAGAAATATTACAAACAAATTTCAACAAAATTTGTCAAACATAAGAGGAAGATGAATGTATGTCCTTTATGAAAATAATTATTCTAAACTGTTTATATAAAATGAATGGGGAAAGGACCGTTTACTCTATTCTTCATATTTTGAATGGGAAAAAATCATCACAAACAATCCAAGATATTCATATTTTTCAGTTAACCTCCTTATTTCAATCCTTTCCCACATTAACCAGAGAGCAATTAGATGATGTTATATATACATTATATAAGGAAAAATGGATCGTAAAGGTAGGAGATAACCACTATATTATTAATGATGCTAGAAAGTTGGAGTTGGAGAATTTGTTAAAGATGAATCCTCTTCCAAATTATTTGAACGGTTGGAGATTTCATGCAGTAACAGAACCGTTTTGGCAAAGAATGTCTTTACTTGTACAAGTTGCTTCGCATTTGTCAGAAAACAGCATTCGCTATATTCCCGTTCAAAGGAATCCTGTAACACAATTATGGTTGAAGGATACTTTGCATTCAATATCTGTGGAAAGAAGCGAAATTCATAAATATCTCTATAAAGATATAGTAAAATGTCTTGATGGGATAGAAATAGATCCAGTAATCTTAACGCATAGATTAACTGGCATCCGAGAAATAGGTCTTACTGCAGATCAAGCTGCTTTAGAATTGAAAATAGATCCGGCCAGATATCAGTTATCATTTATTAGTATTCTTCATTATATGATAGATACAATCATCTCTAATGAGAAGGAATATCCACTATTATGTCATATGATACAGGGGAGTAAGAGAAACATTACACTTACAGCTTCAACTGCAAAAACATACACGCTTATACAAAAAGGTTATAACATCGAGGAAATTGTTCATCTAAGAAATCTAAAGCAAAGTACAATTGAGGATCATATTATTGAAATACTATTAAATGTCCCAGAGTTTCCAGTCCATAGTCTAGTTAGCAAGGAAAAGATAATACGAATTAAAAATACCATCGAGCAATTATCCTCTAAATCTTTAAAAGTAATCAAGGAACAATTAGTGGATGTCTCTTATTTTGAGATACGTGTGGTAATGGCAAGGTATGGTGAGTCATCATGAAATTAGAAGAAAAACTAAAAGAGTACTTTCAATTAACTCATTTTCGGGGCGGTCAGAAAGAAACAATTGCTTCGATTCTTAATCATAAACATACACTTGCGATGCTGCCAACTGGAACAGGGAAGTCATTATGCTACCAGTTAGCTGGAAGACTCTTAGAAGGAACGGTAATCATAATTTCTCCACTTTTATCTTTAATGCAAGATCAAGTAGAACAAATGAAGATGAAAGGGGAAAAAAGAGTAGTTGCTTTAAATTCCTTTCTTACACCAACAGAAAAAAATCGAGTATTGAAGCAAATTAACCAATATAAATATATATTTATTTCCCCAGAAATGATTTCAATGCCACATGTTCTTGCAATTTTTCAAAAAATGAAGATTTGCTTATTTGTTATCGATGAAGCACATTGTATTTCGCAATGGGGATATGATTTTCGACCGGATTATCAAAAATTAGGGGAAATTCGACAGAAATTGAATAACCCTTTAACTTTAGCTTTAACAGCAACAGCTACAGAAGAAATTCGAAAAGATATAAATAGGTCGTTAAATTTAGAAGAAGTAGAGGAAATTATTTATTCTGTTGATCGATCCAATATTGGGATAAATATTGAAGAATTAGCCCATACTCAAGAAAAAATGGAGAAACTTCTCGAATATATCCAAGTGTTAAATGGGCAAGGAATTGTGTATTTCTCCAGTAAAAAGTTGGCTGAACAGACTGCTGCTTTCTTAAAAGAAAGAGCTTCTAAACGAATAATGGCCTATCATGGAGGAATGTCACAAGAAGATCGAATTCTTGTACAACAACAATTTCAAACTGGACAGTTAGATGTTATTTGTGCTACAAGTGCATTTGGGATGGGGATTAACAAGGAAGATATCCGCTTCATTATCCATTATCATTTGCCAACGCAATTAGAATCTTATCTTCAGGAAATTGGAAGAGCGGGCAGAGATGGAAAACAGAGTGTTTCCATTGTTCTATACACACCAGGAGATGAATGGATTGCTTATCAGTTAATCGAAACAGAGCTTCCAGATGAATTGCAAATTAATAAATGGAAAGTACGCTTAAGTAAATACCCAACATATGACGATTGGTTGAAAAAAGAAAGTTGCCAGTTAGAAATGTTTTTTACAGAAACACAATGGCGAGTTTTAGAGTCATATATTGAGCCACAAAATAAATCAATGGAAGAGTTATTGCGCTCTCTTGCATTATATAGTAAATTTCGGCATGAGCGAGTAAACGGTAAAAAACTAAAGATACAAGAGTTAATTGCCTGGTTACAGTCTGAAAGCTGCCGAAGACAGTATATATTGGAATATTTCGGAGAAAAGTTTGAAACTCGAAATCACAAAAAATGTTGTGACAGATGCGGATTAGAGTTATCCATTTTCTTTCATAATAGGAATAATAAGCAGAATAAAGTACTAGTTGATTGGAAAGAACAGTTAGCTTCTATTTTAAATATATAAAAGTAGGCAATGTGGATGAATAAAGCAAAATATACGGAGTTAATCAACCAATTAACAGACCGCGAGCTATTAAAAAATGTATATATCACGCAAATTATCCTATTAATTGTAGCGTTCACTTTACATTTAATCATTTTTCAATCGAATCCTCCGATAACAAAGTTATTTAAGTATGATTTGTCGGATTTTATAATTGGTATTATAGCAGGGATAACCGTAGTAATAATGGATATTTGGCTGATGAATCGTTATTCTACTCATTACCATGATGATGGAGGCGTGAACAAGCGGATTTTTCAAAATAGACATCCTTTTCATATTGCGTTCATAGCTTTAATAGTAGCATTTAGCGAAGAAATGCTTTTTAGAGGAGTTCTCCAGACCAATTTAGGGCTACTTCTAAGTTGTCTGCTTTTTGCTATTTTACATTATCGCTATTTATTTAATCCAATTTTATTTGTTAATGTTGTAGTAGTAAGTATTGTTATAGGAGTATTATTTGAAGTAACAGAAAATCTCTGGGTTACAGTAATCATGCATTTTTTTATTGATTTCCTGCTCGGCTGTATTATTCGGTTCAAATTATTTCATAAGCAAACTAGCACATCAAAGTGAACGATTAATGGAGCGATATACTCCTTTACTTGGGAAATTTAAATGGGGAATTGTAAGGATGGGATGTTAATGAAAAAAGAGGATCCATATAGGGTTCAAGCAGAATTACAAAAACAACGACTTAAGAAAGTGATAAAGGAAGAGGAAAAAGAGGAGGAACAAGTTGAGTCTTCATTACCTTCAAGAAGCACCGTTCATAAAAATAAAAATAAAAATAAAAAGATAAAAGTACCGATTATTAGTTTATTAGCGTTTTTATTTGTGTTACTACCAGTCTTGCTATTATTAATAAATAGTTTATTAAATGGGAAAGATTTTTCGAATCTTTTAACAACAGAAAATACTTCTGGACTATTTGAGAATGTTAATATTCAAAAAGAAAATGCATCATATAATGAATCCAAACGTGCTAATCAGGAAGAACAAGAAGAAATCGTAATACAAAATAGCACAACGGAAGAAGAAACTATAGCGGATGATAATGTAAGGGAAAAAGCTTTAGACGAAGAGGAGGATAAATCCAAAGAGGAAATGTCTGAATCGGAGAAGCCAACAAATAATGTACAGAAAAAAGAAGAACCAAAAGAAGAACCAAAAGAAGAAGAGGCTGAAGTTAATCAACAAATAAATCCTGATGAGAAGATAGTGTATCACACTGTAGCAAAGGGAGAAACTTTATATCGAATTGCTTTAAAATATTTTCCTAGCGGAGATGGGATAGCTAAAATTAAATCTGCGAATAATATGACAACAGATCAGGTTCAATTGGGGCAAACTTTAAAAATTGTACTAGAACCATAATTAAACGATTCTAACTTGTCCTCCAATTACATATTGTATAGTAAAGCGAGATTATTAGATATGTTGTTTTTGCATAAAAGCTTTATGGTGCAAATGACAGACTTATAAAATGCGCTATGTAAAGGAGGAAGTGATTTTGGAACCCTCAATCTTCCCTGAAAACTATTTGTTAGATGGAACAACTAAAAAAGTTTTGCTAAAAATAATCGAGAAAAAGCAAAAGTTTGATAAGTTAAAAAATCGACATTTAATTATGATGTGGTTTACCATCTTTTCAGCCTTTTGTTATTTTCTTTGGCTGTATAAACATATTGCTATCCCTTATTCTCATTCGTTTGCAGCCATGTTTTCGGTATATGTAGAAGAAAGTATGAATCTATATATCCTTTTATTTATAATTGGAGCATTTGGTTATATGAATCTAATGAGACAAAAAAGGGATAAAGCAGAAAAAGAATTTCATGATTTGCGCTGTGAATTCATTGATAAAAGCAAGGATTTATTTGGGCATAGTGAGACTTGGAATAGCAGACATGAAATTTATAATAAAATCAAGGATTCCTATGATATTAATTTATTCCATCAAGCAAAATAAAAATAGTTGGATTAAGGATACTTATTAATAAAAAGGAATCAATGTAAAAACAAAAAGATACCAAATGTAGGTATCTTTTTGTTTAATAACGGAAAAATAGTTTAAAAAATCTTTCGCTGCTGTCGATCCTCTTTGATAATTTCGACTGCCTCTCTAAATCGTTGGGAATGTACAATCTCTCGCTCTCTTAGAAAACGTAGGCTATCATTTAAATCTGGGTCATCACTCATGTTGATAATCCATTGGTAAGTTGCTCTAGCTTTTTCCTCTGCTGCAATATCCTCATAAAGATCCGCAATTGGATCCCCTTTTGCTTGTATATACGTTGCGGTCCAAGGATTGCCCGCAGCATCATGATAAAATAAAGCATGATCATGATTAACATAGTGATCACCAAGACCAGCAGCTTTTAATTGATCTGGTGTGGCATCTTTCGTCAATTTATATATCATAGTTGCAATCATTTCCAAATGGGCGAACTCTTCTGTTCCTATGTCTGTTAATAATCCAATTACACGATCAGGTATTGAATACCTTTGATTTAAGTATCGTAATGCTGCTGCAAGCTCTCCATCCGCACCTCCATATTGTTCAATTAAAAATTTTGCAAGCATTGGATTACAGGTACTCACTTTAACAGGGTATTGTAATTTTTTTTCATATAACCACATAAGATTCCATTCTCCTTTATCGCCAAATTAGATAATTTAACTTGCTTTTATACTTGCCAAGGCCATGGGGCAGAATCCCAATCCCATGGTGAACCAGATGGGCTATTTCCATATTGCAATAAAGGACCGTATTTGCTTTCATATAACTTTTTGAATTTTTCTCGTTCTTTTACATAATGGTTAAATTGATTAATGGCATCTTGATCATGATGATGGGTATCTAAATATAAGGTAAGTTCGACGAGAACGAAGTCAATTGCTTGGAGCTGTTCTAATAGTTGATAGTATTCGGGTGGAAGTTGCTTCATTGATGTATCACTCCCTTATCTCTTTTTTTCATATGGACTGTAGTAAGGGTCGTAAAAGGTTTTCCATAAGGTACCAGCTTTTAATGCTTCCATTGGACTAAACTGGGGAAGATGAGGTGGTTGAAAACCTAGATATAAATTAGGTGGTGTAGAATATACTTTTGTTTTTATCGGTGGACAAGGGTCAAAGGGACTAATATAGGGTTGATATTCTTTGTAGAATGAAGGCATAATGATTCCTCCTTTTTAATGGTATACTTTACATCATATGTCTAGAAATTTATTTACATGCTTGCTTTTAAAGAAGTACCACCGCTCTTTATTAGAAGTAGATAATTCTTTGACTGAAATATATTTTTATAATATAGGAAAGGTTCGAGAATATAATTAATCAGTGGCATTATAAAGAATGAATTAGAAAAAAATTCTTGAAATTGGTAAAATCATGAGAAGGTGTATTAAAATAAAAGAAGCACCTTTGAAAAGAAAAATTGGGAGGGTTATATGGTTTTTTTCTTTGCTGTTTTTATTTTACTTATTTTATTTAGTATTGCATTGATTTTACATATGAAAAATATTGCAAATGAAAATCACGTGAAATATGAAATATTCTACTTTCCTAATTTTCCTTCCTCCCTGCAAGATATTACGCTTTTTTTTATTTCAGATATACATCGAAGAGCAATAGATGATTCCATTTTTACAGAGGCTATGGACGTAGCAGAAATGGTAATAATAGGGGGAGACCTTTTAGAAAAGGGAGTGAAATTAGAGAAAACTCGAGAAAATCTTCGGAAGTTAAAACAAATTGGCCCTGTTTATTTTGTTTGGGGGAATAATGATTATGAAATAGAGCGTGATGTGTTAGAAGCCTTGTTAGTAGAAGAGGGAATCGTTCTATTGAATAATGAGGCAATTAATTTTCCTTCACCAAATGGAGAGAGCTGGTCTTTAATAGGCATTGAAGATTATTCATTAGAGTATGATGATTTAGAAAAAGCGCTAGAATACGCAGAGGAAACTAATTTTAAATTATTAGTTAGTCATAATCCGAAAATAATGGAAAAACTAGAAGCAGAAAATCAGATTTCCTTAGTGTTGAGTGGTCACACTCATGGCGGTCAGATTAGGCTATTTGGTTTCGGTCCATATGAATTAGGTGGAACAAAGGTTATTGGAAATACTACTTTATTTGTTAGTAATGGATATGGCACAACAAATATTCCTTTGAGATTAGGTGCAAAGCCTGAAACTCATATTATCAGAATACAACATAAAAGTGATGCAGAAAATTAATTTTTTTGACTGTCGAAAGCCAATTATTGTTATGAATAGTTGGCTTTTTATTTTTGTATTAGGAACGAATTTGTAATAATACTCACCGATTACTCCTTCTTTTCATAAACTGCAGTAAGAGTTTTTTCAAGGAGCAGGAGGCGTAGTCATGCGTTTGGAGAGATTAAATAGCAATAGAATTAAAATCCATCTGACCACCGATGATTTGTATGAACGTGGATTGACAAAGGAAGATATATGGAAAGACTCGATAAAATGGCAGTATTTTTTTCATGAAATGCTTGAAGAAGCAAATGATTTGTTTGACATGGAGATACATGGATCGGTAGCTGTTGAAATATTTTCAATGAAAGCTCAAGGTATGGTAATGATCTTAACGATAAGTGAAAGCGACCAAGATGCAGAAGAAATCCTGTCAGAAGGATTTTTAGAAATGCAAGTAACAGTAGAGGAAACAGTGGATATATTATATGAATTCACAGATTTAGAGGACGTCATAAATGTCGCGAAGCAATTGGTACAGAATAATTTTAATGGTGGTTCTTTATATAATTTAAATGATAGGTATTATTTATGTTTTGTCGATATTTCTACTTATAAAGAAGAACAAATTATTGCTATTTTAAGCGAGTTTGGGGATTTGAGTTTAAAGAGTATATATATTATTGAAGAATATGGAAATACGATAAAAAAAGAAAATGCAATTGAGACATTAGTACATTATTTTTGATATCTATATACAAGATAGATTGATTCCATTTTTTGAGGTTATTCTCTGGTACTGGAGATAAGCCGCTTTTAGCATTACTTGGAATCGTCTATCTTGTTGTGTTTAAAAAAAGGGAATATTCTACATAAAAATTTATAAGTTGATGATTGGTAAAACATGATGAAAGTGTTAAAATGAAATGGGGATATTCTTCCCGAAAATTTATCTTTTTTTGTTTGGCCTCAAGTAATTTAATCGAGTGAAAGCTAAGTCCATCGTAATAATTAATGATAATTAAATGAGGGTGAGGTAGGACAAAGAATCGTTAAATGAATATACTGTTAGTAGAAGGTTGAATAAAAAACAGTTATCCACAGTAGTAATGAATTTATTTGGAAAGAAAATAATCCTAATTAGGATAAAACAGGAAGCGGGCGCTACACTCGTTTTGCCTAAAATAGTAGTGTGATGGCAATTGTATCATTGATTATGCTTGCATCATGCAGGTATAAGTGTATACTATGTTTTGAATTAATAAATAAAAATAAAGTTTTGACAACAAATATGTTTTCCATTCTATTAATGAAGCTAAATAACTATTCTTATGAAGAAGAACTACAGGTAAAAATAAGTAGTTTTTTTAGGAGGATTTCTTAATGGTAGCCAACAAATCAAATGAGAAGAATCATGTAGAAGAGCAACACGATGTTTTGAAGTCAACACAAACAGTAATTCATAAAGCTTTAAACAAACTCGGGTATTCAGATGAAGTTTATGAATTATTAAAAGAGCCGATTCGAATGATGACAGTTAAAATCCCTGTGAGAATGGATGATGGAACTGTAAAAATCTTCACAGGCTACCGTGCTCAGCATAACGATGCTGTTGGACCAACAAAGGGTGGTATTCGTTTTCATCCCAATGTTACTGAAACAGAAGTGAAAGCACTATCTATTTGGATGAGTTTGAAATGTGGAATTGTAGATCTTCCATATGGTGGAGGAAAAGGTGGAATAGTCTGTGATCCTCGAGATATGTCCTTTAGAGAATTAGAACGGTTAAGCAGGGGCTATGTACGTGCAATAAGTCAAATTGTTGGTCCAACTAAAGATATCCCTGCTCCAGATGTTTTTACTAATTCACAGATTATGGCATGGATGATGGACGAGTATAGCCGTATTGATGAATTTAACTCACCTGGCTTTATTACAGGTAAACCACTTGTATTAGGTGGGTCACAAGGAAGAGAAACTGCTACTGCAAAAGGTGTAACAATTTGTATACGTGAAGCTGCAAAAAGAAGAGGCATTTCTATTGAAGGAGCGCGAGTTGTCGTTCAAGGATTTGGAAATGCAGGTAGCTTTTTGGCTAAATTTATGCATGACGCAGGGGCAAAGATAATTGGTATTTCTGATGCATATGGAGCCTTGCATGATCCAGAAGGATTGGATATTGATTATTTATTAGATAGAAGAGATAGTTTTGGCACTGTTACTAACTTATTTAATAACACAATTACAAATAAAGAATTATTGGAATTAGATTGTGATATTTTAGTTCCTGCTGCTATTGAAAACCAGATAACAGAACAAAATGCTCATAATATTAAAGCAAGTATTGTAGTGGAGGCTGCGAACGGACCAACTACGTTAGAAGCTACCCGTATTCTAACAGAGAGAGGAATCTTATTAGTTCCTGATGTTTTAGCTTCAGCTGGTGGAGTAACTGTTTCTTATTTTGAATGGGTTCAAAATAATCAAGGATACTACTGGACAGAAGAAGAAGTGGAAGAAAGGCTAGAAAAAGTGATGAGCATATCCTTTAAAAACATCTATGATACTGCCGAAGTACGTCGTGTAGATATGAGATTGGCGGCATACATGGTTGGAGTTAGAAAAATGGCGGAAGCATCTAGATTCCGTGGTTGGATATAAATTTGCCCAAAGCTATTGCTGAATTTACAAAAATCTCCTATCCTTATAGGTAGGAGATTTTTTATTTTGGACCTTTTTGGGGGAACCCTTTTTTATATAACTGAAGATTCGTTTGTTGGGATAAGGTGTATTTAAAATCAATAGAATCTTTCATTAGAGGTTAGCCCTTTTTGTAAAATGTTAGGAGTGAACAATTTTGATAAGAGAAGAAGCAATTATAATTGGTGCTGGTCCATGTGGTCTGGCAGCGGCAATCGCTTTAAAGGAAATAAATATAAATCCACTAATTATTGAAAAAGGAAATGTCGTAAATGCTATACATGGTTATCCGACGCATCAGACATTTTTCAGTACAAGTGAGAAGCTGGAGATTGGAGAAGTAGCTTTTTTAACAGAACAATATAAGCCCAATCGTAACCAGGCATTAGTATATTACCGAGAAGTTGTTAAAAGAAAAAAACTGAGAATTAATGCATACGAAGAGGTACTAGAGGTTCAGAAAACAGAAGGAATGGAGTTTATTGTTCATACGAAAAAAGCAGATTATATAGTTCCTTATATTGTAGTTGCGACTGGATATTATGACCATCCTAATTATATGAATGTTCCAGGTGAAGAGTTGGAAAAGGTAATGCATTATTTTAAAGAGGCACATCCTTATTTCAATCATAATGTAACTGTTATAGGTGGGAAAAATTCAAGTGTGGATGCTGCAATTGAACTTGTGAAAGCTGGCGCAAACGTAACCGTTTTATACAGAGGTAGTGAATATTCTTCAAGCATAAAGCCTTGGATATTACCAGAGTTTGAATCATTAGTGCGAAGAGAAGTAATAAAAATGGAATTTCAAGCAAATGTGGTTGAAATAAAAGAAGCTACGCTTGTATATGAAGTAAATGGTGAGCTTCATGAGATAGAAAATGATTTTGTGTTTGCGATGACTGGATATCACCCTGACCATGATTTCTTAAAAAACATGGGTGTTAGAATTGAGAAAGAAACAGGGAGACCTGTATTTGACCCGGAAACAATGGAAACGAATGTGAAGGGGATATTTATTGCTGGGGTAATTGCAGCTGGGAATGATGCAAATGAAATCTTCATCGAAAATGGCAAATTTCACGGTGCACAAATAGCGAAAGCTATCTCAGAAAAAAATAGATAGGTCCAAACACTCTTTAACAGGGGAAAAGGGGAAATGAAATGTTGGCGATTTTTTCAGCCGGAATAGCGCCTGGTTTAGCATTATTAAGTTATTTCTATTTAAAGGATCAATATGATTCAGAACCAATTTCGCAAGTGATGCGTACTTTTATCACTGGCGCACTTCTAGTTTTTCCAATCATGTTTATTCAATATGTGCTACAAACAGAGAATGTCATTCCAGAAGGGATTTGGAGCGCATTAATTACTACCAGTTTATTAGAAGAATTTTTTAAATGGTTTATCCTTTTTTATACAGCAGTAAAACATGCTGATTTTGACGAACCTTATGATGGTATAGTATATGGAGTTGCCGTTTCATTAGGTTTTGCTACCATGGAAAATATCCTTTACTTAGTCGCGAATGGACTAGAATATGCTATAGGAAGGGCGTTGCTTCCTGTTTCAAGTCACGCCCTTTTTGGGGTAATTATGGGTTATTATTTTGGGAAGGGTAAATTCATTGTGCCTAGAGGAAAATGGCTCGTGTACTCCCTTCTTGTTCCTTTCCTCCTTCATGCTGTGTATGATTATATTATTTCTATGGAAAAAAACTGGCTGATTATTATTACTCCATTTATGCTGTATTTATGGTGGTTAGGACTTAGAAAAGTAAAGAGTGCTAGAGAATTAAGTAAGGAACCAATTCAAAAAATGACAGGTACTTCTATGTAACCAGTATTAAGGGGAATATTTACCACTTAGAAAAAAGAAGTTTCTTAAACCTCTTTATAGTAGGGATGAATAGTAATACCAGTTTTAAGAAAGTAGAGTGAAAAACATCACTCTGCTTTTTTTTTGTATAAAAAACCAATTGCTACAAAAAATACAGTTAATGTTAATAGTATTTAGTTATGGGGGTAATAAGCATGAATAAAAAGTTTTTACTCACAAAAATTGCGGTCATTCTTTTTGTTATGGTAGAACTACTAGTATTCCCTTTTCATGAACAAAAAGTGCATGCTTTCTCTGAACAAGTTATTCAGCATGGCGCAGTAGGGGAGGACGTTATTGAATTACAAGCTAGACTGCAATACGTAGGTTATTATAATGGAAAGATTGATGGTGTTTTTGATTGGCAAACGTATTGGGCATTAAGGCACTTTCAATATGAATTTGGATTGCCGATTGATGGTTTAGCAGGCTCTAAAACGAAAGAAAAGCTAGCTCGCGCAACCAAATACAATGAACAATTTGTAAAAGAACAAATAAATCGTGGGAAAAAGTTTTCTCATTATGGTGGAGTTGATTTAGAGAAACAAAAGACTCCTTCTTCTACTAATAAAAGTACAACAAAAAAACAAGCGAAAAAATCAAGTGATAAGACAGCGAAAAAATCAAGTAATAAAACAGCAAAAAAACCAAAATCAACACAAAAATCAAGCAGTAAAACAGCAAAAAAACCAAGCAATAATACAGCGAAGAAGCAAGTTGGAACACAAAAAAATACAAATAATAGCGGACAATCAACCCAAAATAATAATACAGCTGGAAATCAGAACAATAACGGGGCAAGTGCTGAGGGAGGTTCCGCAGCAGGTAATAATAGCGCTCCAACACCACAAAATACAGCTAATAGTAATGGTGGTGAAAATACTACTGGGAAAGAAGCAACAGCAGCAAATGTTCCAAACGGGTTTTCACAAAATGATATTCAATTAATGGCTAATGCTGTATATGGTGAGGCAAGAGGTGAGCCATATGTAGGACAAGTAGCTGTTGCGGCAGTTATTCTAAACAGAGTTAATAGTGCTACATTCCCAAATACAGTCTCTGGTGTTATTTTTGAACCACGTGCTTTTACAGCGGTTGCTGATGGACAAATATGGCTTACTCCAAATGAAAGAGCGAAAGAAGCCGTGTTAGATGCTATAAATGGATGGGATCCTACTGGGCATGCTTTGTATTACTTTAATCCAGATACAGCAACTAGCGCATGGATTTGGGGTCGACCACAAATTAAACAAATAGGCAAGCATATATTCTGTAAATAGTGGGGTGAAATAAAATGTTAAGAGGAATATTAATAGGAGTATTAACACTCGGTATCGCAGGGGTAGCCTATTGGGGCTATCAGGAGCATAAAGAAAAAAATGCTGTTCTATTAAATGCGGAGAATAGCTATCAAAGGGCTTTCCATGATTTAACGTATCAAGTCGATTTGCTTCATGATCAGATTGGTACAACTTTAGCGATGAACTCTCAAGAGTCCCTTTCTCCTGCATTGGCAGAAGTATGGAGAATTACATCGGAAGCTCATTCAGATGTAGGTCAGTTACCGTTAACATTGCTTCCTTTTAATAAAACAGAAGAGTTTCTATCGAATATAGGAGATTTTAGTTATCGTACAGCAGTAAGAGACTTAAATTCGAAACCATTATCAGATGATGAGTATAAGAAATTGAAAAAATTGTATACAGAAGCAGCAGACATCCAAGATGAATTACGTAACGTTCAGCATTTAGTACTTGAAAATAATCTTCGTTGGATGGATGTGGAGATGGCATTGGCCACCAATAAACAATTAGATAACACCATTATTGATGGTTTAAAAACGGTAGAAGATAAAGTAGAAGGTTATCAGGAAACAAGTTTTGGTGTGACAAATGTTAATATGGAAAAGAAAGATGAAAATTTCCAACATTTAAAGGGTAAGACGATTTCTGAAAAAGAAGCAGAAAAAATTGCAAAGGAATTTGCTGAATTTAAAAATCCAGTTGATGTGAAAGTTACAGAAAATGGAGAAGGAGCAAATTATGGCTTTTACAGTGTTACATTAAAAGAAAAGGGAAGCGACAAAGAAGCAAACATGGATATTACAAAAAAAGGTGGATATCCAATATGGTCTATCGTTTCCCGAGAGGTTAAAGAAGATAAAATTAGCTTGAATGAAGCAAATAATCATGCTGTGAAATTTTTAAAAGATCACAAATTTAAAAATTTAGCATTATTCGAAAGTATGCAGTATGAAAATATAGGTGTGTTTAATTTTGTCACAGAAGTCGATGGTGTAAAAATATATCCAGATAGTATTAAAATGAAAGTAGCATTAGATAACGGAAATATCATCGGATTTGCAGCTGAGGATTACTTAATGGCAAATACAGAAAGAAAAATTAAGGATCCTGTGATTTCCAAACAAGATGCATTAAAGAAAATCAACAAACAGGTTAATATTATGGATGATGGTTTAGCAATCATCCTAAATGATCTGAACGAAGAGGTTTTATGTTATGAGTTTATCGGGACATTAGGAGAAGATACTTATCGGATATATATTAATGCGGATAATGGCACGGAGGAAAAGGTAGAAAAATTAAAGAATGCTGAGCCTGTATATGAAGAAGTAGTCTAATAAAGGACAGTTTCATCAATTTGGGATTCCTTCATCCCCTGGTTGAGCCTTATTGAAATTTAAAAGTGGGATAAAATTAGGAAGAGTAATAGCTGTCAACAGGCTCTAAAACGAGGATGTTGACAGTTTTTTTTATGAACATAAGCAGATAGGAAGAATTTGGATTGTGGAAGTTATACATTATTAATGGATGCTATTGCCAAATATAAAACATTCATGCAATAATGAATCATAAAAGTAGGTATTTAGATAGAATAGGAAATAATTTCGTGAGTCTTTATGACTACAGCTGAATATCTACAATATAACAAAGCAAACAATTTAAATAAGTTAACATACATAATAATGCTATAAAGATTATATGCCAACGTCAATAAAAGGAAAGTGTGAGAAAAGTGATTTCAATTGGAGATACATTTATTATTGAACCGATTCACGGGAAAGAAAAAGTGGAACAATATAAAAGTCGTGTTTTAGGAGTAGAGGAAAAATCCATTAATATTGAATATCCAATTCATATGGAAACAAATAAACTGCTTTTCCTAATGAATGGTGCTCAATTAAGAGTGAATTTTGTAACAAGCGAAGGAGTTGCTTATTTATTCCATTCAGAAGTAATCGGAAGAAAAAAGGATAATAATGTACCAGTACTTATTCTTTCATTGCCTGAAAAGGATCAAATGATCAAAATTCAGCGAAGACAATTTGTACGAATAGAAACAAGTATTGATATGGCCATTCATCCATTGGAGATAGAAAATCCCTTTAAACCATTTACAACTGTATCTTTAGATTTTAGTGCAGGTGGAGCAGCTGTCATTGTTCCTAAAGATATAAAATTGCAGGAAAAGAATAAGATTAAAGTTTCATTAGTCTTACCATTACAAAACGGTGAGTATAATTATTTGCATTTAGATGCGGAAATCAAAAATATCATTAATTATAATGAAAATAGCGATAAAATGTCCATTGAATTTTTAAAAGTCGATCCAGTCGATCGTCAATCCATGTTAAGATTTAGTTTTGACCGTCAACTCTCTTTAAAAAAGAAAGGGCTGGAAATCTGAATAAAGGCTTACAAATACTCCGATACTAAATATATAACATTTAAACTTTAAAAGGATAAATCGGGAAAGTTTTAATGGAAAGTGCTTTTTTTGAATGATCACTTGGAAGTTTTCCTTTGTCGTTCGATTTTAGGAGAAGCTAGTATATAGGAGTGTTTCTAGTGAAAATAGTAGAAAGAATTCTAATAAAGATAATTATGGTTCAAATCGCTTTTTTTATAGTAGGTCAAATGTTTCATATGTGGGATTTTATACCGGAAATAAGGACGATTACACAATATGAAGGTGTAATGGATTCTAATTTTATTTCCTTTCTTGAGACTTTTGGAAGATAAGTAATCTTCTGCAAGGAATGATTGGTTTCAATGTTTTAATGGGATACACAAAAGTGTAATATAAATTAGCTGATATTATTAATAAAAAATCAAGAGAATATGTTAAAATAAAAGATAGTTAAGCCACATGAAAAGGCTAGCTCTCTTAATGATGATGTTGCTTCCAATTTGTATTAGCCTAATCAAGCGATAGACTAATTTGGAGGAAGTGTAAATGATTAAGAAATTTTATAATATGATAATTGGTATATGTGAGCCAGTAGTTCAGGAGGATTTATGGAAAAGAAAATTAGCATTGCAATTGATGGTCCCGCAGCTGCAGGGAAAAGTACTGTTGCAAAGATTGTTGCGGAACAATTAGGATATATTTACATTGATACAGGTGCGATGTATAGAGCATTAACCTATAAAGCAATAAATCATAAAATAAATCTAGAAGATGAAGAAAATTTAATAAATATGTTAAACGAGACAGTAATTGAATTGTTCCCAGGAGAACAAGGACAATTAATTTTCCTAGATAGCAAAGATGTTACAAAGGAAATTCGTACAAGTGAAGTAACAAACTCTGTTTCCATTGTTTCAAAGCATAAGCTTGTTAGGGAAGAAATGGTTAGAAGACAGCAAATGTTTGCAGTAAATGGTGGAGTGGTAATGGATGGTAGAGATATCGGTACTCATGTAATTCCTACCGCCGAAGTGAAGGTATTTCTTTTAGCTTCTGTAGATGAAAGAGCAATTAGAAGGCATAAAGAGAACATACAAAAAGGATATAATTCTGACCTGGAACAATTAAAACAGGAAATTGCTGCTAGAGATAAACTGGATTCAGAACGTGAAATTGCTCCTTTGAAGAAAGCGGATGATGCAATCGAAATCGACACAACTTCTTTATCAATCAACGGTGTAGTTGATAAAATAATGGAACTAACAAGAGAAAAAATAAGCAATTAACGCTAATAGATGAAAGATTCATTTAATCTTTCAAACTACTCTAGTATTTCTTACTTGACAAAAAAACAAGTTTATAAGAAGTTTAAAGAGAAGCATTTTTCAAAATTCGTATGCATGATTAATTTATTAAAGCTGCATGATCATTTTAATAGAATGTTTAGGCAGGATAGAGTCGAAGGAGGAGTACATATGTCTGAGGAATTAAATGATGTAGTCGTAAATAATTATACTGTTGGAGACGTAGTAAATGGTCAGATTACGAAAGTGGAAGAAAAACAGGTAATTGTTGCAATCAGTGATAGTAAACTCGATGGAATTATTCCAATAAGTGAATTATCTAGCTTGCATATTGAAAAAGCGAGTGATGTTGTTTCAGAAGGAGACAAGCTCGAATTAGAAGTAATAAAAGTGGAAGAGGATGCCCTTGTTTTATCGAAAAGAAAAGTCGATGCTGAAAAAGCATGGGATCAACTTGAAGAGAAGTTTAAATCTGGCGAAGTTTTTGAAGTAGAAGTAAAAGACGTTGTTAAAGGTGGACTTGTTGTTGATCTTGGTGTAAGAGGCTTTGTACCAGCCTCCTTAGTTGAAGCTCATTATGTAGAAGATTTTTCTGATTACAAAGGTAAGACAATTTCTTTTAAAATTGTTGAATTAGAAAAAGATAAAAGTCGCCTTATTTTATCCCATCGTGCAGTAGTGGAGGAAGAGAAAAATAAGCAAAAGCAAAATCTTCTTGACTCAATTGAAGCTGGTCAAACACTAGCTGGTACCGTTCAAAGAATTACTGATTTTGGTGCATTTGTTGATTTAGGAGGCATTGATGGATTAGTTCATATTTCTCAATTGTCACATGAACATATTTCTAGCCCTACAGATGTAGTCCAAGAAGGACAAGAAGTAAATGTGAAGGTGCTTAGTGTAGATCGCAATAATGACCGTATCTCTTTATCTATTAAAGAAACACAGCCAGGACCGTGGACTAATATTGCAGATCGTGCTGAAAAAGGTAGTGTACTAGACGGAACTGTTAAGCGTATTGTTTCATATGGTGCGTTTGTAGAAGTGTTTCCAGGTGTAGAAGGGCTTGTGCATATTTCACAAATTGCCCATAAACATATTGGAACTCCACACGAAGTGTTAAAAGAAGGACAAGACGTTCAAGTGAAGGTTTTAGATGTCAACGAAGAAGAACAACGACTTTCTTTAAGTATTAAAGAACTAACAGAGAAAGAAGTGGATGAGGAAGAAGTATATGAGCTTCCTGAAGAATCAAAAGGTTTCCAATTAGGTGATATGATTGGAGAACAATTGAAAAAGTTGAAAAACTAACTTCTTAGTTTCATACAAAAGAAGAAACCATACAAGGGGTGGCTATTTTAGGTCCCCCCCTTTTTGTATGCTTACTTATTATCATTTAATAATCTGCCCTCTTCAGGACTCTGTAATCGAGTTGCCCCATTATAATGAAGAGCTTGATCACGGTCGGACTCCACTCTTTTACTCTTTTTTAATTTTTTCTCCTGTCTATCCTTACCCATAGAAATCGCCTCCTGTCTATTCATACTTCCATTAATAAAATGGACCCTTCTACTTCCTGAGAAGTTTCTTTTTAGTATTCTGCAGAATACCGAAAACTACTTCATGAAAAAACTTCCTCTAGAAAATCCGAATAGCCATTTCCTCTGGTTCTTATACTTTTTTCGTTTAAATTACATAGTTCCGAGACATAATGGGAAAATAGGAGAGTGAGAATATTGGAAGGATCACTATTTTTATTTTGTACATGGTTCTTATGGATTATTACCACATTTTTTATGAGTAAAGACGATAAAAAGCGCACGAAATATTCTGTTTATACTTTAGTAGCAATTATTTTAAGTCCGTTTAGATGGGAATGGAATAATGGGAGTGTTTCCGTTTTACTTCTGGTCATATTGATTATTTCGTTTTTTTATACAGGGCGTTTACAATGGAAGTCCTCCATTTATATTATTGTATCGTCCTTTTTTATGATGTTAGCATATACAACGTATGAGCTTATGGCAATAATTGATCCGGTATGGGTGTTATTACCTGATCCTTGGTTAAAAGCATGTATATTATTTGTTTTAGTTATCCTGATACATAGAAATATCCTTTGTCAAATGCTCATTTTGCTTATTGGAAGTATTAATGGAGAAATTTTATTGAGTGGTATTTTAAGTAATTATCAAAGAGATTATCATATTGGTTCCATGCCTTTTTTTGATTTTTTAATGCTTGGTGTCCTTGGCTTTTTATCCCTTTTTTATATAAAAGAAAAGCTTGTGAAATGGGAAGAGCATGTCTTTATGCTTGAAAAGGAGAGACAAAAAAATATATGAGTAATTTTACTTATCCAATTCTATTTGGAGTAATTATTGGAACAGCTTTAAGGATGTATATGTTGCGAACAGATTATCGTCAATATCCTACATATCTACACGGGAAAATCATTCATATCGCATTAGGCTTCATCGCGGCAGGTTTAGGAGCGGTAGCTATTCCAGCTATCCTAAACAAAGATTATACGGCAGTTACATTTTTAACTGTTGCAGCATCCCAGTTTCGAGAGGTTAGAAATATGGAAAGGAACACACTAACAGAATTAGATAGTTTTGAAATGGTTCCAAGAGGAAAAACATACATTGAAGGAATTGCCATTGCTTTTGAAAGTAGAAACTATTTAGTTATGTTTGCGGGACTTATAAGCACATTTGGCTATATTGCCTATAATGTATGGACAGGAATTCTTGCAGCGATCATCTCTGTTTTTGTAGCGAAAAAACTGATGTCAGGTGGTAAATTAAAGGATATTGTGGATATTACATACTCGAAGCCGACGTTTAAAGATTCTGGTTTATATGTTGATACTATTTATATCATGAATATTGGCTTACCAGAACGGCAGAAGGAAGTATTGAAATACGGAATGGGCTTTATCTTAACACCTAAAAATTTTAATGCCAGAACTACTATAGCAAACCTAGGTCAAAGGCAAGCGATTTTATATGATGTAACCACTGCTCTTGGTGTTTATCGAGACTCAGGAACTCCGGCCTTAGTACCGTTAGCAAAAAGAGATTTAGAAGATGGTAGGGTGGCAGTATTTGTTTTACCTCAAATACAAAATGAAAAAAAAGCGATTCGGATTATTGGAGCCGTTCCAACGTTAGAAAATGCTATTCGAATGCCAAGTAAACGTATAGAAAGAGAGGGGGAGGTAGAGTGAATTTAGAGAAATACATATTAGCCTCTATTACGACTGATCCAAAAAAGGTTGCTCCAGGCTGTGGTGTGTTTTATTGTGAAAATACAACTGAAATGGAGAAGGTGGCCACTAACTTAGAAGCTATATTAGATGGTATTGCTCATAAAATTGGAGAGGAAGTTTATATTATTGTAAAACATTAAATGTCTTAAAAATCTAAAAAAATAAATGGTTACACAAAAAGAAATACAGTTTTAGGTTGCTAGTATATCATCTCTTTGATAAAATGTTTTAGTTAGGGGTCTGCCTCACTACTTAGGGTTAGCCCCTATTTTTACGATTTTTTGTTAAAGGGTATTACTTGAGCAATTGATTATTGGTTTCATTCTGTTTAGAATCTTATGAATAAGTTTTTCATTTTGCTTTATTATTGCTATATTTTATTAGGAATCTAAAATTCCTATCTAAGCATGATTGATAAGCAGTTTTTTACTAAAAAACAACAAGTTCGACTGATAAAGAATTCTATTGTAGACGAAGCTATAAAAGCGTAAGGTACAATTTTTAAGTGCTTGCGTTCATAAACTAATAAATAATCTAAGAATGTTCTTTAACACCTTGATTACCTAGCTTTGAAGGGCTCATTGCCGAGGAATCATGTTGCATGGATAAATGATAAATGTGTGAAGGGAATGATAGCGATGGCTAAACCAGTTATTGCGATAGTTGGACGACCTAATGTAGGGAAATCGACTATCTTTAATCGGATAGTAGGAGAACGTATTTCAATTGTAGAAGATATACCAGGTGTAACGAGAGATCGCATCTATAGTTCAGCAGAATGGTTAAACCATGATTTTAACCTTATTGATACAGGTGGTATTGATATAGGAGATGAACCATTTTTAGATCAAATTCGCATGCAGGCGGAGATAGCAATAGAAGAAGCAGATGTTATTATCTTTATAACAAATGGTCGTGAAGGCGTTACTTCTGCAGATGAAGAAGTTGCAAAAATTTTATATAAGGCAAAAAAACCTGTAGTACTTGCAGTCAATAAAGTTGATAATCCTGATATGAGAGATCAAATTTATGATTTTTATGCGTTAGGTTTTGGAGAACCATTTCCAATTTCAGGATCACATGGTTTAGGTCTTGGGGATTTATTGGATGAAGCTGCAAAGCATTTTCCAAAGCGCGATACAAAGGATTATGATGATGATGTTATAAAATTTTCTCTAATTGGGAGACCTAACGTTGGAAAATCTTCTTTAGTAAATGCAATGTTAGGGGAAGATCGTGTAATTGTAAGTAATGTAGCGGGAACAACGCGCGATGCAATTGATTCTGAGGTAACGGTTAATGGCGAAGAGTTCGTAATTATTGATACTGCAGGAATGAGAAAAAAAGGAAAAGTATACGAGTCTACAGAAAAATACAGTGTATTAAGAGCATTACGTGCAATTGAAAGATCGGATGTTGTTTTAGTTGTCATTGATGGAGAAGAAGGAATTATTGAACAGGATAAAAAAATAGCTGGATATGCACATGAGGCTGGAAGAGCTATTATTATTGTTGTCAATAAATGGGATGCAGTAGAAAAAGACGAGAAAACAATGAAAACTTTTGAACAAAACATTAGGGAACATTTCTTATTTTTGGATTATGCTCCAATTGTTTTCCTTTCTGCTAAAACGAAAAAACGTATTCATACTTTAATACCAATGATTAAAGTTGCTAGCGAAAATCATACGCGCAGAGTAGAAACTAGTGTGTTAAATGATGTCATTATGGACGCTGTAGCAATGAATCCTACTCCAACAGACAAAGGAAAACGACTAAAAATATATTATACTACGCAAGTTGCTGTTGGACCGCCAACCTTTGTAGTGTTTGTAAATGATCCAGAATTACTTCACTTTTCTTATGAGCGATTTTTAGAAAATCGAATTAGAGATGCATTTGGTTTTGAAGGAACTCCGATTAAAATCTTTGCAAGAGAAAGAAAATAAAAGAGGTGTTAAGAATGATGAAAGATAAAAAATCCGTAGCGATGATTGGCGCTGGTAGCTGGGGAACAGCACTTTCATTAGTACTTGGCGACAATGGTCACAGTGTCCGTATTTGGGGTAAAGATGAGAAAACTATTGCTGGGATAAATAGCCTCCATGTAAATAGCAAATATTTACCCGATATTACCTTGCCTAAAGAAGTAGTGGGAACTACTTCTTTAGAAGAAAGTGTACGTGATGTAGATTTTATTATTTTGGCTGTACCAACAAAAGCGATGCGTGAGGTAACTTCGCAATTGCTGCCATATATTAATGGGCCGAAAACATTCGTTCATGTTAGTAAAGGAATAGAACCTGGAACATTAATGCGAATTTCTGAAATACTCGAGGAAGAGATACCTGAAAATAAGCGTAAAAGCATTGTTGTACTATCAGGCCCTAGTCATGCGGAGGAAGTGAGTCTACGTCACCCTACGACCGTTACAGTATCCTCTAAGAATATGACTGAAGCGGAGCTAGTACAGGATTTATTTATTAATCATAATTTTCGAGTTTATACAAATCCAGATTTAATTGGTGTTGAAATTGGCGGAGCATTAAAAAATATAATTGCTGTTTGTGCAGGGATTGCTGATGGTTTAGGGTTTGGTGACAATGCGAAGGCTGCATTGATCACAAGAGGCCTTGCAGAAATGGCAAGACTAGGAACGAGAATGGGTGCGAATCCGCTCACATTTGCAGGTCTGACTGGAATTGGAGATTTGATTGTTACTTGTACAAGTGTCCATTCTAGAAACTGGAGAGCAGGTAATATGCTTGGAAAAGGTCAAAAGTTAGAAGAAGTTCTAGATAAAATGGGAATGGTTGTGGAAGGGATTCGTACAACAAAAGCAGCACAACAACTGTCTGAAAAATACGATGTAAGTATGCCTATTACCAATGCCCTATACCAAATTTTATTTAATGGTCAAGATGCAAAAGGGGCTGTAGAGAGCCTAATGGCAAGAGGGAAAACAAATGAAATGGAAGATTTAATAAACATTCTTGCCTCCCAATACATAGAATAAGAAAAAGATGTGTATTCGTAAATCCTTTTTTATAAAAGGATGAAAAAGGAATCTTTTTATGCAAATATAGGCGTTTTAATGGATCGAAAATGTAAGTAATAACATAAAATGCTTTGAAGCAACCTAGTGGAATGAACAGGGTTTGGGTCAAATAGTCAATGAATAATCAAAGTAAGAAGTTTCCCCTACTTTTTACTTTGATTTTTTTGTTTTATCCAATATTTTTTGCCTATAATTACAATGAAGGAGGGTTGAATGATACGTTTCCACGTCAGTCTAAATGAGACATTTTATGACCGTTATGATGTCAAGAATGAGTTTGCAATTCTTAATAGACTATGCTTACGAACTTTATTCATCCCATCCTTGTCTCATTTCTATCTCTTTTCCAAACAAAAATGTCATATCCCTTCTCTTCTTGTATATATTGAAGAGAAGGTTTTTTATTTTATGCATAAAAGATTAATGGGATAATGATTGCCTTTATATGAATGATGCTAGTTCGAGTAACAAATAAAACGTATCATTGGGGACCATTTATGCGTTCATAAACAATTAACTTGCTATGTAAATATAAAAACTAGCAAAAAAAAAGGAGGAAAAATAAAAAATAAGTCATAAAGAGATAGGACAACATCATAAATATATATTGTCTAATAGTATTAAATGGATAATTCTATCCCATGTACTAGGAAAAGTTCAGGAGGGGATCACTTGGAAAAGGTAAATATTTTTAAAGATATTGCCGAAAGAACGGGCGGTGATATTTACTTAGGTGTAGTAGGTGCAGTACGTACTGGAAAATCAACTTTTATAAAAAAATTCATGGAATTAGTTGTCATTCCGAATATGGAAAATGAAGGGGAAAGAACACGAACAAAAGATGAGCTTCCTCAAAGTGCAGCAGGAAAAACAATTATGACAACAGAACCGAAGTTCGTTCCGAATCAAGCGGCCTCTATTAAAGTAGATGATGGATTAGAAGTGAATATTAGGCTTGTTGATTGTGTTGGCTATACAGTACCTGGAGCACAAGGGTATGAGGATGAGAATGGACCGAGAATGATAAATACACCTTGGTATGAAGAGCCTATTCCATTTCATGAAGCTGCTGAAATCGGAACTAGAAAGGTAATTCAAGAACACAGTACAATTGGAGTAGTCATTACTACAGATGGTACAATTGGGGACATTCCGAGAAGCAATTATCTAGAGGCTGAGAATAGAGTAATTGAAGAACTAAAAGAGGTTGGAAAACCGTTTATTATGATTATAAACAGCGCACAGCCGTATCATCCTAATACGGAGGCATTAAAGAATGAGCTTTCTGAGAAATACGACATCCCAGTAATTGCTATGAGTGTAGAAAGTATGCGCGAAACAGATGTCTTAAATGTGATGCGTGAAGCATTATTCGAGTTTCCGGTTTTGGAAGTTAATGTTAATTTGCCAAGCTGGGTAATGGTATTAAGAGAAAATCATTGGTTAAGAGATAATTATCAAGAAGCAGTGAAAGAAACAGTAAAAGACATTAAGAGATTAAGAGATGTAGATAGAGTAGTATCTCAATTTAGTGAATATGAATTTATTGAAAATGCAGGTCTTGCAGGAATTGAAATGGGGCAAGGGATTGCGGAAATTGATCTATTTGCACCAGATGAGTTATATGATGATATTTTGAAAGAAATTGTAGGGGTTGAGATTAGAGGAAAAGACCATCTACTAGAATTGATGCAAGATTTTGCTCATGCAAAAACGGAATATGATCAAATTTCAGATGCATTAAAAATGGTGAAGCAAACAGGCTACGGGATAGCAGCTCCATCTTTAGTAGATATGAGCTTAGATGAACCAGAAATTATCCGTCAGGGCTCAAGATTTGGAGTTAGGCTTAAAGCTGTTGCGCCGTCTATCCATATGATTAAGGTAGATGTAGAAAGTGAATTTGCGCCAATTATTGGATCTGAAAAACAAAGTGAGGAATTAGTTAGATACTTAATGCAGGATTTTGAAGATGATCCATTATCTATTTGGAATTCAGATATCTTTGGACGAAGCTTAAGCTCTATTGTCCGAGAAGGAATTCAGGCTAAGCTTTCCCTTATGCCAGAAAATGCTCGCTATAAATTGAAAGAAACATTAGAAAGAATTATCAATGAAGGATCTGGTGGACTAATAGCAATTATTTTGTAAGAACTCTATTTTTAGGGTTCTTTTTTTTGTGTGTGTATGGGCATTTTTATTAGAGTAAGGAAAATTCTTTGCTAAAACGTAGAAAAATACTTTGCTTTACCCCTCAGCGTATATATAGTAGAACGAATCTGTCATCATACTTTTTAAATAGTAAGAAAGCTTTTTTATCTTATACCACTATTTTTTTTAATAAAAACTACTTCCAATTAGTAATGTAGTAAGTTTAATTTTGGGTTAAAATGGTAATTATATGGGTGTAATGTTACGCTTTTATTTCAAAATGAGAAAATATTGCTATCAATATATAAAATTTCTTGATATGCATAAATGATTATGATAATCTTTTAAAGGAATTAGCGTTATATAAGGTTTCTTAATCTTTCTTAAAAGATTTAAGTTGCTTTATACTTGAATAATTCTTTGAGTGTACAAATATATGTCATTTAAGAAAAAATTCGGTAAGACGTATATAATTCCGTTAATTTGTTTACAAATAAAGATATGAAACTAATTTTAAGCTTTTATTTGAAACACTCGGGAGGAGGTGAAAGGCATGAACAAGACAGAATTAATCAATGCAGTTGCTGAAGCAAGTGAACTATCAAAAAAGGACGCTACTAAAGCAGTTGACGCTGTTTTCGATACAATCTTGAATGCTTTAAAAGATGGTGATAAAGTACAACTTATCGGTTTTGGTAACTTTGAGGTACGTGAGCGTGCGGCTCGTAAAGGTCGTAACCCACAAACTGGTGAAGAAATTGAAATCGCAGCAAGTAAAGTTCCTGCTTTTAAACCAGGTAAAGCACTTAAAGATGCAGTGAAATAATAATTACATACAATAATAGTATTTCACTAAAACCGCGAAATTATCGCGGTTTTTTTATGCGATTTTTTAGAAGAAACGAGATAAAACTTAGTACTCAAAATGAGTAGATAAATTTGATTAAGAGAGAAAATTCTTTCCTAAGTAGCTATTCTATCCCTTTACATTCTCTTGTGATATAATATTTAGAATATGTGATAGAAATGGAAAAGCTCTTTTATAGACTATTGATTTTTTTAGGAATAAGATTGGAATCCTTGAATGGTTTTGAATCAGAAAGTCAACAATTTATAAAAGAGTATGAATAGATAACCGCGAATATTGGAATAAATGGGGAACAAGGGTGATGTTATGGCTATACAAGAATTATTAGAGAGAGTAAAAATAAGAGTGGCTGAGAAAACCGCGAATCATTATTTGCAAAAACATATACCAAATCCGAATTTGGATGAGCAGAAGCTATTACTAACAATATCTGTCTTATTACAGGCAAATATAAAAAAACAAGATATTATTACATACGCAACAACTATTACACTTATTCAGATTGCCCTTGATACCCATGAGCTAGTAACAAATGAAAAGATGCATAAAGGGAATGAAAGAAATAGACAGTTAACTGTATTAGCAGGTGATTTATACAGTGGACAATATTATAAAATATTGGCTGAAATGGAAGACTTTAAAATGCTGAAATTTTTAGCAGAAGGCATTAAAGAGGTTAATGAGAATAAAATATATTTTTACCATCATAATGCCAAAAATATAGATCAAGTAATAAAGAGTTTAAAAAATATCGAAGGTGCATTAATCCAAAAACTTGTGGACTTTTATCACTTGGATGGATGGAAAGCTTTGGTTGAGGAAACCGTATTTCTTCATCGAATCCGAAAAGAAAAAGAGTTATTTTATCATACAAACACTTCAATGGTGGTAGAGGCTTTTTGTAAGTATGAGAATAATAACCATTTAATAGCATTAAATAATAAAGATGCAGTGTTAGATAAATATATTAAAGAGTCAAGCTCTCGCGTAGAAGAGTTACTAGAAAATCTTCCTGCATTACAAGCTGAGTTTCGAGAAAATGTCTGTCAGTTATTAAATGTAATAAACAAACAACAATTGTACGTAGAGGAAGGGTAAAAAATGCAAGAGCAGCAGTCTAAAGAAGAAAAGGTACATAATGTATTTGAAAAGATTTATGGTAACTATGATAAAATGAATTCCGTTATTAGCTTTCAGCAGCATAAATTATGGCGGAAAGATACGATGAAACGTATGAATGTCCCAAAAGGCGCAATGTGTTTAGATGTATGCTGTGGAACGGCTGATTGGACCATTAGCTTAGCGGAGCAAGTTGGACCTAATGGACAAGTGATTGGTCTTGATTTTAGTGAAAATATGTTAAGCATTGGGAAACAAAAAACAACTGACTATCAAAACATACAACTAATTCATGGGAATGCAATGGAATTGCCATTTGCTGATAATCATTTTGATTTCGTCACAATCGGCTTTGGTTTACGAAATGTTCCAGACTATTTAACCGTTTTAAAAGAAATGAGAAGAGTAGTAAAACCTGGGGGGATGGTTGTTTGTCTAGAAACATCACAGCCAACCATGCCTATTTTTAGACAAGGTTATTATTTATATTTTAGCTATATCATGCCACTTTTCGGTAAACTATTTGCCAAAAGCTATAAGGAATATTCATGGCTACAAGAATCTGCACGTGACTTTCCAGGTATGAAAGAACTTGCTACTATGTTTGAAGAAGCAGGCTTGAAGAAAGTAGGCTATAAGCCTTATTTTGGCGGCGTGGCAGCAGTTCACTTCGGTTATAAGTAAAAAGTGAACATTACTAATTATTATTTATAGAGTTGGAAGTCATTAAGAATAGATTTTGTTTTTAAGAAAGGTTTTAAGCAATGGTTGTTTTCTTAAAGATTGTTGTTTTTCAAAAATAAATTAATTAGAAATACTGAGCAGCCTGAAATACACTTAAGACTCCAGTGGGATTAGGTAAACAAATGAGAATAGAATTTGCCTATGAAAAGGGAAGTGAATGATGACTGCTCACTTATTGAAACATATTATAAATCTACATGTTTTAAGGTGTAGTAAAAAAATACATAATTATTTCAAAATATCGATACAAGTTGGGTGGTAGTTAGTGAAATTAAAAATGATGTACTCATTTTTGAATTCTGATATAGAAAAAATTGAGGAAGCATTAGAAGAAACAGTTCATGCAAACTCCATTATTTTGCGAGAATCCTCATTACATTTATTACAAGCAGGCGGAAAAAGAATTCGACCAATATTCGTATTGCTTGCGGGACAGTTTGGGAATTACGATATTCATAAAATAAAAAAGGCTGCTATCTCATTAGAATTAATTCATATGGCATCGTTAGTTCACGATGATGTAATAGATGATTCAGATTTAAGAAGAGGTCAGCCAACTATAAAAGCTAAGTGGGATAATAAGGTTGCAATGTATACAGGGGATTATATTTTTGCTCGATCGATAGAAATTATGAGTGAGATAAATAAGCCAGAAGCACACCGAGTTCTTGCCAATACAATAGTGGAACTTTGTATCGGAGAAATTCAGCAAATAGAAGACAAATACCGATTTGATCAAAATATTAAAGATTATTTTCGTAGAATAAAAAGAAAAACAGCTCTATTAATATCAGCTAGCTCTTTGGTGGGTGCAATCGTTTCGGATGTCGAGGAAGAGTATCAGCAAAAGTTAAATAAATTTGGCTATTATGTTGGTATGTCTTATCAAATTATAGATGATGTACTTGATTTTGTTGGTACAGAAAAAGAATTGGGGAAACCTGCTGGCGGAGATTTACTTCAAGGAAATATAACATTGCCTGTTTTATTTGCAATGGAAAAAGAAGAGGTCCGAAAACAAGTAATGACAGTCCATGAAGACATGGGGAAAAAAGAATTAACGGAGGTTATTGCTAGTATTAAAAATACAGATGCAATTGATCGATCCTTGCACATTAGTGATATGTATTTAAATAAGGCTCTTCATACTATTCGTGATTTGCCAAATGGAAAAGCAAAATCGGCACTTATTAATATTGCTAAATATTTAGGGAAACGCAAATTTTAATAGGAAATGTTTATCATTAATAGTATCACATAGTATGAAAACGCTTAAAAAACCTTTTGCAATATTTGGATTTTTATGTTAAATTCTTCATGAATGAGCCTGTTTGCTAGTCTAATACATATGGTAGGAGTGAGCTTATGGAAAGAACATTTCTAATGGTAAAGCCAGACGGTGTACAAAGAAACTTAATTGGGAAAATCGTAGCACGATTTGAAGCAAAAGGTTTTCAACTTGTTGGTGCAAAGCTTATGAATATTTCGGAAAATTTAGCAGAAAAACATTATGCAGAGCATAAAGGTAAGCCGTTTTATTCGCAATTAGTAGATTTTATAACTTCTGGTCCCGTATTTGCCATGGTATGGCAAGGAGATGAAGTGATTACTAAAGCAAGACTGATGATGGGAAAAACAGACCCGTTAGATGCTTTGCCAGGAACCATTCGAGGCGACTTTGGAGTAGTGAAACATAAAAATATTATTCATGGGTCTGACGGAATAGAAAGTGCACAAAGGGAGATTTCTCTATTCTTTAGCGAGGAAGAATTAGTAGAGTATAACAAGTTAATAGATAATTGGATTTACTAATATTTACTTAAGATAGCTGTCCTGTTCATGCAGGACAGCTATTTATATTTGTCGGGATGATTTTTTACAGTTGCTTCCGCTTTTCATTGTCTAGCTCCAGCGCCTATCGTCTAGCAAACTTCCGGTCACTTCCCTACGATAAGTCAACATCTATTCACTAGCGTTCATCGTGTTTCCTTTATCTCAGTCAGTGCCCTCCAGTTTGTACGACGATAAACAGTTGCTTCCGCTTTTCATTGTCTAGCTGCAGCGCCTATCGTCTAGCAAACTTCCGGTCACTTCCCTACGATAAGTCAACATCTATTCACTAGCGTTCATCGTGTTTCCTTTATCTCAGTCAGTGCCCTCCAGTTTGTACGACGATAAACAGTTGCTTCCGCTTTTCATTGTCTAGCTGCAGCGCCTATCGTCTAGCAAACTTCCGGTCACTTCCCTACGATAAGTCAACATCTATTCACTAGCGTTCATCGTGTTTCCTTTATCTCAGTCAGTGCCCTCCAGCTTGTACGACGATAAACAGGCGCTTCCGCTTTTCTACTAATTATATGAATTATCGGAATAAAATTTGGCCTTTTTTGGGGAAAATCGTATATACTAAAAAAAGAAGTCGAAATTATGATGGTTGTGAGGAATTTACATGGAGAAGGATTTTCAAGCTTTTATAAAGAATTTTTATAAATTATCAGGAATAGATTTATCTTTATATAAAGAGGCGCAAATGAAAAGAAGGTTGACCTCTCTTTATGAAAAAAAAGGTTTTGCTTCTTTTTCAGATTATTATAAAGCGATACATACGGATAAAAATTTATTGGACGAGTTATTAGATCGAATGACGATTAATGTTTCTGAATTCTACCGGAATTATAAACGCTGGGAGGTATTGGAGAAAAAAATAGTTCCATCTCTTCTTAAAACTAAAACGCAGTTAAAGGTTTGGAGTGCAGCTTGTTCAACGGGAGAAGAACCATATACGTTATCCATGCTTCTTTCTAATGAAATGAAGGTAAAGGATTTCCAAATCCTTGCAACAGATATTGATGTTAATGCATTAGAACGAGCGAAAAAAGGTGTGTATGTAGAAAGAGCATTGAATGAAGTGCCACTCGCTCAAAAGAACAAGTATTTTGAACAACAAGGTACAATGTATAAAATAAAAGATGAAGTGAAAAAAAACGTTACATTCAAAAAGCAAAATTTATTGTCTGATTCATTTGGTGGACCATACGATTTAATTGTATGTAGGAATGTTTTAATTTACTTTACGGAAGATGCAAAAGATTTGCTTTATCATAAATTTGCTCAAGCTTTAAGACCTGGTGGGGTTTTCTTTGTTGGTAGTACGGAGCAAATTTTTACACCAGCAAAATATGGATTAGAAACAGCAGATACATTTTTCTATCGAAAAATATAAACAGTGGCAAAACAACGGGAGCATTTTGTCGTTGCTTTGCCACTGTTTGAATAAGTAGTTAATACATTAACCTTCGGGATTCGATAGATTTGTATAATTTTGCAAAGATTTTTAGGTTTTCTCTA
The DNA here is from genome assembly GCF_038007965.1 of Niallia sp. FSL W8-0635. Lineage (GTDB taxonomy): Bacteria > Bacillota > Bacilli > Bacillales > Cytobacillaceae > Niallia. The sequence continues at coordinate 2,777,206 of NZ_JBBOYD010000001.1, read as the reverse complement.
TTCATAACTGGAATGGTATGTTATATTGGAACATAATCACTTTAAAGCGTTGAAGGGGGAAAGGGTTTAATTATGAGATATTTAACATCCGGGGAATCACATGGTCCCAAACTAATTACAATTATAGAAGGTCTTCCTGCTGGAATGCCTTTATTAGCTGAAGATATAAATGAGGAACTTGCTAGAAGGCAAAAAGGTCATGGTAGAGGAAGAAGAATGCAAATCGAAACAGATACCGTTGAAATTGGCGGCGGTATTAGACATGGATATACACTAGGTTCACCAGTTTCTTTAATTGTAGAAAATAATGATTGGAAACACTGGACTAAAATTATGGGACAGCAACCATTAGATGAAGCAGAGGCGAATGAGATAAAAAGGAAAATAAGCCGTCCAAGACCCGGGCATGCTGATTTAAATGGTGCTATTAAATATGGCCATCGTGATATGCGAAATGTACTAGAGCGTTCATCAGCTCGTGAAACGACAGTTCGTGTGGCAGCTGGGGCAGTTGCAAAAAAACTCCTATCTTTATTAGGTATTAAAATCGCTTCCCATGTAGTAGAAATCGGTGGAATAAAATCAAATGTAACAGATTATAAATCGATTGAAGATCTTAAGGAAATTACAGAAAATTCTCCTGTACGCTGTTTAGATGAACAAGCTGGCATGGAAATGATGAAGGCAATTGATGATGCGAAAGCCAATGGTGATTCTATCGGAGGAGTAGTAGAAGTAATTGTGGAAGGAATGCCAATTGGTGTTGGTAGCTATGTACATTACGATAGAAAGTTAGATGCAAAGCTTGCTAGTGCAATAATGAGTATTAATGCATTTAAGGGAGTAGAGATTGGGATTGGTTTTGAAGCTGCTAGAAAGCCTGGAAGTGAAGTACATGATGAAATTATCTGGGATAAAGAAACAGGGTATTCTAGAAGAACGAATCGTTTAGGTGGATTAGAAGGCGGAATGACAAATGGCATGCCAATTGTTGTAAGAGGGGTTATGAAGCCAATACCAACCCTTTATAAACCTTTAAAGAGTGTTGATATTGATACGAAAGAAGAGTTTACAGCAAGTATAGAACGAAGTGATAGTTGTGCTGTTCCGGCAGCTTCAGTAGTAGCAGAGCATGCCATCGCATGGGAACTTGCTTCAGCAATCGTTGATCAATTTTATTCTGACCGTTTCGATGGACTTGTTGCTAATATTGCCGAGCATAAAAAGCATGCGAGGGAATTCTAATGCAAACTGTTTCCATTCAAACAGCGTCGAAACAATATGATGTATGGATTGGGGAACGTGTTATTGAAGAGGTAAGGTTTTTTATACAAACAAATTTTGCAGACAGAACAAAAATACTTGTTATTACGGATGAAACAGTAAAAAAGCTGCATTTAGAGTTGTTACTAAAAAATCTTTCCTCCCTACCAGTTATTGCATATACAGTGCCAGCAGGTGAAAAGGCGAAAACCTTTGATGTTTTTTATGCTTGCCTGACCTATATGCTGGAGCAGCATTTGGACCGGAAATCACTAGTGCTTGCATTGGGAGGGGGAGCGGTCGGCGATTTGGCTGGTTATGTAGCAGCGTCGTTTATGAGAGGAATTCCTTTCATTCAAATACCAACAACCATTCTTGCTCATGACAGTGCTGTCGGTGGAAAGGTGGCTATTAATCATCCGCTTGGTAAAAACATGATTGGCGTTTTTAATCAGCCAGAAGCTGTTTTTTATGATACGACCTTTATAACTACTTTACCTATTAGAGAGCTTCGATCAGGATTTGGAGAAGTAATCAAGCATGCGTTAATCAGTGATTCAGCGTTTTATCGTGAATTGCTTTGTCAGATTAGTGATCTTTCAAAAGTTCCATTATCTTATTGGTCTAAGATTCTTGAAAAAGGGATTTTAGTAAAACGTGCAATTGTAGAAAAAGATGAAATGGAATCAAATGTACGCGCCTTTTTGAACTTTGGCCATACACTTGGACATGCAATAGAAGCAGAGATGGGATATGGAAAATTCACCCATGGGGAAGCCGTAGTTATTGGCATGATTTTTGCATTAAAGCTGAGCAAACACCATTACGACTTACCATTTTCGTTAGAAGAGTACATAAACTGGCTGAAGCAGCTCGGATATTCATGCGATATTCCGGGAGATTTAGAAATTGAGCGTTTAATTGATCGAATGAAGCAAGATAAGAAATCAATAAATGGTAGTATTCGTTTTGTCTTATTAAAAGAGATAGGCTACCCTGAATTAGTAGAAATGGACGAAGATGTAATTAGAAAAGAATTAGCGTTATTTAAAGGTGGGAAGTAAATGATTAGAGGGGTTAGGGGAGCTATAACGGTTGAAAATAATGCGGAGATAGAAATATTAACAGCGACTGAAACTCTTGTTAGAGAAATGATAAATTCGAATAATATAAAAGCAAACGATGTTGCTTCTGTATTTTTATCTGTAACAGATGATATAAATGCTGCTTTTCCAGCTAAAGTAATTCGTATGCAAGAAGATTGGACATACGTTCCGGTAATGTGCATGAAGGAGATAGCTGTTCCTCATTCATTAGAAAAGTGCATTCGCATTATGATGCATTGGAATACAGAACTTTCCCAGGATGAGATTCAACATATATATCTTGAGAAGGCGATTCAATTAAGACCAGATTTAACAAAACAATAAATAACTTTTCGGGGTGAAAAATAATGAAATGGAAACAGCAACTTTTAGGTTTAAAAGCTTATCAACCAGGTAGAACCATTGAGGAAGTGAAAAAACAATTTAATTTAGAGCATATTGTAAAGCTTGCCTCTAACGAAAATCCTTTTGGAAGCTCTCCGAAAGTGTTAGAAGCATTAAAAAAAGTGGATGGCTCTTATGCTTTATATCCAGATGGCTATGCTACAAACTTACGCTATGCACTTGCTGATTTTCTAAAAGTAACACCAGAAGAGTTAGTGCTTGGAAATGGATCTGATGAAATTATTTTAATGATTTCAAGAGCCTTATTAAGACCGGGATTGAATACAGTAATGGCTAGCCATACATTTGGTCAGTATAAGCATAATGCAATTGTAGATGGTGCAGAGGTTAGAGAAGTCCCACTTACAGAAAATGCAGAACATGATTTACCTGCAATGCTTGCTGAAATAGATGATAATACAAGTGTTGTGTGGTTATGTAGTCCTAATAACCCAACTGGTACGTATATTCCTGAAAAGGATTTAGTTTCTTTCTTAGAAAAGGTTTCAGAAGATGTCTTAGTGGTATTGGATGAAGCTTATTATGAATATGTTGTTGCAGATGATTATTATGATTCTATTTCTTTGACAAGAAAATTTAGCAATCTTATTGTCTTACGGACATTTTCAAAAATATATGGACTTGCAAGTTTCCGTGTAGGTTATGGAGTTGCAAATGCTTCTCTATTAAATACACTCGATCCTATTAGAGAACCGTTTAATGTGAATACATTGGGCCAAATTGCAACAGAAGAGGCATTGAAGGATCAGGAGTTTGTTGAAGCTTGTAGACAGAAAAATAGAGAAGGTTTAGAGCTGTTATACCGTTTTTGTGAGGAAAATAACTTATCTTACTACCCGTCACAAACAAATTTTATCTTAGTAGATTTTAAAATTGATGGAAATGAAGTATTCCAGTATCTAATGAGCAAAGGATATATCGTTCGTTCAGGAGTTCCTTTGAAATTCCCTACCTCTGTTCGTATTACAATTGGTTCCAAGGAAGAGAACGAGGGGTTAATCAAAGTAATGGCCCAGTTTCTTGCTGAAAAGAAAGTCGCGAAATAATGATGCGAATAGAAGGCGGTGATAAGATGAACGGTCGCGTCTTCGTAATAGGTTTAGGACTAATAGGTGGATCGTTAGCACTATGTATAAAAAAAGAACATCCAGAAAGTATCATTTATGGATATGATATTTCTCAAGATAATTTAAAATTAGCTAAAATGTTAGGGGTTATTGATGAAATAGCAACAACGATTGAAATAGGTGCACAATCGGCTAATCTTATTATTATCTCTACTCCAGTAAAAGAAACAGAGAAAATCATTGACATACTTTCGGCGATGGAATTAAAACAAAATGTAATAATAACAGATGTTGGAAGTACAAAATCAGTTATTACGAATAAATCGCAAGTACTATTAAACAAAGGTGTCACTTTTATTGGGGGGCATCCGATGGCAGGCTCGCATAAAAGTGGAGTTTCTGCTTCAAAGGTAATTCTATTTGAAAATGCTTTTTATTTACTAACTCCTCATGAACAAATTAGTGATCAAAAGGTTCAACAGCTACTGAAATGGCTAAAAGGAACAAATGCAAAGTTCTTAATTATTTCGCCTGAGGAGCATGACTTATTGGCTGGTACCATTAGTCATATGCCTCATATAGTAGCTGCATCGTTAGTGCATCAGGCTGATCACATTAGTGAAAGACATGAGCTCGTTACTAGATTAGCTGCTGGTGGATTCCGAGATATTACTAGGATTGCATCAAGCAGTCCTTCCATGTGGCGGGACATCTTAATACATAATAAAAACGTATTAATTGAGTTATTGAATGACTGGAAACAAGAAATGGATAAAGTGCTTTCATTCATTGAAAATGAACGCGCAGAAGAGCTATATGACTATTTTTTACGAGCGAAAAATGTAAGAGACGGTTTGCCTCAATACCAAAAAGGTGCAATACCTGCTTTCTATGATTTATATGTAGATGTGCCTGACTATCCAGGGATAATTTCTGAGATTACTGGCTATTTAGCAAAAGAAAAAATAAGTATAACGAATATTCGAATAATGGAAACACGAGAAGAGATTTTTGGAATACTCGCTATCAGCTTTCAAACAGAGGAAGATAGAATAAGAGCACAGAAATGCATCGCAGCTTATTCTAATTATGATACTACGATTGGATAGAACGAAGGTGAATCTATTGGAATTAATAACACTAAAAAATAATAAACATGGGTTAAAAGGAGAAATTGCCGTACCAGGTGATAAATCGATTTCTCATCGATCGATTATGTTTGGTTCTATCGCAATAGGTAAGACAACCGTTACAAATTTTCTTTTGGGGGATGATTGTTTAAGCACAATCTCTTGTTTTCGAAAGTTAGGTGTATTAATAGAGCAAGATAACGAAAAGGTAGTTATCCATGGAAAAGGAATGGCAAAATTACAAGAACCAAACGAGATTTTGGATGTTGGAAATTCAGGTACAACGATTCGATTATTGACGGGAATATTAGCAGGTTTACATTTTCACAGTACGTTAATTGGTGACTCCTCGATTGGAAAGCGCCCGATGACAAGAGTGGTTACTCCTCTAAGAGAAATGGGTGCAAAAATTGACGGAAGGGAAGAAGGAAAGTACACTCCTTTATCCGTTCGTGGCGGGAAATTACAAAGTATTACCTATCGATTGCCTGTTGCAAGTGCACAAGTAAAATCAGCTATTTTATTTGCTGGTCTTAATGCAGATGGCACCACGAGGGTTATTGAGCCAGTAGCTACTCGGGATCACACAGAAAGAATGATTCAGCGATTCGGCGGGAAAATTAGTAGACAAGAAAATGAGATTCAATTGGAAGGTGGACAGAAGCTTTCTGGAACAGAAATACATGTTCCAGGGGATATATCATCTGCAGCCTTCTTTCTTGTAGCTGGTTGTATTGTTCCTAACAGCAGCATTACTTTAAGAAATGTTGGGCTTAATCCAACAAGAACGGGAATATTGGAGGTTTTACAAAACATGGGGGCAAGCATGGATGTACAACAAGATGCAGCTGATGCTTTTGAACCGACAGGAACAATTAAAGTGATGACAAGTAAGCTTAAAGGGACGATTATTGAAGGGGAGATAATCCCAAAATTAATTGATGAAATCCCAATTATTGCATTGTTAGCAACACAAGCAGATGGCGTTACAGTTATAAAAGATGCTCATGAATTGAAAGTAAAGGAAACCAATAGAATTGATACTGTAGTGACGGAGCTAAAAAAATTAGGTGCAGATATTCAAGCGACGGATGATGGAATGATTATCACAGGAGGAACGAAGCTTACTGGAGCGAAAGTAGATTCTCATGGAGATCATCGTATCGGAATGATGCTTGCAATTGCTTCGCAGATTTGTGAAGAAGAAATTATTCTAGAAAATGCGGATGCTATTGCGGTGTCCTATCCAGATTTCTTCGAGCATCTTAATAAATTATCTATATAATAATATATGTCGTCGATAAACATGCTATGTTTGTCGACGATTTTTTAATATAGGAAAAACGTTAAAAATCTTGATTAAAGGAATATTTGCTAGCTTTGCATCATAGCCTGTCATAAAAGAACAGGTGGTGATTTGGGATGCAATATATCATTGAAAATATACATTTATTAAAGAGGCAAAGATTAAAAAAGACATCTATATTAATTAAGGATAATCGCGTAGAATTGATTAAAGATAAATTCCACTCTTATCAATATATGCGAATGGATGGCTCTCCTTATATTATGACTCCCACCACAGTTATGCTTGATAATCAAGTAAAGCAAATTGCCTTTAATACACAGCAAAGAAATTATATAGAAGAGAACTTAATTAAAAAAGGGTGTACAACCTTTTTGTTTTATTTGGAAGTTAGTAGAGAAAAGGAATTGGCAATGCAGTTAAAGAAAAACAGGAGTCAATTGTTAAATTGTGCTATTGATTATGTGACAGCTGTAAAAATACCATTGAAATTATTAACCCCCAGTTTTGTTCGAATGTGCAAAAGAGAAAAAGTCCCAGCTTTATTTATCGAAGTCGAAGATGTGAAAGCGTTATATAAAATAGCTTGGGGCTGGATTAAAGAGGCTCTTTTTCCATATAATGCTCCTTTAGTACCGATTTTTTTATCGCAAAATGAACAAGAAAAGAAAATGGCGGAAAAAATGTGGTCAAGTTTAATGAGAGATGTTAAAATACCCTCTATTCCCCATGAACTACAGGAAGGAGCACCTATAGCCTATCCTGATTTGGTTAAAATGGGAGTTTATCCATTTAAAGGAAATGTTTATCAAGGTGGAGAAGTTACGTATAATTTATTTGCTTTCCACGAATCAATCATAAATATTGAAGAAAACGATTTGTTTCTTTATCATTATGATAGAATACAAATGACTATACACAAAGGAAACTGTATTCGAGCAGGGGATAAGGTGTTTTATCGTCCTGGGTATGGTGAATTACTAGAAGTAAAAGTACCTTCCTTCCTTACAATATAGAAGGGGATTAGAGAGGATTATTATATGGAAAGAGTTAATGAAATTATATCTTTATTAGAAGAAGGACAACAAGAGAAAGCGTTAAAATATTATCAAGATATTTTGCAATCGGGAAATAACGATGAAAGGTTTGTGCTAGGGGAGGAACTATTTCAACTAGGTTTTTTGGAAGAAGCCAAAAATCTATTTTTAGTATTATTGGAAGCATATCCGGAAGAAGGGGAATTACTTGTCCTTGTTGCGGAAGTGGAAATGGAATTAGGGAATGAGGAAATCGCAATTTCTTATTTAGAACGAATCAATCCAAAAGACCCTTCTTTCCCACAATCATTGCTGCTACTCGCTGACCTATACCAAATGGACGGTTTGTACGAGGTTAGCGAACAAAAATTAAGAGAAGCAAAAAAAATCCTGCCAGATGAAGTTATTATTGACTTTGCATTAGGGGAATTATATTCGGAACAAGGCAAAATTGCAGATGCTATTAAATCCTATCAAAAGGTATTGCCAATGGAGGAAAATATTGCAGGAGTAAATATCAATGGAAGGCTCGCAGATAATTTAAGCGCGGGTGGTGCCTTCGAAGATGCTATTCCTTATTATGAAAAAGCTTTAGAGGAAAAAATAGAGATAAATACACTCTTTAATCTTGCTTTAACGGCATCACAGGCAGGTTTATATACGATTGCTATTAATCGATTTGAAGAGGTAAAAGCTTTGGATTCTTCCTATCATTCCCTCTATTTGTATTTGGCTCGAGCGTATGAGCATGAAGAGATGCTTGAGGATGCGTATAATACTGTTGTAGAAGGAATAAAACAAGATGAATATAATAAAGATTTATACCTATACGGTGGGAAATTAGCTTTAAAACGTGGAGACGAACAAAAGGCTGAGGAGCATTTTAGAGAAGCGCTAGCAATAGATCCTGAATTTACAGAAGCGGTACTTTTATTAAATAAATTATTCTTAACTCAAGATCGATTTGAAGATGTCTTAGAGTTAATTGAGATGATGGATAAGCAAGAAATGGAAGAGCCTAAATTAAATTGGGATGCGGCTAAAGCATTTCATGGAATTGAAAAATATTCAGAGGCATTAAACAAATATCAATTAGCATATACTTTCTTTAAAGAACTTCCAGATTTTCTATATGATTATGGATATTTTCTTTTAGAAGAAGGAAAAAGAAGGGATGCTGCCGAAATTTTTAATATGCTATTACAAACAGACCCAAGTAATGAAGAGTATATTGAAATCTTGCAACGCCTAACAGATAACGAGTAATGAGTTGGATGAAAGTACTTTGAAATGGTGTTTAAAAAAGCTTATTGCCCGCAATGGAATTCAACAGGCTTTATGAAAAGAACAAAACAAAAAGTTAAAGGCTTAATTAGCATTTTAAGAATTGTCATTTCCTTTAGGAGCGATGCAGGTAAAACAGGTTGGATAATAAAAATTTGTTGCAAGCAGAGGAGGGAATTACAAAATGAAAACCCCTGTATCTGTCAACGAAAAAAAAGACTTCATTCGTTGGTTTTTGAATCACTATCAATTGAAGAGACGGGAATGTGTTTGGATTTTAAATTATTTAATGAGTCATGATCAATTGATGGAAAAAGTCCATTTTGTTGAAAACGCAGAAAAATGCCCAAGAGGGTTAATAATGTCCACGCATTGTGTTGATGAAGTACCTTTTAGATTTTATAAAGAAAATGTGATGACTACAGATGCAGAAAAGTCTTTTCATGATATTCGACTTAATAGAGATGAAGATATTTACATTCAACTGAATTTTTATGCTTCTAATCAAGTTCATCAATATGCAGCTGTACTAGTAGAAAATCCATTTATGCCGAAAAAGCTACAAATAACCGAAAAAGATAAAATGATTGCGGAACAATTTTTAGTAAGTAGTATAGAGAAATTTCAAAAAGAAAAACTTCTCCACTTAATTGATGAAGCATTAGATAATGGAGATAAAGCCATGTTTAATACTTTGACAAATCAATTAAAGTACTTCCAAAATAAATAATACTTTGTTTTCCCGTAAAGCCTTAAAACTTTACGGGATTTATTTTTGTAGAAATACTTATGTTTATAGAGATTTACCTATACCTGATAAACTATGATAAAATAGGACAATAAGTATAGAAAAGGGGAAAATGATGTGAGAAGTGTTTATATGATATTAAGCAATCGCTCGTTTTTAGGACTTTTGCTCCTTATTAATATATTTGGAACTGCTTATGGGTATTATTGGTACAGGTTTCAATTAGCAGAGACACCGACGAAATTTCTGATCTTTGTACCTGATAGTCCAACAGCAAGCCTTTTTTTTGTGTTTGTGTTAATTGCTTTCTTATGGAAGAAGAATTGGCCATTAATGGAAGCACTAGCACTTGTAACATTATTTAAATATGGAATATGGGCAGTAGTTATGAATTTTCTTGTTTATTTTGAAACAGGAACAATTGGGATAGACTCTTGGATGCTCATTTTTTCACATGGGGCTATGGCGATTCAAGGGTTGTTATACATTCCTTTTTATCGTTTTAAATGGATTCATATCCTGCTTGTAGCTATTTGGACTTTACATAATGATGTTATTGACTATGTGTTTAAAATGATGCCTAGATATAGTATGTTAGACCAATATATGGAAAATATCGGTTACTTTACTTTTTGGCTAAGTATTTTAAGTCTATTCATTGCATACTATGCCTATAAAAAAAGCAATTAATTACTATGGAAGATTCACTAGAATTCCTATTTTTATAGTCTAACCTTGTCCAACTCATCATACATTTTTAATAGTAGATAGAGGAGGGACAAGAATGAGGGCTAAATTGGTTATGTTGTTAATGATATTGATTTTACTTTTGCCTATCTCTTTTTCTGTATATGCAGACCAAAAATCGCCTGCTAAAGAATTAGATGAACTAGATACACTTTCAGATGAAGTATTGCAGCTTGTACGTTCAGAACGGTATGAGGATGCTAAAAAAATTCTCGATTATTTTTCGAATCAGTTTACTTCCGTAACGGTAAATGGAAATCCTTTTACAGTTGATGAACGGAGAATTTTAACTGGTACACATGATGAAGCAGTAGAAGCAATAACTAATTCATCGATAAATAATGACGAACGAATAAATTCTGTTACGAAATTTCGATTGGCGGTTGATGCGGTTTCGTCAGGGGAACAACCGTTGTGGACACAGATGGAAGAGCCTGTTATGACTACGTATCGAGAAATGAAGGATGCAATTATTTCGGAGGATAAAGAAAGATTTAATGAGAAGCTAGATTCTTTTTTATCGTTATATCAAATTATTTATCCCAGTCTCAAGCTTGATGTATCAACAACACAATTTCAAGAACTGAATTCCCTTGTTGAATTTATGAACACGTATCGTTTGCAGGTTTTTAACCAAAAAGGGGATCAAGAAGAAGTAACGCAATTAGAAGCAGAGTTACAAGATGTATTTAATCAATTATATGAAGATGAAGCAGATCCTTCCTTATGGTGGGTGATCATTTCAACAGGAAGTATCATTATCCTTACTTTATCGTATGTAGGTTGGCGTAAATACCTTGGTGATAAAGCGGAGAAAAGGCAGGCGAGACAAAAAAGGGATAATATTTGACTTTGGTGTTTTTCCTGCTTACAATAAAAATATACTACAAGATGAAATAGGGGGAAAAACATGATTTTTATATATTTTATACTAATAATTCTCATACCTATTTGGGCACAAATGAAGGTGAAAAGCGCATATAAAAAATATTCAAAGGTAGCTTCTTCCTCACAAATGTCCGGTAGAGAGGTAGCGAGAAGAATATTAGATTCTAATGGGCTGTATGATGTATCTGTCGAAGAAACGAGAGGGGTATTATCTGACCATTATGATCCCCGCTCTAAGGTTGTTCGCTTATCTACTGATAATTATCATGGTCATTCCGTTGCTGCAGCAGCTATTGCAGCACACGAAGTAGGTCATGCGATGCAAGATCAAGAGGAATATTCATTCTTACGTTTTAGATCTGCATTAGTACCTGTTGCTAGCTTTGGAAGTAACGCATCTTGGATTTTTATTCTGATTGGGATGTTTACACAACTTTCAGGATTGCTTTTATTAGGTATCATTTTAATGGCTGCCGGTGTATTGTTCCAGTTTGTTACACTTCCAGTAGAATTTAATGCATCTAACCGTGCAATGGATCAGGTAGTTTCATTAGGGATTATTAGAAACGAGGAAGAGAGAGAAACGAAGAAAGTTTTGGATGCAGCAGCTCTTACCTATGTGGCTGCAGCAGCAGTGGCGGTTCTCGAATTAGTTCGTTTAATTTTAATCTATACAGGTATGTCAAGAGACGAATAGATATAATAGAACGATGTGAAAAGGGATTATCCTTTTGCATCGTTTTTTATTGAATTATTTTATATTTTGATTTTTCTAAAAATATAGAATCGAAACAAACTTAGGTGTATAATAGACAATGCCATTTACATAAAGGAAAACTTCCGTTATTGGTGTTTAAACTCATACGCTCCATTGAAGGTTAGTGGAACGAAGGCCCTTTAAGACAATGGAGCTTACCATTCTGAAATTCTTCCAAGGAAGAGTCGAGAGTTTACTTGACGTCTTAGAGGGGGGGAGAATTGAATAACTTTTAGAAAGAAGGGTTTATTTGCAAACAGCTGAATATGCACAAGGAAAAAAGCAACAGGAGTTGACGGTTTATCGGATCTTATTTGCGATAAGCTTGGGGCATTTCTTAAATGATTGTATGCAATCTGTTGTACCTGCTTTATTTCCGGTTATCCAAAAGTCGATGGAATTAAATTATACTCAAATCGGATGGATTGCCTTTACGCTGAATATTACTTCATCTATTTTACAGCCGGTATTTGGTGTGCTTGCAGATAAAAAGCCTGCACCTTATTTATTGCCGATTGCGATGTTTTCAAGCTTAATCGGGATGCTTGGCCTGTCGCTTGCACCTAATTTTTATCTGGTCTTATTATCAGTTTTATTTATCGGATTTGGCTCAGCGATTTTTCATCCAGAAGGTTCACGTGTTTCTTATATGGCAGCTGGACCGAAAAGAGGGCTTGCACAATCCATTTATCAAGTAGGTGGTAATGCGGGGCAGTCTTTAGCTCCAGTATTTACAGCTTTTATCTTTGTACGTACAGGGCAATTCGGAACAATTTGGTTTACCATTTTAGCGACTCTAGGCATGATCGTTTTGTTTCAAGTTTCGACTTGGTATAAGAAAGAGCTTTATAGTAGAAATCCACAAAAGAAACAACAAGCTAAGCGCGAATTTGTAGTGAATAAAGAAATCATTGTTGCGATATGTTTATTAATTTTTCTAGTATTTGCTCGCTCCTGGTATGGGGCAGGGATCAGTAATTTTCTCCATTTTTATTTAATTGATAAATTTGGTCTAAGTATTGAAAATGCCCAAATATTTGTATTTGTATTTTTACTTGCTGGTGTAATAGGAACTTTTCTTGGGGGGCCATTGGCTGATCGTTTTGGGAAAAGAACTATTCTTTTATTCTCTTTAGTTGGTTCTGCACCATTCGCTTTACTTCTACCTCATATGCCATTTTGGCTAATTGGACCTTTGTTATTTATTATCGGATTTATTTTACAGTCCAGCTTTAGTGTGACTGTTGTTTATGCTCAAGAGCTTCTTCCGGGAATGATTGGTCTTGTGTCTGGTTTAATTGTAGGGTTGGCATTTGGAATGGGGGCACTTGGTGGAGTAATCTTTGGTGTTATAGGAGATGCATTTAGTTTACAGGTAATCATGATTATTTGTAGCATGCTGCCTTTACTTGGAATATTAACCTATTTGCTACCAAGTGATAAACGAGTTAGTGAAATTCATTCTACTTTAAAGTAAGCCTTATTTTAAAGCTGATAATAACTGATTCATGTTTTAACGTATAAGCTCTATTTAAAAAAATGTATTTCCTATTGCATAATCTTAGAAAAGAAATGCGAAAGAGGAAATACATTTTTTTAGGGTTTATTTCTCGAGAGGCTGTTTATATTCATCCAAAGTAAAGCCTTCTCCCATTACGTCATGAACGACACTAACGGAAACAAATGCGTGTGGATCGATGCTTGTGATGATACTTTTTAAGCGAACAATTTCTGTTTTCGCTACGACACAATATAGTACTTCTCGATCTTGCTTTGTAAAAGACCCATGTCCTTTTAATACGGTCACACCACGGTCCATCTCACTCATAATTTTATTGGCGATTTCTGTATTTAAGTCAGAAATAATCATTGCTCCTCTTGCAGCATATGCCCCTTCTTGAAGAAAATCAATAACCCTTGTCCCAACAAAAACGGCTACTAATGTATACATCGCTTCTCTGTATGATAAATAGGTCAAAAGGGAAAGGGCAATGACACAGAAGTCGAACACGAACATTGTTTTTCCCATGCTCCAGCCATAATATTTAAAGCCTAATCTAGCGATAATATCTACTCCACCTGTTGTACCACCATAACGAAAGATTATTCCTAATCCTACACCTATAAATGTTCCTGCAAACAATGCAGCTAATGTTAAATCTTCAGTGAGCGGTATATCTAACTGGATTCTTGGAAGCTGGAAAAACCACAGAAAAATAGAAACAGCTACGGTTCCAATTATGGTATAAATAAACACATTCTTCCCTAATAGCTTCCACCCGATCAGAAATAAGGGAATATTAAGTAGTAGGTTGGTAATGGAAGGATCCCAATTCCATAATGCGTATAATAGAAGGGTTATACCGGTGAAACCACCTTCAGCTAGATTATTTTGCATATTAAAATGAACAATTCCAAAGGAAAAAATGGCAGATCCTAATAGAATAAATAAGACATTTTTAATTTTAATACCTTTAAACATGAACTCAGCCTACTTTCTCTATGTACAGATTACATTGCTATTAGCGTATCCATTATATCGAATCACATGCAGATGGGCAATCGAGGAAGTAATATCGGAGGAAAACGGCTGAGAATAACGAAAAAAAGTTGTGGCAATTGTTAAATCTAGTCGATTCTTCGTTAAAAATATTTGTAAAAATGGTGTAGATTAGCTAACATGGAATTGGATAAGATTACTTATTGATGTAAGAGGTGTCTATATTGAAACAAGAAAAAACAGTTCAAGATATACAAAGAGAAGTAGATGAATACATTGGACAATTTAAAGAAGGCTATTTTAGTCCGTTAGCGATGCTTGCTCGTCTTACTGAAGAGTTAGGGGAATTAGCTCGAGAAGTAAATCATTATTATGGAGAGAAGCCAAAAAAAGAAACAGAAACGGAAAAGGAAATTACCGACGAGATAGGTGATATGCTGTTCGTATTGACTTGTCTTGCGAATTCTCTAAATATTGATTTGGAGGAAGCGCATAATCGCGTCATGCATAAATTTAATACACGTGATAAAGACCGATGGACAAGAAAAGACTAAAGAAAATTCATAATAGATAGGAGATCATACATTGAATAAAGTAAAAATCGTAATAGCGGGACCAAGAGGCAGAATGGGAAAAGAAGCCGTTTATTTAATGGGAAGAACGGAGCAATTTGAGCTTGTGGCTGTTTTAGATCATAAAAAGGAAGGGAAAAGCTTAAAAGAGTTGGAAGGCTTTTCGTCTTATGATGTCCCAATTTATACTGACATTGAAGCTTGCTTAAAAACAGAAAAGCCAGATGTACTGATTGATTTGACAACACCTGAATTTGGTATGCATCATGCGAAAACAGCTTTAAGCTATGGAGTGAGACCTGTAGTGGGAACAACAGGCTTTACGAAAGAAAATTTAGCTGAATTAGAAAGCTTGTGTGAAGAGATGGACCGAGGTTGTATCATCGCTCCAAACTTTGCGTTGGGTGCGGTTTTAATGATGAAATTTTCTCAAATGGCAGCACGATATTTTGCTGATGTTGAGATTATGGAAATGCACCATGACCAAAAGCTAGATGCTCCATCAGGAACCGCTGTAAAAACGGCAGAACTTATTGCAGAAGTACGAGAAAGCAAAAAACAAGGTCATCCCGAAGAAAAGGAAACAATTCAAGGTGCAAGAGGAGCTGACTTTGATGGTATGCGAATCCATTCTACTAGGTTACCAGGTTTAATTGCTCATCAACAAGTAATGTTCGGAGCAGAAGGAGAATCTTTAACAATTAGACATGATTCCTATAATCGTACATCATTTATGTCAGGAGTTAAATTTGCAGTAGAAGAGGTATTAAAAGTTAATGTATTGATATATGGCTTAGAAAATATTATGGAGTAGGAGTGAATAAGGATGAACATTGCATTAATTGCTCATGATAAAAAGAAAAAGGATATGGTAGCTTTTGTTGTTGCATATAAAAAGATATTTGCAAAGCATACTTTGTATGCAACAGGAACAACAGGTGCAAGAATTCAAGAAGCAACAGGACTAGATGTGCATCGTTTTCATTCAGGACCGCTCGGTGGAGATCAAGAAATAGGCTCGTACATTGCCAATAATGATATGGATATGGTGTTTTTCTTTAGAGATCCGTTAACAGCACAGCCTCATGAACCAGATGTTACAGCATTAATCCGCTTATGTGATGTTTATTCTGTTCCTCTCGCAACAAATATGGGAACCGGAGAAGTATTAATTAGAGGACTAGAGCAAGGCGATATAGATTGGAGAAAAATAGTTCATGGAAAGACAGAACCTGTGGCGAAAAAACTTACAGAAAAACTCGAAGGTGAATAATATAGATATACTTGCTTTTGGCGCACATGCTGATGATGTTGAAATAGGCATGGGTGCAACAATAGCTAAATATGCTGCATTAGGAAAAAAAATAGTCATTTGTGATTTGACAGAAAGTAATCTTTCCTCAAATGGAACGGTTGCAAGGCGTAAACAAGAAGCTAAAGAGGCAGGTCGAGTATTGGGAATTGTCGATAGAATAACATTACAATTTCCTGATAGAGGGTTATATGTGGAGGAGCAAGCTATTCAAAAGGTTGTAGCGGTAATTCGATCATACAAACCAAAGTTAGTTTTCTCCCCTTATTGGGAAGATAGACATCCTGATCATGGGAACTGTACAAAAATCGTGAAAGAAGCCGTCTTTTCAGCAGGTATTCGAAATTATCATGCTAATAACACAGAGCCACATAAGGTTCAAAATGTATACTATTACATGATAAATGGTTTTCATAAACCAGATTTTGTCATTGATACAAGTGATTTTATGAAGCGAAAAGAAGCCAGTTTAAATTGTTATCAAAGTCAATTTGTAAAAGCGGAAGACAGTGTAGACACCCCGTTAACAAATGGCTATATTGATACAATCGAAGCGAGAGAAAAACTTTTTGGAAAAGAAGTTGGCGTCCTTTATGCGGAAGGCTTTATAAAATCCAAGCCAATATTATTAAATCAAGATTTATTAGGTGGAGACATATGAAAAAATTAAAAATTGGCATTACCTGCTATCCAACTGTGGGTGGTTCAGGTGTAATTGCAACAGAATTAGGGAAGATGCTAGCGGAAAGAGGACATGAAATTCACTTTATCTCCTCAAGCATTCCTTTTCGATTAAATAAAATGTATCCTAATATTTATTATCATCAAGTAGAAGTGAATCAATATGCGGTTTTTCAATATCCACCATATGATTTAGCACTAAGTAGTAAAATGGCAGAAGTAATTAATCGAGAAGAATTAGACTTGCTTCATGTTCACTATGCAATTCCTCACGCTGTTTGTGCTATTTTGGCGAAACAAATGAGTAATAGGGATGTAAAGATAGTAACAACGCTACATGGCACAGATATAACAGTATTAGGGTATGATCCGTCTCTGGCATCAGGCATTCGATTCGGGATTGAAAAATCAGACCTAGTAACAGCTGTTTCGAATTCTTTAATAGCTCAGACACATGAAGTAATTGAACCAAATAAAGAAATAATTCCTGTTTATAATTTCATTGACGAAAGAGTGTATCGAAAGGTAGACGCAAGCCATTTGAAAAAGGAATTTGCTATATTAAATGATGAAAAGGTTGTTATACACGTATCTAATTTTAGAGCTGTGAAAAGGGTAACGGATGTTGTAAAAGCATTTAAACGAATAGCTGATCATATTCCATCAAGACTACTGCTTGTAGGAGATGGTCCTGAAATGTCTAAAGTAACGAAATTAGTGGATGAACTTCAATTAAAGGAGAAAGTACTGTTTCTTGGAAAACAAGAAAATCTTGAGGAACTCTATTCTTTAAGTGATTTAATGCTGCTTCTTTCGGAAAAAGAAAGTTTCGGTCTTGTAGCTTTAGAGGCGATGGCATGTGGAGTACCGGTTATAGGTACAAATGTCGGTGGTATTCCAGAAGTAATCGTTCCAAATGAGACTGGCTATATTTGCGAACTTGGTGATGTAGATGATATTGCTAAACACTCAGTAAATCTTTTAACAGATGATAAGAAGCATGCTCAATTCTCGCAAAACTCCATTTCGAGAGTACAAGATTATTTCCGAGCAGATATTATTGTTGATCAATATGAGGAGATTTACAAATCAATCTTAGAAACTGGTGGAACGAATGATCAAGGCTTTTAAAGATGCAATTCCCATTCTCGAAAAAATGGAGGATGCGGGTTTCGAAGCATATTTTGTTGGAGGCGCAGTTCGAGATTATTTATTAGAAAAACCAATTAATGATATAGACATTGCTACCTCAGCAACACCGGAAGAAGTCAAAGCTATATTTCCTCATACCATAGATGTTGGCATTGCTCACGGAACAGTAATGGTGGTTTGGAACCATTATACATATGAAATAACAACCTTTCGAACAGAATCAACCTATGTAGATTATCGAAGACCAGAACAAGTATTTTTTGTACGGGAATTAAAAGAGGACTTAATGCGTCGAGATTTTACGATAAATGCAATGGCAATGGATAAAAAAGGTCACATTATTGATTATTTTCAAAGTCAAAATGCTTTAAGCAAAAAAGAAATTAAAACAGTTGGTAATCCAAATGAACGCTTTCAGGAGGATGCTTTAAGAATCATGCGAGGGATTCGCTTTGTGAGTACCTTGGGCTTTCAGTTAGAGGACGAGACCTTAAAAGGTATTGTCGACAATAAGCATCTTCTTTCTAAAATAGCAGTAGAGAGAGTTACAATGGAATTTGAAAAACTTTTACAAGGGCAATGGTGTTCAGATGCGCTCGTTATTTTACTGGCAACAAAAATGCATTTATATTTACCAATGCTCGAATCTGCTGAAAAAGGAATTTCTAAGCTAGCGGAAATACCGCTATTTAAGCTTACATTAACCGAAAAATGGATAGTGCTGCTATTGTGTATTGGAATCAAGGATAAACAGCATATCGAAGTATTCTTGCGGTCTTGGAAGCTATCGGTTAAGCAAATAAAGAATACCCAAAAAATAATCTATTGGATATTAGAAAGAGAAAAAGCAACATGTTGGTCTGATCAAATGCTTTATTTTGCTACGTTATCAGTGGCAATTAGTGCGGAGAAAGTATATCAGCTTCTTTGGAATCAGGAAAATAATCCAATAATCTCTACATTAGAAGAGCAGTATATAAAGCTACCGATTAAATCAAAGGAAGAGCTTGTGATTGGTGGGAACGATCTTTTACACTGGACGAATAAACAAGCTGGACCGTGGATAAAAGAAATACTTTCCCTTGTTGAAACAAAGGTAGTGGAACGGATAATTCCCAATGATAAGCAATTAATTAAGGAGTGGCTAATAGAATGTCATCAGATATAAGAAAAGGATTAATTGAAGCTTTTACCAATAACCCGAATCAGTATGTATCTGGTGAATCGCTTGCTGACCTTTTAGGGTGTTCCCGTACAGCAATTTGGAAGCATATCGAAGCACTAAGACAAGATGGTTTTATCTTAGAAGCTGTTCGTAAAAAAGGCTATCGTATTATTAGCTCACCAGAGAAAATTGTGCCAGATAATATTTTATTTGGATTAAATACTTCATTTATTGGCAGAAATATTCATTTTGAAGAAACGGTTGAATCTACCCAAAACATCGCGCAAAAGCTTGCTTTAGAAGGCGCAGCAGAAGGTACGTTAGTTGTAGCAGAAGAGCAGCTAGGTGGGAGAGGCCGATTAGAAAGAAAATGGCAATCTCCTAAATATAAAGGAATATGGATGAGCCTTATTCTAAAGCCCTCTATTCCTATAATGAAAACGCCGCAGTTAACGTTGCTTACAGCTGTTGCGGTTGTACAGGGGATTCAGGAAGCTACTGGAGTACAAGCAGATATTAAATGGCCGAATGATTTATTAGTGAACGGTAAAAAATTAACGGGAATATTAACAGAAATGCAAGCAGATAGCGATCGAATCCACTCATTAATTATTGGGATTGGGATTAATGTTAATCAGCAGCTTGAAGATTTTCCGGAAGAACTGAAGGCGAGTGCTACTTCTATTTACCTTGAAACAAATAAAAGCTGGGATCGAGCAAAGATTATTCAAGAAATTATGAAGCAAATAGAAAAATTATATTTGCTTTACTTAGAAAAAGGCTTTTATCCTATTAAATTATTATGGGAAAGCTACTCGATTAGTTTAGGGAACAAGGTAACGGCAAATACGTTAAATGGAAGTGTTTTTGGTCTTGCAAAAGGAATTACAGACGATGGTGTTTTGCTTTTGGAAGATGAGGAAGGTGTCGTCCATTCTATCTATTCTGCGGATATTTTAATGGAAACGTAAATTGCCCATAGTCATCCTAAATAGGTTTTGTTATAATGCTTTTGTCGGGCAGTATCTTAATGAACTGCACCAATTTATTTTAAAGTGCATGAACCATAATTTAATCTGCCTAGATCCATAAATGGACAAGGACAGAGGGATGAGATGAAAATCGAAACATAAAAAACAATCCTTCTATGCTTTGTAGAAGGTTTTTTTCGTTTTAAGCCGTTCCCTCTTCCTATTAAGGAGGAAAAAAGAGTGAAAACTACAACAGATTTTATCAAAATGAAGCAGAAGGCTGAGAAGATTACGATGATTACAGCATATGATTATCCTTCTGCTAAATCAGTGGAACAAGCAGGTACCGATTTAATATTGGTAGGGGATTCCTTAGGCATGGTGGTGCTTGGTTACGAATCAACAGTGCCAGTAACAATGGAGGATATGATTCATCATGGAAAAGCGGTAAAACGTGGTGCAAAGGATACGTTTATCGTAATTGATATGCCGTTTATGAGCTACCATTTATCAAGTCGTGACACCCTTCTTCATGCAACTCGCTTAATCCAAGAGACTGGGGCGAACGCTGTGAAAGTAGAGGGAGCGGATGAGGTTATCGAGCAAATAAAATTACTAACAAATGCAGGAATACCTGTAATGGCACATTTAGGCTTAACACCTCAATCAGTGGGTGTATTAGGTGGATATAAAGTACAAGGGAAAAGTTCGGAAGAAGCGAAACTTCTTGTTGAAAACGCATTAAAATGCCAAGCGGCAGGTGCATTTGCTGTTGTATTAGAATGTGTTCCGATGCAAGTCGCAAAAGAAGTAAGTGATAGATTAGCCATCCCGACAATTGGCATTGGGGCAGGAAGTGATACAGATGGCCAAGTTCTTGTTTATCATGATATTATCACGTACGGAGTGGATCGTGTTGCAAAATTTGTTAAGCAATATGCGAATGTGAACGAAGCGATATCTCTTGCGTTAGATCAATATATTTCTGAAGTAAGGATTGGAGCATTTCCTGAAATAAAACATAGTTTTCAGATGAAAGCAGATGAAGTGAAAAGTTTGTATGGAGGAAAAAGCTAATGAAAATAGTATCTAATCCACAGCAATTACAGGAAATATCGACTCGACTAAGAAAGGATCAACTAACTATTGGCTTTGTTCCAACGATGGGCTATCTTCATGAAGGACATCGAGCATTGCTAAAAGAGGCGAGAGAGCAAAATGAAATTGTTATTATGAGCATATTCGTTAATCCACTTCAATTTGGACCAAATGAAGATTTAGAATCCTATCCAAGAGACTTTGAGCGCGATAAACAGGTTGCAATTGAAGAAGAGGTAGATTATTTATTCCATCCTACTGTTGAAGAAATGTACCCTGAACAAATGTCTGTTACGGTAAAAGTGGGGCGACGTACGAATTGTTTATGTGGTCGTTCAAGGCCTGGACATTTTGACGGGGTCGCTACGGTTCTAACGAAACTGTTTCATTTAGTACAGCCAACAAATGTGTATTTTGGCAAGAAAGATGCCCAACAAGTGGCAGTAGTGGATGGGTTAATTCAAGACTTTCATTTTCCTATTAATCTAGTTGATGTTAATACTGTAAGAGAAGAGGATGGTTTAGCGAAGAGCTCTAGAAATATTCGCCTGACGCCAACAGAAAGACAAGAAGCTGGTATTCTCTATAAATCCTTAAGCCTAGCAAGAGCTGAATTAATAAAAGGGCAAGATAATTTGGAATTATTGAAGAAACAAGTGATGGACTTAATAGAAAGGGAATCAAGTGGAAAGGTTGACTACTTTGAGATACTTACCTATCCCCGATTAGAGATGGTAAAGGAGTTAACAGGAGAAATTATTATTGCGACTGCAGTCCAATTTGGTAAGGCAAGATTAATTGATAATATTATCTTTGAGTTAGAAAATACGCCTAGATAAGCATATTTATATCATGGAGGGTTAACCTTATGTTTCGAGTAATGATGAATGGAAAAATCCATCGAGCAACTGTAACGGAAGCGAATTTAAACTATGTTGGCAGTATAACGATAGATGAAGATATATTAGATGCTGTTGGGATGGTAGCTAATGAAAAAGTCCAAATTGTTAATAATAATAATGGAGCAAGATTAGAAACTTATATTATTCCGGGCGAACGAGGAACAGGAACTATTTGTTTAAACGGCGCAGCTGCAAGACTTGTGCAAGTAGGCGACATCGTTATTATTATTTCTTATTGCTATGTTTCAAATGAGGAGTTGCTCCATCATCAGCCTAAAGTTGCGATAATGGACGAATATAATCGCGTTGCAACGATTCTTCATCAAGAACCAGAGAAGACCGTGCTGTAATAGGGAAATGTTATTATAGATAATGTAAAGAATCATGTATTCCGCCCTATTCAATAGAGTAGGGTTTTTTTGTGGGATGACGAATTCATGAACAATTCATGTAATGAAATTTACGCGTCTGGGCATATTTATTGCAATGAATAGCGAGTGAAATTGTATTTTATTATTTTGACTACATAAAGTATAAAAGAATACCATTAATAAAGAACTAACATCTTTCCCTTTTTTCATTTTTATGATACCGTTTGAATGACTGAAAGTTTGAGGTGGACGTAATGAGTAACAAATTTGTAGTAGTTGATTTGGAGACAAACGGTAATTCTCCGAGAAAAGGGGATCGAATTATTCAATTTGCAGCGGTTGTTATTGAAAATGGGAAGATAGTAGAGGAATATTCCTCCTTGCTAAATCCTCTTCAGCCAATCTCACCGTTTATTGAAGAATTAACTGGAATAACGGACGAAATGGTTGAATCTGCTCCTATTTTTGATGAAATTGGAGATAAAATTGTTTCTTTATTGGAGGATGCATATTTTGTAGCCCATAATGTATTATTTGATCTTTCCTTTTTAAATGAAGAGTTGGAACAGGCTGGATTTAGAAAATTTTATGGACCGATTCTTGATACAGTAGAATTAGCGAGAATATTATATCCTACAGCAGACAGTTATAAATTAACAGATCTTGCAGCACAAGAAGGGATTGTCCATAGCAGACCACATCAAGCTGATAGCGATGCTTATGTTACAGCAGAACTATTGCTACTTTTGTTAGAGAAGCTAAACGCTTTGCCTCAAGTAACAACGAAGCAATTAGAATTTTTAAGTTCATCGTTAAAAAGCGATTTAGATATATATATAGAAAGTCTCATACAAGAAAAACAATCCAAAGTGGAGTATATTCCTGATAAATGGGAGGTATACCGAGGGTTAACGATTAAACGTTTGCCTAGTGGTTTAGGTGCTAATCAAGGAAAAGATTCTTCGGTTTCTTTTAATGTAGATCTAATAGAAAAGCAAATGAAAGATACTTTTTCTTTTTATCAGAGAAGAGAAGGACAATTAGAAATGATGAAGTCAGTGCATCAGGCTTTTTCGGATGAAATGCACGGACTTATAGAAGCAGGAACTGGTGTTGGGAAGTCGCTTGGTTATTTAGTTCCGGCTGCTTATTTTTCAATTGAGAATAAGCAGCAAGTAATTATTAGTACATTTACAACCCAATTACAAGAACAACTTTTTCATAAGGATTTGCCTTTGCTTAAAAGCATTCTACCTTTTCCCATTACTTATACGCTATTAAAAGGGAGAAATCATTATATTAGTTTAGATAAATTTGAAGTTTCTTTAAATGAGCAGGAAGACAATTATGATATTGTTCTGACAAAAATGCAAATTTTAATCTGGTTAACGGAAACAGAAACAGGAGATAAAGATGAACTGAATTTAACAAGTGGCGGAGTTAATTATTGGGAAAAAATAAAGAATGATGGGAATTTTTCGCTACCTATTTCAAAAGAATGGGCACAGAAAGATTTTTATAGAAGGACTCGTAATGCAGCACAGAAAGCAAATATGATTATTACAAATCATGCATTGCTTGTAAAAGACCTTACTGCTGAGCAACAGTTATTGCCTTCATACGAATATGTCATTATAGATGAAGGACATCATTTTGAAAAAACGGCGACAAAGCATTTTGGCTTCCGCTTTTCCTATATTGCTGTGCGATTAAGCATTAATGCTATTGGTACAACTGAACAAAAGCAACTGATGTATCATTTGGAAAATATGATAGGGGATTCCAATCCTGCACAAAAATTGGAGTTTAATCAATTTATTGTAGCGTTACATGTAGAACTGGATGAGCTTTTTCGAGCAGTACTTCGCTATGTGAAAAAGACAAATCAACCAAGAAGAGATAGTAAAGGAAGCTATCGAATTAAGAATGATGGTATGGGAGATTGGAATGCTGTTAAAAGTGTTGCGGAACGAATTATTTTTCTTTGGAAGGATGGAAGAGAAGTTCTTTTACAAAGAGTTTCTAGGTTAAAAGAACAAGACAGGAAGTTTACCTCATCCCAAATGCTTGTAGTGGAGAGAATCGAGTCCATTTTAAATGATTGGCAAGTATATATAAATCAATTAAGGGAGATATTTTTACGAGAGGGAAGCGATATTGCATGGTTAGAAGCGGATGGAAAGAATTTTCCTAATAATGCCGTTTTATACACACAGCCTTCTTCTGTAGCAGAAACATTACAACATATCTTTTTTGATAAGAAAAAAAGTGTTGTCTTTACATCAGCTACAATAACCGTGAATAATTCATTTGAATACTATGTAAAAGTTTTAGGACTTGGAAAAAACCAACTTGAAGTTCAAATTGATTCCCCATTTGACTATAATCAACAGGTTCAATTACTTATACCAACAGATGTTCCAGAGATTAATTCGGTATCATTAAATGAGTATGTATCTACAATTGGAGAACAAATAATCAAAATCGCTCAAGTAACAAAAGGAAGAATGCTTATACTCTTTACTGCAAATGATATGCTGAAAAAAACATATGATTATATGAAAGAAAGTGGCTGTTTAGAAGAATACGCAATTCTGGCACAAGGCATTACAAATGGAAGCAGGATGAGATTAACTCGTAATTTTCAACGATATGATAAAGCAATATTATTAGGAACAAATAGTTTTTGGGAAGGTATTGATATTCCAGGAGAGGATTTAACTTGCTTAGTTATTGTAAGGCTGCCGTTTTCCTCACCAGAAGATCCCCTAACTGAAGCAAAAAACGAGGAAATTAAAAACAACGGAGGAAACCCGTTTCTTGAAAATAGCCTTCCTGAAGCTGTCTTGCGTTTTAAACAAGGGTTTGGTAGATTGATTCGTTCTGAAGAGGATAAGGGATTTATTATTGTTTTTGACCGCCGAATTGTTACAACATCTTATGGAGAGACATTTCTACAGTCCATTCCCGCTGTACCGATTAAACAGCAAAATAGTGAGCAAATGGTTAAATTTATTGAAAACTGGCTGAAATAAATCGTTATATAGAAAGGCTGTTTTCTAAAATAGTTAGAAAATAGCCTCGTTTTTTTGATTGCCTGAGGAAAAGTTTAAATTAGTGTTGATAGCTCGACAAAAAACAACGAATTATTATATAAAATAATTTCTTTCTATTTATAAATACTGTTATAATAACGTATGTACAAAATATTGTTTTAAAGAAGTGATGTTAAGGATGAAAAAATGGATTTGGATTATTATTGTTGTTTTTCTTATTGGATTAGGTGTAAGTATTAATGCATATGTACAAGCTATGAAGCCTGTTAAATCTGCAAGAGAGATAGCAGAAACAATCGCTAAGAAAGAAACGGAAATGAAAAAAATGGACAGCTTTCAATTATATAATGGGAAGGAATCCTATTATATTTTAGAAGGAAAAAATGATAATAATGAAGATATTATTGTTTGGATAAATGAAGATAACCATCAAGTTACGCAAAGAACGAAAAAAGATGGGCTGACCAAACAAGAAGCGCTTAATATATTATTATCGAAGCAATCACCAGAGAAAATTAATGCTGTCAGACTAGGAATGTATGATGGATTACCTGTCTGGGAGATTTATTCTCATACAGATAAGGATTCTTTAAACTACCATTGGATAGATTTTGAAACAGGAGAAATCCTGTTAACAATTGAAAATTATTAACCGATAGGAGTGGTAAATAGAAATGGAAATTCAATTAGCACAAAGAGTTAACGCATTAACACCATCCACAACGCTTGCCATTACTGCAAAAGCTGCTGAATTAAGAGCAGCTGGCCATGATGTGATTGGTTTAGGAGCAGGAGAGCCTGATTTTAACACTCCTCAAAATATAATTGACGCTGCTGTCAAGAGCATGAATGAAGGACACACAAAATACACACCTGCTTCCGGATTACTAACACTGAAAAAAGAAATAGCAGCGAAATTAAAGAAAGATCAGCACTTAGATTATGAAACAAATCAAATTATCGTCACTAATGGTGCGAAACATGGGTTATATACTTTATTCCAGGTTATTTTGGATAAAGGGGACGAAGTAATTATTCCTACTCCATATTGGGTCAGTTATCCAGAACAAGTGAAGCTTGCAGAAGGAGAGCCTGTTTTTGTAGAAGGTTTTGAATCGAATGAATTTAAAATTACTCCAGAACAATTAAAAGGTGCAATAACTTCCAAAACGAAAGCAGTCATTATCAATTCCCCAAGCAATCCAACAGGAATGATTTATACGCAAGAAGAATTACAGGCAATAGGTGACATTTGCTTAGAACATAATATCTTAATTATTTCAGATGAAATTTATGAAAAATTAGTTTACGGAGATAGTCAGCATGTTTCGATTGCTTCATTATCGCCTGCCCTTAAAGAAGCGACAATTATTATAAATGGTGTATCAAAATCTCACTCTATGACTGGCTGGAGAATTGGATATGCTGCGGGTTCGAAAGAAATAATAACGGCGATGACAAATCTTGCAAGTCATAGTACTTCCAATCCAACAACGCCATCACAGTATGCGACGATTGAGGCATATTCCGGTCCTCAAGATTCGGTAGAAGAAATGCGCCAAGCATTTAATAAGCGATTAGATATCATTCATGAAAAATTAAATGAAATTCCTGGTTTTTCTTGTTTAAAGCCTAAAGGGGCATTTTATCTTTTTCCAAATGTACAAAAGGCTGTAGAATTAACAGGATATAATTCAGTAGATGACTTTGCTAATGGATTGTTAGAAGAAGCATTAGTAGCTGTTGTACCAGGTTCCGGATTTGGAGCAGACAGCTATATTCGTCTATCTTATGCAACATCGCTTGAAAAGCTAGAAGATGCTGTAACTAGAATTGGACAGTTCGTGGAAAAGAAAATGGTCGTTAACAAATAAGATGTGTTCTTATAGAAGAGTATGTCAACAAGGATAATCTATCTTTTTGGCATTCTCTCTTTTTCTTTCTTGTTTTTGAACGATAGCAATTTTACTTAAAGCATTAGAACACAAGATAGTTGACTATAGAATGATCGATAGTGTTGATTGTCTTAAGATGTAAAGGTATAATGTTTTGGTAGAATATTTTTTTCTTAACTAGTACCATTTCTACTATGTCGTCTATATCGGTAGGAAGAAGCGGTTTAATTAATATACTTCATGTGTGAAGAATACCGCAGTCTCTATTTAAGTACATATATTTATTTGTTTTTGGAGGAGTTAATTGTGATTAAAGCAACTATTGCCGAGTTACCCAAATATGTTGATAAAGAGGTTAAAGTTGGTGCGTGGATTGCCAACAAGCGCTCTAGTGGAAAAATTGCCTTTTTACAGCTTCGTGATGGATCAGGATTTGTACAAGGAGTAATTGTTAAAAGTGATGTAGAAGAAGAAGTATTTCAAACAGCGAAAGCAATTACACAGGAATCGTCTGTATATGTTACTGGTACAGTTCAAAAGGATGAACGTTCTCCATTTGGATATGAATTACTTGTATCAAATGTAGAATTGATTCATGCTTCCACGGATTATCCGATTACGCCAAAAGAACATGGAACAGAATTCTTAATGGATAATCGCCACTTATGGTTACGTTCAAAACGTCAGCATGCAGTGATGAAAGTAAGAAATGAAATTATTCGTGCTACCTATGAATTTTTCAATGAAAACGGATTTTCAAAGGTAGATCCACCGATTTTAACAGGGAGTGCTCCAGAAGGCACTACCGAACTATTTGCTACAAAATACTTTGATGAAGATGCGTATCTATCACAAAGCGGACAACTTTATATGGAAGCTGCAGCGATGGCATTAGGAAAGGTATTCTCCTTTGGACCAACATTCCGTGCTGAAAAATCAAAAACAAGACGTCATTTAATTGAGTTTTGGATGATTGAGCCTGAGATGGCGTTCGTGGAGTTTGAAGAAAATTTAGAGGTGCAAGAACAATACGTATCCTATGTTGTGCAATCCGTCTTGAAAAACTGTCAGCTAGAGCTTAAAACACTTGGAAGAGATGTTTCTAAATTAGAAAAGATTACAGCTCCATTCCCAAGAATTAGTTATGATGACGCAATAACCTTCTTACATGAAAAAGGTTTTGATGATATTGAGTGGGGAGATGACTTTGGTTCTCCACATGAAACAGCAATCGCTGAAAGTTTTGATAAACCTGTGTTTATTACCCATTATCCAACAAAAATTAAGCCTTTCTATATGCAACCACATCCAGAAAGAGAAGATGTAGTTCTTTGTGCAGATTTAATTGCGCCAGAAGGCTATGGAGAAATTATTGGAGGATCTGAGCGTATTCATGATATGGATCTTTTAAGTAAGCGTGTAGAAGAACATCAATTAGATCCAGAAACATATAAATGGTATTTAGAGTTAAGACAATATGGATCAGTTCCACATTCTGGTTTTGGTCTTGGATTAGAAAGAACAGTAGCTTGGATTACAGGAGTAGAGCATGTTCGTGAAACAATTCCATTCCCAAGATTATTAAATCGTCTATATCCTTGATTAATAAGTAGGGTAGAAAATAGGGGAAGTTTGTCTAAGGTTAACCTCATGTCAATATTTCATGTGAGGTTTCACCTTGGGAACAGTCCTAATTTTCTCCCTTCTTCTTTTTGTTAGGAATATGGTGCAGTCTTCATACACGTAGAGCTGTGAAAAAGTTCGAGAACCCCTGCGCGGGATCGACGAAGGACGAAGCTTCTCGGCGCTCGCTCGATGGAAAGGAAGAGGGTATTCAGTCTGTGGGTTATACAACAAACTTTTGAAAACAGCCATTTGTTAACTATTGCTAGCTTTGGTTGATTTTCATTATTTCATGCTTATGGCCAACATGATATACTTGATTAGAGGTGTCCTTATGAATCAAACAATTTTATTAAAATGGTTGCAAGAAGGCAATATAAATATACCATCCACACTTCTAACACATTACAAACATTTAAAATTAAATGAAAAAGAATTAGTTCTTCTACTGCAGGTACATTACTATTTAGAAAAAGGTAATGACTTTCCAACCCCTACAGAAATTGCTGCTCAAATGACTTTAGATATAATGGATTGTCGTGAAATATTGAGCCAGTTAATTAGAAAAGGATTTATTGAAATAATAGAAGGTAATAGTGATACAGGAATTCGGTTTGAGCGATATTCTTTAGAGCCACTTTGGAATAAATTAATCGAGCAATTTTTATTAAATAATAAAAAAGAAGAAGAAGCTTTAAGCGAAAAAGAAGAAACTGATTTATATACTTGCTTTGAACGTGAATTTGGACGACCATTATCTCCGTTTGAAATAGAAACGCTCAATATGTGGGTCGATGACGATCAGCATGAAATAGTTATTATTAAAGCGGCATTGAGAGAAGCAGTTATTTCAGGTAAATTAAATTTTCGTTATATAGATCGAATTTTGTTTGAATGGAAGAAGAATGGAATAAAGACGATCGAACAAGCAAAAAGTCATGGGAAAAAGTTTAGACAACATCAGAATACTGCATACAAAGTGGAGCAGAGAGAAGAAACAACCAACAAGAAAGCAGTGCCGTTTTATAATTGGTTGGATCAATAAAGTACAAAATAGATGAGTAATTCTACATTATCTGTTAGTAATCAAGTTTCAGTCTAGTGTTATCAACTACTTTATTTAAAGTTATTGATATGTAATAAATTCACAAAGCTTGGATTGTCATAAGAATATAATGGTTCAGATTAGGAAGGAATGTCCATTTTATTCTTAAGATGACCCTTTTTTTTATAGATTAGATAGTTTATTCATTTTGGAGGATTACATGTTAAAAAAAGATGAAATTAGATATTGTCTAGATACAATGGGAGAAATGTTTCCAGAGGCACATTGTGAATTAGTTCATTCTAATCCATTTGAATTAGTTATAGCTGTTTCTCTATCTGCACAATGTACCGATGCACTTGTTAATAAGGTGACAAAAGGCTTATTTCAAAAGTATAAAACCCCTGAAGACTACTTAAGTGTATCATTAGAAGAATTGCAGAATGATATTCGGTCTATCGGTCTTTTCCGTAATAAGGCAAAAAATATTCAAAAGCTATGTCAAATGGTTTTAGAAAAATATAATGGTGAAATACCAATGGATCGGGATGAATTGATTAATTTGCCAGGTGTCGGAAGAAAAACGGCTAATGTTGTTGTTTCAGTTGCTTATAATATACCAGCAATTGCTGTTGATACACATGTCGAAAGAGTAAGTAAGCGATTAGGGATTTGCCGATGGAAAGATTCTGTTTTGGAAGTAGAAAAAACGTTAATGAAAAAAGTTCCGAAGGACGAATGGTCTGTAACGCACCACCGCATGATCTTTTTTGGACGATATCATTGTAAAGCTCAGAACCCACAATGCGAAACTTGTCCGCTTCTTGCCTTATGTCGAGAAGGAAAAAAAAGAATGAAAGTTAAAGGTGTAGTTTGATGGATAAAGAACAGCTAAATACACCTTTAGAGCTTCTATATGGTCCTTTTCCAGTTATAAAGCAGTTTCCTTGTATAATGACTGAGAGCTTTATAATAAAACCGGCATTCTTGCATGAAGCAAACTACTATCATAACAAGAATACATTTCAGCCGTGGAATAAAGAAAACTTAAAAGACTGTGTCAATAAGGTAATACAGGAGTGGAAACAGCTAAGAGAAGAATTACAGCAATTTGTTAGGCAAAGAGATACGCCAAATCTTCAAAATGGATTAACATTGGGCATGGAATATTTCTTAGAATGCTTATATTGGATAAATGAAAAACCAGTAATGTTAAAAGACGGATTGGTAGACAAAAGTCTCGAAATTAAGCCGTTTAATATAGAGGATCGACTCCAATTTATTTTAAAAAGATTGAATGGGTATCATTCCTATAAACAATTGGATGAGCTCTTTAAAGAGTTAGAAAAACAATTTGCGATAAAATTGATAAAATCAAATCGAAAAGAGTAGAAAAAAGAAGAGGACTTTTCCGTAGGAATTGTCCTCTTCTTTTTATCAATTTAGTTATGGGGAATCATTTCGATTCCGGCCACTTTCTCTATTTTGACTGGTATCATTTGAGTTTGGATTATTGTTTTGACCATTGATGTTACCATTATTTCCGTTATCGTTGTTCGTGCCATTGTTTTCGCCATTCTCATTATTATTTCCGTTGTTGTTATTTTCACCATTATTGTCAGAGTCCCCATTGTCCTCATCATTCTGATTATCCTCTGAGTTTTCATTATCCGAATCCTCTTGTTCCTCTTCATCATCTATCGTTTCATTTGGATTCCCTGGAGGTTGCTCTTCGATTATATCTGGTACAGAAATACTACCAGATGCTGGGTCACTTTCCTGATCATCTTTAATAGCTATTATGGTAAAGGTATACGTGCTACCTGGTGTTGGTTTTGCGATTTTTAAACTAGTATCCGAAGTTACCGTTAATTGTTCACTAGCTCCACCATCGACACTTACACCTACGTCAAACTTAATACCTTTTTTATCACCATATCCCCATGATAATTCAATTTCATCACTATGTTCGTTGTAACTTGCTTTGACGCCAGTTGGGGCATCAGGTTTATTGTATTTCTGAGATACTTCATTCAAAATATTCCCCTTAACAGCGAATTCCGTAAGGATTTGACTGCTTGGTGTATAGGAGCTAGCTAATCGGGCTGGATAAGTACCTTTTTCTATTTTTATCGTTTCGACGCTATCTGGCTGCTTGAAATCAGCTGTCTCTACATCTTCAGAAATATGGCCCATTACTGCTTTAAAAATATGCTGAGCGACTTTTTGATCATACCCATTTGCTAATAAACCATTTTTTCGATCTTTATATCCAGTCCAAACGGCCATGGTATAGTTGGTCGTATATCCAGCAAACCATGCATCAGGCACTCGACCATCGTTAGGGATATTAAATTTCTCACGATCATCTTTCGAATAGTTTGTTGTTCCTGTTTTACCTGCAATCGGTAATCCAGGTACATTTGCAAGTGCTCCAGTTCCGTTAGGTCCACTTACAACAGTCTTTAACATATCAGAAATGATAAAAGCAGTGTAATCTTGCATGACAACTTTTGATTTTGGCTCCATGTTAATTTTTGTTCCATCTTTTAATTTGAAGGAACGAACAGCATGGGGCTCATTATATACTCCTTCATTTCCAAAAGCACTATATGCACCGGCAAGTTGAAGGGAGGTTATCCCATCTCTTAGTCCTCCGATTGAATAGGATTCTTGGATATCATCTAAAGGTATACCAAGGTTTACTGCAAATTCTTGAGCATTTTCTGCACCTGCAGCTCGGAATGCCTTTAGAGCAGGAATATTTCTAGAACGTGCTAGAGCTTCCCTCATCGTCATCGATCCTAGAAAACGATTATCAAAGTTATTGATAGGTGTTTTATTTACATCATTATAGGTTGTTGGTTCATCTACTAATGTTTGATAACTTCCCCATTTCAAGTATTCAACAGCTGGTCCATAGTCTAAAATTGGCTTAATAGTGGATCCTGGTTGTCTTGGTACATCCGTAGCATAGTTCGTACCTAGCTTCACCTCTGGATCACGATCCCCACCTAATGCTAAGATACCACCAGTTTTCGTATCTAAAAGGGTAATACCAGCTTGGAAATCTTCATTTGGGAATTTGACAATTTCCCCTTGATACATTAATTCTTCTACATACTTTTGTGCATCTTTATCCATTGTAGTATAAATTTCTAACCCATCTGTAAATACATTAACATCTGGATATTTTTTCTCAATTTCGGCAATAACTTGTTTTATAAATGGATCGTATGGCAGATCGTTTTTCACGCGATCCTCTTTTGCAACTAATGTATCTTCAACAGATGTCTTTTGGGCTTCTTCCATTTCAGCCTTTGAAATATATCCATGTTGATGCATTAGTGATAACACTATGTTACGTCTTTTCTCCGCTCTTTCTGGATTATTAAATGGATTATAGGCATTTGGAGCCTGTGGCATCCCTGCAAGAAGGGCTGCTTCTGGTAAAGTTAATTCGTCTAGGCTTTTATCGAAATAAACTCTTGCAGCAGTCTTGACGCCACTCATATTTTCAGACATAAAGATTTTATTCACATACATCTCAAAGATTTCTTCTTTTGAGTACTTGCGCTCTAACTCAAGAGCAAGCCAAGCTTCTTGGGCTTTACGATTTAATGTTTTTTGTGGTTGGTTAAAGAAAAAGTTTTTCACTACTTGCTGCGTAATGGTACTTGCTCCTTCTGAACCAAAACCATCTCTAAAGTTTGCAATAACTGCTCCGCCTAAGCGAATAGGATCAATTCCATGATGCTTAAAGAAACGAGAATCTTCTGTTGCGATAAATGCATCTTTTACTAAATCTGGTATATCCTCATAATTTACATAGTCCCGATTTACAGCACCTACTTTAGCGATCTCATCATTATTCTTATCATAAATAGTAGAAGAAATTGGATCCTTTAATGTCTCTGGATTCAATTCTGGTGCGTCTTTTACCATGATCGCAAATGTTACTCCACCTGCAATAATTCCAATAATACCGATTGTTAATAAAATAAGCAGAACGCGCTTAAACAAACTCATGCCACTTTTTTTCTTTGCTTTTTTAGGAGCATTTTTCTTGGAGGCTTCGAGTTGCTTACGGCGCTCCTCTCGCGTTTGATATTTATCTGTCATTAATATTCCTACCTTTCTTTGAAAAACAAAAGGAATTAGTTGAACTTATAAATCCTATCGATTACTTGAATATAGTCAATTCGTGGGTGATAGCCTAAGTTAATAGAATGCCCATTTATAGCTAATTCTTGTTTCGTAATCGATTTTCTTCCGCCATTTATCATTCTTTCCCAAAACATAAAGAGTTTTTCTGCATCTAGATAGAATATTTCATTTGTTTCAGAGAAGGAGATAATGACAAAGCAAATTCCTTGTTGTTCACATACCATCCGCATATGTTTGATTTGGTGTTCATGGAAGTTATTTAGCGGAAAAGAAGTAGTATGCTTCGTTTCTTTCGCTTCAAAATCAATATATTTCCCTTTATAAACACCGTTATAGTCTGTTGTAGAAGCTTGTTTAAAATAGGCTTCTTTAATGACTGCAGCACTTCTTTTCGGATAATCGACTTGAACGATTTGAACGGGTGTCGGCTTCTTATGTATTACGGCCTTACCAAATTCTAAATAATATTTATTTGTTTCATTCAGATCATCCTCTAGAGTCATACCCCGGTTACTATAACTAACTTTCTTCAGCGGCTTTGTCTTTACATTTTTTTCTGGAGTATATCTCTTTCCATTTGGATAATGAATCTTCATTTTTTCACCTCACAAAGATTCTTTTAAAGTATAACTTATTGCAATCAACAAACAATAATACCATAAAGCGTTCATAAGAGGTGAACATTTTGATAGGTAAAAAATCATATTTTTCTCCATTAGATGAAGAGAAACTTATAAATAGAATAAGTCTTATTACCGATAAGTGCAACTTAGACAATATATCCAGAACTAAAGCCTATCTCTGTTATTATACCAAAAATCAAGAAATCCAATGGGCATTTCTGGCGAGCCAGGTCTCACGTAATGCTGGTTGGAATATGTGTGACTTAAGTGGAGCATGGCTTCCCCTAGTAGTTAGTATAGAAAAAAGGCAGCAAATATACTTAACCTATGAGAAAGCAAATTGGCTAATATTTAAGGATGCATATCCCCAATTATTACTCTATGAATATTCGACGAAAATAAACGCTCCAATGTTTCATTTATTAAAATTTTTTCAGGTTTCCTCTTTCATGGAAGAAGAATGGTTAGCATTTTGGAAGTACAAAGATAAGCAAAGATTAATGAATAGTTTAATAATTAACGAACAAAATGTTATTCAAAAGCCAGTAATTAAAAATGGAAGAATTAAGCATAGCGTTTTTCATTATCTACCTTATCTCTTTCAAGATATACTCCACTTTAATGCAGTCCTATTTCCAACCTTGCATGGAGAACTTTATGGTGCCAGTGTTTCTAACTTCACTTCTCTTAACGAGCGAATTAAGCTAGGAAATACATTAGCAAGCCTATTATATAAACCTAATTTATATCAAGACTTCTATCTTTTTGCAAGAAAAATAGAACACACAGGTTCAAGACATGATTATGAAAAGTATATATACCCAAAACTATCCAATACAACACCTATACTGCGATCTGTCTATCCGGTTGTAAATCACAGTGTGTGGAAGAAAGACGATTGGTATAAAAAGAAAATAAAGAAAAGCTGGAGAGTAATGGAGGAACATAGTGAACCTTTTCTTCTTACAGATTGGTATAAGAAAAAACAGCAACAATTACATAAGCTTATTTATCAGGAAAATAAATGGATTTAGCTCATTTTACTGTTGTTTTTGTCGAAATTTAAACGAGCAATAAGAAAATATACTTTCTTTGGCGAATCTCTTCTAGTTTTGTCAGCTGTGAAGGATAGTGAAAAAAAAGAGAGAAAGAGTATATATAAAAATTAGCTTGGAGGGATTTGCATGGAAATTACTTATACAAAAGAAAAGTTATTGATTATGTTAGAAGAAATCCAAGAAGAGTTAAATGTATTAGATGCAACACTTGTAAAATCGAAAAATCAAAATATGCAGTTTATAAAAGATCATATCGATTCTTTAAATGAAATAGAAAATGGAATGGCTATTCTTGAGAAAAAAGACTCAGTAAGCCAATTAGGTGTTTCTACCGATGTTGCGACTTATCCAATACAACGGTCTCTTTACTTGAACTTAGTTAAATAAATCGTTAAAATAAATGGATTAACGATATTAGGTAAATGGAGTGGCAAAATTGACGGGAAATCATCTATTGATGGAACATACAGAGAAGCTTTTAGAGTCAGTCGACTATGCGGTAGATACGTTTTATAAAGTAAAGGAATCGGGAGTGAATGAAGATTTTTATGAAGTTGTTCGCCCGTTTGCGAATCAAATCAAGCAGCGAAATGACGAATGGAAGGACTTGGCCAAAGCGTGGGTACGAGAAGCAAAACCTGATTATTTGAATTCGATTCAAATTGATACTGCCTCTGATCATATAGAAATAATTTCAATCCAAGCGTTTTTTACACAAACAAGTAAGAAACGTTTTCTCGATTCAGCAAAATCAGTGAAGTATATTTTACAAACATTACTTGATGCTCTTAAAGAGGAAAAATAATAGGGAAATAGTAAAAAGGGAGATGAAAATTCTCTTTTTTTTTTGCATTTTAATGAAAAATCAAAGAAGAAGATAACAGAGAAATGCTTCCTCCATGTTTAAATACTTCCCTTTATAATCAATTGATTTTTGCTAATTAATGCACGATATAGGCATTATCATCATATAGTAGAGAAGGATATCTTAACGTGGGAGGATAGAAATTCATGTATAGAGCATCTAATCAACAAATAAGAAATGCGTCTTATCTGAACGCTTATACTCCACCATATATGCAAAGTGATAACAGACAATATTATCCATATATGAACCAAAATCAATGGAATGGGGCAGGGATGAATGGACAGAACTTCTATCATATGCCGATGCAAGCGACTTATCCCAATAATCAAGCAAGTTATTATCATCCGCAAAATGCGTATAAAAGTAGCACCCAAGATATTTTCCAAAATCCCTTGCATTATATGGAGAATACAGAAATGAACAATTACTCGCAAAATTATATGAATCAAAATCATGGTTTTATGAATCCATACCCAAAGCAGTCATTTATTCCTAAAAAACAAGGGAATGTGAAAAGTATTATGAATTCTTTTAAATCACAAGATGGTTCATTAGATTTTAACAAAATGATGGATACAGCTGGAATGATGATGAACGCGATGAATCAGGTTACAGGTTTAGTAAAAGGAGTCGGGGGAATTTTTAAGGTTTAAGCTAATAATAGAGGAGGCTGTCAAGCGACAGCCTCCATTTCCTTTTACTCTACTTACCAGCGGTGTGCTTTTGCATTACTTCTTAGAATGATATTGTTTTGAGACATTTGCGTATGCCCATTTACTTGGGATTTAGAACGTTTTGGTCTCGTCCAATTGTGATGAAAAAGCGCAGAATGAGAATCTAACTGATCTTTATAACTCATCTTATCACCTCAGGAAGTAAGATTAGAAGAAATTATGGATATAAAAGGAATCTCTCCTTCTTACTATAAGGAAAGGAGAGTGAATTCCTTTAACATCCACTATTAATATGTGCAGTTACTAAAGTATTTACTCTATTTGATTTTATGCATTATGGTCTTCAATCAATATTTTTTTGCTTTTTGGTTTTGGAACTTTAATTATAAGCAATCCATTTTGATAAGATGCTTTAATCTTTTTTTCGTCAATAGGGTGGGGGAATCCAATAGTTCTGCTGCTCTTTTTTAACGTCTGACTTGTATGAAATGTTTTTGCTTGCGTATTCTCTTCTGTAATGATTTCCTGATGGTTTACACTTATTGTTAAATGGTGGTCAAAAATGTCTAGCTGAATTTGTTCTTTATTAATGCCAGGTAATTCCGCTTTAATAATTGTTGCACTTTCCGTTTCATTTACACTAACTGGAAAAGCCATGTTAGGAAATGGATTGCTAAAAAATTCATCCATTTGTTGAAGGAAATTTTTTACTGGCTTTTCTTGAAAAAACTGATTCATGGAACGCATGAATCCGTTAAAAACTTGAGGGGGTTTCTCCTTTTTGTTTGGGTCGATTGGAAAGTTTGAAGACATACTAAATCACTCCTTACATAAAACATGAACATAAGCGCAGCAAGTATTTTCTTCTTATTTCGATTTGGGAAGAAAAATTACAAATGTATAGGCTCTTTTCTACTTATACTATGCCTAATAAATACGATTGGTGTTTGGTTGTTTGCTATTTATTCTTAAATAATAGCTGTTTTCGTAAAGTTTGTTGCTATGACCCGCACCTGAATACACTTCGCTTTCCATGGGGCGAGCGGTGAGCCTCCTCAGCTTCGCCTCCGGGGTCTCACCTGTCTCGCTAATCCCATCCACGTGTATTCAGGCTGCTCAAATTTCCTCATTAATTGATTTTTTCTATTGAGAAAGCAACAATCTTTTAGAAAACAGCCTAAATAATAAATGCAAAAAGTAATGCATAGTTTCTCTTTATCTGCATTAAATAAAAGTGCTATATTTAATTAAACGAGGAAGAAAGGAAGTTAAGGAAGATGACAAAAGTCACAGTTGGTAAGGAACAGCTATTTTATACAGAACAAGGGCAAGGGGATCCCTTGGTATTAATACATGGTTTTTGTGGGAGTGTAGATTATTGGGAATATATTATTCCGTTGCTTGCTGAGAAATTTCGTGTTTTAGCAGTGGACCTACGCGGTCATGGAGACTCAGCATATAATGGAGAACCATTCGAGATTGAAGATTTAGCAAAGGATATCAAGCTGTTATTAGGTGCACTAGGAATTGATAAAGTATATATGTTTGGACACTCACTTGGCGGATATGTAACATTGGCATTTGCGGACCTTTTTGAAGATAGCTTAAAGGGATTTGGTTTAATTCATTCAACTGCATTTTCTGATACAGAGGAAGGAAAAGAAGGAAGATTAAACGCTATTCGAAAAATTCAAGATCTTGGAATAGAGGAATTCGTAGATGGTCTTATTCCTAATCTCTTTTCAGATGAATCCTTGACAGCATTACCAACGGAAGTGGAAAAGGCAAAAAGGATTGGTTATGGTACCAACCCTATAGCAGCAATGGAGACACAGGCAGCTATGAGAAAAAGACCAGATAGAAATTATGTTGTAGAAAAAGCAAAGATACCTGTTTTATTGTTAAAAGGAACAAAAGATAAAGTGGTTTCAATAGATCGTGTTGCATCTGCTTCAAGTCCATATATTACAGAAATCAGATTAGAAACAGGACATATGAGTATGCAGGAAGATCCCAAAAGGTTAGCGGAAGCAATTTGCTCCTTTATAGAGAAAAAATAACAAATAATGGTTGCTTTTTTCTTTTTAAAACCTCTTTTAAATCGAACGTCTATTCGGTAAAATAGAAATAATAGAGGTGAAACAAAATGAAAGTACGAAAAAACCTTCAAGACATTATAAAAGAATTAAAAACAAAGGAAGATTATAAAGAAAGAATTTCATATTGGCATACGATTGAAGCGAAGGAAGCTAATTCAGTTCCTCTTCCGGATGATTTATTGCCAAATTTAAAAGATGCCTTACAAAAACGGGGAATTACTGGTTTATATACACATCAATACTCATCTTATCAAGCGATTCGGGAAGGGAAAAGTATTGTTGCTGTTACGCCGACTGCTTCTGGAAAAACACTCTGCTATAATCTACCTGTAATCCAGTCTATCGCTGAGAATAAAAACGCAAGAGCGTTATATATGTTCCCGACAAAAGCACTTGCACAGGATCAAAAAAGTGAGTTAAATGAGTTAATTGAAAGCGCAGAATTACAGATAAATAGCTATACATATGACGGAGATACACCAGCGTCCATTAGACAGAAGGTTCGAAAAGCAGGGCATATCGTCATAACAAATCCAGACATGCTTCATTCTGCTATTTTGCCACATCATACGAAGTGGGTATCTTTATTTGAAAACTTGAAGTATGTCATTATTGATGAATTGCATATTTACAGAGGGGTTTTTGGGAGTCATGTAGCAAATGTCATTCGAAGATTAAAGCGTATATGTTCCTTCTATGGCAGTAATCCTATCTTTATTTGTACATCAGCTACAATTGCAAATCCAAAGGAATTAGCAGAAAATTTAACAGAAGAGCGAGTTAGCCTCATAGACAATAATGGTGCTCCAAGCGGGAAGAAACATTTCGTGTTTTACAATCCGCCAATTGTTAACATTCCATTAAATATTAGAAGAAGCGCTACTTTAGAAGTACGGCAAATCGCAGGGGAATTACTTAAAAATAAAATTCAAACAATCGTCTTTGCCAAAAGTCGAGTGAGAGTGGAGATACTATTAACGTATTTACAAGAACTTGTTAAATTTCAGCTTGGTCCAAAATCTATCCGTGGTTATCGAGGAGGATATTTGCCAACTGAAAGAAGAGAAATTGAGCAAGGTTTAAGACATGGGAATATTTATGGGGTTGTTAGCACCAATGCATTAGAACTAGGTGTTGACATTGGACAACTTCAAGCTTGTGTGATGACAGGGTATCCTGGTACCATTGCAAGCTCATGGCAACAGGCGGGACGAGCTGGTCGTCGACATGATGAATCACTAGTTATTATGGTTGCAAGCTCTAGTCCTCTTGATCAGTATATGGTGGCGAATCCAGACTATTTTTTTAGTAGAAATCCTGAAACAGCGAGAATTAACCCTGATAATCTTATCATCTTGATTGATCATATGAAATGTGCTGCTTATGAGCTTCCTTTTAAAGAAGGAGATACATTTGGAAATTGTGAAATTACTGAAATACTGGAGTTTCTATCAGAAGAGAGGATTCTTTTTCAAAATGGGGATAAATGGTATTGGATGAACGATTCTTTTCCAGCCCATAATATAAGCCTTCGTTCTGCTTCCCAAGAAAATATAGTCATTATTGATATTTCTGATGTAAGCAAAAGCAGAGTAATCGGAGAAAGTGACCGTTTTTCTGCAATGACATTGTTACACGAAGAAGCAATTTACATGCACCAAGGAATTCAATATCAAGTAGAGAAGCTTGATTGGGAAGAGAAAAAAGCATATGTTCGCGAAGTCAGTGTCGACTATTATACAGATGCCAATTTAGCAGTTTCCTTAAAGGTTTTGGAAGAGGATAATCGGAATAATTATTCTAAAGCAGAAACTGGCTTTGGCGATGTTAGTATTATAGCGATGAGCACAATTTTTAAAAAAATCAAATTTGAGACACATGAGAATATTG
Organism: Niallia sp. FSL W8-0635; assembly: GCF_038007965.1. Classification (GTDB taxonomy): domain Bacteria; phylum Bacillota; class Bacilli; order Bacillales; family Cytobacillaceae; genus Niallia. The sequence continues at coordinate 2,735,746 of NZ_JBBOYD010000001.1, read as the reverse complement.
GTTCTGGGCCCATTGCATTACCTGAAGAAGAGCTTCATACAAATGCCGCGTGGATATCTTTTCAACAAGAGAAATTAGCATGGGAACAAGAGCAAACTGAACAAGGGTTAATAGGTGCTGCGCATGCATTAAAACATATTGCACCACTTCTTGTAATGGCAGATCCATCTGACTTACATGTAGTTCCGCAAGTAAAAGCGGAACATAATGAGAAAGCAACTATTTTCTTTTATGATCAATATCCTGGTGGAATAGGCTTAAGTAAAAAAATATACGAAGAAATGCCAGTTGTCTTAAAGGAAGCGAAAAAAATGGTGAAAAATTGTGCTTGTGAGTATGGTTGTCCTTCTTGTATAGGAACAGAGAGTCATTCAAATAACAGTAAACGGGATGTAATTAAAATCCTCTCACTCTTGGAGGATAGTGGTTTTTCCAGTTAAGGGGATTAATATGTCGATTAAAAATAAATTAAGTAGAATGAAGTCTCATATAAAAAAAGAAGAACAAACTCCCCTTGTGAAAAATAACGAGGAAAAGGGGAAAAGTATTCCTTATACCAAACAATGGGAGCAAGAAAATGTCCAACCTTATTGGTTAGATGAGGAATATTGCTTGATTCGCGAAGTGCGATATTCCCTTGACTATAAACATGGTAATTATTCGTTTCGGGAGTTTACTCATATTGTGGATGAATGGAATAAAGTAGATTATCATCATACTCTTTCAGCGAGAGGACACCAAGCAAAGGACCTTTTCTTCTTTGATACGGAAACAACTGGGCTTGGGGGCGGAGCAGGAAATACAATTTTTATCCTTGGATATGCACAATTATTAGAGGATGAGATTGTATTGAAACAGCATATCTTGCCACATCCTGGAGCAGAAGTACCTTTGTTTAATAGTTTTCTAGAAAATGTAGACTATAGGACACTAGTAACATATAACGGCAAGGCTTTTGATTGGCCGCAGGTAAAAACAAGACATACGCTAATAAAGGAGCATGTACCAAAGCTACCTGAATTTGGTCATTTTGATTTATATCACGGGGCTCGACGAATGTGGAAACATCGATTAGATAGAACAAAATTGTCTATAGTGGAGGAAGAAATCCTTGGCGTAAAGCGGGAGGATGACATCCCTGGATTTCTAGCACCTATGATTTATTTTGATTTTGTTGAACGAAAGAATCCAGAAGGAATGCTTGGTATTTTAAAGCATAATGAAATAGATATCCTTTCTCTTATTACTTTATATACTCATTTAAGCTACCAATTATTAAGAAAAGATCAAAAAATTAGCGCCAAAGAGGCCTTAGAAGTTGGAAAATGGTACGCTGTTATTGGTCAGACTGAGATTGCAAAGCAAAATTTACAGAGTATTAAGGAGCAAAATAAAGAAGAAGTTTTAGAGGCAGCCTTTTTATTAGCGAAAGAGTATAAAAGAGAGAAGCAGTTTGAGGATGCTGGGGAGCTTTGGAGAAAAATTGTTCAAACATATACTAAGGAGACAAAACTATCAATTGTTTTACAATCATTAATTGAACTTGCAAAACTTGCTGAGCATAAAGAGAAAAATCTTCAAATAGCATTAAGCTATACGGAAAGAGCACAAAAACTAGTAAACAACCAGCACGAATTAGAGAAAGTGAACGAAGAGCTACAAAAAAGACGTAATCGACTTGAAAGAAAATTGCATACCATTAAAAATAAATCTATTATTCCATCAATAACCTAGTTGTTTGTATGACCGTTCCCTATTAAAATAGTAAATAGTTTATTTATACTAAAGGCTAGTTTCTAGATGTTACTCATTTTTTGTAAAGAACAGTGATAAAACTATTTCATAGAAATACCAATAGGATAAATGAAATACTAATTTGGAGTGAACGAACTTGTATAAAGTAGTTATGTGTATGTTTTTTGTTCTTATTTGTTTAACAATTGTTTTATTCACAACCCTAAAAGACAGTTTTTACGCACATTTATAATATCTTTTAATTCATGCATATCCTTTAGTTTTGATTGTGAATTTAGCATTTTTTATAAATACCAGGTAAATTCCATGCAAAATAGGTGTTTGTATTAGTACAAGATTATCCCTTTCTACATAAATTGTTACTGTAAGATAACTAATTTTTGAGAGGAGATTTTCTTATGCATTGTAAACCTAATAACATTTTACCGGCAGTAGTTCATCCAACTAAATGTTGTGTGAATAACACTTTCTCTAATAATATTGTTCCTCATATTCACCCAACACATACTACTACAGTTAATCATGTGAATTATGAGCATCAACATTTTTTCCCACACACTCAATCTTCTGAGACTGTGGTAACGAATACGCAAGCTAATATGGGTCCAGCTCCAGCTCCATTTCCAACAGCTCCTGTAGCACCTACAGCTCCTGCTTTTCCAACAACTGGAGGAACTCCATTTACAGCAACTGGGCAAATGTTCCCAGCTCAACCTGGAATGCCTGGTGCGTTTCCGTTCAGAAGAAGATAAGTAAAAGGTGAAACAAGGATCCGTGTTAAGAGATCCTTGTTTTTTTTGAAAAAGGGGCACTTACATGACATTTATACACTTGGACTAGAAAAAATGGAGAACAACGAAATAAAAAAAATTCTGAAACGATTATTTTTGCTCATTTTATCGAATACTAAACATATACTTGGATTGTAAAGAAAGACTAGCTTGTGAAAATGAATACTTATCATCATTTTTAAAGCGTTTATTCTTTATAGGTTAGTATATTTATGATATATTTTAAAGTAATAACGTTTAATATGAAGGAGTTTCTTATACTATTATGAAAATAGCCGTCATTTCTGGCTATAAGCCTTTTGAGATTGGAATATTTAAGCGAGAAGAACCAGCAGTAGAATACATAAAATTAGCGTTAAGAAAAAACCTGGAGATAATGCTAGAAGAAGGACTGGAGTGGGTATTAATCAGTGGTCAGCTTGGAACAGAATTATGGGCTGCTGAAGTGGTATTTGATTTACAAATGGAAGAATATCCAGACTTAAAACTAGGAGTAATTACTCCATTTCTCGAACAGGAAAAGAATTGGAAAGAAGCAAATCAAGAATGGTATGAAGAAATAATCATGCAGGCTGACTTTGTTGATTCGGTTTCAAAAAAGCCATATGAAAGTCCGCAACAATTAAAAGATAAAAATGTATTTTTACTAAAGAAAAGTGATGCACTTCTCCTTTTTTATGATGAAGAGAATCCCGGCAGTCCAAAGTATTTGTATGAACTTGCTCAAATGTATCAGCAACAAAACACATATGATATTCGTAAAATTCAATTTTCAGATTTACAGGATATCGTGGAAGAAGTAAAGTTTAATGAAGAGTTTTAATAGATTTATTGACAAAATGGTGTATATTTGAAAAAATAATGGAGATAAACGGTAATCGACTGAGGTGAGCGATAAATGCTATCAGATAAAATGAAATTAACAGCAAAAGATATTTTGGAAAAAGAATTTAAAACAAGTGTAAGAGGGTATAAACCAGAAGAAGTAGATAAATTTTTGGATTTAATAATTAAAGATTATGAAACATTGCATCAAGAAATTGAAGAATTACAACAAGAGAATTTACGTTTGAAAAAGCAAGCGGAGGAAGCAAGTCGCAGGCAGCCGGCTCCTACTACCGCTGGAACTACTAATTTTGATATTTTAAAAAGATTATCTAATTTAGAAAAGCATGTGTTTGGGAGTAAGTTATACGATTGATCGTCACTTTTATCCATCTAAAACAAGATAGACGATAAGAATTACCTATAATAACCATTGCAATACATAGGTAAAACAACTATAATAGCTATTGTATCAATAAAACGCTTTGGTAATCGCTGCAAACTTTGTTTGTAGAGGAAAGTCCATGCTCGCACAGGCTGAGATGCTTGTAGTGTTCGTGCCTAGTCAAAAAATAAGCTAGGGCAGTATGTATATGCTGACGGCAGGGAAAATACCTAAGTCTTCTGGATATGGTATGAATACCTTGAAAGTGCCACAGTGACGTAGCCTTGTCAGAAATGAGAAGGGTGGAACGAGGTAAACCCCACGAGCGAGAAACCCAAATTATGGTAGGGGAACTTTCTCTGAGGAAATGAACGGATGAGAAGGACAGAAATAATTTTCTGTAGATAGATGATTACCGCCTTTGTACGAGATATTAAAGTCGTATGAGTACAGAGGAACAGAACATGGCTTATAAAGCGTTATATTGATTTATAATGAAGATAACATTACAAGGGTGACACGGAGATTTGTGTCTGATATGCTGTTTGGTTTTCGTATTAAACAGTATGTCATTCATATAATCTGGTCATCCTTTTTATATGGCGTATACATAATAAATAATGGATGTTAAGAAAATAACTGTTATCCATTTGTACATAAGAAAATATTTATTCAAAAGATGACAAAGGAGAGCTTATGAGAAATTTTGATTTAATAGCAACGGCTGCTATGGGACTTGAAGCAGTAGTTGCAAAGGAAGTAAGAGAATTAGGATATGAATGTACTGTAGAGAATGGGAAAGTTTTATTTAAAGGCGATGAAAAAGCGATTGCAAGATGTAATATGTGGCTTCGTACAGCAGATCGTATAAAAATTAAAGTAGCCGAATTTAAAGCAACTACTTTTGATGAGCTTTTTGAAAAAACAAAAGCTATCGGGTGGGAGGAGTATCTTCCTGTTAATGCACAATTTCCGGTCTCCGGTAAATCAGTCAAATCTAAGCTTTTCAGTGTATCTGATTGTCAAGCAATAGTAAAAAAAGCAATTGTTAATCGAATAAGCTCCCACTATAAGAAAACAGGGTGGTTAGAGGAAAATGGTGCTTTATTCAAAATAGAGGTTGCTATTTTGAAGGACATCGTAACATTAACGATTGATACATCTGGCCAAGGACTTCATAAAAGAGGGTATCGTGCTGGCCAAGGGGAAGCACCACTAAAAGAAACACTTGCTGCTTCGTTAATTTTACTAACAAATTGGACAGCTAATCGACCGTTTGTAGATCCATTTTGTGGATCAGGGACGATTCCGATTGAAGCTGCTTTAATTGGACAAAATATTGCACCAGGTTTTAATCGAGATTTTATTTCTGAAAGCTGGGATTGGATGCCTAATAAAGTATGGGAGGATGTCCGTACAGAGGCAGAGGACAGTGCAAAATATGACCAGCCACTTGAAATCTTTGGATCGGATATTGACCATCGCATGATTAAAATAGCGCAAGAAAATGCATTTGAGGCAGGATTAGGGGATTTAATTACCTTTAAACAGATGCAGGTAAAAGATTTTACCACAATGAAAGAAAATGGTGTTATTGTCGGGAATCCGCCATATGGAGAACGACTAGGTGATAAGGCATCTGTTCAAAAAATGTATCAAGAAATGGGGCAGGCCTTTGCCCCCCTTGAAACATGGTCCATTTATATGCTTACAAGTGACGAAGAGTTTGAAACCCATTACGGCAAAAAAGCAACAAAGAAACGCAAGTTATTTAATGGCTTTATCAGAACGGACTACTACCAATATTGGGGTAAGCGTAAAAGAGATTAAATCATAAAAAATAAATTGGCCCTTTAAAAGATTACCTGCATTCAATAAGTATATTTTTTTCGTATCAGTATATATTTATTCTATACGTAATTTTCTGGAGGGAATATTTATGAAAGATTATACAGTGGATTATACAAAAATAATGGATGCGCTAAATTCGTCAATGGATCTAATAGAGGGCGAAGGGGTTGCTGACGAAAATGTGATCCAACAGCTATCTAACGCTCAACAAATGGTGCAGCAAGCAATGTCATATTCCTTATCAAAAGACAGAGGATGAAGCAATTTAATTAGAGGTTACTTTCTTTATGCCTAAAGGTAAATATTAAGTATATGGAAGGATGTTGTTCATACACAAAATATGGAGAACGAAATCACTAATTTAGCCAATAATAGTTTCAGTACAACATTAAAATGAAAAAAATGTAAGGAGGGTGCCAATTACTTTTATGGCAACCCTCTTTTCACTTGAATATTGCCGTTAAATTGTCTATGATTAGGTTTCGTTATGAAAAATTTAAGTGAAAAATGTATATAGACAGATTAAAGAGAAATAGGAAGTCATTTCGAAAAGTCGGAGGGGTATCCATGCAAAATAGCATGCCATTTGAGGTATCAAAAACAGAATCATTTTATGATAAATTGGGAGAATGGATTGGAGATGTGTTTTATGACATACTTCCAGATGCAGGGTATGAATTACGTGATGAGCAGGTTTTCATGGCTTATCAATTAGAAAAAGCATTTAAAGACAAGAAAACGATTTTTGCGGAGGCTGGAGTAGGCACAGGTAAAACATTTGTTTATTTATTATATAGCATTTGTTATGCGCGCTATGTAAACAAGCCTGCCATTATTGCTTGTTCAGATGAAACATTAATCGAACAGCTAGTAAAAAAAGAAGGTGATATTGCCAAGCTAGAGCAAGCACTTGGATTAAATATTGATGTTCGTTTGGCAAAATCACGTAACCAGTATCTATGCTTAACCAAATTGGATCAAAAAATTACATTTGAAGATACGTATAATTCCATCTATGACAGCCTTCCAGAATTCGTACACGGTACAGGCTCTATGCAATCTTTTGCACCTTATGGGGATAGAAAGGACTATCCAGATTTGAATGATAACGACTGGGAAGGAGTAGCGTGGGATTCTATGCAAGATTGCTTTACATGTGATAAACGCCATCGATGTGGGCAAACATTGCATAGAGATTATTATCGTAATGCAAAGGATTTAATCATTTGTTCTCATGATTTTTATATGGAACATATTTGGACAAAGGAATCTAGAAAAAGAGAAGGTCAGTTGCCGTTATTACCTGATAGTGCATGCGTAGTTTTTGATGAAGGTCATTTATTAGAATATGCAGCACAAAATGCTTTAACATATCGTTTAACAGAACAGAATTTAGAAAATTTATTAACACGTTTAATGGCAAATGATGTACGAGAGAAAACATTAAACTTAATAGAAGAAACAATCTACCAAAATGAACAGTTCTTCAGAGAGTTAACAGATGCTTCCTTTAAAGCTGAAGGCTCTGATAAACAGGAAATTAAAAAAACAGAAAACGTTATGCGAGCAGGTAGAAAATTAGCAGGATATATTTCAGATTTAGAGGAAGAGCTTGTATTTGAAAGTGAAATGTATGTGATTAATGAATACGACTTAAAAGTGGTGGAAGAATATTTAGAACAGATTTCTCATTCACTAGGCTTGTTTTTAAAGGAAATGAATGGAATCACATGGTTTGAAGAAACAAATAGCGAAAGAACCCTTGTTATTATGCCAAGACTTGTTCAAGACATTATGCAAGAAGAAGTATTTAGGCAGAAAAAACCAATTGTCTTCTCTTCTGCAACATTGTCTGAAAATAAATCATTTGATTATATGGCGAAAAGTATTGGAGCATCAAACTATCTTTCTTTTTCCGTTGATTCCCCATTTGATTATGAAGAAAATATGACTGTTCATATTAATTCATTCGAGAATGAAGCGACCGCAGAAAAGCAAAGTTATTGTTATGAGGAAATAAATAAAGCAAATGGACGTTCTCTTATTCTTTTCAATAGTAAAGAAGATTTAGCTAGTTTTAAGGAAAATTTACCGAATGACTTTTCTCTTCCAATATATTTCGAGGGTGAAAGAGAAATTAGTACCCTTGTTTCTAAATTTCAAAATGAGGAAGAATCGATCCTTTGTGCAGTGAATTTATGGGAAGGGCTAGATGTACCTGGTAGGTCTTTAGAAAATGTATTTATTTATTCCTTGCCATTTCCTCCAAATGATCCAGTATATAAAAGTAAAAGGGAAAATGTAGAAAATCCATTTCTAGAGGTGGATTTACCTTATATGATTTTAAGACTGCGACAAGGTATTGGTCGATTAATTCGTACCCATGAAGACAAAGGTTCCATTCATTTATGTATGAATACAGACGAAATCGAGTTAGTTAAAAATGCCGTTCTTCAGGCATTACCAGTAGAACCAAACTAAATAGTTGAAATTAGTAGTTGTCTCTTATGTTTACTAGCGTTGTCTTCTTATAACCACAAGTAAACGTAAGAGACATTTTTTGTGAATTGATGAAATTAGGCTTTCTATTTAGTCTATCAGGTTAAACAATTGATATGGTATGATAAAGGAATAATAGGAAAGAAAAGAGGAGAGGACATTGTCTACTAATCATAATGAGATAGAAGTGCAGTTCTTAGAATATGTGAAGAAAATAGGCGCATACAATGAAGCGTTGGCCTTGATTTATTGGGATTTGCGCACAGGTGCACCTAAGAAGGGGATGGACCAGCGAACAGAAGTTATTGGAGTATTATCTTCTGAGTTATTTGAATTATCGACTTCTGAAGAATTAGAATCCTATCTTACTGTACTTTCTGAAGATAGTATTCAAAAGGAATTATCCCCTATTACTAGAAAGACAGTAGAGGAAATGAAAAAGGATTTCGATCGTAATAAAAAAATCCCTGCACAGGAACATAAAGAATACGTTATGCTCCAATCAAAAGCAGAAAGTGTTTGGGAAGAAGCGAAAGAAAAAGCAGACTTTGCTCTATTTCAGCCGTATTTAGAAAAATTAGTAGAAATGAACAAGAAGTTTATTGAATATTGGGGACATACAGAAAATAAATACGATGTATTATTAGATATGTATGAGCCTGGAATGACAGTAGCTATCTTAGATGACGTATTTTCGAATGTCAGAGATAAAATAGTACCACTAGTACATAAAATTGGAGAATCATCCCATAAACCGAAAACAGACTTTTTATATCAACCATTTTCGACAGAAAAACAAGAAGCCTTTAGTTTAGAATTGTTAAAACAAATAGGGTATGATTTTGATGCAGGCCGCTTAGATAAAACGGTTCATCCATTCGCAACAGGAATTAATCCAGGTGATGTTCGCATAACAACAAAATATGATGAATCAGACTTTAGAGTAGCTGTCTTTGGGACAATACATGAAGTTGGCCATGCGTTATATGAACAAAATATTTCCAAAGAATTAATTGGGACACCTTTATGTTCAGGAACCTCAATGGGAATCCATGAATCTCAATCACTATTTTATGAAAATTTTGTTGGAAGAAATATATCTTTCTGGAAACATAATTATGAAACACTTAAATCATATACAAACGGTCAATTTAACCAAGTTTCCATTGAAGATTTCTACCGAGCTATTAATGAATCGAAGCCTTCTTTAATCAGAATTGAAGCGGATGAATTAACATATCCTTTACACATCATGATTCGTTATGAGATCGAGAAAGGGTTATTTGATGGCGATTTACAAGTTAAGGATTTGCCAAAGATTTGGAATGAGAAATATAAATCTTATTTAGGTGTTGTTCCTGCAAACGATGCTGAGGGTGTTCTTCAAGATGTGCATTGGGCTGGGGGAAGCTTTGGTTATTTTCCTTCTTACGCACTTGGGATTATGTATGCAGCACAATTAAAACAAGTAATGCTAAAAGATCTTCCTGAATTTGATGATTTATTAGAAAAAGGCGACTTATTGCCGATCAAAGAATGGCTTAATGAACAAATTCATCGCCATGGCAAAATGAAAAAACCGCTAGAAATATTAAAAGATGTTACTGGCGAGGGCTTAAACGCTCAATATTTAATTGATTATTTATATAATAAATATAATGATGTGTATCAGCTAGAGAAATAAACCGATTTAATTTAAGCACCTTTTCGTAGAAAAAAATGCTTCATGTATAGATGTGTGAGAAAAACGAGTCGAATATAACAAATAAGTTAATCTTTTCTAGTTTCAGCACATATTCCACTAATGATAAATATACTAATATATGTTTATAAAGAAGTGGGTGTGATAAATATGGTGAATTATTATTGTAGTCACTGCCTGACCATCTATAAAGAAAAGACTATTTGTAAATATTGTGGGCATAGTGTAGACGCTAAAATTAAAATTGAAGTACAAAGTCATACAGAAAACAAGTAATAGAAATAGAGGGTAATAAACAGGAGAGATAAAAATTTTATCTTTTTGACTGTTTTTTATCCTACACTCCTATTCACATTTTGTAGGAATCAATAAGGGGAAAGGTGAAAAATTTTAAGGGAGGAAAAACTTCCAAGAGGGAGAAACTATAGTTTAACTTCAATCAGTGTGGATGAAAAAAACAACTGATTGAAGTTGAGCTTTATAATTCTAAAATAAGAACAATGTTCAATTGACCTATATTTTGGAGAGTAATTGGTAGGCTTAGTGCTTTTTCAAAACCAGAAAGCTTTGTTTCACCTACTAAAACAGTAGGAGGAGTGATATCTATTTCAATTCCATTTTGAGATACAAAGGTTGATAAATTCCCAGCGATCATATTTCCTAATTCTCCAGAGAAAGATTCAAGCATTGCACCTTCTAAAAACATACCAAACATGACTTCACCAATTTTACCAAAAACTTGATTATCTCCGTCTATGATAATTCTACCACGTAAATCGCCAGTTATACCGATTAATACCCCTAAAGATTTTAATACAAATGGAGTTCCAGTTAAAGCAGGCCTCGCAATTTGTAGTTCACAGGGAATAACACCTTTTACAGCTTCAATAGTTCCGTTTAATATTTCAGTTGTACTTTTTGTTAATGTCACTAACTATTCCCCCATCCTCTAGATAAAAATATCTTATCATAAAATAGACCTATTTTGTTTATAATTTTTTTGGAAAATAGGAAATCACTCGTGGTACATTTTTCCTACTACCCTTGCTGTATAAGTATTAGCACTACATATAGGTTGAAAAAAAGATGTATTTTTTTCTTATTGAAAATGATTTTCAATGATGATAATATGTAATTGAGATAGAAAATTATTCTCAATAAGGAATAGAGGTGTAATGAATGATAGCTTTTCCAATAGGTTTAACGGTTATCAGTTATTTATTAGTTATGAAGTATGTTTTGAATAATACGACAAAAGCAACAGATATTAAATAATACTAATTACATATAATATATGGATGATGAATACTGTTTTTTCTTGTTAGCATTGCCTACCTTCATAGGGATTGCTGACAAGGGAAAGCAGTTTTTTATTATTCTTTAGTTGGAAGAAGTTTGGAGAAGATATAGTATTTTGCTCATAAATTAGAAAAGTTTATCTGTTTTTTCTCTATTTGCGTATGAGATGTTAGGTAGGTGGGAGATCTACTTTTTTAAAAGTCCGTGTGGTTTATCAGATTTTTTTGTCGTCGCTTTCAATTTTCAGTTAATTTTACTTTATTGTTATGAGGAAAATAGTTAAAATAAAAGAAATACACAGATGAAAAGGAGTTTATCATGCTTTCAACGAATACAGACACATTACATAAATGGACAGCATTTTATCAATATTTTTTGGCACATGATGATCAACAAACTGCGCAAAGATTGAAAGAACTAATTAAAAAAGCGACTAGACAAGAATTTATTGCAACTTTTTGTGGACATTATTCTGCTGGAAAATCAAGCATGATTAATAAACTTGTTGGTACTAAAGTTTTACCAACAAGCCCTATTCCAACAACCGCTAATATTTTTCGAGTCAAGAAAGGAAGTAAGCAATTAAAAGTTTCATATCTCTCTAATCAAGCAGACATTTACCAAGATGTTCTTGATATAAAAGGCGTTTTACAGGCAACTGAAAGAGTGGAGGATATAAAAGAATTAGAAGTCCAGTTGGATACGGAACTGCTTTTAGAGAATGCTATTTTAATGGATACCCCAGGAATAGACAGTACAGATCAAGCCCATCAATTAGCAACGGAATCTAGCATTCATCTTGCAGATATTATTTTTTATGTCGTTGATTATAATCATGTACAGTCCGAAATAAATTTTGATTTTACGAAACAGCTAGTTGGTTCAGGAAAAAAGTTTGTATTAATCGTTAATCAAATGGATAAGCATCGAGAAGTAGAAATTTCATTTCAAGATTTTAAACAAAGTGTTTCTGACTCCTTTTTATCTTATGGGATTAAACCAGAAAAAATTTTCTTTACTACATTAATCGAAACGAATTTTTTCTATCAAGGCTTGGAAGAGTTAAAGAGGTATATAGTTGAAAAAATAAAAGAAAAAGAGTTAATACTTCCTATTTCGATGGATGACTCCTTTCAAAAGCTATATAAAGATCATACTTCCTTTATTGAAACAAAGTATGCTGAAAGAATCGCTCCTTTAGAGGAGCAGTTATCAGGTTTATCAAAGGAAGAGTATCATTCATTAGAATCAACCTTGCATACATTAAAAAAAGAGATTCAAACAATAGATGAGGATGAAAGCGAAAAAGTAGTATCTTTAGAAAATGAGTGGCGTTCGCTAATTAAGAATGCATATATTATGCCATTCAATCTTCGTGAATTAGCGAAGTCGTATTTGGAAACAGAACAGAAAAATTTTAAAATTGGATTATTTGGCAGCAAAAGCAAAACTCAAAAAGAAAGAGAGGAAAGACTATTTTCTTTTTACAAAGAGCTAGAAAAGCTTGTTCAAATACAATTAATAACACCATTATCACAGTTTTTTGAGAAACACGGTAAGTCAGAGTATTTTCCGATAATTAAAGGACTTACATCTATTCTAAATATGAATAAGTTAAAAGAGCTAGTAAATAAGGATGCACAGCTTTCCGAAAATTATGTTCTAGTCTATTGTGAAACAGTTGAAAATGATTTGAAACAGTCTTATAGAAAAGAAATCGCACAACTATTTACTCAATGGAAGGAAGAACGACAGCACCAATTACATAAGGAAAAAGAAAAACTGATGAAAGAACAGAAAATCTGGCAAGAATTTGTAGACAGTAAGCTAAAAAAGAAAGAGTTAGAGACTGAATGGCAAGAGTGGGGAGAAAACCTAAAGCATCTCTTTATTACTCAAGCAGTTGATGAAAGTGTTTTGCATAGGTTACTAGATGCAGATAAGGAAGAGATAACCTATCAAACATTATCATCTAAAAATAAATTAGCCGTAGAGAAGAATAGAAATGTCACTGAGGATCGAAAACTTGAGAAGAGTAATGAATTTGATTCCGATTTACTAATTAAACAATTACGTTTTTTAAGTAATAACCTTCAACCAGTAAAGGGATTTACACATATAGCAAAGAATTTGCTTACCAAAGCATCCAATATTGAAAATCGAACATATACTATTTGCTTATTTGGTGCTTTTAGTGCAGGGAAGTCTTCTTTTGCCAATGCTTTGCTAGATTATCCGATACTGCCAGTTTCGCCAAACCCAACAACGGCAACAATAAATCGAATTTTGCCAATAGATGAAGACCATCCACATAAAATGGTGATTGTTAAATGGAAAACAGAGTCAGAAATGCTTACAGAGATAAATGACTATTTACAGTTAGTGAAAGAAGAGGCGAGTACATTAGAATCAGCACAATATTTGATAAAAAAGCTAGCTGCTAAACCTGTAGAAAGATATGCAAATGAATTTCGCTATCTGCAAGCTTTTGTAAAAGGATATTCTGCTCATCGAGATCATCTAGGAAGGGAAATTAATGTTGGATTAGAAGATCTTTCGAATTATGTAGCAGTGGAAGAAACCTCTTGTTTTGTGGCTTCGATAGATGTTTATTTTGATTGTATTATTACTAGAAAAGGAATTACGCTCGTTGATACGCCAGGGGGAGACTCTATTAACAGCAGACATACGGAATTAAGCTTTGAATTTATGAAAAAAGCAGATTGTATTTTTTATGTTAGCTACTATAATCATGCATTTTCCAAAGCTGACCGTGCTTTTCTAGTACAGTTAGGGAGATTAAAGGATGCCTTTGAAAAGGATAAAATATTTTTTGTCATTAATGCAATAGATTTAGCAAAGGATGAAGAAGAGCAAGTAGCTGTAGAGGAATATTTACAAGAGCAACTGCAATTATATGGTATACGTTCCCCAAGAATTCTTCCAGTCTCTAGTCTTTATTATAAACATGAAATTTACGGAAAATGGATGGAAAATGCAGAGGCTAAAATGTATGAATTTATTGAACATGAGTGGCTGTCAATGATGCTTCAATCTGCCAAAAAAGATTATGAAGGGACAATTGAACTTTTAAAGCAATTAGTAAAATCTGCATTTGCAAAAAAGGAAGAAGCAGAACTAGAGCTATCTCGGATGGAGGAAGAAAAACGGAATATTCTCTCGCAGATTGAAACAATAGCGCTTCAAGATATTTTAGCGAAATTTAAAATGGAAGTAGAAGAACAGCTATTTTATTTAAAGCAACGAATCATGTTTCGTTTGCAGGAATTAATGAAGGAGGCCTATCATCCATCCATTTTACGAGGGGATAATAAGAAAAGAGAAATTTCGCTTGCGACCGCTTCATTTCTAATACAGTTAAATTTTGAATTTGAACAAGAACTGCGAGCTGTAAATGTAAGACTGGACCAAATATTTTATAAACAAAGAAAAGAAGGATATCATGAAATTCAGCATTCGATTCAGACCATCAATGGAGAAATTCATTTGCAAGAAGAAATGGAAAATGCATTGGCTTCAAAATTAACCTATCATGCTCCTTTCAAAGAATTAGATAATGCCCTTAATAAAATCGGAACCAAATACTACAAGAACCCAAAAAGCTTTTTTGAAAATAATGACCGAAAAAATATGGGAGTAGAGTTAGAACAATTAGTTGATGAACATGGGGATATATTTATAAAAGAGCAAATCCACTCCTTCTTTACTTTTTATAAAGAGTTATTTGAACAACATTTTGATAAACTTCTTGATAATGTAAAAGAGCAAGTAGCCGAATATTATGATGGAAAAACCGCACTATTAACGGAACATGAAAATATAGATAAGCTTGAGTGGATAATTAAAGAATCAACAAGATTTTCCACAACAAATTAACTAAAAACAGGGAATACAAGGAGGAATGAAGATGGAAATTGTAAAAAGTGTTGATTGGTTAAATGAAAATTTAGAACGTGATTCCGTGAGAATTATTGATTGTCGCTTTGATTTAAAGAATCTTGATGCAGGAACCGAATGGTATAAAGAGGGGCACATCCCGAATAGCGTTTATTTTCACTTAGAAAAAGACCTATCTAATCCAGTAACCGATCATGGGGGAAGACATCCATTACCAGCTATAGAAGAATTTGTTTCTAAACTTGAAAACATAGGTATTGGTCAAGAAACGATCGTTATTGCCTACGATAATGGGGAGGGCGCATTTTCCGGGAGACTTTGGTGGTTATTAAACTATTTAGGTCACACAAATACATATATTTTGGATGGCGGCTATAAAGAATGGGTAAATAAGGATTTTCCAATTTCAAAAGAAGTCCCAACTTTTACAAAGAGTACTTTCTCTCCTGCTATTCAATCACATATGATTGCTACATACGAGGATGTTGCAGCTCAAGTAAAAGCAAAAGAGGAAGATAAGGTGCTTATTGATTCCAGAGAATTTAAACGGTATATAGGAGAGATAGAACCAATTGATAAGAAAAGTGGACATATCCCTGGAGCAATAAACTTTGTATGGACAGAAGGCTTAAAAAACGGCTTCTTTTTGTCGACTAATGAGCAAAAAGAAAGGTTTTCCTCATTAGATCCAAGAAAAGAGTATATTGTATACTGTGGTTCTGGCATAACTGCTACCCCTAATTATATTTCCTTAAAAATGGCTGGATTAGAGAAGGTAAAGCTTTATCCGGGTAGTTTTAGTGATTGGATTTCTTATGATGAAAATGATATTGAGACGTGTTTGCCTAACAAGATAGCGAAAGAACAAAGATGATTGAATAGGAGAAAATGAAATTAAAAAATATATACGTATAATCTCGCATCTAAAAAAATGTTTAAAAGCTTAGAGGTTACAAAAGAAGAGTCAAAACTTGATAAAAAAGGGAAGAGAGTACAGTAATTTTGGACTTATCTTAAAATAGTTGGTTAGGAACAGGAAACTAATAGGGAAATTTAGTTCCTGTTTTTTCTTTAGATTGTATGCTAATAGATAATTGTTTTCTTAGAGGTAAATGATTATTTAGACTTCGTTTTAACAACAAATATTAAGCAGCTTAAATTTCATCTAACAAAAAGTTAGAAGAAAAAGCTACCAGCAGCAACTTTTTCAGAATCTGTTATAATGAAATAATGTGAATAAAGGGAGAGATGCGATTTGAATAAAGAGAAACAAGCAAATCTGATGCTAGTAGACGGGATGGCACTATTATTTCGTGCTTTTTTTGCAACGGCTGTCACAGGTCAATATATGGTTAACTCAAAAGGAATTCCAACAAATGCGATTCATGGCTTTGTAAAACATTTTTTTACGGCAATTGAACATTTTAACCCCTCTCATGTAGCGGTTTGCTGGGATATGGGAAGTAAAACCTTTAGAACAGAAATGTATCCTTCCTATAAAGCGAATCGTTCAGATGCTCCTGTTGAATTAATTCCACAATTTGATTTAGTAAAAGAGGTTGTAGAAAGCTTTAATGTACCGAATATAGGTATCTCTGGATTTGAAGCAGACGATTGTATCGGAACGATTGCAAATCAAATGAAAGGAGAAGCAAATGTTACCATCTTAACCGGTGATCAAGATATTCTTCAATTACTGGATGATCATATCTCTGTTGCATTATTAAAAAAAGGATATGGTAACTATATGCTGTATACTCCATCAAGCTTTCAAGAAGAAAAAGGGATTACTCCAAGACAAATGGTTGATTTAAAGGGATTGATGGGCGATACAAGTGATAACTATCCTGGTGTAAAAGGAATTGGCGAAAAAACAGCATTAAAGCTTCTCCAAGTTCATCAAGATATTGAAGGAATTCTTGCTAATTTATCGATGCTCACTAAGGGTCAGCGAGCAAAAATAGAAGCGGACCTTGAAATGCTACATTTAAGTAGACAACTGGCAGAGATTAAATGCGATGTTCCGGTAAGCTGTTTGCTGGTAGACAGCTATTTAAACATCAATCCAGAATCAGCAATTCAGAAATTTGAAGAGCTAGAATTTAAAAGATTCCATCATTATGTAGAAAAGAAAGAAGAGCTTACTTTATTTTAATTCATGACAAGTAAAATGAATAATGGCCTAAGTAAAGGACAAGTTATCGTAATTATGTTGGGGCTGGGAAAAAAATAAATAGCCAACCTGTAAAGACGAACAATCTATAATTTAGCGATTAAATAAAGGCTACTTTTTCATACTGGTTATTTATGTTTTTAAATATAGTCAAGTATAAAAACTAATTCGTTCCATTGCACTACAAACACACACAATGCGCCGGGCGGAAGCTGAGCCTTCTCGCTGCACTGCGGGGCCTAAACTAATTATTTTTCCGAGAAAAAATAAATTAGTAAGAAAAATGGAGCAGCCTGAATACACGTAGACTCCTATGGGAGCTGCGAGAAAGTCCGAGACCCTGCAGGCCAAAGGCCGAAGCGGCTCGGCGCTCGCCCCATGGAAAGCGGAGTGTATTCAGGCTGCGGATAATAACACCATCTTTACTGAAACGGCCTTTTATAAACCAATATAAACCCGAATAATCATATGGAAATGCCATATGGTTATTTGGGTTTATCTATGGATGAAATACTACTCTTTCCAAAAAATTGTAACCTTTTTCTAGCTTCAAACGAATAATAGGTGAAGACATAATAAGGGGGGAAACGATTGATTGATCCAAAGAACTTAGAATCCAGCATTGTTTCTATTTATAATGAGCATTATTTAGATGTCTACAGATTTCTCGTTTGTTTTTCAGGAAGTCAAACCGATGCGGAGGATATGACACAAGAAGTTTTTATTCGGGTATTAAAAAATCTATCTACTTTTCATAGTGGAAACAATTTAAAAACATGGATCTTTTCGATAGCTAAACATGTAGCAATAGATTACTATCGAAAAAAGAAATTTGTCTCTATATTCAAAGAAGGATTTTTTAAACAACTGGAAGCAAATGATGAAAAGCCTGATGAAGTATTAGAAATTACCGAAATGAAACAAATTGTACATGAGGCAATCTCTAAATTAAAACCTAATTATAGAGCAGTTGTAATTCTCCGTGGAATAAATGAATTTTCTATTAAAGAAACGTCTGAAATTCTCAAGTGTACGGAATCAAAAGTTAAAGTGGATTATCACAGAGCATTAAAAGACCTGAAAAGAAAATTACATTTGGATGCAGAGGAGGTAATAACAAATGCAAAATGACAAAGAGTTGTTTGATATGATAAAGGATACATATCCCCAACATCCGCGTAATGAGTTTATCTCATCAACGGAAAATAACCTAAGACAAAAGGCAAGAAGCATGAATAAGAAATTGATGCTAAAAAAAGTGTCTACCATATCAAGCGGATTTCTACTTTTCTCTTTTGCTATTTCGTGGTTTTTCTTTTTTAATGGGAAAGAGGAAATTACTGGTATTTTTAATAGTGTAGAAAATCAGTCATACCTTGTGATGGAAGAAAAAGATCCACTCGTTTATATTTATCATACTCATAATTTAGAATCATTTATGCCAGAGCTTGGTGTCAGCAATTCTGATGAAGCCATTAGTGATTCAAAAAACGTAACGTTGGTTGGTAAAGAATTGAGTAAGAAATTAAATGAAAATAATATTAGTACTATCCATGATGAAACCGATATCAATGGAATCTTATTAGAAAGAAATCTATCCTTTTTCGATTCTTATACTGTTTCAAGAGAAAAATTACAAGCAACATTAACGGAATATAAAAATATAAAAATGATTTTTGATATTCACAGAGGCTCAGAAAAAAGAACGGATACGACTAAAAACATTGATGGAAAAGACTATGCGAGAATGCTTTTTGTTGTATCGAAAACAAGTGATAATTATGAAGAAAATAATAAATTCGCTCACAAGCTTCATGAGAAATTAGAAAAATTATATCCAGGACTATCAAGAGGTGTAATAGAAAAAGGAGTAAATCCTAAAAACACATATAATCAGGATCTTCATAATGATTCTGTTTTATTAGAAATAGGTGGAGTTGAAAACTCTTTTGAAGAAATATCCAGAACTACAGATGCTTTTGCCGAAATCATAAAAGAAATCATTCAAGATAAAAAATCATAAATCAAGCTAGTAAAGGGTTCCGTTTTAAGGTGCTTTTCTTAAAATGTGTGCCGATTTGACAGTGGCAATGGCATCGTTATTGGTATATAAAATGGGAAACTCGCCATTCAAAAAAATTGACGAGTTTCTTTAATTGGAATGCAAAAGCCTTATTTATAGAAAGCCTCACCACTTACTTTTGGTACAGTTCACTGTCAAGCATTTAATGAGGGTCTCTTGGACTCGCTCCCTTTTAAATTAGATGTTTTGTCCGAATCGAGTTACCGGGCAAAAGGAAAATAAGCGGAGCTTTTCCGGTTAAAGGCAGAATAGTGCTTATTTCGGGGTAAATAAGTGGAGCTTTTCCGATTATGCAAAGCAAAATAACCATTTTTCGCATTTTTCAAGTAAATAAGCGGAATCTCTCCTTCTATTTAAGCCTTATTTAGTAATAATCACTAAATAAGCGAAATTTTTCCGTCTATTTTTCAACTAAAGTGCTTTACTTGTACCCCAACAGGTAAGTGCTGACCTTCTCGAACCCTCGATACTAAAAACGGCATTGCAAAGGACAGAAGACTTGACATCTTTTTTAATTGTACAATACTTTATTGATTATTATAGTAATGATGTCAATTGATGCTAAAGGTAAGGGAACCCTTAGTACCCTCGATAAATAAGGAAACAGACGTATGCCAATTCATACGTCAATCTTTGTATCATTTAATTAGAATGCACCCGGAAAGCGACTCTTTACCAAGCTAGATGGGGCTTGTAGATAGCCCCATCTTTACTAGCAAATTAATGGGTTATCATTATTTTGTATTTTTCTTCTTTGCAGCATTTTCTAGTTTGCTCTTTGGCGACGGCGTTATATCAGCGTCTTGACCATAGCCTTGTGGATTTACCCCGCCAGCTGCTTTTCCTCTATTTGTATGGTTATTAATACTCACATCATTCACCTCTTATAAGTAATAGTGGAAATAAAAATCAATTATAGTATGAGCAAGTGAGAATAATATCATCCATAAATAAAAAGACTATTTAAGAAGAGGTGATTGATATGAACAAGGGCATTTATGTTGCCTTAATAAGTATTGGAATGGCTCAGTTTTTAAAAATTCCTATTCATTTTTTGAAAACAAAGAAGTGGGATAAAGGCTTGTTTTTTCAAACGGGAGGGATGCCAAGTTCTCACTCAGCAGGAGTGTCTTCTCTAACAACCTTTATCGCACTAAAACGAGGATTACCAACGATTGATTTTGCTTTATCCCTTATTTTTGGATTAATCGTCATGTACGATGCACAGGGAATTAGAAGACAAACAGGAGAATTAACATTAAAGGTAAACGATTTAGGAGAGCTAGTAGATAAAATTAATAAAGATAAGAATATCGCTTATAAAGAGGAGCAACCAAAAAAATTAAAAGAGATGCTGGGGCATCAGCCACAAGAAGTTTTTGGTGGTGCATTATTAGGTGTATTTATTGGTTTTTTAGGTCACTTATGTACAAAGAAGAAAAAGACATTTTTACGTCGTTAAAAAGGAAAGGGAAGCAAGGTGCTTTTGGTTCCCTTTCTTTTTTTGTTAAACCGAGAAGAAGAATAGAATTAATAAAATTAGTCATTAAAATTGCAAAATGATGCTGAAAAAACTAGAAAATTGTCGTGATATGAAGTAACATGTAGGTAAAAAGATAGAGGGGAATGTTCGTTAAGTTTGAAAACGGTAGAGGAGTATTTGCTTTTTTTAGATGGGAAAGGCTTTTCCTTTGGGGACGATGCAATCGGTTTTATTTATTTTGGCAAAGCATATACAAATGCTACAGACGAGCTTGTTATTACGGCAATTGAATGCACCTTAAAAATACAAAAGAAATTTGATGGGAGCTTCTTCGTTTCCTTACTAGAGCTCTTTAACGATAATCAACTGAAAACAAAAAAAGAAGTAATGAGCTTTATAAAAACCAATCAATTATTCCCACTTTAAATTGTACGTTTATAGTGGATTTTTCATTTTCGAAAGAAAAATAGTCATTAACAAGAAACGGACCATAATTAATATAGTATGGTCCGTTCTACTTACTTTTCAATATATTTCTGTCTTTGGAAAGTGGAAAGCAATGTTTTCTTCGGCAATTCTGAAAAAATCATACCAAGTAAAATGAGAGTACAACCAATCGTAGCACTAGCTGTTAATTGTTCATTATTAAATAAGTACGCGGTTATTGCCGCGAATACTGGTTCAGTAGCAAAAATTAACGCAACCCTAGTAGAATTAGTATATTTTTGTAAGCTTGTTTGGATTAAAAATGCAACAGCTGTAGCAAGTACAGATGTGATTAGTAAAGCGATAATGACTTCTTCCTGAAAAATAATGGTCATTTTGAAATTAGCACTTGGAGTCTCAAATAGAAAACTTCCGATTATTCCTAGGATAGAGACGGTTAATAGTTGAATAATCGTTAATAAAAGCGTAGGATGCTCTTTACTATATTTTCCCGTTAAGATGATTTGTAATGCAAAGCCAATGGCACAAATTAATACATAAAAATCACCAATATTAAAGGAAAAGGTATTGCTAATTGTTAATAGATAAAGACCAATTGTTGCAATGATGACACCGATAATATGGGTGATTAATAATGCTTGTTTTAAAAACAGATACATAAATAAAGGAACAAGCACAACGCTTAATCCAGTTATAAAACCTGCTTTAGAGCTAGTAGTATATACTAATCCGATTGTTTGAAATGCATAGCCGATAAATAAACATATACCTAAAATGATTCCAGATTTTAAGCAATGTATATTTATTTGCTTGAGTTGGGAAGGCTTAAAAGTAAGCAACCAAATGAATAAAAAAAGAGCTGCAAGAAAGAAGCGGATCCCGTTAAAGATAAGGGGCTCTAAAAAACCAATTGCGTTTTGAACAATTACGAAGGTAGAACCCCAAATTAAAGCAACAAATAAAAGGGATAGATCTGCAAATCGAGAGGAAGTATGTATTTTCAACGGAAAATTCCCTTCTTTATTTATTTTTTCTGATGGCAAGTCTTGCTAATTCATCAGCTGTTCTATTATCATTACTTGGAATCCATTTAATAAAGAATAAATCTAATTCACTTGAAAGCTTTAGAGCTTGTTCAAGAAGAGGAGCGAATTTTTTATTCTTAGCGAATTCTTTTTCAACTGCACGACTAACTAACTCTGAGTCTGTACGAAAGCTCACAGTTCGATAGTTTTTTTCATTGCAGATTTCTAATGCCTTAATAAGTGCGTGGTATTCTGCTTCATGGTTACTCATTAATCCTAGTGGAAATGAATATTTTTCGGCAGATCCATGTCCTTTTATAAAAATACCGGCACCACTAGGACCAGGATTTCCAGCACTGGCACCGTCAATATACACTTCAATCATTTTGATACCTCCAGAAAATTTGGTAAGATTAAATAATGATTAAGTACGAACTTATTTTTATTTTCATACTAATCGTAATTAATGTATATATATCATAAACAGATAACCGAATTACTTATAGTTGTTTTGTTCTTTATTTTGCGTTGGAAAAAGTAAATAATCATAAGTAAAGCTTTTTGTAATAGGTGATTATTAACAAAATAAAGGATGTAAAATATTATAAATGAAAAAGAGCAAAGTTGGGAATGTTTTTTATCCCTTTTCTAAACGTGAGTAATAATTATACTCCCCACTTGCTAATTGAAGGAAGATAGGTTGGCCGTATCATTCATTGGTTCAACTAACCATCAGTGGCGATGAAGGATAGAACGACTTTCACTTTATTATTTCTTTAGAAGGATACATTTATCCTGCATTAACGGGCAATAAGTCCCAGGATTTGAAAATGAATTTAAGGTAGAAAGGTTGTACCGTTATGAAATATAAATTAGAATATAAATTTCAAATAAAGAAACAGAAAGAAAGCGTTTATTTTACTTCTGATTGGATTTCATCGAGTGTTGCTCTCGAAATAGGCGAAGAGTTAGAGAAACGAAGGGAAGCAATAGATCTTATTTTTTATGATGAAAGAGGAACGAGCTGGACATTAAAAGAATTACGAAAACTCAATGAAGAAATAGAAGAAGAACCACATGACTTTACCATTTATTTTGATGGCGGCTATCATAAGGAAACGAGAACAGCTGGGATAGGTGTTGTCCTATTCTTTCAACAGGGCAAAAAGAAATTTAGAGTTAGGGCGAATGAATTATTTCATGATATTCTCTCCAATAATGAAGCTGAATACGCAGCTCTGTTTCATGCCTTAAACCTTTTAGAGGAACTGGATGTAAGGGATGTTACTTGTGAAGTAAAAGGTGATTCACAAGTAGTATTAAAGCAGTTAGAAGGTGAATGGCCATGCTATGAAGAAGAATTAAATAGTTGGCTCGATCGGATAGAAGCTAAAATTAAAAAATTACATTTGAATATGGTTTATACTTCTATCGGAAGAAACGATAATAAAGAAGCTGATAAACTGGCAACCCAAAGCTTAGAAGGGAAGCGTATTTACAGTAAAATGCAATTACTATAAGTGTTAAAACGAAAAGGAGGGGTGTGACTTGGAACGAAAGAAACTGATTGAAGCAGCAGATGAGTTAATGAAAGACTATTGCAAGGAATGTTTTTTATACAGACAAAATAAAATAGAGTACGGAAAGAGAAGAGCTCACCGCTTCTGCATATCACAGTGTACGGTAGGGAACAAGCTAAAAGGATACGGAGAAAAACTATCTGGTGCGAAGTAAGGATGAAAGAACTTCCACCTAGAGTCTTTTCTTTGCCGAAGATCTTAAAATAGACAAGAAATGTGTTTGGATGGAAAAAAAAAGCAAAAATAAAAGGGGATTTCTCAAGAAGATTACCCTCAAGAAAAATTCCCTGAATACTATTATTAATATATTTTATTATTAATTATAGTTTAACAACATTAGCAGCTTGAGGTCCGCGGTTTCCTTCAACGATTTCAAAAGAAACTTCTTGTCCTTCTTCTAATGACTTGAAGCCTTCACCTTGAATAGCAGTGAAATGAACGAATACATCGTCTCCGCCTTCAACTTCGATAAATCCAAATCCTTTTTCGTTATTGAACCATTTTACTTTACCGTTTTGCATATTAAATATCCTCCTAAGCCTTTCAAGACACATGATGAGTGCCTATAAAATAAATATTCTCATAGAACAAAATAATAATAGAAAATAATTATTCAGAATTTTGTTAAATGATGTCTATAATATACACGATAACCTATATGTAGTCAAGGTTTCAAAGCGATTTTTCTGAAAACTTCACCAAAAAATTGTAAAGGCTTACTTATTTTTCGGCTGAAAAGTAAGCGGATACGCCAAACTGGAATACTATTATAAAATTGCAGGAAATATAGTTATATATTTTAAAAATCAAATAACGCTATAATAAGAAAAAATTGGAATTGTCAACTCGAAAAATGATTAATCTCTGGCGAATACCAAAAGAATCAAATAATAATTTTCATAAATAATAATTTTCAACATATTATGAAGTAGCAGTTTTGTTTTTGAAGGAAATAGAATAAGAGGGTGGCTTAATGTATCGATTTTCGATTGAAAATGAAAATTGGATTTTGCGATTTACACCTAATATTGTACTGGAGGACGACAGCAAGCAGGCAGTTGTGAAAAGCATCCTTCAATTAGGAAATGTGTTACCTACTTTTTCGCATGGTCAGTCCTTTGTCATTATGGTAAAAAAAATCGGCTTAATCGTATTCAATGTAGAAAAAATTCCATCTCTTATTTTAACCGTATCTAATATTATTGAAAAAGAAAATTGGTATATCCAGACAGATAGTAAGATAAAAAAGTATTTTATGTGACTAGCTTAACAGCTAGTTTTTTTAATTCTATTTATGTAATAGGTTGATTCCTCTTTATGAAAGGGTTGTTCGCGCTTTCATGAATTAGTCGAAAAAAATGAGATTTGATGCAGGTTTTAATAGAATTTAATCATGTAAAAATTTCCTATGAAAAAATGAAAAAAATATTCTTGAAAACATTGAATTATAGAGGAAAATGTGTTTTTATTAACATGATTAGATAACTAATATACCACGTTTTTTTGAATAGAATAAACGTATGTACTTAGATATAGGCTGTGGGTCATAGTAGCAAACTTTACGAAAACAGCCTAGTTAAAAAAACTATAAATAAAAAGGGAAGATTTATTAAAATGATTGAAACGATTGTAAAGAGCAGTCAAAGTCCGTATTATGAAATTTCTAGAGAAGACCAGATGATACTTAGCCCGTTTGAAGGAACAGTAAATGAGATTCGATTGAAAGAAAAAGCTTATTTCTATGAATGGGAAACAATTTTAACTATAAGAACTTTGGCGGGAGAATTAAAAGACGTAAGTGTCCCTTTTAGTGGATCCGTTGTTGAATTATTAGTAAAACCTGGTGATAAAATTACCATAAATACGAGGTTAGCTTCTTTACAGGATGATTTATTAGTTACTGGTTGTGATTAATAGTGGAAATGCAAAGTGCTTTGCGAAAGTTAAAAAATTATAAAATAGGTTATCGGACCTTTAAAACAGCAGTGGCAGTAAGCGTAGGTATTTCAATTGCTCAGTTTTTTCAATTAGATTTCTATGTTTCTTCTGCGATTATAACTATTCTTTGTGTTCAAAATTCTAAGAAAAAATCACTTCATAGTGCATTTTCTCGTTTTATCGCATGTATGCTTGCCATTCCATTTTCGTATATTTTCTTTGAGGGGATTGCCTTTGAGCCTTATATTATTGGGTTATTGCTATTGTTATTTATACCAACAACCGTTTTACTAAAGGTAAATGAAGGAGTGGTAACAAGTACGGTTATTATTCTCCATATATATTCAACCAATCAAATGACCTGGCATGTAGTTCTAAATGAGTTAGGTTTAATTGTAATTGGAATTGGGGCAGCGTTACTTGTTAATAGTTATATGCCTAGTCTTGATAAAGAAATGAAAATTCATCAAAAGGATATCGAGCAATACTTTAAAGCCCTATTGATGGATATGGTTGTGTATCTTCGCACAAAGGAAATGAAAGAGGATTATGCGATAAAATTAAAACGAGCTTCTGACGAAGTGCAATTCGCTAAATCAATTGCATATCGGGATGTTGAAAATCATTTTTCTAGAAAAGAAAACTATTATTACAAATATTTTACGATTAGAGAAAAGCAATTAGAAATCATTTCTAGGCTGTTTGATCGCATTTTATCTGTGGAGACATTAGATAATCAAAGAGAGCTTGTCGCAGACTTTTTAGAAGAACTTAGTTTATGTGTTCATTCAGGAAATACCGCAGTACTGTTTTTAAGTAAACTCCAGCGAGTAGAGGAAATGATTAAACATGATAAACTTCCTGATGATTGGAATGCTTTTGAGGAACAAGCCCATGTCTTTTTTGTTATAAAAGAATTAGAACAATATTTACAAATAAAAAAATCTTTAAAGGTAGCCTATTAAACTAGGTTACTAGCCCTTTATTACTTAATTTTGACGGCGGGCTATTCTACTAGGAAGCGTTCTCCGTCAATCTAAGTAGTAGCATGGAAACCTTCCCCCTTACTTAATCTTCTATTAGCCACTATGTATATTCTGTTTATTTAAAAATGGCTAGTAGATTGTCATAGAAAAAACTTCAAACATACTCTATTTGCAATTCTTCAAGTTTACCCCTTTCTATACATTTCTCTTTTTTGCGATTATAATGTTATCTTGTATAAAAAATATTAATGATGATAAGTAATGAAAATAGGTGATATAGATGAAATTAATATTAGCGGAAAAACCATCTGTATCGAAAAATATTGCAGATGCTTTAAAAATAAAAAATAGACAAGACGGTTTTTTTGAAGGAAATGGCTATATTGTAACATGGGCTTTTGGACATTTATTGCAATTAAATGATGCAAAAGATTATGATGAAAAAATGGCCACATGGAAATTGGAAAATTTCCCATTTATCCCGACGAAATTTAAATATAAAGTAAAGTCTGATCCGAAAGATAGAGACAAACCGGACCGTGGAGCTGAAAAACAGCTTAAAATAATTCATAGACTTATGAAAAGGCCAGATGTAGATACGATTATTTCTGCGTGTGACTATGATCGAGAAGGACAGCTTATCGGGGATAGTATTATCTATAATTTAAGAACGGAAAAAGAAGTATATCGTTTACTATTGAATGAATGGACTCAAAAAGAAGTATTAAACGGATTAGAAAATCTTCGTTCCAATAAAGAGCTGCGTCCTCTTCAAGATGCAGGTGTTAGCAGACAATGGGCAGATTGGTTAATTGGCATTAACTTAACATCTGTTGCCACTTTAAAATATCAAAAGGGCAAAGGGAAGGCTTTAAATATTGGAAGAGTCTTGCTCCCTACTCTCAAAATTATCTATGATCGTGATAAAGAAATCGAGAGCTTTGTACCTGAAAATTACTATAAATTACAAGCAACCTTTTTAACAGAAAACGGAAGCAGTTATACAGGTACTTATGTTGAGGAGAAAGAAGAGAAATTTAAAGAAGAACAATATTTAATAGATTTAGAGAAACAGATTAAGGGCAATACAGCTATCGTAACAGATAAAAAAGTGCAGAAAAAAAAGGAGTATCCACCTTTTCTATTTAATCTATCCAATCTTCAAGGCTATATAACTAGTAAGTATAAAGGCTGGACAGCAGATAAAGTATTAAAGGTTGCCCAAAGTCTATATGAAAAAAAGTACATCACGTATCCAAGAACAGCAAGTATTGCACTAGAAGAAAGCTTGATTTCGAAAACTGAAAAAGTAGTAAATCTCCTTGCTGACGGTTTACCATTTAAAGAGGAGATTAAATTTTTTCCTTCGAAAAGAATTTTTGATAATAAAAAGGTGGAGAGTCATAGTGCCATTATTCCAACCTACGTGATGCCAAAACGATTAAATCAAGAGGAAGAACAAGTTTATGAGGCAATAAAAAATCGCTTATTAATGCAATTTATGCCTGTTGCTGAGGTAGAAGAGACAAAAATCATTACAAGTATGGATCAGTTAGAATTAAAGGGGAGCTTTGTAACGAAGGGGAAAGTACAATTAGTAGAGGGCTGGAAAAAGATCGAAAAAATCCAGTCGAAAGATGTTATGCTTCCATTAGTTCAATTACAAGAAGAAGTATTTGCAAGTGAAGCAAAGACAACAACACATACTACCCAGCCTCCAAAAGAACATACAGAAAAAACATTGCTTCGATTGATGGAAACATGTGGGAAAAACATTGATGCGGAAAAAGAAGAGGATGTTTTGTCTATCTTAAGTGGTTTTAGTATTGGAACGCCAGCAACTCGAGCAGAAACAATTAAAAAATTAAAAGATATTGGCTATATTGAAGCAAAAAATAAGAATTTAGTATGTACTGATTTAGGGAAGAGAGTGGTTGAAACCTTTCCGATTAAAGATTTGTTTAATTTAGATTTCACTGGAAAGCTAGAAAAAGCCCTTTATGATATCGAAAAGGGGAGATTTAGTAAGCAACAATTTTTGCAGATTATAAATAATTTTACGACAAATGCAGTAGAAACAATAAAGAAGGAAGAAGATGTCATTATTCAAGAAGTCGCATATGTCAAACAAACAACAGAGGTGTTAGGAAAATGTCCTCTTTGTGGTCATTCAGTTGTAGAAGGAAAAAAAGGATTTGGCTGTAGCAATTGGAAGAATGGCTGTAAGTTCGTCATTTGGAAAAATGATAAATTTCTTGCGACAATGAAGAAAAAACCGACAAAAACAATGGTAAAAGCGTTGCTTAAAAACGGAAAAGCTCCTGTAAAAGGATTAGTAAGCAAAAAAGGGAATAAATTTGATGCAATCATGCAGTATGAGAAAAATCAAGATAATGAGTATTTTAGCTGGAAAATGGAATTCCAAGAATAGATTTTGATAGTGATTGTTTCGGGATAAAAATAGTAAGATGAAATGCTTTTAATCGTAAAAGCGGAAACGAGATATTTATAATAAACATCTAACGTTAGAAAGAATCTTGTTTCCCCTTTTTTTTTATAGTAAAATGCTTAAGAAATGTTCTTTTAATCCATGCTTTTTTTCGAAAGGCTTTTATTTTTCATTATTATTGTCTTAAAACAATTTATGAGTAAAAGCTTCATTTTCAGTAGTCAAATACTGGGGATGATATCTTAAATGAGCAGTACATACATAGAAACGTATACAAGCATATGCGAATAGAATAGAAAATAGGAGAAATCCTGGTAAGGAGGGGTTGAATTGCCGACACCTAGTATGGAAGACTATATTGAGCGCATTTACAACCTAATTGAAGATAAAGGATATGCACGAGTATCAGATATTGCGGAAAGCTTATCTGTACATCCCTCCTCTGTAACAAAAATGGTTCAGAAATTGGATAAGGATGAATATCTTGTTTATGAAAAATATAGAGGCTTGATTTTGACGCCGAAAGGAAAAAAAATCGGGAAACGATTAGTTTATAGACATGAGCTTTTAGAACAATTACTAAGAATTATTGGCGTAAAAGAAGAGAATATTTATGAAGATGTGGAAGGAATAGAGCATCATTTAAGTTGGGATTCCATTGATCGAATTGGCGATTTAGTTCAATTTTTTGAGGAAAATCCAGATTATACGAAAGAATTAAAGATTATCCAGCAAAAAAATGATTCGCTAGAATAAAGTAAGGGGAATTCTCTCTAGGTATATGCTACTTAACTTTATTAAAGTAGTATGATGCCGACAGAGAATTGCCCTTATTATTTTTTACAAAGCAGTTAAAAGATAGGCGGATAATTATCAAAGCTATCTATAATAGAATAGGATATATTCTCCTCTTGTATATCGTTTTCAATAACTTCGACCCCCCCTATAACACCGGTTTCAATATCCATCAATGCTTTACGATAGGAAATAACCCTACCATTAGAAGTTTTAAAACTAACAATGTCTCCCATATGATTTCTCTCAACTGCAATAATTTTTTCCATACTACTTAGCTCCTTTCCTCGTAAATAATTGAGTATTAATCAAACTACCAAAAAATAGTATTTACAAATTTAATAAAAATTATCATACATGTAAGGTTATGTTTTATATAATAGAAGTAAATATATTTATTTTCTACCCTATTTTTATATTTTCATGCAATCTTCTAGATGATATCCTTAAATTAACAAATTTAGAAAGAGGTGTGGAAATGGGGAGATATGGATTAGAGGAGTTCTTGGCAAAAACGGAGCAAAAGGATAAGAATGAGGGAGTTTTTGAGCTAGAAACAGAAAGAATGTTAGAAATAAATTTAACGAATCAAATATGGGCAAAAGCTGGAAGTATGGTTTCCTATCGAGGAAATATTCGTTTTACACGGGAAGGCATCCTGGAACATGGGTTAGGCAAAATGTTTAAAAAAGCATTAACAGGTGAAGGTGCATCATTGATGAAAGCAGAAGGGGATGGAAAGCTATATTTAGCAGACCAAGGAAAGAAAATTTCCATCCTTCATTTAAATGGAGATAATATTTTTGTTAATGGAAATGATTTACTTGCTTTTGAACCAACGATAAAGTGGGATATTAAACTAATGCGAAGAATTGCAGGCATGCTATCTGGTGGTTTATTTAATATAAATTTATCTGGTAGGGGAATGGTTGCGATTACATCTCATTACGAACCATTAACATTAAGAGTTACTCCCCATAATCCTGTTTTCACGGATCCTAATGCTACTGTTGCATGGTCTGGAAACCTAGAGCCAGAGTTTGTAACAGACATTACGCTTAAAACCTTTTTTGGAAGAGGAAGCGGAGAATCTATACAAATGAAGTTTTCAGGTGAGGGCTTTGTGGTTATTCAACCGTATGAAGAAGTATACTTTTCTAATGGTGGAAACAATAACGGATAAGGTGCGTAAGATAAAAGATAAAAGGCGAAGAGAATATTGCCAGTCAGGCAGTTTTCCCCTTCGCTTTTTACTTTATTTAGCCGTTAGTCTCATTCTAGTTCCATTCGTAAGGCGTTTCTTGGTAGACATAATAGTTGAGCCAATTGGAAAAAAGTAAATGGGCATGGGAACGCCATCTATTTAATGGCCTCCTACTAGGATCATTATTTGGAAAATAATGCAGGGGAAGATGGATATTTAACCCTTTTTCTTTATCCCGTTTGTACTCCTCTGCAAGTGTACAAGAATCGTATTCTAAGTGACCTGTGATCATGATTTGTTTTCCTTTATTTGCGCTAATAATTAATGCACCAGCGTCATCGGATGCAGATAATAGCTCTAAGCTCTGATGTTCTTTAATTTCTTCTATCGATACATTTGTATGCCTTGAGTGTGGGGCTAAAAAGCTATCATCAAAGCCGCGCATTAGTTTATCAGATGGATTTAAAACATAGTGAGAATAGATTCCATAACATTTTTGCTCTAATTCATATTTCCTTATCCCAAAATGATGATAAAGGGCAGCTTGGGCTCCCCAACAAATATGCAGAGTAGAGGTAACATTTGATTTAGACCATTCCATAATTTTCGTTAGTTCTTCCCAATAATCGACTTCTTCAAAGCTCATTAATTCTACAGGTGCTCCAGTAATAATCATTCCGTCATATTTATTTGATTTTATTGCTTCAAAGTTTCGATAAAATTGTTCAAGGTGATATGGACTTGTATTCTTTGATTCATAAGATGCCGTTCTTAAAAAGGAAATATTCACTTGTAAGGGGGTGTTTCCAAGCAATCTTAATATTTGAACCTCCGTTTTTTCTTTTTGAGGCATTAGGTTTAAAATTAATATGTTCAATGGGCGAATATCCTGTGCTTTTGCACGCCCTTCTTCCATTATAAATATATTTTCATCTTCTAGTACTTCTCGTGCTGGTAAGAGATGAGGAATTCTGATTGGCATATAGGTTTGTCTCCTCCTAATAATCATCTTGTTATGTATTTCTATGGTGGAAATAGTAGCATTACGTAAAATTGTTTATTGGTTTTATATGATGAAACAACTGATATTTAAACCTTATGAAAACATATGCGTTTTCTTAAATCATACTTTCTCCAACTGATAACATAGCTTATTATAAATTTGATTTGAATATGTCGCAATCATAATGTTTTGAATTTTTTAAATGATAGCTCATTTTATGTGTTAAAAAGATTTTAACTAGTGTACAAATAAGTGAAAAGAAATACATGACTATTCATTTGAAGATACGATAAAATGATTTTGTCGAAACGTGTATTTATAACTTCTTTTTTATTGTACAATAATATCTGAAGGTTTGAATTGCAGGAGGAAAATCATGGAGGTTAAGACGAAAATGAAATCTGACATCGAAATTGCTCAACAAGCAGTAATGAAACCAATTATACATATTGCCGAGAAAATGGGCCTAACAGACGATGATATTGAATTATATGGAAAATATAAAGCGAAAATATCCTCACAAACATTAAATGACTTGAAAAAAAATAAATCAGGTAAACTGATTCTTGTGACAGCAATTAACCCTACGCCAGCCGGTGAAGGGAAGTCGACAGTAACTGTTGGTTTAGGTGACGCATTAAATAAATTACAAAAAAAAGCAGTTATTGCGATGAGAGAACCTTCTTTAGGACCAACAATGGGGATAAAAGGGGGAGCTGCTGGTGGTGGAATGGCACAAGTCCTTCCTATGGAGGATATCAATCTGCATTTCACTGGAGATTTACATGCCATTACAACTGCTAATAATGCTTTGGCTGCTCTGGTAGACAACCATATTCATCAAGGCAATGACTGCCGTATAGATCAGCGAAGAATTGTATGGAAAAGAGCGGTAGATTTAAACGACCGTGCCCTAAGAAAAGTAGTAATTGGTTTAGGTGGACCATTACAAGGAGTGCCTAGAGAAGATGGTTTTGACATTACCGTTGCTTCTGAAATCATGGCTGTTTTGTGCTTAGCTTCAGATATCAATGATTTAAAGAAACGATTATCTCAAATGGTTGTTGCGTATAATGTGGATAAAGAGCCTGTAACAGTCGGCGATTTGAAAGTAGAAGGCGCACTTACCTTATTGCTGAAAGATGCTATAAAACCTAATTTGGTTCAAACGATTGAACATTCTCCAGCGATTATTCATGGAGGTCCATTTGCTAATATTGCTCATGGCTGTAATAGTGTCATTGCAACGACAACTGCATCAAAATTAGGAGATTTTGTAGTAACAGAAGCAGGATTTGGAGCAGATTTAGGGGCAGAGAAATTTTTGAATATTAAGTCGAGAAATAATGAGATAAATCCTGAAATCGTTGTTATTGTTGCTACAATTCGCGCATTGAAAATGCATGGTGGAGTTTCTAAGCAAGAACTTTCTGTAGAAAATACCGAAGCTTTAAAAGCTGGCTTTGCAAATTTACAAAAGCATGTTGAGAGTATTACAGAATTCGGTTTACCATTTGTTGTTGCAATTAATAAATTCGTAACAGACACAGATGCGGAAATTGGCGTATTGAAACAGCTTTGTGAACAAGCGGAAATTCCAGTTGCATTAACAGAGGTATGGGAAAAAGGTGGAGCTGGCGGCATCGAATTAGCTCAAAGGGTGTTAGCTATATTGGAGAAGAAGGAACAAAATTTTGAGCATATATATCAATTAGATGCTTCTATAGAAGAAAAAATACATACAATTGCAACGAAAATTTATGGTGCGAAGAGTGTTGAATATTCTTCTAAGGCAAAAAAACAGATTGTTGACTTTGAAAAATATGGATGGGCTAATCTTCCTATTTGCATGGCAAAGACACAATATTCTTTAACAGATGATCCGTCATTAATCGGCAGACCAGAAGGATTTTCGATTACGATTCGTGAATTTAAGCCGTCTATTGGTGCGGGATTCCTTGTGGCACTTACAGGAGATGTTATGACAATGCCTGGATTACCGAAAAGACCTGCTGCCTTAAATATGGATGTAGACGAGACTGGGAAAGCCGTAGGACTGTTTTAATTTTAGTCTAATATTACAAGTAATCTAGACAAATCAAGCGCAAGTATTATGTACCATAATAGCGGAGATTGTTACATTTCTCTGATATTGTAGGTAAGGTGCTTGCGCTTTTTCTACAGAAAAGCAAAGGAGGAAAAAAGCATGTTTGATCCTACTGCCTTTGAAAATATGAGAACAGTAATGGAAGGTCTTATATACGATAAAGATTTGGATGGAGATATTGTTATTTTAGATCGGAATGATTTTTTTAATAGTAGTAAATTATCAAGAAATTATACCATTACTTTTCGTTTGAAAAACCAAGAAAATGCGAAATTAAAATTTGAACTATCGGCTGATTTACAAAATTTATCTGCAGAGCTATTAGCAAATTCAAAAAATAAAAAATGGATTGGTGCTTCCATTTATATTCATCTTTATTTGCGTCATAAAAAGGATGAAGCTCTTTATCCTTTGTTACAGTCCTTAGTAGAAGATATATGGGGGAAAGATATGAAAATAATTCAAGAAATCAGTTTTCAGCCACTTGAATCAAATCATACTGTATATAATCATATTACCATTGATTTCAAGCGTTTAATTAGAGAAGAGCAAATAGATGATATGGTAACAATGATGGAATTTATGGAGAAAACATTACTTTCCCTTCACTCCATTGATTCTTTATTAACAATATAAGGAGAATGTAGAATGAGTATTTATGATTACGAGGTTAAGACAATGAATGGAAATCTTCAATCATTAAGCAATTACAGAGGAAAAGTATTCTTAATCGTGAATACTGCTAGTAAATGCGGCTTTACTCCTCAGTTTAAAGAGTTACAGGAATTGTATCAAACATTTAAAGATAGGGGCTTTTCTATTTTAGGATTTCCTAGTAATCAATTCATGAATCAGGATCCTGGAACAAACGATGAAATCAAATCATTCTGTGAAATAAATTATGGTGTAACCTTCCCGATGTATGCAAAAATTGATG
The DNA here is from genome assembly GCF_038007965.1 of Niallia sp. FSL W8-0635. Taxonomy (GTDB): domain Bacteria; phylum Bacillota; class Bacilli; order Bacillales; family Cytobacillaceae; genus Niallia. The sequence continues at coordinate 2,700,511 of NZ_JBBOYD010000001.1, read as the reverse complement.
TGAATGGGAAAGACGCAGACCCACTTTATCAGTATTTAACAAAAGAATTACCAGGAGTATTAGGAGTAAAAGCAATCAAGTGGAATTTTACAAAGTTTTTAATTGATGGAAATGGAAACGTGATTGGACGCTATGCACCAAGTACAAAGCCATCAGATCTAAAAGAAGACATTGAAAAGCTACTGAATGCTGTCTTATAAGAAAATGGATTAGGGAGTCTGCACATTATCTAGTGGGTGTATTTATTTCATGAAGAGATTGGCAGATTCCCATTTTTTCACTACGTTTAAGTATATTTTAAACGATTAACGATAAGAAAAGAGACGGATAAAACCAGTCTTTTTCTGCTTGATTTCCTTCTCTTTCATTAGAGAGTCTTTCATTTTTTTTGATTTAGCAAGGTTTTCTTCTTTATTTTGCTGGCTGATTGGATTTTCTAACAATGTAATTTTATTTTCTTGACTGACAATATGCTCGTTCTGGCGTTCAATATGCTCCTGCTGCTTTTTTAATTGCTGCACTAGTACTTGATTGAAGTTTTTTTGAAGTTCTAATTCTTCTTTAATTGTTTGTAAATCTTGAAGAAGTTTTTCCGTGGCATCCGTGGCAATTGGAATAGAGGTAGGAACAGGGCTTGTGAGCTCGTCTTCGATTTGTCTTAAAGACATTTGTTTTTCGTTGCGCATTTGTTTCACTTTTACTAAAATATCTAAGCTTTTTTGATCAAAATAACGATAGCCGTTTTCTCCAATAATGACCGGAATAAGCGTTTTTAATTCTCTTAACCAATTTCGTACAACCCCTGGACCTTCTTCAATATATTCCGCTGCTTCTTTTACGCTTAGTAATCTTGTTGTTTCTTCCTTCGTGGTAATTTCTTTTGTTTGTACACTTAACATTCTACACACCCCTCAATAAAAAATAATTGAAACAAAACCATTGGCTAGAAGGACGTTTAAAAGCCTTGTCTTTATACTTTTCGTGAAAAGAAAAGAAAATCCTTTGACGAGCTTTGTCTAGTTTTGTTGGATATTAAATTTAATTATCAGAAAAATTATTATTGCTATATCTTTACAAAAATTCTTAATAATAATACGATAGATAGGAATGTGGAAAAACATTCCTATCTTAATGAAGGGAGGAGTTAATATGACAAAACATAAAGATGTATCTATGCAAACAAAAATTCAAAATAAGAGGGATGAGGGGTCTTAGTGGAAAAAGTACAAGAAGGTTCACAAACAATAAAAATAGTAAGCTACCATGATGGTCTAGCTCAAAGGGTAGCTGATATGTGGACGAAGAGTAAAGATTCATGGGGAGGATCCGTTAAAACGGAGGAGCAAGTGCTTGAACAGCAGCAAAGTTCCGATAATCTTGACACTTTCTTAGCTGTTTTGGGAGAAGAAGTGGTGGGATATTGCGGATTTTCTGTTTATAAGGAAGATGTTGGAGCGTTATATGTACCTTTGTTAAACGTTCGTCCAGACTTTCATGGAAAGAAAGTAGGAAAAAAGTTATTATTACATGCCCTAACGAAAGCAATAGACCAAAAATGGCCAAGGTTGGATTTATATACATGGGCCGGAAACTTAAAGGCAGTTCCTTTATACAAGCGTTGTGGCTTCTTTTGGGAAGATAATGATCAGTATACCCACTTAATGAATTTTATCCCAACTGTTCGTAATAATGAATTAATCAATCATTATTTAAAAGACATGGACTGGTATGAAGATTTAAAAAGAAATCTTGAAATTAAACCAGATGGAGAGATTGTTCAAGGGTTTACACACTATGAATATATTTGGCAAAAAGAAAAGGAGCGTGTAATTGTAAAATTCGAAAAAAATGGCAGAGGCATCAGCTATATTGAAACAAAAGATTTTCAACTAGAATTAGTAATGGAGAATCATGAGTGCATAGAAGAAATGGAACAGCAAGTGTACTTGAAAATAAAGAACAAAATGACAAAACCAGTTTCCATGCAAGCATTAGCAGATAATCATGGCAGAATTAGATGCAGCTTTTCTAAATCAATTGCAGTAATGGGAAAAGAAGAGCTTACTGTTCCATTTCCTTTTGTAGTAAAAGAAGGGGAAGAGCCTGTAGAAGGAAAAACGTTTCCTGCAATAAAGGTTGATCTCAGTATTAACGGATTGGAAACAAGTTTACAATTGGGAATCTTGCCTAAGTTGCCAATTTCTATTGAAACAAAGGAAATAGATTCCATTTTAGTTAAAGGTATGAATACTTACTTAGATTTGGAGCTGGAAAACAATTTAGAGAAAGATATTAGCGCTAGCCTAACAATTCCTTTGAATAATTATTTATTATTTGAGGGAGACAAGTACTCTTTCACGCTGGCGGAAAAGGAGAAAAAGTGGCTTCGTATACCGGTGAAAGTAAAGGAGTGCGGATGCTTTAAAGAAACGATTACATGTGAAATTTTTGAAAATGATTGTAATCTATTAAGCATGGAGAAAGAAATGACATTAGGTTTAAAAGGGATTGGCCAGCGGTTTGTGGTGGAAAATGAGAAGAATTGGAAAATGTTTAACGGTCCCCATCAGCTTTCCATAAGTAAAACAGATCAAGAGACTGAAATTAAAGGTACTGATTTTACTATATTCGCTCCATCAATTGGGAAACCGTATTCGAATGAGCTATCTAAACTAAAGCCTTATAAAGTAAGTGAGGAAAAAGTAGACAGCAGTATAGCCTTCAAAATGTTTTATAGGTCTAGTGATTTTCCTGGCATTGATATCGTTCTAACGAACGCTTTATTCGCAGAGGGGTATGTGAAACGCTGGGTAACTTTAATTAATAATCGTTTAGGAGAACAAGAACTTAGCTTACAGGAAACATTCTATGATTCTTGGCAACAGCTTTATCTTCCTTTAAAGGGAGAAGTTGTTTTGTTCAATGAGTTAAGTACTGTGTCTCCATCTGAATTGGCTTCAAAAGATATCTCAGGAAATTGGTATTTTTCTTCTCAAAGTGTTTCTCCTTTTGGAGTAGCATGGGATAAGAAATCTAAAATCAAAATGGATAGCTGGAAAATGCATATAGAGTCAACCACCATTCTTAAGCCGAATGAATCATTTGATTTTCCACCTATATGTATAAATCTTGGTGCCTATCGTAAATGGCAAGATTGGGAGTTAGCAGCAGAAGGCATTATAGAAGAAGGAAAAAGAGCCGTTGTCAATGATATAATGGTCGAGTTTAACAATGGTAATCCAATTTTAGAGAAAGCAACTCCTTCGACAACTCGGATAAGAACCTTTAGGAATCAGCCCTTAATTGGTGGTGCTACTTTTACTATTAATGAAAAAGACGTCCAATCATTCCAGATTAATACAGATGAATTAGATGTTTATCAAGTAAACAATCAAAATAGGTTTAAATTTGGTTTAAATAAAATAAATACTTCTGTTAATCTGCCTACAAAGAAGGTAGAAATTGAGGAGTTATTTTTTGTACCTAGTGACGAAAATATCACAACGGATATGCTCGAAGAAGACGGGTTAACTGTTTATCGTGTATCAAACGGAGTAGTAACCTTTAAAGCTTCTCCATCTTATTATCCAGGTATTTATTCGATTGAAGTAAATGAGAAACAATGGCTAGAGCATTCTTTCCCTAAACCAATTGCAAAAAGCTGGTGGAATCCATGGTGTGGAGGGATAAAGAATGGTCCTCCGGATTTAAATATGTTTTCGTTGTTGAAAGAGCAGACAGTATGTAATTTTACGACTATAAAAGATAAATATAAGAACGCCTGGACTGGCTTAAAGCTTGAAACAACCATTAGCCATCATCAGAAGTGGAAAGGTTTAAAGTATGTGCAATATTATGTAACAATGCCTGGAGTACCCCTTTTGATAACGTTTGTAGAAATTATCGATCATGCAGGTTATCGGATGGCAGAAGAAAATTGGCATACGAATCTATTTATGACTTGTAATGACAAGGATAAATGTGTTCTCCATATGAAGGATGATAAGGTGAAAAATAAACAATATTTCGTTGCTGATGAAGAACAGGAAGTCAATGTAAAGGATAACTTTTATTTATCTTTACGGGAAGATAAGCTTTATTACATTGCAAGTGAATCTGCAAGTGATACAGAGTTTTACAGCAATAAAGAGGCAATACAGCTAATTTCCTTCGACAAAGCAAACCGAATAGAGAATCGATTATATAAAGAACCAAATTATTTATTATTTACGAATGAGGAAATTTCACTAGCCTTATTAAATCAAGTTAGAAGAATTGTATTTTAAGAAAGGGTATATTTTGATGAAAATAATTGATGCACATATTCATTATTCGAATATAGACACATTCAAAGATACTGCTAAAAATCTTTCCTTTGTTGATTATAGTTTCGAAGGAATAAAAAAAGAAATGAACGACGCAAATATTGTCCTTGCAATTGGAATGGGTGTTACAGAAACTCCGGAGATGGGTTTTCCTGATTATCATGCCAAAACGCCAATGGGGCTTGATTTGGATGCAGATCTTCCTGAAAATGTTGTCTATTGTGCTGGAATAAATCCATATGATATGGATACGTCAGCCTTAGAACGATTAGAAAAGGAAATACAAAAGCCAAATGTTGTTGGAATGAAAATCTACTTAGGCTATTATCCCTTTTATGCTTATGATGACGTGTATGAAACCGTTTATCAGCTTGCGGAAAAATATCATTTGCCTGTTGTTTTTCACACTGGAGATACGTATTCTGAAAGAGGACTCTTAAAATACAGTCATCCTCTAGCAATTGATGAAGTGGCAGTAAAACATCGTAAGGTGAATTTTATGATGGCGCATTTTGGGGATCCATGGACGCTAACTGGTGCCGAAATTATTTATAAAAATTCGAATGTATTTGCAGATTTATCCGGTTTAATCGTTGGAACAAAAAAAGAGCTCGAAGAGGCACAGGAAGGAATTTTCCTCAATCATTTACGTCATGCTTTAGTTTTTTCTCATTCTTATGATAAATTACTATTCGGTACAGATTGGCCATTAGCGCCATTCGGTCCTTATGTAGAGTTTATTAAGAGTCTTATTCCAGAAAGCCATCATGAAGATGTGTTTTATCGGACTGCGCTAAAAGTATTCCCGAAAATAAAGCCATTTTTAATCGAAGAATAGAAATTAATAGCTATAAGAAAGCCAGAGTAGAATGGGTAAAACCTTTTTCTCTGGCTTTTGTCTATAGAAAGAGATATTCTTTCTTATTCGAATAACTACTTTTCATGATACAATATGTTCATATTAGTAAAGCTGGATGTGAGAATAATTGAATGTGATTACCAAAGTAGAAGATTTGGTGAAAAAAGAGATGGAAAAAGATGCGAGTGGGCATGATTGGTATCATGTGAATAGAGTTCGGAAAATGGCTTTGTTTCTTTCAGAGAAAGAGGGAGTTGGCTATTCCAGAACGATAGAGCTTGCGGCATTATTGCATGATATTGCGGATGAAAAATTAAATATATCAAAAGAAATGGGCCAACAGAAGTTAGCTACAATTCTCGATAGTGTTTCAATAGAAAAACAAGAACAAGAACAGATTTTAGCAATCATTTCTTCGGTTGGTTTTAAAGGAGGAAATGGAATTCCCCCTAACAGTCTAGAAGCAAAAATAGTCCAAGATGCAGATCGATTAGATGCAATTGGTGCACTAGGTATTGCAAGAACATTTGCATATGGAGGAAGTGCTGGAACCCCTATTTATGATCCATCCTTACAAATAAGAGACAAGATGACAGAAGAAGAATATCGAAATAATAACTCTTCCTCTATTCACCATTTCTATGAGAAACTATTGAAAATAAAAAACCTTTTACATACTGACAGTGCCAAGGAAATTGCAGAAGCAAGGCATCAATTTATGGAGAGTTTTCTACAAGAATTTTATAAAGAATGGAATGTACAAGATGAAAAGTATTTTAATTGAAAATGTAACAAAAACATATGGAGAGAAAAAACTATTTGAAAATATATCCTTTTCTATAAGTGAAAAGGAACGCGTTGGATTAATCGGAATTAATGGTACAGGAAAATCATCTTTATTAAAAATTGTTGCTGGAATTGATATTGCAGACGAAGGCAGCATTAATGCACCAAAAGATTATCAGATTGCCTATTCTGCACAAAGTCCTGAATTAGACCCTGAGCTTACTGTATTGAATCAAGTGTATGCAGGAGATGCACCAGTATTAACGCTAATTAAAGAATATGAAGCAATGTTAATCCAAATCAACAATGATTCAGAAAACAAAAAGCTTCATGAAAAGCTTTTTGAACTACAAAAAAGAATGGATGCTTTAAATGGCTGGGAAGTTCATACAAATGCAAAGACTGTTTTAATGAAGTTGGGAATTGAGCATTTTTATAAGAAAATTGGCGAATTGTCGGGGGGACAAAAGAAACGAGTGGCATTAGCACAAGTTCTCATTCAAGAGCCGGATTTACTTATATTAGATGAACCAACAAACCACCTTGATTTTGAGGCTGTAAAATGGTTGGAGGATTATTTAAGTAGATACACTGGTGCGCTATTATTAGTAACCCATGATCGTTATTTCTTAGATCGTGTAACGAACAGAATGTTTGAACTTGATGGGGGAAATCTTTATAGCTATAAAGGAAACTATGGAGATTTCTTGCAGGCTAAAGCCGTTCGAGAAGAAAATGAAGTAGCAACGATTGAAAAGCAGCAGAATCTATTTCGCAGAGAATTAGAGTGGATTAGAAGAGGTGCAAAGGCACGTTCCACAAAACAAAAAGCAAGAATTCAACGCTTTGATGTTTTAGACGATAAATTAGCGAATGTAAAGTCAAAAGACAAACTAGATATATCGTTAAAAGGGAGCAGATTAGGAAAACAAGTCTTTGAATTGGTTGATGCGAGCAAGCATTTCAAAGATAAAATTATTTTAAATGAATTTAATTTACTTGTAAAACCTGGAGATAGAATTGGGGTAATTGGTAAAAATGGAACAGGAAAATCAACCTTCTTAAATGTACTTGCCGGGAAGCAGTCACTTGATTCTGGTGAAAGAATTGTTGGTCAGACCGTAAAAGTTGCCTACTATACACAAGAAAACGAAGATATGGATATTTCCAAAAGAATGATTGAATTTTTAAAAGAAACAGCAGAAGTAATCGAGGCATCTGATGGAAAGGTCATTACGGCTGCACAAATGCTGGAAAGATTCTTATTCCCACTTCATACTCATGGAACGATAATTGGAAAGCTTTCTGGAGGAGAAAGAAGAAGACTTTATCTACTCAAGATTCTAATGGGAGAACCAAACGTGCTTTTATTGGATGAGCCAACCAATGATTTGGACACACAAACATTAATGGTTCTAGAAGACTACTTAGAAGACTTTAATGGAGTTGTAATTACCGTATCTCATGATCGCTATTTTTTAGATAAAGTAGCTGAACAACTATTGATTTTAAAGGGAAATGGAGTAGTTGACACTTATTATGGCAATTATAGTGAATATTTAGAGGTTGAACGAAAAGAAGAGCAAGAAACAAAAGAGAAAATGGAAGCATTTGTTACAAAAAAAGAATCAAAAGAGAAGAAGATAAAGCTTAGCTACAATGAACAAAGAGAATGGGCAACAATCGACCAGGACATTGAAAATGTAGAAGAAAGACTTGGAAGCATTGAAACAGAATTAGTAGAGTCGGGTAGTGATTTTGAAAAAGCAGCTAAATTAATGAAAGAACAAGAAGAATTAAATGAGAAACTAGAATACCTCATTGAGCGATGGAGCTACTTATCGGAGATAGCAGATCAGTCATAATTGATATGGATATATACACTGAAAACAACTTGCGATAAATAGCTAAAGAATGATTTGTTTGAAAGCTGTTTGTTTTTAGAAAAGGAATAAAGCATGATAATATAAAAGTTGTAAGAAGAGGGGGATAGAATATGAGAATTATTTCGATTGAACCAACACCAAGTCCAAATACAATGAAAATTAATTTAGACCAAGAGTTGCCAATGGGAAAGAGCAATAACTATAAGGAAGATAATTTGTCAGAAGCGCCGGAATTAATTCAAAATATCCTTTCCATTGAAGGAATTAAAGGGGTTTATCATGTAGCCGATTTTTTAGCAGTGGAAAGAAATGCACGCTTTGATTGGAAGGAATTACTTTCAAAAGTACGCAATGTCTTTGGTGAAAACGAAGAAACACAGGATTCTCAAGAAATTAATGAGCATTATGGTGAAATTAAAGTCCAAGTTCAAATGTATAAAAGTATACCAATGCAAATTAAATTATCGGATGGGAACGAAGAAAGAAGATTTGGATTACCTGAATCATTTATTCAAGCTGTTTCAGCAGTTCGTACTCCTGAAGACAATGTGGTGATGACAAGAAAATGGAAAGATTATGGCGTACGATATGGCGAATTTGATGAAATTGGTAATGTTATGATTGAAGAACTCGTTGCTGCGTATCCACAAGAACGAATCGATGTAATTATTCACCATGCTAAAAATCCTCAAACGGAAGCAAGCGGAAAAGCTGTACGAGTGAAAAGTAAACTAACTTTTGCTGATTTAGAGCATCCTGATTGGAAAGTACGATACCAAAAACTAGAGCAGAGCGAAGATCCTACAGTAGAAGATATTCCAGCTTTAACGAAAGCACTTGATGATGAAAAGCCATCTATTCGCAGACTTGCAACTGTTTATCTTGGAATGATAGAAGATACTGCTGTTCTACCTTCCTTGTATAAAGCGTTGAAGGATAAAACAGTAACAGTAAGACGTACAGCAGGAGACTGCCTATCAGATTTAGGATTTCCAGAAGCAATGGAAGAAATGATGGAAGCATTAGAGGATAAAAGTAAGATTGTTCGATGGAGAGCAGCAATGTTTTTATATGAAGTGGGAGATGAAAGAGCACTTAAAGCATTGAAGGCACATGAAGATGATCCAGAATTTGAAGTAAGCCTTCAAATAAAGTTGGCAATTGAACGGATAGAATTAGGAGAAGAAGCTAAGGGATCAGTATGGAAACAGATGACCGAAGCGAGAAAATAACTTATTTCATATATTAAGTTTTCCTAAAAGGATTGCAGGAAAAACATTTCTAATGTATATTTATGAAATAAAAAAACGGATATTTGGAGGGATCTATTATGTCAATGGCATATGATGAATACATGAAGCAAGTGGTAAAACCAATGAGAGCTGAATTAACGCAAGCAGGCTTTGCTGAATTACTAACGGAAGAAGCGGTTGAACAATTTATTGAAACAAATAAAGGCACTTCCTTAGTGGTTGTTAATTCCGTTTGCGGTTGTGCAGCAGGATTAGCAAGACCAGCTGCTACACAAGCGGTGCTTGCATCTGAAAAAAAACCAGACCAATTAGTAACAGTATTCGCAGGTCAAGATAAAGAAGCAACAGCAAAAATGCGCGAATTCTTTGGCGATATAGAGCCATCGTCTCCATCAATGGCACTAATTAAAGACAATAAAGTTGTTCACTTTATTCCTCGTTACGATATTGAAGGAAATTCTATGGAAGCAATTATGGAAAATCTAGTATCTGCTTTTGAACAATATTGCTAAATAAAGAATGTTTCATGGGAAAAGAGGAATTACCTTTTCTCTCATGAACTTTCTTTTTTTTGGGTTGTTTTTGATATTGTATCTTCTTAAAGAATTCCAATTAGTATTTTAGGATTTAAAAATGAGGAGTTAAAAAAATGATTGTAACTACCGCGGGTAGAACAAACAATGAAATGCAATTTCTCGCAAAAAGAATTGCAGAAGAGTTTCATTGTAAATTTATAGAACGACAAAAAGAATCAATTGAATCTTTAAAAATTCAGTATGAAACAGATATTCTTATTATTGGAAAAAATCGATATGAATTTTATTCAATAGATACAACCCAACCATTCTTTTTTCATCCGAATTCTGCTGCTTTCCGTATAAAAAGACTCATTAAACAGGAACATGATCCATTTATCGAAGCGACCAATTTAGAAGAGGGCAAGAGCTTTTTAGATTGTACTTTAGGTCTTTCATCTGATAGTATCGTTGCGAGTTATGTTGTAGGGAATGCTGGATACGTTGAGGGATTGGAAGTAAATAATGTCATTGCTTATTTGGTTAAAATTGGTTTAAAAGAATGGGAGACAGGCCATTCTGACATTGATGAAGCGATGCGTAGAATTACAGTCAAGCATACAAATGCACTAGATGATCTTATTCACAAAGAAGATAATAGTATAGATTGTATTTATTTCGACCCAATGTTTGAAGAGAACGTTTTATCAAATGGAATACATCCATTAAAAAGATTAGCACATTATGAGGATTTGACAGACGAAATAATTAATCATGCAAAGCGGGTTGCAAAAGATAGAGTTGTATTGAAAGATCATTTTAGAAGTACTAGATTTGAGCGATTCCAATTTGAACAGGTAAAACGTAAAACTGCAAAATTTCATTATGGGATATGGCTAAAAAAAGAATAATGAAAAAATAACCAATCTATTTAGGATTATACTAGAAGAATGGATAGGAAATAATATATACTTAATCTATCAATATCTTTTTATTACATTTTTTTGTCATCAGGATGAACGGAAAGTGAGGTGTAATAAAATGCCTAATTGGATTCGTAAAAGCCTCGTTGTATTTGTTTCTATTTTAACTTTTGGTCTTGTTTCTCCATCGCCATCAACCTTTTTAAATAATAACAGCGATAATGACAAAAAACCAATTGATGAAAGAGAAATGCCTTATGCTAGAGAAAGTATAGAAGAAGCTATACTGACGGATAGTAAAGAGGAAATCTTCTCGAGAGAAGATTTTATTAGTAAAATCATTAAGAAAGCAGAAGAGCAGAGTTATTTGAAATTTGGAACGAAAATTAAACCAGTCATTGAAGATGAATTTCGTCTAGTCGTTCTTCCGAATATGGAAAAAGCGATTAGTGAAGTGACTAGTATTTTTCCTGAAGAGGAGTTAAGTTATTTGACTGTGACCGAGCTTCCTGCATCAGGAACTAGTGAAAGAATATTTCATATAACAAGGCAAAACGAGGACATCATCCGCTTTCATGTAAGAAGGGACCGTCCCCCACAGGAAGGATACTATTTTAACTTCCATTATCATACGTATCATGATCAATTCCAAACTCATTATACACTAGGAGAAATTTATTGGGATAAAAATACTCCGCCGAAGTGGATGAGCTAAAAGAATAGCCTGACTTCTAACAGGAGACATGCATCAAAATGTTAAGTAGTTGAAACTTTTTCTTTTCTGATTACGTATAGAAATTATAATGAAAAAATTTGGAGGTAGTAAATCATGGCAATTAGTTTATCTAAAGGACAAAAAGTAGATTTAACAAAAGGAAATCCTGGTTTATCAAAAGTAATTATTGGTTTAGGCTGGGATGTAAATAAGTATGATGGTGGAAAAGATTTTGATTTAGATGCATCTGTATTCTTACTTGGAGAAAATGGAAAAGTAACAAATGATGCTGATTTCGTATTCTACAATAATCCATCGGGTGGAAATGGTTCTATTGTCCATTCTGGAGATAATCGCACAGGAGCAGGCGATGGAGATGATGAACAAATCATCGTTGAATTAAAAGAAATTCCTGCTAACATTCAGCGTGTTGCCTTTACCATTACCATTCATGATGGAGAAGGAAGAAATCAAAATTTCGGACAAGTTTCTAATTCTTATGTCCGCATTTTAAATGAAGAAACAAATGAAGAGTTAATTCGTTACGATTTAGGAGAGGATTTCTCCATTGAAACAGCTTTAGTGGTAGGAGAATTATATCGTCATAATAATGAATGGAAATTTAGTGCTATTGGCAGTGGGTACCAAGGTGGTTTAGCTGCATTAGCAACTGACTTTGGCCTGCAAGTTGGCTAATTATATATTTTAGGGGGAAGCTTTTTTCATGGGAATATTTGAGACGATTATTGATACATATGCCCAGTTTTTTAATTGGGAAATGTGGGGAGAAGTATTAACTGATCCTGTAAGTTGGGGTTATATTGGAACACTAGTAATATTAGAAGGCTTATTATCTGCGGATAATGCATTGGTGCTTGCTGTAATGGTTAAGCATCTACCACCAGAGCAAAGAAGAAAAGCGTTGTTCTATGGGCTATTAGGTGCATATATATTCCGCTTTATAGCTATCGGTATCGGTGTTTATTTAATCGAATTCTCATGGGTGAAAGTACTTGGAGCGGCATATTTAGCATATCTAGCTATTAAGTATTTCATGGATAGAAGAAAAGCAGCAAATCAAACAGAAGTGGAAGAGGAAGAGAATAAAGGTATTAATAAAAATGGAATTCTGATCCGTACATTTGGTCTGTTTTGGGGAACAGTAATTTCTGTTGAATTAATGGATATTGCCTTTTCTGTAGACAGTGTTTTAGCAGCATTCGGTGTAAGCAATCAAGTATGGGTATTATTACTTGGTGGTATACTCGGCGTCCTTATGATGCGTGGTGTTGCAGGTGTTTTCCTTAAGTTAATTGATAGAATTCCAGAGCTAGAAGCGACTGCATATATCCTAATCTTAATTATTGCTGTTAAGATGCTACTAGGTGTTTTCGATATTCATATCGAACATGTGTATTTCTTTGGATTATTAGTCATAGCGTTTGGAGCAACCTTTATTGTACACTTGAGAAATAAGAAGAAAGCTGAGCAACAGGGCGAAGCTTAATCTTTTGAGGATATTTCTAGTAGCTTTACAATAGACAATGCTAGAGATATCCTTTTTTTCCTTTAATAAGTTATATTTACTCCTCTCCGTCCATTACTTATCCACAATAACCTTCACATTCTTACAATAGACATGATAAATCTCCGTAAAAAAATGTCATTGTAAATATTTTCAAAAAAAGTTTTATTGTATGATAGAATAAATTATATTACTATAAATATTATATATTTATAATTTTCAGAATAGTATTTAAATGGTTGTTAATATTATTGAATGGAGCAAAGAAAATGAAATTATTTTCTGACTTAAATGAAAAACAAAAGGAACGTCTTTTCTTTAAATTACCAGAAGAGGTGTTTAGTACTTCGGAAAAGGAAGTATTATCCTATGCACTTGCTTCAACTTTATATATGCCTGCAACAAGGCCGAATATTTTTCAGGATTTATTAACAAAAAAACACTCCGCTTTAACATCTATGGTAATTTGTTTAGAGGACTCTATCGGCGATCATGAGGTGGATATAGCAGAACGTAAATTAGTTGAGGAGTTAACAAACATTTATCAAGCCTTAGAGGATAGTGTGCTAATTAAAAGTGAATTACCGTTGATTTTTATTAGAATCCGCTCAGTCGCTCAGTTTTTAAACCTTATGGATTTACTAGGGGAAAAAAAGGATTTATTAACCGGTATCGTCATACCGAAATTTGAAGCTGTAGAGGGAGAGGTTATTTTAAAGGAACTAGCAAAATATAATGTGCTTGGTTATTCGTTATATGCGATGCCAATTTTAGAAACAAAAAAAATAATTGAAAAAGAAACTAGAATGGATGAACTCCTTTCTATTAAGAAAGTGTTAGATAATTATAAGCATCTTATTTTGAATGTCCGAATTGGTGCAACCGATTTTTGTGGATTATATGGCATTCGTAGAAACGCAGAAACGACTGTATATGATGTTGCTATTATTCGAGATTGTATATCAGATATTGTAAACGTATTTACACGAGTTGATAGTGCCTATGTTGTTTCTGGTCCTGTTTGGGAATACTTTACAACGAAAGAAAGAGTTCTAATTCCACAATTAAGAGAGACACCTTTCCGCAAACGATATGGGAAAGCTGGAATGAATATGAGAACACAGTTAATCGATAAACATATGGATGGGTTAATAAGAGAAGTGATGATGGATATTACGAATGGCTTAACAGGAAAGACAATTATTCATCCAACACATATCAAACCAGTACAAGCATTAAATGTGGTTTCCTATGAGGAGTATTTAGATGCTTGTAATATTATTGAAAGTAATAATGGAGAGATTGGTGTAGTAAAAAGTAGTTTTTCAAATAAAATGAACGAAATTAAGCCACATCTGTATTGGGCGCAGAAAATTATTTTAAAATCAAAGGTTTACGGGGTGTTTCATGAAGGATTTACATACATTGACTTACTTAAACAAGAAAATTTCATTACCAATCATTCATAATTTACAGATGGACATTGTCGTCGAAGAAAATCCATTTAATCTTCCGCTAGAAGATTTCTTTAGAATGGCTGCACGAATCAATAAGAAGCGGGCTTTTTTATTTGTTAGTAAGCTATTAGGAAAACATTTGCCGATTGCACCAAAAAAAGGTCTACTCACTGGATTTATGCTGGCAACACGATATGAAGAAATTATTACAGGCACAATATCCCCACAAAGAGAGGATTTAATGGCTGTTTATCGTGATTTAGATTTACCTTTTTTTGATAAGCCGTTTATTTCTAATGAACAAGCAAATCCTATTATTATTGGTTTTGCAGAAACTGCAACGGCATTAGGTCATTCTTTTTTTCGAGCATTTGAACAGGCTGTTTTTTTTCACACGACTAGAGAAAATGTAAATGAGCTAGTTCCAATCATTACATTTGAAGAAGAGCATTCTCATGCAACTTCTCATCGCTGTTATGTAGAGGAGGACATTCTCGATAATTCTCGAGAAATTATTCTGGTCGATGATGAACTAACAACAGGGAAAACAGCCATAAATATTATCCGGGATATTCATAAGAAATATCCAAGAGACAAATATACAGTTGTATCCATTCTAGATTGGCGCTCAGAAAAATGGCAGCTAGAGATGGAATCCCTAGAACAAGAATTACAAATAACGATTCAAGTCGTCTCTTTACTTAAAGGAAGCTTTGAACTTATCGGTGTTCCAATTAATCTAGTTTCACAAACAGAGATTGCTGAAGCAGATGGGATGAAACCGCTACTTGAATATATAAGTCTTGAAAATTATGTGAAAAATAGAATTGTCCCCATAATTTCCAGTAGTTTAGCAGGCAGTCGAAATGAATATGGGTATTTAAAGGATACAGGTAGGTTTGGCATCCGTATAGATGAGGTGACAGACGATTGGATCAGACAAGCAGCAGATGAGCTGAAGAAAAAGCGTGTTGGAACTACTCTTTGTATTGGTACGGGGGAATTTATGTATATTCCAATGAAGCTAGCAAGCTATATGGGAGAAAATATATATTATCAATCAACGACTAGAAGCCCAATTTATCCAAATGATGAAGAGCATTATGGGGCTAAAAACGCATTCTGTTTTTCAAATCCAGAAGATTTGGATATTGCCCATTACCTATACAATATTAAAGCTAATCAATACGATGATATCTTTTTATTTTTTGAGAGAAAAGTAAGTGGGGAAAGATTAACGGAGTTGCTGGCTGAATTGACAGCTGTTCAAGTGAAAAAAATAAATATTGTATACTGTAGCGGGAGGTAAAGGATGAAAGCAAACGTAAATCAACTAGTTAAGTTCGGCTCCTATGATAAGGAAGATGTTATATTTCTATTAAAAGACTTAAGTGACGTTACACTAGAGGGTTCAACCGAAGAACGAGAAAAAAAGATTCAAGGTGGAGAGCATTATAGTGAAACGCTGCCAATCGAATATAATCCACCAGAACATTATTTGCAACTTTTTTGGGAGACGCTCGATGCTTATAAAGACAAAGTAGCCCTTTGTACAGCAATTGTTGCCGAACAAATTTATCGGAAACATGGTAAACAAACGGTATTGGTTTCCTTAGCAAGAGCAGGGACTCCTATTGGAATCTTAATTAAACGTTATTTGAAATGGAAATATGACGTTTCTTTACCACACTACAGTATATCTATCATAAGAGATAGAGGCATCGATGAAAATGCGATTCATTATATGCTGCAAACACATAAGGGATTCGCTCTTCAATTTATTGATGGATGGACAGGAAAAGGTGCAATTTCAATTGAATTAACGAAAAACTGTGAGGAATTTTACCAAAAATATCATATTCGATTAGATGATACATTAGCAGTGCTTGCTGATCCAGGATACTGTACAACACTTTATGGAACGAGAGAAGATTTTTTAATCCCAAGTGCTTGTTTAAATTCAACTGTCTCAGGACTTGTAAGTCGTACGGTGTTAAATGAAAAATATATAAGCAAAGATGATTTTCATGGGGCGAAGTACTATAAGGAATTAGAGCCTTATGATGTATCGAATAACTATTTAGACGAGATTACAATAGAATTCCAAAAAGTAAATCCTGTCCAAATAGAGGAGAATATTCATGCAAATGAGCAAGATCAAACAGTTGATTTTAAAGGGATGAAAGAAGTTCTGACCATTAAGGAAGAATTCCACATTGATAGTACGCATTATGTAAAACCAGGTGTTGGTGAAACGACAAGAGTATTATTAAGAAGAGTGCCATGGAAGGTTTTAATGAAGGATCCAGACAGTCCTTATGTGCAACATATTGTTTTGCTAGCAAAAGAAAGAGGCGTAGAAGTAATTCCATATCCAAATATGAGCTATACATGTTGTGGATTAATTAAGAAGGTAGTGCAAAAAGGATGAATCTATTTGCGTCAGATTTAGACAGAACATTAATTTATTCAAAACGTGCTTTACATGAGATGGAAACCCCTTGGAACCAATCGATGGTCGGTGTGGAAGCAAAAAATGGGGAACATGTTTCTTTTATGACAAAGGATAGTTATTATTTATTGAAGGAAATTGCTACTAAGCATTTATTCGTTCCGGTTACAACCAGAACCTATGAACAATATAAGCGGATTTTTATTTTTGAAAAAGAAATGCCAATGACATACTGTGTTACAAGTAATGGGGCAAAAATCCATTATAAAGGAACGCTTGTAAAGGATTGGGCAGAAATCATTCATACTAAATTAAAAGAAGATTGTATGGAAAAAGACGAATTATTAGAAAAGCTAAAGAGTTATTCTCTGCATGGTGAGTTGAAAATTGCCGATAATCTTTTCTTTTATTATGTATTAAAAACAACTATAGACGAAGATTTCAAAAGTGAACTAATCAAGATTGCATTAGAAAATGGCTGGAATGTATCGTTACAAGGACGTAAACTTTATTTTATGCCAAGGCCCATCTGTAAGGGAGAGGCGATTAAGTACATAATGGAAAGAGAAGGAGTGGAGAAATCAATTGGTGCGGGTGATTCTTTATTAGATTTTCCGTTTCTAAGTTGTTGTCATATAGGATACATTCCAAGACATGGGGAGTTAACTTTGGAAAATACATTAAATTCAACTCATCATCTAACGATTCAAAAAGGAGCATTCGCTGGAGAAGAAATCGTTAGAAATGTTCATAAACAGTTTAATTTACAAATATGAATAAATTGAAGTATGAGAAAGAGGCGAATGTAAAATACTCGCCTCTAAACTTTATCCTCTATTAATGGGTAGCTAAAATTCCAAAAAAACATCATGATGGTTCACTTTATTACAAGAGTGACCATATCTAAAGCTCATCTTCTGGTGGATCTTTAATCCATTTAAGCAATAAGCAATAAATAGCGACAAAAAATAAATAGCAGCAAATAAACACAATAACCCCAAATAAAACAGATTCGAAAAATATAGCCATAAAAAAACTGATAATTAAAGAAATAAAGATTAAATCAACAAACACATACATATTTGATGATAGAACATTTTGTACATAATTTAAATCTGCTTCAATTTCATGATACGTGTATTTTCGAAAGAATGATCTCATAGTTAGCACCTACTCGCCTAATGTACTGTATTATATGCTCGAGTAAAAGATTAGGTGCTAAAATCACCATTCTAAGATAAAAGAGAAAATTCTATTCCTCTCACTCTTAAAAATGAAACTTTTTTATGAAACTTTCGTAAAGAAATACCAAGTAGAATATTTAGTGTTATCGTAAAGCTATGCTATGATAAAGAGAGATATATATTTTGGGTATAAAATTAGGAAGTGGAGAAAATGAACAAGGACTTTTACACAATCAAAAATGTAATACTTCCTTTGTCTACAGAAAATTGGTTTGATATTCTGTTAAAGCCTCTTAAAGAGCGACCATTGCATGATACGAATAATCGTAATTTTACATTCGGTCAGGCTGTTGTAAAGTTATTTGGAATATCTTTAGATGAGGATGAGTATTATAATCAGCTGTTTAATTGGATATATAAAGATAATACTGGTTTGCACTTATTAACGGATGAAACCCTTGATCGGGCAATTGATAATCAGCACTTTCAATCTATTCAAAAAGTATTTAATCGAATGCAGGAACAGAATTTGTCCATCAATCGATTTGTAGCTTTTCTTGATGGGGAAAATGTCTTGTTGAAATCATCTATTCCTGCCATTCATCGTAAATTAAGAGAAAGTTTCATTAAAGTTATCGAGCATTTTGCAGAAATTGAAGATAACGGCTTAAAAAATAATGATATAAGAAGATTAGTAGTTGATATTGTCAAATGGTCGATCAATCATTTACAGCCTGCTTTGGAAGACAGCCAGTTAAATGAAAACATGCCTAAGTTTTTATGGTATGGAGATGCCAATAAAAGTCAGTCCTATTTTATTTATTATCTCCTTACCTTTGGATGTGATATTGTCATTGTACATCCTGAAGGAGAGGATATTCTCGATAAATTAAAGCTAGATAAGGAACTGTTTTTTCAGCATCAATACCCACAATTTAAAGAGCCTGAAAGTTTTCCTAAAGAAGAAAGAAAAAGAACAGCAACTGTAGCATATAGGGCATCAAGAGAAATTGAGAGCATCCTACACCATGAAGGATCTAATCTTTATAAACCTTGGCAATTTAGAGATTACCTCCCAATTTCCATTACATTAAAAACGACGTATGATGAAATATTTTTACTTGAGAAAGAACTCGCGATGATTCGTCCAAACTTTGAAGTTAGCAATGGTGAAGTGCATATTCCATCTGTTTTTGCTAAAATATTTGGTGTAAGTAAAAATCGAAAAGAATACTGGGATCGAATACACGAGATAGTCAATAAAGAGGAATCGTTATTGATTACAAGTTTTCCATTTACAAAAGCTATTATCAGTGATTATCGCTACCATTATCGTGGGGCACTAGGAGCAGATGGATTGCTTGACCCTGACAAGATATTGAGCGCACATTATTGGAATTATAAACAGATACCAATTGGCTTACAAAGAGGAATAGCTGCTGCTATTTCTAGAGTGTGTGCAAGACCAGCACTTAAGAAACACTCTAATGAAACAGATGAAGATGTAGCAATTTTTCTATTTTCACAATGTTTACTAATACCTGATGATTTCTTGAAAATGCTACAAAAGTTCGATTATGCACAAGCGGTTCCTAGTATCATTCTTTTTAAAACAGAGCAGAATGGTGTGTTTACTAGAGAGGATGCTGCAATGCTTCTATTAATGAATACCATTGGAGTTGATATTATTATCTATAATCCTGCAGGACATGTAGATATGGAGACTTTTACAAAGAAAACATTATTTGATATTCATTGGTTAGAGGATGTTGTGTTTGACATGGAATACAAGGAACCGTCCTTTTTAAAAAGGGGAATTTTTAGCGGATTTTTAAAGAATAGAAAAGGAGAATAAAAGATGAATATGCAATCGTCCAATATAAATAATGCAGACAATCAAGTTGCAGAATTATTAACGGAAGAAAAAGTATCAGAAATCAAATTAGCGCTTAGAAATGAGCCAGAAGTACAGAAATTGGCACAGGCAATCGACGAAAAGGATCAAATTCAAATACTTGAATTTGGAAAAGAACCAGCAACACAAATTTCTAAATTCTCCGATAAAATCCTAAATAATATGAAAACGACAAAGGTGGAAGATTCGGGAGAGTTATTGAAACAGCTAGGTCGCATTATGGATAAATTCGATAAAAAGGATTTTGAAGATACTTCAAAGGGCTTCTTTGGAAAACTGTTTAAGAAAAGTGAAAAAATCATGGAAAAGCTTTTTGGAAAATATCAATCTATGGGACAAGAGATTGACAAAGTCTATGTAGAAATTTCGAAATATCAAAATGAAATGGTTGATTCTACTACTATGCTCGATGAAATGTATGAGCAAAATTATCAATATTATTTAACATTAGAAAAATACGCTGTTGCAGGAGGTATGAAGTCAGAAGAATTAAAGACTCAGCTACTCCCTCAAATTGAAGCAAAAGCGATTGCTGGAGATCAGTTAGCCGGTATGCAACTAGATACGCTTAGAAATGCAATAGAATTGTTAGATCAACGTGTGTATGATCTAGAAATGGCAAAAATGGTTGCCTTACAAACAGCACCACAAATCCGTTTATTACAAAGAGGAAATACAAAATTAATAGGCAAGATTAATTCAGCCTTTGTTACAACGATTCCTATTTTTAAAAATGGTCTTATTCAAGCTGTTGCAGCAAAAAGACAAAAGTTAGTTGCAGATAGTATGAGTGAATTAGATAGAAGAACGAATGAAATGCTTGTTAAAAATGCCCAAAATATCTCCCAACAAAGTGTAGATATTGCAAGACTTGCAGGCAGTCCTAGTATTAAGATTGAAACAATTGAAGAATCGTGGAATATTATCATTAAGGGCATGCAAGAAACGAAATCAATTGAAGAAGAAAATAAGCGCTTAAGAGAAGAAGGAACAAAAAAATTAGAAGAATTACAAAATAACTTTAAGCAAATGAAGCTTCAAGGGTAATTATTTTGTTGGCATTTTCATTAAAAGTTCCAATAAAAAAACGAAGCTTAATATAGGGAGTGGATTCTATTCTATTCAAGACACTTACCTAATGTTTCTGTTTCTAGAGAAGGGGACGAGAATATTATCAGGATTCTCTCCCTAACTAGGAAAAATACAGTTTTTTTAATATCTATTGGCAAATTTCAGCGGAATAATTATTTAAACGAGGATAATATTTAATACAGTCTTTTAACAAAATATTTAAAACAGTATCTAATTAACATACATAGGAGCGGAGAATAATGGCGATAAATTTACAAAAAGGGCAAAGAGTTGATTTAACAAAGGGAAATCCAGGACTAAGTAAAATTTTGATAGGGCTTGGCTGGGATCCAGTTCAGCAAAGCAAAGGTGGCTTACTAGGTTCACTTTTTGGCGGCGGTCAAGGAGCAAATGTTGATTGTGATGCTTCGGTCATTATGGTAAATGAACAAGGGAAAGTTCAAGCAAATAGTGACGTAATCTATTTTGGGAATTTACAAAGCCGTGATGGTAGTGTTAAGCATTCAGGTGATAATTTAACTGGTGATGGCGATGGGGATGATGAACAAATTCATGTTGAATTAAATAAAGTACCTACGCATATTCATAAGTTAGTTTTTGTTGTAAATATATATGATGCAGTGAAACGCAGACAACATTTCGGGATGATACAAAATGCCTTTATTCGGATTGTAAATCCACTAACGAACCAAGCGCTTTTACATTATAATTTGACAGATGATTATGCAGGGAAGACTAGTTTAATCGTTGGAGAATTATATAGACATGGACAAGATTGGAAATTTGCTGCAATCGGTACAGGCACTAACGCAGGAAGCTTAGGTGAGGTAGTTAAATCGTTTTCTTAATTTAGGTAGCACCAATTAATCTATTATTACATAAGGGGGAATAGAAATTGAGTATTAATCTTTCTAAAGGTCAACGAATTGATTTAACCAAAACAAATCCTGGTTTAACTAGAGCTATCATTGGTTTAGGCTGGGATTTTAACCAATACGATGGTGGAACTGGCTTTGATTTAGATGCTTCTGCTTTTATGGCAAATGAAAGCGGCAAGGTTATAAACGATGAGGATTTTATTTTCTATAATAATCTAGTCCATCCAAGTGGAGGAGTCGAGCATACCGGTGACAATCGTACTGGTGAAGGTGATGGGGATGATGAACAAATTATCATTGACTTTGCCAAAATGCCTCCTTACGTACATAAAGTAGGAATTACTGTTACAATCCATGATGCAGAATCAAGAAGACAAAATTTCGGACAAGTTTCTAACGCATTTGTACGCGTAGTCAATGAAGATAATAATATAGAAATATTACGCTTTGATCTAGGGGAAGATTTTTCTGTTGAAACAGCTGTTGTTGTTTGTGAGCTTTATAAGCATAATGGTGAGTGGAAATTTAATGCAGTAGGAAGCGGTTTTTCTGGAGGACTTGCTGCTTTGTGCCGTAATTATGGTTTAGATGTTTAAATAGCAATGCAAAATGTGAAATAAATGTTCTCTTCCTTTCAATGATGACAGATTATCCAAAAAGAATGGTAGTAGAAGAATGACAAGAAAATTCCTCTATGTATCCTTCTTTTGGATTTTTTTGTGGAAATTAATACCCAATAATAACTTGTTTTTGAGATTCCTAACCTATGCTATAATTCTAGATAGAATAGGCTGTCTCACCTTGTTTTTGATTATTATGCAATAATAATAGATTAACAGGGAGAGGTATGTTGGGGAGGAAGTATGATGAGATGGCTCAAACGAATAGCACCATTAAGTATGATAGCAGCAACAAGTATTCTGATGGGAAACTCACAGCTTCCGAATAATCAAATATACTTAAAGAACTTATCTGAACTAACCATTATTAAAGCACATTTAACCGTAGATGCAAAAGAAAATTTAGGGAATATTATTATATTGCCAGAAGGATCTTTTGATCAAGTAGAAGCAGCCGGTATGATAGAAAGATTAAATCATCTGCCTTCTTCGCTTTTAAAAAAGGTGCAATCTAGTGGAATAAAAGTGAAATTATTTACCGGTAAATTAACTGATAATAAAACCGCACAAAAATTTGCTGGAATTATTCCACGAGGATACACCTCTAAAAAGACATGGGATGATGTGCCTGGAATAGGTGGAGGGAAAGTAGTTCTTGTGAAAATAGGTGCTAGTGAAAAGGGGCAAGGGCATAGCTCTATTAATTTAGAATACCATGAATTAGCCCATTCCATTGACTATAAAGTATTAAACAATGCGAGTAAAACAGAAGCATATCGATTAGTTTGGAATGAGGAAAAAGGGAAGTTATTTCCTAATAGACCATATTTTCTTCAATATGCAGAAGAATATTTCGCAGAGACATTTGCAATGTTCTATGTTGGAGGCAAGGAAAAGGAAAAATTATTACAATTAGCTCCGAAAACATATCATTATATCGCTTCTATTAAATAAGTTATGTACTTGAATTGCAATTAAATATAAAGGGTGTTTAAAATGAAACAATATTTAGATCTATGTGAGCATATTTTAACAAATGGTGTAAAGAAAGAAGATCGAACAGGTACTGGAACGATTAGTACGTTTGGATATCAAATGAGGTTTGATCTATCCGAAGGTTTTCCTTTAATTACTACAAAAAAGCTGCATTTGCGCTCTATTATTTATGAGTTACTTTGGTTTTTAAATGGAGATACAAATGTAAAATACTTACAAGATCATAATGTCCGAATTTGGAATGAGTGGACGGACGAGCAAGGAAATCTTGGCCCAGTTTATGGACATCAATGGCGTTCCTGGACGACAAGGGAAGGTAAAACGATTGATCAGATTACAGAATTAATTCATTCAATCAAAACGAATCCAGATTCGAGAAGATTAATTGTTAGCGCATGGAATGTTGGAGATATCGAAAAAATGGCCTTGCCTCCATGTCATTGTCTTTTTCAATTTTATGTAGCAGATGGTAAATTATCCTGTCAGTTGTATCAAAGATCGGCAGATGTATTTCTTGGGGTGCCATTTAATATTGCTTCTTATGCATTATTAACCCATATGATTGCTCAAGTTTGTGATTTAGAGGTAGGGGATTTTGTTCATTCTTTTGGCGATGTTCATATTTATACGAATCATATCGAACAGGTTCAGCTTCAGCTTACTAGAGATCCAAAGCCATTACCACAGCTGAAAATCAATAAGGATGTAAAAGATATTTTCTCCTTCCAATATGAGGATTTTGAAATTGTAAATTATGAAGCACATCCTCATATTAAAGGAGTGGTAAGTGTATGATTTCATTGATTGTTGCAATGGATATAAACGGTGTAATTGGTGTAAACAACCAATTACCTTGGCATTTACCAGAAGATCTAAAGTATTTTAAAGAAATAACGACCGGGCATCCGATTGTGATGGGAAGAAAAACAAGGGACTCAATCGGTAGAAATTTGCCAAATCGTGAAAATGTCGTTATTACGAGAAATCAAGATTATAATTGTGAAGGTTGTACCATTTTTCACTCGGTTGATGAATTTTATAATTGGAGTAATGCAAAGGATGAAGAAATTTTTGTTATTGGTGGTGCCGAGCTTTTTGCAGAAACATTAAGTAATACAGACCGATTATACATTACACGAATCAATCATGAATTTGAAGGAGATACGTTTTTTCCTGCCCTAAATTGGCAGGAATGGAAGCTTGTGAGTGAACAAAAAGGGATAGTAGATGAGAAAAATATATATTCTCATGTATTTTATGTGTATGAAAGAACGGAACTATAAGAAAAAGGAAGGCTAATTTTGCCTTCCTTTTTCTTATAGAAAGATAGGTGGTACCTATTTAATAATCAAACATAGAGATATACACAGAAATACATTATTGCACTGCCCGCTAAAACAAAGATATGCCATATGGCGTGAAAGTATGGAATTTTTTGCATAACATAAAATATACTTCCAACAGTATAAAGAAGGCCGCCTCCAATAAGAAGCATGAAACCGGTCATTCCGATTGCATGAAATAGTGGTACGATTGCCATCACAATTAGCCAGCCCATAATAACATAGAGGATCGTTGATGTTACTATATATTTTTTGACATAGTAACATTTAAAGACAATACCAATAATAGCTAATCCCCACACAAGTCCAAAAAGCGTCCATCCTAATCCGCCACGAATGGCAACTAAAACAAATGGAGTATATGTTCCAGCGATTAAAAGGTAAATGGATGAATGATCTAATATCTCGAAAAAATCCTTTACTTTTTCATGGGTGATACTATGCAATAGAGTGGAGCATAAATACAGGATAATCATCGTTGCACCAAAAATGGAAAAGCTGACGATTCTCCAGGGATTAGCTGTTTCAGCAGCATTTAAAACAAGCATTACTAATGCAGGAATACTTAATAATAAGCCTATGCCATGGGTAATACTATTGGCGATTTCTTCTTTTATTGAAAAATCTTTTATTGAAAAATTCATAAATTAAAGTCACTCCTTATTCCTTCATTGTAATGTATTCTTATCATAAAAACAAACTAATAGCGTATGATTTAAATGGAAATAATTTTACGCATTCAAAATATTTAAAAAAATAGAAAATTTAAAATTTTGTTGGTAGAATGTGAGGAAATCGTGGTATAATGTACAAATTAAAATGGTCAGAAATGAGGGTGTGGAAATGGAACAAAATGTAATGAAAAAATGGGTGCAATTGGAGGATATTATTATTGCATACCAAGGAATTAAAGACATAGTAGCCCATACTCCCTTACAAAAAAATCAACGGTTATCTGAAAAATATGATTGTAATATTTATTTAAAAAGGGAAGATTTACAGCATGTGCGTTCCTTTAAATTAAGGGGTGCCTTTTATTCGATGAAAATGCTAGAAAAAGAAAAAATGAAAAATGGCGTAGTTTGTGCTAGTGCTGGCAACCATGCTCAAGGAGTCGCATACTCCTGTCGTTATTTAAATGTTCATGGAAAAATTTTTATGCCAGCGACTACGCCAAAACAAAAGGTGACACAGGTTAAAATGTTTGGAAAGGAAAATGTGGAAATTATTTTAACTGGTGATACATTTGATGATTCCTATGTAGAAGCAGTTGCTTGTGCAGAAGCAGAGGAAAGAGCATTTATTCATCCATTTAATGATGAGAATGTCATTGCAGGACAGGGTACAATGGCTATAGAGATGATGAATGATATTGATGTCCCAATTGATTATGTTTTTGCAAGCATAGGTGGCGGCGGTTTAATGGCAGGATTAAGTACATATATGAAAAGTGTTTCACCATCTACTAAAATGATTGGTGTAGAACCAGCTGGTGCACCTTCCATGAAGGAAGCTTTAATTAGAAACAAGGTAGTAGCCTTAAATAAGATTGATAAATTTGTAGATGGGGCAGCAGTTAAAAGTGTTGGTCAAAAGAATTTTGAAATCTGTAGAGATTATGTTGATGATATCGTATTAGTACCTGAGGGAAAGGTTTGTACATCTATTCTTTCTTTATACAATGAGCATGCTATCGTTGCAGAGCCAGCTGGAGCTTTACCAGTTGCTGCACTGGATTTATATAAAGAAAAGATAAAAGGAAAAAACATAGTAGTTGTCATAAGTGGTGGAAATAATGATATTGATCGAATGCAGGATATTAAAGAGCGTTCTTTACTATATGAAGGATTATTATATCACTTCATCGTTAATTTCCCTCAAAGAGCAGGTGCGCTTCGAGAATTTTTGGACGATGTTTTAGGACCAGATGACGATATCGTTCGTTTTGAATATGCCAAAAAGAATAATAAAGAAAATGGTCCAGCGCTAGTCGGCTTAGAGCTGAAAAATAGGGATGACTACAAAGGATTAATTGAAAGGATGGATATAAAAGGATTTCCTTATACTGAAGTGAATAGAGATTCTAATTTATTCCATTTGCTTGTTTAACATTTAATGATATCGATTATTGCCTTGCATGGGAGAGATATAAACATGCAAGGCCTATTTTATAGGGGATTTATCATAATTTTTTTAGTCAGTATTATGGAAAAATCCATGAAACCTTGCCTTATAGCATTCATGTATCGAATTTCTAATTTGACTCCCATTCACAAATAGTCATAGTTTATCTTATACAAATTAACAAAAAAATGTGATGGAATTCACAGGTTACGAAAAGAATAATTTGTGGTATAGTGAATAATATATGCTCCAAAATAATATAGAAGAGCATAGGAATATTCTTAAAATAGATGTATAATAAAGAAAGCGCTTTAATGAAAAATGAATGAGAAATAGGGAAGTGTGAAATGAAAAAAATCAAAATTGTAACAGATTCAACAGTCGATTTATCACAGGAAATTTTAGAAAAATATGAAATTGAAGTAGTGTCGTTATCTATTTTTATTAATGATAAAACTTATTTGGATAGAGTTGATATTACTCCTGCTGAATTTATTGATAAAATGATGGAATCAGAAGAATTACCAAAAACCTCACAGCCTTCTGTTGGCACCTTTGTTGAAAAATATGACGAACTTGCTGATAAAGGATATGATATTATTTCTATTCATATGACTGGTGGTATGAGTGGGACAGTAGAATCAGCTAAAAGTGCTAGTCAATTAACAAAAGCTAGGGTCTTTGTAGTTGACTCTGAATTTATATCCAAAGGTTTATCCTTTCAAGTACTAGAAGCTGCAGAAATGGCCCGAGAAGGTCACAATGTAGCGGACATATTGCAAAGGTTAAATCATATTAAGAAACATACGAAACTTTATGTTGTTGTCGATACATTGGAGAATTTAATGAAGGGCGGAAGAATCGGAAAAGGGAAAGCTTTTCTTGGTTCTTTACTAAATATAAAGCCAATTGCAACGCTTGACGATGGTGTATATACACCAATTACGAAAGTAAGAAGTCGTTCGCAAGCAGTAAAGTATTTAGCAAGTGCTTTTTTGGAAGACAGTCTTGGAAAAAAAATTAAAAGTGTTGGAATTACGCATGCTGGAAGTCTTGATGTTGCCATTAAATTAAAGGAAGCTATTGAAAAGGCAACTGGGTTTAAGAAAGTGGATATAGACTATACAACACCTATCATTTCAACACATACAGGAAAAGGAGCTATTGGTTTTAGTTATTATATTGAATAGATAGCTAATGCTCTTTAAGAAAATCAGAATTAATAACGGATTTAAATTTTTAATATATTGTTATACACCCCCATCTTAAACAGGTGGGGTTTCTTTTGTATGGAAAGTTTAATTTATAAAATACTGCATTTAATGGAACATTTTCAAAGTTTGATTTTTTGGCACATGATGGAGCATTTTATCAATGAAATTAATGAGGAAAATATAAAACTCGTGGTTTTCTAAAAAAAATGGAGCAATTAAAGGGAATTTAAGTGAAAATGTCGAATCAAGATAATAATTATACTTGCGAATGCTTATTACGCAAATGATTAAAGATGTTGTCAGGGGAAAGTATGTGTTTCATCCACAGGATGTACAAATAATCTGTCTTTTATAGAATAAGGAATATAAGAAATAGGTGGCCAGTATGATAAAAATAATATGCAATATTCCGTTTGTGAATAAAAAACAAGTATTCTCTTTTTTTCTGCCCTTTTTCCTTCTAATACTTTTCATTACATTCATTTTTTATCATCATTATAAAGATTTGAAAATACATTTTGAAAAAGATGGGGAAGAAATTTTAACTTTATTAAGTAAAAGTATAGCTATTGAAATGAAAGAATGGACAAATAATCCAGATTCGGAACAACTTTTACAAAACGTTTTATTTTCTATGGATTTTAATAATATCATTTCAGATAGGAAGGAAATAATTTATATAGCAATGGTAGGGGAAAATGGGGAGCGAACTCCTATTGCAGTTATTTCTCCGCAAAATCAAAAAAAAGAAATTAATTATATAGATTCATTAGCTGATCAAACAAAGCCGATTTATAATAAAGCACTTACATTGCATGAAATTCATCATAGTAGCATATACAAACTTAAGAAAGGCTACTATATAAGTTCTTTTAGCCCAATTGAGGATGAAGACGGGCGACTAGTCGGAATTATTGGCATGGATACAAAAATTAGTGATCAAATCCTTTTATTTAAAAAGATAGTCATTCAAATGGTATTATTTATTTTTCTTACTTATATAATGATCTTTCTATTTATAAGAAAATGGTTGAATAAGATTCTTCGTCCTATTTCTCAAATGATGGTAGGTTTAAATGAGTTAAGCGTCGGGAATTTTGATGTTAAGATGGAAGTGAATGAGCATTCGGAATTAAAAGGATTAATGAAAAACTTTAATGAGGTTGTTGATAATCTTGCATCTCTTTTTTACCGATTAACAAATACTGCAAAAGAGCTTGGCACAATATCAAAGGATTTTCAATTATCTACAATGGAAGAAGCTCTTACGCAAATGGACAATATAGTTGAGTTTATGAAGATGAATCGGGAACTGCAGAAGGCAGAGAAAATGAATGCTGTTGGTCAACTTGCAGCATCTGTTGCTCATGAAATCAGAAACCCAATGACCGTAGTGAAAGGGTTTCTGCAAATATTTTATGCGAAAGAACATATGAGTGAAGAAGAAAGAACATATATTAAATTGATGATAGAAGAAATGAATAGGGCTGAAACCATCATTAATGATTATTTATCACTTGCAAAGCCTGATGTTGAACAATCACAAAAGATAGACGGAGCCGATTTGGCAAATAAAGTAATTGATTTAATGCATTCTTATGCAATGATGGGCAAAGGTATTCACTTTAAAAAGAATATTCAGCAAGTATACATAGAAGCTAATAATAATGAATTGAAACAAGTGTTGATCAATATATTAAAAAATGCAATTGAAGCACTGAAAAATGGGGGAACTATCACAATTAATTTATATCCTACGAATGAATACGGTGTATTTGAAATTGAAGATACTGGTATTGGGATGACAGAAGCAGAGGTAAATCGATTAGGTACCGCATTTTATTCCTTAAAGGAAAAAGGTACTGGCATGGGGTTAATGGTTTGTTATCAAATGGTTGAACAGATGAGAGGACGTATTGAAGTACAAAGCGAAAAGGGGAAAGGTACAATATTTAAGATTTATATTCCTCTATCGCAATAAGATAAAATCGTGTGATTTGTTAAATACGCAGCAATTACAGTGTAGTAATAAAACCATCCTAAACAAAGAAAAAGCAGGAGGAGCAAGTTCTCTTTTTTTGGAAATGAATAGGATGTATATAGGTACGCTATTGGTAAAAAAATAAGTGCATAAAATATTTCGAACCCTTCCCAATATGCTATACTATAAAAAATGAAGGTAGGTGAAAGAATGAAAAAAACATTTACCTTTCTTGTTTTATTATTTTCTCTTTTAATGCTTGTTTCCTGCTCTAATCCGACGCTCTATAATAAAGAAAAAGAAGTCATCGTAACCGACAAAAAGGATATTCCAGTAAGTTTTTTACCACAGGAATTGTCAATCGTATCTGTTGGAGATTCCCTTACACAAGGTGTTGGTGATAGCACTGGAAAAGGTGGGTATGTTCCATATCTGCAAGATTTACTTGAAGAAACAAAAGGAGTGAATAAAGCAGATTTTGTTAATTATGGAGTAAGAGGCAACAGGTCAGATCAGTTATTAAAAAGAATTAAAACAGAGGAAGTTAGCAAGTCAATCCAAAAAGCAGATGGGGTTATTATAACTATTGGTGGAAATGACATAATGAAGGTTGTAAGAAATAATTTCACCAATTTGCAAGTTGATTCATTTAATGAACAATTAGGTGAATATGAAAAAAATCTATTTGATGTTATGTCGATTATACGTGAAAACAATCCTAATGCAGTAATCATATTAGTAGGGGTATACAATCCTTTTATTAAAATGTTTTCAGATATAAAAGAAATGAATCAAATTGTTGCAGATTGGAATAGTACGAGTGAAAATGTATTAGCGGAATTTGACCATACTTATTTTGTTAGCATAGAAAATATTTTTGAAAATCCGACATCGGAATTATTATATGAAGATTATTTTCATCCTAATGATCAGGGGTACCAGCTTATTGCAGAGTCTATATACAATAAAATGTTAACAGAACCATTAGCTGATATACTTCAGAATTTGCAAACAGAAGAGAATTGAGGAGAAAAGGTTGTTTAAGAACAAGTGGAAAATTGCATTTTTAACATTAATAGGCATTCTTGTACTTAGTATTATTTTTTTAGCTATTCTCATTTTTAAACCAGTTGAGAAGGCAAACATCATTAAGAAGCAACAGAGAGAAGAAGTTCCTTTTGCGGTGACGACAAATCGAGAGGATTTAACAAAATTAATCAATCATTATTTAGAAAAAGAAGGCTTAAATGGTCCCATTCATTATGAAATAAATATAGCGGACCAAGTTGAGCTTTATGGAACTTTACCAATTTTCAACACAGATATTCAAATGAAACTAACATTTGAACCAATCGCATTGGAAAATGGCGATTTATTATTGAAACAAAAAGAGATCAGTATCGGTCAGTTACCTTTACCAGTTTCTTATGTAATGAATTTTATCGCTAATCAATATAATTTCCCAGAATGGGTTGATATTCAACCAAATGATGAAGAAATATATGTTCATTTAACAGAGATGGATTTAAAAAATGGGATGTTAGTAGAAATGAAAACTTTTGATTTAGAAAACAATAATATTCAATTTAATTTATCATTGCCAACTGAATAAGAAAGCAGCAAAAGGCTATTTCCATTAAAAGCTCATTTCAAAACAAAACGATGAAGTCAAATATGTTTTGCCTAAGCTTTAAGGATAGCCTTTTTGATATTAACAGGAAAATAGTAGCAATTCACAACTATTGTCTTCCGTATTTTTCACAATAAAAGCCGTATACGCTTTATCAGGCTCTAATCTTAATGAAGGGAACTTTTTTAATACTTCCTTTGTATCTGAATTTCTTGCTTCTAAATAGACGGACATTGGATACAATGCTAAGTAGGAAGTAGCTCCTTTATAATTTATAGAGGGAAAGACGACATCTCCTTTTTGAACGGCGATATCAATTGTTGGCAAGTTTTCTGCCAGTTGTACAATTCGTAATTTGGTTTCATTTGGAGGTACGACTGGATATTCCGGGAAAGAATAAACTTTTAACTTATTATCCATTCCACTAACTGCAAAAGTATGATATACATTACTTTCCACATTAATTTTCTGACTGCACAATGTATCAATCATTTTTCCAGTTTCATAGATGTCTATTTGGTATTTTCCGGCTGGTAGTGTTAAGTCATTGCTCATCGTTTTATAGGAGACTTCTTTAAACATACGGATTCCATTAATGTAAATATCAACTGTTGTGGCGCTCTCGGCACCGTGTAGTATTCTTATTTTTCCATATTCCTTTTGTCGTTGGATATCTGTGACTACTGCAGATTTACTATCATGGCTAAAAGCATTATTCAAGCTTTGCAGATGTTTATGATAGTAATATACATGTAATTCTGGATTTGTATATTTATAATAATCACTTAATACATTATACATACCGGCTTCTTGTATCGAGTGATATTGATCTTGTGTCATGTGACTCACTCCTATGAATAATAATTTAATTGTTTTTCTTATGAGGGTAATAGCTGTCATATAATTTTTAGAAAAAGGCTTTCTGAAATAGAATATGCTAAATCTTAGGGAAAGTGCCTAATGAAAAGAGTGAAAAATGGTTTACAATTAGTTGGAAAATTTGTATAATTAGAATATTAAATGAAAGGGGCTGATGTATTATGAGCAAAAATACTTTATTAAACGTAAATATTTTAAATAGCATACAGCCCAAACGGTTACTTCGATAGCACTAATTTTTTTATAAGAAATTAAGTTCTTTCGTTGAAGATTTTTTAATGTTTGTAAGGAAACCAAAACCATGGGCTGTATGCAACATGGTTTTTTATCTTGCAAACATTTGGAGGTCTATAAATGGAATTAACTCAATTTGGCTATAACGAAAATGTAAAAGATGAATTTGAAAAGCAAGCTAAGGAAAATCAAATAATTGGCAGAATCTCTTTAGAACATAAGAGAATGTATCGGGTATGGACTGCGTATGGAGAGTTATTATGTGAAGTTTCTGGAAAATTAGCTTACGATGCTCAATCTAGAGAGGAATATCCTGCTGTAGGAGATTGGGTTATCGTTTCCCCAAGAATAAAAGAAGGGAAAGGGACAATCACAACTATTTTGCCAAGAAAAAGCAAATTTTCTAGAAAAGTAGCTGGTAACAATACGGAAGAGCAAATAGTAGCAGCAAATGTTGATACAATCTTTTTGGTTAATTCGTTAAATGAAGATTTAAATATAAGAAGATTAGAAAGATACTTAACCTTAACATGGGAAAGTGGAGCAAATCCTGTTATTATTTTGACCAAAGCCGATTTAGCAGTTGATGTGAAAGAAAAATTAATGCTAGTAGAAGCTGTTGCTCTCGGAATACCCGTTATTACAATTAGTGTTGTAAATAAGACAGGATTAGATGATTTGCAAGCATACCTTCATCCAGGAAGAACGGTTGCTTTATTAGGCTCATCTGGTGTAGGTAAGTCAACTTTAACAAATTTCTTGATTGGATATGAAAAACAGGAAGTACAAGAAATTAGAGATTCAGATGCAAAAGGAAGACATACGACAACAAATCGGGAAATGGTTTTATTGCCTAATAATGCAATATTAATCGATACTCCTGGGATGAGGGAGCTTCAATTATGGAATGGTGATGATGGAATCTCTAATAGCTTTTCGGACATCGAAGAGCTTGCGGGCCATTGTAAATTTAGGGATTGTCAGCATGAAAAAGAGAGTGGATGTGCAATAAAGCTTGCTCTTGCAAATGGAGAAATGGAAGAAGATAGACTACGTAGCTATAAAAAATTATTAAGAGAATTAGCTTTTTTAGAAAGGCGTCAAGATAAGAAAGCAAAGTCTGATGAAAAGAAGAAATGGAAAAGCATGACGAAAAAATATAAAACAAAGTGATTTTGCTGCATTTAAATAGTGTTATGCTCCCTTGCTTATAAAAAAGCAGGGGGGCTTTATTTTTTTAAAGGGAGCTTAATTTTTGCATATTTCTACACGAAACAGTAAGCTAATAGTGTGAAATCAATGATATAAGGGAATATAAAGAGGAGAAAGTTTTTTTAAAAGGGGCTGTTTAAGTGGAAAAAAAGATGGAATTAGCAACATTTGCTGGGGGCTGCTTCTGGTGTATGGTTAAGCCATTTGATCAAGAACCTGGCATTTTAAAAGTTGTTTCGGGATATACAGGGGGTCATAAAGAGAATCCTACTTATAAAGAAGTGTGTTCAGAGACTACTGGACATTATGAGGCGGTCCAAATTACATATGATCCGAGCATATATCCATATGAAAAACTACTGAGTATTTATTGGCAACAAATTGACCCAACAGATGCTGGTGGACAGTTCTATGACCGTGGCCTTTCTTATCAAACGGCAATATTCTATCATACCGAGGAACAAAAACAATTAGCTGAAGAATCAAAGCAACAATTAGCAAAAAGTGGTCAGTTTAATAAGGAAATTGCAACAAAAATTATTCCTGCTTCTACCTTTTATTCTGCAGAGGAATATCATCAGGATTATTATAAAAAGAATCCTGAACATTACAATCGTTATCATATTGGTTCAGGACGTGCAGCCTATATTCAAGAGAATTGGAGAGATAAGTAATGGAAAAAGACAAATTAAAAGAAAAACTTTCACCTATACAATATGAAGTTACGCAAAATAATGGGACAGAGCCTCCTTTTCATAATGAATATTGGAATGAATTTTCAGAAGGAATTTATGTAGATGTTATTTCTGGAAAGCCGTTGTTTAGTTCTCTCGATAAATACGATGCTGGTTGTGGATGGCCAAGTTTTACAAAGCCAATTGATGAAGAGGAATTAACAGAAAAAAAAGATATGAGTCATGGAATGATTCGTACTGAAGTAAGAAGTAAAGAAGCTGATTCCCATTTAGGTCATGTATTTAATGATGGACCTAATCCAACAGGCTTACGATATTGCATGAATTCTGCTGCGATGAAGTTTATTCCAAAAGAAGATTTGGAAGAAAAAGGATATGGAAAGTATCTACGATTATTTGAAAAATAGAAAAGGATATGCCGGTAATTCGGCATATCCTTTTCTATTTTTATTTTCTTTCCTCTAAATAGAGCTAATTTGTAATGATGGAAGAAATTTGAATCAATTGTTGGTCTGTTATATTGTATCTTGATTTATTTGCTGAAGTTTGAAATGTAACTGTATGGTCTTGATTCGCTAATCCACTTGTGACATATAAAGATCTTTCTTTCCTAAATGGCCACCATGTGGATATCGTTGTTACATAGTTATCATCTATAAAAACATCCATCATTCCACCTTTTTCGCTTCTAATCACATTTACACCTAAAAATGATCCAGAAAAATGATATTCTATATTTGCACCAATTTTATTGGACGTATAATATCCTTTTTCGTTTCTAAATGATGGATCAATGGAATGATAAGAGTAGCTAGTATTCATATGTAGCCTTGTTACTTCATTTATAGGGATGGAAGATGTAAGTACCTTTTTTTTCTCACCAATTGCTTTTTCCATTGTATCAATTACTTCCTGAGCATATAAATAGTAACCATAATCATTTGGATGAACAAGGTCTTTTGTTAATTGATCTGTCGATAGTCTGGATTTTTGAAAGGGAATTCGCATATCTATATTTGTAGCATAATAGTTGTTAGATAGTTGTTTAATAACATGAATGAAATCCTCGTTATCCAAGCTACTTTCGGTAATAGTTACTAATTCAGCCTGCGGAAATCGGATAACAATCTCTTCTAGTAGGGATTGATATAAGAAATAAAATTGCTCTTTATCCATATATTTACGATCATTCTCTCCAAAAACAATGAAGACTAGATCTACATCTTTCGATAAGTTATTCTTCAATTTATATAGTCCTTCAAATGCAGTAGCACCACTTTGAACAACTAAATGTCTAGTAAAGGATCCACCATATTTTTTTGTTAAACTTCTTTCGACTAATTGAAACCATTTATGTTGGTTATTACTAGCACCTGAGCTACGACCTATACTATCGCCTACAATTAAGTAGTCCACCTTTTTTCCATCAGCGATTTTTTCATAGACATTTCTTTCTGTTTTTTTCGATTGAATTAATACATAAAACATACTTATAATAACGATAAAAATAAGAGAGTAAACAAAATATTTAAATCTTTTTTTCATTGTGGTTATTATTTCCCCCCTTTTAACATAAGGCTGTTTTCGTAAAGTGATCCACAGCATGAATACACTTCGCTTTACATAGGCTACGCGTAAGTCTCCTCAGTATATCTAATTCATTTATTTTTCCTATTGAAAAACAACAAACTAAAATAAAAACAAATGTTATTCTGTTCATTAAATTACCCTATTAAAGTATTAGATAATCAATGAATTCTTCGTTTACATGATTGAAAAATACCTTTATCACTTGCACCATTTTTTTCAATTATGTATAGTATACGTTATATCTATTGATCGAGGAAGGTGAGAAATATGACTAAATCCTTTTATCATTTTCTTATGAAGTTTCGGCATCCTGAACCAAAAGATCAAATTAGCGAATTTGCAAATGAAGCTTACCTTGATCATGATTTTCCGAAGAATAGTTTTGATTATGACGAAATCAGTAATTACTTAGAATTTAACGGTCACTATCTTCAAAGCATGCGCGTTTTCGATGAGGCGTGGGAGCAATATTTATTTCAAGAAGAAAAGAAAAATTATAGCTATTGATGACATCCAGCAAGAAATTGCTCGGATGTTTTTTTATTTTTAATTGCAATCTTATCCATAAATTCGGGTGGTTGTATTTGATTAAAGAAAAAAGGAAGAGCTAGTGCCTGTACTTAAACGTTAGAATGTATTCTTCCTATTGCCATATAGACATATAATGAATAAACAGTCTTAAAGCTAATAGGAAACTCATGATTGTGGTATGCATCATTTTTTATGAGCGAATAATGGATTTTTGCATATGATAATACAAAACAAAAGGGAAAGTCTAGATAACTAAAAAGGATGAAAAATTACATGGTAACTGAAGATAGGATTATATTCCTTTAATATCCCCCATCTTCATTTGATTTAATGTTCTACTCAAGAGTGTGGGGGAAAACCGCATAAAGTAGGCAATGCCACACAATCTTGTTTAGAGAGGATTAGTAATTATGGCGAATCGAAAAAAACCGAAATTTAAAATTGGTGATACTGTTGTAATCACAATATATGGAACAGTAGGTAAAATTACGGACGTGAAATATTTGGATAATATGCATGTATATGAAGTAAATAAAAGTGAAGGTTTATATTTAGAATCAAGTTTACAAATGCTGTCTGAATATGATGGAGAAATAATGGATTCAGAGAAAATCGATATAGAATATCGCTTCTTTATCGGTGATTTAGTGAAAGTAAAAGGATACGGATCAAATCTATTTAAAATTATGGGATTTCGAACAGAGATTTGGAGATATAAGTCAGATGCTTGGGAAGATGTAATTTACGAGCTTTCTAGAGTTAGTGATGGAGAATGGTTAGAGGCTGGAGAAGATGAATTAACATTAGTAGCGGATGCAGACAGTGCTGATTCATTTATTCAAAAATTAGGGCTATTGTATATATTGGATAAAAAACAAAAGTCTATTGATTTAAAAAAGTCAAATAGCTCTTTCCAAAAGACAGAAAAAGAATTATTAGAAAGGACAAAGGAAAAGAAAGAGCTTATTGATGGTTTGTTAGATATATATAATGATTACAGTATTCTTTATTCGTTATTTAAAGACCCTGAGTATGAACAGGTAATGAAGTTAACCTTGCGAAAATTAAAAACAATATGCAACCGAACAGATAAGGACAATGAAAAAAAGATTTAGAATAAGAGATAGATAAACATTGGAACACTGCTAATTACTAGAAGGGAAAATAACTTTTTTAAAAGGGAATGGAAAATAGAAAGGATCTCACTGTTATCTTCATTCAAATCTACTTTTATATCTTCGATTAAGTATTGGATTTTATTCACGTAAACGCCTCCCTTTTTTACTAAAACTATATGTTTAAGTTTTAATAAACATGTCTCTTTTTTTAGAAGACTTTATAAAATTTGAATCTATTAATTTTGCTAATAACAGATATTTTTCCTTGAAAAAATATCTGTTTTGTCAGATAATTTCAATAAGAAAGCATTTTTTTTTAGATGTCACATATATTCTTTAAAAAGGGGGCGATAAGCTTGAAAGAAATCGACGTGATTATTGATACTGAGGAAATAGCAGAGTTTTTCTTTCGTGAGCTATTAAAAAGGGGATTCGTTCCTACTGAAGGTGAAATTGAAGAATTGGCTGACATTACATTTGAATATTTATTGGACAAATGCATTATTGATGAAGAACTTGATGAATAATGAAAATAAGAATGGTGAGGATAAATCCTTGCCATTTTTTGAATTATAGGAACTAATTTTTGTAATCTGACTTTCTTCTCCATTGTATAATCGAGAAGAAAGTCAGATCTTTATTAATTATCGTTTTCGTCCAGTTGCAGAGTATTCTTTACCGTGAGCTTCGTGCTCAGCGATAATTGCTTCTTTTGGTATATGATTATTTTTCTTTGGAGAATTTATACGATTTCGATGTTTTTTTCCCATAATAATCCTCCTCATTCGTATTTATTTTAACCACATTTCATTTGTTAACCAATTAGTTTTGCCTCTTAGTGGAGGAAAACTAATTTTAGTATAACCTTTCAAAAATCAGTTATGCTAAAATTAAATATGTTTTACAGCATATTAGAATATGATATAGTACAAATAGTGAAGTTATCAAATGCATGAAATATTTGGATAAGAATATTGAAATGAGTATCAATTGGAGGAAATAGTAATGAGTGTACATATTGGTGCAAAAGAACATGAAATAGCTGAAACAGTTTTACTACCAGGAGATCCGTTAAGAGCAAAATATATTGCTGAAAATTTCTTGGAAGACGCAAAATGTTATAATGAAGTCCGCAATATGTTTGGTTATACTGGAACATATAAAGGACAAAGAATTAGTGTACAAGGAACAGGAATGGGCGTTCCTTCAATTTCAATTTATATTAATGAGTTAATAAGTAGTTATAATGTACAAAATTTAATTCGTGTTGGTACATGTGGTGCCATTCAAAAGGATGTAAAAGTAAGAGATGTTATTCTAGCTATGAGTGCTTCAACTGATTCTCAAATGAATCGTTTAACTTTTGGTGGTGTTGATTATGCACCAACAGCTGACTTTGATTTACTTAAAAAAGCATATGATAGTGGACTTGAAAAAGGGCTGTCGCTCAAAGTAGGAAATGTATTTACTGCAGATATGTTCTATAATGATAATTCTGAGTTAGAGAAATGGGCTAAGTACCAAATTCTTGCTATTGAAATGGAATCTGCTGCACTTTATACAATCGCTGCTAAATTTAATCGTAAAGCACTTTCCGTTCTAACAGTGAGTGATCATATTTTAACAGGTGAAGAAACAACCGCTCAGGAAAGACAAACAACATTCAATGAAATGATTGAAGTTGCTTTAGAAGCTGCAATTAAATAATGATTTTGATAAAGGTATGCTTTTGCATACCTTTATCAAGTATGTGAATAGAAGAAAATTTAAATGATATGTAAGGTGACAAAAATGAGAAAATCAGTAGCCATCTCTTCATTAGCATTAGCTACGCTTATGTTAACAGGATGTGAAAAAGTAGATTTAACATCACTAAAAGATAAAGTAGCTTTTTGGGAAGAGAAAGCAGATGAGCAAGATAATGAAACGCCAGTAGATAAAGACGAGCAAGCGAAAGAAGAACAAGGGGAGCAAGAGGAACAAAATCCTTCTGAAAATGCCCCTGAGGAAGAAGAATATCCTTGGACATTAGAATCCATCTTTTTTAATGAAATAAAAGTAGTAGATGGAAGAAATATTATTCAAAATCCGATGAATATTGTTTCGCTTGTCAATAAAGAATTTGGATTACCAGACGGATATACTCCCGAGGATTTAGTCCGTCCTAATGTGGAATTTTCCTTCGGTAACCAAGATATTGAAAAAAGTTATATGCGAGAAGAAGCTGCTAAAGCGTTAGAAGAAATGTTTACTGGAGCGAAGAAAAGTGGCTTAACCTTTTACGCAGTTTCTGGTTTTCGATCCTTTGATCGCCAAACAGTCCTATTCGATGCAGAGGTGGATCGAGTAGGAGAAGAGAAGGCTGTGCAAGCAGTTGCTTATCCTGGTAATAGCGAGCATCAAACAGGACTAGCAATGGACATTTCAAGTGAGAGTGCTGATTTCCTTTTAACGGAAGAATTCGCGGATACTAAAGAGGGCAAATGGTTAAAAGAAAATGCGCATTTATATGGATTTATTCTCCGTTATCCTAAGGGAAAAGAAAATATTACGCAATATAAATTTGAGCCATGGCATTTCCGATATGTTGGAAAAAAATCAGCAAAAGATATATATGAAAATGACTGGACATTAGAAGAATACTTTAAGGTTGTTCGAAAAATCTAATGAAGTATACAGAAAAGTAATATTTGGATATACCATTTTCTTTTCTGTCCTTTCAATAGAAGAAGCCTCCTTACATTTGATTAAATAAAATTAAACATGGTATTCTATTTTTATACATAAATGCAGTGTATAACTCTCTTGGAAACGAAAGTGGTGAAATATTTGGATAACGAAAAAAACAATCATGAAAAGGAAATAGAACAAGAAAGCGGACAGGGTTATCTAAAAATAAAAAAATTTTATTTTGTCATGCTTTTATTTGTTGTAGTAATCGCAGCGGCGGGCATAACGACGATTGCTTTTTCTTTTGGAGAAGAGCCTGCTGTAACAGTTAATAATCAAAGGGATGAATTTAATAAATTATATTCAGCGTATGATACATTGATGGAAAACTATTATAAAGATTTAACTTCGGAGGATCTTGTTAATGGTGCTATTGATGGGATGTTTACAGCACTTGATGATCCATACTCTGATTATATGAATGAAGAAGAAGCAGCAAGCTTTCAAGAAAGTATTTCTTCCTCGTTTGAAGGAATCGGCGCAGAAATACAGCAATTAAATGATAGCATTGTTGTCGTATCGCCAATAAAAGGGTCACCAGCTGAAAAAGCAGGAATTAAACCGAACGATAAAATTCTTACAGTCGACGGGAAATCTCTACAAGGAATGAGTTCTTCAGAAGCCGTTCTTTTAATTCGTGGTGAAAAAGGAACAAAAGTAGAATTAGAAATTGAGCGTTCAGGGACAAGTGATCCATTAAAAATCACGATCACAAGAGATACAATTCCTATTGAGACAGTATATGGGGAAATGGGAAAAGACAAAATTGCCAAAATCCAAATTACTAGCTTTTCTGAACATACAGCATCGGAATTAGTGGAAATTCTAAATAAATATCAGGAAGAGGGCATGAAAGGTATTGTCCTTGATTTAAGACATAATCCTGGTGGGTTACTTGAAGAAGTGAAAAAAATTGCTGGTCTCTTTGTTCCAGATGGGGAAATTATTTATCAAATTGAGCATAAAAATGGAACGGTAGAAAAAGTTACTTCACAAAATAGCGGTAATATGGATATACCACTTGTTGTTCTAATTGATGGTGGAAGTGCTAGTGCTTCAGAAATTCTTGCAGGGGCTGTTAATCAATCTGCAGACGTTCCATTGGTTGGTGTAAAATCGTTTGGAAAAGGAACGGTGCAACAAGCAAAGAGCTTTACAGATGGAAGCAATATGAAGTTTACGATAGATAAATGGTTAACTCCAAATGGTAGCTGGATACATGAAAAAGGAATTGAACCGACACATAAAGTCGAGCTACCAAGCTATGCGAGTCTAACAATGATTAATCCTGAAAGTAAACTGAAAAAAGGAAGCAATTCTGAAGAAGTTAAAATTGCCCAAAAAATGCTAAAAGCATTAGGATATGATGTAGACAATACAAATGGCTATTTTGATGAAAGCACGGAAAATGCAACGAAAGAGTTCCAGGAGAAAGAGAAACTAAAAGTAGACGGAGTTATTACAGATAAGACAACAACGGAATTAATGAATAAACTCCGCGAAAAACTACAAAAATCAGACACGCAAATGAAAAAAGCGGTTGAAGTATTAAAAGAGGAAATGAAAAAATAGGTTTAACAGAAACAGGAAAAGGGGTGACAGATTTTTGTCATCCTCTTTTTAATAGCCGGTTTTCTAATCAGCTATTAAAATTATAAACGAAAATAATAAAAGGAAGTTATAAGATGAAACAGACAGATATATATGTACTATCCGGTTTTCTAGGAAGTGGAAAAACGACCTTATTAAAAGAGATATTGAAAAAAGAGAAAGAAATAGGTCGTAAAGTAGCAGTATTAATGAATGAACTAGGAAAAGTGTCGATTGATTCGAATGAAATAGAGGAAGGTATCCCTTTAAAAGAGTTACTTGGAGGCTGTGTGTGCTGCACAATCCAAGATGAAGTGGAAGCGCAAATTCAAACATTATTAGTAGAGGAAAAACCAGATGTAATTTATTTTGAGACAACAGGAGCTGCACATCCCGTAGAAACGATAGATGGAATTCTCTCTCCCATATTCGCAGACCGTCTTCGATTTAAAGGAATTGTAACAGTTATAAATGGGAAGCAGTGGCTTGAGCGATTCACATTAAATGCTCCAATACAGCAACTAATTATTGAGCAAGCTAGACATGCAAGTTTACTGATTGTTAATAAAGAAGATCAACTTACAGAAGCAGAAAAAGCAAAGATTAGTTTTGAGCTTCAAGCTATTAGCCCAAATGCCTTTACTTTATTAACAACCTTTTCTAAATTTCCATTTGAAAAATTACTTGAAATGGAAAGTCAAGTATATGAAGACATACAAAAAACGTCTGTTCACAAACTACATTTAAACACATTTGTTTATACGTTTAAAAAAACGATTGCGGCAGATCAATTTGAAGTCTTTTTAAGAGAGCTTCCTGATACGATTTACCGTATAAAAGGATACGTTCAATTTCATCAAGCAAAATATCCTGATTTATTTCAGTATTCATACGGAATGCCATTGTTCATGAAAGAGGAAATGAAAATGCCATTAAATATGGTATTTATAGGAGAAAACATAGATTGGAAACAGGTAGAGGACGGGCTAAATCAATTGTAAAACAATATATTTACTGAAATTGTGTAAATAAAATCTAACAATTCAGTTGGTAATTATTAACGATAAGCAAATTTGAAAGAGTACAGAATTGAAAAAGGGGCAAACTTTCATTATTCAATAAAAA
Organism: Niallia sp. FSL W8-0635; assembly: GCF_038007965.1. Taxonomy (GTDB): domain Bacteria; phylum Bacillota; class Bacilli; order Bacillales; family Cytobacillaceae; genus Niallia. The sequence continues at coordinate 2,657,134 of NZ_JBBOYD010000001.1, read as the reverse complement.
TGAAGGGTGGTCCTTTGTGTACAGTAAAATCTTATTTGTTGTTTTATGTTGTCAATTAATGATTTCAGCAAGTACAGTGAAAGCAGAGGAAGAAGAAATTTCCTCTCCAATGAGCTTCGATATTCAGCTGTTAAATTGGAATACCATTAATGAAATGCTTCCAAGATACAGTAAGTTTACCATTATTGATATCGAGTCAGGAAAGCAATTTAACGTACAGAGGAGAGCTGGAAGCCAGCATGCTGATGTTCAACCTCTTACAATTGAAGATACGAAGATAATGAAAGAAATATATGATGGAAAATGGAGTTGGCGAAGAAGAGCCATTCTTATTATGTTAGACGACCAGTGGTTTGCTGCGTCTATGCATGGTATGCCTCATGGAGCAGGGTCATTAAATAACGGCTTTCCAGGACATTTCTGTGTGCATTTTTTAGGGAGCACAACCCATAAGACGGATAAAATGGATTTTTCTCATAAATTGATGATTTATAAGGCAGCAGGGCATTTAAAAGAGTATTTAGAACAAATGAATCCTACAGATATTGCTCTAGCATATACTGCTGGGATAAAGGAAAAGGATACAACCGTTTTACAGTATATTTCCACGAAACAAGAATGGTCGAATGAACTAGGACCCATAGAGAATATTAAAATTAATCGATTACAACAACTTGACCAGCAGCAGTTTGAGCAAGCATTACAAATAAAGCTTCCAATTGAATGGAATATTTACGTAAAAAATGAGAAAACAAGAAGAATAAAGAAAGAACTATTAATAATAAGAAGTTCTCCACTAGAACCATGGAAGGTTATAGTGGACAAACCTCTGTTTTGAATAGCTTTCAAAAAAAGAGACATCCACTTTTTTTAAAAGTATGGATGTCTCTTTTTAAGGAAGCGTGCTCAAGCATGGACCTTCTATGCTAATGAGCCACTAATTACCTATCCCTTCATTTCTCCAAATTTAATGAAAGTTTTTTCATCTTCCACTAAACCACAAGAAGCACATTGTATTCGATAATCTGGTCCAGAATAGCCCATATGGAAAGGCGATAAAGTATCGGAAGTATATTCCTCCATTACGCTACCTGTTTGTGGATCTAATTTAACAGATTGAGCTACTTGTTTAATAATATTAAAGCGACTTCGGTTCGTTTTGCAATTGGGGCAGCAATACGGTGTATTCATATCATTACTCCATTCTTTGTAGATAGTATTTTTAATTATTTTTCCAATAATGTCTTTTTTTATTCATATAGTGATTGAGCATAAATAATCAACTGAGTCAGTTCAAACTTATTATTGAAAAATAGATTCAGTTCTTCGACTGTAATGAATACTACATTTTTGTAAAGACATTGTCTTTAATGTTAATTTCAATGGACAAATAAAAGAATGTCAAGGATGATTTTCTGACCAAAATATGGTTGTTGGGTAAATAATTATCATAGTTGGATATATAATTCAATTGAATAATGGAATAAATGAAGTACTTAATTTTGTTGATGTATCTATTAATCTATTGATTTTCTTCTTTTTACCGACAAGCTTTTTCATTAATTATCTAATCACTGGTTATTTCATCCAAAAATATGACAAAAAACCTATGTTATGATGTTGTTGTAAGTCGAAAACAATCAAATCTTATCTTTTTTCGATTTGGATAACCAAGGAGGAAACAAAGAATGAAAAAGAAGAATCTAATTTTTTCAGTAGCGGCAGCGTCAACTTTATTGATGGCAACACCACTAGCAACTAAAGCAGAAGCAGCATCAATTCAACCAGAAAAGGCAAAAATAATCTATCAATCATATAATCTATCAGAAGAGCAATTTAATAAAATAGTAAATAATTTTTCTACTAATTATCAAGTGGATAAAGATAAAGTATGGAACCTGCTAGAGGATTATCAATATGAAAACACAAAACAGGAAGAGCAAAAACGAAAACATAAACAAAAAGTTAATACGAACAAACCAGTGCAATCAAAGCCTGAAACAACTACTTCTCAAAATAATACGGTAGCAGAGTCTGCTAAACCTGCAAAAGAAAATTCTGAAAAGGTAGCATCCACAGTTAGTGCTTTTGAAAAAGAAGTAGTAGAATTAACGAATAAAGAGAGAGCTAAGAATGGCTTAAAGGCACTTACTTTAGATAGTGAATTAAGTAAAGTTGCTAAAGTGAAGTCCCAGGACATGAGTACAAACAATTACTTTGATCATACAAGCCCAACCTATGGCAGTCCTTTTGACATGATGAAGCAATTTGGTATTACGTATAATGCTGCAGGTGAAAATATTGCAAAAGGGCAAAAAACACCTGAAGAAGTAGTTAATGCATGGATGAACAGTGAAGGACATCGTGCCAATATTCTAAGCGATAAATTTACACATATAGGCGTTGGATATGTGGAAAACGGGAACTATTGGACACAGCAATTTATCGGTAAATAACTTCTATCTTATTATGTAAAGAAGAATAGGAAACATGTAGCTCCACAGAATTATTTCTGATGGAGTTGTTTTTGTTAAAAAAAGGAGTGGGAAAAGGTAGAAATTACTAAGAAAATCGTTCTGAATAAAGAGAATTATAGAAATAATACTGTTTGATAAACAAAATAGTGGTATTTTAGTGTATAAATTTATATAATAATTTTTCCTGAATATCTACTTTTAGAAAAAGCACACTAACTAAGAGAGGTTTTCAGTGAAGAAATTATTGTATAGGAGAAATTACAAGTGGAAATTAGACAAGGACATATAGATGATTTACCAATAATCATGGAGATTGTAAAAAAGGCTTTAGTAATTATGCAAGCAGAAGGAAATGATCAATGGTCTCATAAATATCCTAATGAAAATAGCTTTAGAATAGATATAGAAAATAAAAACCTCTTTGTTGCTATTATGGATGATAAAGTCGTTGGTTCTATTACAATTGATCAAATTGGTGGCAAAAATTATGAAGATATTGCTTGGACCTATCACCATATGGAATACATGGTTATTCATCGATTAGTTGTTGACCCTGATATTCGTGGCGGGGGTATCGCGAGTAATTTACTAGCATTTGCTGAAGTGTATGCTATAGAACAAGATATTTTCTATTTAAAAACCGATACATATTCACTAAATGATAAAGCACAAAACTTATTTGTGAAAAATGGATATAATAAAGTTGGTTCTACTTATTTTGAAGGGAAAGACAAACCGTTTTATTGCTATGATAAGTTATTCCTATGATTTTTATTTGGAAAATTAAATGAGAATAAAGAAAGAGGAGGGAATGATTCATTTCCCGCCTTTTTCTATTCTTTACGAGAAAAGGAAAGCTGTAAAATTCCATTCTTGTATATTTTATTGATAGTCTTTTCGTCTACATATGTTGGGATAGTAATCTTCTTTAGAAAATGTTTGTTTTGTCGTTCTTTTAAAAGATAAGAACAATTAGGCATTAGGGTTTGATAATATCCTTCTATATGGAGGATATGGTTGTTAATTTTAACTGTTAAATGGTCCACATCAATTCCAGGTAACTCTATATCGATATAATATCGGGATTCAAATATATAATAATCACATGCTGGAAAAGTATCGCTATTCTTTATGGGGTTTGTTGCATGAGTGAACCACTCTTTGTCATTTGATCCAAACATTTCTTTCCAATAATCATCCTTATGGCTACTCTCTGAAAATTGATAGATTTTTTTTAGATTATCAAAATTCATAAAAATCTCCTTTTTGTAATTAATTCATTTCTGTGACATCAATCTCTGAAAACTGAATATCAATATTCTTTTGAATCCTTATCTCTAAAATATTATCTTTGTATACGGCTGCCGAACCTTTTTTTCTTACAATGGCAGGAAGGGTAATGGTATGTTTGTCTTCGAAGGACGGAATATGCTGTATGACTAATTGATTAGATGTATAGAAAATTTTAATATGTTCTAGCCAACTACTGTCTAGGATAGGAATTCTTACATAGACGTGATGATGAGTTTCAAAAACAACATAGTTGAATTTTTCAGAATGATTGATGTTGTCGTTGCGAAAGTTTGCTCCTTTTGAAAAGTTCTCGAACATTTTATCAGGCTCCATTTTTTGAAGAGAGTCTGGCATAAGTTTATCCATCATTTCTTGTACATACTTTTGAATATCTTGGGGATTCATTTGATCCATTCTATTTTTTGAATCATTATTAAAAGGGAATAAATTCCATGGGAACATTGGAAATTCATCCTTTCTCACTTTGCAAATATATGCTTATTTTTCATTGTATTCATAGATGATAAAAGTGTGTATTTGCCTAAGTATCAGTTTCCAAAATAAAGATTAAAAAAAGAACTGCGCTAATAATAGCCGCAGTTCGATGATCAATCCTGATAATGTGGATATACAAATTTTTTCCTTTGAATCTGAACTAATCGGCTTGTTAAGAAAATGGCACCGGCAGCAAGACCTATGATGAGTCCTATCCAATAGCCATAGGGCCCTAAATGAGTATACGTAGCAAGAAGGTAGCCGCTTGGTAAACCTATCACCCAGTAAGATAGAAAACTCATAAGAAGTGTAACATTTACATCTTTATATCCTCGTAAAGCTCCTTGGATAGGTGCTTGAATGGCATCTGATAGTTGAAAGAAAATCGCATATATAAGAAAGTGAGCTGTTAAATGAAGAACTTCCAAATCTTTCGTATAAATTTCAGCGATATTTGTTCGGAACGTTAAAAGGATAATGCCACTAATAAATGCGATGATAACAGCGAGTCCCACGCCTAACCAACTATATGTTTTTGCGTCCTTCATGCGTCTAGCACCCACTTCATAACCAACAAGGATGGTTAATGCAGTAGAAATACTTAGGGGAACCATATACAAGAGGGAAGCAAAGTTAATAGCAGATTGATGTGCTGCGATTGTCTTGGTATCATAATTACTCATTAGAATGGTTACGGCACTAAAGATACTCGTTTCAAAGAAAACAGAGAAACCAATCGGAATCCCAATGGTCAAAATTTCTTTCCATTTATTCCAGGACACTTTTGGAAAATGAGTAAATAGTTGAAAAGATTCAAAAGGCTGTTTTTTATGAACGATAAAAACGGCAATAAAGAGCATGAACCAATAGGTGATACTCGTGGCATAGCCAGTGCCTACCCCACCAAGCTCTGGGAATATCCAAATACCATTAATAAGTGCATAATTTAATACAATATTTATTGGAATAGCAATTAAAGTGATGAACATAGTAATCTGCGTTTGGCCAAGGGAATCTATGAAAGAACGAAGAACAAAGTATAAGAAGATAGGAATAATCCCAGTACTTAAAGCCACTAAGTAATGGTAGGAAACTTCAAATACCGCTTTTTCTAAGCCAAGGCTTGCTAAAATAGAATCTAAAAAGAAATAGCCAATAATTAATAATGAGACAGCCATACTAAATGATAGATATGCTGCTTGGATAACAGAAAACCGTACCACTTTTTGTTCATTTCTCCCCATTAATTGTGACACGATGGGAGGTAAAGCGAGAAGGATCCCACTTAGTCCGGTATAGATGGGTGTCCATAAGGAACTACCGACAGCAACCCCTGCTAAGTCAACGGGACTATAATGTCCAGACATAGTCGTATCAAAAAAGCTTAATGCAAAAATTCCGACCTGTGTAACAAGAACAGGCATTAAGATAACAATCATTTGTGATAACTTTTGATTTATTGAATTTGTTTGTTTCATCTATTTGTCCTCTTTCTTCACAATAACGTTTCGTATTATACCATAGATAGAGAGAATGAAGGAAAAGATAGAAACGGAAACTTCTAAATTATTTGCAAAAAAGTGGTTTATACAAGAGTATTTATAAATTGCATGTAAAGTAAGATATATTTATTAGGAAGAAAAAGTGTAATTTCATTGACAGTAACTTTTTCTCACTGATAATATATAAGAATATAATTATTTGCTTATGTAATGGAAAATGTATAGAGAGGAGGATAAAAATGAGTGAAAAAGACCAATCTTTAAAAGAACTATCTTTAATAGACGTAGCAAGTGCTTTAAAACTATTAGGTGATAAAACAAGACTTGCTATCGTAAGCTTACTGTCTGAACAAGAATGCTGTGTATGTGAATTTGTAGAAATTTTTAATATGTCACAACCAGCAATCAGTCAGCATCTTCGTAAAATGAGAGATTTGGGAATTGTAAAAGAACAAAAGAAAGGTCAGTGGGTTTTTTATTCATTAAATAATGAAAGTGACTATTACGAAATAATAAAAGATCTATTGAAGCGCATTCCAAGTCAGCGTGAAAAAATCGATGGATTAGACGAAAGAGGATTTAGAATTATCTGTGATTAATGGAGGTTTACAATTTGCTACATACAATTTTGGCAATTATTATTTTTTTATTAACATTAACTTTGGTTATTTGGCAGCCGAAAAACCTTTCCATAGGATGGTCTGCTTGTGGGGGAGCAATATTAGCATTACTGGTAGGTGTAGTTGATTTTAATGATGTTGTAGATGTAACTGGGATTGTTTGGAATGCTACACTTGCATTCATCGCCATTATAATAATCTCATTAATATTAGATGAAATTGGATTTTTTGAATGGGCCGCACTTCATATGGCTCGAGTTGCGAATGGCAACGGGCTTAAAATGTTTATATATGTTTCTCTATTAGGAGCAATCGTTGCAGCACTTTTTGCAAATGATGGGGCCGCGCTTATTTTGACACCAATCGTTTTAGCAATGGTACGTGCATTAAAGCTTGAAGAAAAAATGGTTTTTCCATTTATCATGGCAAGTGGATTTATTGCGGATACCACATCCTTGCCTTTAGTAGTAAGTAATTTAGTTAATATTGTTTCGGCTGACTTCTTTGGGATAGGATTTGTTGAATACGCATCAAGAATGATAATTCCTAATATGTTCTCTTTAATAGCAAGTATCTTTGTGTTATATCTATACTTCCGTAAGAGAATTCCAAAGACGTATGATTTAAGCCATTTAAGGGCTCCAGTAGAAGCGATTAAAGATCAAAAAATGTTCCGCATTTCTTGGATAATCTTAACCGTCTTACTTATTGGTTATTTTGGTAGTGAATTTTTAGCCATTCCTGTATCGTTTGTTGCAGGGATTATCGCAATCATTTTTCTTATTTTTGCAAGAAGAAGTCAAGCAGTATCTATTAAGAATGTCATGAAGGGAGCACCATGGGCAATCGTTTTCTTTTCAATTGGAATGTATGTTGTCATCTATAGTCTTCGTAATGTTGGATTAACTAGTCTGCTTTCAACTGTTATACAAGGAGCGGCAGATCAGGGATTGTTTGTTGCGACTTTGGGAATGGGATTCCTTGCTGCTATTATATCTTCCATTATGAATAATATGCCAACCGTTCTTATCGATGCTCTAGCAATAGCAGATACAAATGCAACAGGAATAATAAAAGAAGGGTTAATATATGCTAATATAATTGGCTCTGATTTAGGACCTAAAATTACACCGATCGGTTCATTAGCAACTTTATTATGGCTTCATGTACTATCTCAAAAGGGTGTGAAGATTTCATGGGGAACCTATTTTAAAACAGGAATTATCTTAACTATTCCTACCCTTTTCATTACTTTAATTGGCTTATATTTGTGGCTTTCTTTCCTATCCTAGGGAGGCAAGTTATTATTTTTCATAATAAAAGAGATTTAAAGAGATAAATCAATTTATTGTCCTAGGAGGATAACATGAAAATTATCATTATTGGCTCTGTAGCAGCCGGTACATCAGTAGCAGCAAAAGCACGTAGAAATGACGAAAATGCGGATATCACCCTTTATAATGCTGATTATGATATATCCTATTCTGTTTGTGGTATTCCTTATTTCTTAGGTGGAGAAATTGAGGAATTAGAAACGTTAACACCAAGAAATCCAGCTTGGTTTAAAAAAAGATATAATGTAGATATTTTTATCCGACATGAAGTGACCACAATCGATGCAGATCAAAAAAAAATACAAGTGAAAAACTTAGAAACAAATGAAGTAAAAGAGGATGACTATGATGTATTAGTATTTGCGACTGGGGCATCACCAATTACTCCTGCAATTAATGGGGTAGAGAAAAAACATGTTTTTCAAGTTCGAACCATTCAAAATACAGCAGCTATTGATCAATTTATAAAACAGATGCAGCCGAAAAAAGTAACGATTATTGGGGCAGGATATATAGGCTTAGAAATGGCAGAGCAGCTTAAAATTAGAGGATTAGATGTAACGTTAGTACAAAGAAGTAATCAAGTTATGTCCCATCTAGATAAAGATATAGCTTCACGTGTAGAGGAGCACCTAGTAAAAAAAGGGGTAAATCTCGTTTTAAACGAGGAAGTATCTGCTATAAATGAAAAGGAAATATACACAAAATCAGGAAGAGTAATGAAAACAGATATGGTCATTTTAGCAATAGGTGTCCGTCCTAATACCCAATTAGCAAAGAAAATGGGCGTGAATATTGGTCAATCAGGCGCTATCGTTGTAAATAGTAAAATGCAAACGAATATACCAGATGTATATGCTGTAGGAGATGTTGCAGAAAGTTATTCCTTAATAACGGGGAAACCACTATATCGTCCATTAGGTAGTACGGCCAATAAAATGGGAAGGATAGCTGGAGATGTAATAACAGGTGGAACATTAGAACATCGAGGCATTTTAGGCACAGGTATTCTTCGCGTTTTTGACTTAGCTGTTGGACAAACTGGTATGAATGAAACGGAAGCATTGGAAGAAGGATATGATATTGAAATATTACATAATATCAAGCCTGCTAGAGCAGAGTATCTTGGTGGAAAAGAATTGATCATTAAGGCAATTGCAGATAGAAAAACAGGTAGAATATTAGGTGTACAAATAGTTGGACAAGAAGGGGTGGATAAGCGAATTGATGTTTTTGTAACAGCAATTACATTTAAAGCGAAAGCGGAAGATTTATTTCATCTTGATCTTGCTTATGCACCACCATTTAGTACAACAAAAGATCCGGTTATGTATACTGGAATGGCGCTACAGAATGCTATTGAGAAGAAAAATAAATTAATTACACCTAGTGAGTTAACTGATAGAATGGAAAAAGGGGAAGAAATTCAGGTCATTGATACACGTGCTACAAAACAATATCAAGTTTCATGTGTGGAAAGTGCCATTAACATACCTCTTGGAGAGTTGCGTGAAAAATCGAAGGAAATTAATCCGAACTTACCTACCATAACGTATTGTAATAGTGGTGTGACAGGAAATGCCGCACAAAATGTTTTACGCAATTTGGGATTCACCGACATCTATAATTTATCTGGTGGGAATAAGAATTATCAACACTATAGGAAGAATAAGTAATAAATTTTAAACAGACGAAGGATCTTTAAGGTATATGCTTAAAGGTTCTTTTTTTTAGTATTCACACAGAATGAAAGATATACAGAGCAAAATAAGCAAAAAATGAAATAAGATCAGTGGATAGATATTTGCTATCACTGATCTTATTAGGTTATTGGAAGTTGGCTAATGTATTTACGCCTCTCTGAGATCATTTGTACTCTCTTCATTAGTTTGACGTAAAGTATAAAGAGTAAATAAATCTTTAGGAATTTCAAATAGTTGATAAGTAATACCAGTACTATTTAATGCTTGTAAAAGGTTACTCCTTGTTTCATTGGCAGAAATGGCATAAGGAAGCTTTTCAGCAGCTTTTAGTGAACGGGTATTATTGCTTCTAATTCGCATTAATATGCTATCAATATTTAGTTCAAAGAACGCTTCCGAAAAGAATAGTTCCTTTGCTAATTTATTATATCCTTTTCCATGATAGGGTTTCCCTAACCATGTACCAAGAAAACCAATATTTTCATTAAGATCATATAAACTAATTGTACCAATCGGATTTTGCCATTCATCCAATATAGTTCTTGAAATTAGCTCTCCTCTTTCTTCTGCTTCCATTGTTTGTTTGGTTAGAAAGAGGTATTCTTCATAAGAATTAGGTTTCTGACGAACAAATGGAAAGACATCAGGATGCGTCATTAAAGGATATAATGCTTGGCATTCCTCAAGATCTCTTTTCTTTAACATAATAATCCCTCCATATTTGAGGGCAGAATTAACTCCAGACAAAGAAAAGTCCACCCTCGAAATTTTTAATCCATTTGAAAAAAAATTTCGGGGTGGGAATCGAACCCACTAGAACCAATACGGTGGCGCACCATTTGCCTTCCCATCTTTTATTATTATCTCATGATAACAAATTACTTTTCTATATCATACAAAATTACGTTGAAATTGAAAATAGGAAAATACAAACAAAATGTAAAAAATTTATGAACAATTGTAAAGAAAAAGGAAAATAAATAGTTATTTTAGTAAGAAAGCATATTTTACATAATCGGACAAATATTAAATGAAAATGAAACATTTCATTTAATCAATCGTATATAATAATATAGCAATTATTATTACTATTTGGAGGTTTCTAATGGATTTCAAAAAAGATGTATCATCAACAGATGATAGAATTTTTGCAATGTTGATTTACGTATCTAGTTTCTTTACTACTTTTATCGGACCATTAATTATTTGGCTCGTGAAAAAGGATTCTCCTTTTGTTAATTATCATGGGAAAGAATATTTCAATTTCTTAATTTCTTATGCGATTTATTCCTTTATTGCCTGGATTCTTGTATTTATCATTATAGGAATGGTTATTTTACCTATTATTGGTATAATGGCTTTTGTATTTACAATTATCGCAGCAATAAAATCCTATGAAGGACTAGAGTACCATATTCCATTAACAATTCGTTTTATTAAATAGTCCATTTGACTATAGTGTTACATGCATTTTAAGAATAGCAGCATATTCCCTTAAATATAATACGAACTTTACTGATTTTGGTGTATTTGCAGCTAGGGGATATGCTGTTATTTTAAGTGTTCTTGCCATTTCTATTGCTCTATATAAATGGAAATCATTACTCACGATAACCGCTTCCTTAACGGAAAATAGCTCCTTTGTAAATAGTAAGTTTTCATAGGTGCTTATGGATTGATCCTCTATAAGAATACGATCTTCTGGGACTCCGTTCTCCATAAAATAATGCATTAAGGCAGATGCTTCTGTCATATCCTCACCTTTCCCTTGTCCTCCTGTTACCACTATTATTGTCGATTGGTTATTTTCCCAATAGTTTAAAGCTGTTTCTGCTCGATAAAGAAGGGCCTTCGAAAGCTGATTTCCATTTACCTTTGCTCCTAATACAATCAAATAAGGTACGTCATTTGGTGGGCTCATAGATGCCGCCTTATTAATTTGCATATAGGTAAGGACTATATAGGTAGAAAATAAAAATAGTAGGTAGGTTAATAGAATAAAAATTATTTTTTTCAAAAAAGTCTCCTCCAATTAATCATAGATTTGTATGGAAATTAATAGAATAGATACTAAAGATTTAAAATACGCACAAACTCACAATTCTTTCTTGTGATAAGAATGGAAATGAAGGAGCTTTCGTTATGAATATAGAAAAATATTACAAATATACAGCCGTTTCAGCCTTAAATGCTAGTTTATTTAGTTGCATACCAATGTTTCTTTTCACTGTGCTGTTTATTTTTAGTCATTCTAGTATTACATATTTTTTACTTTTAATGCCATTTGGATGTTATAGTGTGACTTGCTATAGTCAGTATTACTTACATAAACGAAGATTTGAAAGAATGGATACATTACTTGAACATGGTCAAATAAAATCGATTTTAAAAACGAAGACAGTTGTTTTATCATTTCTTCCAGCACCATCGTTACGTATGATTGTCTTCGATAGGGACGGGATTGAGATTGGAGAAATTAAAGACGAAAGATTTTCGGTAGTTCGCTGGTATCTTCCATTTATCTTTGATCGATTTCATACAAAATCATATGGGTTTTATAACACAAACGACGAGCTTCAATATACTTTTACGATAAAAAGAAAAAAGATAGAGATAAAAAATAAGGATAAAAAAATAATTAGTAAAATAATAGAACAGAAAACAAGAAGAAGTTCATTAAGGACTTTTTTATATGGTGATCATTCTATTGTGATGAAAAAAAGCTTTGGACAAATGGAATATCATTTTAAGAAGAAAGATGGATATGTTATAGCACATTTGAGAAAAGGGTGGATGCCAAAAGAATGGTCAAAGCGTTTTATGGATCCCAATTTACCTTTATTGACAATTGATCATCATGCGTCTGATAAAGAAGTAATTCATCTTTATGCTTTACTGACAAAAATATTTGCTTATACAAATCATTAATTTCTCAAATGGACGTATGGAGGATGGAAAAAGTTTCACTTACTTGAAACAAATTGCCGTATAAGAATAATTTACTATGAAATAGAATAACAAAAAGAGAAAAGTAGGAAAAAGTAAGTATTTTATCCTAAAAAATATTGGCAAAGTAATGGTAATCTGCTATCATAAATTCTTGTGGCTACCCTAGTAAATGATAAAAGTCATGTCAATTTCTGACAGGATTTTCTTGTGTTTAGGGGAAGCGGGTAGGGAGAGGGCTATAACTAAATAGGTATTTCAGATGAAAGATTATATTTTTTCATTTTTTCAGCTAAAGGAAAGCCAAACAACCATTAAAAGGGAAGTACTGGCAGGGATTATTGGATTTTTCACAGTCGTATACATTGTGGTAGTAAATTCGTTAATTTTGGCAGAAGCAGGAATTCCGTTAGAAGCTGCAATAATTGCAACCATTCTTACTTCTGTTGTAGGTTGTTTTTTAATGGGGTTTTACGGAAATGTCCCAGTTTTGCTTGTTCCTGGTATGGGCATAAATGCTTTATTTTCTTATACGATTGTAAAATCAATGGATTTGACTTGGCAAGAAGCTTTGGCAGTAGTATTTGTCTCAGGCATTCTGTTTATGATTGTTGCCTTTACGAAACTAGCTAAGATTGTGAGTGACTCCATCCCCGTTTCTTTAAAAGAATCGATTACGGTTGGATTAGGTCTATTTCTAATGTTAATTGGTTTGGAAAAAGGCGGGATTGTAGAAAGAGGAACAAATTCCATTATTGCATTGGGGTCTTTTAATGATTTACATGTATTAGCAACGGTAATCACATTTTTAATAAGTATTGTTTTATTTTTAAGAAATGTGAAAGGAAACTTCCTTATTACGATTATTGTTGGGACACTCATTGCTTGGGGATTTGGCTTAATTGATTTTAGTGGCGGAAATAGTCAAGCTATTCATGTTGAAGAGTATTTAAATGTGTTTGGCCATATGTCTTTTGATAAACTACTAACGATTCCATTCTGGATTGCTGTATTTTCTCTAACAATGGTGCTTGTTTTTGAGAATATTGGACTGGTAAATAATCATGTGCAAAATATTAATAGACCAGAACGTTTTACAAAAGCTTTTCGAGCTAATTCTATTTCTGTATTTCTTTCCAGTTTTTTTGGCACAAGTCCAACTGTAGCAACAGTGGAAAGCTCTGCAAGTATGACTGCAGGTGGAAGAACTGGGTTGACAGCGGTAACAACAGGAATTTTATTTCTTTGTTCTGCGTTTATTATCCCTGTCATTAAGTTAATTTCAGACAGTGCTATAGCGCCGATTTTAATTATTATTGGAGGATTAATGCTACAAAATATCCGTAACCTGGATTTAAAGGATTTAAGTGAAAGTTTTCCGAGTTTCTTTATTATCGCCATGATTCCATTTACCTACAGTATCGCTGATGGGATGGCAATAGGATTTATTCTTTACCCAATTTTGAAAATAGCATTAGGTAAAGCGAAAGAAGTTTCACTACCTTTGTATTTTATATCCTCACTGTTTTTGATTAATTTTGTTCTTCAATATACACATTAATCAAAGACAAAGTTCCATCCTTTATGTTAGAAGGTATTTCTTCTTTATGATGGCTTGTTAGTATACATACTAAAAGCCATCATAAAGGATGGTTCTTATCATCATTTATAAACTGCAACTTAGATACCCCTAAAATAAATCAAAATAAGACAATTAAATCGATAAAATTTGTTATCTAACACTCAAGGTTCGACAACCTTCTGCTTGTAAATTTATTAAAATGACAATAAATAGATTGACGGAGGTAAAGGAATGGAAGTTTTTGTGGCGAGACAGCCACTATTTAATCGAATGGAAGAAGTTTATGGATATGAATTACTTTATAGACAGAATAATATCAATTCATTTCCAAATGTGAATGGTGATCAGGCGACTACGGACGTCCTTATTAATAGTTTCTTTAATATTGGAATGGATAAACTGTCAGATGGAAAGCCTTGTTTCATTAATTTTACAGAAAATTTATTAGAATTAAGGCTACCTACATATTTTCAACCAAGGGATATTGTAATAGAAATTCTAGAAACAGTTATCCCTAGTCAAAAAATAATCGATATTTGTTTAGAACTTAAACAATTAGGCTATAAATTAGCCTTAGATGATTTTATTTTTGACAAAAGCAATCGATACTCCTACTCGTTATTACTACTAGCAGATATGATTAAAGTCGATTTCCAGCAAACGACAATGGAGCTACGGACAGAATTGGAAACGTTGGCAAAAAAACATGAAATTGAATTGATTGCTGAAAAACTTGAAACGAGAGAGGATTATGAACAAGCTAAAAACAGTGGCTATCATTATTTTCAAGGCTACTATTTTTCAAGACCGTTGATTATGACTTCTCATGATGTGCCAATTTATATTCATACGTATTTCAAAATATTGGAACTGTTGAATGATGAAAGTCCAAATATTGATCGTATATCAAAATTAATTGAACAGGATATATCCTTGTCCTATAAACTATTAAAATTAATAAATACACTAGGTTATGGGATGAAACAAAAAGTGACTAGTATTAAACATGCCATTATTTATATTGGGCTTATAGAGCTTCAAAAATGGATTTACATCCTAACTATTCGTGAAAATAATTGGAAGAATGGTATCTCTTTTGAAGTTATGCATAATTGTTTAATCCGTTCCAAAATGTGTGAATCGGTAGCAAAGCTAATTCCAGGAAGATTGGAATATGGCAGTTTTTTTTTAACAGGAATGTTTTCTCTTATGGATACTATTATGAATAGAGAGAGGAAAGAGATTCTTTCCGATTTACCATTAGATGAAACGATTGTTCAAGCATTATCAGGAGAGAAAAATATCCAACGAGATGTGCTTCAATTGGTAATTGCTGCGGAAACGGCTGACTGGACAAGTATTGGTCATGGTTGTAAAGACTTAAATATTCCGGAAAAAGAATTATTTAAAGTATATGCAGAATCCATTTCGTGGGCAAAGAAGCTTTTGGATGATGATTATTTATAATGTTGATATATCCTCTTAATTAAGTTCAAGCTTTTTATAGAAAGGCTGTTTTCGTAAAGTTTGTTGCTATGAGCCGCAGCCTGAATACACTCCGCTTTCCGTGGGGCTCGCGCTGAGCCGCGGTCTGCTTCCGCCTGCAGGGTCTCAGGCTGTCTCGCTAATCCCACAGGAGCATTCCTGTGAGGTTAGTTTTAGGGGCTTGCATAAAAAAAGATCCTCCGATATGATGCATGTATCAACGCCAATCAATACGCATCAAGGAGAATCTACTATGAATAATAATCGTAATCAACGAATAAATCAAGTCACTAATTCTACTCTTATCTTGGGCATTGATATAGCCAAAAGAACTCATTATGCTTGTGCAGTGGATGATAGAGGACGGGAATTAAGTAAATCATTCTCCGTCCAACAGTCTAATCAAGGCTTTCAACAATTTTATATTCACTTACATCAATTGTTGAAAAAACATCAAAAAAAGGATCTTTTGATTGGTTTTGAACCTACTGGTCATTATTGGATGAATCTCGCTGCATTTCTTGCCTCCAAAGGCATTCGTTACGTCATTGTCAATCCCTTACATGTAAAACGATCGAAGGAATTGGATGACAATCTCCAAACTAAGAATGATAAGAAAGATGCGAGAGTTATTGCCAAATTAATCACAAACGGCTATTTTAGTCACATTCGCAAGCTGGAAGGAATAGAAGCAGAACTTAGACAAGGATCTTCTATTCGGGGGAGTGTGAAGAAAGAAATAGCGAAAGTAAAAAACCAGATCATTCGATGGACAGACCGGTATTTCCCTGAATTTCATACTGCTTTTAAAGAGTTAGGAAAGAATGCCTGTGCGGTGTTAAAACAGACGCCTTTACCAGTAGACTTAGTAGGACGGGAAGTAGAAGAGTTGATCACTTTCTACCGAGATAAAGAACATCTTGCCTATCCAGCAAGACCCAAAATAGCCAAGTTAATAAAGGCTGCAGAACAATCCATCGGCTTAAAAGAAGGCGTTGAAATGGCACGAATGGAAATTGTTATGTTGATACAAAAATATGAACTATATACAAATCAGTTAGAAATAGTGAATCAAGAGTTAAAAGAAATGGTGGAAAACCTAGCAGAATTCCACTATCTCTTATCGGTTCCAGGTATTGGGGAAGAGACAGTGATTGATTTACTGTCAGAAGTAGGATCTCTCCAGAACTATCAACATCCACGCCAGCTCATAAAATTAGCGGGATTAACATTACGAGATAATTCTTCTGGAGAGTATATTGGTCGAAAAAGTCTTTCAAAGCGAGGAAGAAGAAAGCTACGATCTCTTCTCTATCGGGCAGTACTACCTTTAATCCGAAACAATAAGGTCTTTCACGATTTATATCAATATTATATTACTAGGACAAATAATCCACTAAAGAAAAAAGAGGCACTTGTTATACTCTGTAGTAAACTATTGAAAGTTTTTCATGGGTTAAGTCACCATAAAGTTTTATTTGATGGAGAACGGATGAGAAAGGATCTTTCCGTACTCCAACCCAAACTTATCCAAGGTAGAGCTTAATTAAACAGTTATTCACAAGATGACACAATAGCTGGCTTATAAAAAGACATACGACTTAGAGTCCATACAGGAGCAGAATGCCAGCCTCTACCTTATGATGAGACCAAACGAAGGAATGTAAGCGCGCGACGCTAAGAGACATGGGAGGGTACGTTCTCATAAGAATAGTAGAGACCAAAGTGCATCGAATAATGTACATTTGTTAATTAATTCCTATTGACTCTAGCGTAGCGTCCTCTTATTTTCCAGTTATTTAAAATAATGGGCAAAACCACCTGTGATAAGTCTGAAATAAGTTTAAAAAAAATTTTTTATTTCACAAATAATCAACTACAAACGTTGGTATATCAACTTTTCCGGAGGGAGTCTACGTGTATTCAGGCTGCTCAGATATCCTCATTAATTGATTTTTTCTATTGAGATAGCAACAATCTTTTAGAAAACAGCCTATAGAAAAAAATGAATTTTCCCCCTATTAGCAGCTAACGGTATTTAGATGGAAGCATCAGGGTGACCATTTATATGAAGCCTTAACGACATTACTAAAAAGTTGTTAAGGCTTTTTTGTTATTATTCATTTTTTATAATAGTAAGAATTGATTGCAGGTTAGGAACAGGAACAGTAAAATGAAAGAAGATTGAAATTATCTTGGAGGAATTGGGAAAATGAATATTAAAATTACAAAATGTCATGGTAGTGGAAATGATTTTTTAATTATAGATGAGATTTCAGATGCTTATCAATTTTCAGAAGAAGAAAGAGCAGAATTAGCTAAAGCACTATGCAACAGAACATCTTCCTTAGGTGCAGATGGAATCCTTTATGTAATGCCAAGTCAAGTAGCTGATGCAAGAATGAGAGTGTTTAACGCAGATGGATCAGAGGCATCTATGTGTGGAAATGGCATTCGTTGTGTTGCTCGTTATGTATGTGAATTGCTTCAAGTGGAAGAGGCTTTGATTGAAACGATGAAAGCTAATTTAGAAGTGAAAAATGAAGCAGAAATTTATCCTAATATTCCTACCTATTTGGTAGAAATATCACCCGTTTCCTTTCAAACTAAAGATCTTCCATTGTATGTAGAAACAGATACACTACTGAATGAGAAAATTCCAGGACTGCATGAAGATTTGCTATTTACTGCTTTAGCAGTACCAAATCCGCATTTAATTACCATTGTGAATAAGGATGTTCTTGATTCTAATGTACAAGAAATATTAAGTAAATATGTGAATGGTGCAAATGAATATTTTCCAGACGGAGTTAATGTTAGCTTTGTTTCGATATTAGAAAAAGGTAGTATTTATGTTCGAACATATGAAAGAGGAGTTGGCTTCACTAATGCATGTGGAACCGCTATGAGTGCATCAACTCTTGTATCCATATTAAATGGTTATAACGAAGAAAATCGCTATGTTGATGTATATAATAATGGTGGAAAAGTTCGTTGTTATGTTCATCATCAAGATAATCAATATCGAATTGATTTAATTGGAAATGCCACTTATGTTTTTCATGCAGTGGTATCTATAGATTGGGATGCAATTGAAAGCTTCGAGGTTGGAGAAAAGACTTATTACGAAGAAGAAGCTATTCAATATAAGAAACTACAAGATGATGCAAAAAAATATGTAGAGGATCATTTAAAGTAAAAGATCGAATAGTATGCTCCAATAAGTATCGGATGAAAAGGTTAGGCGTATTATAACGAAGTCACATTTCGTTATAATACGTACTGACCTTTTTTCTTGCATAAAGTAAGGCGGAAGAAAGAGGGATAGTGTTGGTTTTTTATTATTATTGAATTTGCTAATGGACAGTAACGAGATAAATATGGCTGACTTTAAGCCTATTGTGCCATAATGGTATCTGATACAAGGAGTGAATAATGATGCAAAAAATTATGATTGTTGAGGATGACCCAAAAATTGCAGAACATTTGAGAACACATATTGAAAAATATAATTTTGTGGTGAGATGCGTGATGGATTTTGACCTTTGGCATAGCAATCATGTCAAGTCTTCTGTCATTCGTAATGCCGTTTTGAGTATTGAAGGTTCGTACTTATCGGTAGAGGGAGAAGGCAAAGTACCTAAGTTGAAAAATAGACGGAAAAATTTCGCTTATTTAGTAATTATTATTAAAAAAGGCTTAAATAGACGGAGAGATTCCGCCTATTGCCACAAAAAATACGAAAAAGGGAGCTTTTGCTTTGCATAATCGGAATACCTTCCCTTATTTACCCCAAAACAAGCATCATTCTGCATTTAACCGGAAAACTTCCGCTTATTTTCCATTTGCCGGTGACTCGACTCAGGACAAAACACCTTATTTAAAAGGGAGTGAGTCCAAGAGAACCTCATTTTAATGCATGACGGTGAACCGTATTAAAAGTATGTGGTGAGGCTTTATATAAATAAGGATTTTCCATTTTAGATACCAATAACGATTCCCACGCCACTCGCCACTGTCAAATCGGCACATATTTTAAGAAAAGCACCTCAAAATAGAATTCTTAGACATTTTGTAAGGAGCTTTTTCCTCTTCTTAATCCATTAAGCTGAATGATGGTCTCATCATCTCAAATGGATTAATTAAAACTCTAAATGAATATGAATATTACTGTATATTATTTATCTATTAGTAAATGGTAAGAATAAAAAGGATAGGCTGTTTTCAAAAATTTGTTGCTATGACCCGCTTCCTAAATACACTTCGCTTCCCATGGGGAAATGCTTAATCCTCCACAGGCATCACTAGCGCTTCTCCACTCGCTAATTCCTTTGGTGTATACGAGTATTCAGGCTGTTCCGTATTTCTAATCCATTTAATTTCCTATTGAAAAAGCAACAATCGTTCAGAAAACAGCAAAAGGATAAAATAAATGAAGCCAATAAAGCCATTTGAACCAATTTTAACAGATGTCATTCCAAAAGGTGATCAGTGGATTGCCCAGGTGAAATGGGATGGTACAAGGATAATCACCTATTACGACGGAGATAAAACACTATTATTTAACAGAAAGAAAAACGAAAGAACGCAACAATATCCAGAGCTCCTTCAAACAAGCTCTTATATTCGACTTAAAAATTGTATATTAGATGGGGAAGTGATTGCTTTTCAAGATGGGAAGCCTTCCTTTTATGAAGTAATGAAGCGTGATCGTGTTAGAAATGTAGCGAGAGTGAATCGATTGCAGGAAGAAGTTCCGATAACATATATGATTTTTGATATACTTTATGCGGATGACCAATGGCTATTAGACAAGCCGCTACATGAAAGACAGTGTATTCTACAAGAAAGCATTATAGAAAATGAAGTAATTCGTCTTGTAGAAAGTTTTTCGGATACAGATGGTTTATTTAAGGTTTGCGAGGAGCATCACCTCGAAGGAATTGTCTGTAAGGACCTGGAAAGTACATATGTATTAGACGGAAAGGATGCAAGATGGAGAAAGCGGAAAAAGGAACAAGATCTTATCGCTGTTGTAGGTGGAGTTACATTGAAAAATAAGACTGTCCATTCCCTTCATCTTGGCCTTTTTGATAAGGTAGGTAATTTAATATATATAGGAAGTGCAGGTTCTGGAAAATTAACTGCAAAGGACTGGAGAGCAATTACAAAAGCAATTGAAGAAATCGTAATCAAAGACAATCCATTCTTTCATTCAATTGATGTGAAGGATGGTGTATGGTTAAGGCCGGCACTAACTGTGAAAATTTCCTTTCTAGAATGGACGGATGGCAGAACATTAAGACATCCAGTAATAGAATCATTTGTTACTGTCCCTATTGAAGAATGTAAACTGGAATAATAGGAATAGGGAGTTGACCTAATCGAGGAAACTCCCTTTGTTATTTTTGCGTTTTAGTTAATACATCGAGAACTTGACGAAATGGCTGTTTTTCTTTTGCTTCAAAATAAGTAGAAAAAGGATTTATCCCTTTTTCCAATCTTTGAAGGACAACTGTCATAGAAAATTGACTAGGGTGTAAATTATTTGTTAGTTCCTTCCATTCGATTGGACATGCAACATATCCTCCTTTGTTTCCGCGAATAGAATAAGGGGAAATAATCGTTTTTCCTTCACTATGCTGGATATAGTCAATGTATAATCTGTTTTTTCGATTCTTTTTTAATCGTTCAATTGTGAAGAGTTCTGGTTTCTCTTCTATCATATAATGCGCAATAAATTCTGTGAAAAGCCGCACTTCCTCGTAAGAGAATGTTTTTTCAGGAAGTGGCAAATAGACCTGAATGCCTTTATTACCGGAAATTTTTAAAAAGGACAGTAGTTGTAATCGATCAAGAATTTTTTGCAGAACTTTTGCTGCTTCAATTGCCATATGAAAATGGTTACTTGAAGGTGGGTCAAGGTCAAACACAATTTCTGAAGGCATGCTATTTGAATAGATTGTTTCAAATGGGATATGGAATTCAAATGCTAATTGATTTCCCAACCATAAAAGAGTTTCTATATTATTGCAAACAATATATTCAATGTCCTCCTTTCTATATGTTTCAATAAAGGTAGGAGCATAATCTGGGCATTGTTTTTGATAAAATGATTCCCCAAACATACCATGGGGAAAGCGAATGGTTGTCAATAACCTATTTTTTAAAAATGGTAGGAAATAAGGACTTACCTCCTTTAAATAAAAAATATAATCAAGTTTCGTTATATTCAAATCGGGAAAAAGGGGTTTGTCAGGATGCGTGACTGTAGTACTATCTGATGCAAGTAAATGTTCTAATGTACATTCTTGCCAATTTTGATTAAATAAAAATTTAGAGAAAACAGGATTGATTAATTTTTGGTTTTTAAATGAGGCAAAATGTAGTTCAACACAAATTCCTGGATCCATATGGTAAAAGTCTTCGTCTTGATCCTTGTAATGTTCTTTTATGATATCTAACAGGGCGGTTTTTTCCTCTTCTTTTAACCCTTTTTTAAAGGAGCCAACAGCTATGATTTCCTTATTTAATCGGACGCTAACGCCAAAGCTCTCTGTTTTTTTATGATAATTACTTATAAAAAATGAAGCTGTATACATAAGTTTATCCTCCTAATAATCATTCCATAATAATAGTATTACCTTGTGATGCTGCTAGGTATGAATGATGTGTACTACCAATAATTAAATGGTATGAAAAACACAGGGAAACACAATGTAATAATAGGTACAAAGATGATTCATTTTGCTTATTTTTCAATGCATTATCGAAAAGATGGAACTAAAAGAGAATGGAGATAAACTATGCATACAATGTGGAAAGGAAATATAAGCTTTGGACTAGTGAGTATACCGATTAAATTACATTCTGCAATTGAGGATAAAGATATTAAGTTAAGAACGCTTCATAAAGCGTGTCATGCGCCAATTAAATATGAAAAGAAATGCTCTGCTTGTGAAAAAGAAGTTGGGCCAGAAGAAATTGTGAAGGCATATGAATATGCAAAAGGAAAATATGTAGTGCTTGATGAAGAAGATTTGGAAAAACTTCGCAAAGAAAATGAGGATAAATCAGTAGAGATTATTGATTTTGTGAAAATGGAAGAAATTGATCCCATTTATTTTGAAAAGTGTTATTATATGTCTTCAGGTGAGGGTGGGAATAAGGCATACGCATTATTAAGACAAGCTTTACTTGAAACAGGTAAAGTTGGTATAGCAAAAATCATTATTCGTTCGAAGGAGCAGTTAGCGATTATTCGCGTTTATGAAAATACACTCGTGATGGAGACTATTCACTTTCCAGATGAAGTGCGCAAGGTGGAAGATGTTCCAAATGTACCGGCCGTTAATCAAATAGAGAAAAAAGAATTAGAAACAGCCATTTTATTAATCGATCAATTAACAACAGAATTTACACCAGATAAATACACGGATGAATATAGAACAGCTCTTCTTGAATTAATTGAAGCGAAAAAAGCCGGTGAAGAAGTAGTTACAGGTACAGATAAGCAACAAAAATCGAATGTCATGGATTTAATGGCTGCACTCCAAGCTTCGATTGATAATACAAAGCCCCAAAAAATCGAAGAAAAGAAGAAGAAGACAACAAGAAAGAAAGTGGCTAAAGAAGCTTGAAAAGTGAAAGGGGAAAGCTTGGATTAACCAAGCTTTCACCTAAGAAATAGCGAGGAGTTTATATGGAAAGAAAAATAACTTTAAAATATATAATGATGATGATTGCTATTATCCTTGTTTTTAGTAGCATTTTTTATGTGATCGCAAAGCTAGTTAGTAGTTCGGATATCCTATCATTTGACAATACAATTATCGATTTTATTCAGTCATATATTTCAGAGGATTTAACAATATGGGTAGAACGAGTGACTTTTTTAGGGTCCGTATCTTTTATAACAACTGCGATATTAATAATTACGATTCTTTTGTTATGGAGGAAAAAATATGCTTTAGCAATCTTTTTTATTACCGCAAATGGTTTAGGTGCACTCTTAAATAAACTGCTTAAATGGTTTTTTAAAAGAGAGCGTCCAGATATTTTGCCTGTTATAATAGAGAAAGGCTATAGTTTCCCAAGTGGACACTCGATGGGCTCCCTTATATTTTTTGGCTCATGTGCCTATCTATGTATACATATAGTGAAATCGACTGGGAGCAAAATTATAGCATATATTATTGCTTGTCTTTTTATCGTTCTCATTGGTGTTAGTAGAATATATTTAGGCGTCCATTATCCGACGGATGTAGTAGGCGGATATTCGATAGGGATTGCTTATTCAGCAATTTGTATTTTAGCTTTTCGTTTATATGAATTTAGAACAAAGCGATAAATGTTTTTTCTAGAGGGATAGTGTAAATATAGAGAGACAGGCTTACTAAGTTTTGAATAAAGGGAAAAAGTCAATTATGGGGGAAGAAAAATGAATCAGCATATTATACCTGCATCATCAAATATGAAGGAATTTGAAGCTTTCTTAAAAAGTGATTATGAAATTGGTGTATTTTTGGAGGTGCACATTTCACAATTAAAGCATATTAGCCTTCTTGCTAAAAAAGCAAATAAGAAAATGATTTATCATGTAGATTTAATTCAAGGTTTGAAAAGTGATGATTTCGGGACAGAATTTATATGTCAGGAATTTAAGCCTTATGGGGTTATTTCTACAAAATCATCGGTAATTTTAAAAGCAAAGCAGAAAAATGTGGTTGCTATTCAAAGGGTATTCCTGCTCGATAGTCATGCAATAGCGAAAAGTCTTAAACTCGTCCAAAGAACGAATCCGGATTATATTGAAGTTCTGCCTGGGATGATGCCTTGGATGATAACGGAAATTAAAAAACGTATAAATGTACCAATACTTGCTGGGGGATTGATTCGAACAAAGGAAGATGTTAGAAAAGCAATCGAAGCTGGTGCGACAAGTATTACTACTTCAAAAAAAGAGTTATGGGAAGAGATAAAGTCAAAGGGGAATAAATAAATACTGTTTCTATAGTATAAATGGTAAAAAAATAATTGACAGTTCGATGGTAAGCGTTTACAATGAATTTACAAGTTAATTTATTGTGTAGGAGAAAAGGAGATGCACGCAGGGAGCCATAATTTATTATTGGCTGTTATCTGTCGTGCTCTCCTTTTTTTGCGCATTTATTAACCAATATCACTCTCTACTTTAAGTGAAATGTGATTTAAAACAATTCTAAATTAGTATAAAATGGTAGTTGTTTTTGATTACATGTAAAACTAAAAAAACGGAGTGAAAAATGATAAGGGGGATTAGAATGTCTGCTTTTATGGGAGAAGTTATTGGAACAATGATTCTAATTGTATTTGGCGGCGGGGTCGTAGCAGGTGGGAATTTAAAGAAGGCGTTCTCAAATGGCGGTGGTTGGATTGTTGTTACTTTAGCATGGGGATTAGCTGTGACAATGGGTGTGTTTGCTGTTGGAAGTATCAGTGGTGCTCACCTAAATCCAGCCGTTACGATTGCCCTTGCAATAACAGGCGATTTTGCATGGAATCAAGTAGGACCCTATATTTTAGCGCAAATGTTTGGTGCTTTTTTAGGGGCATGTATTGTTTATCTGCACTATCTTCCGCATTGGGGTGCAACAAAGGATCCAGGAGCAAAATTAGCAGTGTTTTCAACTGGTCCTGCGATACCACACACTTTTTCCAATTTATTAAGTGAATTAATTGGAACTTTTATGTTAGTTCTAGGATTGTTATTTATCGGCGCAAATAGTTTTACTGAAGGTCTTAACCCGATTGCTGTAGGTTTATTAATTGTAGTAATTGGTATGTCTTTAGGTGGCACAACAGGATATGCAATCAACCCAGCACGAGACCTTGGACCAAGAATTGCCCATTTTGTGTTGCCGATTGCAGGAAAAGGGACATCGAATTTTAGATATGCGTGGATACCAGTTGTTGGTCCAATTCTAGGTGGTTCACTAGCTGCAATTGTATATACATATCTTTTTAAAGGCGTTATCCTATCTAGTTTCTGGGTAGTATTAGCGATAAACGCAATAGTATTATTGCTTGCATTTTTTATGACAAAAGAGGAAAGTAAGAGTATGAATCAAAAGGCAGCGTAACTATTGGTATAAGGGGAGGAATAAACATGGAGAAATTTATTTTGTCATTAGATCAAGGAACAACAAGTTCAAGAGCGATTATTTTTAATAAAAAAGGGGAAATTGTGCATGTTGCACAAAAAGAGTTTACGCAAATCTTTCCAAAGCCAGGTTGGGTCGAGCATAATGCGAATGAAATATGGGGTTCGATATTAGCGGTTATTGCAACCGTTTTATCCGAATCAGATATTAAGCCAGAACAAATCGAAGGAATCGGTATTACTAATCAGAGGGAAACGGCAGTAGTATGGGATAAGAATACTGGTGTTCCTGTTTATCATGCGATAGTATGGCAGTCAAGACAAACGAATGGAATTTGCGAGGAATTGAAAGCGCAGGGCTATAATCAACTTTTCCGTGATAAAACAGGACTGTTAATTGATGCCTATTTTGCAGGTACAAAGGTTAAGTGGATACTAGATAATGTTGAGGGTGCTAGACAAAAAGCTGACAATGGAGATTTATTATTTGGGACGATTGATACTTGGCTTATCTGGAAATTATCAGGTGGAGAAGCGCATGTAACAGACTATACAAATGCATCACGTACATTAATGTTTAACATTTACGATTTAAAATGGGATGATGAATTGCTTGAAATATTAACTGTTCCAAAATCTATGCTGCCAGAAGTAAAACAATCTTCAGAAGTTTATGCACATACGGTAGAAGGACATTTCTTTGGGAACAAAATTCCAATTGCAGGAGTAGCAGGAGATCAGCAAGCTGCTTTATTTGGTCAGGCTTGCTTTGAAGCTGGGATGGCAAAAAATACGTATGGAACAGGCTGCTTTATGTTAATGAATACCGGTGAAAAAGCAGTGAAATCAGATCATGGGCTATTAACAACAATTGCATGGGGAATAGATGGGAAAGTTCATTATGCGTTGGAGGGAAGTATTTTTGTTGCAGGATCTGCTATCCAATGGCTTAGAGACGGTTTAAGAGTAATAAAGGATGCTAAAGATAGTGAAGATTATGCAAGCAGAGTGGAATCTACTGATGGAGTCTATTTAGTACCTGCTTTTGTAGGACTTGGAACCCCTTATTGGGATAGTGATGTAAGAGGAGCAATGTTTGGTGTAACAAGAGGAACGACCAAGGAACATTTCATTCGTGCAACATTGGAATCTCTTGCGTATCAGACAAGAGATGTTCTATCTGCTATGGAAGCTGACTCAGAAATTCAGGTAAAGACTTTAAGAGCAGACGGTGGAGCTGTTCGCAACAATTTCTTAATGCAATTCCAAGGGGATATATTGAATGTTCCTGTAGAAAGACCAGTTGTAAATGAAACAACGGCTTTAGGAGCAGCTTATCTTGCTGGTTTAGCAGTTGGCTTCTGGAAGGATCAAGAGGAAATTGCTGAACAATGGAGTTTGGATCGTTCATTTGAGCCAAAAATGGAGGAAGACCAAAGAGAAAATTTGTATAAGGGCTGGAAGAAAGCTGTTAAAGCAACAATGGCTTTTAAATAAAGAATTATTATCACCTGATTTATGAGAAATATAGCTTCTTAGAATAATATAAATACTATGAATATATAGATTAATATGTTATAATAAAATTAAGTTAATAATTTTGTCTGGAGAATCGGAGAGACCACAAGGCATTATCATCATAATGATAATGTAACTTTGTGGTCTCTTTTTGTTTAATTAGAATTGTTACATATCATTCTTAAATAAATGGAAAGAGCATAAGTTGATTCTTCAAACCAATCTAATTTAAACAAATAACAAATAGAAAAAATCATTAATCGTACCAATACGGTTTTCACTTCATAGGGAGGTTTTTACTTTGCAAAAAAAGCCAAGTAGTAGAGACGTAATAGAACAACAATTAATGGATAAGAAATTTGATGTGTTAGTAATCGGTGGTGGTATAACAGGTGCCGGTATTGCTTTAGATGCAGCAACTAGAGGAATGGAAGTAGCGCTTGTAGAAATGCAAGATTTCTCTGCTGGAACATCTAGTAGATCAACAAAATTAGTTCACGGAGGATTACGATATTTAAAGCAATTTGAAGTGAAAATGGTTGCAGAAGTAGGGAAGGAAAGAGAAGTTGTGTATGAAAATGGACCACATGTAACGACACCTGAATGGATGCTTCTTCCTTTACATCAAGGCGGAACCTTTGGTAAATTTTCAACAAATATCGGGTTAAGAGTATATGATTTTCTTGCTGGAGTAAAAAAAACAGAACGTAGAAAAATGCTTTCAAAAGATGAAACACTTTCCAAAGAACCATTAATAAGAAAAGATGGTCTTAAAGGTGGTGGGTACTATGTGGAGTATCGAACAGATGACAGTCGTTTAACTGTAGAGGTAATGAAAAAAGCAGTGGATAATGGAGCAACTGCTATTAATTATACGAAAGTAGAAAACTTTTTATATGATAATAATGGCAAGATAGAAGGTGTTGAAGTTAGAAATCTAATAGAGGATACTGTTTATCCTATTTATGCAAATACCATTGTGAATGCTACCGGTCCATGGGTTGATACGTTAAGAACCATAGATGGAAGCAAGAAAGGGAAAACCCTGCAGCTTACAAAAGGAGTACATTTAGTAATCGATCAATCTGTTTTCCCACTAAAACAAGCTGTATATTTTGATACACCAGATGGCAGAATGGTATTTGCTATTCCTAGAGATGGTAAAACCTATGTAGGGACAACGGATACTTTTTATAGTGATGATCCAGTTCATCCATCTATGTCGATAGAGGATAGAGATTATATTCTAGGGGCAATTAAATTTATGTTTCCATCTGTGTCTGTTACAGCAGAGAATGTGGAATCAAGCTGGGCTGGAGTTAGACCGTTGATTTTGGAAGATGGAAAAGACCCATCAGAAATTTCGCGAAAAGATGAAATTTGGGAGTCGGAAAGTAAGTTAATTACGATTGCTGGAGGAAAACTAACTGGTTATCGTAAAATGGCTGAAACCGTTGTTGACTTGGTGGCTAGAAGATTGCAAGAGAAATCAGGAAAAACGTTTAATAATTGTATGACAAAATCATTGCCAATCTCAGGAGGGGAAGTTGGAGGTTCAAAAGGTTTTTCAACATATATTAAAGACGTAGTAGCAAAGGGAATGGATGCAGGACTTTCAAAAAAGGATGCAGAATCAATTGCAAAACTATATGGTAGTAATGCTCCCATTGTATATAGCCTTGCAAAACAAACTGTCGAAAATAATGGAGCGCTTTCGCAAGTATTATTTGCAAAAATACGTTATGCAATGGAATACGAATTTGCTATGACACCAACAGATGTCCTATTAAGACGGACGGGAATGCTACTATTTGATATTAATAAAGTACAAGAAGTTAAAGAAGATGTAATAGAGTATATGGCAGATTATTATGAGTGGAGTAATGAAAGAATAAATACCTTAACTTCAGAATTAGAAGATGAAATTCACAAAGCAACAGTACCGTTTGAAGGGAAATTGATTAAGCAATAAATCATTTAAATCATACTCTTTATGTATTAGCTGTTTTTTACTTACTTATGTAAGAAAAGGAAAAAATACTGTGCAGGCTGGATATGGAGAGCCCACAGGTGAACATGGAAGTTTAACGTGGCTAAAGTGGAGCCGTCGGAAAGTGATATGTATTCAGCCTGTGGGTTTATTCCAAGATTGTTTTCTTTAGTTAGTTTACATGGGTTCGGAAAGCCAATTAATTAACATTTTTACAAAAATAGGGAAGGGTGTAGTTGACTTAAATTCAATTCTAAGTTATGATGTTACTTGTATGTATTTGAGGTTTAAACAGAATTTTGTAGAATTATGTGTAAGGTAACAAGAAATTTATAAGTAAACGGAACAGCTATATAAGAACATTCATAACAATTACACTCCAATTTATCTTCAAAAACACATTTAAAATCCTTCCTAATGCGGATTAATCCTTCCATTATTATTTTTCAGAAATGTATTTTTGTGTTCTGCACGATTCACCCTAAATTCACACTGGCACGGCCTAGGAGCCGTAAGGATGAAAGAGAGGTAGGGCTTTCGTTGTTTTAGGCATTTACACCATTAATAAGTATTAGTGTATGTCCTTAAATATATGCATAGCTAAGAGTATTCATAAAGATGGATACATAAAAGGCCTTCCTAAAACAGAGTTAAAACTGTTTTAGGGAGGCTTTTTCTTGTATAAAAAAAGATCGTGCGAGATAAAAAATCTTGTCTTAAAATTCTTTGAGAATATGGGGTATATTATTTCAATTCAAAAGAAGCTATGATATGATACAAATGAACTTATTAATACATAGTGACTGACGACATAAATGGAAATAACCATATGGGAGCTGTGTATATGTATAGCCGGTCGTCTGGGCAAAAGAGTCGCAAACGCACTTCTTTTTATAATTTACCAGGAGGTATATACATGTCGGAAAAATTAATTTTAGACGGAAATGTAGTAGCAAATGCAGTAAAGAATGAATTAAAAGGAAGAATAAGTACTCTAAAGCAAAATGGAATAACACCTTGCTTAGCAACCATTCTAGTTGGAGATGATTCATCCTCGGCTACTTATGTAAAAATGAAAGGTAATGCATGTGCAAAATTAGGGATTGAATCACGAAAAATCCATTTGGACAAAGAAACAACAACAGAACAATTATTGGAAACGATAAACGCTTTAAATAACGATAAGGATGTTCATGGAATTTTGTTACAGCATCCTGTTCCCAGTCATATAGATGAAAGAAAAGCATTTGAAGCAATTAAGATTGACAAAGATGTAGACGGCGTTACTAGCTTTGGCTATGGGCAAACAGCACTTGGGTTTGGTAAATATCCATCGTGTACACCTGCTGCCATTATGAAAATAATGGAGCATTATGGTCTAGAAGCTAGCGGGAAGCATGCAGTTGTAGTAGGGCGGAGTCCAATCTTAGGAAAACCGGTTTCTGCTTTACTATTAAATAAAGATGCAACTGTGACAACTTGCCACTCTCGTACATTGCATGTAGAGGAATATGTTAAACAAGCTGATATCGTTATCGCTGCAGTAGGAAAGCCTAACTTTATACAAGGAGATTGGATTAAACCTGGCGCGGTAATCTTAGATGCGGGTTATAATAAAGGGAATATAGGAGATGTAGACTATGAAGCATGTCTAGAAAATGCTTCAGCTATCACACCAGTCCCTGGAGGCGTTGGACCAGTTACTATTAGCATGCTACTAAAACATACTGTTGACTCTGCAGAAGCTGTCAACGTCTAAAATGAAACCTAAAGTTTCGAAAACGTTATTGACAAAAAGTGAATAAAATTATATTATAAGGGTAACGCAATTAAGTTCGGTATATGTTTTATGGATAAGGTGGTCGTAGCTGCAATGTATGTAGGCGATTTTCTTCTACATCATTTCAACTACGGCTTTTTCATGTTGAATGAGGTATCGATTCCTAAAAGTTATATTAGGTGCTTAGTGTGTAACACAATTTTGGAGGTTTTACAATGAACACAGGTAAAGTAAAATGGTTTAACGCAGAAAAAGGTTTTGGTTTCATCGAGTCTTCTGAAGGTCAAGACGTATTCGTTCACTTCTCAGCTATTCAAACAGAAGGATTCAAAACTTTAGAAGAAGGCCAAGACGTAACTTTTGAAATCGTTGAAGGTAACCGTGGACCTCAAGCTTCTAACGTAACTAAAGCTTAATAACAAATTAAAAAAAGGTGATGCCTTTCAAAATGCATCACCTTTTTTAATGATGTTCACTTGAACTTCTATTTAAAAGCTTTGTTATACATCTTAGTATAGAAAGCATAAAGTAATTAAATTACGATTTAATACTTAACTTAGCATTTATATAAAAAATCTCCATCAACTTCATTATATTCATCCGTTAAAAAACCACATAATTTCCCACTAAAGTATGGTATAAAGGCTTTTAATTGATCCTATTTACCTTAATGTTTTGGAAAATGAAAAAAAGTGAAATAAAATGGAGAGTATATATTTATAACAAAATAAAACAATACACTCTAGGTTGGTATTTTCTAAACAAATAATGTCCCTAAGTAATAGGGCGGTGTTTTAAGGTTTATATTAAAGAGTAATCATGCGCTAAAATTAGTGGAATCCATTCATTTAAAAATGATAAAGATCCTATCCTACGACATTTCTGGCCCTATATTCTAAGGAATATCAATCAACAGAGTACAATTACAAGGAGGAAAAAGTATTGACAACTTTTTCAGATTTTAAATTAAGCAGCAGTTTAGAAAAAGCATTATCAAACATGGGATTCGAAGAGCCAACACCTATTCAGGCACAGGCTATTCCAATTGCATTATCTGGTAAAGATATGATTGGACAAGCTCAAACAGGTACAGGTAAAACAACTGCATTTGGTGTACCTTTACTAGAAAAAATCGAGGTTGGTAAAGCAGTTCAAGGGTTAGTTATTGCTCCAACGAGAGAATTAGCAGTCCAAGTAGCAGAAGAATTAAATCGCATTGGTTCTGTAAAAGGAATCCGCACATTACCAATTTACGGTGGACAAGATATTAATCGCCAAATTCGTGGATTAAAAAAGAAACCAGAAATCATCGCAGCAACACCTGGTCGATTAATTGACCATATTGAACGTAAAACAATTCGTTTACAAGATTTAAAAATGATTGTACTTGATGAAGCAGATGAAATGTTAAATATGGGATTCATTGAAGATATCGAAAGAATCTTAAGTGAAACTCCTGATTCTCGTCAAACGCTATTATTTTCAGCGACAATGCCAAAAAGAATCCAAAGCCTTGCAGAAAGATTCATGGTTGAGCCTGAAATAGTTAGAGTTAAAGCGAAAGAAATGACCGTAACAAATATTGAACAACACTATATGGAAGTTCAAGAGCGTCAAAAGTTTGATGTATTATGTAGCTTACTTGATATCCAATCACCAGAACTTGCAATTGTCTTTGGCCGTACGAAAAGACGTGTTGATGAGGTAGTGGAAGGATTAATTAAGCGTGGTTACTCTGCAGAAGGAATTCATGGTGATATTCCTCAAGGGAAACGTGACCAAGTTATCCGTCGTTTTAAAGAACAAAGCATAGACATCATGGTAGCTACAGATGTAGCAGCTAGAGGATTAGATATTAGTGGCGTATCCCATGTTTATAACTTTGATATTCCACAAGATCCAGAAAGCTATGTTCACCGTATCGGTAGAACAGGCCGCGCTGGTAAAAAAGGTCTTGCAGTAACGTTTGTTAGTCCTAGAGAACTTGATCATTTACGTATCATTGAAAATGTAACCAAGAAATCAATGACTAAAAAACCAATTCCTTCTCTTACTGATGTTTTAGCAGGAAACCAACAAGCGACTATTAATAAAATTACAAAAACAGTTGAAGAAAATGAGTATGCTGAATATAAGCGAGTTGCAGAAGGTTTATTAGAAGAGACAGATTCTGTAACATTACTTTCAGCAGCATTAAAGCTTCTAACTAAAGAACCAGATGCTACTCCAGTTAGATTAACTGCTGTTGAACCATTACGTTCGAAAAAGAAAGATAATCGTTCTGGTGGTGGCGGTAATCGTAGACGTCGTTCGGATCGTGGTGGAGAACGTGGCGGATATGATAAAAAGCGCCCAGCTTCTTCTGGTGATAGAAGACCAAGAAATCGTAACAGAAGTAAATAATCATTCTAGTTAATAGGGTGTACTGTTCTTTACTACTTCGTTCCGTTTTTTCTAAAAAATGATGGAATTTTTCTTTTCCTCGTTTTAAATACGACGAAATGGGTAAACTAATTAAATGAAGGATATACCATAAAAATATCCTTGTTATTTAAATCTAGGAGGCAATAAAAAATGGCAACAGGTAAAGTAAAATGGTTTAATTCTGAAAAAGGATTTGGATTTATCGAAGTAGAAGGTGGAGAAGATGTATTTGTACATTTTTCTGCCATTCAAACAGAAGGATTCAAAACTTTAGATGAAGGTCAAGAAGTTAACTTTGATATAGAAGAAGGTAGCCGTGGACCACAGGCTGTAAATGTGACAAAACTATAATTGTAATAAAGAGTCCTTAAATACTTTTTAAGGACTCTTTTTTATGGGAGTTTCCAAATACTGGGCTGTCCCTTCCTTATTATAAGGATAAAAAGTACAACACTTTGCTAATTTAACTATAATTGTATAAAATAATAAAGTAGAGAAAGAGGTGCCTAATATGAAGGAATTTACAGTGAATTTCCATGCAGAAGATGGAGTCGGTCAAATGCTTGTACAAAAGCTAAGTGAGGACGATTTTAATCGTGCTACAAGTAGAGGTACTAGACAATTATTTGAATTAGATACAAATATCGGATTCTTTATTTATTTTGATGCAGTTGATGAGGCTGGAAAAGAATCTTACTTAGTTCTTCAATATGAAGAGGAAAGTGAAAATCCATCTGCTTGCTTTAGTTTTCAGCTAAAGGATTTCTATCAATTTGTAGCATTACACTTAAATGATTTGCAATATGAAGAAGATGGGGAAGAGGATGAAGAAGAATTTGGTCCTATCCACTACCTGGCGCATTTAATGCATCATATTGTAGAAGATGGAAGAACTATAGAAGTTTAACACGAGATAGAAAAAGAACGGAGCATTCCTTCCGTTCTTTTTCTATTTTCTATCCTAATTTTCCTCATCTAAATAATGCTTGCTACAAAATGTTTTTATTTCTTCAAGCTCATCGTCTTCTAAGCCATAATCTAAGTATTTATTTTCTAAGCTATTATAAAAATGATAATTAAGAATGCGTGATCCATTCTCATCTACTGAGAAAAGAACTTTTATTTGCAGATGGTCTTCTTCCGCTAATTCATCTTCTTCATCGAACTCAACAGTTAGGAAAAATTCGTAACGCGTTCCGATAAGAATGCCAGTTGGGTCTTTTATTTCCTCAATAGTATATTCTTTAATATTCACTTAATAAACCTCCAATAATTCTTCAATAAACAATTGTTAATTTGTTCACCTAAAAAATAATATCATATTAAGAAGGGAATAGCTATTTGAAACAATTTAATAGCCTAAACTTTTCATACGTAATAAAAGACAGATTACTCGACATTTTATTTAAATAATATTTGCATTAATAGTAGGAAGTGTGGCATAATGAAAAGTTTGACTTTCTTATTAATATATGTTATATTTAATATTAGTTTTTAGTTTAGATTTATACTTCTCATGCACTTGTTTAGGGATTATTTCTCGTTTTTCTCTTGATTACAAGTGATTTTTTATTTTATGGAGTTAAATTTTCTATGTGGATATTGAGAATAATAGTAAGAGATTGCGGTAGAAGCATGAAATGGATTGCGAATACTACCTATATCACATAGTTTATTTGACAAAAAAATTAGCTTCCTGGAGGTGCTTCATTTGGCAATGGGATTTGGAAGAAGAAATAATGAAGAAATTGTTAAAGAAGAAGTGATGGTTTGGGATTGTACATCAGAAACTTGTAAATGCTGGATTCGTGATAATTTTAAAAGCAGTGAGACACCAAAGTGCCCAATATGCGGAAGTGAAATGGTAAAAACAACTAGAGAGCTTCAAGTAGTTAATAATAATAGCATCTATTCGAAATAAAAGAAGAGGAATTTTCCAATAGGATTGACCTCACAAGATTTGTCCATCGATGGAGTAATCGATTGGTGAATCTTGTATGGTCTGATCCACTGTGGAGAAGTCCTATTTTTTTGTCAATTTTTAAAATAAAAAAGAAGAAATGTCAATTAAGGGACATTTCTTCTGCAATAAATTACTGCATGATAGGATATGTGTTCTGTCATGCGGTAAAGCTAAGCATCAAAGGAATTAAAGACGTTCCCCATAAAACCGTAATCCATGCTGCTATAATCATCGCAAGTGTAGAAAAGGTTGCTTCTTGCTCACCGAATTCCATTGCTTTGGATGTGCCGACGCCATGCGCTCCCATTCCGAGTGCTAAGCCTTTTGCAATGGGAGAGTGAAGAGACAACCATTTTATCGTATAAGGTCCAATGATTCCTCCTAGAACACCGGTAATAATCACAAATATCGTTGTTAAAGTAGGAAGACCACCAATTTCCTCAGAAACGACTATTGCAATAGGAGTGGTTATCGAGCGTGGCAAGATACTCATAATAAAGTCATTGTTTAAATGGATCAAAATTGATAATAAATAAGAAGAAAAAATGGCGACTAATGTACCTGTTGTAACACTAATCATAATAATCGTAAAATATTTCTTTAATAAATGAAAGTTTTTGTAAATCGGAACGGCAAAAGCGATTGTTGCAGGTCCTAATAAATGTGTTAATGGCTGTGCTGATTCCATATACGTCGTTGCTGGAATACGAAAGATACTAATAAATGCAATAAGGAGTATAGGGGTAATTAACAACGGATGAAATAACGGGATATTCCATTTTTTATAGCATGCTTTAGCTATGCGATAAAGCATATAAGTTATAATGGTAAGGATGATAATTTTCATTTACTAAGACGTCTCTTTCTATTATAGATTTTTTCAGCAGTAAAGCCTGTAGCCCCCATTACGATAAAAGTACTTATTGCGATTAGTAATACTGTTTCAATTCCTTTAAGATTTAATATTTCGTTGTAATTTACAATGCCGACAGCTGATGGAATAAAAAATAACAATAATTCAGCAAGTAGCCAAGTAGCTCCTTTTTCAACCCATTCAATTTTTACTATTTTAAGCTTTAATGTAATAAATAGAACTATTAATCCAATCATTGAAGCTGGAATTGGTATAGTTATGATCATTTTGATTCCCATTCCGATAAAAAGAAAAACATGAAGGAATAAGATTTGACCAGCGATTATCAATATTTTCTTCAATGAGATCACCTTCTGATATTCATTTGATGGAACGAAACCTTCCATCTCCTTGGTATATGAATATCATACGCTTCTATTGGCTATTCGTAAAATACATAGTTATTATAGTTAATATAACTAAAAGTTATATTGAGCGGATTTACTTGAAGATTAGATGCATTATTCGTTGTTTAAAACAAAATCAATGAATCTTCTACTAGCTACAGATAAATATCGATCTTTTTTTGTTATAATGACTAACTCCCAATTCGTCACAGGCTCTAAATCAATAAAACGAACTTGATTATTATTTGCACGATTACATATCGATTCTGGCAATATGGAAATCCCTAAATTTGCTGCGACAATTTCGACCATAAAGTCCCACTGAGAACTCTTGAAGATAATATTTGGCTCAAATCCTTCTTGAATGAATTTTTTCCTCATAATTTCATATAAAGCAAATTCCTCGCTGTAAAAAATAAACTCTTCTTCTTTTAATTCCTTCATCTGTACCTTATCTCTCGTCGCAAAACGGTGAGATTCTGGAACAATTAATTTTAATTCTTCCTTTACGAGTGGAAACACATGAAATGCTTCATCTGTTAACGGAAGAACTGCTACACCCATTTCAAATTCTCCTTCCTCTACACTTTTCACAACTTTGGCAGCCCCATATTCTTTTATATTAATTTGGATATTTGGATAAGCTTTATGAAAAGCAGCAATTATTTTAGGGAAGAATAAACTCCCAATAATAGGAGGAAGACCAATATTAATATTTCCTCTTGTTAAATTAGTCATATCGTGTAGCGTAGAAGACATTTCTTCTACTTGAGCAAGAATTTTTTGGGCATATTCAAAAACAACGGAACCAGCATCTGTTAACTCATGTGTTTTATTAGAACGATGAATTAAAGTTAAACCAATTTCAGCTTCTAGGCTTTTAATTGCTTTACTTAATGCGGGCTGTGAAATATGAAGCTTATCAGATGCTTTTGTCATATTCTTTTGTTTCACAACTTCTACAAAATAGTGTAGCTGTCTTATCTCCAATTTTACTCCTCCTTCTATGACGGAAAAGGGCTGTCTCTTTTTTGAGACAGCCTTCCGACCATTATTCCATATAGTTATTTCGGTATTTTCTTTAGTAAAGATAAATTTCTAATCATCGAACCGACAAACATAGTACCAGCTCCTCCAAAAAGAAGAATTAATACGGTTTGCTTACCAATTACATCAAAAGGGTATAAAACACTACTTAAAATTGAAAGAAATCCAATCAACGTTAAAAACCAACCGAATTTAGTCATAATAAACTTCCTATCCTTTAAATAAAATGTATTAATAATTACCTATTTTACGCAAATTGAGGACGAAGTACAACTATAGAATTATACATTATTAAGAAAAAGCACTTAAATCCATGCTGGAGATAAAGAGGGAGATGACTTTTGTATGAATGATGATTTTTTCAACCTTGAGAGGAAGTTCAATGCCAGACTGGGAATCTATGCAATCGATACTGGATCTAAAAAGACAGTCAATTTTCGAGGGGATGAAAGATTTCCTTTCGCTTCAACATATAAGGCACTAGCTGTAGGTGCTTTGCTTCAGCAGAAATCGATAAATGAGCTTGATGAAATCATTTCATTTAAAAAGAAAGACTTGGTTCCCTATTCGCCAATCACAGAGCAGCATATAGAAAAAGGGATGGCTCTTAAAGACATTGCAGATGCTGCCATTCGTTATAGTGACAATACAGCTGGGAATATCCTTTTGAAAAAGTTGGGAGGACCGTCAGGATTTGAAATGGCACTAAGACAGATTGGAGATAGTGTGACAATATCTAGCCGTTACGAGCCGGAATTAAACGACGCGATACAAGGAGACATTCGTGACACGAGTACTCCAAGAGCACTCGCAACAAGTCTCCAAGCCTATTCGACTACAGATTTGCTTCCAGTTAAAAATCAGGAACTCTTAAATGGTTGGCTGCGTGAGAACACGACTGGTGATAATTTAATCCGCGCTGGATTACCTAAAGACTGGGATATAGGAGATAAAAGCGGAGCTGGAAGCTTTGGAACTAGAAATGACTTAGCTATTGTTTGGCCGACAGTAGGTGAACCTATTGTTATCGCCATTTTATCCACCAAAAATACAAGAGATGCAAATTTTACAGATGCCATAATTGCAGATGCTGCGAGAATCATCATAAGAGCTTTAAAGTAATGATATCTATAGGCAGTTGTTTTTTATATGGGATAAATTTTTTAGGTTTAACCGAGAAAGTGAGGGGGTATAAGTAGATTATCAACTTAAGAAAGGTGTGAACATCATGAGCATTTTTCACGAGTTAAAAGACAAGAAAATCTATACGCATAGCTGGAAGGATAATTTATTCGCACACAAAAAGTATGAAAATTTGTACAAAAAAAATCCGACAGAAGTAATATATAGTAATATTTATCGTTCAAAATCACAAAAACAAAATGAACAAAAATAATAGACTAGGGTGAGACACATCCTAGTCTTTGTTATGTCACAAAAGCGTTCTTCTATTTTATTGAGCCATAGATGTTTCTTTTAAATAATCAGAAAAAACTTTTTGTACAAGAGCTTCTTCCTTAATATCATCAGAATTATGTAAATCCTTTATACAGACTACGTATACTGATTTCACAAATAAGTGTAATGCTTCATCATCCGTTAATTTTTGTATTTTCTTTATTAGTTGATTATCAGTAATATAATTAACGATACGATCAAGGAATTCCTTCGGGTGATCTTTTGGTTGTTTACCAGTTTCTTCTTGAAAAATTCCCCCTTGTCCTTCAATTTCGACATGACGTATTACTTTTTCTAATTCTTGAATACTAAATATCTCCATTGATTATACACCTCTTTCCCTCTAGTATTATAACAGGCTATCAAACAGTAGTAAATTAGTGTTTTTACACTATTTGAAAAAGCTTGATTTAAACGTAATTAAAAGGTGTTATATAAAAGATTAGAAGAAAGAATAAAAAGCTTTTTGACGATAGTAGTTAGAGAGCGATTCTCTTATAATGATAAGAAAAAAGCTACAAAATGAACAACTAATGGTAAAATAGTCTTTATCCCACATATAACAGATAGTAAGACTCCACAGTACTAGCTCCAAAAAAAGCAAGGAAGCTAAATGGTGGATGAGAAAATCCACCTACTGATTGGAAGTTTTCTTTATAAAATTTAGGTTTATTTTGAAAAGGAGTAATTATGGATAATAACAGAATGTATCATATGGTAAAAAAATTTCATGAAGCATTTGGACATGAAGTGGCAACAGAACCGACGGCTATTGAGGAAAAAACAGCAGTTAATCGCGCAGTTTGGACAGGGGAAGAATTAGTTGAATTTTTATATGCAACGGCTGAGGGGGATGAAAGTAAATTCCAAGCATTATATGACCAGTTTTTAACAGGTTTAAATAAAGCAGCTGATAAAATTCTTACTCAAAAAAAACCAGTTGAAGATAAATTAGTAGCACAGATGGATGCTTTAACGGATGTAGAGTATTTTAACCAAGGAAGCTTTGTTATTGCTGGCGTTGAACCATTTTCACTTTTTCAAATAGTACAAGAAGCAAATATGGGAAAGCTATTTGAAGATGGTAAACCAAGATTTAGAGAAGAAGATGGCAAGATTATTAAGCCGCCAAATTGGGAAGCAGATTTTGCTCCAGAAGGCAGATTAAAAGCAGAGATTGAAAAGCAAAGAAAAGAGTAAATGGAAAATAGGGAGGAACTAAAAGTTGAGTCATCGCCGCTATGGGATGACTAACAAAGTTCTTCCCTTTTACTTTTATTTTTTTTGTAATACAGATAATGGAATCAATATAGTTGGATTACCAGATACGTATGGTCCAACTTCATATTGTTGGAAAATTAACTCTATTCCATTATCAGATAAGAAGAAGTTCGTTTCATTTGTTACTTTAAAATCTGTAAATTCAGATGGATCGGTATAGAAAATTTCTGGATGTTTTTTCATATACGCTAAAGCATAATTTGTTACCTTTTCATACTCTCTTTCTGAGGGAAGAAAGGTATCTAACGTTAATTCATTACCAGATTTGAGGTCAAAATTATAAGTAGTAATAACCGTGTTGCCGTGTGCCCCGCCGGTAAATTGATAATCATTAAATAAAATACTCAATTTATTATTTTGATTGTATTTGAGCTGATAGCTGGTCATGTATTCGTAATGACAGACAGAAGGTGATTCTTTACAAACGGGATCTCCTTTAATCTTTTCCATTTCTTTCATCAATTTTGAGTATCGGTTAAAAGAATCTTTTATATGTCGCAATAGTATTTTATTTACTTTATTTTGAGCATTGTTATTAGGAGCGCTTATCAGTGTTGGATATTTAAGCTGCTCTATATTTTTATATTGTTTTGTCTTCACGACATTGGGTGTTTTTATCGCAAAAGTTGGGATTGGTTGTATTGTAAGAAAAAGAATATGCAGGATAATCATCAATTGTATTAGAAATTTTGTTTGCTTTTTCATATAAATCTCCATTCTTTCCTAGTTTTAGTAGTATTTTTTTCTTAAATAGAATGGATATGTATGGTGATAAATGGAAAAATGCTAAAGGAAGTAGATTATTCTACATCCTTTAGCATTTTTTCAATGGATTTAAGATGGTTATTTAAGTCATTTAGCATGGACATTTGCTGCTTATGAATAGATAGGCTGTTTTTTTCCACCTTTAACCTTTCGATGGCTCTAGCCTCTTTTCGTTTTAGAAAGCGTACGATGATAAAAATAATAAATATAGGAATGAAAATATAAAGGAATAAAGTTGGCAAAACCATAATGGCTACGTTCATAATTTTCTCCTTTTAATTTGTCTCATCTAACATTTTTTCAATGTCGACAATTCTTTCTTTTATTTTGCTGAGGGCAGTTATTTGTTCTTTTTGATACTCAACATTTTCTTTCTCGATAATAAGCTTTTCATCTGCTCGTGATTCCGCTCTTTTCAAGTATCTAGCTAAATAGAATAGAAACCCAAGGATTATAAGAACGGGAAGAATAAAGATGAGTAAATTGATAAAACTGAATAATTGCATTTTTTTTCCTCCTAAAAATGGTTATTTTGTTACTCCTTTCTTTTCTTTATGGATATACTTTCAGCCAAATCTGTAATGAATTCTTCTGATAATGGAAGATAAAAGGGAATCAATTCATAATATTTCATTGCCTTTCCATCTTCAGAGATTTCATGGTATCCCTTAATTATTTCTGCGTTTTCTAATTTTTGAAGATGTAAATATAACAATGGTCTACTAATTCCGAGCTCTCGAGCTAACAGGCTGACATATTTTTTTTCTTTTTGCAGTATTGCAATAATTTTTAATCGATAGGGGTTAGACAATGCTTCTAGGATAAGGAGTAATTGATCACCGTTATTTATGTTTTTCATATGTAATAATTTTATTACAGGTATAAAGGTAAAGCAAGATAATTTTCAATACTTTTTTAAATTTGCAAAGAGATTGAAGATAGAGGAAAATAAAAGTAGATTTGATAAAAAGCAATGGCTATTTTGATAAAATTGTTGCTAAGGGTTTTTCTATAGAAGATACAATCTGTTAGCAAAGAGAAAAAAACGAAACTTTTAAAGCTATCAATCAGTATATAAATATAAGAAAATGGAGGTTGATTATATGGGCTTTTTAAAT
Source organism: Niallia sp. FSL W8-0635 (assembly GCF_038007965.1). Classification (GTDB taxonomy): domain Bacteria; phylum Bacillota; class Bacilli; order Bacillales; family Cytobacillaceae; genus Niallia. The sequence continues at coordinate 2,614,952 of NZ_JBBOYD010000001.1, read as the reverse complement.
GGTTTAATGGGAAATGCTAGTGCCGCAGATGTGAAAGACATAGAAAAGGAATTAAGTAAGATAATTGGAGAAAGTGAAAAGATTGAGCTTGCATTTAAATTAATTAGAGATTTAATAGTATTTACAGACATGCGATTAATCCTCATTGATAAACAAGGTTTAACAGGTAAAAAAGTCGAGTACTTGTCAGTTCCTTATAAAAGTATCTCTCGTTTTAGTATCGAAAACTGCCGGTCATTTTGATTTAGATGCGGAATTAAAAATTTGGATTTCGGGTGCAGAATTGCCAGCTATATCCAAACAATTCAAAAAAGACAGTAGCATATATGACGTACAAAAAGCTATCGCGAGTTATGTTGTAAAAGCTTAATGTAAATGGAACCAGTCCCGCTCAAATAAAAACATTTGCGGGACTTTCTCTTTAAAAATATAGAAGGAATGTAATGTTCTTTGTGGAATATTTATTTAGTATGGTGGGAATAAGATAAAAAGATTATGGGGGAAGGAAAGAATTGGTTGAAAAGGGGGAATAATATGAATTCAAAAGCGAAATTCACAGGGAAGTCCTCGTTATATGATCGTTATCGTCCAGGTTATCCAAAAAGGTTCTTTATTGAGCTTTTTACAAAGTATATCAGTGGAAATGATAATTTCGTCATTGCCGACATTGGTGCTGGTACGGGGATTTTTACAGAATTAATTGCCAGTATTGGAACAGATATTATAGCGATAGAGCCAAATGACGAAATGAGAGCCATTCTTAAAGAAAGAATGGAAGATTTTAAACAAGTTACCTGTTTAAACGGATCAGCCGAAAATAGTGGGGTTGGTGATAAGAGTGTAGATATAGTTACCGTTGCCCAAGCATTTCATTGGTTTGATGCTGTTGCTTTTAAAAAAGAATGCCAACGTATTTTGAAGAAAAATGGTCTTGTCATGCTTATATGGAATAGTCGTGATCATTCGAGTAACTTAAATAAGGAAACGGCAAAGATATCGAAAAAATATTGTCCGAATTTCCAAGGATTTAGTGGTGGTATTAATATTGAGCGATTAGATTTGCATCAATTTTTCAGCAATGGATATGAACATTATGCTGTTTCCAATCCATTAAAAATGGATAAAGAACATTTTATCGGTAGAAATCTTTCTGCTTCCTATGCACCAAAAAAAGAGGATATTTTTTATGATGAATTTGTTGATGAACTAGGGTTTCTTTTTGAAAAGTATAGTAAGGACCAAACAATATTAGTTCCGAATGACCTGCATGTTTATGTAGGCGCTATCATTTGAGTTTATGCCTTAAATGTATATGTGGATTCGAAAGATATTGACAATTAACGCAGAAATATCTACAATAAACCTTAATAAAAATTATGGCGTTGATAAGGAAAAGTAAATAAGGCAGTGTTTTATAGAGAGCTTCCGATGGTGGAAAGGAGGTAAATGAACCTTATTGAAAATGACCTTTGAGCTTCGTACCGAAAACTAAGTGTGAGTAGACTACGACGAGACAGGCACTCGTTATAACAGCAGCAGTATCTCTTTATAAAAAGACGTACTGATTGGAGGCAAATAGTGCAAATTATTTGTGAAGCTAGGTGGTACCACGGGTGAACTCGTCCTAATCTTTTTAGATTAGGGCGTTTTTTTATGCTTTTTTTCAAGTGATGGGGGGCTTTTTATTGGGTAAGAGTGTGAGTTAGAGGGATAGATAACTTCAAATAAGCAAGATAAATAGGACATATTGATTAGGGAGGAATAAATGATGACAATATTTATCGGGGGAGCTTGGCCATATGCAAATGGATCCTTGCATTTAGGACATGTGGCAGCATTATTACCAGGAGATATTTTGGCACGGTATTTTCGCCAAAAGGGAGAAAAGGTTCTTTATGTTTCAGGAAGTGATTGTAATGGGACACCAATCTCTATTCGAGCACAGCAGGAGCATACCACTGTTGAGGAAATTGCCGATCGATACCACCATGAATTTTACCAATGCTTTTCCCAGTTAGGCTTTTCTTTTGATTTTTATACAAGAACAGATGCTTGGCATCATCATCAATCGGTGCAAAAGATATTTCTTACTTTATTAAAGAATAATTTTTTATATAAAAAAACGGTTGAGCAGGCCTATTGTCAAAAAGACAAACAATTTTTACCTGATCGCTTTGTAGAAGGCATTTGTCCCCACTGCAAACAAAAAGCTAGAGGGGATCAATGTGATCACTGCTCTGCTATTTTAGACCCCTTAGAGCTAGAAGAGAAACGATGTAAAATTTGTGGAGATACACCAGTCATTCAGAAAACAGAGCATTTCTATTTTGCTTTTAGCAAGTTTCAGCAAGAAATGGAAACATACTTAAAAGAAGCTGTAGAAAAACAGCTTTGGCGTGAAAATGCTCTTGCTTTGACAAAGCGCTACTTACAGGAAGGACTTCCAGACAGAGCAGTAACTAGAGATTTACCAAATGGAATTGATGTTCCATTAGAAGGCTATGATGGGAAGAAAATTTATGTTTGGATTGAAGCTGTATCAGGCTACTTAACGGCTAGTATGGAAGCATGCAAAAGAAAAGGCATAAATGTTGAAGATTATTGGAAGGAAGAGACGATTTCCTATTATGTGCACGGAAAAGATAATATTCCCTTCCACTCCGTTATTTGGCCGAGTATTTTGCTCGGTTTGGGCAAAAAATCCTTACCAACCCATATCATTTCTAGTGAATATTTAACATTAGAAAAAAGGAAATTATCCACTAGCCAAAATTGGGCAGTCTGGGTTCCATATATTTTACAAAAATACGATCCTGATTCCATTCGCTATTTTTTAACAATTAATGCTCCGGAAGCAAGAGATACGGACTTTTCTTGGCGGGAATTTATCTACAGTCATAATAGTGAACTATTAGGAGCTTACGGGAACTTTGTAAATAGAACCTTGAAATTCATTCAAAAAGCAATGAATAGCAAGATTCCTGAGAAGCCGATTTCGAAAAGTATTGTTGCCGTTACAGAAGCGGTTTATGAAAAGTCAGGAGAATGGATTGAAAAAGGAAGTGGAAAAAAGGCGTTAGAAGAAATTTTTTCTTATATTCGTTATGGGAATCGTTATTGCGACCAACAAAAACCTTGGGAACAGGTGAAGGCAAATAAGGAAGAAGGAGAGATTACTTTAGCTAATTGTACGTATATTATTATAAATTTAGCACAGCTTCTTGAGCCATTTGTTCCTTTTTCAACCAAAAAAATTAGAGACATGCTGGGCATTTCGAAAATAGAATGGAAGGAACAACACACACTACCCTCTGAAATCCTATATGTCACTCCACTCTTTGAAAGACTGGATTTAGGTTTAATCGAAGAGGAATTAAATATTCTGCTAAATGGTGTGAAAAATGGATAACTGCATGAAGGCATTTATATTCCCTTTTCTAGGATTATGGGAAGAGGAAATTGCGAGGGATATACGGTGAGCAATCATCTATCCAGAAAGGTCTGAATGTTTTAACTAAGCATAAGTGGGGAGGAAGGAAAACCACCATTTATGCTTAGTTTCGCTATATTGGAAACGGTGATTTTTACCAATATAGCTATATAGCTCTGTGCACCTAGGGATTTATGAGCTTCTCGCCATGTTTCTCAATGATAGATCAATATGATTCATCGTGTTTCCCCATTTCTCCGTTTTGCAATAAGCAAGCTTCTCTAAATCAAATAAAATAGTTGTAGAAAATTGATGTTTTTTCAGGAGAAATACAGGAAATTTGCGTTAATATATCGAATGAATATGTATTATCATCATCTTTTATAACCATTTCAATAACGATGAATATACTATGTTAAATACATTACTTGGAACGAATGAAAAATCATTTGGCAATATTTCCTTTATTCTTGAATAGACTGAAGGTAATAAACAAAGAGCGGATTATTTGAGAGCATATGGCAAAAGGGGTTGAATAAAGTAGCTATTTAAGTAGGAGGGAGCGGAAAATGAAGTGGAGTGAGTTTGTATCACATGGAAAGAACAGAGTCTTACCAGTTATTATAGAGGTATACGGAAAAAAATATCCTCATTATGCAAGTAAGCTTTATCCTATATGTTATACAAGCTTTAGTGATTTAGGTATTCTTTTTACACCTTGTGGGTTATTTAGAAAAAAGAAGAAAAAAAGTATACGAACAGTTCGATATAAAGAAATTATATCAGTGGAGTTTAACGTACAACGAGTTCCGACTGTTTTTTTATATCTTTTAGGATCATCCTTACATTTAAATATTATCATCCACTTAAAAGATCATTCTAGTTTACATTTGGAAAGTGAAGATATAAGTCTTTTTCCTGATTTGGTTCAGCTATTAAAAAAACATAAAGTGGGTATTAAAGATCCTTTAAAGCTCCAGAAAATCCTAAAAGAGCAGAATACGATGGAAAAGTTTTATTCCTATATTGATAAGTATTTAGAAACAGATGCCCATAGTAATGACAAGGAGCCTAAGATAAAATAGAGAATGAAGGGATCTCCAGCTATTTTGAAATCAAAATCAGTTACTAAATTTCGTTCTTTCTTTTTTCTAGCGATTCTAATATTTCTAATACATTCTTATTGTAGATGGAAACAGAAAAATGCATAGATGGAACACACATATGTCTACGATTAGGATTAAGATTTTGTTTTCTTTTTATTGTCATAGAAGTAAGCCTCAGGTAACTTTTTTATATATAGGTTTTCCATTTTTTCAGTGTTCTTATACAAGCCTTTAAAACGGTAAAAAAAAGAGTCTCAGAAAAAGAGTTAGAATTCTTTAGTAAAGAAATCTCCTCATTTTTTTGAGACTTTAACTAGTTAGGCGCGTTTTGCTAGTAGGTTTAATGCTTTTTTATTCATGTCATGAATATCTTCAAATGTTTCTGATACTGCTACTGTCATTTTTCTCCTATTCGGATTCATTGACTTTTTCGACTGTTTATTTGGTTTATTGAATGGAGTCGGAGTTGAAGCAGCTGTCGTTTTCTTTTTGCCTGCCATATCAATTCCTCCTTTAAGAAAAGTGTTTTTGATTAACTTAGGCACAAGCTATGAAACAATGAAACTATAAAACTATAGATTGTGAAAAATGCTCATGCCTTTATCTATATATTATTATACTACAGAACATGTAAAATGGAGCCTTAAACCATGTACCAATCGAAAATTTGTGCGAGGTTTAGTATATGGGAAGCGTCAATTCCATCAACTTCCACGAATTTAGAGCTGATACCAATCAGCATATTGTAGCTTTCCCCATAATATGCAACGATAAAAACATTTTTTGTTAATTCCTCTAAATGAGAATCAGTGCCTGGCTCCTTTAATGGAATACTTTTTCCCTCTAGAAGATTTTGAATAATGCCTGCTCTCACTTCGCTATCTAGAAAGCTAATATTATAACAGATTTCTACACTATTAAAGGCAGTTTCTACATTTTCTTTTAATTCCTCTCCGTTGGCACTAATGGCAAATGGAAAAATAGCGATATGAAATTGAAACGTGTCGGCGTAAAGATTTAAATAGCTACGTAATTCTTCACGATATTGACGCCAGTGCTGAGGAGGATTCCGATCTAAAAAATGATCAGCTGTTTTGGAAATTACTTCTGTAAAGTTTTGAACTTTTTTTGCATTATACCCTAAAACTTCTTCATTTTTCCGTATCGTTTTTCGTATATAATTGCTGTGCTGGAACTCAGTGTTCCAAATCTTCAGAATATCAGGAGTTTGGAAAACGGCAATATCAAGAAAGACGGCTGCACAAACAAAAGACAAAATGGTTTTCCAGTCAGCAATTTGCAGTTGATTAGAAAAAACGCCAAGGCAGATAAGAAGAAAGAACAACACATAATACGACTTGCGAATTGCTTGGAGATTTTCTACATATTTATCTGTCCGCCACCAAAAATAAACAAGTGAAAGAACAACTAATATGATAATGGCAGAAAGAAAGCTAAAATAAATCGTTGTCAAAGTTACTCCTCCTTATGACACCTATGTATCAATAATTATAGCATGTAACAATTAATTGAAAGAATAATTCTGAAAAATGAAATCGTTAGATGGGAGATTAGATATGGAAGTAAAGGAGAATGTTACTTTTTAGGTTTGAGGCCACTTCTATTTTCTTGGTTAAAAATGGAGATTGGAACATTCGCTTTTAATTACCCTAGGATAATAAATGTTAATCGATTATAATAAGAAAAAAATGGCAGTTTGAAAATGAAACAGATAAACATAGAAGAGGGGATTAAAATGTTTCCAACATTAGAGACTGAAAGATTAATATTAAGAGAACTAGTAAAAGAAGATGCTGTAGATTTATATTCTTATTTTTCTAAACCGGAAGTTATGCGCTATTATGGCCAAGAAGCATTTTCAAGTATGAATCAAGTGGAAACATTAATCTGTCACTTTTCGGACAGCTATGAAAATAATAGAGGGATTCGTTGGGGAATTCAAAGGAAAGGAAGTAAGCGAGTAATTGGTACACTTGGTTTAAATAATTTAGTCCTCACACATAAACGTGCTGAAATAGGATATGAAATTCATCCCGATTATTGGAGAAATGGATACACATCTGAAGCTGTAGAAAGAGTTGTCTCCTATGCGTTAGAAGAGCTTGAATTAAATCGCGTGGGAGCATTGATATATATGGAAAATGATGCATCTAATAATCTTATTAAAAAGCTCGGTTTTCAGCATGAAGGCATTCTTAAATCGTATTTTGTTCAGAACGGGAAAGCTTACGATACTAATGTATATGCAATAATGAAAGACATTTAATGAAACTAGATTAGGAGAAAAAAATGGAGTCTTTAACAACGATATATTTTGTAAGGCATGCTCATTCGGTGTATTCTACAGATGAAATAGGCAGGTCTTTATCAGAGAAAGGTTTTGCAGATGCAAAGAGAGTAGCCCTGAAAATGGAAACAGAAACAGTCGATATTGTTGTATCAAGCCCCTATAAGAGAGCTATTCAGACTGTTGAAGGCATTGCTGCATATTTTCAAGTGGAAATCGAAGTTATTGAAGAGCTTAAAGAACGAGTATTATCATCGGGGGAAGTGCGTGATTTCGATACAGCAATCAAAAAGGTGTGGAAAGATGAATCTTTTGCATGGGACGGAGGGGAATCGAACATCGTTGCCCAAAAAAGAGGAATACGCGCACTCTTCTATTTATTAAAACAATATAAAAACAAAAACATTGTTATTGGTACCCATGGAAATATCATGGTCTTAATGATGAACTACTTTTCTAAAGAATATGATTTTCGATTTTGGAAAAATTTAGATATGCCTGATATCTACAAACTAACCTTTAGTGGTAATCAACTACAGGAAGTGCATAGATTATGGGGGGATAATCTTGGATAGACATCTTTTCTTATTTGGTGGTGGTCCTCCATTTACGAGTAAATTGGCGAAGCAATTTGCAAAGCAGGTTTCTACACATGGTGGGAAAGTAGCACTTCTTATTTTAGAAAGAGCAAATTGGCAAGAGTATATGCCTAAGTATACAAATACACTCATGGAACAGGGGATAAGAGAATTTAACTATATATCTTTACCAACTGTTTCGGCAGAAGAGGCAAGCCGAATACTTCGAAATAGCTCGGGAATTATCATCGGTGGCGGGAATACAGAGCTTTATGCAGAGTTCATAGTTAAGACTCCTATTTCAAAGGTGCTTAAGGAACAATTTTCAGATGGAGTACCAATAGCCGGTTTTTCAGCAGGTTCCCTTATTTGTATGGACAAATGTATCGTTTCAGCTAAAGATAATGCCGATCAGGTTTTTAAATATCAGGCTGGACTAGGTCTATTAAAAGATACGGTTATTGCAGTTCATTTTAGCGAATGGATCGAAGAAAGCCATTTAAGAAAAGCAGTCACGTTGTTTCAACCTAGCCTGAATTTTGGAATTGACGAAGGAACTGGATTGTATTTTTTAAATAATAAGTTAATCGGGCGAGAAGGAAATGGAGTTTTTCGACTGAAAAATAATCAGCTCGAAAAAATAGAGATGCAGCTGTAGAAATTCATTTCATAAAATTCGAAATTTTACGCGACCAAATTAAGTAAGTAAAAAACTAAGAGTTAATAAGAATTAATTAATGTCAGAAAAATCTGTTGTTTTTAACGGAGTAAGGTGGTTAAAATTAATAAGAGAGAGGAGAGACAAAATGGTACAAACTACGGAACAAATATACATAAGATTATTTGAAGAAAGAGATGCAGAAGGACTTTGGCAATTAGAGGTAAGAAATCGAGATTTTTTTGAAAAATATTCGATTGCAAGGAAAGAAACATTTTATACGCTAGATTTTCAACGTGAGCTTATTAAAACATGGAAAGAAAATGAGAAAAAAGATATCGATTATCACTTCGGAATTTTTTTAAAGGAATCGGATAGTTTAATTGGAAGTGTCAATCTGTATATGGTAAGAAGAGAACCTGCTCATAACGCAATCGTAGGGTATGTACTCGATAAAGAGCAAAATGGCAAGGGATATATGACAATTGCTGTGCAACAATTAGTTGATTATGCATTTAACACTCTGAATTTACATCGTTTAGAAGCAGGCGTCATGCCACATAACATAGGATCGATTCGAGTTTTAGAAAAGGCAGGCTTTCATAAAGAAGGAATAGCAAAAAGTAATGTGAAAATAAATGGCCAGTGGAAAGACCATCAGATTTTGGCGATTATTAATCCGAATGATTAAAGGAAATTCATAATAGGGAGCTTTTTTGATAGTGATAAGGCTTTGAAAAGAGAACCGGCGAAACTAGTAACTTCTTTCAATTGCTCTATATAGCGACTATAACTTAGTTTAAATATTTTATGAACAAGTAAAAAAACAGGCAGAGAAATTTATGGTTTTTCTGCCTGTCGCATTCTTAAGTTGTAATGGTTGTTTCTGAGGTTGGCGCAAAGTTTGTAATTTCTAGTACAACAGGAGTATCGGCAATAACGGAAGAGTCTCCAGGAACGGTAATAATTAATTGTCCAACATCAGTACCTCCAGGTGTATAAGCAATAAGATCATCCATTTGAAGTACTCCATTTACATACACATTTAAATAACTGTTATCAGCAGTGAGCTCTGGTAATGTTGCACCATCAGCACCAGTATCTGTCATAAAATCAGCGGCTGGAATCGTAATTGTACCTTCTCCAGTTATTGGCTCTGTAACGATATAAAAAAAACGATCAACTGTTGGAGCAGTATCGATTGAAAGTGATGCACTAACAGCAAGCTTCATTATTTGTAAAGGCATCGTATCACCACCTTATTCCATTATACTTCATGATATGAAAATAGAATGAAAACGACTAGGCATATTGGAATTAATCACAATATGTGCACCATCTGACAGACTATTTATAAAATAAATATTATGATAAAAAAGGTGGGGGAAATGAAAAAAAAACAACGATTGCCAAAGCCTTATTTGATGCTTCCCAATGTACCTTGTACAGAGGTTTATGTCCACATACCGAAGAAAATAATGGTTATGGAATATTTCGCTATCGCAGATGGGAGTAAGAAAATCTTTACAGAGGATGATGGTGTAAAAGAATTAGGAAAACAAAAAATTCTTGACCCTTCAAAGGTATCCTATATGAACTTATTTATTAATGCGGTCTTGCAACCAAAGGAAAATTATGAAGTGAAAAAGGGAATGATTTGCCTAAATACAGAAGATGTTCCTATTTGTGGAGCGACAGTTGTATTACAAATGTTCATTGTTTAAATAGTAGGTCTGTCTTGCGAAAAAGGATAAGGCAGGCTCTGTTTTTTCTACATTCCTGTTTAAATAAGAAGCTTAAATTAGTTGCAGTTGATTACTAGTGAAAATGAAAATGCGGTCTTCTTTATGATTTCCTTTTAGTAAGTCTATTTAAAATCCTTTTTAATAATACATAACTAAATAATCTGTATGCTTCATAGGATGGTATATGGAAAAGACTTTACAGAGATGTGGGGGCTGAAATGAAGAATAAAAGTTTACTAGTAAAGATTTTTTTTCTCGGAATATTTGTTTACTTTTTAATTGATTTTATAAAGCATGCAAGAATTATCTTGATTTATCCAATGAGAATAAGTTTCCTTTTTGTGATAATAATAATTGGAATATTATTCTTTTCTTTTCATCGAATTCGAAAAAAATAGGATGACTATATTTTTTTGAAAGCTAAAGAAAAACATCTCATGGCAAGAGTCCATGAGATGAACAGTAGTATTAATTAATCTTGTTTTATCATTCGTTTATAAATATATCTACAGATAAAGGTAATTCCAATGATAGCGATAAGTGTATATGCAACATTAGAATACATGTCCATATAGTGAACGATATCTTCCCAGGAGTCGCCTACTGCTGCCCCAATTCGAATAAGCACAAAGTTCCATACGAAAGTACCAAGTGTTGTTAAAAATAAAAAGATTCCAAAATTCATTTTTGCCATACCAGCCGGAAGAGAAATTAAGCTTCGAATAAGCGGAATAAAGCGGCAGAAGAAAACCGTCCAATAACCGTACTTTTCAAACCAACGATCCGCCTTAAATAAATCTTCTCTTTTCAATCGGAGGAATCGTCCCCATTTATCAACTATTTTTTCTAATTTCTTGATTTCTAATAGGGAGCCAATGAAATAAAGAATGATGGCTCCTAGAACGGATCCAATTGTAGAAACGATGACTACACCTATTATTGTCATCTCTGTTTTTGCGGTCATCGCACCGCCGAAGGTTAATATTACTTCAGATGGAATCGGTGGAAAGATATTTTCGAGCATAATTAATAAAAGAATACCGATGTATCCGAAATTTTCCATTGTTTCCATAATCCAATTTTCCATTTATTGCACTCCTTAAATGATGATCGCAACTATTGATTTAGATTTTCGATTCTTGCCTATCCGTATCTTATCATAGGGACATGGATTCTTCTATTATAATTCTATTTTTTAAGGTAAATATCATTCCTGATTTCTTTATAATTGATGTTGTTATTTGGCAAACATGCTAAAATAAGGATAATATCTTAAGCTTGTAAAGATTGGAGATTATATATGTTTGATTTTTGGATAGCGAATCATTTAAGTACAAGTATGATGAGCATTATAGGTTGGGGGATACTTATCGGTGCTGTGTGTTATATATATAGAAGACAAACGGAAAAACCTGTTATATGGAAAATGGCAATTGTTGTTTACGTAGGTTTATTTTGTTTTAACTTTCAGTTTCCGATTGGTGCTAGTGATACACCATTGAAAATAGCGATTTTGCCACTTGGTGTATGGATACTTATATTGGTTTTTGGAAAGAAGAAAGAAAGATGGAAGGTTTATCGACCATATGCGTGGCTGGGATTCTTTTGGAATTATGTTTTTCTTATTACTACTTTGCTTATTTCTCCATTACAGAATATTTTGTATCCACCAGATAAAGTAGAAACTTTTTTAGCTGAATTTGATGATCCTGGCATTCTATTAATTCATCCTTCTGGGAAACAAGCAGAGCTTAATAATGAGGTGTTTATAGAAAGTCTATCTTCATGGGAATTAAGGAAAATGGACTCGAGACTTTGGTATGATGAATCATTCCCGGAAATAGATGAGGAAGTATTGGAAGAGGAAGAACAGATGCCATTTCAGACAACTGAACGTTTTCCCTATATTCTTTTGGGAGCAAGTCCAAAGTGGGGGAGTGGCTATGAATCTACTATTTATATTGAATCCGATGGAAAAGGCATGCTTATTTCGACAGAAAAGGGGCAGTACTATTTTCGATCCACTGATTCTATTTTAAAAGGGAGGAAAGACTAGATGAAGTATAAATGGCTATGGAGTTTACTGGTTGTAGCAATGATTACTATATGTTTATTTATTTTTCTTCCATTAAATGAAAATCAAAGCACACCTTCTTCTCTCCCAAATGAAAATAACTTAAAGAAAATGATTTTAGATACTGGAGAAGTAAACGTAAATACTATTTTCGAACAGATTGCTCTAGATGAAAAGCATGTTTTCATACCTCATCTTTCTAGTGATAATCAATATGGTTATAGTTTATTAGAATGGGTGGATAATAAATGGGAAGTAACCTATGTAACATCTTCAGGGGAACCTCTCCTATGGAAAATTAATGGAGGGAGTCAGTCTGATTCTTATTTTTTATGGAATCTTGAAACAAAATATAATATTGATTATCTGACATTCTATATGATTAAACATCGAAATTTTAGAAGTGGATGGGGTGGTGAATTTTATGAACCAGCAATCCAAATAGAGAACAATGTTTCTTTGGGCGCTAAGCCATATGGAATATACAAAGTTTCTGATGAATGGCAGAGGATATGGAAGGCAACACAGATAAAGGTTGAGGAACAGGAAGAAGATTTATTTTCGTTTAATAATGAAGAAGCACTGCATTATGGCGTTAAAGGTTATGATAAGGAAAATAATTATGTAGATCCATATAACTACTATGAAAATATCAGTTCCTTTAATTCGGGTGCGAAAACGGAACATGTATCTATTCTGGATGAATGGGATGGGGAACAGTGGTAAATAAAATGCTCTCCTATAAAAAAGGAGAGCGATAAAATCTATCTCTCAAATTTTGGTTTCATTTTTACAATGAATACGATTGACAGAATAGCAATAAATCCTAAGAATATCTCGATTACAAGAAGATTTGTCAAAGTGCCTGCTTGATAAAGAGCTGGCAAGAAATTAATAGCCGCATGGATGAGAATAGCGTAAAGAACATAAGTGAATTTATTCTTTCTAATAGCATATAGAACGAGGATAGAAAGGGCGAGATGTAGAGCAATAGCAAAAATTCTTTCTAATCCACCTGTGGCAAAAAGCCAAACGTTTGCTTCCTCAAATTGTTTCTTAATGCTAGTAATTTCTTCAGGTGTAGCAGCAGCTCCAAGTATAGTTTCTAAGTTCCCAGTTTTAATCATTGCGGAGATAAGTAGAGAATTAAGTGCTGACATTCCACCTATAAGGATTGCTTCTATTCCTCCATGACCTAATCCGTAGGAAAGCCCATCATGATAATGATGATTATTTTTTAAGAATACTTTGAAAGCAAAAAAACGACCCATTTCTTCAAATACCCCAGCTGCAAGACCTCCATACAGAGCAAAGATATACGGGTTGGTGCTCCATCTCAATTCAGTCCCAGTTGGAGCAAGAACGAGGAAATGGACGATTTTTTCTAAAATTTGTGAAAAAACAATAAAGATAAGAATACCAACAAGTAAGGATCTCCATGACATCATTTTTTTTCTTTGTAAATATACCATCAAAAGAACAGGAACTATGACAGTAAGGAATATTTGCAGAGATACTCCTATATAGATAGAATTCATTCTATTTCCCCTTTCATCTAATTTATATCTGTTATATTTAGTGTATAACAGTTTAAGGAGGTACGTCAATAAATATGGGGATAAATGAAAGTTAAAAAAGATAATCAGAAAAGGAAGTGACCAAATGATTGAATTAACAGGAAAATACAATACTGCTAAGGTGTTTACTGATCAATTAGAAGAAATGGCTGAAGCACAAATTAAAGAATTGTGTGATCAGGAATTTGCACAAAAAAGCAAAATCCGCATTATGCCAGATACCCATGCAGGCGTTGGCTGTACAATTGGGACAACAATGACTATCCATGATAAAATTGTTCCAAATTTAGTAGGGGTCGATATTGGGTGTGGCATGGCGGTGGCGAAAGTGAATACTGGGGATAAAGAAATCAATTATGACGCATTAGATGCCGCTGTTCGCAAATACATTCCAAGCGGTTTCTCTATTCGTGATAAAGCACATCCGTATAATGAAGAGATAGATTTGGATGAAGTGAAAGCACCAATAAATAGAAAAAGGGCAGAACAAAGTATTGGAACCTTAGGTGGCGGAAATCATTTTATTGAGTTGAATCAATCAACTGATGGAAATGTGTATATTGTTATACATAGCGGCAGCCGTAACCTAGGGGCACAAGTTGCAGAATATTACCAGACACTTGCTTATGATAATTTATTAAATGTTGATGGGATGAAAAAAGAACTTATTGCTAAATTGAAAGAAGAGGGAAGACATGCTGAAATCCAATCAAGTATAAATAGTATGAAACTACCGAAAATAAACAAAGAGCTTGCTTATTTAGAATCTCAAGGATTTAAAGACTATATGCACGATATGAAAATTGCTCAAAAGTATGCTTATTTAAACCGTCTTGCAATGATTGATGTCATAGTTACAAAGATGAACTGGGTTATTTTAGATCAATTTACTACTATTCACAATTATATTGATATGGAAAATATGATATTAAGAAAAGGTGCAATCTCTGCTAGAAAAGGAGAAAGAGTAATCATTCCATTAAATATGAGAGATGGCAGCATTATTGCATTTGGGAAAGGCAACGATGACTGGAATCAATCCGCCCCACATGGAGCAGGAAGATTGATGTCGAGAACGAAAGCGAGAAAAACAGTTAGTTTAAAGGATTTTGAAACATCGATGAAAGATGTTTGGAGCACTTCAGTAAAGAATAGTACATTAGATGAAAGTCCATTTGCTTATAAACCGATGGAAGAAATTATTAAGCACACAGCAGATACAATTGATATCGCAGAAATTATTAAGCCATTGTATAATTTTAAGGCAAATTAACAAGGGAATGCAAAGGTTCTAAGTATAGTGGGCTAAAAGCAGAGAGAGGAGGAACTAATCTAATATTTCCTCCTCTCTCCTTGTCATACATATTTAATTAGAGTTTCAAAAATGAGCGAAATAAAAATCGGAAAAAGCCATAGAAGATTTCAATGAAATCGAGTAATACTTCTAATAGATTCCAAGCAAAGGAGTCTTTTTTATCTTTTTTTCTCAAAGTAAATCCTCCTAATTAACGGATAACGCCATGTGGCAAAATGGCATGAACACCTTTTACTCCATTAACAATTTGCGTAATATGTAAATCAACAGAAACACTGGCTAAAGCAGTTGCTTCTGTTCGTGAAATAGAATAGAATTGCTCCATTAAAGAGATCATATCTGATAAGGCAATTTCTGTTGCCTTATTTAAATCTTCATCGAACCCAAATGTAATCCAGCCATTTGGCGTTTTCGCTCTAGGATACGTTAAATCCATATCTTTTCTTACAATTAATGTAATGTCTACATGCTCCATTGGACATTCAATTGCTGTACCTGAGATTTCTCCGTCTCCTTGGAGTGCGTGGCCGTCTCCAATGGAGAAAAGAGCATTTTCAACAGAGATTGGTAAAAATAAACTGCTGCCTTTTACGATTTCCTTACAATCAATATTACCACCACAATATCTTGGTGGAGAGGTAGAATGGACACCTGCTTCTTTTGGAGCAACGCCAAGAACACCCATAAACGGCTGCAAGGCAATATGAAATGGTCGGGAATGAATGGAGGTTGAGCCAATCATTTTCTCCGTATCTAATTCCCAATCTAATTGAATTCTGTCAGTATGAGAGATTCCAATCGCATTATTTTGCCAATTCGCCATTCCGCCGGCCCAATTACGTCCATACCAACCTGGAACAATATCATTAAGTTTTACTTCTAAAACCATTCCAGGCTTAGCACCTTTAACAGCAATAGGACCAATCATCGGATGCTGTGGTTTTTCTTCTTGTTCTCGTGAGGAGTATTTACGATAATCTTCCTCTTTAGAGGCTGAATAGCCCCATTCAATATCCAGTGTCTTTAGCGTAATCGAGTCGCCTGATTCCACTGTTAATATTGGTTTATAGTTATTGCTAAAGGAACCATGCAAGTTTTCCTGCTTTAAAGATAAATGATGCTGCATTTTTCTCCTCCTAAAAAAGATTATTTTCCCTTTTATTCGCTAAAAATGTGCACATTCCTTTTATCTATGAAAAAATATTTATCTTCTTTTGGTTAAACTATAAACCTTTGTTGCTATTATATTTGGTGTTATTCTTTCTTTTAAAGTAGGAAAGACAGATCCTACATAATCCTCAGGGTTTCGAATATAGGCCTTTTCATACATATAAATCGTAAAGGAACAGGATACACGGACATAAATGTCTCCATCCATGTCATATGGTTCCGATATTGTAATGACTTCAAAGGAATCATCAAATTTATTTGTTTTTGCATTTAATCTCTTTGTAACATTCTCTTTATATTTCGTTGTTCTCATTGGCTTGTAATGAAAATCAACGACTCCAATTGCTTGAATCATACCTTCCTCCCAGTTAAAACATTCGAACAAATATTATACCATTTATTTTTAAGATATTTAGAAAAAATATTATTTAAAAATTCGAAATTCATGGTAGGATGAAAAAGACTATAGTTGTTTTTCATTTATTAAATTTTTTATAGGAGTAACTATTTTAGGAGGCAAAATGAAAGAGCGTATTGTTGGAATATTGATTTTTAATGAAGTAGAAGTATTAGATGTTGCTGGTCCATTTGAAGTTTTCTCTTTAGCTGGAGGGGAGAATAAATTATTCTATGTCCATACTATTTCAGAAAAAGGGGGGACTATTATAGCAAGAAATGGTCTGAAGATAGAAGCAGATTATTCTTTTGAAAACCACCCTGATTTGGATATTCTTATCCTTCCTGGTGGTTATGGTGCAGAAGAAATCGAAATGCATAACCCTGTTGTTATTAATTGGATAAAAGAGCAAGCAAGACAAGTGGAATATATGACTTCTGTCTGTACAGGAGCATTTTTGTTAGCAAAAGCCGGTTTATTGGATGATTTAAGGGCAACTACGCACTGGATGGATATTGACAGGTTGGAAAGGGAATTCCCAAAGGTTCAGCTTGTAAGAAATGTTAAATTTGTGGATGAAGGAACGATATTAACTTCTGGTGGGATATCTGCGGGAATCAATATGTCCTTTCATTTAGTGGAGAAATTATGTGGCAAAGAAGTGGGCAGGGAAACAGCAAAGCGGATGGAGTATGATAGATGATTAGTGAGAGATAAATAGAATAGGAGGAGATCATGAGATGAAAACAATTTCTATTTTGCATTATGATGCTTTTACAGAACAGCCAGATAAGGGGAATCCCGCTGGAATCGTATTAGAGGGTGAGAAATATACAGAGGAAGAAATGCAAAAAATAGCAAAAGATGTGGGTTTTAATGAAACTGCCTTTGTATTACGATCAGATAGGGCGGATCTGAAAATTCGTTATTTCACCCCAGGCCATGAAGTGAATCTTTGTGGACATGCCACTATCGCTACTATTTTTGCATTAAAAACAAATGGTCATCTTTCTGAAAAAGTGGTCTTTTCGATTGAAACCAAAGCAGGTGTTCTACCTATTCGGATCAATCAAAATAAACAGTCTTCTCCTTCCATTATTATGAAGCAAGTAACACCACAATTTAAAGAATTTAAAGGTTCGCGCCATGAATTAGCAGATGTGATTGGTATTAAAGAATCTGATATAGATGAAAAGCATCCGATTCTATATGGAAATACAGGGCTTTGGACATTACTTGTTCCTATTAAGGAACTGCATGTATTTTCGAAAATGGCTGTAAAAAATGATTTGTTTCCATCTATTTTAAAGGAAATTCCCCATGCATCCATTCATCCATTTTCTCTTGAAACCTATGATGTAAATGCAACGATGCATGGAAGACATTTTTCTTCCCCTTACTCAGGTACGATAGAAGATCCTGTTACTGGAACAGCTTCGGGAGTAATGGGAGCATATTACGTTACCTATGTGGATGAAAAGTGGAAGAACGAGCCTATTATCATTGAACAAGGTCAGGAGATAGGGCGTGATGGAAGAGTAACTGTTCTTGTTGCTGAAAGGAAAGGTCAATTGGATGTGGAGATAAGTGGAACCGCGGTTTTTGTAAAGGAATTCAAATTAACTATCGAATGATGGAGCGACTCGAAAAGGGGGATTTACATGGAAAAAATAGCGCCAATGGAAGCAGCTCGATTGTTTATAGATACATATTTTCCGAATTGTAATGCTGCTGTTTTAGCAGGAAGTGTGGTGAGAGGACAAGCGACACCTACTTCTGATCTTGATATTGTCATTTTTGATGAGAAAATCGTTTCCTCTTATAGAGAGTCCATGATGGAATTTGGTTGGCCAATCGAGATATTTGTACATAATTTAGCTTCTTATAAGGATTTTTTCTTAATGGATTATAATTTAGCAAAACCTTCTATGCAACGAATGGTAACAGAAGGAATCGTTTTAAAAGATGACGGAGTTTTGCAAGTTATAAAACAAGAAGCAGAAAAAATGCTAGTAGAAGGTCCGAAAGAATGGCCAGAGGAAACAATTCGAACAAAGCGTTACTTTATATCAGATGTACTGGATGATTTTATCGGTTCAGACAATGAGCAAGAGGTAATTTTTATAGCAAGCACACTAAGCTTCCTTCTCCATGAATTTGTATTAAGAGTAAATAAACAGTGGATTGGTACATCGAAATGGATGGTGCGATCATTACGGCAATTTGATCAAAAATTCGCGGATGAATTCATTGAAGCGTTTGAAACCTTTTATCGGACTAGGGAAAAGGAAAACATTATTATACTTACGGAAAGAGTATTAAAGCCATATGGCGGAAAATTATTTACTGGGTTTTCCCTTGGGAAGGAAAAGAAACATAGTAATTAACGGATGTCCAAAATGTATAGGGCATCCGCTGTGGTGAATATTCAGTTTATTGTTTATTCTTTGCCATATTTGCAAACGAAATAGAAGCTAATAATGGAGCAGAAGCAATTAATAAACCAAAAAGTAACTCCATAGGTTCCTCCTTCGAAAAGATTAAATATTCAGTTTCTTAATTATATTATATAAAAAATAAGATTGATTAGCAAAGAAACGAATGCTATATCATCAATGTATTCTTCATTATTTTTTCTTATCATAAGTGATTAGAATTATAATATGTTTCTTTAGACGTCTATATTGTACGATAAATAAGAGGATGATATGGGGGAGGAATAGAAAAGATGACTATTATTGGCGTGCATCATGTTCAAATAACGATACCAAAAGGATTGGAACAACAAGCTAAGGATTTTTATTGTGGAGTATTAGGTTTAGGGGAAATAGAGAAGCCTTCATCGTTGCAAGGGAGAGGTGGATTTTGGCTGTCACTTGGAAATATAGATGTTCATGTTGGCACAGAGGAGGGTTTTAATCGCTATACAACGAAATCTCATTTAGCTTATCAAGTAGATAATATGAGTTATTGGAAAAATAAACTTAGCAAACTAGGAGTAGAAATAGCAGCTTCCATTCCGATTGAAGGCTTTGAACGATTTGAATTTCGTGATCCGTTTGGCAATCGTGTTGAGATTATCGAAAAAAAGCTTCTGGAATAATCTATTTACTTACGAGAGTTATTCGGCAATGTGCTACACTGTAAGTAAAATATGTAAAGGAGAAAACGGATGAGAGAAGGATTTATCGAAGTAACAGGTGGAAAAGTATCGTATGTTATACATAATGAAACAGCAGATAAAATCCCGCTACTTGTTTTACATGGAGGACCAGGTTCTAGCTCGTACTCTTTACAAGGATTAAAAGATTTGGCAATTGATCGATCGGTTGTCTTGTATGATCAGCTAGGCTGTGGCAAGTCGGATCGGCCAAATGATGATTCCCTTTGGACTTTAGACAGATTTGTAGAAGAAGTTGGGCAAGTTCGGAAAGGATTAGGATTGAATAAAGTCCATATTCTTGGCCATTCATGGGGCACTACCCTTGCTGCTGCTTATTATTTTAGTGATCCAGAAGGGATTAGTAGTATTATTTTCTCAAGTCCTTGTTTAAGCGCACCATTATGGGAAAAAGATCAAAAGAAAAATTTAACTTTATTGCCGCTAGATGTTCAAGAAACAATCAAAAACTGTGAAGAAAACGGAACGACAGATACACCTGCCTCTCAAAAAGCTATTGAAGTGTTTAATGACCATTTTGTATGTAGATTAAAGCCTTACCCAGAACATTTAAAACAGGGGAAGCATTTTAGAAATCCACATGTATATCAAGTAATGTGGGGACCTTCCGAATTTACTGTGCAAGGAAACTTAAAATCATTTGATTGTACAACGCAGCTATCAGAAATCACCATACCAACATTGTACACTTGTGGACGATATGATGAAGCAACACCAGAATCAACGGAATATTTTAGCAGTAAAACACCAAATGCATCTTTTCATGTATTTGAAGGAAGTGCCCATATGGCCTATATAGAAGAACCAGAACAATATAGACAGGTAATGAATGAATTCTTGTCTCAATTAGACAAGTAATAAAGGGAGGTAATATAGCCAAAAGGAGGAATAGAACTTTTGGCTTTTGGTGTGCAATAATAAAAAATTCCGTAATTATCTACTTTATCTTTCTGTTTTTAGGAGATTATTGGTATACTACAGGATAGAGGTTCTACATCCTAAAAAGATGTAAAAACGATTTTAAAAGTAAAATGAGGGACATTGCGTGGAAAAAAAATCATCAAGAAAACTTGCAAGGTATTCACTTCTTATCATGGGATTGGGATTTATTTTGACCTTCCCTTTTCAAGATAATATTTGGATACATTTAGTTCATGGCGGCTTTGAAGCTGGACTTGTCGGGGGCTTAGCAGACTGGTTTGCAGTAACCGCACTCTTTAGACATCCTTTAGGATTACCGATACCACATACCGCTTTATTACCTAAAAATAGGGATAGAATGGTAAATGGATTAGTGAATGTTTTGAAAAAGGATTGGTTATCAAAGGAAAGCATTCAGGATAAAGTGAAGAATATTCCTTTTACCGAAAAAATCACAGCAACCATTAAAACAAGAATAGAAACAGAACCAGTAAAGGAAGCAATGATAAAAGCTACACAGCAAGCAATTCGCAATATGAACGTAGAAAAAATCACTCCATTTGTGCGTAAGCAAATGTCAGCGGCTTTATCTGATGTGCAAATTAGTAATATTTTAAAGCTACTTACAAATCAATTAATTTCAGAAGAAGTAGATAAGAAAGCATTAGATCATGTTCTTGTAAAAACAGAAATGTGGCTTAGAAAAGAGGAGACAGCTCGCAAACTTGGCTCTGTTTCCATGAATGTGTTAAATAATGTAGAGGCAAATGGCATGCTTCAATTTGCTTTAAAAACATTGCAGAATATTTTAACGGAAGATAAGTTAGGGCAAATTGTCCAAAATCTTTGCTTGAGTGGAATGCGAAGTCTGCAAAGAGATGGGGAGCAAAACCGCGAAGCACTTATCCTCTATATTCGTAAGGAAATTGAAAGCCTTCCAGAAAATGATAAAGTATTAGAAGGAATCAATACATGGAAGGATAAGGTGTTAGACTCACTAGAATCCAACCATACCATTTTAGCTAGCCTTCAACAAGCACAAGAGAAAGCAATCGAGCTTCTTGAAAATGAGGAGTTCATGGAAACAAAAGCAATTCCATTTATTCGTCAACTAATTGAACAAATCGAAGAAAATGGTGAAAAGATCGATCCATGGATTATTCATCAAATTTCTAATTTTATCGAGAAAAACCATGATCAAATTGGCAATTTAGTTAAAGAAAATCTTGATAAGCTAGATAATGAAACACTAGTCGATATGATTGAGAATAATGTTGGTAAAGATCTGCAATGGATTCGTGTAAACGGTGCAGTATGTGGTTTTATTATCGGTCTATTCTTAAGTGCTATTCAGTTAGTAGCTAATATTATATAAGGCGTAAAGACACATGGAAATATTGAGAAAAGCGTTCAGAGATGAATGCTTTTTTTGTTATAGATGGTTAATCCAGTTACCTTTACTACTCTAATGTTGTGAATTAATCATAGTCAGGTTATTGCTTCATTAAAAGTGAAAATGAAGAAATATTACCAGATTAAGGGGAAAACGCTTATAATAAATATTATCTTAATTTTTAAAAACATTAGATTGAATGATGGAATGGAGTGAGGTATCATTGGTGAACATTAAAATAGAAACTCCCATTCATAGTAATGGAATTGCAGTTGTTTTGTTGAAAAAAATCAATGGAAGCTACAATGTTTTGTTAATGAAACGAGCAACCCAGATTTTGAAAGATATGTGGTGTTATATAGGTGGAAGCCTAGAACAAGGAGAAAAAGCTTGGGAAGCAGCTTTAAGAGAAATAAAGGAAGAAACAGGAATTACAAACGTAACACTCTATAGCTCGAATACATTTGATCAAATATATTCTCCATTAGATAATTACATATATATTGCCCCAGTTTTTGTTGGTTTTGTAGAGGAAAACCAAGATGTAGTATTAAATAATGAACATAGTGAGTATAAATGGTTGTCTTTTGACGAAGCAAGGGAATTAGTGACATTACCAGGAAATGAGGAAGTGCTTACCTTTATAGAAAAATATTTTGTGAAAAATACTCCTACAGAATGGTTGCGAATTGGAAGCACGAAAGTAGGAGAGTAAGGCTGAAAAGCTATAGTTACATGGTAAGATATGGGGAATCGTCCAAAACAGAAGGAACAGAAAGAACACGATTTAACGGAAAAAGGTTACAAGTTTCTGAACGTATAGGCAAAATTCTTCAAAAGGAAGAAATTATCTATTTGTTTCGAGTCCTTATCAACGTCCCATTTTAACAATTAAAGATTTAGCTACAAATTTGGGCAATGAAGTGTTAAAAAGGAGAGGATTTCCTTATGAATGAGCAAAGTGCGACTAATAAAGTAGCTTGGGAATATCGTGCTTATGAATTTTGGGTGAAGCGTGATGGGCACCCAAAGGAAAAGGCGCAAGAAATAATGAAAAATCCTCGAGCAAGTCTAAAAAAGCATCAAGCCTTTTTGGGGCAGGTAGAAGGGAAAAAGATTGCGAATTTATGTGGATCAAATGGAAGAAAGGCAGTTCCATTAGCACTGTTAGGAGCTGATGTAACAATCTTTGATATATCAAAAGAAAATGAACGATATGCTAGGGAGTTAGCTTATCATGCTAACACGACCATCAAGTATATAGTAGGAGATATTTACGATATCGATTTACAAACCTATGGAGAAGGTTTTGATATTCTCTATTTGGAAGGTGGTGTGCTTCATTATTTTCAGGATTTAGATTATTTCATGATGCTTTTATCGTCCCTTTTAAAAAAGGATGGTACGTTGATCTTAAGTGATTATCATCCATTGCTAAAATGCTTGAAAGAAGATTTCTCTGTGAAGCAAGCCTATTTTGATACAGAATTACAAACAGGAGATATCGCCTATAAACAGTTTTTTCCTGAAGAAGAACAAGGGGATTTTCCCGATGTTTCTCTCCGCTTCTATACATTTAGCGAAATTATTAATTCAGTGATAACTGCGGGATTTAAATTGGAGCGTTTGGAGGAACATCGTGGTTGGAAAAAGGAAAATATCCCATGGGAATTTACGATTATCGCAAGGAAATGATAGAAAAATGGAGACAAGTGGATGAAACTATATGAAAGTGGACTTATAAAAGTTCGTGATTTGGAAGAAAGGGATAATATTCTTTTAGCTAAATGGCTTTCTGATCCAGCGGTCCTTGAATATTATGAGGGAAGAGATAATTCATTTGACTTAGATAAAGTGAATAGGGTGTTCTATCCGGTTAATGATCAGGAAGAAGTAAAATGCATCGTAGAATATTCTAATAGAGCAATTGGATATATACAATTTTATCCACTAGATAGTGAAACAAAAAAATTATATGGATATAGCACGGAATTAGTATATGGAACAGACCAATTTATTGGAGATGTGGCGTATTGGAATAAAGGGATTGGGAAAATGCTTGTCAGTTCGATGATTCATTACTTAATGGAGGCTAATCAAGCAGATCGAGTAGTGATGGATCCACAAACAAGGAATATAAGAGCAATTAAATGCTATGAAAAATGTGGAATGAAGAAAGTCAAAATTCTTCCCAAACAAGAACTACATGAAGGGGAGTATCAAGATTGTTGGCTGATGGAGTATTGTAAATGAATCCGAAAAAAGTTAAACAATTTTGTAATAAGTAATGAAATTCCAAATAGCTTATTAGATTAAAAGGGAGAAATAGAATGAATCGTAAAATGAGGAAGTCTCAAAATAATAAATCAATTTATGGAGTTTGTGGGGGGATTGGCGAATATTTTGGTATAACCCCTTTAGGCATTCGCTTAATTTTTCTTTTAACAATGCCAATTTCTATTCTTATTTATATTATTTTAGTAAATAGTATGGCCGATTCGCCGAGAACCTTGTAAATAATTTTAGGGAGCTTTGGAAATGATTAATGCGTTAAAATCAGATTGATTTCAAACGGTGTGTAACTGGGTTAATTAAATATAGTTCTGAGCTGAAGTCACTAACCGATTTCAGCTTTTTTTGTTGAAAAGGAAAGGACAAATAAAGTGGTGCATAAATTATGAGTAGGAAATAGTTTTTTAACGATGAATAGAAAGAAGGAATGGTGCATGGTGAGACTAAATACCTTATATCAGCATAAAGTGAAGGGCTGGCAATCAAAACAAGTCATTTACCAAATACCCCCATCCATTGGAGAAACAATCATAATAGAAAAAGCTTACTATAAAATTGTAAATATTATGCACTATGCAGAAGACGGATCTGTAGAGGTAATAGCAAATGCAGAATAATAGGTAATGTGAGAAGATTTTGAGATACGGTAAGACAACGATTATTTATTTAATTGTGTATACAAATTAATATTATTTTGATTTTCTAAGTAAAAGATGTCTAATTATCTTCATTTAAGCTATAATAGTAAATAGACACACTCGAAAAGGAGAATGTATGAAAACTAAGGCTAAGATTAAAGGAGTTAAGTATAGCTCAGAATACAAATTTCCAAGGTATAAGGTCAAATTAGAAACACCTGAGGGGAAAGTATTAATTATTGCCTTCGATCATACTCTATCTTCCAAATCAAAAGGATATGTGCCATTAAATGTTAATTATGATGGAGAAGACATGGGTAATAAATTGTCGTGGTATTCTAAAAAAACAGAAAATATGACAATTAATAACTTTCTAAGAATTTTAGCTGGTAAAATCGATAAATTTTACAAGGTAAGTTAAAGAGACTCTCTGTTGGAGAGTTTTTTTATGTGGAATTTTTTATAATAGGCACATAGAAAACGTTTGCATATCGTTGGCCGCTTCATATTATATATTAGATAATCGAATAGGTTAGGAGAATGTATATGATATTCGAAGCGCTTCCGACATTTGTGAAGTTTTTATTTTACCTACTATTTGTTTTAACTAATTAGTCATTCATAACAAAAACAATTTTTTATATTTAATTAGTATCCCTTATTGAATATATAAAATCAAATTTCTAAATAATTGGCTGAATTCATGTAGGAATTCAGCTTATTTATTTTCCAGCTATTCCAGGATGAGGGTAAATAAAGGGTGCTATAATTACGGAAAATAAATATTAACGATAAAAAGTGAATCCTATCGTAAATCCATATCGTCTAACTAGCGAATCTGTAAGGGGGGGAAGACGTGATTTCTAAAAGACTAGAACAATCATTATTAAGCGAGCTAGAGGAGAATCAATTAGATGAACTGTTAGAAGAAATTATGATTTTGTATGGAGATGAACTGACAAGATTAGCCTATACATATGTTAAAGATAGTGAAACGGCAAAAGACATTGTCCAAACTGTTTTTATTAAGTGTTATACCCATTTAAAGACGTTTAAAGGAGAAGCTAAATTAAAAACATGGCTTTACCGTATCACCATCAATAAGTGTAAGGATTATGTAAAAAGTGCCTATTCTAGGCGGTTTATCTTATTTAAGAAAGATATCAATGTTAAGAGCGATACTATGCCGTCACCAGAAGAGGAAATAATTTATCAATCGATGCAGGCGGAACTAAAAAATATAATTTTAAGTCTTCCACTAAAATATGCAGAAGTAATCCTCTTATATTACTACGAGGAGCTAGATATTAACGAAATTGCAGACATTCTACAAATCTCTAAGAATACAGCTAAAACGAGATTGAGAAGAGGCAGAAAAAATCTCTTGCCATTTCTAAAAAAGGAGGAATTCAGATGAAGAATGATTCCAAATTTATAAAAGTAACACTAGGAAATGTGATGAAGGATGTTCATTTTTCTGAAAGAGACAGACAAAAAGTGTTATTAGAAGTAAAAAAGCTGAAGGAAGAGAAATCTAGTCGTCCTAACATAATTGTTTTATATAAAAAGCATATCGCAGCTGCTATTATTTTTTGTTTATTTATTTCCATGCTGATTACTTTTCCAAAATTATCACCAACTCTTGCAAACACACTCTCCTCTCTCCCTTTTATAGAATCTATTTTCAAAGCATATGGAGATGGCGGATTAAAGAAAGGGAAGGACAGCCAATTAGTATCGACTGTTGTAGCTACTTCAAAAAGTAATGAAGCAGAAATGACGATAGAAGAAGCAATTTATGATGGGGAAAGAATCTCTTTTAGTTATGTAGTGGAATCAAAGGAACCAATTAGAGATTATCAGATTGATAATTTAAATGTTTCATTTAAGGAAGAAGGAAGAATCCCTATAGGAAAGTTAACACAGGCTGGCAAGTATGAAATGGTGACTGCCAATAAAGTAGCTGGGATTGGAACAGTAAATTTTATACAACATAAGGAATTACCAAAGAATATTGAAGTTCATCCCTATTATGCAGTAGTAATAAACGGAAAGTATGAGATCTTTCAATTTGAATTTAAACTTACCAAAACGGAAAACGTAGAGACGATTACGCCGATGATTACTAGAAAAAACAAAGAGAGCGAATTTACAGTAAAGGAAATAAAAAGAACGCCAATCACTACAGTAGTAAATATGAGCTTTAAACGGCCACTGCAGGAAAACGACGATAAAAGGTTAATGTTCCAATTAATTACAAATGAGGGAGAAGTAGTACCTTATCTTGATGGTTTTATAGGAGGCACTAAAAAGACTGATATGGAAGTAATGAATCCTATTCAGGAATCATTTGAAGGGTTGGATGAAAAAAATACAGATTCGGTGACTATTCAACCAATGATTGCCAATACTAATTGGACTTATAATCCAATTGAAAAACCATTTAGAGGAAAAGATACTAAATTAGATTTGGGAGAATTGGGCGAAATCAACATTATTGGGGTTAAATATACGGGCAATGTAATGACGTTAACCTATGAATTAAATAGCCAATTTCCTTTTCTACATTCGAACTATTTTACATTAAAGGATCATTTGGGAAAAGTCTATTATGGGGCTAATACATCCAAAACCTTTAAAGAGAAGGATCATTATATTGTCGAAGAAGAATTTATGAATATTCCCAAAAAAGAACTAATGATTGAATATATACAGGAAGAAGCTCCTGAAATATTGAAAGATTTAGAAATTGAAGTTCCATTAAAATAATCTTATATGTAAATACTATTTTTTAAGGAACCCAAAAAATATTGGGTTCCTTAAAAAATGTTTGAGCATATTCTTCATAATCCTTCAAACCATTTACCAAATTTACTAATACATGATTCTTCTTTCCTTTCTTCATATCTATGAAAATCATCTTCTGTAAATTCGGCTAGTGTTTTATCAAAATTTCTTGGGATGAATATGTACCAAAGATCAGACCATTTTTTATCATTATCTAATCCTCTTATTTTTTCAGAAATAGTTCCTTGCGATTTACTCTCAAAGAACGTTATTTGGACTCCATCATAATAAGCTAAACAAGACCTAAATTCACAAGCACGATTTGCTTCGTCTCTTAATAATTTCAATACCCCGTTGATACCGATTGTATCAAGCATATGGTTTACATAGGCTCTTGGAAAGCCATTTAATTCTTCGATGAAAAAGCCGGAATCTAAAGCAATGCATGGTTGCTTAACGATTTCATATGCTTGCAAGACTTTTTGTCTAGCAATTTCTTTCATATCATCTGTTCGTGGCTCGCTTAACTCTTCCTGTATAGGCGTTACTTTGATATTTTTTAATTCCTTTTCTGCCGATGCAATTTTCCCTTTGTTCGTTGTTACAAATACAATTTCCTTCATTTGATAAATTTCTCCTTAAGCTCAATAATAATCATCATACTGAATTTTATTTCTATTCTTATAATATAACAAAATTAGGGAAGAAATAGAGAAGATTTCAATTTTAGGTCAGATTAATATGGAATGACATATCATATAATGGTGAAGAAGGAGGGGGAAGAATGAATCCGCTTATCGTGATTATGATTATAGGTTTGGCTGTTCTCATAGATTGTTTCTGGCTTGATGTTAATAAAAAAAGATGGGGATGGATGAAAAACTGGAATAGCTTGAGGAAAGGGATATTCTTTTCAGGATTTATAATCGTTTCGGTATTAATTTACGTTGCTATAAGTGCTGTTTATTTCTAAGCTTAGCATTGCTATAAAGGAGTGTTAAAATGGATGGGAATTTTGACATGCTTGTAGAGAATGGTTGGTTATTTAAAAATGACGAGAACCAACTTCTTCATTATTTTTCAGACATTGTTAAGAAGTATCCAAATTCGGCAAGAGCTAAATTTGAACTAGGGAATGTCTATGATTATTTAGGACAAGAGATGAAAGCGATACCCTTGTATGAAGAAGCTCTCGAAATGAGTTTAAAAGATGAATGGGAAGCGTATGCTTTAATACAATTAGGGAGTTCATTAAAAAATGTAGGGAAATTAAATGATGCTCTCGAAGTTCTAACTGAAGCTGAAACACGTTTTCCACATCTGCTCTCCATATCTATGTTCCTAGGAATAACCTTACATCATGCTAATAGGGAGTCAGAAGGGATGAAGACTGTATTAAAAGAGTTATGCGTCAAATGAAAACTACGGATATAGAAAGATATAGCTTTGCGTTGGATAACTATATTAACAAATTATAAACGTTCAATATAGTTATCTTGATGAAAAATAGAGAAGTTTGGCTTAACCAGTTTTAATATTTCAGACTATTTTTTATCCCGATTGGTGGTTTTGTATTTTTGACCTTTGCTATCATAGGTGACCCACTCACCAACAGGATCGCCCATGTTAAAGTAGCCTGAACGCTTTATAGTACCATCTAGGCGATACCATTCCCAATAGCCGTCAGGTGTTTCATCAATAACCTTTCCCTTTGACCAAATCGTTTTGCCATTAGCATGGTACTTTATTGTATAATCATCTACTATCTCCCGTTTCTTTTCTTTAACGCCATTATGGTGTTTAAAGTCACAATTTTTATCGTCCATGCGTACCTCCTGATATTCTTTTCATTAGATTTATGGGAAAAAAGTTAGGATGCTCTACATTTAATATTTACTCAAAAATATATTAAAAGGACGAATCTTACCTTCTTTGTTACTAGAATACCAAATGAATAAAAGATATGATAGACTTAGAATCAAAAAAGGTAAATGGTTAAATAATTAATGTTCAATTAGAAAGATCATTTATAAGGTAATATAATTTAGAAATTTTCTCTTAAGCGATATAGAATTTATTTTTGGAGGTCAATTATGGAAGTTTTTGCAGAATATTTAGCAGGCATTGATAATCCAGAACATCGTGCTCGTACGGAAGAAGTTTTGGGTTGGGTTACAAAGAAATTCCCGAATTTAGTACCGAAAATTGCTTGGAATCAGCCTATGTTTACGGATCATGGTACATACATAATAGGTTTTAGTGTCGCAAAACATCATTTGGCAGTTGCACCTGAAAGAGCGGGAATCATCCAATTTTCAGATGAAATTGTCCAAGCTGGTTATGATTATACGAAGCAGCTTGTACGAATTAAGTGGGAAAGTCCGGTTGATTACTTTTTACTGGAGAAAATAATCGATTTTAATATTACCGATAAAGCAGACTGTATGACATTTTGGCGAAAAGAGTAAAATGTAGAAGGGTGTTATGGATGGAAAATAGGAAACTAAATCCTAAAGTGGAGGAATTTTTAAGCAAAGATAGTCAGTGGAAGGAAGAATATATAAAGTTAAGACAGATTGTGCTTGAGTGTGAAGAGCTAACTGAAGAATTTAAATGGATGCATCCTTGTTACACAATTAAGAATAAAAACATTGTGTTAATACATGGATTTAAAGAATATTGTGCCCTTTTATTTCATAAAGGTGCTTTGCTAAAAGATCCTCAAGGGATTCTAATACAGCAAACAGAGAATGTACAGGCAGCACGGCAAATTCGATTTACTGGCTTACAGGAAATTGTGAAATTGGAATCTGTCATAAAAGAATATATTCTTGAAGCGATTGAAGTAGAAAAATCCGGTATGGAAGTGACGATTAAAGAGCACAAAGAATATATCATTCCTGAAGAACTTGTATCGAAATTTGAAGAAATACCTGAATTGAAAACTGCCTTTGAAGCATTGACACCGGGAAGACAGAGAGCATATATTCTTCATTTTTCTCAACCAAAGCAATCCAAAACTCGAATAGCAAGGATTGAAAAAGCAATGGAGAGAATTCTTAATGGAAAAGGATTAAATGATTGTATATGTGGACTGTCTCAAAAAATGCCTAATTGTGATGGATCACATAAGTTCGCAGGTAAGGAATGAATGGCTATAGAGGAAAGGTTGGAGAGTGCAACCTTTCTTTTTTGTATTTCGAACCAAAGAAACTGCGATATACAAAGCGATTAAATGATAGTAAAAGTGTCATTTTAGAGGATATCAGATTTAACAGCTTTAACAGCTTTTATAAAAAGCAAGTTTTATAACTAACGATAGAAGATTCTGATAATATGATTGTAATAAATACGGAACCAGAACGAACAGAGGAGCCAACAATTGAAAAAAATCTTACAGTTTTTATTTACTGGATAAGATTAATGATATTACACAAATGGAAGAGCATAAAGATTTAGTAGACTTTCTTCAAACATACTATCCAAAAGAGTTTAGTATTCCATTTCCGAATAATATCGAGTTCGATAATCAAATAGTAAGTAATCAGGGAAATTCTTTAAGCAAATAGAATAACCTTCCTAAGAAATGCTTTCTTTTGACTTAAAAGAAGGAATATTCTGTCTAAATGTGGAATAATACATAAAAATATGTTTAGAGAGGTGTAAGGATGGATCAAATTAGTTGTATTTCCTACATTTTGCATCAGTCTCATGAAGAAAACATAAGAAAAATAGCGATTGATCTGTTAATAGGAGATATTTCGTTAAAAGAAGCAGAAAGAATTTCACCTCAAGTGAAAAAAGAATTAAAGAAGGCAGAAGCATTGTATAAAAGTCATCGGGTAGATTTAAAGGCAGTTTCAGGATTTGTACAGGATTTTATGTTTGTAACAGGCTAGCTTATCCGTGTAAAAAAATAAGATAGATAAATCTAATTTTTAAGTGTTTCTTTCGCTAAGAAATGCTTTTTATTTTGCTCTTTTTGTAAAATAAACAATAAAAAAAGTGTATTTATTAATAAAAATTTATTGTAAAACGATAAATTATATGGTAAATTCAAATAGTAATAAATAAGTGAGGTGTTTTTGATGAAACAAGTGTCAACGCTCTTTTTAAAGATTGCTGTTATTCTTATTGGAGTACCCATTCTTGCATTATGTATTTTTTTAGTACCGGAAATCGGAAAGTTTGCTGCTGAGTTGTATCCAAATAATGATTATATAAAATATCTAATAATGATGGATTTTTATGCAGCAGCTATTCCCTTCTACTTTGCATTGTATCAAGCATTTAAACTGTTAAACTATATTGATAGGAATGAAGCATTCTCGGAATTATCGGTAAAAGCATTAAAGAAAATAAAAAACTGTGCCATTTCCATTAGTGCAATTTTTGTGTTAGGTCTGCCATTATTTTACCTTATAGCAGAAGTGGATGATGCTCCTGGTATCATTTTAATTGGACTGATTCTGATTTTTGCTTCGATGGTGATTGCCGTTTTTGCTGCAGTACTTCAAAAGCTATTAAAAGAGGCA
Source organism: Niallia sp. FSL W8-0635 (assembly GCF_038007965.1). Classification (GTDB taxonomy): domain Bacteria; phylum Bacillota; class Bacilli; order Bacillales; family Cytobacillaceae; genus Niallia. The sequence continues at coordinate 2,582,847 of NZ_JBBOYD010000001.1, read as the reverse complement.
ATTGATATAAAATCAGAAAATGACTTAATCGTCTGAGGTGATATAAATGGCAATAATAATAAATATAGATGTGATGCTAGCAAAAAGAAAAATGAGTGTGACAGAACTTTCGGAAAAGGTTGGAATAACAATGGCTAATCTTTCTATCTTGAAAAATGGCAAAGCAAAAGCAATTCGAATTTCCACATTGGACGCAATTTGTGAAGCGTTGGATTGCCAACCAGGGGATATATTGGAATATAGAAGCGACGGAGAAATCTAATGATGAGAGGACTAAAGCAGCTTATCTATTTTGGTTGGGAGCAAGCGTTATCTTGTGTATTTCCCGTAGTAATTTTTGCTTCTTTGGCTATTACAAAAATGGTAGAACTTCCCTTGTTACCAAGATACGACTGGCTGCTTCTTATCTGCCTCTTGATGCAGTGGGTAATGGTCCGCACCGGTCTTGAAACAATGGATGAGTTGAAGGTGATAACTGTTTTCCATTTAATCGGACTTGTGTTGGAGCTTTTTAAAGTACATATGGGTTCCTGGTCTTATCCAGAAGATGGCTATACAAAAATTTTTGGCGTCCCTTTATATAGCGGCTTTATGTACGCAAGTGTTGCAAGCTTTCTATGCCAGGCGTGGAGGAGATTAGAGGTAGAGCTAGTAAATTGGCCACCTATTTTAGTTGTTGTCCCACTTGCTGCAGCCATTTATTTGAATTTTTTCACTCATCATTATTGGATTGATATTCGTTGGTATTTATCTGGATTGGTATTAATCGTGTTTTGGAAGTCCTGGGTATTATACAAGGTAAATGGTATTAAATATCGCATGCCACTAGCACTTTCCTTTGTCTTGATTGGATTTTTTATTTGGATAGCAGAAAACATTGCTACGTATTTTAGTGCGTGGGAATATCCAAACCAAAGAGATGCATGGAGCCTTGTTCATTTAGGAAAGGTTAGCTCCTGGTTGTTGTTAGTTATTGTTAGCTTTCTTATTGTGGCAACTTTAAAGCAGGTTAAGGGGAAAATGCCTAATAGTTAATAATCATTCATTAGTAAATAGTGTAACATGATAATTTTATAGTATTTGAAAAAGTCCGTTTTACTGAAAGCTCCTTGAGAAGATGAATAAATTCTAGGAGCTTTTTTGATAATTTAATTTTATTCTTCCTCCTTCGCTTCATTCGAGTACATTTCTTTATCCGCTTGAATCCATTTAAACATATCTTGTTTATCTGGATAGGAAGCTTCTAAATATTTGTGGCTTTCTAAAAAATCATATCCTTTTTTCGTTAATCTAGCTGGCTTAAGAGAGAAGAAGGTATCGATTCTAAGTACTCTTTCAACATATCCTTCATTTTCTAAAAAAAAGATAAAATTTTCAAAGTCTCGCTGTATGAGATCATAGTCTTTTGCTGTTGGTAAAGCGATCCCTTTATAGAGCTCTCTGAGAACACTGTAGACAACCCTCATTAACAAACCTCCTCTAATTATTTTTAAAAGAAATTACACACTTAAATCATCTCGAGCAACAGCATAGACAAAAACACAAATACTAAACATAAAACCAATCAATAAATGAAAAACAATGCCCATATCTATCATTCCAGAAAATAGGATAGAGATTGCAACACCGAAAAAAAATCCTACCATTATGGCAAAAAATCGATTATATCCTTCTATCTTAATACAAATCTCTATAATAATAGTCTGGACTAAAATAATGAAAAATCCAATAATACTTTGAAAAAATAGGACTGACATTAGTTAGGTTACATCATGTTGGATAATATATAGAATGGAATAAAGAAATAGGTAACAAATAAAGCTGGCAGTAAAACCTTTCATTACACTTATCATAGAAAGACAATCCTCTTAATTAATTTCAAATTATTCTTTATTTTACCAAAGAACAGAAGTAATATGTTTTTAAAGCGAAAAATAATTAATTATTTCATAGCAAATAATTAAGTTAGCGGGAGTAAAAAATGAAAATACTAATTAGCCAGCCAAAAATGGAAAAGAGCTTACAACAACTAATAGTGGAATTAGAAAGTTTTCCTGAAGTGGATATATTTCTATTTCCAGAGGGCTACTTCACTGCAGATTATATAGAGGAAGTATGCAATTTAGCGAAAAAACATCATACATACATTGTAACAGGTTATAAAGATGACAATAAGAAAGATAAAGTATTTATAGCTAACCGTTCAGGAAAAATAATTTTAGAAAGAGCAAAAACACCTGAGAATAAAGCATTATATACACCATCTAAAATAAAGGACGAAAATTGCTCATTAGGTTTTTTACTATGCAGAGAGATTTTTCAAGGATTAGAAGGGTTAGAGAATGGAAATGCTGAGATTATCTTTAATCCAATAGGTGTTGGAATGTTTAGTGAGGAACAATATGAAGAATGGACAAACGAAGCAAGGAAAATAGCAATTAGCGAAAATGCTTTTGTTGTCGGTGCAAGCCACGCTGATGGGTCCTACCGAAATTGTGGTTTTTCGATTCCAATTGCTTACTGTTTCGATCAAGAGGGAAATGATTTATTGCTTTCCAAAAATGATATACGAACTAGAATATTTGATACAGAGACTAAAAGTATAAAGATAGCAGAGAAAATAAAAGAATGTTAGAAGAAGAAGGGAATTTATTTAAAGATTAATTTCCCTTTTTTAGATGGTAAAAAAAGAAAATGTCCATCGATATAAAATAATTAAGAAAAAAGTAGTTCTTAAACACTTGCAAATCGTAATCATTTCGTTTTATTATAGAATAGTTATAATCTCATAGGAGATGGTTAAGGATATAATAAAAAAACTTTAAATCGTAATCGTTTCGATTTGTTTTAGGAGTGAGAGTAATGAACAACAAGAAAATTCCAGTTACCGTTTTAAGCGGTTATCTTGGTTCTGGCAAAACGACTTTGCTCAATCATATTTTATCTAATCGGGAAAACCTAAAGGTTGCAGTGATTGTCAACGATATGAGTGAAGTAAATATTGATGCTTCATTGGTGAAGCAAGGAGGTTTTTCAAGAACAGATGAAAAATTGGTGGAAATGCAAAATGGTTGCATCTGCTGTACACTTAGGGAAGATTTAATAATAGAAGTGGAAAAGCTTGTGCAATTAGGTGATATTGATTATATCGTAATTGAATCGAGCGGAATTAGCGAACCGATTCCTGTTGCTCAAACATTTACATATGTAGATGTGAGTGTAGGTATCGATTTATCCCGATTTTGTCAGTTAGATACGATGGTTACAGTCTTAGATGCTCATCGTTTTTGGCATGATTATGCTTCTGGTGAAAGTCTTTTAGACCGAAAGCAAGCAGTGGATGAAATGGATGAAAGAGAAATAGCAGATTTGTTAATTGATCAAATTGAATTTGCGAATGTCATTGTGTTAAATAAAACGGATTTAGTTTCGGAAAGCAAGCTACAGGAACTGAAGGCAGTTATCCAAGAATTTAACCCTGAAGCCAAAATTATAGAAAGTGAATATTCCAGAGTTCCTTTAAATCAAGTTTTAAATACTCAGTTATTTGATTTTGACGCTGCTAGTCAAAGTGCAGGCTGGATAAAAGAATTAAATGCAGAGCATATTCCGGAGACAGAGGAATATGAAATTTCTTCCTTTGTGTATCGTAGCAATAAACCTTTTCACCCTGTTAGATTGATGCAGTGGTTGGAAAACTGGCCAGTTGAAGTGGTACGGGCGAAAGGATTTTTTTGGTTGGCTACGAGAAATGAGATTGCTGGACTACTTTCCCAAGCAGGTCCATCCTTAACGATACAAGGAGCAGGCAATTGGGTAGCGACTTATTCGGAAAGCGAGCAAAAAGAAGTTTTAGAAGTAGATCCAGATCTACAAAAACCTTGGGATCCTCTTTATGGAGATCGCATGACAGAGTTAGTGTTTATTGGGATTGGCATGAATCAACAGCAAATGGAAGAAGGGCTAGATGTGTGTTTATTGACTGATATGGAAATGAAAAAGGATTGGACTAAATTTATTGATCCACTGCCTGCATTTTTTGTAGAATAAGAAAAAAATTCAATTTATTAAGAGGAAGAAAAAATGAGAGTGAAAATTACATTAGCATGTACAGAAACAGGAGATAGAAATTATATTACCACAAAAAACAAACGAAATAATCCAGATCGTATCGAGTTGATGAAGTATTGCCCACGATTAAAAAAGCGCACTTTACACCGAGAAACAAAATAATTTTTTATAGTTAATAAATCGTAATGATTTCGTTTTAAGTAAGTTCAAATGTATTGGAGGAAGCAGTAATATCAAAAAAGTCGAAAGTAGTAAAAGAAACAAAACGCCAAGAAATGGTTGAAAAATATGCAGCGCTTCGAATGGAATTAAAAGAAAAGGGAGATTTTGAAGCACTTAGTAAACTACCAAGAGATTCTTCACCGACACGCTTAAAAAACAGATGTGAAGTGACTGGTAGACCTAGAGGGTATTTGAGAAAATTCAAAATGTCCCGTATTGCGTTTAGAGAAAATGCCCATAAAGGACAGATTCCAGGAGTGAAAAAATCCAGCTGGTAATGAATAGAAAGAAAAGTCGTCAGCATATAGGTTTGACGACTTTTATCTACACATCAAAAATGGAGGAATAGGAAATGAATTCCGTTAATCCTGTATTAGTTCCATTTTTTTATCAAAGCGCGATTGCAAATTTGCCAGAAAAAAAACGGGAAATTTATCAATACATACAGAGTAAAGAAGTAGAGCTAGAGAAAATTGCCGTAAATGAGAAACAGTTTATGGAGTTAATGGTTGAAAAATCGCCATTTAAGGAGGCTTCTGAATACTTTTCCCTCAGTATGCCTGCCATTAAAGAAATTATGGATGAAGCACAAGCGGAAATTGATTTAATGATAATGACAACAATTAATCGAATGAGATGGATTAATTACGCCAAGACTGATAGGAAAGCGAGAAAAAATAAAATAAAAAATGGACATTTTTATTTACGATAAAACTTCTAATTACATAATTTTTAAAAATATCATACTTCCGAATACAGGTCACATATATATATTTGTAACAGCTATATATCATTCTCATATTGACATGGTACGCGTTTCATCCATTACACTTTAGGAAAATATTAGGAAGTGGGAGATGAATTATGCTAAGTCTAATTATACTTTGCGTCATTATTTATTTTTCAGCTTATTTTTGCTTAAAGGCTTCTGGACAATCAATGGACGTCACACCGATTCAATCCTTTGAAGATTATTTCATTGGTATATACAGGGAAGAAAAGTAACTGTATGCTTATGGTATAGGTAATGATGATATTTTTGTTTTGAAAAGGTGAAAGCATGACTAATATTAAAGATTTAGCAAGGATGGCAGGAGTATCTGTAACGACTGTTTCTCGTGTTCTTAATAATCATCCATATGTAAGTAAAGAAAAGCGGACTGCTGTTTTAGAGGCAATAAGTGAAAGTAATTATGAACAAAATATCAATGCAGTTCATTTGAGTAAAGGAAAAACGCAAATGATTGGTGTCGTTCTTCCTTTCTCCGATCATCCGTATTTTGCATTGCTATTAAAAGGAATTGCTAAAGAGGCGTTGGAAAATAATTATAAGCTTGTTCTATTTCAGACAGATTATATGGAAAGTAGGGAATTAGAAGCGTTACAAATGTTAAAGCAAAAGCAAATTGATTCTCTTATTATTTGTTCGAGAACGTGTGATTGGTCTGTAATAAAAGAATATCTTCAATATGGAAGAATTGTATTATGTGAAGATGTCAATGGAAAGGAAGTTTCCTCTACATTTGTTAATCAATATAAGATTTTTTTGAGAACATTGGAATTTTTATTTCAAAAAGGCCATGAAAAAATTGGCTATTGTATTGGCAGAAAAACAGGTCCAAGCAGTAAATTACGGGCCAGAGCATATCAGGAGTTTCTTGTTAAAAATAATTTAACTTTCCAAGAAAAATATATAATCGATCAGTGTAATTATTTTGAAGACGCAGAAAAAGTTATGGATATAATCCTAAATATGGATAGACCACCGACAGCTTTAATTGTGACAAGTGATCAAGTAGCTGCAGGAATCGTCACATATTGCCAAAAACAAGGGGTGAAAATACCAGAGGAACTTGCGATAATTGGCTTTCACAATGAACCAATTGCAAAAATGATGGAAATTTCTTCGATTGAGATTCCTCTTTTTGATATGGGGAAGAATTTGCTTCAACAAGCCATAAGCAAGGATATTACTAATAAGGAAATGTTTTTTCATTTTATTGAAAGAAGTACAGTTTGAATGGAAAAAGAAGCTGTATTTGTGTAAAGGATTCCATTCAGAGTCACAGAAAACCAATTAGCAAGGAAAAATGTCCACTATTTCGCAATTTGGGTTTAACAGTAAAGTAGCTATTAAAAAGGAGCAGAAATAATTGCTCCTTTTATCCTAATCTTGGTTTTCTTTATGGTAACTTCCGCCTCTTGATTGTTCTCGTTATCCCATTCAACGTGAATTTAAAAGGTTCCCTCTTCAAAAAATAAAGGAAATATCCTTCTTATAGAACCTTGCATGGAAGGCTAGGGAGTTTATTTATATGGACCCAAATAGGTTTACCTTCAGGTGCGTCTTCCAACAATGATCCGCTAAAGCATTTAGTTATATAGTTAAAAATCATATATATGTCATTTTTTTCTGGCTTTAATGTACTCATAAAGTCCTTTATAAATTAGGTTGCTTACTTCTAAGCCTGTTTCTTCCCTAACCTCCCTAATAGCTGCTTCTGTAAAATATATAGATTATTTCTTTGATAAAAAATATGGTGGAAATTAATATTAATATAATTGATATGCTTAAAAATGTGATTTAGGAATCGACCACCCATTTACTTAATAATGTCATAAGAATCCCAAATATGTTATAATTTATATGTTAACTTATTTTATAAATAGGTTAACATACAATGCGAACAAGCTTAAAGGGGAGATACTTATGTACAAATTACGAGGTCATCATTTATTATGTCTATTAGGATATAGAGGGATGGGATATTCGGCTGAATATATCGAAAATATGACTCGATTACATCACACTTTAAGGTTGAATCCCGATACAATTATTCATCTAATAGACGGTCCTGATCATCTATGTGAGAAATACCCTAATTCAGGAAAATATCACTGTCAAGATAATGATATTTATAAGAGAGATGCGTTGATTTTAGAAAAATTACATTTAAAAGTTGGCAAGAAGATGCAATGGAAAGAGATAGAAAACTCGATTCGTAAACATATATTTCCTTCAGATCTTGTTAATGTTTGCGAAACATGTTCTTGGCGATCATACGGTGTTTGTGAGGAAGGCATTAAACAAATTCAACAAGGAAAAGGCTTAAGAGAAGTGAAATGAAACTGGCAAAAATTCCAGTTATTTCTATCTTTGATTTTTACAAAATCTTATAATTAGAATTGCTTTATATTGGAATTTTATAGTGTATATTTTACAAGAACATTAAATGCGAAATTTAAGAGATTGCACTATTCTATTTTGCAGTTGACAATATACTATTTCTGTAAGAATTAGAAAATAGATATAAGATTAATAGAGAGGATGATTCTAGAGAATGATGAAAAGGAAGATTGAAAAATGCTCTTTTTTTATGGCGATGAAAGCCAAAAGACCGAGGTGTAAGATAGAAAATGGCGTTCATCAAGAGCAAGCCGCATCTATACAATCAAAAAACAAAATGGACTTTCGGAGTAAATCTTTCATTAAACTCCAGAAAGTCCATTTTTAATTAGATTATTAATGATATCAGCCATTTCTTTTGGTGTTTTGTCCATGCCATTATTGGACCAGACTTTTATAACATGAATACTGCCACTAATGGTAAAGGTGCTTACATACTTTGAATAATCGTTTTCAAAGCGGTTAATGGTTTTCCATTTTTGCATAAAAGATTGATGGGCAAATACCATTACTTTCTTTTCGAAGGAGGTATCCATTTTTTCGTTTAATAGTGTTTGGCAAACATCATGATTGGATACAAAATATTCTAAAATCCGTTCAAGTAGCTGAAGATCATCCTCTTCTTTTTCACAACTGTATTGGCTTAAATATCCATCCATATCTTCAATGATTTCTTCTTCAATCTTTTCTAATAGGTCATATTGATCTAAAAAATGAGCGTAAAAGGTAGAACGATTAATATCAGCTAGTTCACAGATTTCCTTAACGGTAATGGCAGAAATTTGCTTTTCTTTTAAAAGCTTTATAAGACTATCTTTTAAAACCATCCTCGTGTATTTTTTTCGTCTGTCTAATTTTGAAATAGTCATAGGGATCTCCTTAATTTTTTTGTTATTTTCCAACAATAATTAGGAATGTGTTGTCTAAAACACGTATTTTGATAAACTGTTTGTTGATTAGCCAACACCGTGTCTTTATAATGATATGTTGTATAGGAAAAAATAGCAAGAGAGGGTGATTTCTGATTAACATTGCAGAAAAAATTATAAAACATCGAAAGACCATTGCGATTGTATTTTTGATTGTTACAATCATATGTGCGATTGCGTCCCTCACTGTATCTGTCAATTATGATATGAAAGATTATTTGCCTGAGGATGCCAAGTCTACTATCTCCATGGAGATCATGGAACAAGAGTTTGAAGGTAGTGTGCCAACTAATAGAGTAATGATGAATAATGTGACTATTCAGGAAGCGTTGGCATTCAAAGAAAAGCTTTCTGCTATTGAGGGCGTATCAGATGTTACCTGGCTAGATGATGTCATAGATATAAAAGCTCCTCTTGAAATGGCAAACAAAGAGGAAGTTGAAACTTATTATAAGAATGAGACAGCTCTATTTCTATTTAGTATTCGCGCAGGGGAAGAAGTGTCGATTACAGATGCTATATATGATTTGATAGGAGAAGAAAATGCATTAGCTGGCGAATCAGTTAATACTGCCACACAGCAAAAGATGGCTGGTACGGAATCCATGTATGCAGCTGCAATGCTAGTGCCAATTATTATCCTCATTTTAGTAATATCAACTACCTCTTGGGTAGAACCACTGTTCTTCTTAACAGCAATAGGTGTTTCCGTATTAATAAATATGGGTACAAACTTCTTTCTTGGCGAAGTATCCTTTGTGACACAATCCGTTGCACCGATTTTGCAGTTAGCGGTATCCCTTGATTATGCAATCTTCTTGCTTCATAGTTTTTCTGATTATCGGAAAAAAGTTGCAGATCCAAAAGAAGCAATGGGGCTTGCGATGAAAAAATCTTTTTCAGCCATTGCAGCTAGTGCCTCAACAACATTTTTCGGATTCATTGCATTGTCCTTTATGAATTTTGAAATAGGTGCTGATTTAGGAATCAATTTAGTGAAAGGGATAGTATTGAGTTTTATAAGTGTGATGGTCTTTTTACCTGCACTCACACTTATCTTCTATAAATGGATTGATAAAACAGCTCATAAACCATTGCTTCCTAGCTTTAAAAAAGTAGGAAATACCGTTTTAAAGGTAAGGTTTATTAGTTTAATCCTAGTATTTCTTCTTCTCGTACCAGCCTTTTTTGCTCAAAGCCAAACGGATTTTACTTATGGTGTTGGCGACCAGCCTGAATCGACTAGAACAGGGAATGACGTTAGTAAAATAAAAGAACAGTTTGGAGAAAGCACCCCAATTGTGTTGCTTGTACCAAAGGGAGATGTAGCTAAAGAAGAAGAGCTTGTACAAGAGTTAGAGCGTACGGATCTTATTTCTAGTGTGGTGGCATATGTAAATACAGTAAGTGCTGCAATACCTCTTGAGTATTTAGATGAATCGATTGTGGAACAATTTTATTCCGAGCATTATAGTCGAATCATCCTTCAAACAGAAACAAAGAATGAGGGGGCAGAAGCATTTCAATTAATTGAAAAGGTTGAACAGACTGCTGAGAAGTACTATGGAAACGAAGTTTATGCTGTAGGCGAAAGTGTGACATTGTATGATATTAAAAATACGGTTCAAAAAGACAATAAATTAGTTAATTTCCTTACGATTATCACTGTAGCATTTGTATTATTCGTAACATTTAAATCTGTAGCAATTCCAATCATATTACTTCTAACGATTCAGTCTGCTGTTTGGATCAATCTATCAGTCCCATATTTTACAGACTCAACATTGGTTTACGTAGGATATTTATTAATTAGCATCATTCAACTTGCAGCAACGGTAGATTATGCGATTCTGTTAACAGATGCCTATAAGGAATATCGTACAGAAATGACAGCATGGGAAGCAATAAAGAAAACCGTAGATGAAAAAATTTTTTCCATCGCTATTTCGGCTTCGATTTTATCAAGCGTCGGATTTATTTTATGGCTAACTTCATCTAATCCAATCGTGTCGTCAATTGGGCTATTGCTTGGAAGAGGAGCATTTCTTGCGTTTATTCTAGTAATATTCTTCCTGCCTGCAATGCTATTAATCTTGGATAAAGTAATTAGAAAAACAACATGGAAAGCAAATTTTTACAAGGAGAAGTGATTATGAGGAGAATGAGAAAAAGTCTACTTGCCTTTGTTGCTCTCACTTTGGTAATGCCATCGAATGTTATGATGGCAGCTACAAATGAAAGCAAAGGAGAGGATGCCGAAACAGGGAAAGTCTCCTCAAAGGATGAAGTAGTCTACGCAAATTTAAGTGCAACTGGACAAAGACAGGAAATTTATGTTGTCAATATTCTAGATGTAGAACAGGCTGGAGAAGTTGTTGATTATGGGAAGTATTCAAATATAAAAAATCTTACTAATCTATCTCCAATGGAACATAATGATAATGAAGTACAAGTGGAAGCTCAAAAAGGGAAATTTTATTATCAGGGGAATATAAATGAGGCAGATTTACCTTGGAATATTACCATCACATATTTACTAGATGGAAAGGAAATGACTCCACAAGAGATTGCTGGAAAAGAGGGGCATGTCCAAATCCAAATTGCAACAACTGCAAATGATGAAGTAGACCAGATTTTTTTTCAAAACTATTTATTACAAATTGCTGTACCTTTAAGTGAAGAAATTTATAGTGATATTACAGCACCTAATGGCATGCTTGCCAATGCAGGGAAAAATAAGCAAGTGACATTCACTGTTATGCCGGAAAAAGAAGAAACGTTTTTTATTGAAGCAGATGCAAAAGGCTTCGAATTAGAAGGGATTGATATCTCGGCTGTTCCTTCCTCTATGGCAATTGATACACCTGACATTGATGAGATGATGGGGGATATGAACTCATTAACGGATGCAATTTCAAAAGTGAATCAAGGTGTAGGGGAATTAGAAAGTGGAGTAACGGCATTAAACGATGGTGTAAAGAGTATGAGAAACGGTTCTAGTGCATATAAAGATGGAGTACAGAAATTAGCAAGCTCCTCAGGGGATTTAGTTAGTGCCTCCAAACAAATCGAGCAAGCACTAGAAACCATCTCCCTTTCTTTGGAAAATAATCCAGAAGAAATTAGTCTTGGGGATTTAAATAAGCTTCCAGAAGGACTTGGTCAAATTTCAGCTGGATTAAAGAAAACGTCGAAAGGATTAGTAACGTTAAAAGAAAATTATGCTAAAAGCTATGATGCTTTAAATAAGGCGATCGAATCGATTCCAGAATATGAGATATCAGAAGAAGAGATTCAGGAGCTATACGGAAGTAACGCAGATCAGCAAGTTCTTAATCAATTACTTGAGACATATGAAGCAGCCCGTATCGCAAAAGGAACATATAATACTGTAAAAGAAGCATTTATCGCAGTAGATACCACATTAAAACAAGTTAGTGATGCACTATTAGAAATGGCGAATAACCTAGATGCAATGGCAAATGGTTTATCTTCTTCTTTAGAAGGAGCGGATATGGCAAAATCATTCGCACAATTACAAGAAGGAATAAGCCAGTTATCTTCTAATTATCAAGCATTTCATTCTGGATTAGTGAGTTATACTGGAGGAGTTAAGGAGTTATCCAATTCTTATGGGCAACTTGATAGCGGAATGGCTGAGCTTTCCAATGGTACAGGTGAATTAGCAACTGGAGTAAATCAATTGCATGATGGCACTTCTGAATTAAAAAATTCTACTAGTGATTTACCTGGAGAGATGAGAAAAGAAGTAGATAAAATGATCAGTGAGTTTGATAAATCAGATTTTGAGCCGATATCATTTGTTTCAAAGGAAAATAAACATGTTCATGCAGTGCAATTTGTTTTCAAAACAGAAAGTATTAAATATGAAGAACAAGAAAAAGTCGAAGAAAAGGAAAAAGAAGTTACAGGCTTCTGGAATCGATTTATGGAGCTTTTTAAATAAATAAATGAATGAATGGTGCTAGCCTTATAAGGTTAGTGCCTTTTTTATTAATAACACGGCGTGCTCATATTTCTGAATGTTCTATTTAGTGAAAATGTTATAAACTGGTTGTAACCAAATTATTTAGAAAAGGAGCATATAAAGATGAATAATTTCAAAACAAGTGGCTACCTGAGAAAAAGTGTAAGGTATACGGATCAAAGCAAAATCAAGAATCATTTAAAAATGCTGTTCTAAGTTTTGTTAAAGCATAAATAAGCTTAAGAAGAAGTTCTTCTGAAAAAGAGATTGGATATTAGGGAGTGATTTTCCATGCTTGATTCGTTACAAGCCATTCAAAAAGTAAAAAAAGGAGATAAAGAGGTACTTCGTACACATAAATGGCTCCAGTATCTTTATATTACTAAGGAAAAGAATGTTAATCTCGAACAAGTCGATTCTCTTGCAGAAATGGATAGTCATCCAGTGTTATCCTATATTGAAAGAGCGTTAGTGATTTTAGCTAACAGTACACTTGTAAATGAGGCTGAGAAACAAGTTATTGAAGAAGTTTTGATTTGGAGTGATGTCGCTAAATGTGGTTCCCCCTCTAAAAGGAGAGAGTGGAAGAATAGAGGATTTCAATTAGGAATACATAATATAGGGTCTGCGCAAATTTATGCAGAGGAAAAAATGAAATTGTCAATAAATGAAAGGGATTTGGAAAAAGAAGAGCTTGTTTTCACCCTCATTTATACTCATGGACTCATTGGTCAATTTATTAGAGGAGAAGTTCGTTATTGCCAATTAGAACCTTTAATTTCCTATATATATAAATACAATAAAGTAGTTTCGACGGAATTTTATAATCTTTTGTATGTGTTAAATCACTGTATTATTGAAGCAGTTTCTCAGCATATCTGGTGGGATGTTCAACAGGAAGTGAAAGATGTCATTCGTTCCGTTATAGAAGGGAATAGAGAGAACGAGTTAGTTTTAAAAGAAAGAGTAAAGAGATTACGGAATTCAGCGATAAACAGTGGCGAAAATTTTGATGAATTGTATGATCAAGTATTTTCAAATCAAAAGCTTCAGGCTCTGTTTCAACTATTTTTTAATAGAACAGATATGTGGTATGTAGAGTCGGCACTTCATGATTTTTCTTTTGAAGAATTTTTGAAAATTTTCTTAGTTATTTATCAAAAGGTTAATCCTTTAACAGTGAAACAAATCAGCTTTGAACCATTTATGAAAGACATTTATTATGATTATAAAGGGAAAAAGACGATTAATTTATATAAGAAGAGGATCATAGAGGCATATTTGAAAGAATATTCTATAGAAGATTTAATGGTAGCAAAACAGAGCGAAAACGCCCATGTGAAATTAAGGACTATTTCGCTGGATACCTTAAATGAAAATATTTGTGTAACTTTTGATTATTCAAAGGCTGGCGCAAAATTAATTGAGTTCTGTCAAGAAGCGGAAAAATCACCCCTTTACGAACGTGCTATCATCCTTTTATATGATTTTTTCGGCTTTCGCAAAGATGGTTTTGATCGCTTACAAAATGAAAAAAATTATCTTGAAGATATGAACAATGCCGAAAATCATAAAAAAAGTATCGCTGACTATGCAGTTGGTAATAAAATGCTGGATATAGGTGCAGGCGGCGGGGTGATGCTAGATATCTTATCTGATAAACATCCACATGCAAAAGTGATTGGAATTGATTTATCCATAAATGTTATTGAAGCACTAGAAAAAAGAAAAAGAAGAGAAAATAAATCTTGGTTTGTGAAACAAGCTGATGCCCTTCAATTAACAGATACTTTTGAGCTTAATAGTATGGATACCATAATATTCTCTTCTATCCTTCATGAAATGTATTCCTATATTCCGTATAATGGCAAGAAATTTAATCAAGAAGTTATTACTCATAGTCTAACTAGTGCATTCGATGTACTAAAACCAGGCGGGAGAATCATTATTAGAGATGGTATTATGACAGAGCCAAAAGAGGAATTACGGCAAATAGAATTTAAAAATTTAGACGGAATTGAATTTTTCAAGCGATATGTAAAGGATTTTAAAGGAAGAAGCATCACATACAAGCAATTAGATGTAAATACTATACAGCTACCAGTTAATGATGCAATGGAATTCCTCTATACGTATACATGGGGAGAAGAGGCTTACCCTCATGAAGTACAAGAGCAGTTCGGCTATTTTACCCCAAGTGAATATAAAGAGACTATACAAAATGTGATAGGGAAAAAGGGAGAAATCCTGTGGTTAAACCATTACTTGCAAGATGGCTATGAGGAACATCTTTTGCCATATGTGAAAGTGACGGATACACAAAAGAATATAGTAAGACTTCCTGATAGTACATGTTTTATTGTCATTGAAAAAAAGGGAAATAGTGTTTAAAAAAATTGTAGTTTACATAAAATAATTTTAAATTAATAGAATAGAATTTCAGCATTTATCACATAATGAAAAAGGATTTAATTTGAAAAACGGAACCGCTATCTCTCTTGTAACATATGATTGTAAAAAGGTTCTTTCAAAGAAAGTAGGTGATATTATGGATATTAACAGAGTGAAGCAAATACTATCATCACCAGCTGAAATTGAGGTACAGTACAACGGAGTGTCTGTGTGGATTGATGACTTAAAAGAAGATGATGCCACAGCGATTGTACATCTCGTAGGTGGGATTGAAGAACAGACGGAAGTAGACATAGCTAGCTTAAAAGAAGTTTAATGAAAAGCTAATCAAGACAACCACTAATTTGCTAGTGGTTCTTTTTATATGCTTTTTCATAAAAACCTTTTCCGGCATCCCAATAAGCATGAGCAACTAAACAAAAAAGAGCGGGGAGAAAAGAATATTTTATTTCTAATTTTTTACTGCATCTATTATGAGAGAGGGAAACACTAATTTTCCACCTTGATTTCTTGGATCAAACTTTTTCGAGCGGAAAATCACACCGTCTTCTCCATTCCATTCATTCTCATGAAAAATCCCGTTTTCATCACAATACTCCAATAAGTGAACCTTGAAACCCGCTAATTCAAACATCTTTTGTAAAGTATGATAGGTATGAACAATTTTATGGCTCGCTGCTGGATGCTCCTTTGGACCAGGCCCGCCAATTTGTACGATTTGTTGATACGTACCGTCGGGAAAGTATCCATCTGGAACTGCACAACGAACATAGCCAGAAGGTTTTAAGTAATTGTAGCAAAGGGAAGCAGCTTGAACACCTTGTTCAAAAGTTAAGTGTTCCCAAACATGTTCCGCTAGAATGGCAGAAATGGATGACTTCTCGAAACGGTACCAGGTAGATTCCTCTAAAAGATTTAATTCTTCTTCTTGTGTATGAACCCAACCGGGATTATTTCTATATTCCCCTGCTCCGATAACTAGTTTAATAGTCTTTTTTTCCATAGTGTCCCCCAATCAATTGATTGAAAATTTTAATTATAATGTAAACTATTTCTTTCATTTTCGCAATAAAAAATTGTTAACGAGTAACAAATAGAATATGTGACTTATGGCATAGGAACCTTCTCCTATCTATTGTAGAATAAGGAAGTAGAGGATCGGTTATCTAGTTTTCCTTGTAAATATGTATGCGTATACAAAGAGAGGGCGATTACAATGAAGAAAGTTCGTGTACGAAAAAATTTTGGAATTCCTATAAAAAAGAAGCTTATTTTTTCCTTTTTAGCAATGCTATTAATCCCAAGTATTTTAATTGGAGTGTTTTCTTTTATATATGCGAATGAACAGATGGAAAAGGATTTTATAAATAATGCGAGTACTAATTTAAATATGTTAGATTCAACGATAACCAATTTGATGTCTCAAAAAGTATATGATGTTACTTCACTTTCAGAAACAATTTCAAAAGAAACAATGGAGAATAATCCATCTAGTATTCAAACTACTATTGAGCAGTACAGCAAAATCCATCCAGAAGTTTCAAGTATTTATATTGCTTCTAATGAAGGAAAACTTATCCAGAAGTCCACAGAAGAATTGGATGATCATATGGATCCTAGATTAAGAGATTGGTATAAAACAGCGGTTAATCATGGGGGACAAGCAGTGATAATGGATCCATATTTATCCCCGGTTTCTCAAAAAATGGTTATTACTATTGGGAAAACGTTCGCTGACAACGCAGGAGTTATGGCGGTAACGATGAATTTAGATTACTTAGCAGACCTCGCCAGTGACATTACATTTGGAAAAGAGGGCTATGTTATTCTTCTCGATCAAAAGAAACGTTTTATCGTTCATCCTGAAGAGAAGCAAGGAGATATTGTGAAGGAATCCTTTTATGAAACCCTATACAAAGCTGAAAATGGGACATTGGATTATACAGCAGATAAAGTTAATAGAAAATTGGTTTACCAGACTAATAAGCTCACTGGATGGAAGCTTGCTGGTACGATGGAAAAATCAGAAATAGTGAATCATTCCAAAGGTCTTTTGTATGCGATTACAGGAATAATAGTAGTTTCCTTATGTATAGGCGGAATAATGATGATGGTTATTGTCTCATCGATCATCAAACCAATAAAGAAATTAAAGGAACAAGCCATAACAGTAAGTAACGGGGATTTAACGAAATCAATTCATATCACAACAAACGACGAAATTGGCGAATTAGCAAAGGCATTTCATCATATGCAGAGTAAATTACAAAAACTTATCCAAAATCTTGAACACAGTTCGGAGAATGTTGCAGCAAGTGCAGGACAGCTAACAGCAAGTGCCAAAGAAGTAACCATTGCTTCAGAGCATGTATCTAATACGATACAGCAAGTTGCAAGCGGAGCAGAAATACAGACAAAAGGAATAGAAAATAATGCAGATAATATAAAATCTGTTTTGGATGGAACGAATAAAATTGTAGCATACAGTAAGAAGGTTTCTGAACTTTCTTCCGGAACATTGGGAAAGGCAAACGATGGCGGAAATTCCATTCAGGCAACACTGGAACAGATGAATGTGATAAGTGATACCGTTGCAGAATCAAATAAAATGATTAAAGAATTAGTAGAGCAATCAAAGCATATCGAAAAAATTACAGAAAGCATTACGACCATCTCAGAACAAACGAATCTGTTGGCATTAAATGCTGCAATAGAAGCAGCAAGAGCAGGGGAAAAGGGAAAAGGCTTTGCAGTTGTTGCTAATGAAGTTCGGAAGCTTGCTGAGCAATCTGGAGAATTCGCAAGTAATATCTCCCTATTAATTAATGGTGTACAGAAAACAACTGAAAATACTGTACATAGAATGGCTGAAGTATCACAGGCTGTTCAAACTGGTTTAAAAGTAACAGATGAATCAAATACAAAGTTTCAAGAAATCGTTCATAGTATGCAAGAAATGTCACCATTTATCCAGAATGTTACAGATACTTCAAACGAAATGGCTTTAACGCTCAAAGAAGTAAGTATAACTGCAGGTGAACTAGCACAAATTGCATATGATAATTCAGCATCCTCGGAAGAAGTTGTATCATTAACAGAAGAACAATTAGCAGCAATGGAAGAAATTTCTGGTTCGGCAAAGAACTTATCAGAAATGGCAAACAAGCTAAGACAGAATCTTCAGCAATTTATCTATTAATCTGTCATAAAAAAATCTCCTCTTGCATAAAGTAGCGATAGGCTTTATATGTAGGAGGTTTTTTTATGAAAAAAATTAATGTTTATTTAATAAATGGATTCCTTGGAAGTGGCAAAACAACAACTCTCTTAAAATGTATGGAGTATTTTAAGGGGGAAAATAAGAAATATGCGATTATCCTCAATGAACTTGGAGAAACGAATATAGAAAAGCATCTATTTAAAGATGAATCTCTTTATGAGCTTTTGAACGGATGTGTATGTTGCTCAATCAAAGAAGATTTAAGAACTACTCTTGATGAGTTGGCAGAGACATTGCATAAAGAAAACATTGAAGTCGTTTTATTAGAAGGAACAGGAGTAGCAAATCCTTCTGAAATAATGGAGACATTTAATGAAAAGGCTTATAGAGAAGTTTTTCATGTTGCTGAAAGTATTTGCCTGATTGATAGTTTGCATTTTACCGAATATACAAGCATTTTTTCTAGTAGTAAAGAAGTGAGACAATTACAGAAAGAACAAATTGAAAATGGAACAGTGCTTGTTTTAAATAAAATAGATCAACTCTCAAGTAAGCAGTCTATAGAAAAAGTAGAAAAAAGAATTAGAAAATTAAACGCTGATGCTCCATTGTTATATAGTAAATATGGGAATGGCGTAACGGAGTATTTAAAAAAACAATCACTAAACAATTCCGAAAAGAATGGAGCCATTGTCAGTGATCACCACCACCACCATCATCATCATATAAAAGCGATGAAATTGGTGCAAACAACAGCAATGACGAAAAGAGAACTAAGATCTTTCTTAAAAAGTAATCAAGATAAACTGCTTCGTGCTAAAGGAACAATAAAAAATAGCGAAGATCAATCATGGTATCATTTTCAATATGCTTCTGGATTATTGGAATGGCAAAAGGCAGTTGAGTATCTTCCAAATAGAAAAGGAGAAATTATTTTAATTGGAGAAGAATTACCAAAAGAAGTGAGCATTTAATTATTTGGGGTGTATCTTATGGAATCTTACATGAAGATACACCTTTTTTTATGCATAGATTTATTAGGACAAGCATAGACATGAAATAAGTAATTGTAGACCGATGTAAGAAAAGGAGTATGCTATGTCCATCCCAACACGTTTAAAGGATATCTTTATATTTTGCTTGTTTATGGCTTTAATGTATTTGTTTTTTTTCGGGGATATATATGTTGCAAATAAGATTAATTTTGTATTACCAGATCAGATAAAAACGATTTTTATTTTATTTCTAGGTATTTTCCTTGAGGCGCTCCCCTTTCTGCTTTTAGGAGCTATTGCCTCGTCGATTATCAATATTTATATTTCGGAAGAAGCAATTGCAAGAATTATTCCGAGAAACCCATTTCTAGCTATTGGTGTTGCATTAGTCGCAGCATTAATTACTCCTGTTTGTGAATGTGCCATTATTCCAGTTGTTCGGAGGCTGATTCAAAAAGGAGTTCCTGTTCATATTGGTGTTGTTTTATTAATGGGTGCGCCTATTCTAAACTTTATTGTTTTTGGAAGTACGTATTACGCTTTTCAAAATAATTTATCCATTGCATATGGACGTTTTATTATTTGTGTATTGGCAAGTATTATAGTGAGCATCATCATTTATATGCTTTTTTCTAAACAAAAGGTTTTAAAAACTCACCGAGAAGATTTAATGATATCCGTACCTGTCAATGAGAATAAAGGGGATTCAAAATGGAAAGGAATTCTGCATCATACTTGCCATGAATTCTTTACGATTGGTAAATACTTTATTATTGGAGCGGTATTTGCAAGTGTTGCTCAAGTGTATTTGCAGGATAGCTATATCATGCAAGCCGGAAAGTCATCGATTGAAGGGACAGCTGTTATGATGGGACTAGCCTATGTATTATCTCTTTGTTCTGAAGCAGATGCCTTTGTTGGAGCTTCCTTTTCCAAGATGTTTACTCCAGAAGCAATTATTGGATTTTTAGTGTTTGGACCAATTCTCGATTTTAAAAATACATTCGTTATGCTGGCATCGTTTCGAATAAAGTTTGTCTTATTGTTTATCTTGATTGTTACGATTGTTGTTTACGTATTATCTTTATTATCAGGAATTTTTCTATTTTAATTTATCCATTTTAAGGAGGACAAAGCCGTGAAAATCAAATGGAGTCCAACATGGCAATTGGCAAACGAACTGCAAGGGATAGTGTTGATTGGCTTCAGTCTCCTTATATTTAAACTATTGGTGACAGGAGATGTGACACGACTTGTTGCTCCAAAAATGGTGCCATTTCTATACGCAACAATGATTTTGTTATTTTTTCTTGGTTTTTTCAGATTGCTAAACAGTAATTTAAAAGGAGCCGATTGTGATTGTGATGTGTGTGATGAAAACACCTCTTTCATGAAGTTAACACTGTCTTATTTATTATTTTTTAGTCCGTTATTTTTATTTTTCACCTTACAAGATATGTCGATTAACAAAAGTATTCTTCCGAATGTTCAATACGAACATGGACAAACTTCCTCTGCTAATCAGGCTATTTCTAATGCTACCGATGAAGAAAATCTAATTGCCATAAATGATGATAATTATCTTCCAATGATGGACAACATAAACACTAATTTGGACAATATGATTGGAAAAGAAATAACAATAACCGGATTTATTCATCGAGAAGAATCGTTTACGGATAAGGAGGCAGTTATTGCAAGATACGTAATGACCCATTGCATAGCTGATTTAGGGATTTATGGATATATGATAGAAGGGAATTTAAGCAAGCTCCAAAGCGATCAGTGGTATTCGTTAAAAGGAGTATTGGAGAAAAAGGAATATGAGGGCCAAACAATACCTGTTATTAAAGTCGAAGAAGCTGAAAAGTCAGCAGCACCTGAAGAAGATTATTTATACGCTTTAGACTATTAGCCTACAATTCTTGCATTATTCGCTTTTTTTCGCTAAAATTTAGATGAAATCAATTGAATATAAAACGGGAGCTTGTTTGAAACAGGCTGAGAGTATGGCTATTTTGCCATTGACCGGATGAACCTGTTGGATAATGCCAGCGTAGGGAGGTGTATAGAATTAAAGAACACTTTGCTTAGGCGTAGTGTTTTTATTTTGCCATAATTTCACTGTAACATCGCATGGAGTTCTCTTTACTAATTCTGGGCGAATGGTTATTACAGTTAATTATGGTTTTTTTAGCAAATTAAATTACGTGGTATTAAAAATGTTGAAAGCAAAGAACAAGATTAATATCGTAAAGGAAAGGAACTGACAGAGAGATGAATGAAAGATTTGAAAAGAAGATTCCATATGTGTTAGCTAAAGTGCGGGAACAAGTTCCTCTTATTCATAATATAACAAATGTAGTAGTTACGAATTTTACAGCAAATGGGTTACTAGCTTTAGGGGCATCTCCAGTAATGGCGTATGCAAAGGAAGAGGTTGCAGATATGGCAACAGTAGCAGATGCACTTGTTCTTAATATCGGAACATTAACTGCTGAAAACGTTGAGAGCATGATTATTGCTGGTAAAGCTGCAAATAAGGCAAATACTCCTGTTATTCTAGATCCGGTTGGTGCAGGTGCAACGAGTTATCGAACAGCATCTGTTCTCCGTATTATGAAGGAAGTACAGATTACATTACTTCGAGGTAATGCAGCAGAGGTTGCTAATGTTGCGGGGATAAAAGCAGAGGTGAGAGGTGTAGACTCTGTTAGTATACATAATAATCGGGGAATTGCCGTTGAAGCATCCAAGATTTTAAAGGTTCCAGTAGTAATTACGGGTGAACAAGATATTGTATCTTATAATGGAATGCTGTCTCTTATTCATAATGGGCATAAGATGTTGACGAAAGTAACTGGAACAGGCTGTTTACTCTCCTCCATTCTTGGAGCGTTTATAGCGGTAGAGGAAGATATTTTACTTGCGTCTACAGCTGGTTTAGTTACATATGGGATTGCAGCAGAACTTGCATTTGAAAAGACGAGGAATGAAGGACCTGGTAGTTTTCAAATCGAGTTATTAAATCAATTAGCAAAAGTGAACGAAGAAGATATAAAGAGCGGGATGAAAGTATTACTAGAAGAGGAGGCACTTCAATGACCATAGCAAAAGCTTTAACAATTGCAGGATCAGATAGTGGTGGCGGAGCAGGAATACAAGCAGATATAAAAACCTTCCAAGAATTAAAGGTATATGGGATGAGTGCTATCACTGCAATAACTGCACAAAATACACTTGGTGTAGATGGAGTATATCCAATGTCACTAGAGGCAATTGAGAAACAATTAGAATGCATCGCAGTTGATTTAAAGCCAGATGCATTAAAAACAGGGATGCTTTTTAATAGTGAAATTATTGAATTGGTTGCTAATAAAATTGAGCAATACAAGTGGGAGAACTTAGTGGTAGATCCGGTAATGATTGCAAAAGGTGGCGCAAATTTACTTCAACAAGAAGCAACAGAATCCATGAAAAAAAAGCTACTGCCTCTTGCGACGGTAATAACACCCAATATACCAGAGGCAGAGGTATTAACTGGGATCAATATTCGAAATATGGAAGATAGAAAAGAAGCAGCAAAAAGGTTAAACGCAATGGGTGTTTCCTATATCATTATTAAAGGAGGACATGGTAACGAAGAAGAGTCTGTTGATTTACTATATGATGGTAGCAACTATTCAAGTTTGGTGGCTGAAAGAATTCCTACCAAAAATACGCATGGAACGGGATGTACTTTTTCTGCTGCAATAACAGCAGCTCTTGCTAATGGTTATTCTATTAATGATGCCTTTCAATTAGGAAAGGATTTTATTCATCAAGCAATTAAAATGGATATTTATATCGGAAGCGGCCA
This sequence comes from Niallia sp. FSL W8-0635, assembly GCF_038007965.1. Lineage (GTDB taxonomy): Bacteria > Bacillota > Bacilli > Bacillales > Cytobacillaceae > Niallia. Next base: position 2,559,964 of record NZ_JBBOYD010000001.1, on the reverse strand, counting down.
TGGTCCAACCAATCATTGGGCATATCAAGAAAGTAAAAAATAGGTAATAAAGTGATTCGGAGGATTTATGACTACTTATACGATAGAACGAGTGAAGGAACTATTAAAGGTTTATTTTATTATGGGCAGCAATAATAGTAAGTTAGCTCCTGAATATGTTTTAGAAGAAGCATTAAAAGGCGGCATTTCAGTTTTTCAATTTAGAGAAAAAGGAAACGGAGCATTAGAAGGAGAAGCAAAATTCCAACTTGCTAAAAGAATGCAAATGTTATGCAGACAATATAATGTACCATTTATAGTGAATGATGATATTGAACTAGCGATAGCGTTGGATGCAGATGGAGTCCATATTGGCCAAGACGATGAGAATGCATTAAACGTTCGTGAGTGGATAGGCGACAAAGTATTAGGTGTATCCGCTCATTCTATAGAGGAAATAAAAGCAGCGATCAAGGCAGGAGCTGACTATATTGGCATTGGTCCTATTTATCCAACAAGTACAAAAAAAGATGCAAAAGCAGTGCAAGGAACAAACCTTATTGAAAAAGTAAAAGAGCAGAATCTCACTATTCCGATTGTAGGTATTGGTGGAATAACGACTGAAAATGCATTTCCTGTTATTAAAGCGGGTGCAGATGGGGTAGCAATTATCTCAGATATTAGTATGGCGGATAATCCATATGAGCAATCAAAGCGCTTGAAAATGGTGGTTACAGGGCAAGAATAGGAACATTTTCTTCAGTCTTTACATGGGAATTTAGGTTTTTTGCGGAAAATAGACATTTACCCAACCCAAAAATACATCCCTGCATACAATAATTTTGTAAGAGGAGCTAGTTAAGAAAGAAATATAGAGGCTCCTTCCTCGTTAACCAGATATAGAGATGGTTAATATACTACAAAAATGAGAAAGGGAGATGTATATATGTACGGTTATGGTGGATATGGTTATGGTTGCGGATATGGTGCTGGTGCTGGTGTTGGTTACGGCGGCGGATTCGCATTAATCGTTGTATTATTTATCTTGTTAATTATCGTTGGTGCAACTTTTATTTGCTAATATAAGGGTGAAAAGCTGACTACGTGTCAGCTTTTTTTACATTTTTAGTAGAAATCTAATTCCTTGCTAATTACGTTTAAAATTATTTTCTTTTTGTTCGAAAATAATGATAGCGGTTTCTTAAAATCAACAAAAAATACATACAATTATAGTGAAAAAACAAAAATATAAGAATAAAATGAAACTAGTTTTAATATTTTAACTTTTAAGAAAATTAAATTTCAAAATCTTATTGACAGAAAATTTAATATAGGTAAAATAAAGTTATTAGAGTGTTAGATTATGTGACACTTGATGGTAAGTATATATACATAAAGGGGGAAGGAATCTTAATGGAAAATTTAGAATTTTTAATGAACAGCTTGTGGACGATGGTTGCTGCAATTTTAGTTATTTTTATGCTTGGTGGATTCATATTATTAGAAGCAGGTTCCACAAGAATGAAGAATGCGGGGCATATTGCTGGTAAAACAATCTTTACATTTGGAATTGCCTCATTAGTTTTCTGGGCTGTAGGGTATGGATTTATTTTTGGAGATAATGCGAATTTCTTCGTGGGAATGAGTGACTTTTTCTATGGAGGAGGGCAAGTGGAAGACGGTGGATTACAAACAACGGTATTCTTTGTCTTTCAACTAGCGTTTGCTGGAATTTCCTTAACGATTGCTCTTGGCGGATTTGCAGAGCGTGCTAAACTTTCTGTTTATCTCATTTTCTCTGTATTATTCGGTATATTGGTATATCCAATCATTGCACATTGGATTTGGGGTGGTGGCTGGTTAGCAGAACATGGTAAACAAGATTTTGCAGGCTCAACTGTAGTTCACTTAACTGGTGCGGCGGCAGCGCTTGCTGCAACAATGCTTTTAAAACCACGTATTGGTAAATATAATGCTGATGGTTCATCAAATCCAATCTTCGGACATAACCAAGTTTATACGGCGCTTAGTGTATTGATTCTATGGGTAGGTTGGTTTGGGTTTAACGCTGGTAGTACTGTTTCCGTTGCAGATGGTTTCTTCGGATATGTTGCTTTAAACACGAACTTAGCAGCAGCAGCTGGTGCGGTTGCAGCATTACTGATTTCTTGGATTGTATTAGGGAAATCTGATATTACAACTATGCTAAATGGTGCATTAGCAGGTCTTGTTGCGATTACAGCATCTTGTGCGTTCGTTGAACCATGGGCAGCAGTTGTTATTGGTCTAATTGCTGGAGTGCTTGTATTTTACAGTGTTCGTTTCTTTGAAAGTCGAAAAATCGATGATCCAATCTTTGCATTATCTGTTCATGGTACTGCAGGGATTTGGGGAACATTGTCAAATGGTTTCTTTGCAACAGCAGAGCTAGCAGAGTATACGGGTGTAGGTAAAGCGGGTCTATTCTACGGTGGTGGATTTGGTCAATTAGGAGTTCAAGCACTTGGAGTAATTACTTGTGGACTTTTCGCTTTCGCAATAAGCTATGTCATTCTATTTGCTATCAAGAAAGTTAGCGGTCTTCGTGTAACAGAAGAAGAAGAAATCATGGGATTAGATATAAGTGAACACGGTTCATATGGTTACCCGGAAGCTTTCTTACCAAAAGATGAAACAAAAAGCTTATAATGGCACGTTTTTAGCCTTCTTAAAGAAAAAGGTAAATTGATTAATCAGGATAGGAGTCTCGCTGAAAAGTGGGACTTTTATCTTTTTTTTCAATGATTAATAGCGACAATAGTTAAGAAATGAGTGTATAAAAAGGATAAATGGTATGATAAATATAAATATAAATATCGATTATCGAAGGAAGTGCATGGATGTGCTCTAAAAATGTAGGACTTAATGAGTTGAAGAAGGAAAAGGATCTTTTCTTACAAACAACTACTTATACTAACGATGAATTGAATAATTTTCATGATGGAATATTTAAGCGCTTATTTCAATATATTCTCTCTGAATTTAAGAAAACAGATGGAAATCCTCCGTGTTCGTTTGTGTGGTTTGTCACCGGTAGTGCTGGTAGGAAAGAACAAGGTATTTTTAGTGATCAAGACCATGGTATTATATATGAAGTAAAAGATTTTGCTTGTAACCAATATTTTATGAATCTCGGTAAAAGTGTGAGCGATGCCTTAAATAAGATCGGTTATCCATATTGTGAAGGAAATGTGATGAGTAGTAATTCTGTATGGTGTAAATCTCTAGAAGAGTGGAAACATCAATTGAATCAATGGTTGGAAAAAGAAAACTGGGAATCAATAAGATTTTTACAAATCTTTTATGATAGCAGAAAAATTTTTGGTGATAAAGAATATGTTCAAGAATTGAGAAACTTTATCCATGAGTATTGTGTTTCGCATCCAACGCTATTAATACGGTTTATGAATAATGTGATGCGTATTAAAAAAGGGGTTGGAATATTTGGTCAGTTCTTTGTTGAAAGAACTGGGAGTCACAGAGGTTCTATTCATTTAAAACATACCATGTATTTACCGTACGTAAATTCGATAAGGCTCCTTTCTATCAAAGAAAGATTGCAACAAACTTCTACATTAGAAAGAATGCAAGCTTTGCGAGAGATGAAAATATATGATGAATGGTTAAATACGTATGAATATTCTTTTAATAGAATATTAGATTATCGGATTAATTTATTTAGAGAAGCCAAAACATATGAAGATGTTCACTATTTGTATATCAATCAGTTAACGAAAGAGCAAAGACAAGAAATAAAAGCATTAATGCGTAATGGCATCAAATTATATCATCAAGTACAAAGGATAATTGAAAAAGGGTGTTAAGATGGGAGTAGAATCGTTTCTTCAATACATGAGAGATTTATATGGAAAAGTTAATTCAAGTGTATTGCACGCTACCTCGAGTGGAAGTAATTCACAACAAATCGCTTTCATGCGTCAGCTACAAAAAGATCTAAAAGTTGAAGTTGCTTCCAGATTACCATTGAATGATTTAAAAGCAGTTGTTTTTGATATTGAAACAACGGGTTTCTTACCAGATAAAGGAGATCAAATTATTTCAATTGGTGCGGTTAAGGTACAAGGGTGTCAAATTTTAGAGGAACAATTTTATACATTAGTGAATGCTGGTGTTGAGATATCAGAGGAAATAAGTCGTCTAACCGGAATTGAAACCGAAGATTTACAAGATGCACCATCCTTATCTGATGCGCTTATTCAATTTTTTGCCTTTATTAACGAGGATACGCTCGTTGCTCATCATTCGTCCCATGAGAAAAGCTTTATGCAATCTGCTTGTTGGAAGAGTTTTAAAACACCATTTAAGCATCGAATCGTAGATACTGCCTTTTTATTTAAAATTGTTGAACCGAAGCAAAGGATATTAACATTGGAGGAATGGTGTGAATTTAGCGATATTCCAGTAATAGATCGCCATCATGCATTAGGCGATGCTAAACTAACGGCTATTCTTTGGTGTCATTATTTAGAACGTGCACAAGAACTGGGCTGTCGTACCTTACAGGATATATATGAGAGATTAGCTTTACGATAGAATGAGAAAATTTCAACATTACTGGTGGTGAATTTTGATGGACATATTTGAAACGGAAAGACTCCTATTAAGAGGATGGCAGGAAGAGGATTATAAAGATTTATTTGAATATGCGCAAAGGGAAGAGGTTGGTCCGTTTGCAGGCTGGCCACCTCATAAAACGGAACAAGAAAGCAAAGAAGTAATCCGCTATTTTTTACAGAATAAAAATTCCTATGCCATCGTTTGGAAAGAGGAAAACAAAGTGATTGGCAGCATCGGTTTTCATGAGCGTACACCAGATGTTAAGCTTTCTCATTTAGCGCAGAGAGAAGTTGGCTTTGCTTTAAATCCAAAATATTGGGGAAGGGGTATTGTGCCAGAGGCAGTAAATCATCTCATAGTATTTGGATTTGAACAATTACACTTGGATTTAATATGGTGTGGACATTTTGACTTTAATACAAAGTCGAAACGGGTTAATGAAAAATGTGGTTTTCAATATCGATTTCAGAAGACAGATCGCTATAAACTTTTTAACAATCGAATAATTACGAGTGTCTATTATTGTATGACAAAAGAAGAGTATTTTGAAAAAAAACAGCCAAATTCTTTAATAGGTTTATTTCATAGCAATAGTTTAACGGAATAGTAAATAGATTGTGGATATATGGAAAAGGAGCAACAGCATTGGTTGCTCCTTTCATGATTAAAGTTCATCAAATCCATTATCTACATGATTAACCTTTACATATTGACGTGATTTTTGTTCGAAGAAATCGGACTTCCCTAAATCTACTTCCTCATAAGCTTTTATCCAGCGCAATGGATTTTTTCGATAGCCTTCAAACGGACGTTCAAATCCAAGCTGGTTTGCTCTTACATTTGCATAAAACTTAATATAATCTTCTACATCTTGCAGGAGAATTCCGTCTATTTTATTGCCGATTATATATCTTGCCCACTCTATTTCTAGCTGGGCAGCTTCCTTCATCGTATCCTCTACGAAAGTAGCAAGTTCTTTGTTGTTATATTCAGGGTATTGGTTTAGAACCTCTTTAAAAATCTTTACAAATAAATCAACATGTATTTGTTCATCACGATTAATATAGTTAATCATCGTGCTAGTTGCTACCATCTTTTGGTTTCTTGCTAGGTGGTAGAAGAAAGCGAATCCAGAATAGAAAAATAAGCCTTCTAAAACTACGTCATACACAATCGATTTTAACAGATTTAAAGGAGTTGGATTTTCGGCGAAATAGGCATAGCCATTTGTAACAAATTCGTTTCTTTTTTCAAGTATAGGTTCCGTTCTCCAAAATTCAAATACTTCCTCTTGTTTTTCCATTGGTACTAAACTAGATAAGACATAGGAATAAGAATGATTATGAATAACTTCCTGCTGTGCTAGAATAATCATTAATGCCGATAGACTCGAATCTGTTAGATAATCAGCTACTTTGCCAGCATAGTCTGTTTGAATGCTGTCTAACAACGCTAATAAACCGATAATCTTTAAAAATGCATCCTGTTCATCGTCAGATAATTCAGGGAATTGCTTCATATCTTGACTCATATTAATTTCAAAAGGAGTCCAGAAATTAGCGAGCATTTTTTTGTATTTTGGGAATGCCCATTGATAGCGAACATCATCCCAGTTTAAAATATTGGAGCATTCTCCATTAATAATAGCAGTCGATTTATTTGGTGCTTGTTTATTCATAATGGGTCTTTTTTTAACGATTTCTTCCATTTTATATTCCTCCCTTTTAGTCAATATTAGCTAGAGCAAGAATCACAATCCTCTATTTCGGATGAAGTTGATCTTAAATAATAGGTTGTTTTTAAGCCGTTTCTCCATGCTGCTACATGTAAATCTAGTAACTCCTTTGCTTTAACTGTGTTTTGTACATATAAATTAAAGGAGATTCCTTGATCAATATGTTTTTGGCGTTTAGCTGTTTGCTTTATACTCCAATGTTGATCGATTAAGTAAGCAGATTTATAAAACCAAGTCGTATCCTTATTTAAATCTGGTGCTGTCACAGGGATTTTATAATCTTTTTTCTCTTCTGAGTATAGTTTTTTGAATATTGGGTCAATGCTAGGTGTGCTTCCAGCGATTAAAGCAGTTGAAGCGTTTGGTGCTATTGCTAATAAATAGCCATTACGTAATCCGTTATGGTGGACAGTTTCTTTAAGTGCGTCCCAATCCCATGCGCTTTCTGCTGAATCATATCCCCTTTTTGCAAAATAAGTACCTGTTTCCCAATCGGAACCTTGAAACACAGGATATGCCCCTTTTTCCTTAGCTAACTCAGCACTTGCTGCAATCGTTAAGAAGCTTATTTTTTCGTATAAAGCATCTGCATATAACACCGCATCTTCTGATTCCCATTTGATCTGTTTTAATGCAAGTAAGTGATGCCATCCAAAGGTTCCAAGACCAATGGCGCGATATTTTTGGTTTGTTACTTGTCCTTGGATAACAGGAATGGTATTTAAATCAATCACATTATCAAGCATGCGTACTTGAATAGGGATTAACCGTTCTAATACATTTTCAGTAACAGATTTTGCTAGATTAATAGAAGAAAGATTGCAGACAACAAAATCGCCTGGGATTTTTTCAATAATAATTCTGCCATCTTCATATTTTTGCTCTGATAATATTGTAGGACTTTGATTTTGAACAATTTCTGTGCAAAGATTTGTACAATAAACCATACCTAAATGACTGTTCGGATTTTTACGATTTACTTCGTCTCGATAAAACATAAAAGGAGTGCCAGTTTCTAACTGACTTCTTAAAATGCTTTTCATAATGTTAATTGCTGGAACTATTTCCTTTGATAAATCAGGATTGTTTACACATTCCTCATATTTCGAACGGAAAGTACCTTTTCCCATTTCCTCATCAAAGAAATCCTCTAAATTATATCCCATCACTGTTCTGACTTCATGAGGATCAAATAAATACCATTCTTCCCGTTTCTCCACTTTTTCCATGAATAAATCAGGGATACAGATGCCTGTAAATAGGTCGTGTGTACGGTATCGCTCATCTCCATTGTTTAATTTACTATCTAGGAAGGAAAAGATATCTTTATGCCAAACGTCAAGATAGACACTTATCGCTCCTTTACGTTGTCCAAGTTGATCTACACTGACAGCGGTATTATTTAGCTGCTTCATCCATGGGATAACTCCAGATGATGCCCCTTTAAATCCTTTTATAGCACTGCCTCGACTTCTGATTTTTCCAAGATAAACACCAATCCCTCCACCGTTCTTTGATAGATTTGCGATATCTGTATTGCTATCATAGATAGATTGTAAAGAGTCATCAATTGTATCGATAAAGCAGCTTGATAATTGACCCCAGTTCTTCCCTGCGTTAGACAGAGTAGGAGTAGCTACGGTCATATATAGATTACTTAGGGCCCAATATGCTTCTTTTACAAGTGTTAATCGGTTTGCTTTTGGTTCATTTTTCATTAAGTGCATACTAATAATCATAAAGCGCTCTTGCGGTAATTCGAAAACTCGTTTTTGGTGATCACGAGCTAGATAACGATCAGAGAGCATTCGTAGTCCGATATACGTAAATAAATAATCGTTTTTTTGTTGAATAACTGTTTCAAGCTCAAAGATATCCTCTTTTGTATATGTATCAAGAATAGAAGGATGATAGATTCCTTTTTTTGTTAAAGTATCTATTAAATGGAAAAAATTCGCATATACATTTTGATTGGTAGAATGACGATTTTTTTTTCCTTGTCTATATAGGTCATTTAAAAGTAATCGAGCGGCTACATAGGACCAATCTGGGGAATTTTCATCCATATAGCTTAAGGCTTCCAGAATGAGTTGATGAATAAATTCTTCTTCGTTGATCTCTTGTTTATTCTCTACATATTGTTTTGCTCGATTTTTAAGCGGTTGGAAATCTAAGTGTTGAAAGTCTTTTTCAAGTTCATCAAAAAAGATAAGAGTATCCTTGTCTAATGTTTTCATCGTATACCTCCGAATAAATATAATTAAAGGCTATTTTCTACAAGTTATTTCGCTTTAGTTATCAGTAAGGATAACCTAAAATTTTAACGCTTTTTCGCATAATATCCAATAACTGATAGAATTAGCTAATAAAAAATCCACTCAACAGTATTGAGTGGATCAAACGATAGTATAAAAATCTTCTTTTGGAAGTAAAAGAGTAAATTTACACCATCGTTTCATCTACTCAAAGTCCCGGAGTAATGAAACACAAGCAAATGGTAGGTCTCCTGGCTAGTGAATCATCCTACACTAAGACCTTCCCGAGAAATGTTTTCTCAGTGGTATTCTTAGTTCGTATCACATACAGTTGCGGGTACAGCTTCGGCATCGCACCGAATTCCCTATTAAGTCCGTAAAGGACACCAATACTTGTGGCATATTAAATTTTTTCGTAACTATTCTATGTAACGAATTTGTCATTAGCTATGACAAATGTAAATGTCTTTCAAAAAAAAGTCGCTTCTTAAGAAGCGAAAAAGAGACATTGGATATTGAGAGTTGTTATAATAACTATATATAGTAAGAATTTGGTGATTATCAACTATATATTGATTTGATAGTATCACACAATCTATTTTTACGCAATTACTTTCTATTAAAATAATTTAGAAAAAGAGAAGCACGATATAAAATAATAGGATAAAAGCTGTACCGAAAAGGACTAAATATTTTGACCATAAAGGCGGTAGCTTTTTGTGCTGCTTTTGTTTATTAAAACTGATAACGGAAAGGTAATTTTTGTAAATAACAAAATAAATAAGCGCAAATCCAATGTATTGTAAGATAAACAATCCTGTAAGTGACTGTTTGTTCTCTAAAAATTGAACATTAGGGAAAGAATAGCCGGTAATAAGCTTTATGATAAGATCATTAACCGTTCCAAATATTGCAAATAAGAGTACTGCTGAAAATAGAATTTTAACAAATTCTAAATAGAAATAAGGGATTTTCTTCATACATTCATTCCTTTTCATCCATAATATATTTTAAGTACCAGAACAAAGGATACCATAAACAATCAATAATTGTTAAATATATTTACTAGTTTCGAGTTATATATAGGTAATTATGTAGAAATTTAGAGAATGAAAATTCAGATTATACTAAAAACGTTCACAAAACGTCAAATAAATGATAATATTTGATTGTTTTTGAAAGAAAATGCTTGAAAATCGAAATCGTTTACATTATGATGTTGTTAGATGAAGGACATACCCAAGACAAGGGAGTGTAAGAATTTTGTTAACACCTGAAAGGCATGAACTTATTTTACAATTGCTTAAACAGCATAGTGTTGTGAAAATACAAGAATTAATAGATAGTACAAATACATCTGAATCAACAATTAGACGTGATTTAACTCAATTAGAGCAAGAAGGTTTCTTAAAAAGAGTTCATGGTGGCGCTGCAAGGCTCCAAGGTAAAATAAAGGAACCGAGCATGAGTGAAAAAGCGTTCAAAAACCTCCAAGAAAAGAAAATGATTGCAGCTTTTGCAGCAAATCTAGTAGAGGATGGCGATAGCATATATTTGGATGCAGGTTCGACAATTACAGAAATGCTACCATTTTTAAAAAATCGCGATATTGTAGTTGTGACAAATGGTCTTATGCATTTGGCTAGCTTGCTAGAAGCTCGCATTCAAACTTTCCTAACAGGGGGATATGTAAAAGAAAAGACAAATGCATTAGTAGGACGTGGTGCCATCCTTAGTCTTGATAACTACCGTTTTGACAAATGCTTCATGGGTGTGAATGGTATTCATCCTGAATATGGGTATACTACACCTGACCAAGAGGAAGCCATGGTGAAAAGCAAGGCACTAGCATTATCAAGAGAAGCATTCTTTCTCGCAGATGACAGTAAGTTTTCGGAAGTCTATTTTTCTAAAATAGCTGATTTGCATGATGCTTCTATTATTACAAACTCCCTTGATGAAGAAGTAAACGATTTATATTCAAGGAAAACTAGTATAAAGGTTGTGAAAGAATGATTTATACCCTAACCTTAAATCCTTCTGTCGATTATATTATCGAAGTTCCAGAAGTGTATTTAGGAGAGCTTAATCGATTAGAAAAAACAAGTAAATTTGCAGGTGGAAAAGGAATAAATGTTTCCAAAGTATTAAAAAGAATGGGCGTGCAAAGTAAAGCATTAGGTTTTGTTGGTGGTTTTACGGGAAGTTTCATCGAAACGCAATTACTCGCTGAAAAGATTGAAACTGATTTTGTGAAAGTGGAAGAAGATACTCGTATCAATGTGAAGTTAAAAGCTGATAAGGAAACAGAGCTAAATGCAAGTGGACCAACTATCTCTGCTGAAAAACTCCAAGAATTAAAGGAGAAGATTGCTTCCTTAACTTCGGATGATTTACTCGTGTTAGCAGGTAGTGTTCCATCAACCTTGCCAAAAACGACATATGAGGAGCTTGTGAAAATCTGTCATGAAAACAATGTTTCATTTGTTGTCGATGCAGAAGGTGAGTTACTAAAAGCAGTCTTGCCGTATCAACCATTCTTAATAAAGCCTAATCATCATGAGTTAGGTGATTTGTTTGGGACAACTATTACAAATGCACAGGAAGCGATTCCTTATGGGAAAAAATTATTAGAGATGGGCGCACAGAATGTCATTGTTTCCTTAGCTGGTGAAGGCGCAATATTAATTAGCCAACATGAAGAACTAATTAGTACAGTGCCAAAAGGGGAAGTGAAAAGCTCAGTTGGCGCAGGAGATAGTATGGTAGCAGGCTTTCTTGCTAAATATGAAGAGACGCAGGATATGAAAGAATCCTTCCGCTATAGCATTGCAGCAGGAAGTGCTACAGCATTTTCAATTGGATTATGCACAAAGGAGAAGGTAGTGAGCCTACTTCCGCAAGTCCAACTACAATCATAAATAGAAACGATTTTACTAGAAAATATAGTAAGGTAGAAAACTTAAAAAAGGGAGCGTTATAGGATGAAGATTACCGAATTATTAACGCAAGAGACTATCCTTTTAAATATTGAAGGAAATGGGAAGCTTGATGCAATCAATCAACTTGTTGACATTCTTTATTCAGCAGGAAAGTTATCAGATAAAGAAACATATAAACAGGCAATTTTAAAAAGAGAAGAGCAAAGTACAACAGGGATTGGGGAAGGAATTGCCATTCCCCATGCAAAAACAAGTGCGGTAAAATCGCCGGCAATTGCGTTTGGGCGATCTAATAGTGGTGTGGATTATGAATCACTTGATGGACAACCCGCACATCTATTCTTTATGATTGCAGCGCCAGATGGAGCAAATAATACACATCTAGAAGCATTATCGAGATTATCTACATTGCTCCTTAAAGAAGAAGTGCGTTCTAAGCTATTAAATGCTACTTCTAATCAAGATATTATGACAATCATCGATAGCTATGATGTCGAAGAAGAAGCACAAGAGGAAAATATCGCAGACAAAAAGAATTTTATCGTTGCAGTGACTGCCTGTCCTACCGGTATAGCTCATACTTATATGGCAGCGGATTCATTGAAAGCAAAAGCTGCTGAAATGGGTGTAGACATTAAGGTTGAAACGAATGGTTCTGGTGGAGCGAAAAACGTATTGACAGCAGAAGAAATTGAAAACGCGACAGCAGTTATTGTTGCTGCCGATACGAAAGTACAAATGGAACGTTTTAATGGAAAACATGTGCTAGAAACACCTGTTGCAGATGGTATCCGTAAGCCAGAAGAATTAATTAATCGAGCTCTGAAGCAGCAAGCTCCTGTTTATCAAGGTGGATCAGGTAGTTCTAGCGAAGGTAAAGAGGAAGGCAAAAAAGGGATTGGAGGCCAAATCTATAAACATCTAATGAGTGGTGTTTCCAATATGTTGCCATTCGTTGTTGGTGGCGGGATTTTAATAGCAATATCCTTTATGTTCGGATATAACTCAGCTGATCCGAATGATCCGAGCTATAATGCGTTTGCAGCAGTTATTAAGTATATCGGTGGCGATAATGCATTTGCGCTATTAGTACCAGTTCTTGCTGGATTTATTGCAATGAGTATTGCTGACCGTCCAGGATTTGCACCAGGTATGGTTGCTGGTTTTATGGCAGCTCAAGGCGGAGCAGGTTTCCTTGGTGGCTTAATCGGAGGTTTCTTAGCAGGTTATTTAGTAATTGGTCTAAAAAAATTGTTAGAAGTGCTTCCAAGCTCTTTAGAAGGAATAAAAACGATTTTACTCTATCCATTATTAGGAGTTTTCTTTACCGGTCTTATCATGAATTACATTATCATGGAGCCAGTTGCAGCAATCAATACAGGAATGACTAGCTGGTTATCTAATCTTGGTACAGGAAATGCGGTTCTTCTAGGTATTATATTAGGTGCAATGATGGCTTTTGATATGGGTGGGCCAATTAATAAATCAGCATATGTTTTTGGTACAGGTCTTATTGCAAATGGTGTTTTTGAACCAATGGCTGCAATTATGGCTGGAGGAATGGTACCTCCGCTGGCAATTGCGTTAGCAACTGTTTTATTTAAAAAGAAATTTACGAAACAAGAAAAAGATGCAGGCTTAACAAACTTTATTATGGGTTTATCGTTTATTACAGAAGGTGCAATTCCATTTGCAGCAGCAGATCCATTGCGCGTTATTCCATCTGTCGCAATTGGAGCAGCAGTAACAGGCGGACTTTCCATGCTATTTAATATTGGATTAAGAGCTCCACATGGCGGTATCTTTGTGGTTGGTTTAGTTGATGGAAATCCATTGTTATACCTATTAGCTATTGTAATCGGAGCTATTGTAGCTGCGTTATTGCTAGGGTTATTAAAGAAGCCTGTTCAACAAAAATAAAGGGATATGAACCACGAGGACCTTTTCTATAGATGATAAATAGGTGGAGTCATTAAATTATAGGAGACTTTAAACATTACTGAGTGCAGAGATGTTTAAAGTCTCTTTCTTTAGGCTGTCTTCATAAGTTTGTTGCTATCGTAATACCATGAAGTACAATGGTGCTAGGGCATTACATAAACATTCTAACTTTGATTAGTGTCATCAATGTGCTTTAAACGAAAGAAAGCAGCAACAGCAGCTATTAAAGTAATTGCACATAGCAAATAAAATTGAAAATGCTCCATATGTTTCATTAAAATCGCCATAATGGGTGGTCCAGCTGCCACGCCAATAAAGCGCATACTACTGTAGATACTTGTAATTGTTCCTCTTTCTTCTTTTTCAATTCCTTCTGTTATTAAAGCATCTAGAGGTGGTAAGCTTCCTCCAATTCCAATACCTGCAATCGTAAGGAATATAATGATGAACCACATCTTTTCTGAAAAATTAAGGGCGACAGTTCCGATAATCATTGCTACTAAGCCAATAAAAGTAATCCAGCGCATCAAATTTTTGTCTTTTTTTATCTTTTTCCCAGTGATATAGGAAGTGAGACATAAGGCTCCGAGCGGAATGGCGAGATAAAAACCCTTTTTTACATTTTTAATGTGATAATGCTTTTCCAATATATCTGATAAATAAAACAGCTCCGCAAATAAAACAAACATAACAATAGCTCCAATAAAGAAAATGGCGTACAGCCATTTTTTGTCTTGGTGCAATATTTCTTTCGTATGCTTAATAAATTCTTTGAATGGCAAAGGTTTGTCTTTACTTTTTGGTGATTTGACAAAGATCATTATTAAAACGATGGAAATCAAACAAAAAACAGGAATAGACATAAATGGGACAAACCATATAAATCCTGCTAAAAATGCTCCTAAGATGGGGCTGAGTACTTTTCCAAATGTATTGGCTGTTTCAATAATCCCTAAGGTACTACTCACTTCCTCTTCACTTTTAAATAAGTCGCCTACCAATGGTAATACAATGGGGAATGCTCCGGCTGCTCCAACACCTTGCAGTGCTCGTCCAATAAGAATGACCCAATAGCTATTATCCATCAACCATGCAGCAACTCCTGAGATTACTCCGCCAATACCAGCGATTATTAAACTTGGGATAATCACCCGTTTACGACCGATATGATCGGATAAATATCCTGCTACTGGTATCAGTAATATCGCTAAAATAGAATATACAGTAATAATCATGCTTACTTTAAAAGAGGATATATTCAGCTTTTGTTCGATCGATGGCAATACTGGAATCAGCATGCTATTTCCAAGGGTCATTACTAACGGGATGGAAGAAAGTGAGAATATCGCCATTTTAGAAACCTTTACATTTTGTTCCTTCGCTGTCTTGTGCATTTTGTTTGTAAGGTTACCTATTCTTTTATCATCATTTACATGATCCATTTTCATTCTCCCTGCTTTCAAATAGTTAACTATAGTTAATATGTACAGGCGAGATAAAAAATAACGCAATTTCCATCATCCAATTAATGGTTTTTGGACTTCTGTTTATTCCTTTCTTTCTTTAATTAATATGATATGATGAAATAAAAAATGATGGTGGTGTTTAAAAGTGGGGGAAGTCATTGCATTAAGCATTGGAAAGGAAAAAACATTTACATGGAAAGATAAAATCGTTCATTCAGCAATAGGAAAAGAGAAAGTGGAGGAAGTATTTTTAGCATTTGATGGCTTTGTTGGCGATGGTGTTGCAAATAAAGCTTTTCATGGTGGGAAAGAACGAGCGGTGTGCTATTATCCTTTTGAACATTATAAAAAATGGGAAGAAGAATTTAAAATAAAGATTAATCCTCCTGCTTTTGGAGAAAATATTTGCGGAACAGAGTATACAGAAAAAAATACATATATTGGTGATATCTTTTCTTTAGGAGGAGCAGTTGTACAAGTAACACAAGGAAGGGTTCCATGTTCGACTATTTCAAAATATAATGAAGTGGATACATTTTTAAGTAGAATAGTGGAAACCTGTTATACAGGCTATTTTTTAAAAGTTGTAGAAGAAGGAATAGTAAGTGCGACTTCTAGGATGCAATTGATTGAACGTCCCCAAGATAAAGTGACTGTATGGGATGCTACGAAAGTGATGCTTCTAGATCGCAAAAATAAAGATGCGATATTAACGATATTACCAATCGAGCAATTAGCGGAGGATTGGAAAAATCGCTATAAAAAAGCACTTGAAAAAATCAATTGATTTTTTTGAACGAAAATTGTTGACTTTTATTATATTGTTCAATATCATATAAGTAACATATCGAACGGCAATGAAGAAGAGTAGTACCTTTATCGGAAACCTCAGAGAGCTGGTGGTTGGTGTAAACCAGTGTGGACGATAAAGAGAATGGACTTCTGAGCTTCTAAACCGAACCAACCTGTTGTAGTAGGCTTTAGCGAACGTCTCATCGTTACAAGAGACAGAAATTTGATCGTATAACGACGAATTTCTTAAAGTGAGCTTATTTTTTTAAGCTAATGAAGGTGGCACCACGGGTTTCTCGTCCTTTTTATAGGAGAGAGACCCTTTTTGTATTTAAAAAAATAAATAGTAGAACAAAAGCAATGAAGAAGAGTAGTAAGTATAATTACGATGTCAAAGAGAGTCGGTGGCTGGTGTGAACCGATACATCCCTTATACTGAATGGACTTCTGAGTGAAGACCTGAAAATAATAGTAGGGTTTAACGGCATCCTCCGTTATCGGGATAGAGTATAAATTGTACTCGATAAGAGAGAGTGAATCTTCACTCTAACCTGAGGTGGTACCGCGGTTAAACAATCGTCCTCTATCTGCAAATGAATCATGCAGATAGGGGACTTTTTTTATAGAATTTTTATTCAAATTAAGTAGCAATTAATTTAGTGCGTTCTAACTAGGAGGATTTTATGATGGAAACCAATATTTTATTAATCGATGAAATTCAAGGAGATACACTGACACCTATAGGTATTTATCAACGGCTATCTGCAAAAAAGAAATTCCTGCTTGAAAGCTCTTTAAAACACGAAGATTCAGGGCGATATTCCATCATTGGATGTGATCCAACATTTGAACTTATTGGAAATGGTTTTGAATCAGTAATTATGGAAGGGGATAACAAAGAAGTAAGAAACGAACGAGCACTTGATTTGGTAAAAGAATTATTACCTGAAAATAAAGCGACGCTTCCTCTTTTCTTACCAGTAAACGCCGGGGCGTTCGGTTATGTAGGCTATGATAATATAAGGCAATATGAAAATATCGGTCCAGAAGCGAAGGATGAAATAGGAATACCCGATGTGCATCTTATGTTTTTTGAAGATTTAGTAATTTTTGACCATTTAGAACAAAAAGTTTATTTGGTTGCAAGTCCATTAAAGGCAACGACAACAGAACAAGAGCTAAGATATCGACTACAGATTAGAAAGCTAGAGATCACTGCTCCATATAAAGAGGATTTACCTGAAGTGAAGCTCACTCCATTTCAAGCAAGCATTTCGAAAGAGGAATTTATAGAGAAGGTTAATAAAGCGAAGGCTTATATTTTGGAAGGGGATATCTTCCAAATAGTTCCATCCCAAAGGATGACTGCTGAAATAGAGGGATCTGCTTTTTCTTATTATCGAAAGCTTCGAATTAAAAATCAGTCACCATATATGTACTTCTTCGATTTTGATGATTATGCAGTGCTAGGAAGTTCACCTGAAAGCTTAATTA
This sequence comes from Niallia sp. FSL W8-0635, assembly GCF_038007965.1. Classification (GTDB taxonomy): domain Bacteria; phylum Bacillota; class Bacilli; order Bacillales; family Cytobacillaceae; genus Niallia. Next base: position 2,542,743 of record NZ_JBBOYD010000001.1, on the reverse strand, counting down.
AAGCAGTAGATGGAAAAGTGATAACTAATCCAATTGCTGGGACTCGGCCAAGAGGAGTGACATTGGAAGAGGATTCAAATTTGGAGAAAGAGCTATTGTTAGATGAAAAGGAACTAGCGGAACATAAAATGCTTGTTGATTTGGCAAGAAATGATGTTGGAAAGGTTAGTGAATTTGGCAGTATTTCTGTTGATAAGTATATAAAGGTAGAAAAGTATAAGCATGTTATGCATCTTGTTTCAGAAGTAAGTGGCGATTTAAAGGAAGAATTTAAATGTGTAGATGCACTCGTTTCTTGTTTGCCTGCTGGAACAGTATCAGGAGCACCTAAGATACGTGCCATGCAGATTATCAATGAATTAGAAGGTACAAAAAGAGGAGTATATTCAGGGGCCGTCGGTTATTTTTCGAAAAATGGAAACATGGATTTTGCCCTAGCTATTCGCACAATGGTTATTAAAGACAACAAGGCATATATACAGGCTGGTGCAGGAATTGTGCATGATTCTGTCCCAGAAAAGGAATATGAGGAAACGATTCATAAACTAAAATTATTCTTGGAGGAACAGCATGATTTTATTAATCGATAATTATGACTCTTTTACGTATAACTTATTTCAGTATTTAGGAGAATTAGGGGAAGAAATTACGGTTTTTCGAAACGATGAAATATCGATTGATGCTATTCGTCACTTAAATCCAGAGCGGATTGTATTGTCACCAGGACCAGGTAGACCGGAAAATGCGGGGATATTAATCGAACTTATCCAAACGCTTCATAAGGAGTTTCCGATTCTAGGCATTTGTCTTGGACATCAGGGCATTGGATATGCATTCGGATCAGAGGTAGTAAAGGCAGGAAATGTGATGCACGGAAAAACATCGAAATTAAAGGTAACCGGTGATTCTGTTTTCCGAAATATAGAAAATCCAATAGAAGTGATGCGCTACCACTCCTTAGTGATAAAGAAAGATACATTAAACGATGAATTTGAAGTTTTGGCTTATTCAACCGATGATGAAGAGATTATGGCGATAAAGCATAAGCGTTATCCACTATACGGCTATCAATTTCATCCAGAATCAGTAGGAACTGACTGCGGAAAACAGTTATTAGAAAATTTTATCCTTGAAACAAGAAAGGAAGTTCAAAGATGAAAGAATATGTAGAAAAATTAATGGCGAATCAATCATTAACCGAATCTGAAATGGAAAATGCGGCAAGTAAGCTATTTTTAGACGAAACAACGGATACAGAGATTGCTGCTTTTATTACAAGCTTAAAAATGAAGGGAGAAACGGTAGAGGAAATTGTCGGTATCGTAAATGCTGTACGGAAGCAAACTCTCCCTTTTTCCGATACGATTATTGGCTGTATTGATAACTGTGGTACTGGTGGAGACAGATCTCAAAGCTTTAACATAAGCAGTACTTCCGCATTCGTTTTAGCGGGAGCGGGAATTCCTGTAGCGAAGCACGGAAATCGCAGTATTTCTAGTAAAACAGGAAGTGCTGATGTTCTAGAAGAGCTGGGAATTAAATTAAATGTGACCCCAGAACAAAATATTCGCCAATTAGAAGAAGTAGGAATTACATTTTTATTTGCTCAGCATGTACAACCGAAAATGGGCAGAATTATGAAGGTGCGTAGAGAATTAAAGCTTCCAACAATTTTTAATTTAATTGGACCATTAACAAACCCAATATCTCTTGAAACACAAGTATTAGGAATATACAGAAGTGATTTACTTGTCAGATTTGCTGAGTGCTTACAAAAATTAGGCAGAAAGCGAGCGGTTGTTTTAAACGGAGCAGGCGGAATGGACGAAGCTTCCCTGCAAGGGGGAAATCAACTGGTGATTTTGCAAAATGGAAAGATTGAGGAAACCATTCTTACTCCAAATGATGTACACCTTCCTTATTATTCAAATGAACAAATTCGTGGAGGGGATGCAAAAGAAAATGCGGCTATATTATTGAATGTCTTAAAGGGGGAACAGGGCGCATATCGTGATACAGTTCTTTTGAATGCAGGTATTGGTATTTATACGGCAGGAAGAGCTGACAGTATTGTCGAAGGAGTAAATGTAGCGAAGGAAAGTATTGATTCTGGAGCAGCACTTCATAAATTAAATCAATTGGTGGAGACAAGTAAAGAATTCGAAGGGGCAGGGATATAAAGTGGAAACCATCTTGGATAAAATTATTGCCAAAAAAAGCGAAACGATTGAGAAGTTATATAAAAGAAAAGAGGAGCTAAAGACAATCGTTCAAAGCAATGAAAAAAGATCGTTATTAAATAAAATGAAGAAGGCTGAAGCATTATCTATCATTGCTGAGTTTAAGCGGGCGTCTCCATCAAAGGGAGATATAAATGTGGAGAAGGATCCAACGGAACAAGCTAAAATGTATGAATTATATGGTGCAGATGCCATTTCGGTGTTAACAGATACACCTTTTTTTAAAGGATCATACGAGGATTTGGCTAAGGCAAGAAATGCAGTCAATTTGCCAATTCTATGCAAGGATTTTATTGTCGATAAGATTCAAATCGATTTTGCTAAAGCCTATGGCGCGGACCTCATTTTATTAATTGCTGCGGCATTAGAGGATGAAAAGCTTCATGAATTATATGCGCATGCGACGAAATTAGGGCTGGAAGTATTGCTGGAGGTTCATAATGAAGAGGAATTGGATAGAGCCTTAAAGACAGATGCTTCACTAATTGGAGTGAATAACAGAAACTTAAAAACATTTGAGGTAACGCTGGACACTACAGAAAAATTAGCTGCAAAAATTAAAGAAAGTGGCCGATTTATGGTTAGTGAAAGTGGCATTGCAACATTTGAGGATATTTTAAAGGTTACATCTTGTGGTGCGAACGCCGTTTTAGTTGGAGAGACCTTTATGAAGGCAACAGACCTTGAAAGTAAAATCAAAGAAATGAAAGTATCGTTAAAGGCGGAGATAAAGTGAAGGTGAAAATTTGTGGCATTACAACGAATGATGCAGCAGCATGTGCCATTCAGTATGGAGCAAATGCATTAGGCTTTGTATTTGCGAATAGTAAACGAAAAATAAATCCAGAAAAGGCAAAGTCAATTATTGATACTCTACCTAAAGATGTCATGAAGGTAGGAGTCTTTGTCAATGAGACTAAAGAAAATATAGAGAAGATTGCGAAAATATCAGGGATAAATATGATTCAGCTTCACGGAGATGAAACGCCGGAATTTGCTTCAAGCTTTTCTTTGCCAATCATTAAGGCATTTAGTATTTCATCAAAGGAAGATCTGCAACAAGTAACGGCTTTTCCATGTGAATATGCGTTACTAGATAGCCCCAGAGGAAAGTATCATGGAGGAAACGGAACAGCATTTGATTGGAGTATGATGAAGGATTATGACTTTGGTCAAAAGAAAATAATCCTCGCTGGTGGATTAAATGAATCAAACTTAGTCGAAGCCATCCAGACAACGAACCCTTTTATGGTAGATGTTAGCAGTGGAGTGGAAACAGATGGTAAAAAGGACTTAGTGAAGATAAAAAAATTTTTACAAATCGGAAAAACAGTTCATATTTGAGAAAAGAGGGAGCTATCATGGCAGAAACAACATATGCGTTTCCAGATAAAAGAGGACATTTCGGAATGTATGGAGGAAGATATGTTCCAGAAACATTGATGCAGGCAGTAACAGAGCTTGAAACAGAATATAAGAAAGCACAACAGGATCCAGCTTTTCATGAGGAATTAAATAATTTATTAAAGGATTATGTGGGGAGAGAAACACCTCTGTATTTTGCGGAAAATCTCACAAAATACGCAGGCGGTGCAAAAATTTATTTAAAGAGAGAAGATTTAAATCATACAGGAGCTCATAAAATTAATAATTCCTTAGGTCAAGCTTTACTGGCGAAAAGAATGGGGAAAAAGAAAGTTGTTGCGGAAACAGGAGCTGGACAGCATGGTGTAGCCACTGCAACTGCATGTGCATTATTAAACTTAGAATGTACGATTTTTATGGGGGAAGAAGATATTAGAAGACAGAAGCTGAATGTGTTCCGAATGGAATTACTAGGTGCAAAAGTCGTTGGTGTTACTTCTGGAAGTGCCACACTTAAGGATGCTTGTAATGAAGCCTTACGCTATTGGGTAACAAATGTAGTTGATACACACTATATTCTAGGTTCTGTAATGGGTCCACATCCTTTCCCAATGATGGTCCGTGATTTTCAAAGTGTCATTGGTAAAGAAGCAAAAAAACAATATGTGGAAAAAGTCGGAAACCTGCCAGAAGCAATTGTTGCTTGCATTGGTGGTGGCAGTAATGCAATGGGAATCTTTTATCCGTTTATTGGGGATGAAAGTGTGGCTTTATATGGAGTGGAGGCTTCGGGGCATGGCCTCCATACGGAAAAGCATGCGGCTTCCTTATCTAAAGGGAAACCAGGTGTGTTACATGGCTCTTATATGTACTTATTACAAAATGAAGACGGACAAATTCAAGAAGCGCATTCTATTTCTGCAGGCTTAGATTATCCTGGTATCGGTCCAGAGCATAGCTATCTTCATGATATCGGACGGGCAACCTATGAATCGATAACAGATGATGAAGCCTTTGAAGCACTTCAGCTCCTTTGTAAAGTAGAAGGGATTATTCCTGCCTTAGAGAGTGCCCATGCAATTAGCTATGCAGTGAAGCTTGCTGCTAAGATGGATAAGGAAGAAGGAATTATTGTTTGCTTATCTGGTAGAGGAGATAAGGACGTAAATACAGTTATGGATAGAATGGGGGAATAAGAAAATGAAAACAATCCAACAAGCCTTTAATGAGGTACTTGAAAAAGGAGATAAAGCATTTGTTCCATATATTATGGCTGGAGACGGAGGGCTTGAAACATTAAAGGATAAAGTGCTCTTTCTTGAAGAGGCAGGCGCTACTGCGATTGAACTGGGCATTCCATTCTCTGATCCTGTCGCAGATGGACCGATTATTCAAGCCGCTGGCATCCGCTCCCTTAAAGCAGGAACAACACTTAAAGGCGTTTTTGAAGCAATTCAATCTTTTAGAGAGTTAACTACTATTCCCCTTGTCATGATGACTTATTTGAATCCTATCTTAGCATATGGAGTAGAGTCATTTTTCCAAGCCTGTGAAAAAGCGACGATAAATGGATTGATTGTGCCTGATTTACCGGTCGAAGAAGAAGTAATCGTAGAAGAACTAGCGGCAAAGCATCATGTTGAAATTATCCGATTAGTGACATTAACAAGTCCCTTAGATCGAATCGAAAATATCGCTAAGAAAGGTAAGGGCTTCTTATATGCCGTAACCGTAAACGGGATAACGGGTTCAAGAACTAGCTTCCAAGCACATTTAGGTACACATTTACTAAAGGTAAAGGAAGTAAGTCCAATCCCAGTCTTAGCTGGATTCGGCATTTCTTCTCCAGAGCATGTTACGAGTATGACAGAATATTGTGATGGCGTAATCGTAGGAAGCAGAATCGTGGAACTGTTCTCAGAGAACAAGTTAGAGGAAATAAAGGAACTTATTGCTGCAAGTAAGAGAGGAAATACATTGTCTGCCATTTAAAAAACGAAATCCTCCCTCCTTCGTTCTGAAAAAGAATAAGGAGGGAGGATTTTATATTTGAGTAAGAAAAGTGGATGCTGTCTGATAAATCAGATGGTAGAATTTTGAAAATTATTCACCAAAAGAAAGGTTTTGATAAAGGGTATTTTCCTTTGTTAACTCGTTGATAAGAGGGGATACAGCATGCTGCTTAAAGGAAAATTCAGGAATAATATAGGAAAAGTATCTTGTTATGGGTTCATTTTTAATGCGTAATACACTAAGTGTCTCCATAAAGATTTCTTTCTGGATTGCATATTTAGAAACAATGGATATCCCCAAATCTGCTTCTACCGACTCTTTTATAATTTGTGTGCTTCCAAATGAGCGAATAGTAGGTGGAGCGAAGTCTTGATTTTGAAAAAACTGATTTACTACTTCTCTTGTTCCTGAACCATCTTCTCTAAGTATCCAAGTTTCATCGTACAAATATTTTAATTCAATGGATGAAAGACCAGAAAACCGATGATTTTTACTTACGATAACGACTAGTTCATCTTCTTTAAATGGTGTTATTGTTAAATGTGGATGGGTTTTTAAATGACTATCAATAATCCCTAAATCAATTTCTCCTAGTAGTAATTGATCAATAATACGATGGGAATTTCTAATACTTATCATTGGATTTTCATGTTTCTTGTCCATTTTTATATAATCGGCAATTACTTTAGGTAGTAAATATTCTCCAAATGTAAAGCTAGAACCGATGGATAAAGGACGGTTTGTCGTCTCTGAAAGGTGATCAATTAAATTATTCACTTCATTATACTCTGATAAAATTTTCTTTGCATGAAAATAAAAAAGTTCACCTGCTTTTGTAAGTCTAACATATTTATTCGTTCTGTCTAAAAAGGTAATATTATACTTTTTTTCAAGTGCTTTAATGGAAAGCGTTACAGCTGATTGAGTAATATGTAAGCTTTCTGCTGCCCTAGTAAAATTTAGTTTTTCAGCAACTGTTACAAAGGTTAATAAATGATAATCCAAAAAAACACACTCCTTTATTAAACAATAGAATCCATGATAAGACATATTTGTATAAGTTGATTGGCTAAAATAGGTGAAAGGAACTCCATATAATAGTAGAAAATTATTTCTTTCTATCATTATACTAAAAAAGAGTAAGGATAAAAATAGAAGTTGATAGAATAATTTAAAAATAATGAATATTAACTAAATAAATATTTATACGTTTTTTTGGATAACCAATCAATCAGACCATACTCCTATATTGAAAAATGTTTCTCTCTATTTATTTCGATTATATAAATATTTTTCTTGTAGAAATAGCAAATAACAACTATAATCAATAATGATTCTCAATATATATAGTTGTATAAAAAAGGAAAAAAATCATTCGATACAGACAGAAATACATAAATGATTGGATAGTCTGTTTGAAAATCGGTTGAAAAATGAGAAATTAGTAAGAAAAAATAGAAAAGGGTAGGTGTGAAAGAGTAATATTATGATTAAACGTTTTTTTTCATATTATAAACCACATAAAAAATTATTTACGCTCGACTTCTTAAGTGCGATAACTGTTGCACTATTAGAGCTCGCTTTTCCACTTGCGGTCTCTTGGTATATTGATGATTTACTTCCAGAAGGAAATTGGGGTACGATTTTATCTGTTGGTGTGGGATTGCTGCTATTATACGTAACAAGTACCTTTCTTCAATACATTGTCAATTATTGGGGACATAAGCTTGGGATAAATATTGAAACGGATATGCGAGGTCAATTATTTACCCATGTGCAAAGACAATCATTTTCTTTTTTTGACAATACAAAAACAGGACATATCATGAGTCGTATTACCAATGATTTATTTGATATTGGAGAACTTGCCCATCATGGACCAGAGGATTTGTTTATTGCTATAATGACTTTTGTTGGTGCGTTTTGGATTATGCTTACGATTAATATAAAACTAGCATTAATTGTTATTTTCATCGTTCCCATTCTAGTTTGGCTTATTACATATTGTAACAGAAGCATGAATAAAGCGTGGGGACAAATGTATGGGGATATTGCAGACGTAAACGCTAGAGTAGAAGATAGTGTATCTGGTGTACGTGTTGTTCAATCTTTTACAAATGAAGAGTATGAAATTTCTAGATTTACAGTAAATAATAAAAGATTCCGTAAGGCGAAAATAGGTGCATATAAAGTAATGTCCATTACATCTTCTTCTGTATATATGCTAATGAGATTTTTTACTTTAGTAGTTTTAGTCTTTGGAGCTTGGCTTACCTTTAATAATCAAATGAAAATAGGGGAATTAGTTTCCTTTATCTTGTTTGTGAATATATTACAAAAACCAATCGATAAAATTAGTGCAATATTAGAACTATATCCGAAGGGAATGGCTGGCTTTAAGCGTTTCTTGGAATTGTTAGATTCTGCTCCAAAAATTTTAGATCGCAAAGATGCGATAGAAGTAAAATCTTTAAAGGGAGATATCACTTTAACAGATGTAACCTTTAGCTATGACAGTAATCCAGTCTTAAATAATATTAATCTTTCCATTAATGCTGGTGAAACAATCGCTTTTGTTGGACCTTCTGGTGCCGGGAAAACGACGATTTGTTCGTTAATTCCTCGTTTTTATGATGTAAATAACGGGAGTATCAAAATTGACGGAATCGATATTCGCGATATGACGATGAAATCATTACGTTCACAAATTGGCATTGTACAGCAAGATGTATTTTTATTTACTGGCACGTTAAAAGAAAATATTGCTTATGGAAATTTGAATGCGTCAGATGATGAAATTCATGAAGCGGTTAGAAGAGCACATCTTGAAGAATTAGTGCTTAAACTGCCAGAAGGCTATGAAACTCAAATCGGAGAAAGAGGATTGAAGCTATCAGGTGGACAGAAGCAAAGAATTGCAATTGCTCGGATGTTCCTAAAAAACCCGCCAATTCTCATATTAGATGAAGCGACTTCTGCACTTGATACAGAAACGGAATTAATTATCCAAAACTCTTTAAATGAGCTAGCTAAAAACCGAACTACATTAATCATTGCACATCGCCTTGCGACAATTCGCAATGCTGATCGCATTGTTGTAGTAACGGAAAATGGGATAGAAGAAGAAGGAAAGCATGATGAATTATTAGCACAGAACGGAATTTTTGCTACCCTTCATCGGGTTCAATATCAGCGTTAAGTTTAAGGTCTGTACTTTTACTGGTACAGATCTTTTAATTTTTTCTAATTTAATTGTTAAAAAGATTTTGAGTGCGGTGTGAAATGAGAATACTATTTTCACAAAAACTCTAGGATAAATATTCAATATGCGATATATTGGATATAAGTTTTTTGATTATTCAATAAGAAAGAGGGGTAAATAATTGAGACCGATTATTTTAGGTATATTTGCTGCGCTATTTTTTGCGTTTACATTTGTATTGAATCAGTCGATGGAAATAGGTGGAGGAAGCTGGTTATGGAGCGCTTCGTTACGTTATTTTTTTATGGTGCCATTACTTATGTTGATTGTAATATGTAGAAAAAACATTACTGTTGTATGGCAGGAACTAAAAGCAAATCCTGTTTCTTGGTTATTATGGAGTACCGTTGGCTTTGGCTTTTTTTATGCTGGGATTTGTTTTGCTGGTGCATTTGGACCAGGCTGGCTTGTAGCAGGTACTTGGCAGCTTACAATCATTTCTGGGACATTACTTGCACCTTTATTTTATGAGAAAAAGATGGGGAGAGATGGGAGCATTCAATTAGCCCGAAGAAAAATTCCATTTAAAAGTTTAACCTTTTCCATTTTAATTGTTCTTGGTGTTATTATTATGCAGTTAGAATTCGCTGTGTCTCTTTCTATAAAGGATGCTTTATTTTGTCTTATTCCTATACTTATTGCATCTTTTGCCTATCCGTTAGGAAATCGGAAAATGATGGAGCTTTGTAAGGATCGATTAGATGTTTTTCAACGTGTATTAGGAATGACAATTGCAAGTCTTCCATTTTGGATACTATTATCCATTATTGCTGTATTAACTGTCGGGCTTCCAGGCAAGCAACAAGTTGGTCAATCAGCAATAGTGGCAGTATTTTCAGGTATTATTGCGACAGTTTTATTTTTTGCAGCAACAGACTTAGTTAAAGACAATATGGTTAAATTAGGAGCAGTAGAAGCAACGCAATCTCTGGAAATTTTATTTGCTTTATTAGGAGAAGTAATTTTTTTATCTGCCCATCTACCTAGCCTAATCAGTTTCCTAGGCATTTGCTTGGTTATGTTCGGAATGATTTTGCATAGTGTATATTCAAGTAAGAAAATACACATAAATAGTAGCATTGAAGCATAACCATGGTTTTTGTGATTGTCTTTTTATTAAATCATTAAAGATTTGTTAAGAATTTACTAATTATATGAAGTTTGTTTGGAGTTATCGGAATTTTTTACTTTTTTTAAAGAAATCGTTATACTATGTTAATATGTTGGAATTAATACTTACAATTAAGAAGTTGGTAGAAATGATTGGCATGCTAGGTAAGGTGCTTGTCAAAAATGAATATGGGCTAAATAGGAAACATCATACATAGCAAACTTTAAGGTTAAAGACGGCTTTGTTTAATCAAGTAGATAAATCTATGGTTAAAGCTTTAGGAATGTGGTATTCTGTCAGTTGTATTTTTTGGCTATCACTTCTAAAAATAAAAATTAGGAGGAAAAGCAAAGTGACGAAAAATCTCGAAGAAAAAGACATTAAGTTAATTGCGCTAGATATGGATGGGACATTATTGAATGAAAACGGAGAAATACCGGAAGAGAATAGGAAAGCAATTAAAGAGGCCCATGACAAGGGACTGCACGTTGTTTTAAGTACAGGTCGTTCTCTTGCAACGTGTAAGGATCACGCAAAAAGCCTCTTATTAAATTCATATTTAGTTACAGCAAACGGAAGTGAAATTTGGGATACAAAGGGAAATTTAGTTGAAAGAAATCTTGTGGATGCGAACCATATCCAATGGATGTGGGGCTTAGCGCAGCAACATAAAGCGAAAATGTGGGCAACAAGCTGTGACCAATTATGGTTTGATGAGATGCCGGAAAATGTAAGTGAATTAGAGTGGCTTAAATTTGGGTTTCATATTGAAGACAATCAAATTAGAGAAAAGGTATTGAAAAGTTTACAAGAGAAAAATTGCTTTGAAATTAGTAATTCATCTCCAGTAAATATTGAGGTAAATGCACTAGGGATTAATAAAGCAAGAGGACTAAAAAAAGTATGTGAGCTATTACATATCTCGATGGATCAAGTATTGGCAGCTGGAGATAGTCTGAATGATATTAGCATGATTAAAGAAGCTGGAATAGGCGTTGCAATGGGAAATGCCCAAGATGTTGTAAAGGAGACAGCAGATGTTGTAACCTTAACAAATAATGAAAATGGTGTCGCCTATGCAATCAGAAAATGGGCATTAAAAAAAGAAGTAGCAGAAATAAAAAAATAACTATTCATACTATTCGGTAAGAAAAAATATTTTCTTTTCAATTAATTTCAAAAAAACAATTGAAACGATCGAAAAAACTGCTTATAATTAGTAAAAAGAAAATTGAACGAAGCGAAAGGACTAGTATGTGAAATGCTTTTATAAAAGAGAGTGAAGTTTATTAGCTGAAAGACTTCATTATGAAAGTACACAGAACCTACCTTTCAAGTCCTATTACAGTAGGCGCATTTCTTGCGTTATCAGACAGAGTGGAATCAATGTTTTTTATTGATTCAATAAAGGTGGTACCACGGAAAGCCCTTTTTCGTCCTTTTATTAGGATAGAAAAGGGCTTTTTTCTATTCTATCGATACAGGCATAGTTTAATATAGTTCGGAGGAAATACCATGGAGAAAAAAAGAATTGTCGTAAAGATTGGAAGTAGCTCGTTAACGGACACAAAGGGTGTTATTGATCAATCGAAATTAAGCGACCATATTGCGAGTATCGCCAATTTAAGAAAGAAAGGCCATGAGGTTCTTTTAGTGTCATCAGGAGCAGTGGCAGCTGGCTTTGCAAAACTCGGGTATCCTTCAAGACCCGTTACATTGAAAGGAAAACAGGCAGCCGCTGCTGTTGGACAAAGCTTATTGATTCAAAGCTATAACGAACAATTGAGTAAGTTTGGAATGATCCCAGCTCAAGTATTAATAACGAGAAATGATTTCTCCAAACGTAATCGATACCGAAATGCTTATTCTACACTATCAGAGTTATTGGAAAGAAATATCTTGCCGATTATAAATGAAAATGACACTGTATCGGTGGAAGAATTAACATTTGGTGACAATGATATGTTATCAGCACTCGTTAGTGGGCTTATCCATGCAGATCAGTTAATTATTCTCACAGATATTAACGGCTTATATGACAAGAATCCCAAAGATGATCCAACTGCAAGAAGAATTGCTTATTTGCCAGAAATCACGGAAGAATGGAAGCAGGCAGCAAAAGGATCTGGATCCAAGGTTGGCACAGGTGGCATGAAATCAAAGCTCATCGCGGCGGAAACTGCTCTTTCATTAGGAGTGAAGGTATTTATCGGAAAAGGCACTGGAGAAAATAAGCTAATCGATATTATCGAGGGTAAGGGAGATGGAACATATATTGGCTCCGATGCTTTAACATCGATTAATAGTAATCGGCAGTGGATTTCTCTTCATTCCACTGTGCAAGGAAGCCTTTATGTCGATGAAGGGGCAGAACTAGCCTTGGTCAATAAGGGAAGTAGTTTATTGCCAGCTGGAATTTATAAAGTGGAAGGTTTTTTTGAAAAAGGGAATGTAGTAGAGGTATATGGCATAAATGGTATTATTGGAAAAGGAGAAGTCCTTTATTCTTCGGAAGAGTTAAAAGAAATTCTCGCGCAAAAAAGAGAAGAACAAAGAATAGAAAAACATTCGAGATTGGAAGTAATTCATCGGGATAAATGGGTGAAAATTTGAAAAGGGAGAGATGAAAATGGGAGAGGTATATCAAAAAGGTAAACTGGCAAAGGAAGCAAGCTATCAATTATTAAATCATACAACAAATGAGAAAAATGATGCATTGTTACTTATTAGCAATCAATTATTAGAGGATAAGGACTTGATTATCAAAGCAAATAAACTCGACCTTGAAAATGGACGAGAAAAAGGTCTCTCTCCTTCTATTCTAGATCGCATTATGCTTGATGAAAAAAGAATTACGGATATGGCTATAGCCTTAAAAGAGTTAGTCAATCTGAAAGATCCAATTGGTGTTGTAGTCGAACAAATTGAAAAAGAAAATGGACTGAAAATAATCAAGAAAACTGTTCCTATTGGTGTAATGGGGATGATATATGAAGCGAGACCAAATGTAACAATTGATGCTGCAAGTCTTGCCTTGAAAACAGGAAATAGCATTGTCCTAAGAGGAAGTTCTTCCGCGAAGCAATCCAATATGGCACTTGTAAACACCATCCATACCGCTCTCGAAAAATCAGCTTTGCCAAAAGATGCTGTTCAATTAATTGAAGATACGAGCAGGGAAACGGCAAAAGAACTCTTTCATTTAAAAGAGTTTCTAGATGTATTAATTCCTCGTGGTGGAAAAGGGCTGATTGAAACGGTAGTAAAGGAAGCAACTGTACCTGTTATTGAAACAGGAGCTGGGAATTGTCACTTATATATAGATGAAACGGCAAATATGGACATGGCAGTAAATATTAGCTTAAACGGAAAAACACAGCGTCCATCTGTATGTAATGCTTTAGAGACTATTTTAATAGAGGAAAATTGGTTTAAGCAATATGGATTCTCGCTATTAGAAGCATTGCATAATAAAGGGGTCGAAATTTACGGTGATCAAACAGTTTGCGCCGCTTATAAAAAAGCAAAAGAAGCGACAGAGGAAGATTGGTATACTGAATATTCGGCTTTAAAGATTAGCATTAAGATAGTAGATGGAGTGAAAGAAGCAATTAACCATATTAATACATATGGCACAAAGCATTCCGAAGCAATTATATCCGAAAACAAGGAAAATGCAGCGCAATTTTTGTCAGGAGTAGACGCAGCAGCAGTTTACCATAATGCTAGTACTAGATTTACAGATGGATTTGAATTTGGATACGGAGCAGAAATTGGCATTAGCACACAGAAACTCCATGCAAGAGGTCCAATGGGGCTGAATGCACTAGCCTCTGTTAAATACTTCATATATGGTGAAGGGCAAATAAGGAACTAATAGTAAGGATTATAAAATTAATGTGTTAACTCATCTATAAAGGACATGACAGACTTATTTTAGATTGGATGATGATTTTGGAGTATTTAAGTATTTTATTACCTATTTTCTTTATTTTCGCTGTTGGATATATTGGACAAAAGAAGCTTCAGATAGACATCAAATCTGTTTCCGCAGTTTCGGTTTATTTAATGACACCACTATTGTCATTTAGTGTTTTTTATGAAACAACATTCACCATCGATTACTTGTATATGACTCTTTATGCTTTAACCTTAGTAGTAGGGATTATATCAATTGTTTATATCATTGGCTACTTTAGAGGATATACCGTAAAGAAGACATGTGGAATGATTTTATCCTCTGCCTTTATGAACAATGGCAATTATGGCACACCGCTTGTTTTATTTGTATTTGGTGAGCCGGGCTTACATTATGCAGTTATATTGATGGTTATTCAACAATTAATCATGGTAACGATCGGTGTCTATTATGCAGCGAAAGGTTCTGTTGATAATGGAAACGGAAAAGATACATTAAAGAAAGTGCTAAAGGTACCTGTTATGTATGGTGCGATATTAGGTGCTATATTTCATTCCATTCAACTGCCGATAGGAGAGACGATGTTAGAAGCTATTAAACTAGTTGGAAATGCAGCAATTCCAACTGTTATGTTAGTCTTAGGTATTCAACTAGCTAATGTAAGTGTACGCAAAATTGCTTATCGACCTTTATCCATTTCTTTGTTTCTAAAATTGATTGTTTCGCCAGTTATTGCATGGCTACTGACATTCATTTTGCCAGTGGATGAGATGTTAAAGCAAATAATGATTCTCCTTGCTGGAATGCCAGCAGCAGCAAACACAACACTTTACGCTGTTCAATATGGGACAGAGCCAGACTTTGTTTCCAGTGCAACTTTATTTAGTACATTAGCTAGTTTAATCACTTTACCTGTTATTTTATCTTTAATATAACGAGGATTCTAGAAAATGTGTCGATACCTGATAATTATGATTTAATGTAGGTCAGGAAAATGATACTTTTTAAATTTAACGCGGTTAAAACAAAAAAGACTCACTTTTTAGGCAAGTGAGTCTTTTGGGGGGCTATTATGATTAGATAAAAAGAGAAATTCAATGAATTGCAGACTTAGAAAATTTTCCTCCATGAGCCTCTTGTGTATCCATAATTGTAATAAATGCTTTCGGGTCAATTTCTTGGACGATGCTGCGGAATTTAGCTACTTCTAAGCGTGTAAATACTACATATAATACTTCTTTCTCTTGATCCAAATAGCCGCCCTTTCCTTTAAGCTTTGTGACTCCTCTGCCTAAACGATCCGAGAGTGCTTGTGCGATTTCTTCATATTCATCTGAAATAACCATCGCAGCTTTTGTATCGTCAAAGCCTTGAATAACAGAATCAATGGCTTTACTGGCAATATAATAGGTAAGAATAGAGAACATTGCTTGTTCCCAGCCTAATACAAATCCTGCCCAAGAGAAAATAAACACATTAATAAACATCACAAATTCTCCAACGGAAAAAGGGATTCTTTTTGTAAGGAGGATTCCTAGAATTTCTGTACCATCTAAGGCACCTGAATTTCTAATGACAATCCCTACTCCTGCTCCAAGCAATAAACCGCCAAAGACTGTTGCAAGTAGTGGTTGTGTGGTAATTGGCTCAAAATGCTCAAGCAAAAATTCAATGATTGCAAGCATAATAATAGAGTAAAGAGACGAAATGCAAAAGTTTTTTCCAATATATTTATAGCCCGCAAATAAAAAGGGAAGGTTTAGGATAAACACGAGGATTCCGAAGTTTAAGCCATAACTATATTTAAGAATCAATGAAATCCCAATTATACCTCCATCAATAATCGTATTTGGAGCTAAAAATAAATCAATCGCGATTGCTGCAAAGCCAGCACCGATTGTAAGCATCAAGTATCGCATAATTAAATGTGCAGTACTTTCTTTTTTATGGGTTTTTACCATGAATAAAACACCTTTCAATTATGTATAATATACAACTTGTCTAGTCTATATAGTATCATAAATAAGGGCGATTGATAAAATCTACGTATACTTGGAGATAAAATACCATATATAGTACATTTTGATTCTAGGTAGGTGAAAAAATGTTCGACAGAGAATTAGTAAAAGGAAGTACCTCATTAATCCTTCTCCACCTATTAGCAGAAAAAGATATGTATGGATATGAACTTGTAAAAGAGATGGAGAAGAGAAGCGACTATACTATGCAGATTAAAGAAGGAACTTTATATCCTGCTCTACATAAATTGGAAAAACAAAAATATATGGAATCATTCTGGAAGGAATCTGAAAAAGGACCTGCAAGAAAGTACTATCGAATAACAGAGGCTGGTTTCCAAATTTTAGAACAAAAAATAACAGAATGGAAAAACTTCGTGCAAACCATTGATAAAGTAATTGGGAGGTAAGGAATAGGATTAGTACAGTGAATTCTCCATGAATAATTTCAGAAATGTTTTATCACTCTCTACATTCTCCGTTCTAATCACTAACAAGACCAATCATCAACTCTACATAAAAAAATGTAAGTATAAAATTATTTAAATTAACCCGTATCTTTTTTGCGTTTTCAAACGTTCTATATATAAACCGGTAAAGGAGGGATTAAATGATGGGGAGGGAATTTCCACATATAAAGGAACTATATCGAAAACTTGATCATTATTGTCAGTATCTTTCAATGGACAAATGGGAACGGGAAGATTTAATCCAAGATTCTCTTTTGAAAGCAATCGAAAATTATCACGAGAAGGATATTACCCCTGCTTTACTAAAAAAAATTGCCAATAATCAGCGGATTGATAAGATAAGAAAAAAGAAAGAAATCGTTGGAATAGACGTTAAAGAAATCGGGACCGAAAAGAGTAGCTTAACATCCATGATTCTTGCAGAATATCTTGCAGAAAAGCTGACGCTAAAACAAGGGATTGTTTATATGCTTGTAGAAGGATTTCAATTTCGCTTGAAAGAAGTTGGAGAGCTATTAAATATAACAGAAACGGCCGTAAAATCAATTTTATTTAGGGCTAGGAATCAGTTGAAAAATGAAGATTCCACTTGGAAAGTCAATCAGGATGAAAAGAGAAAGGCAATTCGATTGATGTACTATGAAGTGTTAAAAATGGAAGATCCAGCTATTTTAATTGATTCCATCTATAAAGAAATGGTATTAGCGGAGCGAGTGAAAAAATATCCAACATGCAATGCGATGCTTAAGGTAGCATCGTAACTTTATTTAAATAGGAGGGAAAAGGAAATGAGTACGATTCCTTATGTTATTGAACAGTCAGCAGGCGGAGAAAGGTCCTATGATATTTACTCACGTTTATTAAAGGATAGAATTATCATGCTTGGGGATGAGATCAATGATCAAGTTGCCAATAATATTGTCGCACAATTGTTATTTCTGGCAGCCGAGAACCCAGATAAAGATATCTCCTTATATATAAATTGTCCAGGTGGCTCGACTTCTGCTGGTTTTGCTATTTATGATACGATGCACTATATTAAACCAGATGTTCGCACGATTTGTACCGGAATGGCTGCTTCATTTGGTGCATTATTGCTCCTCGCAGGTGCAAAAGGGAAAAGATATGCCTTGCCGAATAGTGAAATTATGATTCATCAGCCATTAGGAGGTACAAGAGGGCAAGCGACAGAAATTGAAATATCTGCCAAAAGAATAATAAAGCTTAAAAGTCATATTAATCACATCATTGCAGAGAAAACTGGGCAGTCTATCGAAAAAATTGCAAATGACACGGAAAGAGATTATTTTATGAGTGCAGAAGAAGCGAAAAGCTATGGGATTGTGGATGAGATAATTATTGCAAAGTAAAAGAAAAAAGACATCCATTTTAGTCAAAGGATGTCTTTTTTTATGGAATGCCACGTGTACTAGCGTCTATCTTTTTTTCATGTATAATAGAAACAGAATAAAATATTAGCTCTGAAAGTAAAAGGTGACAAAATGGATATTGTAACAGTAAAAATTGAAACATCGTTTGAAAAAAACGTACAAAATGGAAATCCCTTACTATATAAAGACGCAATTGCTACTAGCATGAATCTAGAAGAAGGGCAAGTAATCGATGTTGTAACAAAACAGAATAAGTTTATTGGCAGAGGTTATTATGCCATTCAAAATAAAGGAATTGGCTGGATTTTAACGAGAGAGAAAAATGTTCCTATTGATAGTGCTTTTTTTGAGCAGCATTTGAAGAAAGCGATTGATAAAAGAGCTCCCTATTTTAAAGATTCACAGACAACTGCTTTTCGCGTTTTTAATGGAGAAGGCGATGGAATTGGCGGCTTCACTGTTGACCTCTATAACAATTATCTTTTAATACAATGGTACAGTATTGGTATTTATAAATATAAAAGTTGGATTGTGGATTCTTTACAAAAGTTATTAGATGTAGACGGTATTTATGAGAAAAAAAGATTTGATCATAATGGTACATATTTAGAAGATGATGATTTTGTTAGTGGGAAAAAAGCTGACTTTCCTTTGGACATTTTAGAAAATGGTGTTAAATACGCGGTAAATTTAAACGAAGGGGCAATGACAGGAATCTTCTTAGATCAAAGAGATGTTCGTAAAACCATTCGCGACAAATACGCGCAAGGGAAAACCGTATTAAATACATTCTCTTATACTGGCGCATTTTCCGTAGCGGCAGCAGTTGGAGGGAGTTTATCAACAACGAGCGTCGATTTAGCGAATCGTTCAAAGCAAAAAACAGCGGATAATTTCTTGCTAAATAACATAGATTTAACCAGTCAAAAAATTATAGTAGAAGATGTTTTTCATTATTTTAAATATGCTGTGAAAAAGCAGCTTTCGTTTGATATGGTTATTCTTGATCCGCCAAGCTTTGCTCGATCAAAAAAACATACCTTTCGGGCAGCAAAGGATTATACCAATTTATTAAAGGAAGCAATTGCGATTACGAATACCGGTGGAATCATCGTCGCTTCTACTAATTGTGCTACCTTTGATATGAAAAAGTTCAAAAGCTTTATTGATGCAGCATTCTCTCATCAAAAAGAAAGATATCAAATAGTTGAGCAATTTGGCTTACCAAATGATTTTGCCAATATAAAAGAAGTAAAAGAGAGTAATTACTTAAAGGTCGTTTTTATAAAAAAACTTAAATGATATTTTAGAATACTATTTGAAGAATGGTTTCTGAAAAGGGATTTTGCATGTATAATGTTGAATCCCTTTTTTATTAAAAAATAGGGTTTACGGAATGGTAAAACGTTTGTAATCTAATAGAGAAGGTTATTTATTCCAATAGTGTATTTGAAAAAATCCGGAAAATCTTACATATGAAAAAGGAGAACGTCGAGAATGACAATTAAAGCAATTCTATTTGATTTAGATGACACGTTATTATGGGATAAAAAAAGTGTGCAAGATGCTTTTTTGAAGACATGTAAGCTTGCGGAAGAAAAATACAATATTTCTGCCGAGCATCTAGAAGCAGCGGTTCGGAAAGAGGCAAGAGGTCTATATGAAGGATATGATACATATGCTTTTACGAAAATGATTGGTATAAATCCATTTGAGGGACTATGGGGAGAATTTCTAGAAGAACATGCTTCATTCCCAAAAATGAGGGAGATAATCCCTACTTATCGAAAAGAGGCATGGACAAAAGGATTGCTCGCATTAGGAATTGATGATCCTTTATTTGGAGAGAAGTTAGCACAAGCTTTTCCCTCATTTAGAAAGCAATCTCCTTATGTCTATGAAGAAACATTTTCTATTTTAGATCAATTAAAGGGGAAATATTCCTTATTATTATTAACAAATGGTTCCCCTCATTTGCAAAATACAAAGCTATCTATCACACCAGAAATTGCTCCTTATTTTGATCATATTGTCATTTCCGGTGATTTCGGAAAAGGGAAGCCGGATACGTCCATCTTTGAACATGCCGTTTCTTTATTAGGGGTAGAAAAGTCGGAATGTTTAATGGTAGGAGATAATTTAATGACCGATATTTTAGGTGCGAATGAAACGGGAATTAAGTCAGTCTGGATTAATCGTGAGCATGTAGTAAAAAAGGAAGTCCTCCCTACTTATGAAATTCATCATCTTCATGATTTATTGCCTTTATTGGAGAAGGAAAAATAAAACCTGTGCAACCAGAAGGAGACCACTAACAAGTCTTCTGGTTGCACAGGTTTTTATTAATCTTCTGGTTGCTCGTTTGGTAAGATATGTCTGTACGGAACAGGGGATGCTAAAATGACAGATGTATTAATTGCTCCATAGGGGATAAGACGATCCACTAAGTTTCTCATTCCATCTATGCCGGAAACAGCTGCTTTTATTGTATAGCTGACAGGACCGGTTACACGGTGGCATTCAATAATATCCGTTTCCGTTTTGATAAATTCCTCAAAGGCATGTGGTTCTTCTTTCAATTCACTAATTTGAATGAATAAAAGTGTTTCTCTGCCTAGCTTTGCAGGAGATATTCTCGCGCTGAACTCTAAGATGATTCCTTTTTCTTGCAGACGCAACAATCTTTCAGACACACTTGGACGGCTTAAAGCTAATTTTTTGGATAAATCACTTACAGTAATTCTTGCATCTTCCTGTAAAATTTTCAGTAATTGTATGTCAACTTTATCCATTTTTCTAAATACTCCTTTTTGCAAATTGAATGTATTAGTATTATTATTTATGCGAATTTGAGGATGTACAGGGTAAATACATTCATATTGGTATGTAAAATTGCTTCGATATATTCTATCATTATATATGTAATAATTCCACCAATAAAACCACTTATTTTTATAGGATTTCACCCATGAATCCTCATTACTTTTCCACTTACGTTACATTACTTTAGGAGTGTTTGTCTTTGAAAAAAATCGCAGTTATGATGTTTGGATGTTTCATTACATCATTTGGTTTGTATTTATTAAAAGGTTCGGCCATTGTCACTGGAGGAACAGCAGGACTTGCATTAAGTGTATCTTATTTGCTACCTATTTCCTTTTCCATTTTATTTACCTTGATAAACATCCCATTTTATATTTTATCTTACTTTAAAATGGGCAAACAATTTACTTTCTCAACTATTTTAGCTGTATCTTTAGTCACCATATTTTCTTATCTTCTTCCCATCATTTTTCCGCCACTAGCCTTTTATCCATTAGTAGGCTCGATTATCGGTGGATTCATTATTGGAATTGGAACCATTATTTTGTTTATGAATGGCTCGTCTTTAGGAGGAGCACAAATTCTGTCTATTACCCTGCAAAAACAATTTAATTGGAATATGGGAAAAACGAATTTTATTTTTGATACAATCGTTATTTTAATCGGCTTGTACAGTGTTGGATTACTAAGAGGTATATACAGCATAGTATCGGTGTTTATTATTTCCTTTATGATGAGCACTTTTAAGGAAAAAATCGCACATCGAAATACAAGCAAGAACAACGGAGACAATGTTACTCCCGTAATTAAAACGCAGTCAGTTTAAGTTTCAGGCAGTTGGTCACAACAATAAACTTTTATGAAAACAGCCGAGTTTTAAGAATGCAAAAACCCTATTCTTTTTATCCTATGGTTAGAAAACCACTGGATAGAGAAAAGGGTTTTTTGCATATTTTATATTTTCAGTATTAATATAATGAAATTAATTGACAGTGATAATCATTTTCATTTAAAATGATATCAAATAAATGAAATGAATAGGAAGGTGTAAGATTTATGAAAAATGAATTCATTGTTTTAACTCCATTTCAATATATGATCGAATGTACCTGTCCTAGACCTGAACATACATTCATACTTGATTTACATAAAGGTGATATTATTACAGTTACAGAGGAGAAAAAATACGTCGATTCACTTGGTTGGCTTTTACTTGTCATGATAAAGGACTATAGCTTCTTTATGTTTGTGGATGAAATAGAGGAATTTATCGCAACGAAGAAGATTACTTCTTTACTAGATATGCAACTGAGAATGAATTATTTGGAATTTAAAGTGAATGAATCGTTAGATGTTTTAAATAAAGAGCAATTTGAATTATTTGCAAGTGAACTTAATGAATTGAAGGCTGTGCAAAAAGATCTTGTAATGATTTAAATGCAGTGTTTTTTTTTAGCAATCCAACTTTATTGCTGGGTTGCTTTTTTTTATTGCCTGTCTGCGATTTTTGTTGCTTACCTTAATACCCTTCCAGAAGAGCTATATTAGTCGTTCCTTTCTACTCGAAATATTATTCTCTTAATGAGTCTTGATTATTTGCAAACGGCTCTTTAGGAGATTACAATGGAAGAGCATTAGGAAAAAAGCAAATGTTTGCCTAGGAGGATTTATTAAATGAAAGTCAAAATAAACAGACACGCGGTAAAAGTACTCAATCAAATGCTAGATAAGGCGGAAGAAGGGGAAATGATTCGTGTATACATAACAGAGAATCATGGAAACCATGCTCATTACGATTTGAAATTGGACAAACAGACCGAGCATGATGAAGTTGTTCAATCTGATAAGGACATTCCAATTTTATTGGATACAAGAGATGCGGAATTCTTAGATGGTGTGTGGATTCAATATTTCCATGTTCCACAGCCTGGTTTTACTATTTACAATCCGGCTAAAGAGCATCATCATCATTAAAGCCTAAATCATAAGTTTTCAAACAAAAGATAAACCTGAACCATTATACGAAATGCTCATGATAGTTTTCGTATAGTAGTTTGGGTTTTTTTATTAGCGTTATAACGTCTGTTTTAGTAAGTTGTTGTAAGGTACCTGGGCGAATCGTGTGTTGCAGCTGTGGAATAAAAAGCTATTGAATCAAAGGGCGACCTTACAGGTTACTTATTAGCTGTGTGCCACTCTCTTATTTGTACACTTCATCCCATATTTCATCATAATGCATATTTTCATCCTGATGATAATATGATATAATTTGCTACTAAATGGAACTTGTACTAAATAATATCCGTCAAATTTAAATGAATTAAGGAAAAAGGTTTACACATTTGATTATTTAGGTTATATACAATATGTAACATAATTTATGAGGTTCCAGAAAAAAATAAAGGATGACAGCATTATTTTACGGAACGAACAGGGAGAAGCTGGAATAAATACCTATTATTTACCTTTTTATTAAATGAATGATATAAAAATTAGATAAATTCTTTAGAATCTATCTTTTCTATCTATTAATAATCGATTTTTGTTAATGAATTTTTAAAAGAATAGTGATAGGATTAATGGTAATAAAGTATTTAAGTTAAAAAATTTAGATTAAGGGATGGTAATCTAATGACAACAACGATAAAAGGAAATGAGAGCAGTTTACCTTTACGCAAAGATGTCAAACACCTTGGCAAAATTCTTGGTGAAGTACTTATCCACCATGGTGGCCAAGAATTATTAGAAAAGGTAGAGATTATTCGTAAGTTATCAAAGGAACTGCGCGAAACAAATAATGAACATACATATAATCAATTGAAGCTCGAAATGGAAAAATTGGATAAACCTGTACGTCGTCAAGTTATTCGTGCGTTTTCGAAATATTTCCATTTAGTGAATGTTGCTGAATTGAATCATCGAATTCGTCGTAGAAGAGAGTATCAGTTAAGTCAAGAAAAAGGTGTGCAACCATTTTCTATTGATCGCGCCATTATGGCATTTAAACAAAAGAATTTATCGGAAGAAACCATTCAAGAAGTGTTAAATACACTTTCATTAGAATTAATCATTACAGCACATCCAACTGAATCAACGAAACGTACAATTCTAGAAACTCAAAAAAGAATTGCGACTATCTTAAAACAACTTGATAATCCGATGTTGACCAAGAAAGAACGACAACATTTAAATGAAGATCTTTTTGAAGAAATTACGATCATGTGGCAAACGGATGAACTTCGCCAAGAGCGCCCTACTGTAATGGATGAAGTAAGAAATGGGCTGTATTATTTTGAGCAAACATTGTTTGATGTTCTGCCAGAAATCCACCAAGAAGTTCAGGATGCACTTCATGAAAATTATCCTAACTTTGATTGGAAAGTTCCTAATTTCCTATGGTTTGGTTCTTGGATCGGAGGAGATCGAGATGGTAATCCAAATGTAACACCAGATGTTACATGGCAAACACTTCATAAGCAAAATGAATTAGTTATTAAGAAATATATTGAAGCAATTGATGAATTAATGAAAAAATTTAGTCATTCAACAAATCGTGTTAAAGTTAGTTCGAAGTTAATTCAATCCATCATGGAGGAAGAGCAGCTTTATTTGACACCTGAAAAGAAATGGCCTGTTGAAAAAGAAGCTTATCGAAGAAAATTTTCAATTATTTTGGAAAGATTAAAAGAATATGGAAAATCTGATAAAGGCTACGTAAAAGCGGAAGAATTATTGGAAGATTTATTTCTAATTCAAGAAAGCTTTGCGTTACATCAGCCGAAAGCTCATCAACAAAAGGATTTACAAAAAATGATTCGTCAAGTGCAATTGTTTGGTTTCCATTTAGCAACATTGGATATTCGCAATCATAGCGGAGAACATGAAGCGGCAATTGATGAGATTTTGCGTAAAGTTGGAATTTCGAAAGATTATAAAAACTTACCAGAAAATGAAAAATTACGATTACTTGAATCTGTTTTAAATGATCCAAGACCTATTCTTTTGTTAAACGAGGACTACTCGAAAGAAACACAAGAAATGATTCGTACTTTTACGATGATTAGGGAAGCACACAAGAAATTTGGAGAGCGTGCGATTAATGTCTATTTAATAAGTATGACACGTTCACCAAGCGATATTCTCGAAGTGCTTGTATTAGCAAAGGAAGCAGGGATTTATCGTTTACATGCGGACGGTACAGTTGAAAGTCATTTAAATGTTGCACCTTTATTAGAAACAATCGAAGATTTAATTGCAGGTCCAGAAATTGTTGAAACGCTATTCCGTATGCCGGTTTATCGAGAGCATTTAAGACAGCATAATGACCAACAGGAGATTATGCTAGGCTACTCAGATGGCAGTAAGGACGGGGGAACGTTGACTGCGAACTGGAAGCTATTTAAAGCGCAACGAGAAATTCACGAAATGGCAAGTAATTATCAAATTGGCTTGAAGTTTTTCCATGGTCGCGGAGGTTCTCTGGGTCGTGGTGGCGGACCGTTAAATAAAAGTATTCTTTCTCAACCAGCTGAAACATTAGGTGATGGGGTTAAGATTACAGAACAAGGGGAAGTATTATCCTCCCGATATTTATTAGAGGATATCGCTTACCGAAGCTTAGAGCAAGCAACATCTACGTTGCTTATGGCTATCGCCCATATTTCAAAGGACATCAGCGAACATAAAGAGGAGCGAAATCTGTGGGAAAATTGCATGGAAGAAATATCAGCTATTTCTCTTGCAAAATATCAATCATTAGTATTTAATGATCCGGATTTTATGACATATTTTAAAGAAGCTACTCCGTTAACAGAGATTGGCAATCTGAAAATTGGTTCTCGCCCGATGAGCAGAAAAAATAAAACAACATTTGAAAATTTACGTGCTATTCCATGGGTATTTGCATGGACGCAAAGCAGACAATTACTGCCAGCTTGGTATGCTTCTGGTACAGGTCTTTCTGAATTTGCTAATCAAAAGCAAGGCAATATTGATATTCTGAAGCAAATGTACGCTAAATGGCCATTCTTCCGTTCAACAATCGATAATTTGCAAATGGCCTTAATGAAAGCAGATCTAACAACAGCTAGAGAGTATTCCTCCCTTGTAGAAAATGAAGCGATTGGGAATCGCATTTATCAAAATATTAAAGAGGAATACGATAAAACAAAGGCAATCTTACTCGAAATTTCAGGAATTGAAGAATTGCTTGATCATACTCCTTCGATTCAAGAATCTGTATATAGAAGAAATCCTTATGTAGACCCATTGAATTTCTTCCAAGTGGAATTAATTAAACAGCTGCGTGAACAGGAAGTACCAGACAAAGAGTTAATGAATCAAGTACTTCTAACGATTAACGGTATTGCAGCAGGTTTACGTAATACTGGTTGATGGGAGATAGCAAGACAGTATAAAAAGACGGGAAGGGAATTAAATCCTTCTCGTCTTTTTATTTCGTAGAACTCTTACTTATATGCTGCCAAAAACTCTTCTACTTGTTCAGGTGTTTTTGCATTGGCACTATGTAGGTGACCTGTTTTTTCACCGTTTTTAAAAATTAGTAGACTTGGAATTCCCATTACATCATATTTTTCGGCTATTTCTGGTAGTTCATCTTTATTTAGACTATACCATGTTTTGTCATTATTGGACTCTATAATTTCACCGATGAACATATCCATTCTTGTGCAATCTGGACACCAAGTTGTAAAAAACTTCACGATATTTGTTTCCCCATTGTTAATGATTTCTTCAAATGATTCCACTGTTTTAATTTCTTTCATTTTCTAAACCCCTTGTTATTAAATTTCCATTTAACCATTAATAAGTTAATTTTCTTTTATTCACTCTCATCCTTTATTAAGACTCTCAACACTTCCTAATAAGAATTCGAGGAAGATAGTGGAAGATTAACTGTCCGTATAGGTCAGAATGGTTTGTTTCACTTTATTATACACGGAATAAGAACTTATTACTTTTATAAAGCACTGATTTCCTATTTGCATAAAGCTTAAGCATTTTATTTGCAAAAATCATAAAGAAAGAGAAGAATATAACAGGTAGGAAAAGGGTAGGGTTTACAAATGAAAAAAAGAAAACATATATTGAAATAATATTTTAATCCCATTCTATTTTTGAATCTTTTTTTTCGTTATAATAAATGATATGTTGTCATATGATAAAAAGGGTCAATTTTACGGTTTCAAGTAAGAGGAGGTTGCAAATGAGTTCGACAAAAATAAACATTTCACCAGTAGAAAACAGGTACATACGATTATTATTAGCAATTGAAAATATGGATAAAGAGAAATTAGTAGATCTAGGTGATTCCTATTTACTGAAACTGAATAAAAAAAATAAAAGTGGTAATGAGCTTCATTTTTCCATGCTATTTAATAAAAAACTAATAAATAAAGTCGCAAGAAGTACAAATCCGTCCGTAACGATTACAAAGAATAAAAATCTTATCTCTCTTGAAATTACGATTATGCTTGATTTAACAGAGCCAATAAAAGAGGATAACTATTACTGGATAAAAAGAGAGTTCGCTACTACACCTGCATTTGAAATTTCCTACAAAATGAACGATGAATATTTCGATAAGAAAATATTACAGCATTTAAATGACAAGGAAGTCAGTGAAGAAAATGCAAGTGAAGAAAGTTCAGAAGTTTAAAAAGGTCAGCACTCCAGTGAGTGGAGTGCTGACCTTTTTTTATTCCGCAATTAATCCGAGCCATTTTAAACCGTTGTAAATCCCTGAATCTGTAACGGAAGTAGTTTTATGTTTTGCATAAGAAAAGAGCATTTCATGGGCATTTCCCATTGCAAATCCTTCTCCAACAACTTGTAGCATTTCCTTATCGTTTAAACCATCTCCGAAGGCAATAGAAGATTCCTTATCGATTCCTAAATTCTTAAGAATGAGGGATACCGCAAATCCTTTATTCACTTTATCGCTTATGACATCATAGGAATGCCTAAAACCGTCGATGTTTACTTGAGATAAATGGATGTCAGGAAATTCCTCATACAAGGCAATATCCTCTTCTTTTAAGTTAATAACCGTTATTCCAAGAATATTTTCTTTATCATCAAGTGTGAAAGCTTTATTCTTCTTAAGATGGAACTTTTGGCTAAATTGCTTTGTCATTTCTCCTTCAGGATGAGAAAGTAGATTATGCGTATTTGTATATAAAATAAGTTCATTTCCTTTTTCATTTGCAATGTCTATGTATTTTGTTACTAAATCGGGATTCATTGGTTGTCTAAATACATCAATATTATTATGTATAGCATAGGCACCGTTGTAACCGATAAAGGATTCTATAGCAAGTGTTTCGCCGATATGTGATATTTCATGTAATGGTCTTCCGGTTGCTAAAAAGACCTCTAATCCTTTTTCCTTCATTAATTGAACTGCTTTTTTTGTTGAATCTTGAATCGTATCATCCGGTGTTAAGATGGTACCATCAATATCAAGAAATAATATCTTATAATTTGTAGCCATTTTTACCTCCAATTAATACATATTAATGCATTTCTCCATACCATACTAACATATAAAAAGAGGAAATGAAAAAGAGTAATCAAAAAGTGAAAAAAATTTTGATTACTCTTTACGCTAATTTTACATAGGAATGCTTGTGTTTTGCTTCAAAGATTGATTAGTCTATTCCGTTACCAAATTTTCCACCATTGTCTCTTTTTTTCGTGGGAGACAGCTGTATGACGAAAGGTTTGGACTAGCTCTTGAAAATTTCTTTCTCTTTGTTTGATTTCCTTATTCATTTGTTCTCTTTCTAAACGAAGTGTTTCTATAAAATATTGGTCATTTTCATTTAATTGTTCGACCGTTTTATTCAGTTCTTCATTGGATTTTGAAAGGTTCTCAATCATGGATTTAATTTCCTTGGCAGAAGAAACATTGGATGTCCATTGTTTGGAATACGTTTTTCTTTCAGCTTTTGATATTTGAGATAGTTTTTTTATTTTGGTGTGAATTTCTTCATATTCTGTTGCTGTTTTTTCTGTATTTGTATGTAAAAGATCCGAAAACTCTTCTAATTGTTCGGAAGTTTTTTCTTGTGTCTTACTAACTGTATTTGTAATATGATGAATGGTTTCTTCATTGCCTGCTTGAATTTCCTTCGTAATCGTTTCTAATACTTCTTTTTTTATACCATTTCTGATTTCTCCTTTGACTTCTTCTAGAAAATCCTGCTTATAATTTTCTAAGGAGGAAAGGAGTAGCCTGAAGTTTTGCTCCACTGTATTTGGATAATTTGATTCATTGGTGTCATTCGTATTTTTTTCAGGTACTTCCAATGCCGTATTTTCGTTTTGTTCGATAATCTTTTCCTCTAGAGACTCTTTTTTTACAGGTCGATTAATTAACATCGTTAATGTTTCCTTCACTTCAGCAGTTTTACGTTTTTCTTTATATAAGTTTTTTACTTCATGGAGTAAAGTAATTTCTTTTTCTGTATAAATACGTGCACCTGTTTTTGTTCGCGGTATCACGATAATTCCTTGTAAATCTTTTTCCCATTGTTTTAATTTTGTTGGGGTAGTTGTTAATTTTTTTGATGCTTCCCTTAAGGTATATGCCTTCATTATCTCTCTCTCCTTTGTAATTTTCACGGTTATAAACATCTTTATTTTATTTATTTATAGAATGATGATGGAAAATCCTGCTACAAGACAAAAGCTATCAAAACTTCTGAATTGTTGACAATTTTCCCGATTTTTCTAATACTAAGCCAGCATTTTATAGAATCCTTTACTCAATCTTGTGTAGTTCTTTCCTTAATTGCATAAGCTAAGAGAATCGAAAGGAAGGCTCGGAAAAAGGGGAGATATCCAAATGAAAAAGAAAATTCTATTTATTCTTTCCATCACACTTATCCTTTTTATGCATGCAAACACAATTCGAATACAAGCAAAAAGTGAAATAAACGATGATACTAGCATTAAGCTTCGAATTTTAGAAACAACAGATATCCATTCGTATTTATTGAATTATGATTACGAGAAAAAGAAGAAGACGATTGAATATGGATATAACCGAGTAGCAAGTTTGATTCAACAGGCAAAAAAAGAACATAGAAACACTCTATTATTTGATGTTGGAGATGTGATAAAAGGAAGTCCCATTGCGGAATATGTCGCAAGTTCTCCTATG
The DNA here is from genome assembly GCF_038007965.1 of Niallia sp. FSL W8-0635. Classification (GTDB taxonomy): domain Bacteria; phylum Bacillota; class Bacilli; order Bacillales; family Cytobacillaceae; genus Niallia. Next base: position 2,512,944 of record NZ_JBBOYD010000001.1, on the reverse strand, counting down.
TTCTATTCCAGTGATATACATCCTGCATATAAAAGTATGAATGTATTGGGGTATGATGCAGCGACATTTGGTAATCATGAATTTAATTATGGTTTGGATTTTCTAATAAATACAATAAAAGGGGCTGATTTCCCTTATACAAATGCGAATATATATGTTGATGATCGTAATGATTATGAACAGGATGATATCCATTTTTTCCAACCATATTTATTAATAGATAAAGAAGTAATAAATGAAAAGGGCGAAATGGATAATGTAAAGGTGGGCGTTATTGGGCTAATTACTCCAATAACACAACAATGGGATAAAGCACATTTTGACAATAAGCTAATAATAAAAAATATGCGAAAAACTGCGGAAGAAATCGTACCGAAAATGAAAAAAGAGGGTGCGGATATAATTATTGCCTTAGTTCATGCAGGGCTGGAATCGGATCAAGGATATAGGCCAAAGTCTGGTAATAACGTGAGAGATATTAGTAAAGTAGAAGGAATTGATGTCATTCTTTATGGGCATTCACATGGTATCTTTCCAGTAAAGGGTGCAAAGGGGCCAAAAGGCGTTAATCATGAAAAGGGATTAATAAATGGAAAACCAACTGTTCAAGCAGGAAATTGGGGAAATCATCTTGGGATTATTGATTTGACGCTACAGAAGAAAAAGGAGAAATGGATTATAACGAAATCGAAATCAACGGCAAAGCCAATCATCAGGATAATCAAAAAAAAGAAAATACCGATTGTGTCTCCTATGCCAGAAATGGAATATATTCTATCCAGGTATCATGAAGAAACATTAGAATACATGAAAAGCAAAAGCCTATTAAATCATTTAGAGGAGTAAATGATTTTAAAAGCTCGTTGTACAAGCAATATACTTGAAGATTAGAAAGCATCGCATATAGAATGGAAAGAGATTTATCAAAGGGGATAGGATATTTATGGGAAAAATATTGAAGGATATCAAGTTTTCTGTACTTGATTTAGCACCGATAAAAGAAGGTAGTAATGCTGCGGAAAGTTTTAAAGAGAGTTTAGAACTTGCTCGTCTTGCTGAACAATGGGGATATAATCGTTATTGGGTAGCGGAACACCATAGTATGCCTGGAATAGCTAGTAGTGCAACCTCCGTATTGATTGGTTATTTAGCTGGAGGAACGAACGAAATTAGAATTGGTTCTGGGGGCATTATGCTACCAAATCATTCTCCATTAGTTATCGCCGAGCAATTTGGGACGTTAGAATCCATGTATCCCGGTCGCATTGATTTAGGTTTAGGGAGAGCGCCTGGAAGTGATCAATTGACCGCGAGAGCATTACGTCGTTTTCAAAGTGATGGAAATGATTTTCCTGAATTAGTAGAGGAATTAAGAACGTACTTAAAGCCATATGAAGACACTCAATTGCCTGTAAGAGCGATTCCAGGAGAAGGATTAAAGATACCAATTTGGTTGTTAGGATCTAGTGATTTTAGTGCAAGATTAGCTGGGCGCCTTGGTCTTCCATTTGCATTTGCAAGCCATTTTTCACCAGATTATACAGTGCCGGCACTTAACACCTATTATAATACGTTTATACCATCGGATATATTGGAAAAGCCATATACAATGGTAGGTGTAAATATCATTGCAGCAGACACAGATGAAAAAGCTGAATTTCTTGCAACTTCTTCTCAACAGCAGTTCTTAAATCTTATCCGAAATAATCCGACGCCATTAAAGCCGCCGGTTCCGAATATGGAAGAGGTATGGAGTGCTTATGAGAAATCAATTGTACAACAGCAATTAAAATCGTCCATTATTGGTTCGAAGGAAACGGTTGCGAGAAAATTACAGGCGTTCTTAGATATAACTCAAGCAGATGAAATGATTATAAATACCCAAGTTTATTCGCAAGCAGATCGAAAACGCTCCTATGAAATAGTAAAAAATATAGTGATGTAAGTCAAAGCAACAAGTACAAAAGGATATCATTTCATTTTGTACTTGTTTTTGTGTATGATAAAGCTATACAGAATGATGTGTAGCTCGTAAATAGTTGGAGGGAATAGTAGTGAAAACAACCATGAATTTGGTTAATAAAGAAAAGATACAGCAAATTTTAAATGAAATGGTCGATCATGCATATGAAAATATTAAAGGAGAAGAAGTTCTACTTTGCATGGAATGCTGTGATGTAGATTTATATGTTGCAGCAGACTCTTATGAACCTTTTATAGATGCACTAAAAGCAAATTTTGAATTAGACGATTTAGGAGAAATTGTGGATAGAGAAGCTTATCACCAATTAATGAGAGAACTAGATGAATATTACGTTGATTTACATGTTAAGTCTGGATATTATGATTACTTTCCAGCAGGTAGCTATATAGTGAATGGAAGGGAAGAAGAATCAGAAACAAACATCCTTGCTCCCAAAGGGGTTTTTTACGCACCATTTGAAGATGCGGTAATAGAATAAATAGTATATTTTTTGGTCAGGGCGTCTTAAATATGATTTCCTGACCTTTTTTAGCTATGTTTTTCCCCTACAAGTAGGAATCTTTACAGTGATTGTATCAATCAACATTTTTCCAGGAGGAATGCTTTTCTAGGATTTTCTTTCGTTTTTCATATTTATGGATGGAATGTGGCCAGTTTAAAATACCATCATCCTTATCAAACTCAATTATGATATCAGATACTCCTTTTTCTGTAAATATTTGTTTTTCGATTCGTTGTCTTATATTATCCGCTTGTTCTACTGTAAGTTTACTATCGATTTCAATGCTTAGTTCTACATGAAAATCTTCGCCTTCTTTATATACGGCAAGGCCTTGAATATCTCGGACATCTGGATCTTTCATGGCAATGTTTCCAATTACACCCTGCATTTCTAAATCAGCCTCGCCAATCGCACCAGCTGCATTGTCTAGGAAAACTCTTCCAACTATGATGAACATAAAGATACCGATGATAATCGATGCGATTCCTTCTGCTTGCTTAAAGTTTGTATATTCAGATATAACGACAGCAAGGATTGCTAATAAGCCTCCAGCGGTTGCAACCGAATCTTCTAAAAATACCAATTTCGTTGCAGGTTTTGCAGATTTTAAATAGGCAAAACTAGTAGTTAATAATTTCCATCCTTTCGTTTTCAGCCCAGCATTCGTCACAATTTCTTTCATTGCCTTTATTAACACAATAAATTCAAGGGAAACAGATATAGAAAGAACGATAATTATAAGAAAAAAGCCTGTTGATTCCTGTGGTCTAATTACATGGTCAATGCCTTCCCGGATTGTTTCATATGCCATTATACCGACAATAAGAACGGCAAACAATAAAACGACATTGACAAGTCTGCCAAAACCACCTGGAAACCGCTTGGTAGGCGCCTTTTTGCTTAATGCAGATCCAATAAATACAAAAAATTGATTGGCTGCGTCTCCTAGAGAGTGCATGGTTTCTGCAAACATAGCAACATTGCCTGATAGAAAAAAAGCAAATCCTTTTATGATGGAAATAATAGTATTTACGAGTGCAGCAAGGAGAGCAGATCGATTTCCGTTCTTAAGTAAAAAAATGAATTCTTTCATTGTAATGTAGTACCCTTCTTCCTTACCAATATTGCTATCGAATGCAAATAAAAAGAGAGCTTCCCAACAAATAGCCATCTTTAGCTTATAGAGATGGTTTTTCATGTTTATGGAAAGCCTCTATGTACTTCTGTATTCTTCTTGTTAGATCCTTAAAGAACAAAAGGTTAACAGAAGTCCTTTTCGTAAGTCTATGGTGTTATTTACACGAATGTTGAATATGTATGTCTAAGAAGTAATTGTTTGGTTCATTTAAGCTAATTCGCTTTTTCAACCGCACTGTTCCAATCGGGGAAATAATGTAGCGCATGGCGCATTAATTCAGGATGGCTTTGTTTAACCTTCTTTTTATTCATATTCATGCCATTTGAACGTAATTGTTGAATAGCCAACATTACTTCATCAGCAGTCATGCTAATATCCATTGACTTACCTCCTTTTTATTTTGTTCTTATTCTTTACCGTCATGAAGAAAAATATACGAGGTTTATATAAAAAAATAAGATATATTTCTTGGGAAAGCGCAAAAAACGCTATGATTTAGACAAATAACAACTTTATTTATCAGAATATATCGAATCATTCCTCCATCATCCTCTTCCTTGTATGATTAGTAGTTCATTCGTTATAATTGAGAGGAACGGATGAAAATAGAAGGACGTGATGGAAAAAGTGAAATGGAGAAAGCTATTATTGCTACAATTAGCTGCACTTATATTTTATTTTATAGGAGTTAATACAGTATCTGCCCATGCGTATATTACCAATTCCACTCCTAATGAAAATGAAATATTAGAAACAGCACCGAGTAATGTTTACATAGAGTTTAATGAAAAAATCCAAACAGGTTTTACAATATTAAATGTCTTAAACTCTTCTGGAGAGCGGGTAGATCAGAAGAATGTGATGATAGACCCAAAAACAGAGAAATCGATAACAGTAGATTTAGAGCCAGACTTACCTAACGATATTTATACAGTTGAATGGAGAGTAGTATCGGCAGATGGACATTCCGTTTCTGGAATGATTCCTTTTAGTATCGGAGAATTACCTGAGGGTGCAACATTTCCAACCCAACAAGAAAATGGAAATATGTTTACCTTTATAAGCACAATGATAAATAAAGGCTTTCTCTATACTGGCTTTTCTTTATATATGGGGCTTTTCTTATTCTATTTGATCTGGTATAAAGGCAAGCAAGTATCCAATAACTTAGTAAAAAGGACCAAAACAGTGTCCATTACTGCAATAATATTACTTGCTATCAGTATTATCAGTTTTATCGTCATTCAAACACAAAGCTATGCTGGTGGTGGTTTACTAGCATCCTTAAGTGTAAGAAATTTAATGGAAACTTTGAGAAGTACGAAAGAAGGGACCATTTGGATTCTGCAAATGATCCTGTTGGCTATTCTCTATGTGAGCCATCTTTCTATTTGGAAAAAGGAAGCATATTTAGAAAAAAAACGCTGGGTTATCCCTGGATTAGCGTTTTTAGGCATTATGCTTTCAAAAGCATTTCTTGGGCATCCATCTAGTTCCCCATATGAAACAGTGGCGATTTTGTTTGATTTTGCACATTTAGTCTCAGCTTCTATTTGGCTTGGTGGTATGCTTGTCATTATCTTGTTTTTAAGAGAAGGTATATTTGCTAAGGAAGGAGAAGGACATGATTTATATTGGGCTAGTATGGAAAAATATTCACTATGGGCCCTTTTCTCTGTTGCTGTCCTTGCTATTTCTGGAGCAATAAATGCTTCTTTATTAATACCTGATTTTCATTCCCTAGTTAGTACGGCATACGGGAAAGTCTTACTTATCAAAGTTGCTTTACTAGTGCTTATGCTAATATTTGGAGGCTATCATTTGGTTAGTAGAATTCTTCTAAAAAAGAAAGAGTTCTATAAATTATCAATTAAAATAGAAATTGTGCTTGGAATTTTGGTATTACTCGTAACGAGCGCATTTACGCAAATCCAAACACCAACCTTGCCTATTGATTTGCCATTTTATGAAGAAGCAGAACTAGCATATAATGAAAATATTAGCTTATCCATTACGCCTAAAAAAACGGGTGTTCAAAATCAATATGAAGTGTTTGTGTTTGATAATAATCGTAAACCAATTGATCCAATTGAACAAATTACGATAAGCTTAATCCATGGGGAGAAAGAAACGTCCTTTCCTTTAACGAAAGAGAAAGATGGCCATTATTTTGCAGAAAATCTTCAATTGAATCAGCCAGGTAATTGGGAAGTTGAGATACATGTTTTAACAGATGAATTAGAATCACTAGATTATTCCTTTAAAATTCAAGTTAGATAATGTTTGATTTAAGGGAGTATTGGGAATAGAAATAAAGGAATATTTCTCGGGAAACCGCAGGAATAGACAGGATTAGTGAGTAAAAGCTCGTTAATTGGCGAAATCGCTAGAAAATTATCGGTTTTAGTAAAAAACAAGTCTCCTTTGAAGGAGACTTGTTTTTTAATGCGTAGAATTTGAATGCCAATGTGCTTGGAGAGAGCTTTTCTTTATTACCGAATTATATAATCGGTAACCGACTACTCCTGCAATTAACGTAAGAATAACATCTTTTATAAGCGGGAAAGCCATCCAGCTCCATAGTAGTTGGTAGGTAAATCCAGCAGGTGCCAAATACCATAACTTATATGCCATATACATCCAGCTTGTACCAATTATGTAATTGATTATTAACCCAATAAATGCACTAAAAACAAAGGTTGGAATGGATGGTTTTTTTTCGGCAATTAAACCAACAATAAAAGCAGTAAGGATAAAAGCTAAAATAAATCCAAAAGATGGTTTGGTTAGGATAATCAGTCCTCCAGAAACACCCGCAAAAATGGGAATCCCAATAAGTCCAACGAGCATATAAACGACCATGGCAATGCTTCCTAGTCTTTTGCCTAGAAGTAGACCTGCTAGGATGGCAAAAAATGTTTGAAGCGTTACAGGAACTCCACCAATTATAAGAAAACTGGTAACATTGGCGCCAACTGCCATAAAAGCAACGAATAATGCAATCATTGTAATATCTAGAGCTTTCCACTGTTTCAAGTTTATCACTCCTTTTTATAATTTCCTAAACCAACTATACTTCTCTAATTAATATATGTCAACTTTTTTAAAAATAAGTTAACATATTAAAACTACATATTTTTTGAAAGAATGTTCATACTAAAAGGAGAATGAAAGGAGATGTTTGCATGAAAATATTAAAGTTTCCATTCATAAAAATCTTGTTAGTTGGTTTATTCCTAATGCAGATTAACATTCCTATACAGGCTGAAGCAGAAGGACTACCTTCTTATGTTAAATGGGGAAGAATTGCCATGACAAAAGCTCAAGAAAAATACCCTAATAGTGAAGTTACAGATTATCTGCATGTTGGCAAGGAAGATAAAAAAGGTACTTCTGTTGAAAAATTTAAGCTTATTGTAAAAAAAGATCAAAAGGAAATCGGTGTATTTGTTAACTTAACTTTTGATACAAGAACGGAACGATTGTTATCTGTTGATATGGAAGAGACTCAACCCTAATTTTCAAAAAACTCTCTAAAATAATTGGTTTTAGGGAGTTTTTTTGTTTTAATGAAAGAAGAAGAGGGGGAGAGGGAAATGATGATTATGGGAAATATCCAAAATATTATGCGATATCCTGTAAAATCCTTTACAGGTGAATATCTTTCAAAGGCACAAATCATGTCATATGGCATCTATGGGGATAGAAGTCATGCATTTATTGATAGGACAAATCGGGATAAGCATTTAACTATTACTCAATTTCCTGAAATGGTTACATACAAAGCATGTTTTTTAGGAGAAGAGTCTTTAGATGTGTTTCCTAAACTAAAAGTGATAGCAAGGGATGGAATAGAATATGATTGGGATGACCAAGCATTATTGGATAGATTAGAAGAGGAAACGAATCGAACGTTAGAGACTATTACCTATTCCCCTACCTATGTTCCATTCCCAGCTATTGAAGTTGACAATATACTTCTTATCTCAACAGAGGCATTAGCAGAATTATCGACATCATTCGGTGAACCAATCGATGAGAGAAGATTTAGAGGCAATATTATTTACGATATACAAGAAGTGGGCATAAAAGAACAGGATTTAATTGGGAAGCAAATTAAAATTGGATCAGAAGTAATTCTCGAAATAAATCAATTCTGTGAAAGATGTATGATAATAACCGTCGATCCTAAAACAGGAACAAGACAGCCCAAGCTGTTAAAACAGATAGTAAAAGAAAGAAATAATCATTTGGGCATGTATGCTCGTGTTATTCAGACAGGAACCATTCATATTGGTGATCAAATGACAATTTTATAATAAAAAAAGCATTTGAAACAAACGGTTGTCAAATGTGAATTGCTCCTAAATGGTTAGATGAACTATTTAGGAGTTTTTTGTTTAGAGTGTTCTGTTAATTCTTGATGAGAAGGTGTCTCTATTTGAAAGCGATATCGGTATTAATCAAACGTTTGATTAATACCGATATGATCAAATAGGGTATTGCCTACAACCGATATAATATGATATAGTTACCTAGGTAATTAATATTGAGATCGGAGAAAGAAATGAACAAGACTCATGACTTATTCCATTCTATCCAACAGCTTGCTCGACAATTTACGAAGGAATTAAATATAGCATTAGAGCCATTTGATATTTATAGTTCAGAATGGGCAATTTTATTTGTATTAAAAGAGAATGGTCCACTTGCTCAAAAAGAAATTGCAGAGTATTTATCAATTGAAGCTCCTCCTGTTACTCGTACAGTTAAAAAGCTCGTGGAAAAAAATTATGTTCTCCAAGTGAAAGGAGAAGACAGACGCACAAATAAAGTGTTTCTAACAGATTTAGCATTAAACGAATACGCAAAATGGGAAGAGGCTGTGTTACAAGCAAACAAGGGCTTGCTTGCACAATTACCAGCTGAATCATGGGAGTATTTACATCAAATCACTTCTGGATGGTCCCATTCATTAGCAATCAAGGAGGAAAATAAGTGAATAAAGAAGCATTATGGACAAAGGGATTTATCCAAATATGGGTAAGTAACTTTTTTTTATTTATGACGTTTTATTTTTTATTAGTTTCATTACCAATTTATGCAATACGTGAATTAAATGGAAAGCAGTCTACAGCAGGTTTAATTGTTACTGTTTTCATTATTACAGCTATTCTTATAAGACCTGTCGCCGGTAATTTAATGCAAAAGATTGGGAAAAGGGCAATTTTCCTAACATCTTTACTTATCTTCCTAGTTGCGTCTATTTTTTACTTATTTACTGATTCTCTAACGGGTTTACTTATTGTTCGTGCTTTACACGGAATTGGATTTGGGATGGCAACAACAGCTACAGGAACAATTGTTGCCGACATTCTGCCAAGCTCTAGAAGAGGAGAAGGCATGGGGTATTATTCAATGAGTATGAATTTAGCCATGGTAATTGGTCCATTTATTGGCCTTCAAGCTATTAATTCTTGGGGAACTTCCACTCTATTTATACTAGCAGTTATATTTGCATTTTTCGCGGTTCTAACAGGTGGATTTATGAAAATGGAATCGGAAGCAGACATGGAAAAGGTTGAAATAGAGCGTACGGAGAAGAAAGGTTTTCAGTTCAATCAAATTATTGAAAATACCGCAGTGAAAATTAGTGTAGTTGCGGCAATGTTTGGAATTGTATATTCGTCGATTCTTTCCTTTGTATCTGTTTATGCAGAGAATAAAGGCTTTATTAGTGTTTCTGGTTATTTCTTTGTTGTATATGCAATCTTTATGTTAATGGCAAGACCATTTGCTGGAAAATGGTTTGATCGCTATGGAGCAAATAAAATTGTTTATCCTTGTATCATTTTATTCTCTGGTGGAATGATTTTGCTTGGACTGGCTGATTCTGAATGGATGTTTTTACTTTCCGCTGCATTAATTGGTTTAGGATATGGATCGATGTTTCCATGTCTTCAAACAATTGCCATTCAAAAAGCAGCACCACATAGAAGAGGGCTTGCAACGGCAACATTCTTATCTATTTTTGATATCGGGATTGGCTTCGGTTCGTATATAGTTGGGATTATTGGAGATGCCATTGGCCTAAACGCCTTTTATACTTTTAGTAGTATTTATATTTTAATTGGAATTGCTGTTTATTACTATTTACATGGTAAAACGATTAGAAAAGAAACGATAGTAACAAAGAAAGAACAATTAAATACGGGTGCTTAAAAAAAGATTCTCCTTATAGAAACTACTGTTTCTAAGGAGAATCTTTTTTTGAGAAATAATTAAATTTACATGGGAGAAAATTCTATTCATTTTCTATTTTTGAAAATCAAAGCCGTTCTTCCTAAGAATATGGTAGAATAGTCTTGTAAATATTGTAAAGAAGGAGTTCCATAATCGAATGAATGAGCCATTATTTTTTAAACCAGTATTTAAAGATAGAATTTGGGGCGGTACAGCATTGCGTAGCTTTGGTTATGAAATACCAAGTGAAACAACAGGAGAGTGTTGGGCATTTTCCGCACATCCACATGGACAAAGCATGGTTAAGAACGGCCCATTAGCAGGGAAAAATTTAGAAGCGTTATGGGAAAATCATCGTGAGCTTTTTGGAAATATGGAAGGCAATCGTTTTCCTTTATTAACAAAAATATTAGATGCAAATCAGGACTTATCTGTACAGGTTCATCCAAATGATGATTATGCAAAGGTTCATGAAAATGGAGAGCTGGGAAAAACAGAGTGCTGGTATATTATTGATTGTAAAGCTGGAGCTGAAATTATTTTTGGTCATCACGCTAATTCGAAAGAAGAGTTAGCT